>NZ_LMRS01000061.1 GCF_001426195.1 Sphingomonas sp. Leaf339 | reverse complement strand
ACACCATCGGGAACCCATAACAGCTCCCGGCTCTTACAGGCTTCGCGAACACCCCGTCGCGAAACCAGGAGAATCATATGGTTGCGCGACAGTGCGACATCGCCATCATCGGCGCAGGGACCGCAGGGCTCAAAGCGTACAAAGCAGCAATCGCACACGGCGCCGACGTCCTGCTGATCGAACGGGGCGAAGGCGGTTCCACCTGCACGCGTGTCGGCTGCATGCCTTCCAAACTGCTGATCGCTGCCGGACGTACCGCCCATGAGGCCCGACAGGCCAATCGATTCGGCGTCCGGATCGACGGGCTTGAGATCGATGGCCCCGCCGTCCTCGCGCGGATGCGACGCGAGCGAGACCGGTTCGTGGCCTCCATCCTCGACGAGTATCACGCGATCCCGGCGAAGCATCGGCTGCACGGCTCGGCCCGCTTTACAGCGCCGCATTCGCTGATGGTCGGCGATGTTGCGGTCGAGGCAGGCGCCATCATCATCGCTACGGGCGGTTATCCGATCGTACCGGACAGCCTCAAACCCGTCGCCGCCATCGTCCACACCCACGAAACTATCTTTGAAATCGACACGCTGCCCACCGCGATGGCGGTGGTCGGCGCCGGCCCGGTAGGGCTGGAACTGGCGCAGGCCTTTGCGCGCCTGGGTGTCGCCGTTACCTTGCTCGATGAGGGTAAGACGATAGGCGGCCTAACCGATCCGGTGGCGGAGCCAGTAGCCCAAGCCGCCCTCGGGAACGAGATCGCCTTGCGGCTCGGCGTCACCGTCACGGCCGAACCCATGCCCGATGGCCGGGGCCTGATCCGTTGGAGCGGCGCCAGCGAAGGCTCCGTGACAGTCGATCTGGTGCTTGCCGCGACCGGGCGGCCCCCTGCCCTCGATTCACTCGATCTCGCCAACGCGGGGATCGAACTCGATGATCACGGTACACCGACGTTCGACGAGACGACGCGGCGCAGTGTCGACAGCGACATTTTCATTGCCGGCGATGCGAATGCGTGGCGGTCTGTCCTGCACGAGGCAGCCCGCGGCGGCAGGATCGCGGGTACGGTAGCGGCCGGGCGCGCGGGTAGCCGCCCGATCCCCCGTCTCACCATCGCCTTTACCGAACCCAATCTGGTCGAGGTCGGCACCCCCTTCGACAAGTTGCCCGCAGACGCCCGTATTGGCTGCGCCACCGTCGCCGATAACGGCCGCGCCAGAGCCGACGGCGAGAGCGAAGGGCTGGTGCGCCTCTACGGCGATGCCGACGGCGCACTGATTGGCGCGACCATCGTCGCGACGGGCGGCGAACACCTTGGCCATCTCGTCGCACTGGGTATCGACCGCGGTATGGACGTTGCGACCTTCGCCGATCAACCCTGGTATCACCCGACCGTCGAAGAGATGCTGCAATCGGCGGCCCGCGATCTGGCCGGTATCGAGAATTGACGTGACCTGGATCGGCCAGATGTCGAAACATCTCGCCGATCCGCCACCCGTGGTCAGAACGAGATCGTAGTTCCGATCGCGATCTGCCGACCCAGTGAATCATACCGTGCCGGGATCGTATTGTTGCGCGCCAGACTGATATTGTACGAATTCGCCAGGATCGGTGGCTGCTTGTCGAGCAGGTTGTTTGCGATGATCCGGAAGGCGAACTGTCGGGCGATGTTGAAGGTCAGCGCCAGATCGAAGTAGCTGACCGGCGCGATCCGCGTGAACGTGGTCTGCGCCCGCTCCGGCGTGCCGCCGATCGCCTCGTCGCCCGAGTTATTGGCGTTGGTCAGCGAGCTGACATAGCGCCAGTTGAACGACGCGTTGAAGACGCTGTCGGGCGTTGTGTAGGTCGTACGCAGACCGTGCGCCCATTTTGGCAGCAACTGGCCGCAACCGTTACCGAAATAACCGGCGCAGTTGCGCTTTGGCTGCAGCGGCGAGTCCTGACCACCAGCAAAGGTGGTCAGCGATCCGTTGAAGTCGAGATCGACCCGACCGGCCGATCCCAGACCCAGTGCATAGCTGGTCTGGAAATCCCAACCGCGCGCGATCGAGAAGTAATAGTTGGTCGTGCCGGCGCGAATGAAGCCGCTGGTCGGGTTACCGCCCGCTGCGGCATAGAGCGTGCCGTTGGCCGCCCGAACGATACCCGAACAGAAGAAGGGGTCCCCGTTCGAGCGCAGGCAGCCATCGGTGTAATAGCTGTCGTCGTTATAGCCGAGCGAGTTGTTGATCTTGATCCGGTAACGGTCGACCGAGAACACCAGCCCGCGGACAAAGCTGGGCTTTACCACCAAGCCATAAGTCTGGGTGTAGGCGGTCTCCGGATCGGCGGTAAATCCACCCGAACGCACGGTGCACTGGTCGTTGGGGCAGAGCAGCGTCGTGCTGCCATACAAAGCGTCCGACAGGCCGGTGGCGCGGCAAATCTCGCGCGAGGCGAGCGGCGCGGTCGTGGTAATGGTGCCGTTCGGGTTGTTCGGGTTCTGGATCTGCCGTGTGACAGGGGCGCAGAAATCGTTCTGCGATCCGCCCTGCCGGCCGAAACTGATGTTCGATGCCTGAAATGCCTCGACCACGGTCGGCGCACGCTGCGCCTTGTTGAACGACGCCCGGAATGTCAGGTCACGGACCGGCGCGTACAGACCCTCCAGTTTCCACGTCGTGAACTTGTCCGGATTGCTGCTGTATTTCGACAGGCGATAACCGCCGTTTGCCTGCAACAGGTGCGCGAACGGGCGCTCCTGAACCAGCGGCACCTGCACTTCGATGTTCGATTCCCAGACGTGCTGGCTGCGATCGGAATCGGTGCCGCCATAATCTTCGCGGAAACCGGCGGTCGAGGTCGAGAACTGGCGGTCCTTGCGAAACTCGGTACCCAGCGCGAATGCGACGCCATCATTGGCAAGCGGCGACGTGACGCCATATTTGCCCAAGTCGCCGGTCATGCCCGCGATCACGTTGTACAGAAGCCCGACGGTTTTCTGCCGCGCGGGATCAAGTCCGCCATAGATATAATCGATGAGCGTCTGATTGTTGTTGCCTGCCGAAAAGGCATCGAACGGGACACAGGACGCATCGGTGCCGTTGGTAGCCGAGGAACAGGTCGGCGTGCCGTTCACGCTGACAACGTTCAGCGAACGATTGACCCGATCGAAATCGGGCAGACGCGATGAATCGAAAATCTGTTGATTGCGGGCAAAGACGCCGCCGACGTCGTACGTCCAGGCATCACCTACCTTGCCACGGATGCCGCCCGTCGCGCGGATCGCCGAGTTGGTATAGGTGTCGATCATGAATGGCGCGTTGAACCGGTAACGCACCTCCAGCGGCACCAGCGCCGACGTCCCCGCAGCGGCACCGCACAGCGTGGTCCGCTGCGACGCCGACAGGAACGGGTTGTTGCAGTTCACCTGATACGGCGTCGATCCATAGGCGGTGAAACTAAAAGCGCGCATCGGAAATCGGTTGGTGGACTTGTCGCGAAACCACAGCGCCGAACCATAGATTTCCGCTTCCGGCGCCAGCTTGATCGTCACGAAACCACCAGCGTTGACGCGTTCGCCCTGCCGCTGGAAGGAATAGCCATCGAACGGGTTGGCCGCCTTGCCCGCCCCGATGCCGTTGCCATAGGGCACGAAGCTACGCGTGCCGGCAGGATCGTTGACAAAGGCGGTGCCGTTGTTCGCGCCGGATTGCGGAGCGATGTACCCGCTCGTTGAATAGGTCGACAATGAACACGACAGCGGCCCGTCCTTGACGGTCTGCAACAATTGGCAGGACGACGACGAGCGCGACGCGTAGGGTACGAGATCGGTGTGCTTGTAATTCACGAACCCCGAAACGTTGACCGCACCGTCGAACAGCGACGTACCGGCGGTCAGCGACACATCAGCGCGACCGCCATCGTTCACTGACCCCAGTCGTGGCGTGAAGCCCGACGCCCGTGACACCGGCGTGACCAGCGTCGACTTGTTCACGTGGTTGTAGAAATTGTAGTTCGCGTCGAGCCGGACACCGGTGAAATTCTGCTTCATCACGAAATTGACGACGCCGGCGACCGCGTCCGATCCATAGACCGACGACGCGCCACCGGTCAGAATATCGATGCGCTCCAGCAGCGTCACCGGAATCATGTTGGTGTCCTGGCCGTTCTGCGTGCCGAGACGCTTGCCATCGACCAGCACCAATGTCCGCTCGAAGCCCAGGCTGCGCAGCTTGATCCGCTGGCGACCGTCGGAATCCTGATAATTCTGCTGACTGTCCGGCGCGACCTGCGGCAGGCGGTTCAGAACCTCCTCGACGTTCAGTGGCGCCTGCGCGCGGATATCCTGAATCGTGACCGACGTGATCGGTGCCGCGGCGGTCACGTTCGGGCGATTGATGCGCGTACCCGTGACCACGATCATGCCGTCGTTGCCGTCATCGGCCTGCTCACCGGTGATTGCGCCGCGACGCTGTGCGGAAGCCGTCGCGGCGATATCGGCCGTGTCGCCCGCAACGCTGTCCGCCCCAGTCGCCTGTTGATCCACGGGTACAGCCTGCTGCGCCACGGCCGGCGTTGCCAGCACGGTGATCGCTCCGGCGATGGCCAGCCACGACGTCGAATTCCGCAAGATCATGATGTTTCCCCTTTGCCCCCGCCGCGCCCTGACACGTTCGGGGAATGAGGACCAAAGTTTGCCAAATCAGGCAACCCGTCAATACCTAAATAGTACCTGCTTATGACCCTTCTGCAGATTATACTTTGCATGCGGCAAATTTGTCGGGATTGTCGTGGAAACGCGCCACCCGGCTGCGACGGTAAGGGACCATCATGATGAACGACCGGCGATCCTTTCTTGCGGTGGCGGGGCTGATGGGTGGATTGCTGCCACTGACGGCGGCGGCGAAGGCGCGATCGGCGGGCGATCGTGCGACGATCCTGTCGACGTGGGATTTCGGTGCCGCCGCCAACAACGCCGCCTTTGCCCGGTTGCGGGCGGGCGGATCGCTGATCGATGCGGTCGAAGCCGGTGCGATGGTACCGGAGGCGGATCCGACCAATCACTCGGTCGGTTATAGCGGCTACCCTGATCGCGATGGCCATGTCACGCTGGACGCGGTCATCATGGACGATGCCGGCGGCGTCGGAGCCGTCGCGGCGCTGGAAGATACGATCCATGCCATCTCGGTCGCGCGCCGGGTGATGGAGTGGACGCCGCACACGATGCTGGTCGGCGCCGGCGCGACCCGCTTCGCCCGCGATCAGGGTTTTCCCCGCACCAACCTGCTGACCCCCGAGGCGGAGCAGGCCTGGCGTGACTGGCTGAAGACCGCGAAGTATCAACCACGCGCAAACAGCGAGAATACCGATTACCGGACGCCCGGCGGTGCATTGGACCATGATACGATTGGTATTCTGGCGCGTGATGCCGGTGGCAGAATGGCCGGCGCCTGCACGACATCGGGGATGGCATTCAAGATGGCCGGTCGCGTCGGCGACTCACCTCAGGTCGGCGCGGGCCTGTATGTGGAGGCAGGCGTCGGCGCTGCTACCTCTACCGGTCTGGGTGAGGAGGTGACGCGCGTATCCGGCACCGCGCGCGTCGTCGCCTCCATGCGGGCCGGGCGCACCCCGCAACAGGCTTGCGAGGAGGTCGTCCGCCACATCGCCCGCCTGCGCGGCGACGCGATCAAGGGCGTTCAGGTCGGCTTTCTGGCGCTCGACCCGCGTGGTGCCATCGGCGCATTCTGCCTGTTGCCGGGCTTCACCTACGCCGTCACTGACGATCGCGGTGTGACGACCGTGCACAAGGCGGCATCGCTGTTCACCGCCTGACAGGGTGGAGTCGCGATCGTCGGTGCCAGAACCTGCAGGAAACGGCTCGATTCCGCCATTCCCTGAATGATCTCGACTAACGGTGGTGGAACGCGATAAGCTGGCGTCATGGGCATCTTTCGGCTTTCAGCGATGACGGGCGGCACGGGAACTTTTCCGACAGAGCCCGGGTCGCTCCGCCGCGATCGCACGGTGCCATCGCATGACGATGGGACCTGTTGATGCCCCAAACCGTCTTCGTGGTGGACGACGACGAGTCGATGCGAGACGCGATCGCCGACGTGCTGGAAATGGCCGGCCGCACCGTGCGGAAATTCGCCAATGCCGCCGAGTTCGTCGAACTGGCGATGACCGGTCCGGCCGGCTGCGTCGTGCTCGATGTCCGGATGCCGAATCTCGATGGGCTGAAGCTTCAGCGGCAACTGGTCGACGCGGATGTCGTGCTGCCGATCATCTTCGTAACCGGCTATGCCGATATTCCGATGAGCGTCACGGCGATGAAGGCGGGGGCCGCCGATTTCCTGACCAAGCCGTTCCGCGAGCAGGATCTACTGGATGCCGTGACACAGGCGCTGGAAAGTGAGCGCGCGACGCGTGCCGAACGACAGGAACTGGTGCGATTGCATTCGGCCTATGCTGAATTGACCGACCGGGAGCGCCACATCCTGTTGCAAGCGGCCGCCGGCCGCCTGAACAAGGTGATCGCCGGCGATCTCGGCCTCAGCGAGATCACCGTAAAGGTCGCCCGCGCGCAGTTGATGCGCAAGGTCGGCGCGAACTCGATCGCCGAACTCGGCCGCTTCGCCGAACGCCTGAAACTGTCCTGACCGGTGGCCACGGCCACCTTCGGCCGCACGCGTCGACCGGCGACGGGCCGCTGGGTGGCCGACCAGGAGCCCGACACGCAACCGCCCCTCGATCATCGCGGATGGTGGACCGCCGCGTTGATCCTGTGTGTAGCCCTACAAGTCGGCGTCACGATCGCGCTGCCCGATCAGACTTGGTCGATGGGTGTAGGACTGGGCTTCCTGTGCTGCCTATGCGCCGTTCTCACCATCGTCACGACTCCTCGACCAGCCGACTTTCCGGGCGCTTGGCGTTGGCGGGTCGTCACCCTGGGCTTCGTCTTCTGGGGTGTAGGCTGGTGGGCGGCAACGATCACCCCGGCACTTATCGGTCGCGAGCTTGCCTTTTTGAACTTCGGCTCGATCCCCCGGCAGGTCTTTTTCCTGATCGTATTGCTGCCGAGCGGCGAAGAGGATCAGGGCTGGGCACTACGCGTACTGGACGTAAGCCAGACGCTGTTGATGGGAGCATCGCTTACCCTGCTGGCAAGGCCGATCACCGTTACCGCGCCGTTGACGGCCGGTGTCGTCGCCTATCTTTATTCGGCCAATGTCCTTCTGGCTCTGCTGGCCATCACATCATTTCTGACCCAACGGGGTCGGATACGGCAATTGATCTTTGTCCTGTCGGTGACGCTATGCACCTATGCCGTCACGACCATCATCGCGGTGTGGGTATTCAACCGATACGGCATTGATCGAAATTCCCCGATCTGGGCATTCGGTGACGCCGCCTTCATCGTGTACGCGTCGCTGCTGATCTGGACCGACAAAAGCCCACGATCTTCCCGGCCGGTGACCTGGCTTCGGACATCACGGCACGTCTCCCCCCTGATGGTGACCGCCGTGCTGCTCCTCATGGCGCTTCAGATCAGTCATCGGGGCTCCCTTTGGGGCGCGCTCATCGGGATTGGCGGATTGCTGATCTACGCCGTCCGCACCACATTATTGAACGACCGGTATCTCGCCGAACGCGATCGCCTGATCGCCCTGGAAGCGAAGCGAGCACACGCACTGATCGACATCGTCCACGAAATCCGCTCGCCACTGGGCAGCGTGGTCCTGAACGCGTCGCTGCTGGCTAGAGCAGGGGAATTGCCACAACCCCAGCGCAACTGGGTCGATCAGATTCATACGGGCGGCACCCGCGTCACGACGCTGCTCAACGACATACTCGATCTCGAACGGCTGGATGCCGGGCTGGTCGATGCCGATCTGACCGAATGCAATCCGCGCACCATTGCGGTGGATGCACTCGCCGTGGTGGAGGGGCAGGCACGGACCTTCGGCGTCACGCTCATGCCGCCTCACGACAGCGATCAACGCGTGATCGCCGATCGCGGCAAGCTGGAACGCGTAATGGTCAATCTCGCGACGAACGCCATCCGCTTCACCCCTACCGGTGGCTGCGTTATCATCACGATCGACAGCATCGACGCGGTTCGCACCGCCATCACCGTCACGGATACTGGCAGCGGTATCAGCGCCGCCGGTCAGGCCGTCCTGTTCGAACGGTTCAGCCATGTCGGCACGCCGGTAAACGGCATTCGGGGATCAGGCCTCGGCCTGTCGATCTGCCGTGGCCTGATGACCGCGATGAACGGCACACTGACCATCGACAGCGAACCCAGCCGCGGCACGCGCGCGGTCGTCATCCTGCCATCGGCCACCGAACCACGCCGGATATGACGCACAAGGTCGGCACGGCGGCGTCAGGTCATTCCCCCTGCGCTGGCTTCGCTGGCGCACTTTCCGCCGCCGCCCGCTCTTCGGAGGTGACGGTGCCGTCGTGGTTCAGGTCCATCCGGTCGAACCGCGCCAGCATCCCTTCGGAAAACTCGATCGAGCTGATCTTGCCGTCCCCGTTGCGATCCAATTCCAGCAACCGGGTATTACGGCGGGGTAGCTCGGTGCGATCGATCTCGTCATCCGCATTGCGGTCCAGCGTCCGGAACCGTCGCGTCATCGAGCTGCCGAAATCCAGCCGCGACGTCACCGATGGCGGGGTAAATGCCGCCGCCTTCGCATCGGCGGCCTTGCGCTTCTCGTCCGGCCCTGGTCCACAGGCGGCCAGGGTGGTGGCCACCGCCAGCATCGCCGTCGTTCCCGTGATGGTCTTCACCCGCCCCGTGATGGTCTTCACCTGCATCGTCGCCCTCGATTGTTACGCATCCAGCTCAACGTCCCAATAGAGCCAGTCGTGCCATGTCTCATGCAGGTAATTGGGGGGAAAGGATCGGCCATGCTCCTGCAGGTGCCAGTTGGTCGGCCGGATAGGTTCGATATGCAGCGGCATCGCCGCCTGTTTCGGCGTCCGCCCACCTTTTCGCAGATTGCACGGCGCGCACGCGGTGACCACATTCTCCCATGTCGTTCGTCCCCCTTGCGCGCGCGGCACGACATGGTCGAACGTCAGGTCGCGGCCATGCCCGCAATATTGGCAGGCGAAGCGATCGCGCAGGAACAGGTTGAACCGGGTAAAGGCGGGAAATTGCGACGGCTTCACGAACTGCTTCAGCGCGATCACCGATGGCAGCTTCAGCGAGATCGACGCGCTGTGCACCTCGCGCTCGTAATGCGCCACGACGTCGACGCGGTCGAGGAACATCGCCTTGACCGCGGTCTGCCATGGCCACAGGCTGAGTGGATAATAGGACAGAGGCGTATAATCGGCGTTCAACACCAGCGTCGGACAGCCGTCCGGGTGTCGGATCAGGTCGGGATGAAACACGGGCCCTCCCAAGCAAAGTCGACGGCGGCTCTCGCCGATCGGCATGACGCTGTCATGACAGCCCGACCATGACAGCACAGCGACCGATTCACGGTCAAGGGGGTGTCGTCACCCGCTTTGCGCCGAGCCCCACCGGCCGTCTGCATCTGGGTCATGCCTTCTCGGCTGTTCGCGCCCACGATCACGCGGTCGAGCGCGGCGGCCGGTTCCTGCTGCGGATCGAGGATATCGACGGCACCCGCAGCCGGCCCGAGCATGTCGACACGACCCTCGCCGATCTGGCGTGGCTGGGCCTGAACTGGGAAGGCCCCGTCTTCCAGTCGCAGCGCCTGCCCCTGTATCAGTCCGCGCTCGACCGGTTCAAGGCGGATCGCCTCGTCTACCCCTGTTTCTGCACGCGTGCCGAGATCGCCGCCAGCACCACCGCGCCGCATGGCCCCACCCCCGCCTATGCCGGCACCTGCCGTCACCTGACCGACGCCGAGATCGCCAACCGGATCGACCAGCCGCATTGCTGGCGGCTCGACCTGCCGGCCGCGATGGCGGTGGCCGGCCTGCTCGACTGGCACGACGATCGCGCCGGCCGGATCGTAGCCGACCCCGCACCGCAGGGCGATGTCGTGCTGGCCCGCAAGGATGCCCCGGCCAGCTACCATCTCGCCGTCACCATCGACGATGCGGCGCAGGGCGTGACCGATGTGGTGCGCGGCCTCGACCTGTTCGACGCGACCCATGTCCACCGGCTGCTACAGGCGCTGCTCGGCCTGCCGACCCCCGCCTATCATCATCACGCCCTGCTGGTCGGCGCCGATGGCGAACGCCTCGCCAAGCGCCACGGCGCGCCCACGCTGGCCGCGATGCGGGCGGATGGCGCGGACGGCCCGGCGCTCGCCGCGTCGCTGCGCGCCGGCCGCTTGCCCTCTGGCTTTTCGGCGGCGAGCGCCTAAATTAAGATCATGAACACCTTCCTGATAATCCTGCTGATCGCGGCCATGATCGCGACGGTCGTGGCGCTGGTGCGTGGGGTCATCGCCTTCCTCCAGGATTCGACCGCAGAGGTCAGGGGCGAAGGCCCGACGCGCGCCGCGTTGAAATCCAATCGGATGATGCAGCAGCGCATTTTCTTTCAGGCCGGCGCGATCCTGATCGTCGTGCTGATCCTGTTCGCCGCCGGTCGCACCTGATCGTTTCGACCGGATGGTCAAGCTCAACAAGATTTACACGCGCACCGGCGATGACGGCACCACCGGGCTGGTCGATGGCTCACGCGTGTCAAAGGCCGATCCCCGCATGGCCGCGATCGGCGACGTGGACGAGGCGAACAGCGCGATCGGCGTTGCCCTTGTCGCCATTCCAGCCGGTCCGGTGCGGGATGAACTGGCACTGATCCAGAACGACCTGTTCGATCTCGGCGCCGATCTGGCAACCCCGATCGGGATCGAGGGTGCGTTGCGCGTGATCCCGGCGCAGGCCACGCGGCTGGAACGAGCGATCGATGCGCTGAACGACCATCTGTCGCCGCTGACCAGTTTCATTCTGCCCGGTGGTGATGCCGGTGCGGCCTCCCTGCATCTCGCCCGCGCGATCGTGCGCCGCGCCGAGCGTTCGGTCGCCGCGGTCGGCGCCGCGATCAGCCCGTCGGCGGCAACCTATATCAATCGACTGTCCGATTACCTGTTCGTCGCCGCGCGGGCACTGAACCAAAACGGGGCTGGCGACGTTTTGTGGGTTCCGGGGGGAACGCGCTGAGTCATCACGCTTCGCGCCGATTGATTGAGGTGCGGGGCATGATCCAGACGGCGATAGCGGGGCAAACCCATTCCCTGACCGAACGCTATGCGGCGGTGCGCGCTCTTAGTCTCGCGTTGGCGGCACCGCTGTCGGATGCCGACGCGACGGTCCAGTCGATGCCCGATGCCAGCCCGACCAAATGGCATCTTGCCCACACGACGTGGTTTTTCGAGACCTTCGTCCTCCGCGATCACGTCGCCGGTTATGCCCTGCACGACGAACGCTGGCCCTTCCTGTTCAACAGCTATTACGAGGCGGAGGGTCGCCGCCATGCCCGCGACCGGCGCGGCATGGTGACCCGCCCGACGCTGGACGAGGTTCGCGCCTACCGCGCCCATGTCGATGCTGCGTTGGTCGCCGCCCTGCCGACCCTGCCCACCGCCGTGCAGGACCTGGTGGCACTCGGTTGCCATCACGAGGAACAGCATCAGGAATTGCTCGTCACCGACATCCTGCATCTGTTCGCTGAAAACCCGCTCGAACCCGCCATCTGGCCCGCCCCGCGCAAGGTGCCGGTGGCGATGCCCGGCCCGATCGGCTGGATCGAGGGGCAAAGCGGCATTGTCGATATCGGTCACGCCGGCGACGGTTTCGCCTTCGATTGCGAAGGCCCGCGCCATCAGGCCCTGCTGGCCCCGCACGCGCTAGCCGATCGCACCATCACCAACGGCGAATGGGCCGCGTTCATCGCCGATGGCGGCTATCGCGAGGCGCGCTGGTGGCTGGCCGATGGCTGGAACTGGGTGAAGACCAACGCCATCGATGCACCGTTGTATTGGGAGGAACGCGACGGCGGCTGGACGCGCTTCGGTCTCGATGGTCGCCGCGCGATCGATCCCGCCGCGCCCGTCACGCATGTCAGCTTTTTCGAGGCCGACGCCTATGCCAGTTGGGCCGGCGCGCGCCTGCCGACCGAGGCGGAATGGGAAGCCGCCGCCGCGCAGCATGATCCCGCCGACGGCAACCAGATGGACACTGCCGGTCCCGTCGAACCACGGCCCGCCACCGCCGGCCCCGCCTTCTTCGGCGATGTTTGGGAGTGGACCGGCAGCGCCTACCGCCCCTATCCCGGTTTCCAGGCCGCCGAGGGCGCGGTCGGCGAATATAACGGCAAGTTCATGAGCGGGCAGTTCATCCTGCGCGGCGGCAGTTGCGCGACGCCCCGCGGCCATGCCCGTGCCAGCTACCGTAATTTCTTTTATCCGCACCAGCGTTGGCAGTTCACCGGCGTTCGTCTCGCGAAGGACCTCTGACCATGCTGAAGCCCGATATCGAGGACGGTCAGCGTAGCCTCGCCGATCCCGCCTTCCGTGCCGATGTGCTCGCCGGGCTGGAACGGCGTCCGCGCGCCATCCCCGCCCGCTGGTTCTACGACCGTCGTGGGTCGGAGCTGTTCGAAGCGATCACCGACCTGCCGGAATATTATCCCACCCGGACCGAGATCGGTATCCTCGACCGGATCGGCAACGAAGTCCGCGACCTCGTCGGCCCCGGTCGCGCCGTAGTCGAATTCGGCTCCGGCTCCTCGGCCAAGACGCCGCTCCTGCTCCGTTGTGTCGAACCATCGGCCTATGTGCCCATCGACATCTCCGGCGATTTCCTGCGCGACTCGTCGAAGACATTGTCGGCCGCCTTCCCCAATCTGCTCGTGCTGCCGTTCGAGGCGGATTTCATGCGTCCGCTGGCCCTCCCCCGGACCATCGCCGACGCCCCGAAGCTAGGCTTTTTTCCCGGATCGACCATCGGCAACATGACACCGCTGATGGCCACCGATCTGCTCCGCACCATGCGCGCCTCGCTCGGCGAAGGCGCAATGCTGCTGATCGGGATGGACCGGATCAAGTCGGCCGACATCCTCGTCCCCGCCTATGACGACGCCGCCGGTGTGACGGCAGCGTTCAACATGAACCTGCTCGACCGGATGAACCGCGAGCTGGATGGCACCGTTCCCCTCTACGCGTTCCGCCACGTTGCCCGCTGGAACGACGACCGCGCCCGCATCGAAATGCATCTGGAGGCGGTGAGCGACGCCGACTTCACCGTCGATGGCCGCCCTTTCTCGATCGCAGCAGGCGAGACCATCCATACGGAGAACAGCCACAAATATGGACCCCGCGACGCGCGCATCCTGTTGCGTACCGGCGGCTGGACGCCGGTGGCGGAATGGACCGATCCCGACGGCCTCTTCGCCGTCTACCTCGCCGAAGCCCAACCCGAACGCCCGGCACCGTAACGACATGCCTCCCCAGCGGAGGCGGGCAAGTCCGATGTCCTACACAACCCACGCCGGTTATAAGCCGCGAGGATTGCTCTTTCTCACCGTCCAACGAACCCCAGCCGACGCCCCACGACCGACTCGTGCGCGATCGCGCACGCGTGTGCGGGTGTGACTTTCGGGACTTTCCGCGTCATTTCCCCTGCGACCGCCACCGCTTGATGACCCGGCCGATGATCGCCTCCTCGCCGCCGACGTCGCGCCACAATTGCGAGAACAGTGGATCGTCCGACGCCGGCCGCTTCGCCTCCACCAGTGCATCGAACGCCACCCGGATCGGGATCGCGACACCCTCGCCGCAGACGATCCCCTCCCGATTACGCAGCGCAGGGATCGAATCGAGGAAACCGCGCGCGCCCTCCGGCATCGCCGCCCGCACGAACGCCTGATCGCGATCGTTGTTGAGCCGCATCGAGATGATTGTGCCGCACTGCGACAGCACCCCCTCCGCCAGATCGGACGGCCGCTGCGTGATGAGGCCCAGCGAGACGCCGTATTTGCGCCCCTCTTTCGCGATCCGCCCCAGGATGCGGCCGACCGCGCTGTCGGTTTCCCGGCCGGACGGAATATACCGGTGTGCTTCCTCGCAAACGAGCAGGATCGGCCGCTGCGCTTCCCCCCGTGCCCAGATCGCATAATCGAACGTCATCCGGCTCAGCATCGCGACGACCACCGCCGTAATGTCAGACGGCACACCCGACACGTCGACGATCGAGATCGGCTTCCCCTCGCCCGGCAGGCGGAAGATGCGGCGTAGGAATTCGGCCATCGTATCGGCGACCAGCATACCGGAGAACATGAAGCCGTAACGAGGATCGGCCTTGATCTCGTCGATCTTGGTCTTCAGCCGCAGATAGGGCGCGGTATCGCCGGCCCGGTCCATCTTGCCCATCTCCAGCGCGATCAGGTTGGTCAGGTCGGACAACAGATAGGGGATCGGCGCATCGACCGTCAGTTTGGGAATTTCCTGGCCCAGCCGGCTCTTCGCCTTGGCCATCAACAGGCATTTGGCCAGTATGTCGGCGTCGATCTGCCGCTGCGATCCCGACGTGGTCAGGAACACCTCGCAATGTTCCTCGAAATTCATCAGCCAGTACGGCATCTGCAAATTCGACACGTCGAAGATCGCGCCGTTGCCGCCGAACGCCGCGGCATATTCGCCGTGCGGATCGATCATCACAATATGGCCCTGCGGCGCCAGATCGCAGATGCGGTGCAGGATCAGCGCCGCAGCCGTCGATTTGCCGGTACCGGTCGATCCGACCAGTGCAAAATGCTTGCCCAGCATCGCATCGACATATAGCGCCGCCCGCACGTCGGTGGTCGGATAGACGGTGCCGATCTCGATATGCGCCCGGTCGACCGCCGCATAGATCTGGCGCAGATCGGCGGTCGTGACGGGGAACACCTCGCATCCCGGCATCGGATACCGCGTCACGCCGCGCCGGAAGCTATAGAGCTTGCCCGTCAGCCGTTCCTCGTCACCCTCCCCCAGGAAATCGATGTCCGCCGCGATTGTCGTGCCGGCCGCGTCGTCCAGTTTCAGCGCGCGGACATTGGCGATGAGCCACGACCCGCCGACCCGCATCTTGACCTGGCTGCCCATCTGCCCGGCCGCCGCGACGACCGGATCGGGATGGCCGGCGATCCCCTCGACCGCCGCCCGATCGATCAGCACGCGGCTCGACGATCCGGCAATCGCGAAGACCCAGCCGATCGATCGGTCCGCATCCATCGGTGTCGCATCGACAAAGGCGTCGTGTCTGGGCAATTCGGACATTGGATGCTTTCACTGGGTAAGACAGCATCGATACCGGCGGATCGGTAAACATCGGATGACCGGCTATTTTTTACAGCCGACGCGCCACCCATCCCGCGAACCAGCCGAGCCCTACCGACAGCGCCACCGCCGTCAGGCCATACAGGATCGACGATCGCTCCGCCGCCCGTGCCACGAACCGCTCGAACCCGGATTTGCGAATGTCGATGTCGCGCACCGCGGCTGCCAGCACCCGCCCGTCACGGATCAGGAACGTCTCCGCGGTAAAGCGCCCCACCGGCACCCGTGCCGGGATCGTGACCCGCGCCCGGTACAGCACGCCATCGGTGATCTCGACCGCATGCGGCGCCTCGACATACAGGCCCGCCCGACTCTTCAGATCGACGAGCCCCCGGCCGAACCGCGCCTGTTCCTCGGCCGGCGCGGTCGACACCGGCGACAGTTGCAGGCTGTCGAGTCCCAACTCGTAAATCGCCCGTGTCCGGTCATCGACCAGTTCCCCGATCGGCCGCGACGACGCGATCGCATAGAAGGACGGCGCCGAGCGATACCGGGCATGGTCCGCATTCACCCAGATGCCGGCGACCTTTTCCTTTTCACGGATCAGGATCGATTCGGTCGGTCCCTTCACGACCACCACGACCTCTGCCGGTCGCTCCCCCGCCGGCACGCGGCCACCGGGATACAGGATCGCCCCGAACAGCAACAGGTTGGCGCCAGTGAAGCTATAGACGATCTCGATCTCGCGCTGCGACACGTCCGGCACCAACACGGGTTTCGCCTGCGCCAGCAATAACGGCGATGACAGCGCCAGGATCAGGGCGGCGACCTTCACGAGATCGTCACCGTGAAAATATCCTCTGGCCGCCACACCAGCCCCAGCAAGATCCGCACGCCAACCGCAAGCACCATTAGGGCCAGCGCCAGCCGCAGATATTCCGGCTTCACCTTCGTCGCCAGCCGCGCGCCGACCTGCGCGCCGACGACCGATCCGACCAGCAACAGCCCCGCCAGCACGATATCCACCGCCCGCGTTGTCGTGGCATGCACCATCGTCGCGACGGCGGTGACGAACAGCGTCTGGAACAGGCTGGTGCCGACCACCACACCGGTCGCCATGCCGATCAGATAGATCATCGCCGGCACCAGGATGAAGCCGCCACCGATCCCCAGCAGGATCGTCAACATGCCGGTCGCGAACCCCAGCATCAGCGGCGCGAGCGGCGAGATATAAAGCCCCGACGCATAGAAACGCGTCCGGAACGGCAGGTATGCGACCAATGGATGATGCCGCCGCTTGCGCGCCCGCGGGGGTTGGCCTCGCCGCGACAGGCCGATCGCGACGAGCGATTCCTTCGCCATCAGGCCGCCGATCGATCCCAGCATCAGGACATAAATGATGGCGATGACCGTATCGATCTGCCCCAGTTCCTGCAGCCGGCGAAATATCCATGCCCCTGCAAAGGTGCCCAGGACACCCCCCGCGACCAGCACGCCGCCCATCTTGAAATCGACCCCGCCACGGCGGACATGCGCGAAGACGCCCGACACGCTGGCCCCCGTCACCTGACTGGCGGACGAGGCGGCAGCGACAGTCGGCGGGATACCATAGACGATCAGCAGCGGCGTCGTCAGGAAACCCCCGCCGACACCGAACATGCCCGACAACAGGCCCACGCCGCCGCCGAGCAGCACGATCACCAGCGCATTGACTGACAGGTTGGCGACGGGAAGATACAAGTCCACGGCCCGACCCGTTAGCGCGGCTCTGTTTAAAAGTCGCTGCCGATCGTCAGCGCCGGCCCCGATCCCGGCCGCGCATCGCCCGAAATCCGCTGTCGCCAGTCGAGCGTCATCCGTACTGTCCGCTCGGCGACCGGCACCACCAGCGCGGCACTGGGACCGACGTCCAGCCGCGCCGCGCCGCGCTGCGCCCCGCCCCAACTGCCGACACCCAGATCGATACGCGCCTGCCCAATCGTCGCCACGGGTTTGGTCAACCGCGCCGCGCCATCGACGAACGGCTCGATCCGATCACGGGCGATCGCTCCTGCCGGTCCATAGGCTCCAAGCCGGAAGCCCAACGCGACCGGCACCGGATCGACGCCGCCGATCACCATCAGCGCCGGGCCGCCCTTGCCGCCGTCGAGTGCGATCCGCTGCTCGGCGATGATGTGCAGGGGCAGCGCCGTGGGTTGCCAGTCAACGCCCAACGCCATCTCGCGCCCACGCCCACGCAACGGGCTGGACACCCGCGCCGCCAGCGCGACCCGCCGCGCCTCTCCCAACGCGTAGGTCAGGCGAAATCCCGCCTGCGATCCACCCAGCTGCCCGCCGGGCAAGGCGCCGCCGCTGCCGTTGCGGGCAATGCCCCAAATACTGCCGGCGAGTCGTGCTGGCGCCGTCGCCAATGGGGTTGGTCGCTGGGGTGGCGGTTGGATGGGTGTAGCATCGGCCGCTACTTGCAGATCTGGCGCAGAAGGCACGGCAATATCCGGCGTAGCCGCCACGAAACCGGGCTGCTCAACCACCGCCAGCTTTTTGACCGAGGCGGTCCGATCGGCAACGACGGTCTTCGCGTCCCCCGTCCGCACCGGCGCCCTGGCAAAGAACGACTCCGCCGCCGCTGGCGGAGCGATCGCCCGGATCAATGCCGGCACCGAATCGATCGTCGGCCACAACAGCGCCGCCCGCACCATCGTCCAGCCGCCCAGCGTGACCGCCAGAAAGCGGAACGGCCGCCCGCCCCTCACGACGCCACCACATCGATCGGCTGGTCGAACGCGGGGAACTCATGTCGCGTCTTGTCCCATGCAGGTGCCGCGCCGCGCAGCATCCAGATGTATCGCCAAATCGCCCGCCCAGCCGCGAGCAAAGCGATCAGGTTGCCGACGACCAGCCGCGGGACCGACCACATCGCCTCACGCCAGCCATAGGTCCGCCCCGTGAACGCCGCCCGGACGATCAGCCGCCAGCCGAGAAGCCAGGCGTTCACGATCAACAACAGCCGAACCGCATCCGGCACCGGTGCAACCGGCACACCGGTCAAGCCATGGGACACGACCGAGGCCAGCCACGCGACGATCGACAGATAAGCCGCCCCCAGCACCAGCACCGCGATCGGCGCACGCCGGTCGCGCATCCGCATCCAATGGTCCACCATCGCCAAAGGCCGCGCCCAGCCGACCCGGTCCCAACCGACCAGCGCAATGCCAGTAATCCAGCGGGCTTTCTGGCGGACCGCCGTGCCAAGCGTCGCCGGAAAATACGCCCGCACCGCCACCAGATCGCCCCGCTCGTCCGTCACCCGCGCGAACAATCCGCGCCCGCCCATTTCGGCGATGCGCAGCCCCAGTTCGTATTATCTTGATACCAAAATTATGCAGTCAGCGTTCAAAATATCAGGAAGAATTAGTTGCCTAGGCACGTTTCACCCTAGATAATTTATGCTCGTTAAACTGCTGGCTTACTGTTCTAAGCGTCTCGACGGTGTTAAGTCGCCTTTCAAAGTGGTCGGGAAGGTACCACTAGGGTTGAGACTCATTCAGAGCCAGAACGCGATAGCTGTTGCGAGCGCGACGCCTGAGAGGAAATTGGCGGCCAGCTTGTCGTAGCGGGTAGCGACGCGGCGGAAGTCCTTGAGGCGGCAGAAGGCGTTTTCGATGAGGTGGCGGCCGCGATAGCGGTCCTTGTCGTAGCGGATGGTGCGCTTGCGGTTGCGCCGGCCCGGGATGACCGGAACAGCGCCTCCATCGCGCAGGGAGCGCCGCAGCCTCTCGGCGTCGTAGCCTTTGTCGCCGAGCAGGTAGCGCATGCGCCCGGCGCGTTCGAGAAGCGCCGGTGCCGCCTTCACATCGCTGACGTTGCCGGCGGTCAGCATCAGCGCATAGGGGCGCCCGATAACGTCGGTGAGCGCGTGGACCTTGGTGGTCCAGCCACCGCGCGAGCGGCCGATCGCCTGCGTCGAGCGCCCCCTTTTGCGCCGAACGCCGCGCGCTGTGCCTTGACGTAGGTGCTGTCGATCGAGGTGCTTTTCGTGACCGCGCCGGTGTCCACCAGGGCGTCGAGCAGCTTCAGCCAGAAGCCGCGGTGCGACCAGCGGTTGAAGCGGTTGTAGATCGTCGTCGACGGTCCGTAATCGGGCGGGCAGTCGCACCAGCGGCAACCGACCTTCAGCACATGAAGGATACCCGAGATCACCCGACGGTCATCCACCCGCCGGGCACCGGGCTGGTTCTTCGGCAGATGCGGCTCGATCGCCGCCCATGCCTCATCAGACAACCAGAACAGCGCCATCACGCACCTCCCTTGATCCACACCACCGGTGAATCAGGAAAGTCTCACTCCTTCAAGCCGCTGATTGGGTTTGGGCCCTAGCCCGTGCAAGGGTCTGCCGGCCGGTGGCGCACATCTGTACCTTCCAACAGCGCACGGTCAGACCTTCGGGGCCTTAGGCTCGCTGCGTTTTATTACGGTTTGTTCTCACACAGTCGGATAGGGCAAGATGCGCCGCGTTTGATAGCCGAACCGCTAACGCTGTTGGGCAGCTGGTGTAGCCTCTCTCAAATCGGGATTGCTTGCCCTAGCCGTGCTCTCTACTTTTTGTATCGGCTGAAATAGATTTAATTAAAAATGTAATGGTCATTAAATTTTGCGATTTTGGTGTCTAGCACATCTTCCACGGTATAAAACGATGTCAACGCAGCCTAATACTATCGCACTCAGCCTCGAATTCTTTGTATATCGAAATGCCGTTACGCAATTGCTTATGCACAATCGGCTTATTCTTTAGCAAGCCGCTACTTGGTCAATGCGAGGAATAAACTAAGATCACGTCAGACCCGACGGCTTACGCATACGGTCATACTTGCGCCTGCGCCAATCTTATCGCCGAACTTCGGCCCAACGGTTTCATTGATGTTTTCGCAAACGTAGCCATCCGCCGTTCACGAGCTCAGAACGGTCTTGCACTATTACGGAAGCTTTGTAACGCAGCCCATGCGGACGGTATATCCCGTCCGCGGGGCGTGGAAACCCCGACAATCGCTAGGTCCGGTCGAGCATTTCGGCCGGGCGGCTGTCGCGCATGTCCAAGGCTTGCCCAAAGGCGGCAGCGCCTTGTCCTAGCGCAGGGTTTCCAACGCCCGGCTTACGCCGGGTCGCCTCTGAACTGCCGGAGGCGTGACGTCGATGAACATTGATGTTTCAAGTGATACTTTTAAGACGCAGCTCAGCGATGCCGTCATATTGCTTAGATCATTTAGTCAATCAAATGGTCTTACCATTGATGCAGCCATTTCTATAATAATGGCAGCGGCTAGCCATGAGGGTGGTTTTGACGCTATTATTGCCATGGAGAAGGCATCCTCAGCTATTACCATGGATAATAAATGTACGATTCCAAAAAGTAGACAGCAGCGGCGATGGGAAACGAAGCACGCCTCTAAGATGATAATTGGCAATACGTTGAGGGCACAGTTTCCGGAAATTTTCAATTTCGATCCATTACAAATTTTAGATCCAGACGACTGACCGGTAATTTTGAACTCTGCTTCACGTTTTAGTGGAAGCCGAACTGGTCGCTTGTGGGAACCGCTGGCCTCGACTGCTTTTTTTCCATCTTGTCGAGCAGGGGCTTCGAACGCCTTTTAGTGGTGGTTTGCGGTCCGGCCGGTTTGGGCACACAAAGGGCGCTCAGCGGACGTTCAATTCGCGAGAATGGACAATCTGCCGGTCCTGTGGGCACAGATGCCGGGTAGGAGTTTCCCAAATATCTGCCGGTGATGCCCTATAGCATTTCGATGCTGTTCTCAGATAGCATGCTGTCATACCATCGTCGTCGACGGACGAGCACAGTCCCGATCTTAGGTATAGGGAGGAGGCTGAATGCTGAACGTCATCAAGTGGGCGACAATCATTGTAATTGCGGGTGGCTTGGGACTTTCAGTCCTGCATGCTATGCCGCCTCCGCAGGCAGCAGAAGCCCTACCACAGGATACTCCGCCAATTGTGGTCATTGGACCTGATGCCGATATTGTCATCACTGGTTCAAAACCACAACTCCGGGGCGGGCTCTGGCGGTTTCGCCGGTCACCTACGCTTGTATATGGTGGCGGGAGCATTAGGGGCTTTGCCTTTACGACATGTTTAGAAGATGGCGCATTAGAGCAGTCTCTTCACAAGCTAGCCGGAGATCAATCAGCGCTGCCACGCGGCATGATTTGCACTAGGCTGAAGCTGAAAATTGAGGATGGTAAAATTGCCGGCCGTCGATCATGTACCACGCCAAGCACGATGATTGGCATGGATGCTATAAACAGCAGGTTAGATCTAAGCGGTCGATATAACAGCAAAATACTTAATATGAACTACCTGTCCGAGAGTTGGGGAGGAAGTATTGATCGCGGTGGCGGAAGTGGGTGGAATCCTGCTCGTCAGTCAGCTCAGCGTTGGCGTGTTGAGGCGACGCGGATAGCGGAATGCCCTGTGCAACGTAGGCTTGATCAACGAACCTTAGAGGAGGCTATTACACGTCTCTTCTCCGCCAACGTGAACCCGGATAACGACTGAGGATGATGTCCGGTTTTGGGAAGTCTGGCACAACGCATAAAGGGCAATAACTGGGCGAAAGCGGTCATTCGACGCGATCGGCTGCGGAACGTGCGGAATTAATGGTTAGGCGATAGGCAGCTTTCGGTCGGCATGGTGGAAAGCTGCCCTTCGCCGAGTGTCACGACCGCTCGGTTTTGACACAACATATTCGAAGATCGTTAGCCCCTCGCGCTGTGCTCTCCGGGAGGTTTTCCCGGTGGTTCGAGGGGCACTCCCCAGCGTTCGATCATCAGCTGAAACAGTCCAACAAAGATCGTGCCGACACCAACGACGGTGAGGATAACTACCGCCCAAATTGGGAAGGCGCTGCGGTACAGGTGCGAAAACACGGCATAAAGGCACAGCGCCGCACCGCTCAGGAAGGAACATGTCGATCCCGCCATCTCAGTGCCCCGAGGTGAGCTTCAGACCGGCGATGCAGGCGACGAGGCCGAGGATCAGCAGGACGCGGACCGGAGTTGAAGGTTCGCCGAACCACACCATGCCGATTACTACGGTGCCGAGCGCCCCGATGCCGGTCCAAACCGCATAGCCGGTGCCGAGCGGGATAGTGCGCGTCGCTACCTCAAGAAACAGGTAAGCGTGTCCGGCAGACCGCCTTGCGGTAGCACTGGCATCCGGGATGCTTGTCGTCTTTGACGAGGGCGCGGGCGGTGCGGGAAGTTTTCGGTTCTCCGACCAGTCATACGAGCACTCGTATGACTGGTCGGATGGAAGTGGTCCGCCGGGTATCGGGTCGACGGCGGTGGTCGGACGCGGAGAAGCTGGAGATACTTGCCGAGGCGTTCCGGCCCGGCGTGCGGGTCTGCGATGTCATCGCGCGGCGCGAGGTGTCGAGCAGCCTGATCTACACGTGGCGCAAGCAGCTGCGCGAAGGCACGCTGGCGGGCGTGGTGCCTTCGTTGCCCGTGTTCGCCGAGGTCCGGGTTACCGAACCGGCTCTACCCGCACCATGTCCATCGGGACTCATCCGGATCGACTTGCCGGATGGCGTGCGGGTGAGTGTCGACGCGAGCGTGGATGAAGGTGCGCTCGCACGGGTGTTGTCGGTGCTGCGGTGAGCCCGGTGCCGTTGCCGACGCGGGTATTCCTGGCGTGCGGCAAGACGGACATGCGCAAGGGGTTCGATGGCCTTGCGGTGCTGGTGCAGCAGGTGCTGGCGCAGAACCCGCATTCGGGTGCGCTGTTCGCCTTTCGCGGCAAGCGCGGGCATCTGGTCAAGCTGCTGTGGTTCGATGGCCAAGGCCTGTGCCTGTTTTCCAAGCGCCTCGACCGGGGCCGCTTCGTCTGGCCGGTGACGGCGACCGGCACAGTGGCGCTGACACCGGCGCAATTATCGATGCTGCTGGAGGGCATCGACTGGCGGCGCCCCGAGCGGACGTTCACGCCGACGCTGGCGGGGTAGGAACGGCGGTTTTGCGTCGCTTTTGCTCGCCCGTTGCCATGCAATCTGCTATGAAATGCGGGTAACGGAAGCGCCCGTTTCCCCTGCTGATGCCGCCGCGCGGATCGCCGCGCTGGAGGCCTTGCTTGCCCGGGCCGATGCCGCGCTCGCTGCCCGCGACCTGCTCATCGATACCCTGCGCGGACAGATCGCACGGCTGCGGCGGATGCAGTTCGGCACGTCGTCCGAAAAGCTCGGCCGCGAGATCGAGCAGCTCGAACTGGCGCTGGAAGAACTGGAAACGGAGCGCGATGCGCCTGTGCCCGAGGTTGCTGACAGCGGCGTAGCGGTTCGGCCGGTGCCCGTCCGCGGTCTGCCGGAACATCTGCCGCGCGAGGAGGTCGTACACGAACCGGCATCGGGTGCCTCCACCTGCCCCGACTGCGGCGGTGCGCTGCGACCGCTCGGGGTCGACGCGCACGAGATGCTCGACATCGTGCCGGTGCGCTGGCGCGTGGTGCGCAACGTCCGTCCCAAATACAGCTGCCGGGTGTGCGAGAAGATCGTCCAGGCTCCCGCCCCGGTCGGCGCCGTGGCACGCGGCAAAGCCACCTTCGCGACGCTGGCGCACGTCGTCGTCTCCAAGTTCGACCACCATCTGCCACTCTACCGCCAGGCCGGGATGATGGCCGCGCAAGGGCTCGACATCGACCGTTCGACGCTTGCGGGCTGGACCGGACAGGCCGCAGCGCTCCTCGACCCCATCGTCAGCCGCATTCGCGACGAAGTTCTCAAGGCCGACAAGATCCATGCCGACGACACGCCCGTGCCGGTGCTCGACCCCGGTCGGGGCAAGACCGCGACCGGACGGTTATGGGTGTACGCGGCCGATGACCAGGCATCCGGCAGCACGGCGCCGCGCGCGACCTGGTATCGCTTCACGCCAGACCGCACCGCCGCGCACCCAACGTCCCATCTCGCCGGGTTCCGCGGTTTCCTGCAGGCCGATGCCTATGCTGGTTATGACGGACTGTATCGGGGTGGCGTGACCGAGGTCGCGTGCTGGGCGCATTTCCGGCGCAAGGTCTTCGACCTGCACGAGCGGTCGCCCACGCAGTTGACCACCGACATCCTCGAGCGGATCGGTGCGCTCTATGCCATCGAGGCCGAGGTCCGGGGCCAACCGCCCGATGTGCGATGCCGAAGCCGTCAGGAGAACAGCAGGCCACTGGTCGATGAACTGCGCGCGGTGCTCGACGCAGCCCTGCACCGTCTGTCACCGAAGTCCGACATGGCCCGGGCCATCGCCTATGGCACCAAGCGCTGGCCAGCGCTGTCTCGCTTCCTCGACGATGGGCGCCTCGAGATCGACAACAACATCGCGGAGCGAGCATTGCGCGGTGTCGCCGTCGGACGCCGCAACTGGCTGTTTGCCGGCTCGCGCGCAGGCGGCGAGCGGGCCGCGACGATCTACACGGTCATCCAGACCTGCAAGGCCAACGGCGTCGACCCGCAGGCCTATGTCGCCGACGTCATCGCCAGGGTGGCCGGTGACTGGCCAGCCAGCCGCTGGGACGAACTCATGCCGTGGAACTGGTCCGCCGAACCTGCCAGACTGGCGGCATGAGCGCCGAGACCATCGCCCGTCTGCACATCGTCCTCGACGACATCGAGCCCGCCATCTGGCGCCGGGTCGATGTGCCGGTCACCGCCAGCCTCAAGATGCTCCACGACATCGTCCAGGCCGCGATGGGCTGGGAGGATTGCCATCTCTGGCATTTCGAGGCCGCCGACCGGCGCTACGGCATTCCCGACCCGATGTGGTCCGAGAGCGGCATGACCGCTGCGAAGAACGTGAAGCTCGCGACGCTCATCGACCGGGGCGTGCGGGAAGTCGTTTATACCTATGACATGGGTGACGACTGGCGGCACACCATCACGCTCGAGACGGTCGGTCCCGGCGAACCCAACGCCAAATATCCACGCTTCATCGACGGGGAACGGCGCTGCCCGCCCGAGGATGTCGGCGGCTTGCCCGGGTTCGAGATGTTCCTCGATGCCATGGCCCGCCCCGGCCACGAAGAACACGACCGCCTGCGTGAATGGTATGGCGGTCCCTACAACGCCGACGACATCGACGAACGCTTCACCCGCCGCGCCGTCGCCGCCATCGCCATCCGCCGCCACGCCGGCAAACTCGCCTACCAGAAGAACCGCGCGCAATAACAAGGCGGCCTAACGGCCACGCTTACAGAAACAGGAAGCTCAGCAGGGCGCAAACGGCAAAGCCGCCCGTCCACGGCAGGTTTTTGAAACCATCGGTATACCGAAGGCAGGTCGTGAACCCGACCTCGAACACACCACCTAGCAACAGGTAAATCCACGCCATCAGATACGTCCTTCAGGAATTAGGTTGGAATCGCTGGCCGGCTTGGGGGCCGGTGAATGTGTTGCGCGCGTCAGCAGGCGCACGCCGCGGCCTCGCGTGAACCAAGACCATGCCCAGTTGACGTAGACGGTGAGCCGGCTTCGGAAATCGACGAGCAGCATGAGGTGGACCATCGACCAGGAAAGCCAGGCGATGAAGCCGCGCAGGCGGATGGTCCCGAAGTCGGCGACGGCGTGCGATCGACCGATGACGGCCATCGAACCCCAGTTGCGATAATAAAAGGGTGCGGAGGTTCCCCGCCCTTGCATCTTGTTCCAGATCAGCTCGCCGACATATCGACCCTGTCGCTTGGCGACCGGCGCCAAACCCGGCAGCGGCTTTCCGTCGCTGCCGGTAAAGCTGGCGACGTCGCCGATGGCAAACACGTGCGGTCTGCCCTCGACCGAGCAATCCGGTAGTACCCGCAACGCGCCATTACGGGCGGCATCGGCACCGAGCCACGCGGCCGCTTCGTTAGCACGTGTGCCCGCGGCCCAGATGACCGTGGCGGCATCGATCCGGATGTCCCCGACCTGCAATCCGTCCGCGTCGATCGAGCACACCGGGGCACCGAGCATAACCTCAACCCCGAGACGGGTAAGCGCGGCTGCCGCGTAACCGGGCAGATCGTCCGGGAAAGCGGAAAGGATCGTCGGGCCAGCTTCCACCAAAATGATCCGGAGCGCGTTGCTGTCGATGTTGCGAAAATCGCGAGCGAGCGCTGTCTTGGCCAGTTCGGCGATAGCGCCGGCCATCTCGACGCCGGTGGGGCCACCGCCGACCACGACGAAGGTCAGTAGCGAGGCGATCTCGCTCGGATCAACGCTGCGTTCAGCGCGCTCGAAAGCGTCAAGCAGCCGTTCCCGTATGGAGAGAGCACACGAAGATCGAGAACACTGTAAGATACCTCGGCGTGGACATCGAGGATGCCCTGACCCTCGCAGAACGCACCGAAATTTAACATTGGGGCGGCCCATCTGACGACGGATGGGTCGTTCCTATGCCCGGCGAGATCCGCCCCAAATCTCGCTACTCCTAGACGATGTTGTGGACGGCAGCATTCTTCAAGACCGGTCGCCTACATCACAGAAGTTGGTCCAACAGCGACGCTCTTTGCATCTGCCTCTTCGGCCCACGAACGATCGTTCCGCAAGCCGTACTTCGATCCGACCACTTAATGGGCACCAAAGCCCGTTGAACGAGAAAGCACTTCCCAGCGACCAACCTCCGCCCGCAGATCGTCTAGTTTCTCATCGACCAGTCCGAGGGCATCTTCGCCGAGGAACAGCCGAGTCGGCGGGTTCTTCTCCTCAACTATCGCCAGCAGCGCCCGCGCCGCCTTCGCCGGATCGTTCGGCTGATTGCCGCTCTTGGCCTGTCGCGCAGCCCTTATGGGGTCCATCACTGCGTCATAATCCGCGATGCTACGCGGCGTCCGATCCATCGAGCGGCCAGCCCAGTCTGTGCGAAACTGCCCCGGTGCCAGCGTCGTAACTTTTATACCGAACGCAGCCACCTCCTTGCCGAGCGCCTCAGAAATGCCCTCCAGCGCGAACTTGCTGCCGCAATAGAAGCTGATCCCTGGCATGGTGATGAACCCGCCCATAGAGGTTACGTTGACGATATGCCCGCGGCGGCGCTTACGCATACCGGGCAACACGGCCTGCATCATCGCAACCGGACCGAACACATTCGCGGCGAACTGCCGCTGGAGATCATCCATCGACGATTCCTCGAGCACACCTTCATGGCCGTAACCAGCGTTGTTCACCAAGACATCGATAGGACCGTCATCGCGCTCGGCTGCGGTTATCGCCAGAGGAATGGAAGCGAAGTCAGTCACGTCGAGCAGCATCGGGCTCGCGCGGTCCGGTGCGAGTGAAGCGAATGCGTCCGCATCTTCCTGGCGCCGCACCGTCCCGATGACCCGGTGACCGGCCTTCAAGGCGCCCTCAGCAAATGCTCGGCCAAGCCCAGAGCTGACGCCGCTGATCAGAAAAACTTTTTGGCGATCGTCTGTCACGCGTACACTCCTGCAGGACAAGCTGTCTATATCATGATATAGATGTGCAATGAGTGAACACAAGATGGAAGCAGGTATGAAGCGTCGGGGGGAACCGGTGCGCCAGCGTGTGCTCGATGCGGCAGAGCGTCTCCTGCGTGATGGCAAGGCAGAGTTCTCGATGCGTGATCTTGCCTCGGAAGCCGGGGTCAGCTTCGCGACACCCTTCAATCAGTTCGGCAGCAAGCCGGCGATCATGCACGCGCTGTCGGCGCGCCGCATAGACGCGATGCTGACGCGCTTAAGTGAAACGCCGCAGCCGCAGCACGCCGCCGACCGTGTAGCGCTGGCTATCGACATCGCAGTCGCGGTCATGCTCGACGAGCCGATCGTGAACCGCGCGGTCATGGCCTGGATAGGGACCGGGAGCGCGGCGTCGGGCGAAGTGAGATCAAATTCCACCGCCTTATGGGCACACGCCCTCGGCGACGGAATCGGACTATCTTCGCCCCGCCGGGATGAGGCATGCCGCATTCTGCCTTCGCAACTCGCGCTCGCTTTCCGGGGCGCGCTGTCCTTCTGGACCGCCGGCGAGCTTGCCGATGAGGAACTCGGCCAGGCTGCGCGGCAGATCGCCGGCACGCTTCTTCGAGCATATTCTTTCGACTAGGGGGCGGGAGCTGGAGCTCTTGAAGCCAGCGTTCAACAACGAAGTCTGTTTCTTGTGCGGAGCCGCCGTTCGCGCGGCGCATGCCGATCGAGCGGCCCAGCCAGCTGCCCACAAAGCTGAACGGAGAGAGTTCAATCCTGTAAGTTTACGATCATTGTTGATCGGTCCAGATGCGTGCCGATGGCACATGCAACTTTAATCGTGATGTGCAGCGGCGGCACCTATTTCGATCGCGACCATTACGTCGACGCTCACCTACCCTTGGCGCTTGCCTGCTGGCAGCGGCACGGGCTGAAGAGCGCCTCCGCCTTCTTCCCACGTGACGCCAACGCTGCGGATGTTTCCGTGGGTATCTACCGGTTCCGCGACGAGGACGCGCTGCACGCCGCACTCGCATCAGCCGAAGCGGATGCCGTGATGGCCGACGTTCCCCGCTTCACGGATGCAACCGTGTCCCGGATCGTGGGCACGCCGTTCTAATCGTACCGAGCCTCGCTTGGGCGGAGCTGACGGCGAAGGGCACTGACCGACCCACTTCCTTTCAAAAATACAGGGCAAGCGCGATGACGTTTTCTGATCTCAAGGTATTCGTCGTCGGCGGCAGCCGCGGCATCGGCGCCGCGATCGTGCGGCGTTTCGCCGCCGCCGGCGCAACGGTGATGTTCACCTATGCCGCTTCGGCCGCGGCGGCGGACCAGCTCGCCGCCGAGACCGGTGCGCAAGCGCTCCAGGCGGATGCGGGGACGCGCGACGAGCTGATCACGGCGATACGTGACGCCGGCCCGATCGACATCTTCGTCTATAATGCCGGTCTGCTGGTGTTCGGCGATCCGCTGACGCTCGATGCCGACGAGGTTGACCGCATGATCGACGTCAATGTGCGGGGAGCCTATTTTGGCAGCGTCGAGGCGTCCCGCCTGATGCCCGACGGTGGGCGCATCCTCGTCATCGGATCCGACACTGCCGACAGCATGCCGTTCCCGGGCCTCGCGGCGTACGTGCTGACCAAGGCGGCGGTGCAGGGCATGGCGCGCGGTCTGGCCCGCGACCTGGGTCCACGCGACATCACGATCAACGTGATTCAGCCAGGCCCTACCGATACCGACATGAACCCGGCCGACGGTCCGCGCGCGGCCGGCATGCTCGAGCCGATGGCCATCAAGCGCTACGGCACCGCCGACGAGGTCGCGAGCCTGACGCTCTATCTCGCCGGACCGCAGGCACGCGGGATAACGGGTGCAATGCACACGATTGACGGCGGCTTCGCCGCCTGATTTCCGGCATTCACCCAGCCAGCCAAGCAGAAAATGGCGACATGGACGATCCGGTCGAAATCGTCAGCGTCGATGCCATCTGTCAGGTCACGACCGAAACTCGCTTCGAAAAAAGTTCGACATCGAGTGACCGACAACGCTTAGCGCGCGAATAAGAGATCATGCGCTCGGACTTCCTCTCGAGATTGATCTCAAGGCCCTCGCCGAGCACGGCGCCGGTCAGCCGTGAGCGTCCGTCCCGAACCGCGCCGGACGCCTGGAGCAGCCTGATGGTGGCGGCGCAGAACGGACACGGCGGCGCCTATCGGCGGCTCCTTGGCGAGATGTCGGAGTGGCTCACGCGCTACTTTCAGCGGCGCCTGCCACCAGGCGACGTGGACGACGCCGTCCAGGAGACGCTGTTCGCAGTCCATCGGCGACGCCACACCTATGATCCTCAGTACCCCCTGGGGCCCTGGCTGGCGGCCATCGCCAAGAACAAATGGGTCGACCAGCTGCGCAGTCTGGCGCGTCGCCCAAGGGACGAGCTGCCCGACGAGATCGCCGTCAGCGACCACGAGGCCTCGGTGGTCAGCAGCTCGGTTCTGGCCAGCCTGCTCGACGAGCTCCGCCCCGCGCAGGCCCAGGCGATCCTGCTGGTCAAGGTGCGGGGCTACAGCGTGGAGGAGGCGTCAGGCGAGATCGGCCTTTCCGTCTCCGCCGTGAAGATGAACATCCACCGCGGGCTGGCGCGCCTGACGGCCATCATTGAGAAGACTCCCGATGTCGAGTGAATCCCTGATCGTTGATCTATCATCCGACCTCGTGCCCGTGCAGCGCCGCAGCATGGTGCGTGAAGGCGGGCTCGTCCTCGCGCTCGGCGCGGTGGAACTCGCGCTGTTCCTGGGCCTGGGCGCGATGCGGCCGGACATGAGCCACATGGCCGGTTCGCCCTATCTGCTGTGGCGGGTGGGAAGCCTCGGCCTGCTCGCCGTGGTCGCCTGCGTGCTGGCGATCCGCTCCTTTTCCCCGACGGCGCGGCCGCGCCAGGGGCTGATGCTCGCCTGCGTCCTGGCGATCGCAGCCATCGTGGTAGGCGCCTTCGTCACGCCCGACGGCGCGGGCGAGCGGGGGCTGCTGGATCGCATCGATCCGGCCAGTGGCATGCTGTGCGCCGCGTCTATTTTCGTGCTCTCGCTGCCGATTGTGGCGCTGCTAGGCGCTCTGATGCGGAGGGCCGCGCCGACCCAGCCCCGGCTCAGCGCGCTCGCCTCCGGCATCGCCGCCGGCGCCTGCGGAGCCTTCGTGTTCGCCTTCTGCTGCCCCTTCAACGACCCGCTCTACGTGGTAGTTTGGTATTCCGTCGGGTGCGCCGCCGTGGCGGCCGCTGCCCGATGGCGCCTGCCGCGACGCTTCCGACTTTGAACTGATCCGACGCGGCAGATCACGAGCCGCACAATCCCTAACCAGCGATCACCAACCCACCCGGATTTCGGGACGGGAGACGTGTGCCTGCATCACAGAAAGGAACCATGCCATGAAGACCATCACCGCCGCTAAGTCCCCGGATCGCGACTGGCTCAAGACCTACTACTATCTGCGCTTCGCGGTCTCCGCGATCTGGGTCGCGCTCGCCTTCACGGTCGCGAAGGCCATGCCGCCGCTGGCTGCGGTGATGCTCGTCGCCTATCCCGCATGGGACGCGCTGGCGAACTATCTCGACGCCAGCCGGAGCGGCGGCCTGACGCGCAACAAGAGCCAGATGCTCAACTTCGTCGTCAGCGTCGTGACCGCCGTCGCCGTCGCCGCGACCTTGCCGCACGGCATGCATCCCGTCCTCCAGATCTTCGGCGTGTGGGCCGTACTCTCCGGCCTCTTTCAACTCCTCACCGGAGTAAGCCGCTGGAAGTCCTATGGCGCGCAGTGGGCGATGATCCTGAGCGGCGCCCAGTCGGGTCTCGCCGGAGCGCACATGCTCAGCAAGGCCGCCGGCGCGGCGCCGGTCAGCATCGCCGACATCGCGCCCTACGCCGCCTTCGGCGCCTTCTACTTCCTCATCTCGGCGGTCTTGCTGACCATCAGCGACGCGCGCCGACGCTCGAACGCGGTCGCGGCCTGACGCGCACGCCAACACCTTTGGCGCCGGACCTGTCTGCGCCGCTCCACGAAAGGATTGAACCATGTCCATCGACGTCAAATACCGCACCGCCGCCACCGCGAACGGGGGCCGCGATGGACGCACCCGCACCGAGGACGGGAAGCTCGACCTCCAGCTGTCCACGCCGAAGGCGCTCGGCGGCGCCGGTGGCGAGGGGACCAACCCGGAACAGCTGTTCGCGTCGGGTTACGCCGCGTGCTTCCTCAGCGCGATGAAGTTCGCCGCGCACGAGCTGAACCTCCAGGTCCCGACGGGTGCGGCGGTGACGGCGACCGTCGGGATCGGCATGCGCAGCGAAGGCGGCTTCGGTCTGGATGTCGAGCTTGCCGTGGCGCTGCCGGGCGTAGAACGCAACGACGCCCAACGTCTGGTTGAGGCTGCTCACCAGACCTGCCCCTACTCCAATGCGACGCGAGGCAAAATCGACGTTCGCCTCAGCATCGTCTGACCTTGATGGGTCTGGCCATGTCCGAACCCGTCCCCTTTCCGAGCGGCGCTTCGCGCCTTGGCAAACATCGAAAGGTAGCCTTCGCATGCGCAGCTTCGACGCAATCATCATCGGCGCCGGCCAGGCGGGTCCGGCGCTCGCCGGCCGGCTGAACGATGCCGGCCTGTCGGTCGCCATCATCGAGCGCCATCATGTTGGCGGCACATGCGTCAACACCGGGTGCAGGCCTACCAAGACGCTCGTGGCGAGCGCCTATGCCATCCACACCGCGCGGCGTGGCGCAGACTACGGCTTCAGTGTCGCAGGGCCAGTTGACGTCGACATGAAGGCAGTCGCAGACCGGGCGGACAGGATCATCCGGGATGGACGGGCGGGTAACGAAAGCTGGCTGTTCGGCATGGCCAACGTCGAGCTCATCCGGGGGCATGCGCGCTTTGAGAGTTCCGGCGTCGTCACCGTTGATGGGGAACGACTGACCGCACCGCGCATCTTCATCAACGTCGGCGGCAGGGCTGTGGTGCCGGAAATGCCGGGCGCGGACCAGGTGCCGCTCCTCACCAATACCGACATCGTCGCGCTCGACGCGCTTCCCCGGCATCTCGTGGTGATCGGCGGAAGCTACATCGGGCTGGAGTTCGCCCAGATGTATCGGCGCTTCGGCGCCGAGATCACAATTGTGGAGCGGATGGACCGGCTCATCGCGCGGGAGGACCCCGACGTGTCGGACGCCGTCCGACAAATCCTAGAGGCCGAGGGCATCACGATCCGGACGGGTGCGGACTGCATCGCCTTCGCGCGCAGCGGCGCGGACGTCGAGGTGCGTGTGGACTGCGCTGAGGACGCGCAGCCGGTCGTCGCCAGCCACGTCCTGATGGCGGTCGGGCGGCGGCCGAACACCGACGACCTCGGGCTGGAGGTCGCCGGCGTGGCAGTGGATGCACGCGGCTATATCACCGTGGACGACAGGCTGGAGACCAGCGTCCCGGGCATCTGGGCGCTGGGCGACTGCAACGGTCGCGGCGCCTTCACGCACACTGCCTATAACGATTTCGAGATCGTCGCCGCGAACCTCTTGGACGGGGAGGACCGCCGGGTCAGCCAGCGTCTGCCTGGCTACGCGCTCTACATCGATCCTCCGCTCGCACGGGTGGGCATGACCGATGCCGAGGCGGCCAGGACCGGACGACGGCTGCTCCATTCCAAGCGGCCGATGTCCCGCGTCGGTCGCGCAGTGGAGAAGGGCGAGACGCAGGGGTTCATGAAGGTCGTGGCCGACGCCGAGACCCGCCGCATTCTCGGCGCAGCGATACTGGGAACGAGCGGCGACGAGGCGATCCACGGCGTCCTCGACATGATGAATGCCGACCAACCGATCGAGCAGCTTCGCTGGGCGGTGCCCATCCATCCCACAGTGTCAGAACTGATCCCGACATTGCTGCTCGATCTTCAACCTGGGAATGGAGAGGCGTGATGCGAATGATCGGTCTGATTGGAGGCATGAGCTGGGAAAGCTCGGCGGAATATTATCGCCTCCTCAACGAAGGCGTTCGCATCCGTTTGGGTGCAACCGCTTCGGCCCGTTGCCTTTTATGGTCGTTCGATTTTGCGGAAATCGAGGCGCTGCAACATGCCGGCGACTGGAGCCGCCTCACCGAGCGGATGGTGGACGCCGCACGGCGGCTGGAGGCAGCCGGAGCGGACCTGCTTCTGATCTGCACGAACACCATGCACAGGATGGCGCACGACGTGCAAAGCTCCGTTAGCATTCCGCTGATCCACATCGCCGATCCCACCGCGGAGCGGATCGTGGCCGCCGGGCTCCAGAAGGTCGGGCTGCTCGGCACGGCATTCACCATGGAGCAGGATTTCTACAAAGGGCGCCTGACCGAACGCTACGGTTTGGAGGTGATAGTTCCCGAGGAGCAGGACCGCGCGACCGTGCACCGGATCATCTATGATGAATTGGTCACAGGACGGATAGAGTCCTCGTCGCGAGAGGCCTACCGGGCGGTGATCAGGCGTCTTGTCGGTGCCGGTGCCCAGGCGGTGATCCTTGGCTGTACCGAAATCATGCTGCTTATCGGCCAAGAAGACAGCCCCGTGCCGATATTCGACACCACGGACATTCATGCGGCAGCGGCGCTCGATCATGCGCTGGGCACCGTCAAGGGCATCGATAAAGCGCGGCGGACTGCGGAGTGAGCAACGAAGCGATCATCGAGACTGAACCGCGCCGGGAAGCATCGTCGAAGGCGACCCGCTTCATCTTAGCATCGGGACTGGCGTCGCTCCTCATCGGCGCTGCGGAGCCCGAAACGCGGGTCGCCGTGACGCTGCAGCCCGACCTCGCCGAGGACGCGAGCGGCCGGCTGCTGGTGTTCGCCGCACGGGCGACGAGCGAGAATATGACAAGCGACGCTGTCGACCTTGAGCGTGGAGAGGACGTATCGGTCGCGGCGCGCGACGTGGCGAGTTTTGGAACCAGTCGCTCCGCGACGATCAATACACGGACAGCGGCCTTCCCCGCCAGCTTCGCAACGCTGGCGCCGGGCACCTACCGCGTGCAGGCGGTGCTCGATCGCAACGGCGACTACAACTTTACCGGTCGGGGACCTGGGGACCTCGCATCCAAGGTCGTCACAGTACACTTCCCGCTATCATCGATGCCGACCCTCCAACTCGAGCATGCGGTGCCGCCGGAGACCGACCAGTTCGACACGACCGGGCTGCCTCTCGTCGCGGCGGAGCAGATCGCCGCATCCCGACCGCATCTTCACGATGAGCGAATGCCATCCAAAGTGCTGACGCGCTTTCACGGCGCGAACCAGGCGGTGGCCGCATGGGTGCTGACCCCGCCGGGCTATAACGCCATGTCGCGCACGACCTATCCCACCGTCTACACGGCCACTGCGTTCGGCACGGGACACAAGCTGGCCGGCCAGCAGCTTTCGCGCATGTGGCACCTGATGAAAACCGGCGTCATGCCGCCGATGATCTGGGTCGCCCTTGATCACTCGTCTCGGAACGGCACGACTGAATTCGCCGACGGCGTGAACAACGGCCCTTTGGGCGAGGCGCTGGTCGAGGAGGTTATTCCCGCCCTCGAAGCCAAATACAGAATGGATGCCAAACCGTCCGGCCGTTTTCTGACGGGGCACAGCTCGGGCGGCTGGTTCGCGCTCTGGGCTATCGTCCGCTACCCGCAACTCTTCGGCGGCAGCTGGGCGACGGCGCCCGACCCGGTCGATTTCCACGACTTTCTCGGCGTCGATCTCTATGCAGCCGGCGCGAACATGTATCGTGCCCCTGACGGCAAGCCGCGCCCGCTCGAACGCGATCACGACAAGGTGCTCGGCACTATCGAGGAAGCTGCCCGGCTGGAAGGCGTTCTCGGTCACAGCGGCGGGCAGCTCCGCTCGTTCGAATGGGTCTTTTCTCCTCGCCAGCGCGACGGCGAGCCCGCCTTCCTGTTCGACCGGGAAACTGGCGCTGTCGATCCTGCCGTCGCGGCCTATTGGCGTGAGCGCTACGACATCGGGCACCGGATCGAAGCCGACTGGCCGCGGCTGGGCAGGTATGTCGATGGCAAGGTCCATGTCGTGGTTGGAACCGCCGATTCCTACTACCTCGACGGTCCGGTGCGTCAGCTCGATGCCGCGTTTCGCAAAGTCGGCGGTCACGCCGACTTTCGCTACGTGCCAGGCGCGACGCACAGCATGCCGATGCTCTACACGACAGACGGCGACCGCAACGCATTGTGGAAGGAGATGTCGCACGCGATATATGCGATGGCCAGACCCGGCCAAATGTGGGGTGCACCTTCTCGCGCCGTTTTTACCCCGCCACCGCCCGCGCGAGCGCGCCAGCACTGATCTTGCAGTTTATCCGGAAGCCTTGAGTCACTGCTGGGCCGCACATCATGCGGTCGCGTTTACGAGATGGTCCGTTACCGTCGAGATGAATGCGCGAAGACGCTGAAGACGCCGTAGGTCCCGGTGGTATCCCATCCAGATGTCTCGCGCTGGAGGTTGCGTCGGCACTTCCAGTGTGCGGATCCCCGGGATCTGATTGCCGACTACGCGGGGCAGGACAGCGATGCCAATGCCTTGCCGGCACATGCGCCCCTGGACGTTGCGGTTGTTCGATCGCACGACCGGTCTTGCGTTCGGGAAGCTCTCGATGAGCCACGCGATGTCGGGAAAATGACCCGTGGATGTGTCGTGGGTGATCAGCCGGGATCCGGTCCCGTCGCCATATTTGGGATCAGCTGCTTCCTCGGCGATGTAGGCGCCATATTCGAGCCTGAAGAGCCGCCGCTGAACGACATCGGCAGTGTCGAACGGAACAATACGAAAGGCGACGTCGGCCTCCCGTTGGGCAAGGTTGAACAGGCGCGTGCCGGTCAGTATCTCGACGTCGACATTGGGATAGGCCTTTGAGAAGTCCGCCAGGATGGGGGGCAGGACATAGGCCCCGAACCAGTCCGCCGACGAAATGCGCAGACTGCCCTTGAGATCCTGCTCCTGCCCTGCAAGCCGACGCTCCATGGCCAGCGCGCCTTCTTCCATCTGCTCGGCCAGCGCGATGACACCCTGGCCCTCATCGGTCAGGACAAGACCGTCCGCTGTACGCTGAAAGAGCGTGTGACCGATTGCCTGCTCCAGTGCGCGGAGGCGCCTGCCGACGGTCGGATGGCTTGTCTGAAGAGTGCGCGCGGCGCCACCGAGCGTACCAGCTCGCGCGACAGCGAGAAAAACCCTGACGTCACTCCAATCCATCGCCGCCACCCGCACAAAACTGAACGCGTAGAATACAGCTACGTCAGTTCAAGAACAAATCTAAACACCTAGATCTTCTCCATCATCTGGAGGTTCATAGTCATGAAAACCTGGCTCATCACAGGCTGCTCGAGCGGCTTCGGCCAACGGCTTGCGCTCGCGACGGCACGCCGGGGCGATCGGGTCGTCGCGACGGCCCGCAACGTCAAGGCGATCGAGGAGATGGCGGAGCCATTCGACGATCGCATGATCACCTTGCAACTCGACGTAACTGATGCGGGGGCGGCCAGGGCGGCGGTCGCAAAGGCTGTCGATGCCTTTGGCGGGATCGACGTCCTCGTGAACAGTGCCGGCTACGCACTGTTCGGTGCGATCGAGGAAGGCAGGCCCGAGGAATATCGGCCGATGTTCGAGGTGAACGTCTTCGGTCTGATTGAAACCACCAGAGCCGCGCTTCCGGCTTTGCGACGTTCGGGCGGAACGATCGTCAACATGTCGTCCGGTGCCGGCATCGAGGGCCGCGGCGGCGGAGGTTATTATCACGCCGCCAAGTTCGCCGTGGAAGGGATTTCCGAAGCGCTCGCCGGCGAGCTAAAGCCGTTCGGCATTCGCGTGCTGATCGTCGAGCCTGGGCCGTTCCGGACCGATTTCCTGGGCCGTTCGATCACGATGGCGGCTAACGAAATGCCGGAATACGCGGCAACCTCGCGCAGGAACTATCGCGACACCAACGACGGCAATCAGGCGGGCGATCCCGACAAAGCGGTGGCGGTGATCCTCGAGGCAGTCGACGCCGAAGACGCCCCACTTCATCTCCCGCTCGGCCCGGCGGCGCACACAATCGCCGAGCGCAAGCTGGCAGCGTTCCGCAGCGACATCGACGCCTGGCGCGATATCACGATCGCCACCGATTTCGACCGGGGCTGAGCGCTGGCCGCCAGTTTTGATGAACGTCAGTAACGAACGGGAGAGCAATCATGATCGCGACTTTGCACGGGTTTACCCAGCAACTGGTGCAGGTGAACGGCATCAAGATCAACGCCGTCACAGGCGGCGCAGGGCCGCCAATCCTGCTGCTTCACGGCTGGCCTGAAACGTGGTGGGAATGGCACAAGGTGATGCCGCTGCTGGCCGAGCATTTCAGCGTGGTCGCCATCGATCTGCGCGGCGCGGGTTTCTCCGACTGCCCGCAGGGCGGCTATGACAAGGCGACAATGGCGCGCGACGCGCATGATGTGATGGTTGCCCTCGGCCACTTCCGCTACGCCGTGTGTGGACATGACATCGGCGGAATGGTCGCCTTGCCACAGGCCGCCCTTCATCGCGAGGCGGTCACCCACCTTACTGTCCTCGACGTCCCACTACCGGGCTGGAGCGAGTGGGAGGCGACCACCGCAAGGCTCTGGCACTTTGGCTTTCACGCAAGCCGGGATTTGCCCGAGCGCCTGATCCACGGCCGCGAATATGACTATTTATCGACCTTCATGGCCGAGCGTTTCTACGACCACAGCACTTTCAATCCAGCGGACATCGATATCTACGCCAAGGCGATGGCGCTTCCTGGCCGCACGCGTGGCGGCATGGAATGGTACCGCACCCTCGCCGCCGATCATGCGGCTGCGCTCGAGTACAAGAAGCAGTCGCTTGAAATACCGGTGCTTGGCCTGGGTGGAGACCAGCGGTTCGGTGCGCAGATGGTGCCGATGCTTAAGGAATTCGCGACCAATGTGACCGGCGGCTCGATCGCGCGGTGCAGCCATTATGTCGCGGATGAGCGGCCGGATGAAGTAGCAGCCGCCCTGATCGACTTCCTCTCGGCCCGGTGAAATCTGGCAACCGTTTCGTCATTAGAAAGGAGAATGGACATGACCGCACCCGTCATTCGCGGTGTCAATCATATCGGCATCACGGTGCCCGACATCGAAGCCGCTAAATCGTTCCTGGTAGACGCCTTTGGTGGGCAGGTGATCTATCAATCTTTCGGACCACAGGATCCGCCTCGGCAAGGACCCGGCTTCGAGCAGGCCGTTGGCGCCTTTCCTGGAACGGTCGTGCGTGCGCAAGCAATGGTCAAGATCGGAACCGGACCAGATATCGAGCTCTTCGAAATGTACGGCCCCGAGCAGGCCCAGCCAATCCGAGCGAGCGACTTCGGCATTACACACTTCGCTCTCTACACCGACGACATCGACGCATCAGTCGAGCGTTTCGAGAAGGCAGGAGGCACACCCCTCACCGCGCCACGCGCTATCCCGTATGCAACCGAGAAAGGTCCTGGGAACAAGGTCTGCTACTGCCGCATGCCGTGGGGCACGACCATGGAATTCATCACCACGCCGGCTCGCATGGACTATCATGACCAGACGGATCTGCGCAGGTGGCAGGACGACGACTGAACAGCCCGCAAAGAAGCGGGCTCTTTTGAACGCCGGATACTCACCCTCAGGCTGGATGAGAGACCGGGCGACCCTCTCAATCAAACGATTTTGATACAGCGCACCGGCGGCTTTCGACCCTTACGATACTTAAAGCTGTCTGCAGAGAAATCCCAAGGTCAGTCGCCCCGGCCCCGCAGTGGCTAGAAGAACGAACGGCCGGTATCGGGAGAGCGCTGCGTCAAGCTTAACGTCGGGAATTGGGTCGGAAGCCGTCCGGCAGCTTCCGATCGAGAGGACCCACTTCCAGACGTTCAGGCCGGCCTTCCCGTTTCCCAACTCCAGACACTCGTTCATACCCTTGGGTCTTCGAAGGTTGACGGTTACGTCCCCCACCAAAGCGAGCCGTGGTCCTGATCATCAACTGCCCTCAATCTTTTCAAAGCATGCTTGCGATCAGACGCGCATCGCCGTCACGAAGGCCTGGAAGGCGGCAGTGGGTTGGCGGCGGCTGGGATAGTAGAGGTGGTTCGGGGGCAGCGTCGGTGCCCAGCCGGCCAGCACTTCGACCAGCGTACCGTCGGCCAATTGCAGCGCGGCATGTGGTAGCGGCAGGCAAGTCAGCCCCAACCCTGCCACTGCGGCGTTGCGCATCACGTCGATATCGTTGGTGATGAAGTCGCCACGGACCGACCGTTCCACCGTCCGGCCATCCCGCTCGAACTCCCACCGGTGGACGACACCAGAGGACGTGTATCGGTAACACAGGCACCGATGCGCGACGATATCGTCGGGCCCGATGGGAGCGGGATGATCGGCGAGGTAGGCCGGGGCGGCGACGAAGACGAGCGGCACCGGGGCGCTGATCCGCACCGATATCATGTCGGCCTGCAGCGTCTGGGCATGCCGGACCCCGCAATCGAAACGGTCCGCGACGATGTCGACGAACCCGTCGTCGACCACCAATTCGACAGCGATGTCGGGATAGGCGCGCGCAAAGTCGGCCAGCCGCGGCAGGATGGCGTAGATCGCCGCGACCCGGTGCGCGCTGACCCGGATCCGCCCCGCCGGGCGTTCGCGGGCATTGTCGAGATCGGCCAGCGCGCCGGCGACCGAAGCGATCGCCGGTCTCAACCGCGCGAGCAGTTCCTCGCCTGCCGGCGTCGGCGCCAGCGACCGGGTGGTACGGTCGAGCAGTCGAACGCCCAATTTCGTCTCCAGCGATCGCATCGCATGGCTGAGCGCAGAGGCGGACAATCCAAGCCGCGTTGCCGCTCGCGCAAAGCTGCCAGCCTCGACGATCGTTTCGAACACCGCGAGACCGGACCAGAGATCACGATCCATTCCTGAACATCCTTCAGCAACCCATGCGCCGCAGATGATCTAATCCTCGGGCGGTCGGGCGTCCATCTGGAGACGACACACTGCAGGATGCCATCATGAACCTCGACACCTATCGCCCGCTCGGCCGCTCCGGCCTTCTCGTCAGCCCGCTGGCGCTCGGCACGATGACCTTCGGTACGCCGCGATGGGGGGTGGACGAGAGCGGCAGTCGCGCGGTGTTCGATCGCTACACCGATCTGGGCGGCAATTTTATCGACACCGCTGACGTCTATGCAGGCGGGCGATCGGAAGAGATGGTCGGCAGTTTCGTCGCCGCGCAATCGTCGCGCGATCGGATCGTCATTGCGACGAAATCGGGGTTTGCGACCGGCCGCGGCTATCACGCAGGCGGCAATGGCACGCGCCACATCCTAGCGTCCGTCGAAGGATCGCTCCGCCGCCTCCGGACGGACTTTATCGACCTGTACTGGGTGCATGTCTGGGACGGCGTCACGCCGCCCGAGGAACTGCTGCGGACGATGACCGCGCTCGTCGCAGCGGGCAAGATCCGCTACTGGGGCATATCCAACACACCCGCCTGGTATGTCGCCGAACTCGCGACGCTGGCGCGGGTCCAGGGCGATCCGGCGCCGATCGGCCTGCAATATTTCTATTCGCTGGTCGAACGCGGGGTCGAAGCCGAGCACCTGCCGCTCGCGCGATCGGCGGGCATGGGTCTCGTGCCCTGGAGTCCCCTCGCCTATGGCCTGCTCACCGGCAAATACGACCGCGCGACCGTCGAGGCGGGCCCGAAGCGCGCGGGTGGCGTCCCCAACCAGGCCGGGCACGACGACACGGCGCGGCCCGTCGACGACAAGCGGCTCGATGGCGACAATCCGTTCGGCGACACGCTGTTCACCGAGCGCAACTGGAAAATCCTCGACGAACTGAAGCGCGTCGCAGCGGAGATTAACGAGACGTCGGCGCGCGTCGCGCTGTCCTGGGTGGTCGGGCAGCCCGGCGTCGCATCGACGCTGATGGGCGTGAGCCGGGCGGAGCAGGTAACCGACAATGTCGCCGCGCTCGGCCTCACCCTGCCACCCGAGCACTTTGCTTCGCTCGATGCGGTGAGCGGTGGCAACCTGCCGTTTCTCTACGGACTGTTCGCCCCTATCGTGCGCAATCAGGTCGTCTTCGGCGGCGGCGACGTTCGAAGCTGAACCATCATCCCGGAGCCGGCGGCCTGAAACGAGAATCTAAGTGTTGTCGGCTCCAATCGACAAACTCCGCGTTTGAAGATGTCCGGTCGGCCACAAGTTCGTTTGCTGCCCGCCGACACGGGGGTAGTCATGCGGATCGGAATCATCGGCGCGGGAATGGCGGGCCTGTCCTGCGCGCAGGCGCTTCGCCACCAGGGTCACGGTGTCATCGTGTTCGACAAGGGGCGCGGGCCGGGTGGCCGCATGTCGACCCGCCGTATCGACACCCCGCTGGGTGAAGCCGGGTTTGATCACGGCGCGCAATATCTGACGGCACGCGACCCCGCGTTCGTCGCGCAGGTCGAGCATTGGGCGCAAGACGGCCACGTCGCGCGCTGGTCTCCGGCTGGCCCAGATGCGTGGGTCGGGACGCCGGCGATGAACGCGCCGATCCGCGCGATGGCGAGCGACGGCGACGTCCGCTGGAACACGGCCATCGACACCCTGACTTATGACGGCGGATGGCGGTTCGGTAACGAGTGGTTCGACGCGGCGATCGTCGCGGTGCCCGCCGAACAGGTCGCCTCCTTGGTTGCCGCCCACGATGTCGCGCTGGCCGATGCAGCCCGTTCCGCGGTGTCTGATCCGTGCTGGACCGTCATGGCAGCATTCGACGGCCCCGTACCGATCGATCGCGATCGGCTCACGGATCTCGGCATCATCGGATCCGCCGTCCGCAACTCGGCCAAGCCAGCGCGGACCGGACCGGAGGCCTGGGTGCTTCAGGCCAGCGCCGATTGGTCGTGCGCGCATCTCGAAGACGCTCCGGACACGGTCCAACGCGCACTTCTCGCGGCGTTCGCGGACCACATCGGCGCCGGGTCGCATGCCGTCATCGCGACCAGCGTCCATCGCTGGCGGTATGCGAAAGTCGACGCGTCGAACTACGGTGCGATCTGGAACGCGAATATCCGCCTAGGCGCCTGCGGCGACTGGCTTCTAGGACCACGGATCGAGGCAGCTTGGCTCTCGGGGAAGGAACTCGCAGCGCTAGTAGGATCGCCAAATTGGACTGTCTCCGAACAGAATTTCTGATCCTGAGATCCAGAAGCGGACGCTCAGCCTACTAAAAGTGCTATTCGAAACGGGCGTCCATTCAGGTGTTATTGCGGAGCAGTGTTACGCTCCGCAGCATCGTTCGACCTCATCGAACCGGAGCGTGAGTCCTCTGCTGGGCAAATGGATAGTTAGTCTCTGCCGTTCGTCTTCGTTGAAACGTGCCGCCTTATTTAACAGGTCACGGATGGCCGCGCGACCGACGACCCTGTCGCCGCCAAGCCAGCCACTGCCAAGCGCAATCTCAGGTGCTAGGATAAGGAGGCCATAAGCGTCAGGTGCGAGATGATCGACTATGACGACGGTGTCCTTTTTTCCGTGATCGCGGCTTGCCTTTATACCGAGGGTCTATGCTTGGCGACCGCCGGGCCGCTTGACCCAGAACCCGACGCTAAGCCGGCTCAAACGCCTTCCAGGCTTCGGTCGTTCGTTCAGGTTGCCAGCGCTCCCTTTTGCCGCTCGATGGTGCTACTACTGAGGAAGCTGGCGGGGGCGTCTTATGCGAAAGTGGATCTGGGGCGGCATCGTAATAGTCATCGTCGGGCTCGGCATCGCGTCGTGGCCGTACGCCCGCTTCGCTTATCTTTGGCACTTCTACGGTCCGTCCGCGCTTGAGCGCATGGCGGTGAGCGCTCCGACCGAGACTCTCCGCTACGGCCCCGCACCGAAGCAATATGCCGATCTGCGCGTGCCGCCCGGTAAAGGGCCCTTCCCGATCGCCGTGATCATCCACGGTGGTTGCTGGGACGTCAGCTTCGGCAGTAGCGGGACGATCGCACCCATTGCCGATTCACTGACCAGGCGAGGCATCGCCACCCTGAACGTGCAGTACCGCGTCGTCGGCGATGCCGGTGGTGGATGGCCCGGAACGATGCGCGACGTGGGCACCGCGATCGATGCGCTGAGGCAGCTTGCTCGGCGTTACCCGCTCGACCTGAACCGACTGGTGGTCGCCGGGCACTCGGCAGGTGCGCAACTCGCACTCTGGAGCGCGACGCGCGATCGGCTATCGCCTGGTAGCCAGGTAGCGTTGCCCGATCCGTTGCTGCCAAAGGCGGTAGTGGCGATCGACGGGCCGGGTGCGCTGGCCGAATTCATTGGCCATGATGCGGACGCCTGCGGCAAACCCGTGATCGTGCCCTTTATGGGCGGAACACCGGCTCAGGTGCCGCAACGCTACCGTGACGCTTCTCCTCAGGATCACCTGCCGCTGCACGTCCCCCAGTACCTCGCACAGGCGGCGTTCGCCGATCTCATGCAGCCTTATATCGACAAGGCGCGTCGATCAGGCGATCCGGTCACTGCTTACCGGCCGGCTAAAACCGGTCACTTCAGCATCATCAATCCAACTTTGCCGCAGGGCCAGGGAACGGTAGCGCTGATAACGGACGCGGTCCGGAAGCTACCAGAATAGGTTGGCCAGCGCGTGCCGGATAGAGGGTTGACCCGCCTGAGCCGACCATTCGGCAAGTAAGTTGCGTCAGCTAATGCAGTGTGACAGCCTCCGTTTGCCATTGAAGGGGCAACGCCGTTGGCTACCTTGCGCGATGCAGATGCACTGCCAAACTCCAGGCTTAACGCCGGGTGGGTCGATAAGGCTTTGCGCTGGTCTGCCAGAAGCCTAGTCGCCATCGTCTGGATCAGCTCGGGCATCTTCGCAGCGTTTATTTTGGCGCTGTACGTCGGTGGCGCGGTGGCCGGGACGTATCAGGATTGGAATGACGGCTTTCCGGGTCTGTACGCTCAAGGTTCGCTGTCTGCGAACGTCGGCATTGGCCTACACTTCGGCTTTGGCGCCGTGCTGCTTCTATTGGGACCGATTCAACTGATGGCTGGGGTTCGACAGCGCCACCCCGTCCTGCACCGCTGGACTGGCAGAGTATACGCGACGGCGGCCTTCGTGACAGGCATCGGAGGCCTGGTTTACATCGTGTTCCGCGGGACCGTTGGCGGACCGGTAATGAGTACCGGCTTTGCACTATACGGCGCGTTGATGGCGGTCGCCGCCGAAGAGACTGTCCGGCATGCTATGGCACGACGTCTCGTTCAGCATCGGGCTTGGGCCATCCGGCTGTTCGCGCTAGCAATCGGCTCCTGGCTTTACCGGATGGACTATGGCTTCTGGCGCCTGCTAGCCGGCGGCGTTGGACATACGAAGACATTCGATGGCTGGTTCGACATGATCATGGTCTTCTGGTTCTACCTGCCAAACTTGGCTGTAGCAGAGTTCTTCATCCAGGGGCGGCAACGCAACGCCTCCGCGTCGACCAAAATCGTAGCGACTTTGGTGTTAAGCACAGTGGCGGCCTGCCTTCTGCTCGCGACGACAATGATCACCTTTCTCGGATGGGGTCCTGCTATCCTTTGGCGCCTTGGCATACTGGAAGGTTAAATACGCGCGCTCGTAAGCTAACGATCAAGCTTCGTGCTGGTAGACCCACAAGCAGACGTTCCCGGTGACCCTTCGCCTTTCCGACTTCAAACGTTCGTTCAGGTTGCTGCAAATAGCGCAACAGGGGAGTGGAACCCGCATTCTCGCCGACTGAGGGGACGTCGAGTTTGAAACTGCCTTTCGGCTGAGCATTTTCTATGTATCGAGCACCGTCCAAGACGTACGATCAATTTACCTTGCCTACGAAGCTGGCGACATCCTCGAGCACCGGTGCCCTGCTCCTAAATGGGCGCGCTAGCGCCAGGAGCAGGCTAACATGGCCCATCTTCGGATAGGACCGGAGGTCCACCGAAACGCCACCCGCACGCAATCTTGCGCCGAGCGCTTCACTGTTACGCGGGCGGACAATGGTGTCGTCCGCTCCAACGAGCAGCAACGCTGGTGGATCTCCGGTCCCGGCCCACGTGACGGGCTGCGTGTCCTTGGGCCGGGGCCATCCACCGAACGCGGCACGGCTGGCGTCGACATCGAAAGGAGCAAAGTCATAGGGGCCAGCCATTCCTATGAAGCCTCTGACCGCCTGCCGATCGTCCTTCAGCCAACGATCGTCTACCGCTAGCATGGCGGCGATATAGGCGCCCGCCGAATGACCCATCAGTATGAGCCGAGCCGGGTCCCCGCCGAACTCTGCAGCATGTGCCTCGGTCCAGCGTACGGCTGCTGCGCCATCCTCCACGAAGGATGGATAGCGAACCGTAGGCACGAGCCTATAGTCGGGGATAACGACAACGAACCCCTTTGCCGCCAACGCTCTGCCGACGAAGGCATAACCTGAGCGCGATCCGCTGTTCCAGCTTCCGCCATAGAAGAACACCACCACCGGTCGCCGGCCGATTGGTTGCGGCCGCGGTGCATAAACGTCCAGCCTCTGACGTGGATCGTTACCGTATGCTACGGCGGTTGCGACCCTTCCCGCACCTCGATCTTTAGGCACCAGCGTGTCGAACACGCCTAACGGCGAGCAGCCAGCGGCGAAGAGGCTAGCCAGGACCGTGAGGCGAGCGCGAAGGGTCGTGGTCATGCTGTTCAACGTCCTCTTTCCGTCTCTGCAATGATGCGATCGATCATCAACATGGGTGGACGCATGTTCGACCTTGTGGATCGCTCTTGTCTCCACTCCGGGGCGCCGGCGCGGACGGTACATCGCCATGGTCCACGGCATGACCAGCGAACCCGCAGACTTTGCATCGAAACCGCTGCACCCGCCGTATCTCGATCATGAACCCTGAGCCCGACCTCTCCTCAGATACTGCAGCTTCGGTCGAAGCGGGCTCGGAAGGTCGCTACCGGCGCATCCTTGATATGACGGCTGCACTCAGGGCAATGTTCGGTGATGCAGCTTTAGCTATTGCCGATGGTCAACCCGGCGCCTTCGACGTCGGCGGGAGGAGTGGTATCCGGTGGCAGGACCTGGCGAACGAATTACGCGCCGCCAAGCTGCCTCACACAATAGCCATCCCGCCGACGCCGTGACGCGTCACCGGGCGAGCGGTTACATGGGCGGCGTGATCCCGTCCTTGCCAATCGCGACGAACTTGGCTCCCGGCGCGCTCGCGTCGGTGACGACGAAAACCTTCTGACCTTTCGCCAGCACTGACCGCTGCGTCGGCTCGAAGCGGACCACCGGCGTGCCGGCCGGCACGAGAACCTTGGTCTTTCCGCCCTTGTAGGAGACGGTCAGCGTCGTCTCGCCGGACTTGCCGGCACCCTCTGTCACCGTGCCGTTAGTCATGGCACTCTGTTGCTCCACGGTGCCGTTGGTCATGGCGCTTTGCTGCTCAACCGTGCCATTGGTCATGGCGCTTGATCCGCTCGCATCGCCACCAGCCGCGGCGACGACGCCGGGAACGTCCCAGTCATAATGACCCTCGCCTGTCCCGCGCATCGATTCCGGGAAGATGACCAGTTCGACTGCGCGCACTGTGTCTCCGGCCCCTGTCGTTGCCGTGCCGATGAAATCGCCGTCCTTCAGCGTGGCCAGACTGGAACCGACCACCCATGCGAAGCCGGTCTTGGTGTCGAGCGGCACGGACACAGCACGACCATCATAGGTCTGCACCGCAAGAGCATTTGGACCAACGGATTGCACGACGCCGCGGACGCGGGTCGCGGTCGTTGCCGGACCCGACGCCGCTGTCCCATTTGCCTCGTTCGAGCTTGGGCCACTGCATCCACCCAAGGCGACGATTGCGCTACCGAGCAGCGCGAAGCTCTTCATGGTCATTGTGTCGCATCCCTGGATTGCGCGAAGCAGGATATCCGCGCCAAGATGTCCTGCACCGTCGTGCGCCATTTGTCTTCAGGCAACGCCGAAGCTTGGTTACTATTGCTTCGCCCGCCTGGCCGCACGCCTTTCTGCTACCCTCAGGCGACGTCGATGACGAACGAGGCGTGACTGCACGTCTGTCTCGGCTATGGGACACTTACAGGCGCCTTGCATCAGGCAGCCTTCTGTCAGGAGAGAGACCATGCTGTTTCATACGATGGTGGGTTCCAACGATATCGAGCGCTCCAAGCGCTTCTACGACGAAGTGCTGAGCGTCCTCGGGGTGAGCGAGGCCACCCTCAATATCGCAGGCAGCGGCCATACGCGCCTGTTCTACCGCAACGAGAACGGCACCAACTTCATCGTCACCGAGCCTATCAACGATGAGCCCGCGACCGTGGCGAACGGCAGCACCGTTGCATTCTCCTGCAATTCGCCCGAGCAGGTGAAGGAGTTCCATGACGTCGCCATCGCAAACGGCGGCACGTCCGTTGAAGCGCCACCGGGACCGCGAATGAGCCCATCCATGGGGGCCATTGAACTAGCCTATTTCCGCGATCCCGATGGCAACAAACTCTGTGGGATTCATTTTCCCGCATGAGCGGCTCTGGGTCGAACTCGCTATTATCGTGGCTGGCGAGCTCAACCCAGACATTCGCGGTCCGTTTCGAACTTCTCCGCTTAGGTCGGACTTTGCTCGCGCTCGGAGCCGCCGCGGAGCGGTGTTACGTTCCGAAGTATCGTTCGATCTCATCCAACCGGAGCGTGATCGCTCTGCTGGGCAAATGGATAGTTAGTCTCTGCCGTTCATCGTTCGTGAAACGAGCGGCTTTGATCAACAGGTCACGGATAGCTGCCCGACCGACGACCCTGTCGCCTCCCAGCCAGCCACTGCCAAGCGCGACCTCAGGTGCCAGGATGAGGAGGCCATAAGCGTCGGATGCCAAATGCTCGGTTATGACGATGGTGCCCTTCTGCCGTGATTGCGGCTTGGCTTTAAACTGAGGATCTCGGCTTCGCGATTGGCAGGCATTTGGACCCATTTCTAGTCATTCGGCGAGCCCTTCCCGCTTCCCAACTTCGGCCATTCCTTCATCTGGTCGGGGCCGCGTTCAAGACCCTGATTGGCTACCGGGCACCTAAATGGGGAGGACTGCGGACGGTCAGCTTTAGGCGGGCCAGCGTCGGTACCCGAGATTGCTTTGGGCTTAGCCTGAACCCGCTTCGCCAGGTAATTCACGGCCGTGGAATGCCACGCGCAGCCTTTCGGAGCAGGGTCGATGAGCGCCGCATTCGTGGGAAACGTCGCGCCGCCTTTTACCGGCGGCGCGACAGGATCATTGGGGCAGTCGCCAGTTGAACTCGTCGCCCGCTGCCTCGGCGGTCTTCACCAGGTGGCTGACGTAATCCTGGAAAAGCGGCACCGTGAACGTGACGATGACCGGATCAACGTCAGGTTCCTTGAAGGTCAGCACGACGAAACGCATGCCGGTTTCGTCGATCATCAGTCCGGCTTCCATCGCACCCGGACCGCTCGGGCTGATAACTACTTCTGCCATGTCGGATCAGCTGGGGTGCGCGGCGCTATCGGCGGCGTCCTCGGTATCTTCTGTAGGCGTGATCTCGTCGGCGCTGGTGGCAGCGGTCACACCGCCGTCTTCCTCGGCAAGCCGCATCTGCTCGTAAGCGACTTCGAGATCGGCGACGCCCGAACCGGTTGGCTGGATCGGCAGATCGCCGAAGTTGTCAGGTTCGTGGGCCGTATCGTTCGTATCGGGCATGTCGCTCTCCTGGCGCGATTGGCGGGGACCGGAATAACGCCCGGCAGCCTCTTTCGCCTCTCGGTTTCAACGCATGTTCTCAGATCGGAAAATTCCTGTGAGCATCAGCCGGAAGATCATCACCGCCACCGAGCCCTGGCATAACTGGGGACCGATCTGCGTCGAGCGCATGGATTAGATCGATCTTGGCCATGCCGGCGAAGGCGAGGTGTGGTTCTTTGAACTTCAATGGCTCGTGTTGCATCTCGGCTTTCAGATCGGCCGCACGCACAAGCGCAATCTCGCTTCTGGAGAGACCGCATGATGGGCCTGTTCGACACTGACTGGCTTCGGTCCTATCCGCTCGATCGCATCAAGCGGGTACCCCCGCCTACCCTTCCCTGATTATCAGCCAGTGCATTAGCTTTGACAAAACCCCTGGCTACGTTTTGCCAAGTATAGAGATGCCAGCTTAAAACGCTGCTTTACGCTTTTCACAACATTTGAACATCGTTGCTCGACCAAGTCCAACGGCAAGCCAAATCCTGACCAACGTGGTTAATGTGCCGTCACCGTACAGCGGCGTTCTGTCTTATCCGCTACAGCTGCTCTTTCTCGGATTGAGACACGATTAACCGCTTCCGGATCGAACCGGCCCGCTTGTTGTTCGTTATGAAAGCAAGAACCACGATGCAAGATGGCGCAGCCGACATTTCAGGCTGACGTCCAGGGTATGGTGAGCCGGACGGTCGTAAACGCCGTCTTTAGCCAGGGAGGATGGGATGCTTCCAGAAGGTGAAAAAGGCGGGGCGCTATCGACAGGGGCCGTCCCGCATACCCGGCGGCGACTGGCGATGGCAGCGGCCGCGGCATTGCTTACACTGCCCGCGCTGATGCTGGCGGTGCACGGTACCGCTCTAGAAAGTGCAGTGGCGGTCGCGATTGCCGATCCGGCATCGATCCTTGCCGCTCGCTCGCCGGGCGCGCGCGCCTCCGGAGCGCTGACCCAAACGAAGCAGCGCTACGTGAAGGTGGGGGTTAAGCGTACCCCCGGCCCGACCGAACGGGTGCTGGGGCAAGCGCGTACCCGACCGCCCGGGGAGCTGCCACTGGGCGATGCCGCCGGACCGCCGGTCTTTGCGCTGCTCGATATCCCCCAGGGCGCTTTTGGCAACGTCGGTGACGGGTTGCTGCCGGGCGGGCCGGGCTTGGTAGCGTTCGGGGGCCCTCCGGTCACGGGCATCGGTGTGATTGGCGGAGGTGGTGGCGGCAACGGCGGTGTTGGTACGACGCCGATCACGCCAGTTGTGCCCCCGGTTAGTGCTGTACCAGAGCCATCCACCTGGCTGATGACGATCATGGGCTTTTTTACCATGGGCACCGGCCTTCGCCGTCGCCGTCTGACGGGCGCGACAGCGGCGGGCCGGCACCCGGTAGCTTGAGCCATGGCGTTGCGTGGCAGAACTTTGCAAGGTGTGGCGATCGCGATCGCTGGCGTCTCCGCGATCACGGTAGGCGCGGCAGTAAGCGGCGGCGGCGACCGAGGTACGCGTGATCAGCATGCATCGATATCCCAACCCGCGATCGTGGCAGACGGGACGCGAATCCGCTTCCCCACTCGGCCGCTCGCCATGCCTGATGGCGGCACGCGACCGGTCCGCAGCCTGCTCAACACGCGCGGGCCAATGCGGTTCGGCGATTTCCGCTGGAACGAGGATGGCGTGCCTATTGGCACGACCTGGATCCGCGTCGACCTGTCGAAGCAGCTAATCTCGGTGTTCCGCGGTGAACATGAGATTGGCACAGCGATTGTTCTTTACGGCACCGACGGCAAGCCGACGCCGACCGGCACCTTCCCAATCCTCGCTCGCGCAACTCATCACCGCTCGTCCCTCTATGATGCTGAAATGCCCTACATGCTGCGACTGACCCGTGACGGCGTGGCGATCCATGCCAGCGCTGTCCGCGCCGGTGCCGCTACACATGGCTGCATTGGCGTCCCGCAGGCGTTCGCCCGCCATCTCTATGCATCAGTCCGGCGTGGCGATCCGGTGTCCATTCTGCCCGCGGCTTAACCAGCCGGTTTAATCCGGTTTTTACCTGCGCGGTGCCATGCCGTTTCCCGAACGGCGGGAGCGCGGGCGGTGGCGGGCAGGCGATCGGTGTCAAGGTTAGCGATATCGTGGCTGGAGCGGGTTGCTGTTCTGGCACTGGCGCCCCTCATCGTGGGGTCGACTGGCCTTACCTCTAACGCCGACGCCCGGCTGCTCGCAATCCACAACCGCGAACGCGCAACACTTGGCATTCCGCCTCTACGCTGGGACCCGGAATTGGCGGCTGGCGCACGGCAGTGGGCGGATCGACTGGCAACGACCGGCACATTTCAGCACGCGGCCGAAAACATCGCCCAGCCAGAGGGCGAGAACCTGTGGGCGGGCACCCGCGGTGCTTTCGCAATCGAAGCGATGATCGATGCCTGGTTGCGCGAGGGGCGCTATTTCAAGCCCGGCATATTTCCTAATAATAGCTCCACCGGACGTGTAGCCGACGTCGATCATTACACCCAGATTATGTGGCGCGACACCCGTGCAGTTGGCTGTGCGATCGCGCGTGGCGCGCGGGAGGACGTACTGGTGTGCCGGTACAGCCAAGCCGGCAATTATATTGGCGAAAAGCCCTTTTAAAGATGTCGCTTTTGCTGATTCCAGAAAGTGTTTTGACGGATGTCGTAAGTGTTACGCGAACCCCTCGCCACAGGTAGACCATCTCGCCGCTCAGCTTCACGTATATTTCGTCCAATGCCAGCGCCAGTGGCGGAAGCCACGCATCCGACTCACCCGTTTGCGGCGCACCTCGCCGGCGAACATCGGCCCGAATCTGTTCCACCACGTCCGCACCGTCTCACGGCAGATATCGATCCCCCGCTTGAACAAGAGGTCCTCTACATTCCGTAGGGGCCGGGGAAAGCGGACGTCTATCAGAACCACCGGCCGGATCACCTCAGGCGACGAGTTGAAGTACCGAAACGGGCTGGCTGGCTTTCGCGGACCGGGCAGCTGCCCTGCCTACCTGGCTTTATTACAATTCCGTGCATTAAGCCTGACAGAGTCACCAAACGAATTGATCCAGATTGAGATGATCACGAAGGCTGGAACATTGCCAACTCGGGCCGGTTCGACTTTTAGCTGTGGGCAGTACACGCCGCAGCGTTCTCAGGAGAATGTCATGATCAAGCGTCTTTCGTTCGCAGTCATGATCGCTCTACCCGCCGTCGCAGCAGTTGCGCAGGCCCCGATGCCCGCGCCGACCTATGTGATGAAGGCGGGTGCCGGCGATCAGTATGAAATCCAGTCCAGCCGTCTGCTGCTCACATCGACAAAGAACACAAAGCTGCGGTCATTTGCCACTATGATGGTCGCTGACCACACCAAATCGACTGCTGATGTAAAGGCGGCAGCGATACGCGCTGGCCTGCACCCTGCGCCGCCTAAGCTCGACGTGATGGGTGCCAAGAACGTCGCGGCCCTGCGCATGACCACCGGGACGGCGCGTGACAGGTTGTACGTCGAACAACAGAAGGCGGCGCATCAGCGCGCGCTGGTGCTGCACCAAGCCTATGCGCAATCCGGAACGGTGACGCCGCTCAAAACGACCGCAGCCTCGATCGCGCCGGTCGTGGAGACACACATCAGCGAACTTTCCACGATGTAACCGACGCGCAACGGACGGCGACGGCACATGCGCGCCGGCCTGCGTTACGACCGAGGCTTTGGCGCCGTACGTAACCGGCAGGAGATCCCACATGACCGATGATACCAAGACACATGGCGACGATGCACCGCCAAGCACATGGAAACACGGCGATCCGCTTGCCGCGAGTGATATCCCCGAGCGCGAGGGCGATTCAATCGTTGGGCGTGCGGTCACCATTAACAGGCCCCTTGCCGAGGTTTTCTCGTATTTTCGTGACTTCACGAACCTGCCGACGTTCATGGAGAATGTCGTCAGGATCGATGTGATCGACGCCACGCGGTCGCATTGGGTGGTGAGCGCCCCGGCGGGAAAGACCGTGGAATGGGATGCCGTCATCACCGACGAAGAGGCGGATCGCGTGATCGCATGGAGATCCGAACCCGGCGCCGATGTCGTCAACAGCGGCCGCGTGGAGTTCCGGGACGCCGGCGCGCGTGGTACCGTCGTTACGGCGACGATCGCCTACGATCCGCCTGCCGGCATGGTCGGCAAGCTGATCGCCAAGATGTTCCAGCGCGAACCTGCGATCCAGGCACGTCGCGACTTACGTCGCTTCAAGCAGCTGATGGAAACCGGCGAGATCGCGACTGCTGCGATGAACCGCAAGCAACGCGAAGAGGAGATGGCTTGATGCGCGCTTTGGCATGGCATGGTAAGCACGACGTTCGCGTCGATACCGTCGACGATCCCGAAATCGTCAATCCGCGCGACTGCATCATCAAGGTCACAGCGACCGCAATCTGCGGCTCCGACCTGCATCTATACGACGGCTACATCCCGACGATGCAGGCGGGCGACATCCTCGGCCATGAATTCATGGGCGAAGTAGTCGAGGTCGGTGCCAAGTCGACGTTGCAAAAGGGCCAGAAGGTCGTCGTGCCGTTCACGATCGCGTGCGGCAGCTGCTATCATTGCGGCAAGCATCAATATTCGGCGTGCGACAACGGCTTGCCCGCCGACAACCAAGATATCGCGCAGGAGCTCTACGGCCAGCCCATGTCGGGCTTGTTCGGCTATAGCCACATGACCGGCGGTTATGCGGGCGGCCAGGCCGAATATGTCCGTGTGCCGTTCAGCGACGTCGGGCCGATCGTCATTCCCGACGGCGTCGACGACGAGAAGGTGCTGTTCCTCTCGGATATCCTGCCTACCGGTTGGATGGCGGCGGAGAACGCGCAGATCGAGCCTGGCGACACGGTCGCGGTTTGGGGTTGCGGCCCGGTTGGGCTGTTCGCGGTGCAATCGGCGTTCCTGATGGGTGCCGAACGGGTCATCGCGATAGACCATTTCCCGCACCGTCTCGAACTGGCGAAGAAATTCGGCGCGGAGACGATCAATTACGAGGAGAGCGCGGTCTACGAGGCGTTGATGGTGATGACCGGCGGGATCGGTCCCGATGCGGTGATCGACAGCGTCGGGCTGGAGGCACACGGCTTCTTCGTCGACAACGTGCTCGACCAGATCAAGGCGTCGACCTTCCTGGGCACCGACCGCGCGCATTCGATCCGACAGGCGATCATCGCTTGTCGCAAGGGCGGGCGCGTATCGATGCCGGCGGTCTATGGCGGGTTCATCGACAAGTTCCCCCTCGGTGCGCTGATGGAAAAGGGGCTGACGCTCAAGACCGGCCAGACGCACGTCCAGCATTACATGCCCGCGCTGCTCAACGCGATCATGGAGGGCAAAATCGATACGACTTTCCTGATCTCGCACCGCATGGACCTGGAGGACGCCCCCAAGGGCTACGACATGTTCAAGAACAACCAGAACGAAGTGACGAAGGTCGTGCTCAAGCCCGGCTTTAATTGAGAGGATCTGAAACAATGGCCAATAAATTCGCAATCATCACCGGTGCCTCGACGGGCATCGGCTTCGAACTTTCCACGCTGGCCGCGAAGGACGGCTACGATATTCTCGTCGTTGCCAACGAACCGCTGATCCAGGCTGCCGCCGCTGACTTCAAGCAGTTCGGCACCGACGTCGCCGCGGTCGAGGCGGACCTGTCGACGATCGAGGGCGTCGATGCGCTGCTTGCCGCGACCAGCGGGCGGAAAGTGGACGTGCTGTGCGCCAATGCCGGCCACGGTCTCGGCCATGGCTTTCTCGATCAGGCAGTCGACGACTGGCGCAACGTGATCGACACCAACATCACGGGCACACTGTACCTTCTTCAGAAGGTTATGCCGGCGATGGTCGCACGTAACGACGGCAAGGTGCTCGTGACCGGGTCGGTCGCCGGTTATATCCCCGGTGCATTCCAGGCGGTCTACAACGGCTCGAAGGCGTTTATCGACAGCTTTACCGAGGCGCTTCGCAACGAAATCAAGGACGCCGACGGTGTCACGTTGACGACGTTGATGCCGGGGCCGGTCGACACCGAATTCTTCGATCGCGCAGACATGAACGACACGTCGGTCGGCACCGATCCGAACAAGCGCGACCCGGCGGACGTCGCCAAGGACGGCTGGAATGCGCTCATGAGCGGCAAGGCCTCGGTTTTCTCCGGGTTCATGACAAAGGTCCAGGGCGTGCTGGCCAACGTTATTCCCGGTTCGGTGCTCGCCGAACAGCATCGCAAGATGGCCGAACCAGGCAGCGCCAAGGACTAATCAGCCCAATTTTGTCGGTATCGCGCAATCAGAACGTGTCTCGCCTTCTAGGCCGGCACGTTCTTTACGCGATCATCCCATGGTCGTAGGCGATCGTTATGCTGCTCCGGCGGAATTGACCCATTTCCGGTCATTCGCGACGTTTTTACCGCGCGCCAACTGCGGCCATTCGTACATCTCGATCTTGATTAATCGTCCAAGCTTAGTTGTGAAGGCAAGTCGGCGAAGATAGGGGCTGTCTAGCCAACGACTGGAGTCACCCGGGTGCGGTAGTATGTCGATCCGATGGGATCAGAGGCCGAGTAGGCGTCGATACTCCGCCTCGGCGAACCCGTAGGTGTCGCCAGCGAGCAGCAGCAGCCGCTCCCTATCACGCACGATCACGCGCCCGCGTACGGAGCGGACAGCCTCATCCTCTTCGAGCTTATGAAGAGCATCGGTCACGCTGCTGCGACGGACGCCGAGCATGAGCCTGAACTCCTCGTGCGTCATGCAGATGTCGTCCTCCCGCACACGATCGTGGTAGAGCAGGATCCAGCGCGCCATCCGCCGCTCGATCGAATGCGCGAGCGACGAGACGATCGTCCTGGACATCTGGGTCATGACCACGTCGACGAAACGGAGCAGAACGGTTCGGATCGTCGGACGGTCGGCCAGTATCTCGTCTAACGCCGCAGCCGACAGCCTCATCGCCATGCCGTGTTCAGCCCTCATCACCACGTCATGCGACCAGCGCTCGTTGCCGAGCAGCAACTGCCACCCGATGAACCCCTCACTCCCGACCAGCGCGACCGCGTAGCGGCGATCGCCCTCGAGCGAGTCGAGTATCGCAGCGATTCCGGTCAACGGGAAGCAGATGCTGTCTGCCGCATCACCGGCGCGCGCGATCATGTCGCCGTTGCGGAACGGCACCAGTTCGAGATGCGGCGCAAGGGCGGCGCGGTCAGCGTCGTTCAAAAGACGTAGCAGCGCATTCGCCTCACACGGCAGCCCATTTGACCTGCGCGCCCCATCCGCCGTCAAAGCCTCATCATCCATGCCGCCGCTCATACTCCCGAACCTCGTTGCTCAAACGCTTGCGTCTACTTTCGTACCGAAACGCTGAAGGTCATCCAATGGTTGGGCAACGGATAGTTACAGGAGGGATTTTTGCGCAGAACCATTTCAATGCTAATCGCCGCGTCGACCGCGATCGCAGGCGTTCCAGCTTTGGCCCAGTCAGCCCGCTCGATCACGGCACCTGCTCCGCCACCGCCTCCCGCGACATCCGTGCAGCCCCCGAAAGCCGCGCCCGACATGCAGTCGGTCCTCGACGCCCTCGCGTCGCTCGGCGGAAAGCCGATCGAGACGCTCACGCCTGCGGAAGCTCGCATGCAGCCCTCGGCCGCAGACGGCGCCAAGGCAGCGATGCAGAAGAAGGGCATGTCGACCGCGCCTGATCCTGCGGTCACGACACAGGACCTGCCGTACGGCAGCGACCCCAAGCAGTTTGCGCGAATCTACAAGCCGGCGAACGCGCCCGCCGGTGGTAAGCCGATGCCGGTCATTGTCTACTACCATGGCGGCGGCTGGGTCATCGCCGACGTCGACACCTACGACGCCGCCCCGCGGGCCATGGCCAAGGCGCTCAACGCGATCGTCGTCTCCGTCGAGTACCGCCACGCGCCCGAATTCAAGTTTCCGGCGCAGCATGACGATGCGGCCGCGGCCTATCGCTGGACGCTGCAGAATGCGGCGAACTGGGGTGGCGACGCCGCACGGATCGCCACGGTCGGCGAGAGCGCTGGCGGCAATCTCGCGGTCGCGACCGCGATCTACGCGCGTGACAACGGCCTGACGATGCCGCGCCACATCGTCTCGGTCTATCCGATCGCAAATAGCAACATGACGCTGCCCTCGCGTAGGGATTCGGCGAACGCGAAGCCGCTGAATGCCGCGATGCTGCCGTGGTTCGGCTATTATTATCAGACGAGCAAGGCCGATGCGCAGGATACGCGCCTGAACTTGGTCGCGGCCAACCTGCGTGGGCTGCCGCCGACGACGATCATCAACGCGCAGATCGATCCTCTGCGCTCGGATGGCGAGACGTTGGCGGCCGCGATGCGAGCGGGCGGTGACAAGGTCGAGCAGAAAACCTTCCCGGGCGTGACCCATGAGTTCTTCGGCATGGCCAAGGTCGTGAACGGCGCCAAGCAGGCGAATGATCTTGCAGTCGCAAGGCTGAAGACGGCGTTCGAAGCACCTGCAGCCCGCCGCTGAGCGTGACGGCGGCGGCGTTGAGTCGCCGCCTCCTTACCGGAGAGGACCAACGACCATGACCCAGACCCCTGTCCGCTATTCTCCCGACGTCGAGGATGTGAAATTTGACGAAGCCGAGACAATCACAAAGCTCAACCAGACGTTCGACAAGATCCTCAAGAAGACAGCGGAGGATTACGGTCATGCCGTGCGCTCGGTCCACGCCAAGGCGCACGGCTTTCTCGAGGGAACGCTGACCGTCCATGACGGCCTTCCTCCCGAGTTGGCCCAAGGCCTTTTCGCCACCCCGGGCGAGCACAAGGCCGTCATGCGCTTCTCGACCAACGCGGGCGACATCCTGCCGGACACCATTAGCCTGCCGCGCGGTCTGGCGCTGAAGGTCATGGACGTCGAAGGCGAACGCCTGCTTGGTGCCGACGGACGGACGCAGGACTTCGTCTTGGTCAACGGTCCGGTGTTCCAGAACAAGACTGCTGACCAGTTCCTGGGCAACCTCAAGCTCTTGGCAGGCACCACCGACAAGCTCGAGGGCACCAAGGAGGCGATGTCGAAGGTGCTTCGCGGCGTGAACACCGTGCTGAGCGCGGTCGGGATTGAAAGCCCGAAGGTGCAGACGCTCGGCGGCGCACCCAACTCCGATCCGCTGGGCGAGGCCTACTTCAGCGTCACACCGTTCCGCTATGGCGACTACATCGCCAAGTTCGCTGTGTTCCCTGTGTCCGAGGATCTGACCGATCAGACCGGCACCACGATCGATGCCAGCATCCGCCCTGATGCGCTGCGTGACGTGATTCGGTCGGAGGCACAGGTGCTTGAGATGGAGTGGGAGGTGCGGGTGCAACTGTGTCGCGACCTCAAGGAGCAACCGGTCGAGGACCCGACCGTCGAGTGGAAGCAGGACGATGCGCCCTTCCAGACCGTCGCGACCATTCGGGCGGCCAAGCAGGACAGCCTGACCGAGGACAAGTTTCAGAAGATCAACGAGGAGATGCGCTTCTCGATCTGGACCGGTCTTGCCGCACATCAGCCGCTCGGCAACATCAATCGGGCACGCAACGGGACCTACCGCCACTCCGCCGACTTCCGCGCCCGCGTAAACGGCTGCCCCTACCATGAGCCAGTTGGCGGTCGCGGCTGACCGGCGAAGGTGGCGTTCGGTCCCTTGACGCTGAACCTGATCAGGTCGGCGCGGAGACTAATTGTGTGCTTGGCCGTTCTGAAATCCGTTGCGTCGATGTTTCCACAGCAGCGGTGAAACGGCAGAGCCGAGGACACGTCCGCAAAAGTTTGAACCGCCGGGAGGCTGACGAATGCCGATAATTACCGCTGGCGACCTCAACATGGATGTGTCGCTTCACGGCGCTGAGGGGGGACAGCCGTTACTTCTCATTCATGGCTGGCCGGATGACGCGACGACCTGGGATCAGGTGGCACCCGCTCTGGCCGCCGAAGGGTTTCGCGTCATTGTCCCGACGTTGCGTGGGTTCGGCGCCACGCGCTTCCTCAACGACGATGCCCCGCGGACTGGCAACAGCGCCAAACTTGCGATCGACATGATCGCGCTGCTCGACGCGCTTGGCATCGACCGCTTCATGGTCGCCGGACACGACTGGGGGTCGAACACCGCCGAGGCCCTGGCCGTTGGTTGGGCTGACCGGGTGGAGCGGATGGCCATGCTGTCGACCCCGCCCCGGCTCGGCGGCATGCCGACCCCGCCGTTCGAGCAGACCCAGCGGCAGTGGTATCACTGGTTCATGGCGACCGCGCGCGGGGCGGAGGCGGTACGGGCCGACCGCCGCGGCTTCGCGCATCTGCACTGGGTCAACTGGTCGCCGCCGGGATGGTTCGACGAGGCCACTTTCGACCGTGTCGCGCGGTCGTTCGACAATCCCGACTGGTTCGACGTGACGCTCCACAGCTATCGCGCGCGCTGGGGCGAGGCGGAACCCGATCCACGAAGCGATTGGCTGGAGAGCAAGGTCAAAGCGACCAAGACGTTGTCGCTGCCGACGCTCTACATCCACGGCGATGCCGACGGCGTGAACCCGCCCTCGACTGCGAACGACGTGCACACAAAATTTGTCGGGCCGTTCGCGCGCATCACCATGACCGAGGTCGGCCACTTTCCGCAGCGGGAGAACCCGCAAGCGGCGGTGCGCCACCTCCTTACCCTCTTCGCCGGCAATCCCGCCGTGCTCACCGATGTCACCGATAGGAACCTGTCCATGAAGAAAGCCGCCCCCTATGCCGTCGGGATTGCCGCCATCGGCTTGGTCGCCGCTGCCGCAGCCGGTGTTGCCCATGCCCAGGGACGTAGCGCACAGCTGACGCAGGTGGCGCAGTTCGATCATCAGGCGACCGGCGTGGCGGTGACCGAGGATGACCGGCGCTTCGTCAACTTCCCCCGCTGGACCGACGACGCGCCTATCTCCGTCGCCGAGGTGATGAAGGACGGATCCTTACGCCCCTATCCCGACGCGAAGTGGAACAGCTGGCGCAACGCCCGCGCCAACGAGCTGCCGGTCGGCGACTATTTCGTCTGCGTGCAGTCGATCGTCCCCGATGGCCACGGCAATCTCTGGGTGCTCGATCCCGGCGCGCCCGGAAACGAGAAGATCCTCGAGGGCGCGCCCAAGCTGGTTCGCATCGATCTGTCGTCGAACACGGTGACGAAGACGATTCCGGTTCCCGGCGATGTGGCATTGCAGGGCACCTACCTCAATGACATCCGCTTCTCGCCCGACGGCAAGACAGGCTACATCACCGACAGCGGCACGCGCGGCGCGATCATCGTCGTCGACCTAGAGAGCGGCAAGAGCCACCGCGCGCTCGATGGGCATCCCTCCACCCAGATCGACAAGACGGTGAAGGTCACGCTCGACGGCAAGCCACTCGTCCGCCCCGACGGTCGCCAGCCCGCCTTCGCTGCCGATGGCATCGCGATCTCCAAGGATGGCAAGACGCTCTACTATCAGGCGCTGACCGGCAAGACGCTCTACTCGATCGACACCGCCAAGCTGCGGTCGGATGTCAGCGAGGCCGACAGGGCGGCAGCCGTGAAGACGGTCGCGCAAACCCACGTCGCTGATGGCCTGTGGATGAGCAAGACGGGTGTGCTCTACCTGACGTCACCGACCGACTATGCCATCAAGCGGCTGAACGGAGCGACCGTCGAGACTGTGCTGACCGACCGCCGGCTGCGCTGGCCCGACACCTTCTCCGAAGGACGCGACGGGACGATGTACGTCACCGCCAGCCACATCCAGGACACTAACTGGTTCACGCCCGGCGCACCGCCGTCAATCAAGACGCAGCTGTTCTCCTTCGCTCCCGCCAAGTGATCGGACGTCCCATGACCTACCTGCGCTATTCGCCCGACATCGAAACACCTGAGCACGACGAACAGGAGAGCATTGACGGCATCATCCAAGGCATGACCCAGGAAAGCCAGACGGTCGAGAAACGCGACGGGCACGCGGTGCGGGCGAGCCATGCCAAGAGCACGGCGTGCGTGATCGGCAAGCTCATCGTCGCGCCTGGGTTGCCGTCCGAGCTCGCCCAAGGCCTGTTCGCGGAGCCGGGCACGTTCGATGTCGCCGTCCGCTTCGCGCAAGGGCCGGGAGAGAAGCTTGGAGATCGCGTCTCGACCCACCGCGGCATGTCGATCAAGGTGTTCGGCGTCGAGGGCGCTAAACTGCCCGGCCATGACGCGCCGACGCAGGACTTCGTCCTCGCTAGCGGAACAACCTTCCCAGCGGGCACCGCTGCGAGTTTCCTCTCTCAGGCCAAGAAAATCGGCCTGACGGTTCCCATGCCCGAGGGGGTGAAGAGTGCGGCCGCTTCTATTGCCCGCAACATCAACAAGGTGCTGAACGCCGTTGGCGCCGGTCCAAGCCCGACGCTGGACTTCTATGGCCACCCCTTCAGCCACCCACTGGTCGAGGAATATTTCAGTCAGTGCCCGGTGCGCTTTGGCGATCACGTTGCCAAGATCGGGGCCTTTCCCGTTGCATCCGAGCAACAGGCGCTCGCCGATTGGCAGCTCGACCCGCATCAAGATGAGGATGGCTTCCGCCATGCCGCGGTCGATTACTTCGAGGGCAACGATGCGGTGTTTGAGCTTCGGGCACAGCTGTGGACCGATACTGAGACGCAGCCCATCGAGGACACCTCCGTCGATTGGCCGACGAGCGAAAGCCCGTATCGCACCGTCGCCACGATCCGACTGCCGCGGCAGTCAGCCTATGAGCCGGACCGCGTCCGCTACTTCGACGAGGTGATGACGTTCCGCCCGGCCCATAGCCTGGAGGTCCATCGCCCGCTGGGCGGCGTGATGCGCGCGCGCATGCAGGTTTACCAAGCGCTCAGCGACTTTCGCCACCGAGAGAACGGCATTGCCGCCGCGAACACCGCCGACATCCGGGACATTCCAGCCTGACCTGAACGCCAGTGCTGACGATAATGAAAGGACAATCATGAAGCTTGAAGGCAAGCACGACGTTCAGGCGGAGAACGCATAATGGCGCGCTTTTCCAACAAGGTCATCGTCATCACCGGTGCCGCCTCAGGGATCGGTGAGGGCGCTGCGCGCCGCTTCGCTGAGGAAGGCGCAACGCTGGTGTTAGGCGACATCGACAAGGCTGCGCTCGAAAGGCTCGGGGGCGAACTGAGCGGCATAGTCGAGGTTCAAGAGACCGACGTGTCCGACCGCGCCGCATGTGAGGCTCTCGTCCAGGCTGCGGTTGATCGGTTCGGTAGGATCGATGTGCTGGTCAACGACGCTGGCGTCGACCATCTCGGCAAGGTCGACGAGGGCGATTTCTCCGCATTCACCAAGGTGATCGAGACGGACCTGTACGGCGTCGTCCATATGAGCCGCGCGGCGATCGCACATCTGCGGGCATCTAAGGGCTGCATCATCAACGTGTCGTCGGTGTCGGGGCTCGGCGGCGACTGGAACCACAGCTTCTATTGCGCGGCCAAGGGTGCGGTGAGCAACTTCACGCGCGCGCTGGCGATGGACGAGGCTAGGAACGGCGTACGCGTCAACGCGGTCAACCCGTCGCTGACCTATACCGCGCTGATTGCGGGGATGAAGGAACAGCCTGAGCTGATCGCCAAATTCGAAGAGCGCATCCCGTTAGGCCGCGGCGCCGAGCCCGCCGACATCTCGGGGGCCATCGCGTTCCTGGCGAGCGAAGATGCGCATTTTGTGACGGGCGTGAACCTGCCGGTCGATGGCGGCCTTACCGCGTCGAACGGGCAACCGCCGCTATCGTGATGGATGTGAGGCGGGCGCTTGCGCCCGCCCATTACTTTAGAACTGACCATGGTGCAGATGCCAAATTCATGACGGGTAAAGTTTCCCAAGCCGATGGGAGTAGGTCGCAGTAATGACCCAATCCCGGACATTCAGTTGTCATCTTCCAAAGCTCCAACTTCGGACACCCATTAATGTCGGAAGCGGGGACTGCGTCATAGGCGCTTTCCCCGCCGAACCGCACGGCAGCTTCCCGAGGAAAAATTTAGAGAAGCAGCGCCAATGGCAGCACTGTCGGCGCGGCGGCTGGACTTGCGATCGCCCCTGCGCCGACGGTGGCCACAACCCCAACCTCGCTCACCGACACCCGGAGGCCTCATCGCGATTAACCTGCGGTATGAGCTCGATCCTACGGCTGGCTCTGATGTGAGGGGCTGGGTCAGCTGCGATCCGGATTCCCGCGCATCGTCGGCCAGTCGGAATAGCCGACCGACCCGCCGCCATACCAATACTCTTTTGGCGCCTCTGCAAGCGGCGCACCTGTGCGCAGGCGATCAACGAGATCGGGGTTGGCAATGAACGGCCGCCCCATGCTGAACAGGTCGGCATCGCCACGCTCAAGAACCTCTTCGGCCAGCTTGAGCGTGTACTGGTTGTTCGCGATATAAGCCCCTTTGAAGCGCTTGCGCAGCGCAGCAAAGTCGACGCCATCTGCGTCACGTGTCTGCTGCGTCACGCCCTCGATGTCGTGGACATAGAGCAGGCCGCGCTGAGACAGCGCATCAACATAAATGCCGAAGGTTTCCATCACGGTGCGGTCGAGCGGCGTCTCGCCGGGCATTGTCGTTGCTGGCGACAACCGGATGCCGACACGCCCTGCGCCCCAAACGCCGACGACCGCGTCGACGACCTCGAGGGGGAAGCGCAGACGGTTTTCGATTGACCCGCCATAGGGGTCGGTTCGCCGGTTGGTGCTGTCGCGTACGAACTGTTCAAGCAGATAGTTGTTCGCCGAATGGACTTCGACCCCATCGAACCCTGCCGCCTTGGCGTTGGTGGCGGCGCGACGATAATCCTCGACGATGCCAGGGATCTCGTCCGTTTCCAGGGCTCGCGGCGTTACGTGGTCCTTCATCCCATCCTTGGTGAATGCCTGTCCAACCGGCTTGATGGCCGACGGCGCAACCGGCGGTTTTCCGCCCTGTAGGTCCGGATGCGAGATACGCCCAGTATGCCACAACTGAAGAAATATGACGCCGCCACGATCATGGACAGCCTGCACGATCGGGCGCCACGCCTCGATTTGCTGTTCGTTCCAGATACCCGGTGTTAATGCATAGCCGACCGCCTGGGGAGATACGTTGGTCGCTTCGCTTATGATGATCCCGGCGTCAGCGCGCTGTGAGTAATAGTCTGCGGCGAAAGCGGGCGGGATCCCGTCGTCGTTCGAACGGCTGCGCGTCAACGGCGCCATGACGATGCGGTTGCGCAGCGACAGGTCGCCGATCTGGACGGGCTGCAATATGGGCGATGCGGAATGGTCGGGCATGGTCGGCGATATCCATCAAGCAGTGCAAGATCAGGAACGCTGAACGGACAAGCTGCCGTTACGGTCCGGCGTTCGGCCACATTCATGGTCGGTTGAACCGATCTGGAAGAGATGCTGGTGGCGCGTTGACGGCCGCAATGGCCTCCTATGCGATCATGACCGAACCCCAGTCGTTTCGATCCCCTCCTGGCTAACTGATCTCAGCGCTCGTCAATGTGTATGAACTCGTCGTTTGGGCGTCCCCGCTTCGGCACCGGCACGCCCAAGCATTTACATGTCCGCTGCGGTCGGGCGAACGATCACCTCATTGATGTCGACACCCTCCGGCTGCTCGATGGCATAGCGAACGGCTCGCGCGATCGCGTCCGGCGTCAGCGACTTCTTTCGCCATCCGGTCAGGGCCGCAGCAACCTCAGGATCGGTGATGTCATGGCCCAGCTCGGTGGCGACCACGCCCGGCGAGATCAACGTCGAACGGACCTCGTCATGCTCCTGCCGCAGCCCTTCAGTGATGGCGCGTACGGCATGTTTGGTGGCGCAATAAACCGCGGCGGTCGGCATCACCATGTGTGCGGCGACCGAGGCGACATTGACGACATGCCCCCTTCGCTGAGCCACGAACCGCGGCAGGACCGCGGCGATGCCGTTGAGGACGCCGTGGATGTTGACGTCGACCATCCGCTTCCACTCGTCGCGCTTGAGCGCAGCGAGCGGTGAGAGGGGCATCACCCCCGCATTGTTGACCAGCACGTCGACACGTCCGAAGCGCGCTTCAGCGGCCTCCACGAACGCATCGAAATCGGCGCCGTAGGTGACGTCGAGTTCGCGCCAGGCGACGGTCTCGCCCAGTTCCTCCGCCAGTGCCTTCAGGCGCTCTCCGCGACGCGCGCCGATGAACAGCCGGGTGCCGGTCGCAGCCATTTCTCGCGCAGTTGCCTCGCCGATCCCACTCGACGCGCCTGTGATGAGGACGACCTTGTCAATATTTCCTGCCATGATGCAGTCCTTCCGTTGTGGTGACGGGACGCAGATGGGCCATCGTCCATGTCGCACGGTAGAGTGATTGCCCTAATGGCTTGCACGATCCTCTAGAATTAACGCCAGATGTTTGCCCACAGCTCGCAATTGGAGAAGGATCGTCGGCATGGACCGGATCGCCGAACTCTCTGCCCTCATCCATCGACACGTCGTGGGTACAGGCATTTGCAGCACGGCGATGCCGCATGTTTCGCTGATCCGGGCCGACGCACCGAGCACCCCCACTGCTGCCGTCTACGAGGCCTCCCTTTGCATAATAGCCCAGGGGTCTAAGCGGGTGTCGATCGGCGAGCACAGCGTGGTCTATGATGCGGCCCATTACCTCTTGGTCTCGGTCGACTTGCCGCTGGTCGGTCATGTGCTCGATGCGAGCCCCGAGCGACCCTATCTCTGCTGCAAGATCGATCTCGATGCCTCGATCCTGGCCGATCTCATGGCGATCGAAGGCGGCGGGCTGGTCCGAACAGACTTGCCGGTGCTTGGCGTCTACCCCGGCGATCCCGACCTGATCGACGCGGCATGCCGGCTGGTCGGCCTGCTCGACCGACCCGACACGATCCGCGCGCTGGCGCCGCTGATCGAGCGCGAGATCCTCTATCGTCTGCTCACCGGACCGCATGGTCCGATGCTTCGTCACGTCGCAACCGCTGGCAGCCATCTCAATCAGGTCAGCCGCGCCATCGCCGCCATCCGCCGGCGTTTCGACGCGCCGATCCGCATCGACGATGTCGCAGCCGAGGCCGGCATGAGCTCCTCCTCGCTCCACGTACACTTCAAGGCGATTACCCGCATGACGCCGCTGGAGTATCAAAAACAGCTGCGGTTGCAGGAGGCTAGACGCCTGATGCTGACGGAGGGCGCCACGGCGAGCACCGCAGGCTTTGCCGTCGGCTATGAGAGCCCATCGCAATTCAGCCGCGAATACAGGCGACTGTTCGGCGCGCCTCCACGTGCCGACATCGAACGACTCCACGCTGCGCCAGCAGCCGCCATGGCGCTGTGACAATGGCTCGGGTCGCGACCGGTGCTTCAAAATGCTGTGATCAGCTGATGCTGGGACGCAGACCCACATCCGGTCATTCTTAGCTTATTTTCCGCTTTCCAACTTCAGTCGCTTGTTCATGTCGCTAGCCTGTGCGGCCTCGGGGCCTCACCGTGTCCGGCTTTCCACCGCCGCACCTTCGAGCTTGTCCTGCGTCCGGGTATCGAAGTCACCCGCATAATGGCGTTCGTGGAGCTGGCTGGCGGGATCGCCCATGATCCGGTTCACCATCCGGCCACGCCGGACCGCCGGCCGCGCGCCGACCAGGTCGGTCCAGCGCAGCACGTTCTTATATGCGTCCACCTGCAGGAACTCGGCGGCATCATATACTTGGCCGGTCACGAGTGCGCCGTACCAGGGCCACACCGCCATATCGGCGATCGAATACGCATCGCCCCCGACATATTCGCTCTCGCCCAAGCGCCGGTCTAGGACGTCGAGTTGGCGCTTCACTTCCATCGCGAAACGGTCGATCGCATATTCGATCTTCACGGGGGCATAGGCGTAGAAATGCCCAAAGCCGCCACCCAGCATCGGCCCGGCACCCATCTGCCAGAATAGCCACGACAGGACCTCGGCGCGCTTTGCGGGATCGGTCGGAAGGAACGCGCCGAACTTCTCAGCGAGATAGACAAGGATCGATCCCGATTCGAACACGCGCACGGGTTCCGCGCCGCTGCGATCGACCAAGGCGGGAATCTTTGAGTTGGGATTGGCATCGACAAAGCCACTGCCGAACTGGTCTCCCTCCATGATCCTGATCAGCCAGGCATCATATTCGGCCCCTATATGACCGGCGGCAAGCAACTCCTCGAGCATCACGGTCACCTTGACGCCGTTGGGCGTCGCGAGCGAATAGAGCTGTAGCGGGTGCTTGCCGACCGGTAGCTCCTTGTCGTGCGTGGCACCGGCGATCGGGCGGTTGATGCTGGAAAAGCGGCCTCCGCTCGACTTGTCCCAGGCCCAGACCTTGGGTGGTATGTATTCGACGATCTCGTTCATCAGGCCTCTCCGTAATCTTTACTCTGCTCCACCGACACGACCCGCATCAGCCGTTTGATGATAGGCCGGCTAGGAATGCGGCGACATTGTCCCCGAGTTCGGCTGCGGCGTATCCGCCTTCCATGACGGTGACGGTCGGCAGGCCCGCTGCCGCGATATGTCTACCCAGTGCCGCGAAGTCGTCGCGCTCCAGGGCGAAGTGCGAGATTGGGTCGCCGGCATAGGTATCCGCGCCGAAGGACAGGACGAGGAACCGCGTGCCGAAGTCCGCGATCGCCGCCAGGGCACGATCGAGTGCGAGGCGATAAGCCCCCCAGTCCGTTCCCCGCGGCAGCGGCAAGTTGAGCGTGGCACCACGCCCCGCCCCTTCCCCGTCCTCGTCGGAATGTCCCCAGTAGAAGGGGTAATCGGCGACCGGATCAGCGTGGATCGAGACGAACAGGATCGAGGGATCAGCCAGGAAAATATCCTGCGTACCGTTGCCGTGATGATAGTCGACGTCGAGGATCGCGACCGGACCTAGTCCCCGCCGGTGCGCCTCGGCTGCGACGATGGCGGCGCTGTTGAGGAAGCAATAGCCTCCGCAGTAATCGCGGCCAGCGTGATGGCCTGGCGGACGGCACAAGGCGAAGGCGCCGGAAGCGCCCTCGGCGACCGCATCGAGCGCGGTCAGCGCAGACTGCGCCGACCAATAGGCCGCATCCCAGGTGCCGGCGGCGATTGGCGTTACCGCGTCGTAGCCGTAACGGCCGAGCCGCGCGTCGATCCGGGTCAGGTTGACTGGACGGCGCCCGACGATCGGCCAGGCATAGCCGATTGCATCGCCCGTGCGCCCGGCGGCCCGCCAGTCGGCATGGGCGATTTTCAGGAAATCGAGATAGGCGGCATCGTGCACCGCTAGCAACGGCTCCATGCCGAAATCCCGCGCGGGTTCAGCCGGACCGATCGCCGCCAGGATCGCCTCGGCACGCGCGGGCGTTTCCTGAAAGGCGGTCCAGTCGCCGTTGTGCATTTCGCGGGCCGGGGCGTGCGCAAGCTGGCGTGCATCGAACACGATCTTCATCATCACCGCCCAACGCGCCAATCCGGTTCGAGGCACCATGGCACGTCACCCACGGGTCCGCCGTCTGCGCGTTACCGGCCCTCATTAGGCGCGGCATGCCGACCCAATAGTCGACATTCGTGACCTCTTTGGGCCTTCCCAACTTTGGCCGTTCGTTCATGTCGCGAGGGCGCAGATTAAAGGAAGCAGGGAGCCGCATTCTTCGCGAAACGCAGCGCATTGCTGAGTTTGAGATCGACGAAGGGCTGGCCCTTTCTCTTGGACTTCACTTGGACACTGGCCGCCATTTCGACGGGTTGCAGATCGGCGGGAATGCCTGCCACCGCGATGGCGGGAAACTCGACAAAATAGTCCCAGCCGGTTCGATCCTGCCGCGACTTGTTGCGGGTTATGCCCGCGCGGGCACAGCGAGCTGAAAAGTCATCCTCGGCCCATTCCGCGAGATCGATGATCGGCGAGTGTTGCATCTTATGAATAGATAGTCGCGCGGCAGCGCCAAGCCAACGCCGCGGCCGGCCTTGATGACTGAACGAGGTAGTGCGGGCGAACGGCGGAGTTTAGAACCATCAGATGAACCTTGCTGAATATGAAAATGGCGGACACGCCCTCTACGCGGATTTTGCCGAGGCGGTGGCGGCAATCCTTCAAGCCGCGATTGCCGAGCAAGACGACCTGCGCCTGCAAAACATACAGCGTCGCGCCAAATCCGCCGTGTCGCTGCGTGCCAAGCTGGCGAAAGCCGCGGCGGCGGCGGATGCGGCGATTGGCGACTTTGCCAAGGACGTTTCCGGGTGCCGGCTGATATTTTACACGAATGGAGACGTTAGCCGCTTTGGGCATAGCCGTATCCTGCGCGAAAACTTCGCCGTCGATTACGAACGCTCGAAAATCCATTATCCCGACAGCAAAGAAGACGGCGCGGAGTTCTTCATCTCGGAGAATTGGGTCGTGACGCTCAGCGATGCTCGCTGCGCGCTGCCCGAGTACCGCCGGTTCGCCGGCTTGCGCTGCGAGATTCAAGTGCAGACCATTCTCGACCACGCGTGGGCAGAGATGGCGCATGACACCATCTACAAGCCGATGACCGATGTCGGCTTTGGCGGCGCCAAGGTCGAAGCGATGCGCAAGCGGCTTCGCAAGGTTATGCAGGAATTTCTGCAACCAGCGGGCTACGCGTTCGACAAGATAGCAAGCGATTACGCTCTGCTGCGCGACGGCAAGGCGATCTTCGACGCCGACGCGCTGGGTGCGATCCGCGCCTGTGCCGATCGAACTGCCTCGACGACGCCGTCGAGAAGTTCTCGAACTACGTTCTGCCCAATTACGACGACTATATCGCGGCCGCTCCTGAAATCATCGACACCCTATCGGACGCGATCACCCGCGCACCCGCGATGCCCGATGTCCCGAACATGGCGTTCGGTCGCGAGTATCCTGGGACCAAAAGCCAGGCAGTGATCGCCAAGATAAGCCGCATCCTCGAAAGCGGCTACCTTCTCTATGTCACTCCCGAACAGATGTTCGACGCGCTGGTCAAAATGCGCCAAGCCATGACTACCGAGGACGAACGCAAGCCAATCGACGATCTCACCCGGCGTTTCGCGCAGCATGACCGCCGTGCTTGGAAACAGGTCGGCCCGGGCCTCCAACGTCTCTTGGTCGACCGCATCGCGGACCTTGGCGATGCCGCGCTCGTTGCCGCAACCCCGACTGTCACCACCACGTTGCGCGAGGCCCTTTCGAGCACCGTGACGGGTACGACTTGGCAGGCCGAATCGATGACTCTGCATACTGGGTCGGTTGCCGTAACCGACGATCTTAAGGCAGTGCGGCGCGACGCGCTTCAACAGCTCGAACGCTTGCACCGCCTTCTAGTCGAAGGGCGCGAGCGCAGAGAGGTCCGCTATGCAATGCTCGCAGCGGGCAGCACACCGAACAACGCCGGCTATTCCGACCTGCTCGGCGAGGTCATCATGGACGACCTTGCGCGCGTGATCGGGTTTTTCACCTCGGTCCTGCCCGACCTTGGTTTGGAAGCGAAGCGCCGGGTCGAAGTCGATCTTCACCATCGGTATCATGCCTATCACTGCTTGCCGCCGACAATGGCAGACAACCCCGCATTGGTGGCAGCGCAACGCCGCCTCCTCAATGCCATCGCCGCGTGTCGCGCGGTGCTCGACGGGGACGCCGACCTCGATCGATATCGGGCGCTCGTTGGGCACGACAGCATAACGCCGATCATGTGGGCGAAGCCCGGGTTTGACTATCAGGCGGCGGCGAAAGAGCGTTCCGCCAAGATCGACGTTCTTGTCGCGAGCGTGAGTGTGGAGACTGCTGGCGAGTGGCTCTCGCGGCTCGAACGGTTCGTCGAGACCCGTAGCGACGACATGGCGACGTTCCTGGGCTTGCAGGAATTCATCAAGAAGCTCGCGGCGGCGCAGCCGGAGATTTTGCTCGCTTGGTTGCCGCTGCTGAGCGACCGGCTCGCCGATTGGCTTCCGGGCATGCTGCATGGGCTGTCGGACGCGGGACATAGCGCCGCAGTTGTACCGTTGATCGAGGCATGGGTCGCAGAGGACAGACATCTTTCGTCAATCGCGTGGTATCTTCAGTTTGCCGAGGCGTTTCGGTTTGATTTGCTCGCGACGATTACAGCAAAGGCTCTTGCTGCGGAGGACGATCAGGTTCTTCACAACGTCACGGTCGCTGCCGCGCGCCAGTCGGCGAACCATCCGGACGGGTTGTTCGATCACATTTTCCTCCCGGCCGCCCAATCGCTTTCGAGTCGTCGCTTGTTTGGTTGGGTGGGCGGCCTGTTCAACTGGGATCAGCTCGGGTTGCTGAAAGGTCTGTCGACACAACAAGTCGGGCCGCTGTTGAAACTGCTGGTCAAATTGCCGCGACTTGGGACGAACGGCGAAGCGCTCTTGGCGGTGGTCGCGCGTGAGCACCTTCAGGCCGTAATCGATCTCATTGGTGAGCGGTTCGTTCGTGAGCGGGATAGCGATGATTTTCGGTACGAAGATCTACCCTACGGCTTGCACTACCTGCGGGAGCCGTTTGCTTCTGCACCGGCTGAAATCGTAGCGGGGGCGCGACGCTGGTTCGATGCCGATCCGAGCTTGGCTGAGTTCCGGGGTGGCCGTCTCATCGCTGAGATATTCCCCAATCTCGAGCATCCGCTCTATCTGCTGCTCCTCACTCAAATCGAAGACAGCCGCGAGGGGATTGAGTTCGTCCTGTCCGTGCTGCGCGCGTTCAAGGGTGAAGAGTTCCTGCACCCACTATTGCGCGCGATCGTCGGGCGTTTGCCCGCCGACGACGAGCTCCTCCACATCGTCGATATCGTCATCAATTCAAGCGGCGTTCTGACGGGCGAGTATGGCAGCGTTGAAGCGCAGGAAGCGCGCAAGACGCTGGTCGCCGAATGGACCACCGATGAAAATGAGGCAGTCCGTGCGTTCGCGGCTCGCTTTATCAAGTCGGCAGACAACCAGCTCGCGATGGAACGACGCCGAGCAGACCGCTCCGTCGCGTTGCGCAAAATCACCTATGATGAATAAGGCTTCCGCTACTCCATGATCTTGCGCGAACACGATATCGACAACACCCCTGCGCGTCGTTTGCCGTCTCCGGGGACGTGCATCTATTGCGGCGCCACTGGCGAGGCGCTGAACGAAGAGCACGTCATCCCTTACGCGATCGGCAAGAATGCCACGATCCTCGAAGGCGCATGTTGCGACGAATGCCAGAAGGTCATTCAGCGTTACGAACAGGAAGTCTTGAAGAAGCAGCTCGGGGTGTTTCGGGCGATGGTGGAAGCGCCGACCCGGAATAAGCGCGACCGCGCAAAATTCATCATTCTACCGCTCGTGGAGCACGATGATGCCGGGCGGGTCGTTCGCGACCTCGGCGATCGGGAAATCCCCATCGATAATGGACCGTTGATCCTGAATTTATGGCAGTCGCCACCACCTCGCATTCTCGGCGAACGGATCGAGCTTGCCGATGCCGAGGGCCGACCGTGGCGCTACGTCGAGGCCAGCCGAGCCGATCCGATCTTGAAGGCAGCTGCGGCGGAGTTTGGCGTCGACCAGGTCGGGTTCAAATTGCCCGAGGTTAATCGACTTCACTATTTGCGCGTTCTTGCCAAAACAGCACATGCGTTCGTCGCGGCCGAGCTTGGGCCGGATGCGTTTCGGCCGTTCCTCACCGACCTCATTCTCAACCGGTCCGATGACGTGGGAGAATTTGTCGGTGACATGGCGGGCGTTGCGAGCCTTGAGGGTGCGACCGGACATTCGTTCAAGATCACGATGGGGGAGACACCAGCATCCTTGGGACCGGCGGGGGGCTTGATCGTTGTATTCATGCAATTCTGGGCTGACCTAGGGTCGCCTCCTCACCTTGTGGTCGTGGGGAGGCCCCTCATAGACATGCAGGCTCATTTTCAAGACCGCACGTAGCTGCCGCACTCAAGCGACGGCGCCCAAAGGAACTGACCGCAGCTTTCCGGCTTCGTGAAATCCGCAATCATTGGCCAGGTTTGGGGCGCTCAGCTGGCACTGCGAGCTTCATGAACAAACGTCTGCTTACGCCATTTTAGCGTCCGAAATCAAACAGGCCGGTTTCCACCAGATTTACGCCAGCCGTTTGATCGCGATGCCTGAAACGTTGACACTTCCTTCAACTGCGGTGAGCTGCAGCTTGGTGGCTGTCAAAGGTGCGGTAATTAGCTCCGACATGGTTGCCTCTCCCCCGCCGAGGAACAACTCCAGCGACCCGGAGTCGATGAACAGGCTTGCCGTTGCTACCCCGTTGGAGAAGTCTAAGGTAACGCTGCGCTGCTCGCGCCATGCACCTACATTCGGAGCATCTGGTCCGCTGTTATCGCGCTCGAGGGACACACTATTATTTGGCAGGTCAAAAGAGATCCGGGTGTACATCCCGTCGCCCTTTCTCACTGACAGGAAAACCCGACTCGGCCACGCCGCGCCAACGCGGGTTAGCTTCAGATCTATGCGACAGGAGCTCGCTTGCGCCCCTGGTGGCCAGGCGTAATCCCGCCCGTCACCGATTATCTGGTCCTGCCCGCTCAAGGTCTGGTCGAAGACCCGGTTCTGCTCCGGTAGTGGCGTGCTGCACAGGCGTGGCACGCCGCGGACGAGCTCAAGACGCAGCCGCCGAACGACGCTGAGCTGGCCTTGATAGCCGCGACGAACAGGGATCTCGTTCACGTAGTCCCAGTTGCTCATCCAAGCTATCGAGTAAGCCGATGCCAATGGATCTTCCGCCTCGGGATCGGTCCAGACGACAGCTGCGTAGAAGTCAGCACCGCCATCGAGCCACCGCCCCTCGGAAACGTCGGCGGTGAACTTGGCTCCGTCGAAATCCCCAACCCAGTAATAGGTGCCGACCGTAAAGCCGCGCTTGGTCCCGTTGCCGCCTACCAGCAGGATCCACTTGTCGACTGAGGTGCGCCCGTCCGCGTCGAAAAGATGCAGCTTGAACAGGTGCGAGCATTCCATGATCCGACCGACCAGCTCGGAGGCGAACCCGCTGGTATATGTCCACTGCTTTAGATCGGCCGACGTATAGATGCCGATCTTGCCCTCCTGCGACAGGGTCATCACCCAACGCCGGGTCGGTACGTGCCAGAAGACCGTGGGATCCCTGAAGTCTCTGCTTCCCGGGTTTGGGAGGACTATCTCATGGAAGGTGAAGCTGGCTCCTCCATCACGTGAATACCACAACGCACAGGATTGGCCTGATCCCGGCACTGGCATCGTGACCAGCGTGATGAAGGAGCCGGCACCAAATCCTGCCGTGTCGTCGGCGTCGATAACAGTACTACCACTCCAGACATCGCCGTCCGGAGTCGTGTTGCGGGGTATGGCAATGCCCTGATCCTGCCAGGTGACGAGATCCTTTGACGTCCAGCGCCGCCAGTTCGTACCGCCTTTGGGATAGGTAGGATTGTAAAGCGCCCAGAGGTTCCAAGTGTCGCCCACTTTCAGCGGGCGCTGCGGATCGTTGATCCAACCTCCTGCCGGTGCTGCAATGTGGAAGCGGGGGCGGGCACTCCCTGCGTCGACCTCGGCGATTGGCGCCGGAAGCGGATGGGAAAGCGCGTGCTCCGACAGCGAACCGCTGATGCCGCCTCGAGCGAACGTGCGGCCGGAGACACCTAACACTGGGAGGGCTGCCACCATCCCGAGTGTCATGCGTCGCGTGTACGATGTCGCGCTCGTCATTGATCCGGCTCCAGTTTCGGGCGCTTATTGCCCGGTGATACGATGAGCAACGGTGGCTTGTGGACGGTGAGCGCCGATCCGAGTGGACGTCGGATTGTCCGTTCCTGCGGGCTCGCCACGGTCCTTTTTGGCACGTCGCCAGCAACGGGTGAGCCCCATGAGAAGATGTCCTATCGCACGGGGCCTTCCACCTACATCTTGAAACGGAGGCCTAAGCTGAAGTACCGACCTTCGACGCGCAGATCGCGGCCAAAGTACTGAGTTTCATTATAGTAGCGGTAGTTCTTGAACGGCTGGCCCAAGATATTGCTCACGTTCGCAACAAGAGAAACATTGCTGAAGGGCTCGTAGCTGAAGGAAAGGTCAAGCCGTGCTACCGGACGGACCAGCTCGCCGGCATACTGTTCTTCGTTGATGGTCCGGTTATAGCTCGTCGTGTACCCCGATCGCCAGTTGTACGAGAGGCGCGTGGAAATCTTACCCTTCTCGTAGAAGCCCGTAAGATTATACGCCCATTTCGACAGGCCGGTGATCTTCACCTGTCGGCCGCCCTCTCCAAGGGCGAGCGGCAGCTGATTGGTGCCATCAAGGTAGGTCCCGTTGGCCTGCACGCCGAAACCTGAGAGAAGACCGGGTAGGAAGTCAAAGAAGGTCTGCGCTGATGCTTCCAAGCCCTTGATGCGGCCGTCGCCAGCGTTCTCCGGACGGTTCAGCTGAACGCGGCCGTAGATCGGATCGTTCACGACCTGCGTATAGTTGCCGATGAAACCATTGAGGTCACGATAGAACGCCGCCACGGAAGCCGAGCCGTTTTTTGAAAAGTACCATTCCAGCGTGGCATCATAGTTCTTCGAGGTGAGCGGGCGCAGGTTGGGGTTTCCGCCTGAGCCCGTCGCGTCGAACTGTGGAGGGGAGCCATCGGGACCCGGACTGTTGGCCGTGATGTTGAGCGACGGGTTGAGCTGACCGAAACCTGGCCGGGTCCGTGTCTGCGTGTAGCCGAGGCGCACCTGCCACTCGCGAGAGAAGCGGATGCGCGCGATCGCGGACGGGAGAACGTCGACGTAGTTCTGCTTCGTCGTCGTGGGTACAATGCCGACGCTGCCGTTACTGGCCTGCACCCGACTAAAACCGCGATAGTCACCGTCGGTGTTCACGATGCGGGCGCCGGCGGTGCCGTCGACCTCGACACCGCCTAGGTCGAACGCGAACTTGCCCTGACCATAGAAGGCATAGCTTGCCTCGCTCGCGGTAAAGCCACCTAGCGGATCTACCGGAATTTCCGCTGTCGCGTACTTCGTCACAGCTTCGCGGATGCCGCCATCGTTCGGGAACAGTACGGTTGCTCGCTGGACAGACTGATAGGCAAGCTGCCGCAGCGCCTCGCTATTCGCGATAATCGCGTCCCGATTGGGCGCCAACCAGTTTTGGAAGCGTTGAGGATCGTTGCGGAACCCGTCCGTGATCACCTCAAGCGTGCCGGTCGGAAGGCTACCGAGAGGAATGTTGAGCCCAGCTGTGTATGCGTACCGTGAGTTGTTCTGGGAGGACGCATTGCGGTCGCTAGCGCGGACGCCAAACTGCAGATGCGGCAGGAACCCCCAGTCGGTCTCAAGGTCCAGATCCAGGCGCCCCTGAATGCCATCGCCCTTCGCGACGAACTCTCGCTGGTTGAAGCCGCGCCAGCGTGCCGTGTCAGGGTTAGTGATGGCATAGCCGCCCAGGTCGAATACCGCCGATCCGCGCGCGTCCCAATCGATGTTGATCGTCGGGGCGCTGGCGAGCTGGGAGTCAACCGCGATCTCCAGGGCCTTGTAGCGGCTGTTGGTGTACGCGAAGTCGCCCGACAGCGTCGCTCGGCCAGTCGTCCACTTGAAGCCCAGAGCGCCCTGGTAGGTATCGGTACGATCATCCTGCGCGACGCGGGAGAACTCGGGAACGAAGCCACCAGTCTTGGTGAAGCTCGCCGCCTTGCCTGCCTCGCCCGGCACGAGGACGACGTTGCTGAGCGTGGGTGCTACGCCGTTGGCGTCACGGCGCTCGAAGTTGACGTTAAAGGAGTCGCGCAGGACATTGCCGCGATAGGCCTGCCAGAGCCCTTCCGCATAGACCTCAAGATTGGACGATGGGCGCCACTGGATTGTGCCGTTGACGGCCGGCCGATGGCGAACGCCCTTCTCATAGAAGTTGCCGGCATTTGCCGGAAAGTTGAAGTTTCCGACGCCGGGCGTGGTCACAGTCAGATCATCTGCGGGATCGTCGACGCCGAAGCCGCGCGGCGTGATCACGGCGGAATCGGCGTAGCGATCCGCATTCCGATAGGTCGTCCGGACGTAGCTGAGGTTCACCAGCGCGCCGATCTCGCCGATCGGCGTGTCCCATCGCTTGGTCAGCAGGAGGTTGCCAGAAGGGTCGAACGCCTTGGACTGATCGTTGTACGATCCACGAATTTCACCGGCGATCTCGGTGTCCTTGACGTCGAACGGCCGACGCGAACGCAGATTAACTAGGCCAGCCAGGCCCGGCTCGATGAGGTTGGGCGTTCCCGACTTATATACCTCGATCCCCGCCGCAACACCGGCGGGGAAGTCCTGAAGGTGCAGGACGCGATCTTCGGCCGAGAAGAACTCACGACCATTGAAGGTCGTCGCCACGTCAGGAAGGCCCCGGACGAGAATGACGCCTGCCTCGTCATTGTAGCGCAGAACCGTCACGCCCACCACGCGGGAGATCGCCTCGGCCGCGTTGTTGTCCGGCAGTTTGCCGATGTCCTCGGACACGACCGCATCGACGATCGAGTCCGAATTGCGCTTGAGCTCCTGAGCGGAGCCAAGTGCCGCGCGGTAGCCGGTCACGACGATGTCCTGCTCGGCACCGGCTTGGTTTTCCGGAGCGGCATCGGCCTGGGCCTGCGCTGCACTCAAAGGAGCATCGACAGGCGCAGGATCGTTGGATGTTTGCGTCTGCGCCGCCCCGGTCTGGTTGGTGGCTGGAGAAACGTCGGATTGCGCCCAGGCGGACGATGCTGCGATCATCGGAAGCAGTGCAGCGGACGTCAACAGGACGTGGCAAGACCTCGTCATAAAATCCCCTCTTTTATTACGGTTATTAGAGTTACTGTCTGGAATTTGCCCGCAGGCGGGGCAGCTAGCCTGGCGCTGGCATGGCAAACTTCGTTTGGATCACCGCAAGCATCACTTCGCCGCAACCTGAGGTGCGCTCGTGTTCATCGTCCAGGCCGTGAGCTTCAGCTGCGCCTTGCCGCGTGAAGACGCACTCCAGCGAAGCGGGCCACCGCCACGGAAAAAGCGGTCGGTGATCGTTCGCTCGCCGTCATTGATGAAGACCTCAAGGATAGACTCATCGGCCAGGATTCGAAGTTTGACGCGACGGGACTTCAGATCGACTGGCGCGACATGACGGTTGGCGAAGCCGTCGTGAAAGTGCGGACCCGAGCGCGTGCGATCAACGAAGACCTCGTTCACGGTCGGGTTGACGCCGACGACGGTCTGGTAGCCCTCACCGTCGGTCAGCGTGATGGCGACCTGCTCGGATGATCCGGCATCGATGGTAAACTCCAGATCCGCCGCTCCGCCCTCGACTGGGAGCGAGGTAGCCGCTTCGCTCAGCGTGGCAGCGAAGTCCTGTCGGCTGCCATGAAGCGACGCGACCTCGGTCACGGGCTTCTGCACGATCCGATACCCGTCAGAATATTTCTTCAGCGTGACCTGCCGCGGCACCGTCATCAGCCCGCGTGAAGGCCATGTCGGAATGGCTTCGGCGTAACGCCAGTCGTTCGCCCAGCCGATCCAGACACGCCGTGGGTCATTCTTGGGCAGGTCATTCCAGGACACAGCGGCGTAGAAGTCCGCGCCATAGTCCATCCACTGCGCCTCGCTTGGCCAGCCCTGGACGGTAGTGAACTTCGTGCCGTCGAAATCTCCGATGAAATACTGCCCGCCCGAGCCACCGCCGACGGCGTTGTCACCAAGATTGATGCCCAGCACCCAGCGCTTTTCACCGGCCGCGCCCCCTTCAACGGGTATCTCGAAGAGATCCGGGCATTCCCAGTTCTTGCCGCGGCCCCCTGCAGGCCCGAAGCTGCTCGCGAACGTCCACTGCCTGAGATTGGGCGAGGTGAAGATGACCGCGCGGTTCTCCAGCGCCATCACTGCTACCATAACCCAGCGCTTCGTGGCGGTGTGCCAGAAGACTTTCGGGTCGCGAAACTCAGGTGACCCAACACTCAGCACTTCGCCGTGGACCGTCCAGGTCCGGCCGTGATCGTTGCTGTAGGCGAGATACTGCGATTGCAGCTTCGCCTTCGGGTTATGGCCTGTGTAGATCGCGATCATCGGCGGCTTGCCGTTCCGGCCGAAGCCAGTGGTGTTGTTCCAGTCGACGACGGCGCTACCGGAAAAAGCCATGACATCGGCAGTCTCGGGTATAGCGATCGGCAGCTCCTGCCAGCGAACTAGGTCGCGGCTCACCGCGTGGCCCCAATTCATATGCCCCCACCGGTCGCCGTGAGGATTATACTGATAGAACAGGTGATACTCGCCGTCATAATAGACGAGGCCGTTAGGATCGTTCATCCAGTTCTTCGCGGGTGCGAAGTGGTAGGTCGGTCGTGGATCGGCGTGCTGCGCCGCGGCGGAGGTTGCCAGAGCCACACCGGCCATGAGAAATCCCACAATCTTCTTCATGCTGTCGCTCCACGCAGATCCATGTCTTCCAGTGCGACGCCATTCGTCTCCGGCATCACCTTCCAGGCCCAAATGAATTGGAGCAGCATCATTCCACCGAAGAAGGCGAACACCCACCCGCCAACCGCGCCGGCTACCACCGGGAACAGCCATGTGATGATCGCGGCCATCACCCAGTGCGTGGTCGAGCCCAACGCCTGACCCTTGCCTCGCACGGAGCTTGGAAAGACTTCGGAGATGAACACCCAGATCACCGCACCCTGGCTGACCGCGAAGGCGGCGATGAATGCCACAAGCCCCGCGAGGATCAGTGTGCCGTCCGGTGCCGCACGCTCGAGCTGCCAGCCGACCAGAACAAGTGCAGCGGCACAGATGATCGAGCCAATGAACAACAGCGGTTTTCGACCGAACCGGTCGATCAGAAGCAGCGCGAGCGCGGTGAACAGCAGGTTGGTACCGCCCACGGCAACCGACTGCAGCAAGGCGCTGTCAGCACCGGCACCCGCCAACTCGAAAATGCGCGGCGCGTAGTATAGAAGCGCATTGATGCCCGAGAGCTGATTGAACATCGCGATTGCGATGGCACACGCAACGGGAATGCTATGGGCCGCTTGGAACAGGCGCGGAGCGCCCTTGGCTGCCTCGCGCGTATCCGCGGCCTCGATGCGCAACAGCTCGGCATGAGGATCAGCAAATCCCAAGCGGGTCATGGCAGCAACAGCACGTTCGCGGTGGCCGCGAACGGCCAGCCATCTTGGGCTTTCCGGCAGAACCAGCGTCACCACGAGAAAGATAACTGATGGCACTGCGACGATGCCGAACATCCAACGCCAGGCCGTCTCGGGTGGCAGCGCCTGCGCTATAATGTAATTAGAGAGGAAAGCCATTAGGATGCCCAGCACGATGTTGAGCTGGTTCATCGCCACCAGACGTCCTCGGAAGCGAGCGGGCGAAACTTCCGCGATGTAGATCGGTGTCACGACAGATGCGGCTCCGATCGCCACGCCGCCCAGGAAGCGAAAGGCGATCAGCACATACCAGTCGTGCGCAAGCCCGGTTCCGAGCGACGAGAGCACGTAAGCGATCGCCACCGACAGCATGATAGCCTTGCGACCATAGCGGTCGGCCGGGACGCCTGCGACCAGCGAACCCAGGACGGTTCCGATCAGGGCGGAAGCCACTGTGAACCCGAGCGAGGCCTCCGTTAAGGCAAATTGTGTCTGGAGGGCATTGGTCGCCCCGGAGATCACGGCGGTATCGAACCCGAACAGTAGACCGCCAAGAGCAGCCCCTGCAGCGCTCATGATGATCGCCGGTGTCGCTCGCGCATCGTCGACTGCGCCCGCGTGGCTAGAACCTACGACACTATGCATTGATTGCTTCCGCTCTGATGGAGGTGGGCTCGCTCATTGCCCAGTGCATCGGCCACTGACGTGTGGCCGTTCGATACGCGAGCGCCAGCGCCCCGGTCAGACCCGCGGACGAGCCTGCGGTCGGAGCGACCACATAGTCGGTCATATCGATCGAGCGCATACTTGCGTCGTATCCCGCGAGCTTCTGAGCAAGCACACGGCGGACTCGGTCATACATCGGCGGCTGCATGACGCCCCCACCGATGATGATGCGGTCAGGGCGCACGGTATAGGTAAGCGTCGCACAAAGGCCGGCGAGATAATCGGCTTCGATATCCCAGGCCTCATGACTGCTCGCCAGCGACTCTGCCGGAACACCCCATCGAGCGTGCATGGCAGGTCCGCAAGCCAATCCCTCAAGGCAGTCGCCATGGTAGGGGCAGATACCAGCGAACTGATCGTCACCTGGTGCGCGGGGGAGCTTGATGTGACCTGCCTCCGGGTGGTTCGCACCACCGTGCGGAGCGCCGTTGATCAGCAGGCCAACGCCGATGCCGGTGCCGACGGTCACGTAGCAGAACGTATCGAGACCTTGGCCGCTGCCGAACAGCCGCTCGCCGACTGCGGCGCAGTTCACATCGGTGTCGAGCGCCATCGGTGCGTCGATCGTCTGGCGGAAGTGCGCGAGCAGGCCGATATCCTGCCAGCCATGCTTTGGCGTCGACGTGATGCAGCCGTAATCGTTGGCGATCGAATTCAGCGAAAGGGGCCCGAAGCTGCCGATGGAAAAGGCGTCGAGATCGCCATACTGCTCAACCGCATCGGCAAAAAAAGCGCTTGCCTCACCCAGCGTTGCTTCGGGTGTCGTGGTCGGGATGCGGGTCTGCATCAGAGGCGTGCCGTCACGATCAGAAACGGCGCAGAGGAACTTCGTGCCGCCCGCCTCAATGGCACCGAGAAGCAACGGCTCAACCATGTGCAACGGTCGCAACGCAGATCGACGAACGTGACAGACTGAAAACGGTGAACACCGATACCTCTTCCTGATTGCTGCCACGCCTTCGCGGTCAGCTACTAAATCTACTAATGTGACTTAGTCTGTCAAGCACAGTTATTCAGCCGCTCGGCACAGCCTTCGGACGCGACCGACGTTCGAACAGGATCATTCCTTCTTGAAGAGGCTCGCCAAGTCAGGGGTGAAGCTGGCATGCAGGGGGAGCAGCCCTGCTCCTACAGCTGCAGCGACTTTGCCCAGTTGCCCCGTGCGGATCTCCGGCGTGAAGAAGTCGGGGGGCGCGTTGGTGGAAAAGTGCGATCGCAGACCGTCTGCGATCATGTTCAGTCCCTCTGGGACAAGTGCACCGTCAATGATGACGGCTTCGAGGTCCAGCAGGCTGTTGGCGCTCGTTACGGCAAAGGCGAGTGCATCCACACATCGCTGCGTCCAGGCGGCACGCTCCTCAGCGACGATATTCTGATCTAGGGCGTACAGGGAGGCGTGGTGGATGAGATAGTCAGATTGGCCAGCGGCACATACGGGCATCGATGCAAGTGCCCCAGCGTTTCCGTGCCGACCTTGATGGACACGCCCCCCCAGGACTATCCCGCCACCGATGAATGTACCGATATTGATGGCCAGAAAGTCTTGGAGATCGACGCCTGCGCCGCACAGCAACTGCGCCAGCGCGGCAGCATTACCATCGTTCTCGAAAAAGATGGGCCAACTTAGCCCGGCCTGCAGTCGATCGGCTACGTCGGCCCGACGCCACTCGTCTGCTTGATCCACCGATATACCGAGCTCATCACGCCATTCGCCGAGGAACCATGGCATGGCGATGCCGATGCCCATAAAGCCTTCGCTAATTAGCAAGTCCGTTGTCGCGAGGTGCTCGTCGATGAACGTGCTGACGTGTCCTAGAACGGTTTCGATCGAGGGAAAGCTGCCAGCATGACGGCTGATCGCCTTGCGCTCGCCGTCGAAATCTAGGAGCACTATGGTGGTATCGCCACGTCCAACCTCGACACCTACAGTGTAGCCGCGCTTGCCGTTGATGCGGTAGATCGTCGCAGGCTGTCCCATCCCGCCAGTTCGCCTGCCGGCCTGATACAGCAGGCCTTCTTCATCCAGTTCGTCGACGATTCGAACTACGGCTTGAGGCGATAACGCTGTCATGCGAGCAAGCTCCGCCTTCGAAGCGCCGTTCATCCGGCGCACAGCGGACAGGATCAGTCGCTCATTGTACCGCCGCATGCCACCAGCGTTGGTGCCCCTCCGCATTGTATGCATGCTTATCCTGCCTGTCGTTTGAGGTACTAACACCTACTTTTGGCGCTAGGGGTGTTTGGCATCCGCTGGCCTGATGCGCCATAGTCGATGCTTCCCTGCCCCGCCTCATGAACGAACAACTGCTTACCGAGTAGGGCGCCCAGAGGCGGACGTTCCGCTTTCCATCTGTGGACGCCCCTTCGGTTGCAAGCGGTTTATTGAGGGTCTGACACTTAGTCGGATGCTGCCATCTGTCCGGCCTGTGATGCGACC
>NZ_LMRS01000060.1 GCF_001426195.1 Sphingomonas sp. Leaf339 | reverse complement strand
TTGTCGTACCAGTCGTTGCCCGCAAAGGTGTAGAAGTGGAGCGACAGGCCCCACATCAGCGGCGTGTCCGACGTGAGCGCCAGCGGCGACGGATCGGGCCGCCACTTCATCGCCTTGGCCATCATCGTCTCGGTCCAGGCGTAGTCGTCGGTATCGGCGCCCACCGCGACCAGATTGGCGCGCGGGCCGGAATAGCTGCGCAGGAACGCGGCGTAATGGCGGAACGACGCGGCATAGGTGTCGGCCATCATGTTGCCGCCACAGCCCCATGTCTCGTTACCGACGCCGACGAACGGTACCGCCCAGGGGGCGGCATGGCCGTTGGCGGCGCGGGCGCGGCCGGGATCGCTGTCGGCGGGTGCAGTCATGTACCGCATCCAGTCGTCCGCCTCCTGCACGCTGCCCGACCCAACATTGACCGAGACGAACGGCGAGGCGCCGATCTGGCCGAGGAAATCCATGAATTCGTGGGTGCCAAACGCGTTGGTATCGGGCTTGCCGCCCCATGACGCGTTGATCTCCTGCGCGCGCTTGCCGGCGGGACCGATGCCGTTGCGCCAGTGATAGGAGTCCGCGAAGCACCCGCCCGGCCAGCGGATGACCGGCACCTTCACCTGTTTCAGCGCCGCCACCACATCGCGCCGAATGCCGCGCGTGTTGGGGATGGTGGAATCCTCGCCGACCCAGATGCCCTCGTACACGCCGCGGCCGAGATGCTCAACGAACTGGCCGTAAATCTCCGGTGCGATGCGCGGGCCGGGGTGGTCGGCATGGACCAGCAGCGTGGTCGGGGCCGCCTGGACCTGGGTCGATGTCTGGGCGATGGCCGACGTGGCCATGGCGGCGACGCCCACCGCGATCAGCGACCGGAGACCCGCCCTCATCGCGCGAAATACCCACGCAGGCGGTCGGCCTCGTCCGGGGTGATCGCCATCACCGCGCCGTGCTTGGGGCCGGTGAAATTGGTCGTCTTCATCCGCGAACCGGCATCATTGAAACGGCCGATGTTGCGGAACGTCTGGAAATCGGTCGTCTCGGCAAAGCCCATATTGTTCGGCTTCGCGCCGAACACGTCGTACATCAGCACGTAGGTGTTCGTGCCGTGGCGGCGCCAAAGCGTGGGTGCCTCGGCCGCAACATTCTCGGGATCGACCTTGCGCGGATCGTAGACGTACCCGCCATCGATCCGGCTCGACACCGCCTGGCGGATGCTGCCGGGCTTTTCATGCGCGACGTAGAACATGTGGTATTTGTCGCCGACCTTCGTGATATCGGCGTCGATCACGTTCACCTCGGGCCGGGGATATTCCAGGATCTTCTTCGGCTCGGTCGTCAGCGTGGTGAAGGCAGGGTTCGCATAGGAATAGACCATGAAGTTCGGCCCGTTGCCGATCCGCGTCGTGAAATAGACCATCATGCGTTTCTTTGCCGGGTCCCAGATCGTCTCCGGTGCCCAGGCATTGCCGGCCTTCGCATAGGTCGGGAACAGGTTGGCCATATCGACCTTCGCCAGCGTCCAGTGGAGCAGGTCGTTGCTCTTCATCAGCAACAGGTTGCGGTTGTTGCCCCAACCGAACTCGTTCTCGGGCCGCTCCCACTGGGTCGTACGCAGCCCCTCACGCTGGCCATAGATGTGCAGGTCGGTCATCGACAGATAGAACGCGCCGTCCGGCCCGCGCATGATGTGCGGATCGCGCAGCCCCTTCTGGTCGGCAACCGCGCGACCGGCCAGTACCGGCTCGCCACCATTCACATCTGTGAAGGTATAGCCGTCCGGCGAAGTAGCGAAATACAGCGAGTGGGTCTCGTCCTTGAAATAGGCAAGCAGATAGGCGGATCGTGCTTCCGCCTTCGTCGCCTTTGGGCGGGATGCGGCGATGGTGGGGACGATCGCGAGCTGCCGGGTGGCGTCCGCTTCTGCCTGCGGGGCCGGGCGGGCGGACAGGCCGACGGTGCCGAAACCCAGCGCCATGGTCGCCAATGCGAGGATCGCCTTCATGTCTTCTCCCAAAGCTCGTCCGCGTCGCGCCGGACCGGATGTTCGCTCTTCATCCTAATTACTCAGACAAATGATGCAATCCAGTTAATAGGGCTGGCGATGTTCGGCATCTGGGTAAACATACCGCAACAAAGCTGACGTTTCCGGCCGGGCGTTTGCCGATCCGCGTCGTTGATCTGCGCCAGCGGGTGGCATGCGGAGAGACTGACTATGGCCGTGAAATTTGCAGGAACGATGAACGCGATCAATCGCGGACTAGATGCGACGAAGCCGGCCAAGGGCGCCGACATCGTCGAGGATTGGGAAGCCGCGCTGGCCGACAGCGACGTGTCGGGCGCCAAGGGCATCCTCCGCGACCTGGGATCGCTGCGCAAGCAATTGGAGAAGGGCGAGCCAGATGCCGACCGCATCCACGCACTGCTCCATCGCCTCGGCACCGCAACGACGAAGATCGCCGACAAGGCAGATAAGTCGCAAGACAAGCTGAAGGCGCTGGGCGAAGCGCTGACCGAAGCTGGCGAGGACGCACCGGACGAAGAGGAAGATGCCGAAGCCGCAGCCGCCCCAAAGCGCGCGCGCAAGAAGGGCTGAGGATGGGAAGCGGGTCGGCCGTTGCGGCCGGCCCGCTTGCCCACTGGCATTTATGGGAGTCCGAAAGTTAAGCTAAGATTAGACTTAAACCGGACCCTTTTTCGAGCCATCTACGCTGAAAAGAACGAAGCGAGGATGGGCAAAGCTGATCGCCGCTGCAATCGTACCAAGCCGCGTCTTCATGATTTCACAGTCGTCGATCAATCGTCCTAAGATCATCTCAAGGATCGGGGTCAAATCCGTCGCGGCGGCCTGGCCCGCATCGATCGTATCGAGCCTGTTCACAATATCTTTGTGTGTCGCCTCGATGCGCTGCCCGCTCTCGGTCAGCGTATCGAGTTGCCCTTGCATGAGCGTCAACGCGTCCAAGAGCCCCGCCAGCGCAGCGCTTACCTGATCCGTACTCATCGGTCTGGCCCGTTCCTATCTGGCGAACGCTTCCTTTCCCGAGCTGCGCGATCACGGTCCAATATTTCGCGAAGGACCTCCTCTGACTTGCTTGGCGTCGGTGCCGTGGACTGCCTTACGGCTTCGTCCATCAGCGAGCGGAGGCCGTCCGATATCCCCGAGGGTCGATGGCCATGCTGCGCGGCTTCGGCTCGGTTGGACCACCCCTGGAGAGCCTGTTTCGCCTCAAGCTTTTCACGCATGACGCGAGAACGCTCCAGTGCTGCTGCGATCAGATCAAGCCCAGGATCTGCAACAGCCGTGCGCGTCTGACCATCGACAACCGCGCCATCGCGCTGGCGGGTAGGTGAAGCCAAACGCAGCGCCCGGGTGGAGTTGGGCTCGGGCGGCGGCAATGCTTCTACAAACCGTCGAAGGCTCTGTGCGACCACCTGATCGGCTAGGGAAGGCGAAGCCGACAGCTCAGCAATAGACCGCATATACGTCGCGCGAACCGTCACCTGCCGAGCTACAAGAATGGCCTCGACCGGGTCTGGGATACCTTGGTCACGGAGGCGCCGGGCGCGATCGGCGCGGCTCGCATCAATCCGCGGAACCCGCCCTTTGTCGCGCATCTTCCGTACCGCAATGTGCTCATACGCGGGGTCAATACCGCGCGCTCTGGTCGGCGTGGCGTTGGCCTCGATGCCGCGCTCGCGGAGCTTCTCGGCGAAGCGTTGCCGCCATCGAAACAGATCATCCCGGTCCGGATGAAAGCGGCGCCCGTCAAAATCGCGACGCGCGATCGTGATGTGAACGTGCGGATGGTCGCGATCGACGTGAAGGCCGGCAACCCACGACCGGTTCGCAAACTCCTCGCGTGCGAAGTCCAGGGCCGCCGCTTTCAAACGCTCCGGATCGGTCCCCGTCGGCATCGAGAGGATCATGGATATCGACGTCGCACCTTTTCGTCTGGCGTCCCCGTCCATCTCGAAGTTATGCCAATCCTTCGCGAGGATCTGCATATCGCGTCCATCCCGCAGAACGATCCCCTCGCTGGTTTCAAGCCCGAGTTCCTCGTCGGGACCATGCCCCAGCCGACTGATATAGGCGAAGTTGGCAAGGACGTGTCCGCCGCCATGCTGACGCCCCGTGATCCGCACCATAACCTCTGGAACTCGACGTGATGTGCGATCCGCAGTCATCACTGCACGGCCGTTTATCCGGGCCTGCGATCCGCCCCCGAAAGCGTGCTTCGCCTGCGCACTCGCACGCGACGTGGCCAAAGATGATGCGGCCTTCGGGAAAATCGATGCGACGGCAAGGCCGAGCATCGTGCTCCCGGTTTTCGGGCCCTTTGTGCTGCCGCCTCCGGTCCCGGGGCGGTACTTCTTCGGCGGCGCGAAGACGCCCGCCATGGAGTCCATCGTCCCGGAAGAGAAGCGGAAGCTCACGCTGCTGACGCTCGGTAGGTTTCGGTCCAGTACCCGACCTCTGCCCCGATCAAAGCAGATAGGGCCAACCGGGTCGTAAACATCAGCGCCTTCAGCTCCTCACATTTTTCGATGAAGGGACCGGCGATGCGGACGATGTCGAGCGAGCTTTCGGGCTGGTTCGCGGCGTTCATTGCATGGACCGCTTGATTGATGTTCCGGCCGATCAAAAGCACCTGCTTGCGCAATTTGACGATCTCAACCTGGGTGGCCGGGGCCAGCCTCAGCACGCCCGCCTTATGCCAGAGCTGCCAGCGAAGCGTGCGTTTGATCCACTCGTTTCGCGTCATCCTCATTGGCGCAGCCACGCTGTCGATACCTTCGATCTCGCTCCTGTCGAGCCGGACCGTGACGCGAATGAGGTCGTCGGGATGCCCCCTGCCCTGAATTGGCAGCACCGGGATGTCATCGTTCTCCGGGGCCAGCACGGCGTTGGCCAACACGCTTGCCATCCAGCTGCTGCGGTTCTGCCCATTCGCTGCGGCAACGCGGTCGATCTCGGCGACCAACTCGTCCCTCAACCGCAGGCCTACATTCATTCCAAAAGCCCCGTGCAGCGGCGCCCCACAAGCCAATGTTCAACATTGGTGCCGTGAGGCATATCCTGCCATCCCTAGTAACTGCCAACTCCCATCAAACAACAACTTCTCTGGAGCGAAACCACTCCAAACGCGGAGGTGAAAATGGATTGAGTGAGTGTATGCGACAATTAGCCATAGGCATCGTGTTGTCGGCTCAGGAAGTTGGAGCACTTTGTGGGAATGGAGGCAATGTCTCGCAGAGACGGCTACTGCTACCCGCATCCCTGAAAGGTGTCGTTCCGGTTTCCACCCAATTATTATCATTAGGACGTACCGGTCGGTTTCATCGATCACATTGTTCAACCCCAACTGGGTCAGGGCGCGTTTGACACACTTGCTGGCTCTAGCGGTTCTATCGGCCAGCGACGGCTTTCATATGTCTCGATCAACGTCGTCAATATGTTGAGCCGATCGCCGGCGTCAGTGCCTTCCTCTGCGCCCCATAGCGCCTCGATCTCACGCAACGTGGTGTCGTGGTCCTCGTCAGTCCGGATCGGAAGAATGTACATCGCGCCACCTCCATTGGTCATCATCAAAACAGGCTCGGCCGAGATATCGATGAACTTGATAACGCCGATCGGTTCCAGTCGAGCGCCCCCGCCACATGATAGTCGCCCGCCTCTTATACCGCCGTGCGGTACCCGCCAAAACGCATCCATGTGGCGTGTATCAGCAGGGCCATTACCAGATCCTGCAGGAAGAACTGGCTGACGCTCAGCATCCCGATGATCGGTCCCTAGGCGACCATCATCACACTGGTGCCGCGCACCAGGAGCACCAGCCCAACATAGCGGATCAGCCCCGTCCGATCCCATGCAGGGTCGCGGAAGGTGACGACGAAGCGCATAGGGCGGCAGATAGATATCCGCATGAGTATGGCGTGCCGACCATGCGATGACCGGGGCAAGCAGCGATGCCAGCGCGGGGATGAAGAGAAAGATGCTCGCTGCGAGCAGCGCAATCGCGACGACGATGCGAGGGACGGTGCCGCGCAGAATCGATACCGCTGCGACCGCGAGCGCGCCAAGGATCAGATCAAGCAGCGCCTGTCGGAGGAACCCCGCGAGCGACCCGCCAAAGTCGGTTGTGCGACACCCGCCATTAATGCGTTGCGGACGATGCCGTTCATCGTCGCGAACAGCATCGCGATGATGAGAGCGCGCATCACGGGGTGAAAGCGATGCAGCCACGGCAAGGCAGTCGCCGCCAGCGCGACAAGGCCCAGTGATTGGATGAATGGATAGAACACCCCCAGATCCCGAGGTTCTTGGCCTCAGGGTAGGGCACCCAGAACACCTGCAGCATGACGACGTGGATGCTGAGCGAGACGATCACGATCATCGCCACCGCGCCCGCCAATGCGACGAGGTTCCAACGGGCGGCGCGGGCGATCATGACGCCTGTGCTAGCAAATCGATGCGGCGTTGATCCATATCGAAGCAACGGTGGATTGCCGTACGGTCAGGCCCTCAGCCCTCGTGGCCGTGGCGTTCGCCGGCGGGTGTATAGTATCGGGCAAGATCGTCTGGTGACAACGTGTGACCGCTGGCCTGTTCGATCAGGGTAGCGATCTCGGCGTCGGTGCGGCCGGTGTCGCGGAGTTGTTCGATCTCGTCGGAGATCATGTTGACGAAGGCGGGGACGGGAAACCGCTCCTCGCCCAGCCCCAGGGTTTTGCGCAGATGCTGCTGGGCGCGCAACGCTTCCGGCAGGGTGAACGAGGGGGCGTCGGCCATGTCGATGTCCTGTCGGTAATAGTGCCCCGGGGCATGAGGCCCCGGGGCAGTTAGGTCAGGCGGTAACGGCATCCGCCTTCGCGTTGATCTTCGACGTCGCCATCGCAGTCAGCTTGTCGTCAGTGGCATATTCCTCGTCGAGCGTTTCCTTCAGGATCGCGGCGATCTCGCTGCGGCCAAGCTGGTTCGCCCACGCGATCAGCGTGCCGTAGCGCGTGATCTCGTAATGCTCGACGGCCTGGGCCGAGGCGATAAGCGCGGCGTCAAGTACCGCCTTGTCCTCGATCTCGCCGGCGACTTCGTTGGCTTCTTTGATGATGCCGTCGATCGCCGGGCAGGTGACGGCCTTGGCCTTTTCACCCAGCAGGTCGAAGATGCGCTCCAGCCGGGCGATCTGCCCTTCGGTTTCGCGCAGATGCGTCTCGAAGCCCTGCTTCAGCGCGGGCGCGGTCGCCTTGTCGAACATCTTCGGCAGCGCCTTGGTGATCTGGTTCTCGGCGTAATAGACGTCCTGCAACTGGTGCAGGAACAGGTCTTCGAACGTGACGATGTCCTTGGAAAACAGGCCCATGATCCGTGTCCTTTGGTAGTGAAAAGCTGCCGCCTCAACGAACCGGCAGCCGCACAAGTTTCAGACCGCGGTATCTAGTCGCTGTTCGGTCAGGATCTGCCAGCCGGTGATGAACAGCGCGGCGACCAGCGGGCCGATGACGATGCCGCTGAGGCCGACCAGTTCGATGCCGCCCAGCGTCGTCACCAGCACCAGCCAGTCGGGGATACCGGTGTCGCGGCCGACCAGGATCGGGCGCAGGATGTTGTCGGCCAGCCCGATGACAAGCACGCCCGATGCGATGACGACCGCCGCCTGCCAGATCGCGCCGATCGCCAGCAGGTAGATCGCGACCGGCACCCAGATCAGCGCCGGGCCGACGGCCGGCAGCAACGCCGCGATCGCCATCAGCACGCCCCACAGCAACCCGGCGGGCAGGCCGACGATCCAGAAGGTGATGGCGCCCAGCGCACCCTGCACCAGCGCGACGACGCCCGATCCCTTGATCGTGGCGCGCACCACCGCGACGAACTTGTCGGCGAGGCGATCGGCGACGCCGCGGTCGAGCGGCAGCGCGCGGACGATCGCCGGCCCGATCCGGCTGCCGTCGCGCACCAGGAAGAACGTCACGTATAGCCCGACACCGAAGGCGAGCAGGAACGCGGCCGCGTTGCGCCCGATCGACAGCGCTTGGCTGGCGAGCGTGCTGACGCTGCCCTGCAACGCGGACGAGATGCGGGACTGTGCCGCGTCGAAGCTGCCGAGGCCGGAGCGGTCGAGCAGTTGTTGCAACCGCGTCGGCAGCGCGTCGTGGACCTGCTGGAAATAGGCGGCGAAGTTGATCTGGCCGCTGCGCATCTGAGTGTACACGCCGGCCGCCTGATCGACGACAAGGCTGGCAACGATCAGCGCCGGGATGACGACCGCGAAGGTGATGATGAGCATCGTGACCAGCGCGGCGGTGTTGCTGCGCCCCGGCCAGCGTCGCAGCAATCGCTGATATAGCGGCTGGAACAGCAATGCGGCCAACCCCGCCCAGAGCAGCGCGCTCGCGAAACTGGACACGATCGACCCCAGCGCCACGGTGATGATGACGAGGAACAGGATCAGTCCCCCATTGTCCACGCGTTGATTGTCGACCGCCATTGAGTGGGTATGCCCTGCCAGAGAAAACGCGGCGAATGGAATGCCGCATCGCGGGTTGCCCCGATGGGGAACCCGTTACGGGGGTGAAACACCGGAGGGGCGGCTTTGCTCCCGGTTCGGGCTTTTGCGATTCTCGTGTCGGAGTGTCGACAATCATACAGGTCGATAGGAAAGGTGTTCACGCGAAGCCGCGGAGCCGCGAGGAAAATGGTTCGCGCAGAGGCGCGGAGACGCGGAGAAGAAGAAAGCGGCGCAGCCATCATCTTGATCGCAGCGGCGTTCGTAATGACAGCCTGCGACCAACCCGGCGCGCAACACCTCCGCGCCTCCGCGCGAAACCACCTTCTTTTTCGCTTCGCGTTTTCGCGTGAACCTATCGCCGGTTCCGGTCCCTTGGTGGCGCCGTCAGGTTGAGCCACAGGAAGCTCACCGCCGCGCCGGCCATCACCAGTCCGGTCCACAGCACCGGCCCGAACACCCATCCGCGCGCCATGATCGCCGCGACGAAACCGGCCGCCAGCAACGCCCAGCCGGCCAGACGCCAGCGGCGGGCGTCCGGGGCGGACAGGCGCCGGCCGAAGCGGGGTTCGTGGTGACGGTCGCTGGCGAGGCCGAACGACAGGAACGCGGTCAGCGCCAGCAGGGTGGCGAGGATGGTCATTCCGCCGCGACCGGCTCGGGCAGGCGCGCCGCCTCGGCGGGCGTGTGGATCGCACGAGGCTTGCGGACGCGCGGCCGGTGGCGGGCGACGCGGCGCGCGGTCCAGGTGAAACCGATCGCCAGTACCAGCAGCACCGCATCGACAGTCGCCATCAGCCAGTCGGACGCCGCGATCCACTGGACGAGGCCCGGCCGCAGGACCAGCAGGTCGCACGCGACCACCGCGACCAGCCCGATCGCGGTCGCCCCCAGCAACACCGTCCAGCCGCGCACCGGCCGCAAGGCCAGCGCCGCCAGCGTGGCGATGCCCCAGGTGACGAACAGCACCGTGATCTCGCGCTCCGCCCGGTCGGGGGTGGCGAGCGGCAGCAACCGGTTGGCGAGGAAGAAGCCGGTGCAGCCGAGCGGAAAGCCGGCGATGACCGCGATGTTCAGCCGCTCGACGACGCGGAACCCGAACGGTGGGCGCAGCGGATCGGCCAGCTTCTCGCGCCGCTTCACCGTCCACAGGACCAGGCCACTGGCGACCATCACCGTGCCGCCCAGCCCGCACAGGAAATACAGCCAGCGCATCGTCAGGTCGCCGAAGCGGCCGGCGTGCAGGCCGATCATCGCACCATAGGTGGTGATCGCGCCGTTCGGCGGAGGCGACCGCCATAACAGCCGCCCGGTCACGCCGTCATAGGTAACACGCGCGCCATAGGTGGCCAGCGTCGCCTTGCTGGCGCGGGTCATCGTGACGCGGGCTGCGACGTCGCCGGGTTCGGCCACCTCGATGAAGCCGACCGGGCCGCCCAGTTGGTGCTCGCCATCGCGGACCAGCGCTGCCAGATCGACCAGCGGCGCGGGGCGACCGGTCCGGGCGACCGCCTCCGACGCGGGGAACAGCGTGGTGCTATCGGCATAATTGGCAACGGTCGCCCACGGCATCAGCATCGTCGCCAGCGTGACGAGGCCGGTATAGGTAATCATCAGGTGGAACGGCAGGCCGAGCACCGCGGTGGCGTTATGTCCGTCGAGCCATGACCGCTGGCCCTTTTCCCGGCGCAGCGTGAAGAAATCCTTGAAGATCTTCTTGTGCGTCACGATCCCGGTCAGGATCGCGACGAGCATCATCATCGCCGCCACCCCGACCAGCCAGCGCGCCCAGATCACCGGCATGTAATGAAGGTCGAAATGGAAACGGTAGAAGAAGTCGCCGCCCCGCGTCTCTCGCGCGACGGGCGCACCGTCCGCGCCAATCAGCGCGAACGTGTCGCGCCGGCGTCGCCGCTCTTTGGCCTTCGGATCGGGCTGCGGTACCCAGAAGACGTACGTGCCGGGGCCATCGGTGCCGGCGATGGTGACGAACCACGTCTTGGCATCCGGCACCTTGCGCTCCAGGAAGCGCTGTGCGCCGGCGAGCGCCTCCAGCGGTCGTTCGACACGCGGGGTTTCCGGCCGCATCCAGCGGTTGAGCGGCTCGCGCCAATAGGCGGCGGTGCCGGCGATGAAGATGATGAACAGCACCCAGCCGAGGAGCAATCCCGACCAGGTGTGGAGCGTCGATTGCGACTGGCGGAAACCCCGGTTCATGCACGGCCCCCCATCTCGATCGACAGCCACGCAATGGCCCCGGCGACCGCGCCCGCGACCAGCAATGTCCACAGCGCCCGCCAGCCGCTGCGCGCGGCATAGGCCCACATCGCGGCGCCGGCGCACAGGACGAAGGCGATCATGGTGGCGGTGACGGTCGCGCCCGCCGGTGTCATCGGCAGCAACCGGGCCAGCGCCATCGCCCACAGACTGGCGACCGCATAGCCGACCGGCATGGCGGCGAGGATGCGCAAGGACGCATCGCCGCGCCGTCGCCATGACATTCCCCTGCGCCGCGCCATATCCGGTCCCATCGCCCGAACGGCCTTCTAGAAGGCCACGCGGATGTTGCCCATCACCCGCCGCGGTTCGCCATAGAAACCACCCGGCCCGCCAAAGGCGAAGCGGACGTTGCGATAATAGCCCTTGTCGAGCAGGTTGGTGGCGTTGACGCTGAGGGTCACCCGCTCGGTGATCTTGTAGCGGCCGAGCAGGTCGACGGTGGCATAGGCGCCCTGTTCGACCGTGCCGGGGATCAGCACCGGCGTGCCGTTCGCATTGAAGCGGCCTGACGGCACGTTGCCCCGGTCGAAGATGCGCGACTGCGCGGTGACGCCTCCGCCGATCGTCAACCGATCGCCGGGCAGGCGATAGGTGGTGTAGACGCGGCCGACATGCAGCGGGAAGAACGGATTGACGCGCAGGCCGGTGCGATCCTCGGTCCGGGCATAGGTATAGCTGCCGTTGATCGTCCAGCCGGGCAGCGGATCGCCCGACACCTCCGCCTCGCCGCCCCAGGTCTTGATGCCCGATACCGAGATCGACGGCGTCAGGTTGCCCGGTAGCGAATTGGGGATGCCGTTGGGATCGGTGAGCGTCAGATTGTCCTGCTTGATGTGGAAACCCGCGACCGACATGGTGAAGCCCTCGCCGAACGGCGTCGCCTTCACCCCCGCCTCGTAATTCGCGCCCGTCGTCGGGGGCAGGATGTCGTTGTTCACGTCGCGCGCGGACACCGGATTGAACACCGACGCATAGCTGGCATAAAGCGACACCGCCTTGGTCAGATCGACCACGACGCCGCCATAGGGCGCCCATTTCTTCTCATGCTGCACACTGTTGGGACCATCCGGCACCAGCGCGCCGGCGGCATTGTAATCGTTCCGGTCGACGCGGTAATCGGTGTAGCGCGCGCCGGCGATAATCTTCAGCCAGTCCGCCGGGTTCAACCGCACGACACCGTATCCGCCGATCTGGCGCAGGTCCTGCGAGAACAGCAGCGCATCGGTGCGGACGATCGGCGGGCGCGGGATGGCCGGGTTCCACGGATCGATGTCGATCGTGGCGGCATCCGGATAACCGGGGGGCGAGGTGCCGAACGCGGTGCGGCCAGCCGCGAAATCGCGCTCGAAATAATTCAGGCCACCGACCACCTCATGCTCGCGGCCGAACAGGCGGACCTTGCCCGCGATATAGCCATCGACCGAATCCTCGTTCTGGTCGACCTCGCCGTAAAAGCTGAACGGCGTGCCGATGCCGGTGCCGTCGCGATTGGGATAGCCGTTGGGCGCGTTGAACAACGTGCTGTCATTGTCGCCGCGCCGGCCGTTGTAGCTGACGCGCGCCACCCAGTCGCGGCCGATATCCTGTTCGACCGATGCGAACACCGTCGTCGTCTCGCGCAGCCACTGATTGAAATTGGCGGCGGTGCTGAACGATCGCGGGAAGTTCGTCTTCGTGCCGTCGCTATAAAGCAGCGGCACCGATCCCCAGCCGGACCCGCGTGAATCCGTGCGCAGGTAATCCGCCCCGACGCGCAGCCGCGTATGCGGCGTCACATCCCATTCGATCGTGCCGTACAGCACGGGAATACGATCGTGCTGGTAATCGATATACGATGCCCGGTCGGTGTACGCCGCGACGATGCGCGCGCGGACCGACCCGTCCTTCGTCACCGGCCCGCCGACATCGCCCTCGAACCGATAGGTCGAGAAGCTGCCGCCCTGCATGGTGTAATAACCGCGGAATTCGGCGGGCGCGCGCTTGCGGATCAGGTTCACCGTCGCCGACGGATCGCCGACGCCCGCGACCAGACCGGCCGCACCCCGGATCACCTCGACCCGGTCATAGATCGCCATGTCGCCGACCGCGCTGTTTTCGTAGCCGCTGACCTGATAGATCGTCGGCACGCCATCCAGCTGGAAATTGCGCACCGCGAAGCCGCGGATGTTGAAATTGGTGCGGTTGCTGTCGGTGGTGGAGATCGTGACGCCGGGCGTCTGGGCCAGCACCTCGATGACGCTGGTGAGGTTGAAATCCTCGATCCGCTGGCGATCGACGACGGTCACCGATTGCGGTGTTTCCTTCAGCGTCAGCGGCAACTTCATCGCCGTGGTCGGCCGCTTGTCCTTTTCGCCGGTGACGACGATGTCCTGATCCTGATCGTCGGGTGCCGTATCGGCATCGACCACGACATCAGCCGATGATGACGGCGACGGTGTTGCGGCAGGATCGATCACCGGCGCACCCGCCAGCACAAGCGCCATCGACAACAGGCTAGAACCAGCCAGCACTTCATTCCCCTTATTTGATAGCTATTCTCATTAGCGACCAAGGTTGGGTGCGTAAACCCTCATGACGGATCGTTCATGGTTTTTATGTCTCGGGTGGTACCGATCGGCGATGACCGCATCACCGGGTCGGCCGGAATCTACCGCAGCGACTGCCATGCAACGCCTTGTATTATCGGTCTGAAACGGACATCCGCGAACCGAACAAGCTGGGGGCAGCGCCGTGAACACCAACCGCACCATGGACGTTGCCGCGCTTGCCGCGCTGGTATGGGTCGCAGCCGCCACCCTGCATGAAGGGTTGGGACACGGCGTCGCGTGCCGGTTAACGGGCGGCGACCCGATCGGCTGGAGCACCTTCCACTTCAACTGCGATCATCAATCGGTGTCGCTATCGGGGTGGCGGGTCATCGCGGGAGCGGGCACCGCCGTGAACGTAGCCCTGATGGCACTGGGCTATCTGTGGTGGCGTCGCGTCGGCGACCCGATGGCCCGGCTGGCGGCGTGGATCGTCATCGCCGTGAACGGCCTGACGACATTCGGCTATCTGGTGTTTTCGGCGGCCTTCGGGATTGGCGACTGGAACACGTCTGGCGTGATCGCGGGCGTATCAAACACCGGGCTGGCGCGGGCCGTGCTGGCGATCATCGGCGTCGCCGGCTATGTCGCCGTCATCCGCTTGAGCGCCGCAATGCTGTCGCGGCTGCTGCACAGCCCGACCGCGATGGCGGATGCGCGCCGGATCACGACGACCATCTGGTTGACGACCGGTATCGAATCTTTGTTGGCAGCTGTGATGGCGGGGGCTGGTTGGCGGTCTACCCTGGGAGCCTCGATCGGCGTGGCGCTGGGCGGCAATGCGGGGCTGCTGACCATTCCCCGTTTTACAATGTCATCGAACGAGCCGGGGACGTTCACGCTTCGCAAGAGTATGGCGTTGCGCGTGGCGGCGATCCTGTCGGTCGCGGTGTTCGTATTGATCCTTGGTCCGGGCGTGCGCCTCTGACGGCTGGCGGCTTAGGCCGTTTTCAGCCGACCGTCCGCATCGCCCAGCGCGCGCTCGATCGCGGGCATCATCGCATCGACGACCAGTGCGATGGCGGCTGCGTTCGGATGAAAGCGGTCGGCCAGCACCATCGCCGGATGGCCCAGCACGCCGGCGGGGAAGAACGCGCAGATGGCGGCGCCGTGTTCCGCCGCCAGCTGCTCGTGCACGCCGAGATACGCTGCGGCGCGATCGCGCAGGATGGCCGGCGGATCGACGATCGTCAGCAACACCGGCACGCAGCACCGATCCAGCTCAATCAGGATCGCCGCCAGATTGGCGCGCATCGACGCGGGCGATACCTGACGCAGCACGTCGTTGGCGCCTACCTGCACGATCGCGAGATCGGGGCGACGATTCAGCCGCGACATCACCGTCGGCAGGCGGCGCAATACGTCGCCCGTCATGTCCCCGGACACGCCGGCATTGATGACGCGGGCGTCAGGCCGGTCGATGCGCAGGCGATGTTCGATCCGGGCGGGCAGGCTGTCGGCCGACGCCAAGCCGTAACCGGCGATCAGACTATCGCCGAGCGCCAGGATGAGCGGGGAGGAAGCCATTGTTCCCGGATACATAGGAAGAACGACGGAAGACGAAAAGAATGCCGGTCCGTCATTGACGGACCGGCGATAGACCTAATTCGCGTCCGACGCCTTACGCCGCGTGCCAGCCGTGGCTTTCGCGCGGGGCTTGGGGGACGATTTCGGCGCCGACTTGCGCGATAATTTCGGCGCAGGCTTGGCAGGTGTCTTCGTTTGGCGATTGGTCAGCGCATAGAACAGTCCACCGACGAGCCCTGCTGCCACTACCGCGATCGCGCCGATATAGGCGGTGCGGGGTTCGACCGACGGCAGCCGGGCGACGATGTCGGTGACGGTGCTCGTCGTGTTGTCATCCTTGCCCGACGATGCGTCCGATCCATGAGCGGCGGACTTGGTGTGGGGAGGCTCGGCGATCGGATAGGGGGACTGGTTCCCGGCCGGGACGGGGGGAGCGTGGGTCATGATGATCTTTCGCAGTTGATCCAGGATAACGTCTGGCGGTCCGGAGGGTTGCCCCGAGGGGCTTCACACCCTCGGCCCTCATCCTTCCGCGGCTTCACCGTTCCCTCCCTTTCCCGTCGGGATAGGGAGAAGAGGGGCTTATCAATTGCGCAGCGAGTCCGGCACCACGCCGCCATTCTCGGCCAGCTTCGCCATCACTGCCTTGTGCAGCGCGATGTTCTGTTCGGCGCTGCCGTCGGCACCGGCATGGACGCCCAGTTCGTCGCCCAGTTCCTTGCGTGCGGACAGGCTGGAATCCAGGTCGAGCAGTTTCAGCAGGTCGACGATCGACGTCTGATAATTACCGCCGCCATCCTTCATCGACGCCATTTCCGACAGCACCGCGCCGACATCGACGCTCTGCGTTGCCGCGGCGGGGGCAGGGGTCGGGGTGGCGGCCGGAGCAGCCTGCGGGGCGGGCGTTGGCGCGGCGGGGGCCGCAGGAGCGGCTGCCTTGGGGTGGCCGAAGATCTTCCCCATGATATTGCCGAAGATGCTCATCGTATCCGTTCCTTGCGCATGGCCCGCATCGGGCGATTGCCGCCAAGAACGACGCGGACGCCCCGTAAGGTCCGTGCCGAATAGGGCATATCGGAACGGAACCCCAACGACGCGCGCTTGTGACACCGATGCGCCCGAGCGCATGCCGAGGAGACACAGCATGAACATCCGCCACACGATCATCGCGTCCACCGCCCTGCTGGCGCTGGCCGCCTGCGGCAGCGGCAAGAAGGCGGACGACGCCAACGCCAACGCGGCCGGCTTCGACGCCGCCAACGTCTCGGCCCCGGCGACCGCCGCACCCGCCGTCAGCGCCGCGCAGACCTTCGCCAACACCGCAGCCGCCAGCGACGCGTTCGAGATCGCTACCTCGCAACTGGCGCTGACCAACGGATCGGCCGCATCGGTGAAATCCTATGCCCGCAAGATGATCGACGCGCACACCGCCTCGACCGCCAAGCTGAAGACCGCAGCGGCCGGCGCGACGCCGGCGGTGACGCCCGACCCGACGCTGACGCCCGACCAGCAGCAGAAGGTCGATCAGCTGAAGGCGCTGAACGGCAAGGCGTTCGACGAGGCGTACATCACCGAACAGACCGCCGGCCACCAGCAGACGCTGGACGCGCTGAAAGCCTATGCCGCGACCGGCGACACCCCGACGCTAAAGGCCTTCGCGGCCGGTCTGGTCCCCACCGTCACCGCGCATCTGAACATGGCGAAGGGGTTGAAGGCGTAGGGTAAGCGATTTCCTCCCTCTCCCCGCGGGAGAGGGAGGCCCGCGATGATATCCGGCCGGTCAGAGGCGAATATCGGTCGCGGTGATCGCGACGTCCGCCTTGGTCAGGGCAGCGTCCGTCGTATAGATTTCCGCACTCAGCTCCATCGCCAGCGCCAGACAGGCGCGATCCCCCAGCGACAGGCCGAGCGGCCGGGTGGCGGGGCGCAGGTCGCCGATCAGCATCGCCTGCGCCGGCGACAAGGGGCGGACATCGAGATGCAAGCCCCCCAGCGCTTCCCGCACCTCGTCCAGGGAAAGACCGCGTTCGCGAAGTTTCGATACGACCTCAGCCAGATTCGTCGCGCCGATCAGGGAGCGAGTCAGAACCGCCGCAACCCGATCGGCGCCGGGTTCGTCATTGAGCAGGCAGAGCAATGCCGACGCATCGAGTACGATCCTGTTACTCATGCTCTGCCTCGGCACGACGGTCCTCTATCAGTTCATCGGCCAGATTGACGCCTTCGGGAATATGACGCCGCAGGATGGCCCGTGCGCGTTCGAGCGCCTTGGACACGGATCGCACCCGCAACTCGCCATTATTGATATCGACCAAAACGGTATCACCTGCCCCGATTCCAAGTTCACGACGCATCAGGGCTGGTATTACCAGTTTGCCGCCCTCGACGATCTTGACCCGCTGCGCTTCCATTCCAGAAAACTCCATACTCTGACCTGCTTAAGAATTAGGTATCATTTTCTCTTTTAGGTGTCACGTTCGCATCAGGTACGTTCATATTGAGATTGATAGCTTACAAGGGTCGGCTAGCTTGGCCAGGCTACACAGCATCGCCATTGCCATTTATTGGCCATTGCCAGTAATGATAGCCATCAAAGGTGTACCCGAAAGAGCCATATGACACGCCACGACCACCAGACGATCCGGGCGGCGCGCGTTTACTTGCGCGTCAGTACCGAGGAACAGGATCTTGCGCGGCAGGAAGCGATCGTCGCCGGTGCGCGGGCGGCGGGATATTATGTGGCGGCAGTGTACCGCGAGAAGGCGTCGGGCGCGCGGCCAGACCGGCCAGAGCTGTTGCGAATGGTCGCCGACCTGCAACCGGGCGAGGTGGTGGTGGCCGAGAAGATCGACCGGATCAGCCGCCTGCCACTGCCCGAGGCCGAGCTGCTGGTCGCCGCGATCCGGGCGAAGGGTGCGCGGCTGGCGGTGCCGGGGATCGTCGATCTGTCCGATCTGGTCGCCGACAGCGCCGGCGTCGCGCGCATCGTGCTGGAGGCAGTACAGGACATGCTGCTGCGCCTGGCGCTCCAGACAGCGCGCGACGATTACGAAACGCGGCGCGAACGCCAGCGCGAGGGGATCGCGATCGCCCGCGCGGCGGGGCGCTATACTGGGCGCAAGGCCGACATCGCCCAGCATCGCCGCATCGTGTCCCTGCGCGAGGCCGGTATCAGTATCGCCAGGACAGCCGAACTCGCCGCATGCAGCATCGCGCAGGTCAAGCGGGTGACGGCGCTGCACCGGGCGAAGGCCGGCATCGCCCCGACCCATCCCGTTCGTCCCGGGCAGGACTAAACCATTCGGGGGCTATCCGATAGACGTCCTCAATACTGGAAGCTCACCGTCCCCAGCACCGTGCGCGGCGCGCCATAAAAACCCTGGTCGTAATTCAGCGCCCCCAGATATTTGCTGTTCGTCACGTTGCGCAGGTTCGCGCTCACCGCGAGGTTGTCCGTCAGCGCATAGCGCGCGAACAGGTCGAGCAGTGCGTATCCCCCTTGCGTGATCCGCACCTGCTGCTGGGTGGTGGACGACAGGATACCCGCCGGCTCCAGATAGATGCGGCTCTGATATTGGAATGAAGCACCGACCTTCGCCCGGTCGAACGCGGGCGGTGCATAGCTGACGTTCAGGCGCGCGGTGTTGCGCGGTACGAAGGTGCGCACCGCCCGGTCGTCGTCGCCGCGCACGCGCATGATCGTGTAACCGCCCGTCGCCTGCAGGCCGGGCGCCAGCTGGCCGCTGAATTCCAGCTCGACACCCTGCGACGTAGCATCCACGCCGCGATAGATCGTCCGCAGCAGGACTGGATCGAAGCCGGCGCTTTCCGCGGTGTTCTTCTGGCGGGCCTGAAACAGCGCGGCGCTGGCGTTCAGGCGCCCGCCGAACCATTCGCCCTTCACCCCCGCTTCCCAATTGTCGCCCTTGATTGGTGCCAGCAGGCGGTTGTCGGCCCCGAACTGCGTCTGCGGATTGAAGATCGTCGCGAAGCTCGCATAGGCGCTGATGTTGCTCGTCAGGTCGAACGTCGCGCCGACGAACGGCAGGAAGCGCTTGCGGTCGTAATCGGTCGCCGCCCCGTACGACACACCCTCGCTGAACGCGTGGGTGTAGTTACCGCCCAGCATCACCTTCAACGGATCGGCGAGGTTGAGCCGGACGAGACCGTAAACGGTTTCCCGGCGCAGGTGCGAATCTTGGCTGAACGCTGGGCTTGTGTCGAACGTGGTCGGGAAGTTCGGCCGCGGGAACGACCCGTCGAACGCGGTCGCCAGCGGCAACGACACGCCGATCGTCGCATTGTCGTAGCTGGATTGCTGGCCATAGGCCTGCGCGCTGCGGTTGACGCCCAGCATCACGTCGTGATCCCGGCCGAACAGCGACAGCTTGCCCCCGACATTCGCGTCGATCGTCAGGTTGCGCGTCTGCGCCCGGAACGCGCCCGGATAGCTGAAGATACCCAGCCCCGTCGCCCGATCGGGATTGCCGTAGACGTAGAAGATCTCGTCATTCTCATCGATCGCGCGGCGGATCGCGCTGACCTTCACGACCCAACCGCCCCCAAGCTGGTGGGTGATGTCGCCAAAGATCTGGCGGTCGATCACGTTCCAGCTCGACCAGTCCGGGCCGGTGTTGGTCGATCGCGGCAGGTCGATGCGCGTGCCGTCGGTGTAATAGAGCGGCAACGCCCCCCACATCGCGCCGTTCGACTTGTGCTCCTGATGGCCATAGCCGGCGCTGACCACCGTGTTCGGCCCCAGATCGGCCTCGACGATGCCGTATCCCGTCCAGCGGCGCAGGTGATACCGATCGAGATAGCTGTCGGTGTCGAGCAACGCGCCGACCGCCCGCGCGCGGATGCTGCCGTCCTTCGTCAGCGGCACGCTGACATCGCCGTCGAGGCGGAGGTTGTCGAACGAACCGTACTGCGCGCTGCCCGATGCCTGGAATTCGCGGGTCGGCCGCTTGCGCACGAAATTGACGACGGCGGACGGATTGCCGGTCGACGACAACAGGCCCGGCGCGCCGCGCACGACCTCGATATGGTCATAGGTCGCAGTATCGATCGATCCGGTCTGCACCTCGAACGCGAAAGGCAGGCCGATGCCGTCGATCTGGAACGTCTGGATGTCGAACCCGCGCGCCGAATAATAGAATCGGTCGCTCTCTTGCGCCTGCACGGTGACACCCGGCACCGTTGCCAACAGTGCGTTGGCGTCGTTCAGCTGGAAATCGGTGATCTGCGCGCGGGTGACGACGCTGACCGATTGCGGCGTCTCGCGCTGGCTGAGCGGCATCCGCGTCGCGGTGGTCTGCGCCTTCACGCCGTAATCATCGCTGCCCTCGGTCCGGGCGGTGACGACGATCTCGTCGCTGCGCTGCGGATCGACGGCGACTTCCCTCTCCGCCACGGGAACATCCGCAATTGGTGCCGTTGCCGCGGCGATCAGCGCCAAAACCATCGACATGAAACCACTTTCCCAATCCGCAAGTGGAGGGTGCATAGAACCGGCAGCGGCTAATGCAAGTGATTATCACTAACTGAATGGAGGCTCATCGACCTAGTGGGGATGCCTCATAATCACGCAGCAGCGCTGCGACATCGTCGTAGAGCGCGATGGCACCTGCCGACAGCAATGCGTCATCGGGAAATTTGCCCGATCGCAGGCCGATCGCCGCGATCCCGCACCTCTTCGCCGCCTCGACATCATAGGGCGTATCGCCCACCACGACAACATCGCCGGCGGTGAGCGGTGCCACCTTTTTCAGCGCGATTGCGAAGATGTCGGGCGCGGGCTTGGTACTTTCGACATCGTCGGCGCTGGTCGTCGCATCGACCAGATCATGCGCGCCCAGCAGGCCCAGATAATGGTCAAGATCCTCACGCGAGGCGGACGAGGCAAGGACCACCGTCTGCCCGTTCGCGGCCGCGCGGGCCAGCAGCGCATGTGCTTCCGGAAACGGCCTGATCGCGTCGCGGAAACCTGTGCGAAATGCCGCGCCCTGCGCCTTGCCCAGTTTCTCCTGCATCTCCTGGTCGCTGTCGGGCATCAGCGTCGGCACCAGCATGTCGGCGCCCTTGCCGATCTGGTCATGGATCACCTGTCGGTCGAACGTCACGCCGACCCCTGCGAACGCCGCCTCCCATGCCGCTACGTGACTGTCATTGCTGTCGACCAGCGTGCCGTCGATATCGAAGAAGATGGCGCGGAAGGGCATGGTGATATCGCTACACAGGAGAGAGGGAAGACATCGCCACCGGGAAAAGATGTGGGGTAATCGATCATCAGTTAACGCGCGGGTTGACGATCCAGACCCGCTTTAACACTGGAACGAAACGCACTTTTGGTCGATCGACCATCTGATGGGTGAAAACACCACCGGCGGGACAGATGGCGGATGAGCAACGGCGACTGTGATGACAGGGGCGAGGATACGATACTCGACGATCGCGCCCGGATCGATGCGATCGCCCGCTACAACATCCTCGATACCCCACCAGAGGCGGCATTCGACGACATCGCAGCCATGGCGGCCGAAATCCTTGAAGCGCCGATGGCGATGGTCAATTTCGTGGTCGGCGACCGGCAATGGTTCAAGGCCGCGATAGGGGTAGACTGGAACAATCTACCTATCGACATGTCGATTTGTCGACATGTCATACTTGAACCGGGTGTGGTGGTCGTACCCGATCTGGCGCGCGACAGCCGGTTCGACGACAACCCGTTGATCCAGGCAGAGGGTGTGCGCTTCTATGCCGGTGCCGTGCTGGAAACGCCGGATGGCATACCCGTTGGCGCGGTCTGTGTTCTCGACACGATGCCCCGGCCGGACGGGATCAGCGAACGACAGAAACGCACGCTAAAGATGTTGGCCGCCTATACCATGACGCAGCTGGAACTGCGGCGCACCGCCGCGCTGGCCGAGGCGGAAGCGGCACGGGCGGAGAAGCGCGGACAGCGGCTGGCCCTGTTGACGAAGGGTGCGGCCAGCCTGTTGGCGGCCGACGATGCTGCGACCATGATCCGCGACGTCTATGCGTTGCTGGAGGAGCCGTTCGGGCTCAACGTATCGTTCTTCTACACCTGCAGCGATCAGGACCTGCGCCTCGTCGCGTCCGCCGGGCTGACGCCCGAACAACAGCGGCAGGCCCGCCGCCTGGAATTCGGCCAGACCATCTGCGGCATCGTCGCCCAGACGCGGACACCGGCGCATCTGACTGACATCCAGCTGTCCGACGATCCCGAGGCCGCGTTCCTGCGGATGCTGGGGCTGGACGCCTATGTCAGCTCGCCGTTGATCCATGACGACCGCCTACTCGGCACCCTGTCGTTCGGGCGGCGGGGGCCGCCATTTTCGGACGGCGAACTGGGCGTCCTGCGCACCCTGATCGCGCAGATCGCCACCGCGATCGAGCGCCTGCGCGCCGACGACCGCCTGCGTGAGAGCGAGGCGCGGTTCCGCAACATGGCCGATAATGCGCCGGTGATGATGTGGGTGACCGATCCGACCGGCTATTGCACCTATCTGAACGCGCGGTGGTACGACTTCACCGGGCAGGAACACGGTAGCGGCGAGGGGAATGGCTGGCTCGACGCCGTCCATCCCGACGACCGGCCGTTGGCCGGCGAGGCCTTCGCCACCGCCAATGCGGAACAGCGCCAGTACCGCGTCGATTTCCGCCTGCGCCGCGCCGACGGCGTCTATCGCTGGACGATCGATACCGCCGCGCCGCGTTTCGACATCGATGGCAGCTATCTGGGTTATGTCGGATCGGTCATCGACATCGAGGAACGCAAGGTCGCCGAGGCAGAGCTGGAGGCCCGCGTCGCCGCTGCACTGGCCGAACAGGCGCGGATCGAAGCGACGCTGCGCCAGAGCCAGAAAATGGAAGCGGTTGGCCAGCTGACCGGCGGGATCGCGCATGATTTCAACAATATGCTCGCCGTCATCATCGGCTCGCTCGACCTACTGAATCGGCGGGTCGACAGTCAGGACGCGCGCATCAGGCGCTATGTCGATGCCGCGCTGGATGGCGCGCGGCGGGCAGCCAACCTGACGCAGCGGTTGCTCGCCTTCACCCGCAACCAGCCGCTCAATCCCGAACCCGTCGATGTCGACGCGCTGGTAACCGGCATGACCGACCTGATCCGCGGCGCACTGGGCGCCGATATCGTGATGGAGACTGTGCTGGCCGGTGGCGGCTGGCGCGCGCTGGCCGATGCGAGCCAGCTCGAGAACGTCGTCCTCAATCTGGCGATGAACGCGCGCGATGCGATGCCGGAGGGCGGGCGGTTGACGATCGAGACGCGCGACGTCGTTTTGGGTAGCGACCATCCCGGCCTCACCCCCGGCGACTATGTCGCGATCACCGTCGGCGACACCGGCACGGGCATGACCGCCGAGGTGATCGCCAAGGCGTTCGACCCGTTCTTCACCACCAAGGAAGTGGGCAAGGGAACCGGCCTCGGCCTTAGCCAGGTGTACGGGTTCGCCCGCCAGTCGGGTGGCCATGTCGCGATCGATTCCGCCCCCGGCCAGGGGACGCGCGTGACGATCTCCCTGCCGCGCCTGACCAGCGCCGATGGTGTGCAGCAGCAGGGCAAGGCCATGGCCGGGCCGGTGCCGGTCAACCGGGGCGAAGTGGTGCTGGTGGTCGAGGACGAACCCACGGTCCGCCAGTTCAGCACCGATGCGCTGACCGAACTGGGCTACCGCGTCCTGTCCGCCGACGGCGCCGCGGCCGCGCTGCGCCTGCTGGAAACGCGCTCCGACGTCGCGCTGATGTTCACCGACATCGTCATGCCGGAAGTGAACGGTGTGAAGCTGGCCCAGGAGGCGACAGAGCGCTGGCCGGACCTGAAGATACTCTTTACGACCGGCTATGCCCGCGACGCCATTCAGCAGGACGGCATAGCGCTGATCGGCAAACCCTTCACCATCGAGGAACTCGCCACCAGAGTCCGCCAGACGCTGGACAGCTAAGTTTTCCTCACTCACCGAGAGAGGGATGAGGACGGGAGCGGATAGCATGTACGAGCGGGATCGATCACCCACTCAGGCTGCCTATCTCGCCATCAAATTTACGCCGCGGCCAGCCCGCGCCGCAGCGCCGACACCTCCGCATTCAGCGCCGCTAGCCGCTCGGGCGTCATCCCCGACCGCGCGACGATCAACGGCGCGAGGCACCCGGTTTCCGCCCAGCGCGTCTTGCCCATCTCGGTCAGACGGACATGCACCTGTCGCTCGTCAGCCGGGTTGCGGACACGGGTGACGAGGCCCGCCGCCTCTAGCCGCTTGGCCAGCGGCGTGATCGTGCTCGGCTCCAGTGCCAGCCGCTCGGCGATCGCCCCGATCGATCGCCCGCCCCCCGCCTCGTTCAGCGTCTGGAGGACCAGGAACTGCGGATAGGTGATGCCCAGTTGGTCGAGCACCGGCTTGTACGCCCGATTGATCGCGATCGTCGCGGCATAAAGCGAAAAGCAGAGCTGCTCGTCGAGGGGCAGGGGACCGGACAGGGGGGTGACGTCTTCCATATCAAGATAATACCACAATAATGCTTATTGCGGCAAATTAATGATGGACAGAGCCTTTTACCTCCCTCATATGTTTATCACAATAACTAATGTGGAGATAAGTAATGTTGGTTGACGTTAAATACACCACCACCGCCATGGCCACCGGCGGTCGCGACGGCCATGCCCGGTCGGAAGACGGCACGCTCGACGTGAAGCTCTCGACGCCCAAGGAACTGGGCGGCGCCGGCGGTGACGGCAGCAACCCTGAACAGCTGTTCGCCGCAGGCTATTCCGCCTGCTTCATCGGCGCGCTGAAGGTCGCCGGCCAACAACTGAAGGTGAAACTGCCCACCGACATGACGGTCACCGCCAAAGTTGGTATCGGCCCCCGCGCTGCCGGCGGTTTCGGCATCACCACCGACCTGACCATCGCCCTCCCCGGCCTGGACCGCGATCAAGCGCAGACGCTGGTGGAAACAGCGCATGAGATTTGCCCGTATTCCAACGCGACGCGGGGCAATGTTGATGTGGGACTGGCGGTGGTTTAATTAAATGAACGGCCCGCTTTGATGATCGAGGCGGGCCGTTTTGATATCAGAATATGATTTTGGGAGGCACTCCGTTGAGCGCTTAGGGTCGCGGATGTCTCAGTTCTTCCAATACAGCGGCGACCGCGTCTGGATCGTAAGTGCCGGGCATTTTTCGGAACAGTGATTTTTTTAGGAATGGGAACCCGGTTTTCAGTAGGGACAACGCACAGAAAAATGCCGGCTCGCTATTCGACCGGTGATGGGAATACCATTTAGCACCTATAGACATCCCGCGAGAGGCAACTCGCGCAAGTCTGGTCTCTTGCTGGAACACCACGTCCTTGTAGCGATCATAGACAAAGCCGCGCGGTAGGACGGGGCGCAAGGCCCGCTCCATCCCTTGGTCGACCCCTTTCAGAATGAAGGCGTAAGACTGGATGTGGTTCTCGATCAGCGAATAGGCGGTATAGCCGGTGAAGCGCCAGAGAGCCGTATCCATCTCCGAACCCAGATCGGTGAATGGTCCGAAGACCGAATCGTTCATCACGAACAGGTCGCAGCCCGGGCTGTTCTCCACAATCATGTTCAGGCCGATGGCATAAGCGGAAAAATCATATCCTTCGAGGCCCTTTGCCACGACCGCATCGGCATAATCGAAAATCACCGCAGGCACCGTGTCGGGCGATGGCAGGGCGCAGATCACGAACAGGCCGGCGTCCAGTGCAGCGAGTCGTTCGAGGGTGAAGCGATGTGCTGCCGTAACCTCTCCGTCGAGCAGGAACATGAAATAGAGCACCCAGCGTTTTCTATGGTCAGGCGCTTTCATGATGAGCCGGCGCGGTGGGGGCCGACGCTCCGTCAGCTGCGCCTTGAGGCGATGCACGAACGCGCCCGACCATGGGGTGGACGGCACAAAGGTCCAATCCCGCGTGAGGGTGTCGCAGGAATGCACGCCTTCTATGGCAAGGCGGTCAATCGTTGAGAACAAGGCCATTTCTACCCCTGTCAGCGCCGGTGGGATTTGGCCAAGGCGAATTCGTCATTGAGCCGGGTTGCAAAGGCGGTAAGCGAGAAATTGGCGTCGAAACTAGCTTTGGCGGCCGCTCCGATCTCGGCACCGTACGGCCTTGTCGCAAGCGCGCGCCGGAACAGGCGGGCCATGGCCGACACGTCGGCCTGTTCCTCAATTAGGGCGTCGATGCCATCGCTCAGCCAGGCGCTGGTGCCGACCGCGCGGGTGAGAAGCAACACGCGCCCCGCCGACAGCGCATCGATCGAAACCAGCGGTGCCGTATCCTCCCGGGAACTGATGAGTATGCAGTCGGTTCTGGCCAAGGCGGTGCGATAGCTAGCAGCGTCGAGCTCTCCATCAAAACTAGCCTCCGGCATGGTGTCGCATTGCTGCAGAACATAGTTTGTAAGTTCGCGGTCGAACTGCCGGCCATAGAGATGCAGCCGCAGCTTCGCGCGGTCGGCAGGATCGAGCATCGCCAGCCCGTCGAGCGCCAAATCCTGGCCCTTGCGCGGCTCGATCGAGCCAAAGATCCCGATCTGGAGCCTACCCTCCTCGCCCTCACTAGAACGGTTTGGCGATACCTCCTGGATCGGTTCCAGACCGTAGGGCAGGACCATAACATCGGCACGATACGGCCGCACGAGCCTAGCGCATAACTCGCTACCCGCCCAGACCCGCGCGGCACCCGCCAGCGGGTTGGCTAGCACGCCAGCGGCAGCAAGCGTTTCGAACGCCGATAATTCATGTAGATACCAGCAGGTCGGAACACGGGCGGCCCATGCATCGACGAGGGATGCCGACAGGACGGTGTTGGCGAAGGCAACCTCCGCACGCTCTGCGAGCCAATGCAAATACGGGCGATTGCGTCCAGGGAGTAGATCGATCAGGACCAGCGCCCCTAGTTGTTCGAACTCCACGCGCATGGGCCCGTCGGATTGGGATATGACGATGATCTGATGCCCCCCGTCGCGAAGCACACGCGCGACATCAAGCGCGACACGCGGCGCGCCGCTGAGGCTCAGTTCGTGCGTGGAGACAAGGGCGATTGGCGCCGGATTCTTCCGCTGCCAATGGCGCCTAAGCCGAATGGCCCGCGCTGCATCGTGCAGACGAATCGTGATGCGGACAGGCAGATGACGCAGGAGACTGCGCAACAGGGAACGGATTGGCAAGCAGGCTACCTTTAATTCATTTTCGTCCGTATGAAGGCATTAAGATCGAACGTCATCCAGGCATCGGGCCGCGGCGCTTGGACCCATCGAAACCCGTTGGCGTGGGCACGCCCTTATCTATACCGTGCCGGCGCTTGCAAGAACGTCCACATAGGTCCGCACCCCATGTTCCAGCGAACGGGCGTGGTGAAGCCCCAGATCACGTAGCCGACTGATATTAAGCACCAAGCGCGGCACGTCGACGGGGCGGCTCGGCCGAAACACCAGTTCGAGCGCGCAGCCGGTGACCTTCTTCACCGTGGCGACGACCTCCAGCAGCGAATGCCCTTCTCCACTGCCCAGATTGACGATGGTGTTGCGGACCCTCTGCTCGATCAGGCCGCGGACCGACGCCGTGAAATCGTCGACGTAGATATAATCACGAATACTGGTGCCATCGCCCCAAACCTCCAGTGGACGATTGTCCGCAATTTTGCCGAGGATGACCGAAATGAGTCCTTGCGTGCCGCGCAAGGACTGGTGCGGCCCGAACGGATTGGACGGCCGTACGATCAGATAATTCAGGCCGTACGCGCGGCGGAGAAAAGCGAGATCGGCTTCGATCGCAAGCTTGGCCTGCCCATAAAAGCTGATCGGTTCACAACTGTCCTCTTCACCTGCCATGCCGTTAGGCGAGGCTCCGTACACCGTTCCACCGGACGACATGAAAACCAGATCCGTTTCGAGATCGGCTAGTCTGCGCCCCAGCGCCATCGTCGGCAGCGCGATAGTTTGCTGCTCGATTTCATATTCTGCGAAGGAACTCGAGGGGACCATTGCTGAAGCCATGTGCACCACCGTGTCTATACCCTGCTCGCGGACCAGCGCCACGATGGCCTCGATATCGTTCACGGCGAGGATTACATCGGATCGCAATTGATCCTTACGGTACGGTGCAATGCGGGCCTCACGTCCGGCGACGATCACGCGATGACCTGCCCGGACCAGATCAGCGGCCAGATTGGTGCCCAAAAAACCTGTCCCACCCAACATTAGCACCGTACGAGAAGATGGGATGAGGGTGTCGGCCATGGCACTCTATATTCATTCCTCCCCCGCCGGGCCAAGCGGAGAAAAGGTATCGTCGTGGACGGCACGTCGACGAGGCGACGCCGGATTTGGAACGCCGATCAGATACTCATTAACAGAAGTAGCACCGAGATGTGCCTATCCCAACGCCTCAGATCTAAACGAGCTCCAAGCTGTTGATATTGCAACGTATCTTTGCCACGGGTCAACGTGGGTATTTGCACGATCGCAACCGTGACCAAGCTTTCGCGGGTCAAAGAAGGGTGGATCATCGAACAGCCGCACATGCCACTCGATCCCGCGCACAGGCTGCGGCGATTGCCGGCCACCCGGCTGACCGGGAGGGAGACTTGGCATTGCCAACGGCTTGCGGTAAACCACCGCCAAACTAGTGGTCTGGCAGGAACTTTTTGTGAATTGTTATTGCTAAATAGGCGATCGTAGCATGCTCATTGATGAATCTTTTACGGTTATTGTAAGGATCTAGGAAGTATTAGTAATTTCTTAGTCTTCTATATCCCCAGTCTCGCCATTACATGTTGATTACCGCCAGTTAGTTATAAGGTAATATCAAACCAATGTCCCGCTACGATAATTAAATCTTAAATAAAGCGCTTTGACTAGAAATATGAATCCGGAAAGATCCGATGGGCTATCTTAACCCTGCATCTAGAGAGGAGGACACGCATGACAAATTAACGAGCCCGAACCTAGTGCGGCGTGTTCGCGCTTATTGTTTAATTATATTTTCGGACATTGTCGCTATTGTCGGCAGTTTTTTTGCGATCAACGCAATTCATATGCCGGTGGAGGGGTTCCAGCACGCGATCGCAATGTCGGCGGTGATCGTACCCATCTTTCTGTGGGATGCCATTGTCAACAATGCCTATGGTGCGCGCGTTCTGCAACGTCCGCGCGAAGGGGCATTTAAGGCAATTCGCGCCTTGGTCTTCGCACTCGTCGCATTGTTGATCCTGGCCTATTCGTTTAAGATTGGTGCGGCTTTTTCGCGTATTATCTTCTGGACCGGAGCATTGCTGGCATCCGTCATGCTCGTGTCGGAAAGGCTTGTTATCGGCCGGATACTTGAGCGTCGGTTCGGCGGAATCCCGTTCAACACGGTGGTGCTATGCGACGGAATTGCATGGAAAGGCCTGCCCGGGGACATCTGCATTGATGTGGAAGCGCTCAAATTTGATCCCACGACTGATGATCCTCATTCCTATCATGACCTGGCTACCTGGCTTGTAGGTGCAGACAGAGTGCTGGTCGTCTGTTCCGATGATCGCGCGGTGGCGTGGTCGCGCGTATTGAAATCACTGGCCGTGGACGGGGAAATCTTGGGCCCGGATTTTGATCGCCTAGGTGCGATCGGCATCAACTACCATGCCGGACGGCAGACGATCGTGGTTTCGACCGGCCCGCTACATCTGCGCGAACGCCTGCAGAAGCGCATTTTCGATCTCGTAGTTGCCTCGGTTGGCCTGCTTGTGCTCGCTCTGCCTTTTATTGTGGTCGCTCTTGCCATCAGGTGGGAGACGCCGGGTGCGGCATTGTTCCGCCAACAACGCATCGGGCGCGACAACCGTTTGTTCTGGATGTATAAATTTCGTTCCATGCATTCGGATCAGAGCGACAGCAGCGCCAGCCGGTTAACGGCGCGTCAGGATGCCCGGGTCACGAAGGTAGGTGAATTCATCCGCCGAAATAGCATCGATGAACTTCCTCAACTTATTAACGTTTTACGGGGTGAAATGAGTATTGTCGGTCCCCGGCCGCATGCCCTGTCCGCCAAGGCGGCCGAGAAACTCTACTGGGAAATCGACGAACGATATCGCCATCGTCATGTGGTCAAGCCTGGTGTGACCGGTCTAGCACAGATCCGCGGTTATCGCGGCGCGACGGTGGAACAGGCCGACCTAACCAACCGCTTGGCTTCTGATCTCGAATATCTGATCGACTGGTCGATAGGCAGGGACTTGTGGATTCTGTTCCGCACCTTGTTTGTTATACGACATGCCAATGCTTTCTGATTCCGCGCCGCCTCCGGAGAAACGAGGATCAGTATGGACGGTCGACCCTGCAACCGTGTCGGTGGTTATCCCGGTCCTGAATGCCGAACCGTTCCTGATCGACCTGCTCCCCGCGCTTGCACGGCAAGGTCTACCACATGACCGTTTCCTAGTGCTTGATTCTCAATCACGTGATCGTAGCGCCGCTGCATTTCGAGAATTTGGTGCGACGGTGGTTGAGATCGAACAAGCAAGTTTCAATCACGGCGGTACGCGTCAGCGCGCGGTGGAGATGCGGCCGCTGGCAGAATATGTGGTGATGCTGACCCAGGACGCCATTCCCCAAGGCGACGGCACGATCGCCCGTCTGGTATCCGCGTTTGCCGACCCGGCGGTCGGCATGGCCTATGGCCGGCAATTACCGCGCCCCATGGCACAGGGGATCGAGCGGCATGCGCGACTGTTCAATTACCCGCCCGTATCGGAGACGCGTGAGTTTGCCGATCGCCAACGGCGAGGCGCCAAGGTCGTGTTCTGTTCCGACAGCTTCGCCGCCTATCGCACCAAGGCGCTGGCGGACGCGGGCGGTTTTCCTAAGGATGCTTTCTTCGCGGAAGACCAGCTCGTCGCCGGACGGATGCTGATGAAAAACTGGAAGATCACCTATCGCGGCGATGCCGAGGTGGTACACAGTCACGATTACAGCATCGCGGAGGAATTCCGGCGCTATTTCGATGTGGGTGTTTTCCACGGCCGCAATCGTTGGCTGCTCGACACCTATGGTCGGGTCGAGGGGGAGGGGATGCGCTTCGCTCGTTCCGAAATGGCGTATCTCGCGCGGCACGATCCCTGGCGCCTTCCAACTGCCGGGATCAGACTCCTTGCGAAATATGCCGGCTACAAAATCGGCGCGCGCGAAGCTTCGCTGTCAAACGCATGGAAGATGCGACTATCCATGCAACCCTTCTATTGGCGCCGCCAACAGCCCTGAGAATGCCCAACACCACTGCAAACGGCGGTTCAGCGAATGACGACTTGCCGGATTGAGATTGGACGTGCTCCGATCCGACCGTTTGCCGTCAGGATCAGCCGCTGTGTGGAGCAACCGTTGGCCGGTACGTCGATGGTGACACCTGATAATTCGTCGCCAGGCCGGGCAAAGGAACGGATCAACGCGGAGTTGGACTGGGAACAGACCAGTTGCCAACCTGCCGGTGCTTGGTCTGCCGGACCCTCTACTACGGTATCAATCCGATGGGAGCCGGGGGCCAACATCAGTGTCTGCGAGATCAACGCTGTTCCGTCTCCGGATCCGGGGGCAATATCAAGCGCCGGCCCCTCATCGGTTGAGCGTAGGCTGATGTACTGGTTCATATCTTGATTGATCGCCCAATCGAAAGGACTGATCGGGGCATCTGCCCGACGTGCAGCGACCACGCGGAATTGCGGATCGTAGGGTGTCTGAGCTTGATTTTCAGAAGAAATATTAAAGCTACGAAACCAATAAGCGCGAGCGCGCCTTACATCGCCGCTATCAACCATACGGTCGATGAACGTCATCCGTTCTTCGGCAGAGGCTGGAGCATTTGTTCGGTCAAGCTGATTTAGGAACAGCTCCATCTGCTCGTAAGAGTTAACTGGCAAGTTTACTCGAATATTTGCAAAAAAGCCGCTGCGCCACGGTGGCCTGCGAGCAAGTAGCTTTGCAAAAGCACGTCGGGATGGATCATCGGTAAGACCGGCGTAAAATATTTTGCTGGTCAGCTTTGATTGAACTTGACGTCGCGCCAGTGCATCAATCTGATCAAGCGCACGCGGTACGTCCTGATTTAGCGCCGCGTCGCGCAGCACCCACATGCTGGTCTGAGTGTCACGCCTACTTAACTTTTCGGCTGTACGCATGATGTGAGTTGAGGCGGTCTTGTCACTTACATCAAGCGCCAGTCCAAGGGTACGAACGGCACGGACATTCAGCGGATTTGCGAGTGTTGCTGCACGGGCTAGAGCGGCCGCCTGATCGAACCGGCCCTTCGCTAGATCAATCTGGGCCAAGCGGGTGCCAGCATCCGGATACTTTGCGGGATCAAAACGCGAGAGCAGCGCTGTGCTGTTTGTGCGCGCAGCTATTGCGGCGATCCCCTGCTCGCAAACAAACCAGCCAATTAACGCTGCGCCTACTAGCGCGGTCGCCTTTCGAACGATTGTGATAACATCCTTGGTCACGGCGGCTACTGATCCATCCCCTCGTTGGCCCACTTTTTTCCGCCAGCATCAATCTTTCGCAGGCCGATTGCCGTAACTATAAATGTAGCCGTAATCTGAGGAATAATAGCCGATGGCTTTCGCGTCGAATTTGGTCAGCAGCACACCCAGAATGCGGGCGTTGCTACCAGACAGACGACCAAGCGCATCATTGGCGCGGCGACCATGGACGCGATTGGCCTCGACCACAAATACCATGCTGCCAACATCGGATGCTAGCGTGGGAGCATCGGCTAGGCCCAGCACGGGTGGAGAGTCAATTACGACCATGTCATAGGTCTGCTCACACTGGTTGACGAGCTTCAGCATTCCTGGCCCCGCAATCAATTCGGCTGGATTTATAGGAATGGGGCCCGCGGTGACTAGGTCAAGACCAGGCTGATCAGTTTTGATCAGCACATCCTCCAAACTAGCTTGGCTAGCCAAAACATTCGACAAACCTTTTTGGTTATCGACTTCAAACCGCTTGTGTTGCGACGGACGACGCATATCGGCATCAATTAGCACGACTTTGTGCCCAATCTGAGCAAAACTTCGGGCAATGGCGAGTGCACTGGTCGACTTGCCTTCAGCAGGCCCACTGCTCGTAAAGATTAGACTTTTAGGTGCTCCGGTCGAGGTGGAGAGCTGCAGTGCGCTTCGCAACGCAGCATAGGCTTCGGACATATCCGATTTGCGATCGTTCATTGCCTCGCGAACGTTCATTTCTTCCTTCAACTTCGGAATTACGCCGATCGCGGGCAAGCCAAGCATGCGCTCGACATCGCTTGTAGAGCGGATCGCATCGTCGAAATTCTCACGAAGGAAAGCGAGTCCGGCACCGAGCAACAGGCCGGCAACGATCGACAACGCCAGATTAAGAAGCGGGCGTGGACGTACGGTGCCACCTGGGGGATCAGCACGGTCGACGATCGAGATATTGTTAGCCGTTATGCCCGCCGCAGCACTGATCTCTTTGTAGCGCTGCAGTAGCCCGTCATACAGGGTGCGGTTAGTGTCCAGATCGCGGCGTAGAATGTTGTAGCGAACGCTGCGATCCTGTTCGGCAAGCGTCATGTTCTTTAGGCCAGCAATCTGTTTCTCCAAGCCGGCTTCCTGCCGTTGCGCAATGACATAATCCTGGCGAATGCCGTCACGTAGCTCGGTTGCTAGGCGAGTAATCTGAGCGGTAGACGCGTCTATCTGAGTCTGTAGCTCCCGTTGGGTCGGATAATTTGCATCGTAACGCAGACTGTTTTGCTGGTATTGTGCCCGCAACTGGGCACGCTGCTGGACCAGTGCGGAAATGGCGCCGTTCTGCTGAACTATCGCGAGGTTCATCAGCGGCGTTGATTGCGCCTGAAGCCAGCGCTGTTCGGCCGCGATGCGGGCAGCAACCGTCTGGGAAAGGCTTTGGTTTAGCTGAACCAAGCTCGACGCGGTCAACGACCCCGATCCCGTTCCGCCGCCAGAACTGGTATCGATCAGTCGCGCGCCTCGGGCGTAGTCGATGAGCGCGCGCTCCGACTCCTCGAGGCGCTGGCGGGTTTGCCGCAACTGCCCCTCAAGAAATTGCCTGGCATAGGAACTCGTATCATACTTTCGGCTTAGATTGCTGGTGATGTAGTTTTCAGCAAAGCTGTTGGCGATCCTCGCGGAAAGATTTCGGTCGGGGCTGTCGAAAGCGATGTTGACGACACTGGAATCGACGGGAAGCTTTACCTTGAGATTGGCGTCAAGCACGCCGAGTACCTGTTCGAGGCGGGCCCGATCCACGGCCGGACTTGCTTCTGCCGATTCAGACTGCTTCATCCCCATCTGTTCGAGAAAGGCGTTATTGCGCAACAGACCGAGCTGGGTCGCAACCTCGCGCGCCAGCGTTCGGCTTTCGAGGATGTCGACCTGAGTTTCCAGATAACGGTCGGCGTCCCCAACGCCGCTCTGGGGTTGCACGTCACCACCCTTAATGATCTGGGCCGACTCCATGTCGATCTGGATACGCGCGGTAGCCCGATAAATCGGCGTGCTCAGGAAAGTGATAATAATCCCGAGGGTGACGCACACTGCAAGTGCGCCGATGAGAATGTAGCGGTTGCGATAGACCACCGACCAGAGCGAGCGCAGATCGATCGACTGCCACGCCATGCCGCCCCCGCGCGCTGTCGCGCCTGGCGGCAAGCCATTTTCTTCGCGGCCTTGGGGAGCGCCGCGAGGGAGATTAATGGAGGAAAGCTTGTTCATGCAGCAAGGCCTGATGATTTAAAGCGAAAAAGGATGCGCAACGATGTCACTCAATAAAGAAGGGGAGCAAACAGACCAAAAGCTGGCAACACAGCGAGCGCATCATAATAGAAAGATTTGATCGACGAGGAACCGACCACGATGTAATCACCTGGCCGGATGTAGGGATCGGGTGCGCGACCTTCGCGGATCGCCAGTACGTCGAACAGTGCGCCGTTCCGCTTGCCGTCGATAGTCCGGAAGATTGCCACCCGGTCGAGATCGGCGGTGCGGGTAGCGCCCCGTGCACGAGCAATGCTTTGCAGTAGTGTGGTATTTCCGTTGATGGGGTAGACGCCCGCCTGACCCACCGCTCCGTCGACGATTACGTTCTGCGTCTCGGTATCGGCGATGATAACAGAGACACGGGGAAAGCGCAGTCCGTTCTGCCGTAACTGCTCGCCAATCGCTTTAGAAAGCTCAGTCGTGGTACGACCAGCGGCCTGGACCCGACCTATCAGCGGCAGCACGATGCCACCGCCCGATTCAACCGCTGCAGCCTGAACGGCGAGATCAGGTTCACGAAACACCGTGATGGTCAGGCTGTCGAGCGCATTGATCTTGTATTCGGGCTGGTCAGCCTCAATTCTTCTTGGCGGAATGACCTGGTATGCCTGCTGCCCCTGCGGAAGTTGGAAACTCTCCTTGGTCGCACATCCAGCTAGGAAAGCGGGCAGACTCAAAAGAGCAACCGAAAATGCCTTCGTCATAACGTTTCCAAAATCTTCCTGCTCTGGACGCTTGCCAGCGATCATTTCCCGACCCACTCAACGGGCTGTTCGGCGGACCTTCTGGCGATAGCGCCTCGGCGGCTCTAAATCCAGAGCGCTTGGCGGCGCTGCAAGAACGGCGCAGTACATGGCTGCAAGCCCCGCCAGAGCCAGGGTGCGAAGCGGGTAGTCGAGGAGCGAGTGGAGGATTAGTTCCAGCACCCCCGCGACAGCGATCACAACGGGCGCAAAACCCACGCTTCCCCATCGGCAGGCCCGCAACCGTAAAGCGGCGACTGCGCAGAACCATATCAGGAAACCCGCAAGAATGACGATCGCTGGCACGCCACCCTCAAGCGCGATTTCCATATAGTCTGAATGAGCATGGTTAACGTAAGTAGGTCGAACGATGGACAGCGGCTCGCGAGCGGCAAAAACTTCAGGAAAGGTACCGAACCCAGATCCGAAGGGTAAATAAGCTTTCGTGGTGTCAACGACCACCGGCCAGAACTGATAGCGGAGATCTGAACCGGCATCGAAGCGCTCAAGCGCCCGTCCTACTACGGCCGTCTGGGGTAGCACAATAACAAGCAGCACGGCTGCCGCGGCCAGCCCACCGAACGTCAACGCCATGCCGCGCCGGGTAGGACGACCAGACGTTAGGATCATCCCCGATGCTAGAAGCCCGATCGGCAACAATGCTAAACCAGCGCGCGACAAGCACCCAAATACTGTCAACGAGATAAAACCCGTCGCCGCAGCAGCAATCCATCGACGTGTTGCAAGGGGGGCGGAATGCCATCTTTCCTTGATCGTCCACGCAAGCGCCGGCATTGCGGCCACCAAAAAAACTGCGCTGTGGTTCTTATTTGCGAACAGCCCGCTACCTGGTCGAGTGCTGGTAGTGTAATAAAACGTCAGCCAAGGAAAACCTTGGAATTGAAGAACTACCAACAGTCCATTCAGGATCGCAAATCCGGCAATCAACTGTAACAAAAGCCGCCGCACATCCGCGCCGCTCCGCAGTGCAACGACGAACATCGCAAACGGTACTATGAAGAAGGCAATTGAGGAACGTGTACCGGCAGGATTGAGACTGAGCGGAGCCGCACGATCGCTTGCATCGGCAGCAGCGTAGACGGCAGCGGCATCTTCGCGCCCAGGCAACGCTTGCCAAACGGGCGATGGAAGCGGAATAAGTTGCACCAACAGCATCAGGATGGTGCTAGTCAGCAAAGCGACAGCTACCCAGGTCGGCCAGCCTTGCGGCCTTTGCCAAGAACGCCAGGCAAACCACGCAAGCGCAAGAACCGCGGCCAGTTCCACGACCAACCGATATGTCGGAAACAATCGGCTGCCACCACCGAAAAGCAAAGTGACGACCAGCAATCCGCCGGCCGCGATGGCGTCGCCGCGACCAACTGCCTGCGTCATTTTCGTCTTTTCTCCAAACCGGTACACCGTTATAAGCGGGCCTATTGCACGAGACGGCATAAGTGGCAATCAGGCCAGTGGTTTCACGCGCCGTTTTGGGAGAGCCACTTGCCAAATGCCGAACCTAGCGAGCCGGTTGCCCGAACGGCGACGGGTACGGTCGCATCGGCAGGCAAAGCTCGGCTGTGGTTCATCGCCTCGCTTCCGCCGCCTGTTGACGGCCAGAGCAACTGCAACTCTGCTATGCTTGGCCACTTGTCAGAACGCGCCGCGCTGGTGCCGCTCAGCGTGGGTCGCACGGTAACGGCCAAGATCGTTCGCGGGTTTTCCAATGGCTGGATGTTGCTGCGACACGCTCGCGCCGACGATGTCGCCTATTTTTCGGTCCCCGGTCAATTGGGCGCCTGGATGCTGCTTCCCGCAATCGTAGCGTTACGGCTGCGTGGAGTGGAAGCGTGGTTTCACCACCACTCCTTCCGATCGATTAATCGCGGGCCGTTGAAAGTGATGCGGGCGCTGGTCGCTTGTGCAGGATCACGGCAGAACCACATTCTGCTGTCGGACGTTATGCGCGACCGCTTTGCCGCTATGTATCTGTCTTCTCCCCAAAGACGGGCATACACGCTGTCGAACACTTGCCTGTTTCCGCCCGACACCCAAATTCGGCCTGTTGCGCGGCCTGAACGCCCATGCACTTTGGGCCATCTGTCGGTGCTGACCCGTGCGAAAGGCGTATTTTATCTGATTGACCTGTTCGACACCCTTGTCGCGCAGGTGCCAGGCATTCGCCTGATCTTGGCCGGGCCCGTGTGCGATCAAGAACTGGCGCATGCGATCACGGCGGCAGCGGCCCGGCATCCGGATGCGTTCGAATACCGCGGCATGATCGGCGGGAAGGAAAAGGCAGACTTTTACCGCGACATCGATCTGTTCGTGCTGCCAACGACCTTAGTGGACGAAGCCGAACCGCTGGTTATGATCGAAGCCTACGCTCAGGGAGTCGATGTGTTCGCCAGCGCAACCGGCTGTATTCCTGATCGACTGCGCGATCCAGCATGCACGCTGACGCTGGATCGGACCAAGGATGCGGCGATGATATCAAGTGCGGCTACGGCGATGCCAACAGGATGGATGGCATTGCGCAACGCGTGCCACACGCACGTCGTTCAACTGGCTGCCACCAATGCATTCCAAGGGCATCTTTTACTCACCGAAATATGCGCAAAACAATCATCGTCACTCATGATGAGCGCAATGAAGATGGCTACACGATGAACTTCTATTTTGTTCTTTTTTTATTATATATCATTGCTCCAAAGATAGATCTTCCTTTAATATCCTTTCCTGTTCGTCCTGAAGATATAATCAGCTTAATCGCGGTTGGCGCCTTTGCGGTGCTTCCGCGCCGGCAGCGGCTCAATATAAGCTTACCAATCAAGCTATACCTTGTATTTGTCGGAGCAAACTTTTTTGCAGCACTGGTTAATTTAGGTTCATTCGGACTTACCGGAATAGTATATTCAGTTCGACTTCTTCAATATCTCGTATGGTACTTTATAATTTATGAAGCCTGTCACCAAGTAACGTGGTGGACGATGCGGCGGGCGTTCCTCGTGGTAAGCGCGATTTTTGTTGCCTGGGGCACGCTCGAATTCTCCGGCGTCATCGGGGTTATTGGCAAATTCACCGGCGCGACCGAGCGACTGACGATTAACACATCTGGCCCGTTTGAAACATCGGTCATGCTGGCGATGCTGGCCTATGGAGTGTCGACCTATCTCATGGCGGGGCCGCTGTTGATAATGGTGTTTCTTACCCAGTCGCGGGTGACACTGGTGGGAATGGTGTTCAGCTATTTTTCGTCGCGACCGTTACGCGGCATCGTGGCGGCAGCGCTTGTCTTCCTGCTGTATTCCGTTGTTGTGCAGCCGATCATGAATTCAATCCAAGACACACGGATCGGCCAGTCCGAAGGGCCGCAGCGCATGGTCAATGCGTTCGTCATCTCGTGGCAACGTGCCCCGGTCCTGGACGATCCGACCTTTTTCCGCGAACGCCTGCTCGATGGCGATACGATCTTTCGCTACATGGTCGACACCAAGGGTGATTTGAGTTTCCGCTACCGCGCGGTGCGGTGGCCCACGCTCATCAAGACCACGTTGAATAATCCGCTGGCTGCAGTGGTGGGTTGGTCGCCTGGTTCCTGGGGTAACGCGCTCGACAATTACTATGTGCGTGTCTTCGGGGAAACCGGACTGTTGGGCTTGGCGCTGTTCGTGTACTGGCTGGTAGTGACGATCCTGCGGCTCGATCCGCGCGGGCTGGCTCGCTATTCACTGGTGATGATGGCGGTGGTGGCGCTGTTCATCGACATCTTCACCTCGTCCAAATGCATGCCGCTGCTATGGGCCTTTCTAGCATTTGAGGAAGCTCGTCATCCTTTCGCCATTCCCCAGAAACTCCGGTTCGGCCTGCAATTGAAACGTCCGCAGGCGGCTCTTCCGGCACCCGAGAGCCTGTCAGGGTGATCGCACCAGTCATAGCGTTCGCACCCGGGGATGTGACCGCCGCCATTGTCACCTACGGCGCGCGGTGCGACTTGCTGTTGGCCGTGCTGGAGCGGCTGCGTGCGGAAGGGGTGGCACGCGCGGTGGTGATCGACAACGGTGCGCATTGGCCCGTCAACGAAACGCTTACTGAACGGTTTGGTGACTGGGCGCAGGTCGTCGCCATGGGCGCCAACACCGGCAGCGCACGGGGCTTTGCCGCGGCATTCGAAGTGGCGATGCGGATGGACAAACCCTTGGTCTGGGTGCTGGACGACGACAACCGCCCGTACGAGGGTTGTCTGGCCGTGCTGCTCGCCGCGCATGCGCGGCAGGCGGCGCGCACCCCGGTGAATCTGCTGGCCGTTGTCGCCGCCCGATCCGAACATGCCATCGGCGATGTCGGCGCGCGACAGTTGCTGACGAGATGGGACAGTTTTGGGGGCTTTCACGTTTCGGACATCGCGGACAAGATCGTGCGGCGCCTGTCGCGCCGGCGGACGCCGCACGCGCCCCGCGACAGGCAGGTGGGGGTGACCCATTTCGGCGGCATGTTGTTCCACCGGTCGCTGGTGGACAGATTCGGGTTACCGCGCAGCGACTTCTTCATGTATGCCGACGATACCGAATTCACCTGGCGCATCACCGCCGCAGGCGGCCGTGTCGTGCAGGTGGCCGATGCCCTGATCGAAGACCTGGAACCGGCCGCACAACAGACCGCGCGATTACGCAATCGCTTTGCTGCCGCCCTGCTCACCGACAGCGACTTTCGCAGCCATTATGCGGTGCGCAATCTTGCCTTTTTCGAAAGCCGTTTCCGACGCCGCAACCGGGTGGTCTTTGCGCTGAACCGCCAGCTCTATTTCTCGATTCTGCGTTTCTACGCCCGTAAAACGGGCCGAATGCAGAACTACCGCTTCATCCGCCAAAGCGCTGCGGAGGGGCTGGCGGGACGCTTGGGACCGGATAGCCGGTTTCCGCTGCGCTGACGGCATAGCAGAGTACCATCATGCGCATCCTCAATATCAGCCAGAACCATTACATTGCCGGCGGCATGGATCGCGTCATGTTCGATCAAACATGCATCCTGGAGGCACACGGACATGAGGTGGTGCCCTTTACCGCCGCAGACCCGACCGACGCACCGAGCCCATGGGCAGACCGGTTCCCAAAAGCGGCCCGCACGGACAGCACACCGCTCTCTGAAGTCCCGGCGACGCTGTGGCGGCCGCGTGCGGCACGGGCGCTGGCGAACCTGTTGCGGGACGAGCAATTCGACGTCATCCACCTCCACAGCTGGTTCAAACGCCTGTCGCCGGCCATCCTGCCGGCGCTCGCGCGTGCACGCGCGCCGGTGGTGCAGACGCTGCATGATTACCGCACCGTGTGTTCGCGTTCGACGATGTTTCGCGACGGAGGCATTTGCTACGAATGTGCCGGTGGACGACGCTGGCCGGCGTTGCGGCACCGGTGCAACGGATCGGTGGCGAAGACGATCGCCTCGCTTGCCGACATGGAGATCGCCGACCGGCTCGGATATCGCGGGATCGTGCGCCGGTTCCTGCCGGTCAGCGAGTTTCAGCGCCAACTGCTGCGCACTATGGGCCTGCCGGACGATCGGATGCGCACCTTGCCGAACCCGGTCGCTATCCCCGCGCGACCCGCACCGCCACCAGGAAAGGGTGCGCCGGTGCTGTTCGTAGGGCGCATGGAGGGCTACAAGGGGGCGAACCTGTTCGCCGAGCTGGCGCGAGGACGTCCCGATGCCGTGTTCGCCATGGCTGGAGAGGGTAGCTTGCATGCCGCGATCGCGGCGAGCCGGCCCGCAAATCTGCAGATGCTTGGTCAACTGGATCAAGCCACGCTGGCGCAGGCGGTGGCAGCCGCGACCTGCGTCGTGGTGCCGTCACTCGCGCCGGAAACCTTTGGTCTGGCTGCAGCGGAGGCGATGGCGGCGGGTAAGGCGGTCATCGCGAGTCGGACGGGTGGGCTGACCGAGATAGTACGCGACGGGATCGATGGTATTCTAGTCGAACCGGGCGATGTCAGAGGTCTTTCCGATGCGTTGGACCGGATACTGGCCGATCCGGAACGTGCCCGGGCGATGGGTGTGATCGCCCGCAAACGGGTTACCGAAACCTATTCTGGGGATCGCTTTCATGAACGGCTGATCGCAATCTATGACGAGGTCATGATGGAAGAGGCGGTGTCATGATCGCGAAACTCGTCAAGCTCGCTACCGGGCGTACCTATGCGATCGGGCCGGGTGATCTGGGCTACATGATCGCTAAGGGTGGGTGGCCTACTCTACGTGGCCTTGCTTGGTCGGCATTGCGGTTGCGGCGCTGGAACGGGCTGATGCTGGGACCGAACATCCAGTGGGTGATGGCCGGCCGGGTGCGCACGGGGCGGGGCGTGTTGATCGGCGGCATGAGCTATGTCGACGGGTCTGCGCGCCACGGGATCGTGTTGGCCGACAGGGTGACGATCCGCGAACACTCCTGGATCCAGGGGCGCAGCGGATTGAACGATCCGGCTGAAGGGCTGTGGATCGGCGAACGATCCTATATTGGACCGCGCGCGGTGATCGGGATCGGCGGGCCGATCCGCATCGGTGCCTCCGTGCAGGCGGGCGCCGGGCTTACCATCACGGCCGAGGCCCATGCCGCGGATGAAAGCGGCAGTTTCGTTTCCGGTCGTACCGAACGGCGTGGCGTGACGATCGGCGACCATTGCTGGCTGGGGAATAACGTCTCGATCCTCGATGGGGTGGAGATCGGTGCAGACTGCGTGATTGGTGCCAATTCGCTCGTCACTCGCTCGATCCCGGCAGGCTCGGTCGCGTTCGGCGTGCCGGCTCGGGTGCGGCACCGGACCTAGCATGCTTCCCGCCTGCGTTGCATCAGGCCGAAATCACCCTTGTGCCGGCAATCCAGCCGCTCTAGCGGGTCGGCACAAAACGACCGACGTCGATCATGAACTGGCGTTTGTAGTTGTTGACGAACATCGCATCCGCCCGGTGCCCGCGAGGCACGCTGTTCTGTCCAAGGGTGACGAAAGCCAATTGTTCCTGCGGGTCCCGCTTAGGATCAATGGGCTGGCCAAGTACAACCGGCACGGTTGGCTTAGCCGGCAGAAAACGATTGCCAGCCACCGTGATGTGGCTGACATTGTAGGTGAACTGAACCCCCGCGGTGGTGAATCCACTGATGGTGTTGTCGCGGATTTCCACACCGCCGGTATCCCCGCCGACTGCCACGCCGAAGGGTGATCCAGCAAAGCGATTACGTGCCACCAGCAGATTGCGCGGCTCCCCGTTGATCCGGTTGATCCTGAGGCCGGCCAGACGGCAATCGGTAACATCGTTTTCCACCGCCTGGCAGTCGGCGACTGTTTCCAGGAAGATACCGATACCGCATCGGCGGATCACGTTGCCGCGGATTACCCCTCTGTGCGACGTGGCAATGATGGAATGGTTCGCATCGTCATTGCCATAAACGTCGATGCCGTTGTCGACGCAATCCGTCACCGTGTTACGCTCAATCACCAACCCGTCGAATTGCGAACTCTGGATGCCGATATAGCTGGCCCGTTCCACCAGACAGTCCGCCACACGCAGGGCGCGACCGGGATTGCCGACGGCGCCCAGCAGCATCATGCCCTGCCCGTTCGCGCCGCGCACGGTGACGCGTTCGACCGATACATTCGTACAGCGACCGCCCCAACCGAGCACGATCGCACCGCCGTTTGAGGCGTCACGGAATTCACCCTGCCCAGTGCGATTGGCGTCCAACGTGAAATCGGAAAGCCCGGCGTTCTCCAGCGTGCCTTCGCTCGCGATGATCCGCAGAAAAGTGCCGGGGCCAAGCTGTCCGTCTGCCAGACGCAGCACCGAACGGGCGCGATCAGCACCTTCAAGCCGCACACCCGACCGAAGAGTGAAGGCTGCGCCACCGTTGCCGCCAGGCCCCGGGGAAAGCCGCAGGGCAAAGATACCCGGGCCAAAACGCACCGTTCCGCCACCGGCCGCAGCAGCCGCGTCGATCGCCCGCTGGAAAGCAGGCCCGTCATCACCCTTTCCGTCACCAAGAGCGCCGAAATCTTGCACGTCGAACCTACGTGCGGGACCATTCCGCTGTGCGCAGGCGGGCATGGAAAGCGCGGCAAATCCGGTGGCAAGGGCGGTGCCCATGAACATCCGGCGGGTCGATCGATCAGACATCAGCTTTCCTTGGCACGACGGCCGAAACCCGGGGGCCGTCGCGGGATACGGCGCAGCAGCGGGCGTTCAACCATCAAATGGCAGCCGATCCCCCCTGCAAGAGCCAGACCGGTCACTATCAAGAACGCAAGATACGGCGAGTTGGTCACCGGCATCAGCATTTTTGTTGAGATCGAAAGCAGCGGGTAATGCACGAGATAAATAGAATAGGACGCATCACCGAGAAAGGTGAAGACGCGCGCCAAGGCAGAGGGGCGTCCCGTCTCTGCCCGGGCCGCACCCACCACTACTATGGTCGATACCAGGCCAATGGCCACGGTAAGCAAGGGGGTGATATCCGTTCGATAGGCGACCCAAGCGCAAGCGATCAGACCCGCAAGGCCCAGGACCAACAACCATGCGGGCCGGCCGATTGGCAGTGATTTGAACGCCCAGCCCCCTGCCATACCCATGAAAAAAAGAAGAAAATAAGGCGCCACCCAGAAGTTGGTGGGCTCTTCTGTGGTGCTGGAGAGACTCACCATACCCGCAATCAAAACAGGAAGGGTGAGAACGACAAATAGCGATCTGCTTTTCAGCAAGACGAGGAAAAGAAGATAGAAGATGATCTCGTAGCGTAGAGTCCACTCGGCGACGAGAAATGGCTCGGCATAGGGTCGGTGTAAAGGTGGGGTAATCATCAGCGCAGCGAGGAACTGCCAAGGTGAGGCGCCGCCAGCGGGCGAGAAGGACGGGGCGATGGCGACCAAACCCATAAGAGGTATTAGAACAACCCAAATCATCGGATAGACCCGGCGAAACCGTTTCCAAGCAAAAGACCCGATGTCCGGAGACTCCGTTAAATCTCGCCAATGCGCTAGTACAATTACAAAGCCACTCAACACAAAGAAATAGTGAACACCCGCACGCCCGGGCATGAAAATATCAGCAGCGCGAGTACCAAAGTATTTTGGTAATCCGATTATTAGGTTAGCATGATAGAATAATACCGCTAGAGCGGCGAGACCGCGTCCGATCTGCAGAGTATAAAGTGTTTTCGGGCGCGCATCGGGGTTAGAAGGTATAGGACGGAAAAAGAACGGAATCAGGCGTCGCGCGTGACGCCGTTCTTCTGCGTCACGCACAACGGGGCGGGACGTGGGGGCGTCAGAGATCGTGCGAAGAGTGGGGGTTGAAATGACCGTTTACCTTATTCGCCCCACTGAAGCGATTTGAAATGTCGATACCCAATTATCCTTCGATATGTGTTACCTAGTGTGTTTCGTTATGGCAAGACGTGGCTTTTTACCGTCCAATTGATGGCACGAGGCCACCTGTGTGCCGGTGTGAGGCCGTCGCGATGTTTGCGCTGATTTGACGAAACAGACGGATGGCCCGAAGGGAGGGATGTGACCAAGTGCGGCAAACCGCGAGTGGATTGGACAGTCGACAGAAAGGTCAACGGTGAAGAATACGATACAACGGCTCTTACGGATCGCGGGTGTCGAACTACGGCGCGTGAATTCGGTGCAAGATCGTATCGCGGCCGTGAAGCGGCTCATAGATCAGGCTGGAGTAGCCTGCGTGCTGGATGTCGGCGCCAATGAAGGTCAATTCGCACAACAGATGCGGTCCGTTGGATGGGGCGGGCCGATCATGTCGTTTGAACCACTTCGCGATGCACACGCGGCCCTGTCACGGACGGCGAAATCCGACCCACTATGGACGATTGCCCCACGCACTGCGATCGGTGCCGGCCGCGACACGGTGAAGATCAACGTCGCCGGCAATTCGCAGAGTTCTTCCATCCTGCCGATGCTGGAACGGCATCGCTTGACGGCACCGGAATCCGCCTATGTCGGCACCGAGGAGATTGGGGTTTTGCCTCTCGACGAGGCGGTTCCTCGACACGGCTTTGCCACGCCTTATCTGTTGAAAATGGACGTTCAGGGATTCGAAAGCGAGGTTTTGCGTGGTGCCCCGATGACGCTGGCACAAACAGCCGTCGTGTATTGCGAAATGGCGCTCCAGCCCCTCTATGAAGGTGAAAAGCTGTTCTATGAGTTATGCGCCGACATCGTCGGCCACGGGTTTCGCTGCGCAGGCATGTTCAACGGTCATTATGATGGGGACACGGGCGAAGTGCTGCAATGTGACGCGGTGTTCGTGCGCTAAGCGCTGCGGGAAGCCGGCGCTTGTCTACAGAGAGCGATCCGATATAGCGCTCTCTTTCCGAGATGCGGCAGCACGCGACCTCCTTGCAAGGTGCGCTTTTATTGCGCGAGTGAACGATGGTACGTCGAGCTTTCCTGTGGACCATACTGGCGCAATTTCTGTCGTTCGGCATCTCGTTCGCCGCGATGATCGTCCTGACGCGATTGCTCACACCGCGGGAGATGGGAATCTATGCTGTGGCCTTTGCCGCGTATGGAGCGTTTCAGGTCATCGCCACGTTCGGGGTAGGTAATTTCATCGTCCGTGCGGTAGATCCGGACGACGATGTACTGGCCACTGCCTTCACAGTTAACGCCATCTTGAACGTCGCACTAAGCACGGTGACAATAGCGATCAGTTCCAGTGCGGGGCGTTTCCTGGGTGACCCGGCGGTTGCACAAGTCCTTCGCTTGCTAGCAGTAGCCCCGTTGATCGCGGTCTTCGATCTACGTCCATCCAGCATGCTGCAGCGCACCATGCAGTTTCAACGTATCTCGATCATTACTGTCTCGCAGACGATCACCAGCGCAATGGCTACCGTCGGAGCAGCACTGGCGGGAGCTAGCTACATGAGCGCAGGCTACGGTGCCATTGCCTATGCGCTGACGGGATCGCTTGGCTATTCGCTGCTGGGCCGCCAATATGTCGGCATGCGCTTTGCCCTACGCGACTGGCGCACAATGGTTATCTTCGGCCTGCGCATGATGTCGATCGGCGGTATTTCAGCGCTGGCTGCTCGTTTCTCGGACATCATCATTGGCCGGATGCTGGGGTTGGCCGCACTTGGCCTTTTTTCACGAGCAAGCAGCATTAACATGATGCTGTTCCAAAACGTTTATGGTGCCGCTACCCGGGTTATCTTCGCCAAGCTTTCGCAAGTTCATCGCGATACCGGCGAATTACACGACACCTATCTACGCGCGATGCGGACGATCTCCGGCATCATGGGACCCATTCTGATCGGTTTGGCGGTGTTAGCTAAGCCAGCAATCTTGCTGCTTTATGGTGAACGCTGGCTGGGAGCGGCAACGCCCCTGTCGCTGTTACTGATCGCCCAGTTCATAACGCTGCGTTTTGCGATGCATTGGGAACTGTTTGTCATCAAAGACGAACTGCGCGTGCAGACAACGATCGAGGCGATCCGTTCGACCTTTAGCGTCATCAGCCGCGCTGTTGGCAGTCTGTTCAACTTGGTCGGCGCAGCCGCGGCCAGCATCGTCGATGCGCTGCTGGCGCTGGTTCTCTACGGCCGGCAGATCAACCGTATGATCGGTGCCACCGAATGGGAATTGACGAAGATATCCGTCGAGACGGCCGCACTGGCCGCACTGGCCGCCGCACCGTCAATCATCGTGATGATCCGTTACGATTGGGCCGCAAACGCCCCCCTCGCCCCGATCGCCGCCAGCATTACAATAGGTATAGCGTTGTGGCTTGCTGGGATCGCATGGCTTCGTCACCCTCTGTTCGACGAGTTGCGATTGGGCGTAACCACCCTGCGTCGCCGACTTGCACGGCCATGATCAGTTCAGCATGCTTACGAGCGACTATCGAAAGAAATCACCGATGATTGTTTCGCAACTAACGGGGGGATTGGGCAACCAGCTGTTCCAATATGCGACCGGCTATGCCGCTGCAGCACGAGCGCAGGATTCTTTTGAGATAGACGTACGGCATTACGATGTCGTCGATCCGAATTTTCCAAGCCGCCCGTTCGCTCTTGGCCACTTGGCGATCACGGCGCCACGCATATCATCGTTCACCGCCAAGAGGATCGGCCTGTCGAAACGGCTTCGTCTGATGCCTGGTCGGTTCGACATCTTGGTCGATCAGGCGGAAGGATTTGACCCACGCGTACCGGCGATCACCGACAACACTTATCTGATCGGCTGCTGGCAGAGTGAGTTGTTCTTCGCCGATCACCGATCGCGCCTGCTGGACGAGTTTGCGTTCAGGACCGCACCTGACGAAAAAAATGCCGAGCTTTTGGCCGCTATCAAAGCCCAGCCCTCAGTATGCGTTCACTTTCGCCGAACCGACTATCTCGGGCCGTCGACGACCTTGCGCGCTTGTCCACCCGATTATTATGACCGAGCGTTGAGCGCGATGGAAGAGTCCGTACCCGGCGTCCGGTACTTCGTCTTCACTGACGATCCCGAATGGGTCAGCCGCAACGCGCGTCTGCCGGATAACAGCACTTTAGTATCCCACAACGTCGGCTCGGCCGATATCGAGGATTTTCGGCTGATGTCCAATTGCCGACATTTCATTACCGCGAACAGCAGTTTTAGCTGGTGGGCAGCTTGGCTTGCGGATCATCGCGACAAGCAGGTGATCGCACCGGCCGTCTGGTATGAGTCCGGTCATGGTAGCGAAGGCGATCTCGTTCCGCAGCAGTGGCGCAGAATGTAATATAGACGCCGCTGCTGGACGACAAACATCGGCTGCAATACGGCGAGCTGCTCGTATTAAGGAAAGGGTAAATTTTGTCCGATCGCAAAGTCGCGCTAATCACCGGCGTCACCGGGCAGGATGGTGCCTATCTGTCGGAATTGCTGCTGACTAAGGGCTATGAGGTTCATGGCGTCAAACGCCGTTCCTCCTCGTTCAACACCGCCCGGATTGAGAATATCTACCAAGACCCGCATGTCGAAGGCGCACGGTTCCATCTACATTATGGCGACCTGACTGATTCGACCAATCTAATCAGGATTATCCAGGAAACAAAGCCCACCGAAATCTACAATCTTGCCGCACAAAGCCATGTAGCAGTGAGTTTCGAGACACCTGAATACACGGCCAATGCCGATGCGATCGGCGCCCTGCGCCTGCTGGAAGCGATCCGTATTCTGGGGATGGAACGGTCCACCCGTTTCTACCAGGCCTCCACGTCCGAACTCTACGGCCTCGTGCAAGAAGTGCCGCAAAGTGAAACCACGCCATTTTATCCCCGTTCGCCGTATGCCGTGGCCAAGCTCTACGCCTATTGGATCGTGGTAAATTACCGCGAGGCCTATGGCATGCACGCGTCGAACGGTATCCTGTTCAATCATGAAAGCCCTCTTCGCGGCGAAACCTTCGTCACCCGCAAGATCACCCGCGCCGCTGCGGCGATCCATCTTGGCCGACAGGAGAGATTATGGCTGGGTAATATCGATGCGCGCCGCGACTGGGGCCATGCACGTGAATATGTGCGCGGTATGTGGCTGATGATGCAGCAGGATGAGCCCGATGATTACGTACTGGCCACCGGTGAGACCACAACAGTGCGCGATTTCGTGAACTGGGCATTCGCCGACGTGGGCATCACCTTGGAATGGCGTGGGAAGGGCGTGGAGGAGAAAGGGTGGTGCGTACAAACCGGCCGCTGCCTGGTCGAAGTCGATCCGCGTTATTTCCGGCCAACCGAAGTGGAACTGCTGATCGGTGATCCAACCAAGGCACGCGAACGCCTAGGCTGGCAGCATGAAACCTCTGCCCGCGATCTCGCGCGCGAGATGGTACAAAAAGACCTGATGGTGATGCGCGACGCGCCGATCGCAAAGGACGCCTGACATGCCCTCCTTTGAATTGACGGGCAAGAAAGTGTGGGTAGCCGGTCACCGCGGCATGGTGGGTTCGGCCATCGTGCGCCGTCTGGTAGCCGATGATTGCGAGGTGCTCACCGTCTCTCGTGATACGCTCGACCTGCGCGATCAGGTCGGGGTGCTGGCATGGATGCGAGATACAAAGCCAGACGCGGTGTTCCTTGCCGCTGCAAAAGTGGGTGGCATATTGGCGAATGACAGTCGTCCGGTCGACTTCCTGCTCGACAATTTGTTGATCGAAACCGCCATCATCGCCGGTGCTCATGCGACCGATGTCGAGAAGCTGTTGTTCCTCGGTTCTAGCTGCATCTACCCCCGGCTCGCTCCGCAGCCGCTGATAGAGGACGCGCTGTTAACCGGCCCGCTGGAACCCACCAACGAATGGTATGCGATCGCCAAGATCGCCGGCGTCAAACTGGCCCAGGCCTACAGACGCCAGTACGGGCGCGATTTCATATCGGCCATGCCCACCAATCTTTATGGTCCGGGCGACAATTACGATCCCCTCTCTAGCCATGTGATGCCAGCCCTGATCCGCAAGGTTCATGAGGCCAAGGCATCAGGCAATCCCGTGACGGTGTGGGGCACGGGTACGCCTAGGCGCGAATTTCTGTTCGTAGAGGATTGCGCCGACGCCTGCGTCCACCTGATGAATCATTATTCAGGCGAACAGCACGTCAATATTGGCGTTGGGGAGGATGTGTCGATCATGGATCTTACCCGGATCGTTATGGACGTATTGGGCTATAAGGGTGATATCCTCCATGACCTCACCAAGCCCGATGGCACACCGCGCAAGCTGATGAATGTCGATCGGCTTACCGCACTAGGCTGGTGTGCGAAGACGGGACTGGAGGAAGGTATCGAGCGTAGCTATGAATCGTTTCTCAGCGAGCAATTATAAAAGGTAAACTGATCTTCGCGTTATATGGAAAGGTAATGGCCTGTCCGCACAACGGGGCCTTTCCTTGTTTACAATGACAACGGCTTGCCCATTCATGCCAGCCTCCATCCAGCCACCACCATGAATCACATCAGCATGACGGTGTGAATATTGCCATTAATCTTTCCATAGAACGCGTTCTCAGGATAGCCGGCCCTCTCGCAAAATCACCCCGGTTACTCTCGATTGCGTCCGATGCCTGGAAGCTGAACCGCGGCACCACCATTAACGAGCACTAGAGCAGATGCCGATCAGTCCGGATCATAGCCGCAAGAGCTGAAGTAGTTGGAGCATTCCTGCGGTGGGAACAGGTCGACCAACCTGCCGATGAGGGACCACAGCCCCGACACGGTGCGCTCGCCTGCCCTGCGCAGCATGGCCTTGAGACGGGCGAACGCCTTCTCGATCGGGTTGAAGTCGGGGCTGTAGGGCGGGAGGAACATAAGGCGGGCGCCTGCGGCTTCGATGGCCTCGCGGACGCTGGCGCGCTTGTGGCTGGACAGGTTGTCCATGCTTACCACGTCGCCGTGCCTGAGGTCGGGAACGAGAACCTGACCGACATAGGCTTCGAACTAGTCGCGGTTAATCGGGCCATCGAGCACCATCGGCGCGACCATGCGGGTCATGCGCAGCCCGACGACCAGTGTGGTCGTCTTGCGATGGCCATGCGGGTAGCCCATCCGCAGACGCTCGCCCCGAAAAGCATCGGCCGTGGCTTCGTGTCATGTTGGTTGCCGTCCAGGTTTCATCGATGAACACCAGCCGCTCGGGATCAAGGTCGAGCTGACCGTCGAACCAGTCCTCGCACGCGCTCAGCTCGCGGCGCAGCTCGTCCAGCGTGATGTCGCGGCGGGACCCGTACAGCGCCAGGACCGTGTTCCGATGCGCCTCGATCCGGCGTGACCGCGTGTCCTCGCCCTGCGGCTTGGCGGCATAGGCACCCGTGCTGCGGCGCTGGTCATGCCACCGGATCACCGTCGCGACCGGCACACCGAAGCGCACCGCCGCAGTCCGGCAACTCATCCCCTCATCAACCGCGGCCAGCGCTCCCAACCGAAGATCCATCGAGAACGGCTTGCCCATCCATGCCGGCCTCCATCCAACCAACACCGTGAATCAGATCAGCGCGTCCGTGTGAATCCCTCGTCGACTCACGTCGGCCGGAAAACGCTCTAACTGTACGTAACGGTCAGCCTAATTCCCGATGGGGCTCTCACCGTGTTTGCGCAGCACATCGTTGAAAGCCTCGGCCATCAGATCCTGTAAGCTCCGCCCCTGCCGTCTCGCCAGCATGTGCATGGCGAAGGACATGTCGGGGGTGAAGAAACCGGCAATCTGTTTGCGGCCATGTCGGCTTGCGGGACCTTTTCCTTCCGGTTCACGGACATTTTCGACAGGATTAACTGATGCAGGTGCCGCTGCCGGGACCGCACGGTCGCGCAGGTTGGCGAAGCTCGGTTTGCGGCTCATGCGATCTTCCCCTTGCGCTTGGTCGGCTCGCCGACCTGTCGACATGTCCACTCGTATAGCTGTCTGATCTCGTCAGCGGCCTTGCCGGCGGGTTCGAGTTCCATGACGGTGCGCCCTTCGGCTGAGGCATGGCGATAGGCGGCGCGGTCGGGGATCAGGATCGGACAGGGCGGCGTGCCGTAGCTTTCGACTAGTTCCCCCGCCTCGGCATAGATGCGCGGGGCGTTGGGGCTGCCGGCGGTGAAGACGACGAAGGCGGGTTTGCGAAGCAACTGGACGAGCTTGGCGGTGGTCTGGATCGCCGACAGGTCGAAGGCGCTGGGGCGGCACGGGATCAGGACGAGGTCGGCGATTTCGACCGCGGCACGTGCGGCGCTGTCGGCATGGGGGGGCGTGTCGATGACGATGAAGTCGGCCCCCTGCCCGCTGGCCTGCGCCACCTTGGCGGCCAAGCGCGGCGGTGGGCTGTCGATTACTTCGGGTGGCGCATCCTGACGCCAGGATGCCCACTGGCTGGCCGTCGCCTGGGGATCGGTATCGATGATGAGCGCGACGCGGCCGGCGTCCTGCGCTGCGGCGGCGAGGTGAAGCGCCAGCGTCGTCTTGCCCGCTCCGCCCTTCTGGCTGATGATCGCGATGGTCGGCATGTCTGGTCCTGTACATGTCTACACGGCGACATGTCATCAGCGAAGATCTGTCTCTCACGCACAAAGAGATGTCCGCCCTCTCAGCGGGCGGAGTACCACATCGCCCTTCCATGCCGCTCGTTTAGGCCACACCGGAAACCGCTTGATCCCTTTAGGGAGCATGCGGCGGCGTAGCCGACGCTTTACGATTCCAATTTTACTTTTGGTCGTTTCGTATGTCGGGCTTCATCGTGAATCGTTGCTGTTGGCTGCAGGCCAACTCATTTTGAGGTTTAGAATAATAATCCATTAGCGGTTGCAGATTGTTTTGAGACTCACGCTCCAGACCATCAATCCGGGCACCCAGCCGGGCGAGCATCTTGCCGAGCGTACCACTCACCGTCGCCCTCGCCAGATCGCGACATGACAGGCTCGCCAGCATCGTCTTCGTCTCCTCGATCCGATCCGCCTCCCGCTGGATCTGGTCGTCCGGCACCGGCGCGGGCCGCATCCAACGCGGCAGATAGGCCATGACGCTCTTCGGCAAGGCGGGCCGATAGGCGTTCGACGTCTGCTTGTAGCGGGGGCCAGGCCCCTCCCCCTCGACGCGCTTGAACCGGCGCTGGCGGACGATGAAGCCGATCCCCTCAAGAATATGAAGCGCACGGGCGATCGTCGCGCGGCCGAGCTTCGTCGCCTCGGCCAGATAGTCGTAACTGGGATAGACGCGGCCACGATTGAGGCGGGCGAGCGTCAGCATCTCCTCATAGACGCGCACCGCCCCCGCAGTCAGCGCCGCGATCGCGCGCTCTGTTCTGGTCAGGTCGCGGGTGCCGGCGCGTGCCTCGCGGGCAAGCTGGCGCCCGGCATCAAGCGTGCGCCGGGCCACGCGCAGCAACCGGTCCGTCTCGCCCTTCGCGGGCACGCTGAAGAACATGTCCTCGAAAGTGCCGGCCTCGATACTGTCGCGCAGCACCGGCGCACCGGTGCGATGCGGGGCGCCCGAACGCGCGGGCTTGGCCACGCGAACGCCGCGCAACGCCAGCGTCGCCGCTTCCCCCAGGGTAAACGCCGTCATCTTCCATCCCCTCATGGGGCTGGGACCGGGACAAAGAGAGGACGTGGCGCGAAACGCGCATCCTTGAACCGATGGTCGATCAGGGGTATCTGGAGGAAGTTGTGTACTTCGGGTCGACGTTTGGCGACGTCGCTCCATCAATCCGGTCATCGTACCGGGGGATGCCCGGCCTTCGTGCCGGGCTTTCTTTTATGAGGTCACAGCCGCTCCGATTGCTGTGCCGGCATGACGCCGGCTGGAACCTTTACAATCGCAGGTAAAATCCAACATCGGAAGCGTTCACGGTTCGTGCTTTCGAGTATTAATGCCCGAAAAAGTTCGTGCTTTCGGATATTAATGCCACCGAAAGTTCGTGCTTTCGGATATTAATGGCCTCGCGAGTTCGTGCTTTCGGGTATCAATGCCCGGTGCGGATCGTCGCCGATACGAGGCCCGGCTCGCGTGATTCGCCCGATGATTCGTCGGCGCCGTCGGACCCGTCCTCGATCGCCGGCGGACGGCGAGTGATGACGACGCGGACCGGGCTCGCCTTGCGGCCCGGCCGGGCGGCGCCGGTATCGGGCTCGCCGATCGTCTCGACCAGATCGAGCCGGTAGTTGGGGATCGCGTCGGTCCCGGCGATCTGCTTCAGCGCGCTGCGGAAATTGGCGAGCGGGTTCTGATAGCCGATCTGGAGGCGGAAGGTGGCGAGGTCGATATCGATCCCCTCCCCGTCCCCCGCCGATCGCGCGACCTCATAGATGCGCCGCTCGATCGGTCCCAACTGGAAATAGGCGGCCGCATAATCAAGCACATGGCGGTCGAGCAGGATCGCGCGGAACAGCCAGTCGCACAGCCGCACCTTCACCGCCTTCAGCCGGCGCTCGCCGGTACGCGTCTTGGTATAATGCAGCTTCGCCTCGGACAGCCACGAGAAGAAGCCCTCCTCCCCCTCCCCGCCCGCTTCGATGTTGGTCTTGATCTGCGTGCCCTGCAGCCGCTCCAGCGCTTCGGACAACCGGCCATAGGACCGCGCCGAATGGTTGCTGCCAGTGACGTTGAACAGGTCGTGCGCGGTGAAGACAAAATCCTGGTCGACCGCCTCGCCGGCATCCAGCTTGGCCGCCATCAGGCTGGCGATGTAGAGAACGATCTCCTTGTCATAGATCGTGGCGACGCCGCTGGCCGAAGGGCGTACCTCGATTGACACCTGATCGGTCTGATAGGTGAGGGGCTTCATCCACCGCGTCTTGGCCAGCGCGAAGAACGGAAACGCCATCAGCGACCGCTCGCCGCGGATCTCGCCATAGAGCGGACTGTCGAGCAGGAAGAGTTCGCCCTGGGGAATGGCCATCGGCTTGCTGTCCTTGGGGCGTTTCGGCGCGGGCGGGCGGCTCATCGGTATTCATACTCGAAAGCACGAACTTTCGGCATTCCATTGAGGGTCGCACAGGGGGAAGGGCCGCTGAAGGGGCGTCCATTCGTGCTTTCGAGTATAATTGGGTGGGCCGTGCTCATCACCCCATATACTCCAATCCGGGAGCTATCCGCAAAAACCGGAATGGTCGGCGATGGATCAATCGTATGGTACTGGAGGAGCACCAGTCGATAATCTGACATGTCGACACTACGACATCACTACAGCTCGACTATTTGTCGTTGCCGACTGCGTAGTGGATCGGCTTGAACGTACCGCCATTGGAATCCGGCGCCGAACAGGCGGTCAGGCCGATCACCAGGTCCATCGTCGCGCGAAAGACGATGCGGTCGCCGGCCTTGCTGATCGGAGGCAGGACGCGCAGCTTGCCCGTCGCGGCATCGATCGGCACGTTCATGAAGCAGTTGAACGCGGTCGGGATACGATCAGGCGCGATGCCAAAGGGTTCCAGCGCCGCGGCCAGATTGCCGAAACAGCCGCGATGCGGCGTCAGCGTTGGATAGAAGTGGTGGAAGGTGTCGTAGGAGCAGGGCGTCAGCAGGAAGTCGTGGCGCCCGACATCGTCCGCCACGATCTCCAGCATCGGCCGCGAGCGGTTGGAATACAGGACGTGGCCCGTCGTCATGTAGATCGTCTCGGCATAATCCAGCGTCCGGCCCGACGAAATGACCTCGTCCAGATCATCGGCATTGAAGGCGAGGAGATCGGCCACTTGCTCGCCGCGCGGGTCGATCACAGTCAGCGTCTCTCCCTGCGCCAGACGGAACGCGGTGCCGCTGCGCTCCGGTATCTCGGTCACGCTCATTCGGCCTGCCCCTGATAGGAGAACGGGCAGCGCCACACCGCGTCAACCGCGCGGCCGCTATACTGGCGCGCCTCGCTCAGTTCGCCGTGGCGCGTCAGCATCGGGTTGCGCGAGCCGGCGGTCGCCTCGTCACGGACCATGATCTTCTCGCGCATCGTTTCGTAACGACCCTGCTCGCGCAGCGTCGTGAACTGGTCGTGCAGGTTGAAGACCATCGTCGGGCGCGCGAAGCGGCGGGCAGGACGGCTGGCGTTGGGGTGGAGGCCGACGACGAAGAACGCCTCGCCGCCGAAACTCAGCGAGAAGTGCGGGCTGTCGGGATCCGCGCTGACGCGGGCGTCATAGTCCTGACCACGCCAGACGTCCTTGTCCGACAGCGACTGGATACGGTCCCACAGCTTGCGCTCGAACGTCTCCTCGTCGAGCGTCACCGGTTCGTCGAAGACGACGGCGAAGCTGCGGAAGAGGGCAGGGTCGGCACGGTAAGCCGCAGCAAAGTGCAGCAGGCCGTCATGGATGCGAAGATCATCCCAGGCGCTGTCGATGCGGTTGCACGACAGCACCTCCAGCGTCCCCTTCGCTACCGCCGCCTTCGCGCCGACGCACGGGAAGCCAGCCTCGGCGATGTGCTCGAGCAGCAGGGCGTTGTGGGCGGCCTGATCCTTGTGGCTCCAGGGGAACAGCGGTGACTGATAGATAGGCATGGACAGACACGACGTTCGCCCGGCGTCGTTCGTTCCAGCCTCTTGCCGCAGGTTAAGCGGTATACGGATTACTTCACCGTCTTCTCGCATATGCTTGATCGACAAGTCTGGATGTATGATTGTCGACAGGCCGACACCTTTTTTAGTGTTGTTTCCTTGGAACGCAGATGCTATATATTGTTCCAAGGAGCACGGACATGGCCACATCAGCACCCGCGCTGCACGATCCCGACGCTCCCCGCGTACTGAGCGAGGCAGTCGGGCGGATCGCCGGGTTCTGGCAGTTGTCGAACGCACAGGCCGGGGCGATCATCGGCGTATCAGGGCCGACCATGTCGCGCTTGCGGGCAGGGCAATACCGGCTGGACCCGGGCAGCAAGCCATTCGAGCTGGCACAGCATCTGCTCCGCCTGTTCCGCTCGCTCGACAGCTGGCTGGGGCAGGACGACGGGTCGGCGCGATCGTGGCTGGAAACGCCGAACCTCGATCTGGGCGAGCGACCGCTAGACCTGATCGCCACGGTACGCGGGCTACTGAGAACCAGCGATTATGTCGACGCCTTGCGCGCCCGGATCTGAAGGGCCTGGACTAGACGGTCAGCCCTATCGCGGCCGCGTGATCCGCATTGTCGAGGCCCAGCACCGCATCTCCACCAACCGGCTCGCCGCGACCAATGCCGATCAGGCACTACTCGAAGCGCTGGCAGACGAGGTGAAGCCGCCGCTACCCGATGCCGCGCAGCATCTGCCGTGGCTGCTCGCCTCACCGTTCCGTTATGGCCTGGGGCGCCCGTCGCGCTTTCGCGGCGCTGACGTACTGCCGGGCATCCTCTACACCTCGGAAGCGATCGAAACCGCGGTGACCGAGACCGCCTATTGGCGACTGGTCGGCTTCGCCCGATCGCCGGGGTTCCAGCGCCCGCGGACACCGACGCCGATGTCGGCCTTTTCGGTGCTGGTCACGACGCCATGCTGCCTGGACCTGACCACCGCGCCGTGGAGCAACTCGCCCGGCCGCTGGACCCATCCCGACGATTATGCCCCGACCCAGAAACTGGCGACACAGGCCAGGGCAGCCGCCATCGCCACGATCCGTGCGCCCTCCGCGCGGCTGCCCGGCGGGATCAACCTCGCCATCCTCGACCCCGCCGCGCTGGTCCCGCCACCCCGCGCCCATTCCAGCTGGGCGTTCCTGGCGACCGGCGAGGGCCTGCTGGCGACGCGCGAGATGAGCGATCAGGCGCTGCGGTTCACGGCGGAGGATTTTAAGATAAATTGAAGGCGACTATACATGTAGGCATGTCGACATGGCGACATGCCTACATACCGACTGCCGACATTGATGTGCTGCTTCTTCCACAGAACGGCCTGATGACGTTCCAAGAGTAGCAAACCACGTTGTGGCGCCCGGATCGACATCGTAGACCATCTTCGGGCGGCCATGTTTCGCGACGCACGCGTACCGGATGTCGCTCGTGACAAGAGGGGATGACGGTGCGGTATGAAGTCATGTCGCTGGCTGGGGTGGCGGCACTTCTGATCGCCGGACCAGCGGCAGCGGAACCGGGTCAATATGCCGGTGCGCTGAAGAAGATGCTGAGCGAAACGGCCGCGGGCAACTGCCCCGCAGACCTGATGGGCGATCGCCTTCTGGCGGCCTGCAAGGAACAGCTTCCCAGAATGAGGACCGCTCTCGTCGCGGAGGGGCCGATCAAGACGATGACATTCGCTACTGCCGTCGGGCAGGGGGAGGAGCGGATCGAAACTTACGACGTGACCTTCACCAAGGGCACCACCGCGAAGTGGCAGATCGGAATTTTCCAGAACCGAAAGTTCCAGGTCACCTATTCCAACGGTTGATCGCCCACCTTCGATCATTGTCGACAATGCTTGAATAGTCGACTTTGGTCGTCTCGGCATGGCGGTGGTGGAGCCGCACCTCGGCGACAGACCTGCCATCGAACACACCGCTGGTGACAGCGTTCTTGTGTGAGGCTCTGCGGAAACGATGCTAATCCATGGGTCGAAACCGCGTCACGACCGGTACGTTATGACCATTTCGATCGGGAGAAATGATGATGAAACGGATCGTCTTCCTGCTTGGTCTGCTGGCGGCCGATCCGGCGCTCGCGCAGACCCGGTTAGGACCCAGCGGCAGCACGTGGTTCAACGGCTTTCCTCCCCCGATCGATCCTGCACGATATCTGTTTTCGGACACAGGAGACACGCCGACGATGCGGCAGCAGCGCCTCGCCTGGGCCATAGCGCTCCGCGATCAGGCCTTGCAGTTCCAGGCAGAAGATGGCGGCGTTCTGTCCGATCAGCATGCGCGCTATATTCGACGGCGGATCAACCGGATACGTCAGTGAGGTGAAGGAGCCGGACGGATTGTCGCGGGGCTAGTCCCTGCTATGTCAAAAAAGATCGGAAAGAGGGTTAAGCCAAGCCGGTGATGTTTGGTTGCCATCTGCAAAGCGTTGTTGTGGCAACCTCACTCATATCTACCTTGCGACAGGTCTAGGTGTCGACATGCCTACATTAAAATGTTCTATGCCTCTTAAAGTTAGCTAACCAATAAATTTATTGTATCGCTGATATAATACAGTGACACACGTCTATTACGCATATATCAGGCAGTTGGCGGCGTCCGGGCCTCTGGGCGGGCCGATCCTTCAATGGACTCCTTCGGTTGCGTTCGGCCGGCGCAACCGACTTTTTGCTTAGGATCAGCCATGGGCGCACCGTCTGCATCACGTCAGAAGCAATCTGGAGACCGCTTCATGATGTCTACGCTCCTGTGTCAAAGACGGAAGACATGCCAGTGATCACAGTTACCGAATGCATGGACGAGACGGTGTAGTACACGGTCGACATTAAGGGGAACGAGCGTTGATGTATTACAAGCTTAATCCACGAGTCCGTATGTTCATCGAGCAGGTCGTCTGGGTTGGCGGCGCTTATCTTGCCGTCATCGGGCTTGTGGCGATCGTACAGGGGCGGGCCAGTGGCTTGGATTGGTGGCTGATACCTGTGTTTCTCGTTGCTGCAGCAATTGGCGCGTGTTTTCGTGAAATTCCTTACAGCATCAGGGCAACCGACCTTTCCGGCACGGATAAATAGCCGAACGCTGGTTTCCGTATGGCCATCATCAACGACGTCGTTCGGTCCCCTTTTCTAATGATTGACAGCCACCGTGAATCCCATGAATTTCAGGTGTGATCGGTTTAACGCTCCTGCTGCTGGCGCAAGTCGCACCCGCCGCCGCCCCGGCTTCACGGGAAGAGATCATCGTTGTCGGTCGCCGCGCCGAACAGGCGCTGGCGGCGTGCCTTGCCCGTCATTGCCCGCCCGCCGAGGAGGTTGAGACGTCGCTCCAGGCATCGGTCGAGCAGTTCGCAGGCGGTCGTTACGTCGATGCGCGGCGCACCTTGCAGAATGCGATCGGGCGCAACCGCAATCATGCGGCCGATCTGCCTGGTCCGGTATCGAGCCTGTACGCCACGCTGGCGACGGTCGCCGAGCATATGGGCGACACCAACCTGTGGCGATGGTCGGCCCTGAACAACGTGCAGGTGCTGTGCCGCTATGCGGGCGAAAACAACATCGCGACGCTGGCACAAGAGCTCGCGCTCGGTGATAATATGGTCGGTCTTGGTGACGCCAGCGGCGCCGAGAATGCGTACCTCACCGTCCAGCGGAAGGCGGTGGAGAGCGGCAATTCCGAATTGGCGGCCGGGGCGGCATTCCGCCGTGCCTGGCTGGCGCTGTCTCTCGAGCGCAATCGGGACGCCGAAAAACTTGCCGACGAGGCTGTCAGATTGGCTGGTGCGAACAACCGGCAGATAGTGGAACTGCGCGACATCCTGCACACGCGGATTGCGATCCAGCGCGGTGACGCAGGGGCGGTGGACACGCTGGCGACACGCCTGCGCCAGTCCGCGACCGGTGCGCCGACCCTGATTTTTGCCCCTCCAATCGACGACATCAACCCGCCCAGTGACATCTTCAAGGCCGATCCCTGGCACGATCCGAAGATCAGGTTCGCCGATGTCGGCTACTGGATCCGTCCGGACGGGCGAACCTCGGGGGCCGAGATATTGCGCACATCCGGTCTCGGCCAGTGGGCACCCGGTATTCTCCGTCAGGTCGGTCAGCGACGCTATGCGCCATTCGACGTCGAACAGGGAAGTCCGGGCAACTATCGGATCGACCGGTTCACGGTTCGCGGCACGCTGGGTACGCCAACGGGCACCCGGATCCCCCAGCGAATGGGTAAGCTGACCATCCATGTCGTCGATCTGACGGAAACCGACGCCATGACCGTGGCGCGTCGCGAGCATTTATCGGAGGTGCTGGCCAATCCGGACGGTTGAGGTAACTCAACCTAACAATCGCCGGTGGGGCCAACCGGGGGATTACTATCTCCCGGCCGGCCCCCTACCTCACATCACCAATATTACTGGCCGTTGACCAGTGCCGCCTTCTGCTCGTTCGACATGGCGTGGGCGTTGACGTCGGCGTCGTCGATCGCTTCCTCGCGGGCTTCGCCGGCTGCGCGAGTGGCGTCGGCGCGCGCTTCCATCGCGGCGGCATCGGTGCCGGTCATGTTGTCGGCTGCGGCGTCCATCGCGTCGGCGCGGTTGTCGGCGACCTGTTCGGCCTGATCGCCAAGCTTGTCGTCGCCCTTGCCGCCGCAGGCGGTGAGCGAGAGGAGGGCGGCCGCGACCGCGGCGATCTTCGTCGAATGCTTCATGTCAGTCCCTTTTATTCAATTCGGTCGTGACGAGACGATCGGGGCGGTCATATGGTTGCGTTTCCGAAACATCGCGGATGCGTGATCGCTCGACATTCCAGCGCTCAACCATCCTCGATCACGCGCCGACATAAAATCCGACGATCGCCATCCCGCCGCACCTAGCCATTCGTCCACGTCGTAGGACCTTTCGATCAGGACGCTGCTGAACGACAGGTAACGATCGCATTCAGTGTCGCAACATGACGGCGAGCGCATACCGTCTTCATGGCAGCGATGGTCTGCCGGAATGGAGATCGATCATGCGCAAGTTTGTTCTGGGTGCGGCGCTGCTGGCTTCTGCTGCTGCGGGCATGATGCCGTCGGTCGCCGGGGCGCAGCGTTATCAGGACCCGCGCTACCAGGATCGCTACGAGCAGCGCTATCAGGATGATGACGGCCGCTATGACCCAGCGCCGCGCTACATCGCCCATCGCAACGACCGGCGCTACGACGATCGCCGGGGTTACGACGATCGTCGTCGCTATGACGACCGGCGCGATTATGGCGACCGGGGCTATGATCGTCCGCAACGGTGCAACAAGGGCACGACCGGCGCGCTGGTCGGCGCGATTGCCGGTGGTCTGCTCGGGCGGACGATCGACAGCCGGGGCGACCGGGCGCTCGGCACGATCCTGGGCGGGGGCGCCGGTGCGCTGGCCGGTCATGCGGTCGAGAAGTCGAACAACCCAGGTTATTGCCGCTAAGGGTTGTCGGGACAGCGGGGAACGTATCGTCCTGGTCGACGCTTCTGGTGAAAGACATATCGCCGGGAGTTTCAACGACATGACCGATACCGATCGACGCAGTTTTGTGACCGGCGCCGCGCTGGCGGCAGGGGCGGCCGTTACCTACGGTGCGGCCGCAGCGGCGCAAGGCGGCGGGGGCGCCAAGGCGGCGACCACGCCGGCTGCGGCCGCCTATCCCAAGCCGCCCTTCGCGGTACAGCGCCAGCCTTGGCCGGGGCTTGCATCGAAGATGACGCCGCGGCCCGATCATGGCGAAACCAGCTACAAGGGATCGGGCCGGCTCGCGGGCAAGAAGGCGCTCATCACGGGCGGCGACAGCGGCATCGGCCGGGCCGCGGCGATCGCCTATGCGCGCGAGGGCGCGGACGTCGCGATCAATTACCTGCCCGCCGAGGAGCCAGACGCGCGCGAGGTCGTGGCGCTGATCCGCGCCGAGGGGCGGCGCGCGGTGGCGATCCCCGGCGACCTGCGCGATGAGCGGTTCTGCCGGAAGCTGGTGCAGCAGGCGGCCGAGCAGCTGGGCGGGCTCGACATTCTGGTGAACAACGCGGCGCGGCAACAGACGCGGCCGGGCATCGCCGATATCTCGTCACAGGATTTCGACGATACCATGAAGACCAACGTCTATGCGCCGTTCTGGCTGACGAAGGCGGCGGTGGAGCGGATGGGGCCGGGGGCGGTGATCGTGAACACCTCGTCCGAACAGGCAGGCGACCCGTCACCCGATATCGTCGATTATGCGATGACGCGAGCCGCGGTGCTGAACTTCACCAAGGGCATGGCCAAGCAACTGGCGGCGCGCGGCATCCGCGTGAATGCGGTGGCACCAGGGCCGTTCTGGACGCCGTTGCAGGTGAGCGGTGGGGCGACACCGGACAAGCAACGCAGCTTCGGCGAAAGCTCACCGATGGGCCGCCCCGGCCAGCCAGCGGAGATCGCCGGGCTGTACGTGGCGGCAGCCGATCCGCTGCTCAGTTACTCGACCGGGCAGATCTTCGGGTCGACCGGCGGAAACGGCCAGCCGGCCTGAAGTGAGGAGAAGCCGCCAGCCTTCATGGCCGGCGGCTTTCTTGTCATCAGGCGAAGACGGCGCGGACCTTGCGCCGGCGATAGCGCATCGCGGCGCCGGTCATGCCGAAACCGACCAGCATCATCGCCCAGGTGGCGGGTTCCGGTACGGCCGCGACCGCAGTTTCGAAATTGAAGGTCGTGGTGCCGCTGGTCGTGCGCAACGCGACGTTGTCGGCGAAGGCGTGATAGGTGGGCAGCGCACCCGATCCGTTGCCGACGCTGATGCCCGAGACGAAGGCGTTCGCGCTATAGTTCTGGGTGATCCAGCTCGACAGCGTCTTGTTGACCTGGCTGCCGCCTGCGGTCGTGACGCCGGCACCGGCCACGAACTGATAGAAATTGTCGCCGAAGCTCGACGAATACCAGGTGTCGCGGGCAGTGTTGCCATAGGTGCCGTTATAGACGCCTTCCCAGACCAGCTCGCTGCGCTGGCTGCCGTCCTGTACCAACAGGCGAAGAGCGGGAGTGTAATCGACATTGTAGCCGCTAATGCTGTCAGCCGCGATCCGCCAGTCAAAGGCAAGGCCGGTCACCGTGGAAAGCGCCATCAGGTTCGTGGCACCGGTCGCGCCACCATACTGGATGCCCTCTTGGAACCGCGTGCGGTCGCCCTTCAGTTCGACCGAACCGTTGCCCGACCGTGCGGCGGTGGTGGTGATGACCGCAGAGCCACCGCCAGTGTTCTCGGTGGGGATCACGCCCCAGCTGTTGGCGCTGGGCAGCCCGGTTGCGCCGGTGACGACGACGGTGGCGGCCTGCGCATGGGCCGCGACGAAGAGTGCCGCAGCCGACACGGCCGCGTGCGATAGAATGTGCATGTTTCAGTATCCCCTCTTGTTCTCGCGCGAATTTGTCGGCTTCAAAGGGGGACGACAAGGACATCATTCTTGTCTTTTTGGCCAATAACGCCCTGTTTCGGGACAGATTAATTTGTATCGGTAACTATCTTTCGCTGACAAACGATTGTTACGTTTGCCAGCATTTTCTGCTTTCGTTCCGGGGCCGGATGAATCAGAATCGCGCGTACGATGCCAATCCGCGCCGATCATCTCTGGTTGTACCCGATCGACTGGACGCAGCTGTCGCGGGCGATCCGGTTCGACCGGGCCGGCGGGCGCTGCGAGCATTGCCGGCGACCGCATGGCGAACGCGTGTTCCATTTGGGCGACGGCGTCTGGTGGGATCGCCATGACATCCGCTGGCGCGACGGGCGCGGGCGGCGGGTGCGGCTGCCGCGCCGCGACCTGTTGCACGACGGACGCTGGACGCGGGTGGTGCTGGCCTGCGCGCACCTGAACCACGACCCGACCGACAGCATGGGGCAGAATCTGGCGGCATTGTGCCAGCGCTGCCACATGCTGCACGACGGCCCCGAACACCGCCGTCGCCGCTGGCTGAACCGCCATTACGCACGCGCGCTGGGCGACCTGTTCAACGGACCGTATCCGCGACTGGGGGCGGAATGGATCGTGCCGATCGGGGGGCTGTCGTTGCTGGCGGCTTGAGGGAGTGCACCGACATTGTCGGCGGAACGGATGGACTGACCGTCGATGACGACCCGCTGTACATCCATCGGTCCGGGTCAGGATCATGACCGCGCGCTGGGATTGCGCTTAGCGCGTGTCGGGCCGCCATCCCGGACCGTTGTCGTCGTTGAAAAGCCGATGACGTTCTCCGTTACAATCGGCGTTTCCGTGGTCGTCCCCACCCGTACCCGGTTGAGTTGCACATCGCGCACCGGCATCTGACGATCGGCCGTTATCCGGCACACGAACTTGGCTGCCTTCACGTCGATATCGCTGACATACAGCCCTTCGATCGGCGTCAGACGCCGGACATAAGTGGGAAGCAGCGTCTTCCATTGATAAAGTACATCAGTCTCGACGGCGAGCACGCCGCCTGCGATCGAGGTGGCGCTGACATTGGTCATGTGGATGTTCTTCACAAACCCCCCGCGCCGCTCGTTGGTCTTGACGAACAGAAGGTTGTTGATCGGCACCGCGTGATCGTCCGCGCCCTTGCCGTCGCCGATGAAGTGGCAATTATCGACCAGGATGTTTTCGATGCCGGCGGATAGCTCGCTACCCACCGCCATCAATTGATGACCGTTGACGATCCGGCAATTGCGCACGACGACATTCCGGCACGGCGCAGCGAGCCGCCAGGCATCCATGTCGCGACCCGATTTCACCGAGATTGCATCGTCGCCCTGATCGAACTGGCAGTCCTCGATCAGCACATTCTGGCTCATCTCGGGATCGACGCCGTCGTTGTTGTGTCCATGGGCGCGAATGCTGATGCGGCGGATCACCACGTCGCGGCAGAGTAGCGGGTGGAGCGTCCAGAACGGGCTGCCCTCGATCGAGATGTCCTCGACCAGCACGTTGCGACAACGATTGAACTGGATGAGGTGGGGGCGCAGGTTGTTGGCACCGACCGCCATTTGCCGTTCGCGCACGGGCACGTTCCGGTACGCCATGTTGTAGAGCGCGACCAAGGCATCCATGTGCGGCTTTGGCCGTGCCGACCAGATCGTCCAGCGGTCCAAAACGGGCTCCAGTCGCCCCTTACCGGTGATGGCCACGTTCTCGCACCCGAAGGCATAGATCAGGGGCGAATAGTTGAAGCATTCGATCCCCTCCCACGAGGTCTGCACCGCGGGCAAATAGTCCTGCGGCTCATCGGAAAATCGCAGCGTGGCGCCCTTGGCCAGATGAAGATTGACGTTGCTTTTTAGGTGAATTTTGCCGGTCGGCCACGTGCCGGCAGGAACGACGACGATGCCCGATCCCGCCGCGTTCGCCGCATCGATCGCCCGGGCGATAGCGGTGCTGGTCCTGGCCTTGTCGACCGGCGATGCGCCAAAGTCGGTAATCAGGAAGGTTCGGCTCATCCGGAAATCCGGCACGGTGATGCCTGGCATATCGAAGGGGGCGGGCACGGTGACCGTCCGTGTCGGCAATGCAGCGGCACGAACCAGAACACTGGTGTTCAGAAGCGGCAGAGCGCAGGCACCGTGGAGGAATGAGCGACGGTCCACCGGCATCTTCATCTACGCCCATCTTTCCTGCACCGTTTCACGGCGGACATACCCGAACGAACGATCACCATCGAGCGATGTTCGATGCCGACCATCACGTCCCTACCCCCGCAAAACGCAGGATAATCGTCAAGCCCACGTCCACGTCTCCGAACGACACCGTGGCGTTCAGGCGGGTCGCGGCGGAGCGGACGATGGCGAGGCCCAGGCCGCTGCCGTCGGGGCCGCTGCCGGGGCCAAGGCGCACGAAGCGGTCGAAGGCGGTGTCGCGGTGGGCGAGGGGGATGCCGGGACCGTCGTCCGCGACGGCGACCGTCGTGGCCGATGGCGTTGCCGCGATCGTGACCGACACGGTGCCGCCCGGCCGGTTGTAGCGGATGCCGTTGTCGATCAGGTTGGACAGGATTTCGAAGATCAGGGTGCGGTGGCCGGGCACGATCGCGGCGACGGTCTCGTCGCCCTCCAGCACCAGGTCGATACCGGCGTCGACCGCTTGGCCGAACTGGCGGGTGATGACCGCGGCCGCAACCTCGCGCAGGTCGACCGCCTCCAAGGGCGCGGAGACGCCGGCCTCCTCGGCGCGGGCCAGCGCCAGCAGCTGCGTCACCAGTCGTTCCAGGCGGGTGGCGGCATCGGCGATCTCGTCCAGCGCCTCGGTGCGCTCTGGCCCGGAGCCGCGCCGCGCCAGCGCCAGTTGCACCTTCAGCACCGACAGCGGCGTGCGCATCTGGTGCGAGGCATCGGCGGTGAAGCGGCGCACGCCGCTGGTCGCGGTGTCGAGCTGCGCCAGCAACCGGTCGAACGCGCGGGCGAGCGGGCGCAGCTCGCTGGGCAGGGGGCCGGCATCGAGCGGGGAGAAATCCGGGCGCGCATGTTCGTCGCGCGCTTCCACCGCACCGCGCAATCGGGCGAGGGGGCGGAGACTCCAGCCGAGCGCGGGGCGGAGCAGTAGCGCCGCGGCCCCCACCAGAACGCATTCGCCGACCAGCAGCGCCAGCATCAACCGCCGGTTGAGCGCACTGCGGTTGTCGAGCGTCTCGGCGATCTGGACGATCACCGGCCGGTCGATACGGGGCAGCGCGCGGCGCACCTCGGCGATGCGGACGTCCTGATCGCGGTAGCGGGCGAAGCGGTATCGCGGCACATCGACCGCCAGCGTCGCCGGGTCGGGCGCGGGCAGGTCAGCATAGCCGGTCAGCAATTCGCCCCCCACCGCGATCCGGTAATAGACATTGTCGCGCTCGCCATTCTCCAGCATCCCGAACGCCGCGGCGGGCAGGTCGAGCGTCACCTCGCCGCGCTCCACCTGCACGGTCTCCGCGATCGCCCCCAGCGCGCCGCCCAGCACACGGTCGCTGGTCCGGCGCACGACATCAGCGATCAGGGTCGCGCCGAGCACGCCGATAACGACCGCCGCCAGCAGCAGCGGCCCGACCATCGCGACCAGCAGGCGGGTGCGCAGCGCTGGTGTGCGTGCTTCCGTTGCCCGGAGGAGCACGTCACCCACCATCAAGCATATACCCCACGCCGCGCACGGTGCGGATTTCGGGGCCGTCCGGGGCCAGCTTGCCGCGCAGGCGGGTGACGTGGACCTCGATCGCGTTGCTGCCGACCGGCTCGTCGAAGCCGAAGACCTCGCCGATCAGCAGGTCGCGCGACACGACGCGGCCGGCGCGGGTGGCGAGTGCTTCCAGCACCGCGCGTTCGCGGCGACGCAGGTCGAGCGGGCGGCCGGCGATGTCCGCCCCGCCGGTCGATCGGTCGAGCGTCAGCGGCCCGACGCGCAGCACCGGGTGCGGATCGCCGCCCCGCCGGCGACCGAGCGCCCGGACGCGTGCCTCCAGCTCCTCCGGCTCGAACGGTTTGCGCAGATAGTCGTCGGCGCCGAGATCGAGCCCGCGCACCCGGTCGTCGAGGCCATCGCGCGCGGTCAGCATCAGCACCGGCACCCGGTCGCCGCGCGCCCGCAGCCGGGCCAGCACGGTGAAGCCGTCGATATCCGGCAGGCCGACGTCGAGGATGACCAGCGCATAGGGTTCGCCCGCCACCACCGCCAGCGCGTCCGCGCCGGTCGCGACATGATCGACCGCGTTGCCGCTGGCGCGCAGCAGCGCGGCGATGCTGCGCGCCAGCGCCGCATCGTCCTCGATCATCAGGATGCGCATGCACGCGCCCTCACGGCGTGAAAGGTTGATGACAGGTTCGCGTCGTACGCCACCCATGCAGTCTATCCGAACAAAGAGGCGGAAGGCGAGGAGAGGTGATGATGGCCCCGTTCATTTCCAGATTGCTGCATCTGACCGCGATGGTGGCGGCGACGGTCACGACGACCATCGCGACCCCTGTTTTCGCCCAGCGTCCAGCCGGCTATCCGCGATCGTACGACCAGCTGATCGCCGATGCGCGCGCCGAACGTCAGGTGCGCATCTATGCCAATGCCGACCGCGCCGAGATGCTGCCGGTCGTCGCCGCGTTCCGGCGTCGGTATCCGGGGATCACCGTCCTCTATGCCGATCTCGGTTCGACCGAACTGTATCGCCGCTTCGTCACCGAAACCCGCGCGCGCCGCCTGTCGGCCGATCTGGTCTGGTCGTCGGCGATGGACCTGCAGGTCAAGCTCATCAACGACGGCTTCGCGCAGAGCTATGCCAGCCCGGAGAAACCCGCGCTGCCGGCGGTGTCGGTGTGGAAGAACATGGGTTTCGGCGTGACCGCCGAGCCGATCGGCATCGTGTACAACAAGCGGCTGGTGCCCGCCGCCCGCGTACCGCGCACCCATGCCGCGCTGGAGGCGTTGTTGCGGCAACAGCGCGCCGCCTTCACCGGCCGGGTGACGACGTTCGATCCGGCGCGCTCCAACGTCGGCTATCTGTACCTGTCGGAGGATTTCGCGACGACGCGCGACACCGGCTCGCTGCTGGCGGCGATCGCGGCGACGCGGCCGGTGCTGTCGCTGACCACCGAACCGATGCTGCGTGCGGTGGCCGAGGGGCGGCAGGCGATCGCGTACAACGTCATCGGCTCCTACGCGCTGGAACGCGCGCGGACCGACCCGCGCATCGGCGTGGCATTCCCGCAGGATTACACCATCGTCACCTCGCGCATCGCCTTCGTCGCGCGCGACGCGGCGCACCCCGCCGCGGCCAAGCTGTTCCTCGATTTCCTGCTGTCGCGCGAAGGGCAGACGCTGCTCGCGCAGCGCAGCCTGTGGCCGGTGCGCACCGATGTCCGCGCCCGCCGGCTGCCGCCCAACCAGGCGCGGCCGATCCGCGTCGGACCCCAGCTTCTCGTCAACCTCGATCGCGTCAAGCGCCAGCGTTTCCTGCGCGAATGGAACGCGACCCTCGCCACCGGAGCCTCAATTCGATGACCTCTTTCCGTACAGGTTGCGCCGCCTTGGCGCTGATCGTCGCCACGCCGGCGCTGGCCCAAAGTCCGACCACACCGCCGAGCGATGCCGATCTCGCCACGCTGGTCCGCGCGCAGGCGGCCGAGATCGCGGCGCTGAAAGCGCGGCTCGACCGGCTGGAGGGTGCCACGGCGGTGGCGCAGGCCGCGCCGCCCGTCGCCGCGCCGGCGCAAGCTCCCGCCCCGCAGGTCGCACAGAACGAACCACGCCGCACGATCCCGTTCGCGCCGCAGCTGGCACCCCCCGGTCCCGCCGACCGCAGCGTGACGCAGGCGATCGCCGCGCGTGAAAACCCATCGGGGCTGACCACCGAATGGGGCGCGGGCCTGCCCGTGTTCCACTCGGCCGACGGCGTGTACACGTTCAAGCCACGCGGCCGCATCCTGACCGATGTCAGCTCCAGCTTCGGGTCGAAATATGACGGCCGCAACATCACCACGACGGGGATGCGCGCGCTGCGCCTGGGTCTGGAAGGCGGCGTCGGCACGCATTTCTTCTATCAGTTCGAAAGCGACTTTTCCGAAAACGAGGTGGATGTCGTCACCGCCTTTGTCGGCTGGCGCAACCGGATCAAGCCCGGCCTCGATTACGACGTCCGCGCCGGCCATCTGTTCAACGATCGCGGGTTCGAGGGATCGACGGGATCGGACTCGACGCCGTTCCTGGAACGCACCACCGTCGCCACCGCGATCATCCCGCAGCGCGGCTTTTACGGCATCGGCGTGATGCCGCGCCTGTTCTGGAAGACGGGTCACGCCTCGATCACGCTGACCGGCGACCGGATCGACGGCGTGCAGACGGTCGGCGACAGCCGCACCGTGCTGGCGCGCGCGCACTGGAACCCGATCAAGACCGACAACGGCGTGCTACATCTGGGCGCATGGGGCTTCGATGAATCGCTCTCGTCGGTCGCCGGATCGCTGACCCGCAACACGGTGATCGGCGGGCGCTTCAACGGTGCGCTGCGCGTGTCGAGCGGCACGCTGACGGGCGGCACCGGCACCACCGGCTATGGGATCGAGGTCGGTGGTTACCGCGGACCGCTATGGGTGATGGGCGAGGCCGGGCGGCGCAACGCGCGGCTGGATGCCGGCCGCTCCGATTTCGTCAGCAAGGCGTGGAGCGTATCGGGCGGGCTGTTCCTGACCGGCGATCTGCCACCCTATAACCCGCGCCTCGGCAGCTTCGGCCAGCCCAAGGTGCTGAAACCCACCTTCGACGGCGGGGTCGGCGCGATCGAGCTGACCGCGCGCTACGAAAGCCTCGATTATACCGACCTGCTGACCGGGGGCGAGGGCTGGGCCGCGACGCTGGGCGTCAACTGGTACCTGAACAGCTTCACCCGGTTCCAGGTGAACGCGATCCAGTGGGACACCGACAACCGTGCCGGCGCCTTCACCGGTGGCGACAGCGGCCAGACGCTCAGCGCGCGTGTCGGCGTCACCTTCTGATGAATCCCCTTCACGCCCTTAACCCAAGGACGATGCGATGAACCTTGCCCTGCTCGGCTTCCTGATGGTGGCCACGTTCATGACGCTGATCATGACGAAAAAGATGACGCCGCTGGTCGCGCTGATCGTCATCCCCTCGCTGTTCGGCGTGATCGCCGGGCAGAGCGCCGGCCTTGGCGACATGATGATCGACGGGATCAAGAACCTGGCGCCGACCGGCGTCATGCTGTTGTTCGCGATCCTGTTCTTCTCGACGATGACCGATACCGGCCTGTTCGATCCGCTGGTCACGCGGCTGATCCGGCTGGTCCACGGCGATCCGATGCGCATCTTGATCGGCACCGTCGTGCTATGCGCGCTCGTCAGCCTCGATGGCGACGGCTCCACCACCTACATCATCACGATCGCTGCGCTGCTGCCGCTGTACAAGCGGTTCGACATGAACCGGCTGTACCTCGTCTGCCTGTTGATGACGACGAGCGGGATCATGAACCTGACGCCGTGGGGCGGGCCGACCGCGCGCGCGGCCAGTGCGCTGAAGCTCGATCCGGCGACACTGTTCCTGCCGCTGATCCCCGGCATGATCGCCGGCCTCGCCTTCCTGATCGGCCTCGCCATCTGGTTCGGCCGCAAGGAACGCACGCGGATGGGCGCGGCGGGCATCACCGTGACCGACACGTTCGAGGGCATGGCCGTGTCGCAATATCCCGAGGCCCGCCGCCCCCACCTGATCTGGTTCAACGCCGCTTTGGTCGTCACGCTGCTGACGTTGCTGGTCTGGGGCATATTGCCGCTGTCGGTGCTGATGATGATCGCCTTCGCGATCGCGATGATCGTCAATTATCCGGGCGTCGCCGACCAGAAGGAGCGCATTTCCGCCCATGCCGGCAACGTGCTGGCGGTCGTCTCGCTGATCTTCGCGGCGGGCATCTTCACCGGCATCCTGGGCGGCACCGGCATGGTCGAGGCGATGAGCAAGGCGGTGGTCGGCGTGATCCCGCCGGCGATGGGGCCGTATATGGCACCGATCACCGCGTTCCTCAGCCTGCCGTTCACCTTCTTCATCTCGAACGACGCCTTCTATTTCGGAATGCTGCCGATCCTGGCCGAGGCGGGCGCGCATTACGGCGTCGCGCCGGAAGCAATCGCGCGCGCGTCGCTGATGGGCCAGCCGGTACATCTGCTCAGCCCGCTGGTGCCGTCGACCTATCTGCTCGTCAGCCTGGTCGGCATCGATCTGGCCGATCACCAGCGCTTCACGCTCGTCCCCGCCATCGCGGTGTGCGTGGTGATGACGCTGGTCGGCATGATCGCGCTGGCCTTCCCGTTCGTCGCCTGAGCGGGGGCGTAAAGTGATCCGCGCCGACGTCCTTCTCCGCTTCGTCGCGGCGCTCGCCGTCGGCGCGAGCGGCGGGGCGTTGTTCCGGGCGATCGGCGCGCCCCTGCCGTGGGTGCTGGGATCGATGGCCGCGTGCGCGGTTGCCAGCATCGCCGGCGCGCCGGTCGCGGCATCGTCGGCCACGCGACGCCCGATGGCGGCGGTGATCGGCGTGGTGCTGGGCAGCAGTTTCCAGCCCGATCTGTTCGGTCAGGCGCGCGCATGGATTGTGCCGCTGGCGCTCCTCCCGCTGTTCCTCGCCAGCGCGGCTTTGGTCTGCGTCACTTATTTCCGGCGGGTCGCTAAGTTCGATCCCGCGACCGCCTATTTCGCCGGGATGCCGGGCGGGATCGCCGAGATGGTGGTGATGGGGGCGGAACGCGGGGCGGACGAGCGCACCGTCGGCCTGATCCATGCCGCGCGCATCTTTCTCGTGGTGTTCACGCTGCCGTTCCTGATCCGTCTCGTCGCCGCGCCCGTCGCGATACCGCCCGGTGCGCTCGCCGTGGTGAGCGGCGGGATGGCGAACTGGACGCTGGTCGGCTGGGCCTCGGGCTGCGTGGTCGTGGGATTGGTGCTGGGTCGCGCGCTGCGTCTGCCCGCCTGGCATCTGGTCGGGCCGCTCGCCGTCTCGGCCATCGTCCACGCGACCGGCATCGCCGATTTCCGCATCCCAGGCTGGGCGCTGGCCGCGGCGCAGGTGGGACTGGGCGCGACACTCGGCTGCCGGTTCGGCGGGCTGACGATGCGCGCGCTGGTCCGCACCGTGTTGCTGGCGGCGGGATCGACGGTGATCCTGCTGACGCTCACCATTCTCTGGGCGGTCGGCATCGGCGCGGCGACGGGGATCGATCCGGTGCTGCTGGTGCTCGCCTATTCCCCCGGTGGCCTGGCGGAGATGAGCATGGTCGCGCTCAGCCTCGCGCTCGAACCCGCTTTCGTCATCGTCCACCATCTGACCCGCGTCGTGCTGGTGCTGATCGGGGCGCCGCTCGTCTTTCGTACCCCAATTTCTTCCTGATCGGAGCTTTCGCCCATGCGTACCCCTCCCATGCCCACTCCCTTGGTCCTGCTGCCGGCCATGGGCTGCGACGGGCAGCTATGGGCGCGGCAGATCATGGATCTGGCCAAGCTCGCCCAGCCCGAATTCGGCGACCTGTCGCAGGACGATACGCTGTCGGCGATGGCCACGCGCGTGCTGGCGAACGCACCGCCCCGCTTCGCCGTCGCCGGCGTTAGCCTTGGCGGCTATGTCGCGATGGAGATGGTGCGGCAGGCACCCGACCGGATCACCCGCATCGCCCTGTTCGGCACGCGCGCCTCAATGGAGGTGCGACCGCGCACCGTCGTCGGCCAGGGCCTGCTCGCCACCGCGCCGCACGCCGACCCACGCCTGACCGCGATCGTCGCCGGTCCTGCCCAGGCGATGGCCGAACGCGTGGGACAGGCGGTGTTCGAGCGCCAGCAGCGCGCATTGCTCGCCCGCCCCGACATCAACGAGGCGATCGCCGCGATCCACGTACCCACGTTGGTCGCGGTCGGCGACCGCGACCGCATCTGCACCCCCGACGACGCGCGTGCGCTCAGCGCCGGGATCGACGGCGCCCGCTTCCACCTGCTGCGCTCCTGCGGGCACCTGTCACCGATGGAGCGGCCGGGCGAGGTCACGATGCTGCTGCGTGAGTGGTTGCAGTGAGGGCTAGATGAAGAAAGGGATCATCAAGCACTCGTGATAGTTGCGCGTGCGATAGACCTCAGAACCGAAAGCTTGGAGCTTGGCGGCTGTCATGGCGATTTTTGCGTGAGAGCGGCTATCGGATCAGATCACCGATGTAATTTCCAGTGTCATAAGCGAGACATTCTCTCGGTACATCTGATATCAGCACCGCGTCTAACGAAATGAGAGATCGGTCATGTCGCAGATGAACTTCGTGTCGAGGATCTACCAAATAATCGGCTTGGCGACCCTGGTTGCGATGTCATCTGGCTGTGGGGCCGACGCAGCACCTGCCCCTTCCTCCGCCATAGCGGTCGTAAATGTAGGCTCCACCTCCGCCATCCCTTCGCCAACATCGACACCAACATCAGCAGCTTCATCCGGATCGGTTGCCAGCCAGACCGCAGCGGCAGGCGTCATCGTACAGGCGGGTGATAGTATTGGTGTTGGCGTTGGGGCCGATGATTGGGCAGCAATAGATCACCTGGGCTTTTCAGCTGGCATTACCATCCAGAACGCTAGTGTATCTGGGAAGGCTATGCAGACAGGCTATGGCAACCGAATGACCGAGGTCTTTCCTTTTCGTAGTTCTACCTCACCCTCCGTTCTGTTGATTCAGCAAGGTACGAATGACCTCTACTACGGCACGAACGCTAGTTCTCTCTATCGATCCATCTTGACCCCATTCGTTTCCGATGCACGCAAAGCTGGCTTCTATGTTGTCGTTGACACGATCCTACCTCGTTCAGACGGAGGATGGACTTCGGTGATGGAGCGGGAACGCATAGCGTATAATACACTTGTTCGCGCCAATCGTGCCGGTGCGGACGCCGTCAATGACCTTGCCGCAGATTCGGTAATGGGCGATGGTAACAACCTGAACAACCAAAGCTTTTACGCTGACGGCGCCCATCCCTCGTTGTCAGGACAACAGCGCCTAGCGATCCTGAACGCGACAGTTTTAGGGCCATTCCTACAGCGTTCACCCCGTCCGCCCTCACGCTAGCGGGCTGTTTGCCGTATCGTAAGGGTACCCAATATGTGCCCAAACGCGTGGTCGAGTGGATCGGCAGCTGGCGTTGACGTGCTCCCCGGAAATCATACCATTGGTAAATTAGGTCGTCAGATGGAGATGAGTGACGCGGCGAGGCCTTTTTACCGAGGATCAGGTCATTGTTCTGCTGCGCGAGCATGAGGCTGGTGTGAAAATGGCGGACCTTTGCCGCAAGCACGGGATCAGAGACGCGACTTTCTATAAATGGAAGTCGAAGTAGGGCGGGATGACTGTGTCGGAGGCGGCGCGGTTGCGGACGCTCGCATGAAAACCGACGACTAAGGAAGCTGCTGGCGGAGTCGATGCTGGACGTGTGGCACTGAAGGATTTGCTGGGGAAAAATTGACCCGGTCTATGGATCGCTACGCTGCGGTGGAGAGGCTGATGGCCGAGCACGGCTTCTCCGAGCGTCGCGCCTGCGGGCTGATCGGGGTCAATCGGTCGGCATGGCAACAGAGCCGCTGCGCGGGCGGAGCAGCCCAAGGGTCCGGCGATGCGCAGCATCGTTGGAATGGCTGCGGAGGGAGGACGATGCTGTCCGCGTGCGGATGCGCGAGATCGCCAATGAGCGCCGTCGGTTCGGCTATTGGCGGTTGGCGATCCTGCTCAGGCGCGAGGGGAAAGGCATGAACTTGAAGAAGGTGTATCGGTTGTACAGGGAGGAGCGGCTGACGGTGCGCAAGCGTGGCGGCCGCAAGCGTGCGCTGGGAACGCGGACGCCGATGGCGATCCCGCAGGAACCCAATCAGCGCTGGTCGCTCGACTCATGTCGGACTCGTTGGCCTGCGGCCGGCGGTTCCGTATGCTCAACGTTATCGACGACGACAGCTGGGAATGCCTGGGATGCATCGTCGACACCTCGTTGTCGGGTCGGCGGGTTGTTCGCGAGCTGAGCGCCATCGCCGAGCGTCGCGGGCTGCCGTGCGTGGTGGTCAGCAACAATCCTGTGCTGAGCCTGTCGAAGGGGGCACCGAGCTGACCAGTCATGCCGTCCTGGCCTGGTGTCCGGACACCGGGGTCGAGTGGCGCTACATCGCCCCGGGGAAGCCGCAGCAGAATAGCTTCTTCGAAAGCTTTAATGGTCGCTTACGCGACAAGTGCCTGAATGAGCATCTGTTCCTATCGCTGGCTGCAGCGAACGGATCATCGAGGCATGCGGACGGACTACAACGAAGCTAAGTTATCAGCGGCCTGAAAACGGGGAGTAGGTTACCGGCAGTCCTGTGCCCCCGATCACCCTATAATAGCGCGTCTTCCAAAAAATAGTCTTACACCCTTAAGCGATGACTCTGCACCCTCAAACCGTGCCCATCGGACCGCAAAGCGTAAATTCCGATTGTAAAATTGGAATACAAGATTAGGATTATTTTTGGGTACTCCCATCAGGAAATACCTTCACGCTCCCGCTTTGATTGGACTCCAGGCGGGAGCGTTCGAAGACCCGTATGGTCGATACGCTACGAATCTGGTTTGACCAGACAATCGCAGCAGCATTTTTTGGCCTGTAGCCTGGGATACGGCTTCGCGGAGCAGCTTATTCTCCAAGGCCTTCTGCCGAGCAGTCGCTGCAGCTCGCTCACCTGCTTCTCCAAGGTTCGGTGCTCGACCGCCGGCCCACGTCCTCGCCGGCTGTCGCGGCAGTCAGCGATCCGTGATCCATCGGTCGGCGCTAGGTAAATACCTGGTTACCGCTGATGCCGTGCTGGGTGCAACAAGCGACACGCACGCTCATTCCGGCAAATACTTTTCTTAAATGATCCAGATATTGTTCTATAATGAGATATAATTTACCGGTGGAAGTTGTAAATTATTTAACCAAGAATCGCTCATGACGGGTGAAATATTCTATCGAACTCATTTTATTAATCAAATAAAACAGTCTTACCGAATGCGATATGACCGTATCGACTTTTTATAGTTTTCGCCGCGCCGCAACCCGTTAAACGGGGGCGATGGACCTGGACGATCAGATGCGCCGCTATTTTGGCACCGCCGATCTGGCCACGGTGCCGGCGACGGCGATGGCGGCGGGGATCGAGCATGCACGGGTCGATCTGGGGCTGGAACGTGACCGTGCGCGGCGCTTCGCGCTGTGGACGCTGCTGTTCATGCTGGATGCCGCGCCCGATCTGGACGTCGCGTTCAAGGACCCGGCCGACCGGGATGCGGCGAGGCAACTGATGGAATTGTCGGAACGCCTGACGCCCGACGACGACTGAACCGCGCGCGCTTGCCAAGCGAGGCGACAGCGGCGACAGGCGCGGGAATGACCGCCAGCGAGCTACAGGATCTGATCGTCTCGACGCTGCTCAGGGAGCATGGCGGCCTGCGCCGGCGCTGGCGGATCGTGGTCGGGTCGCTGCGCCTGCACGATCTGGCGACGCACGCGCATTGCAACTGGTCGCTGGCCCCGTCGGGCGATTACCGCGAGAACGACCGTGTCGAACGGTTGCTGGACCGGATGCGACTGGATCACCCGATCGTCACGCCCGGCTGATCGCCCCGTCTATTTCCTGGGTGGCAGGGGCAACCGGCTGGCCTTTGCCAGCGCTGCGAAATGCTCGGCCGCCCGGATATGCATCGCGCGCACGTCCTCGATAGGCGAGGCCACTGCCAGCGCGATCTGCCGGGCGAACTCTTCGCCGGGGTCGTCCAGAAAGGGTGAGGCCGTCATCGTCGTTTTCCCGTTCGCCAGCACGAATGCTTCAACGCGGATAAGGGGAAAATGGGGCCGTGTGTGAGGGGATACCGCATCATTTTGCGGGCACACTCAGAATGATAGCTGGGTTTGGTTAGCCGCGGACGTTGTGGAGGCGGGCTTGCAGCCGCCACTTTGGCCAGCGGAGCACCAAGCCGATGGGGATCGACCCATGCCCCTTACACCCCCACCTCCCGCATCAACGGCGCATGGCGGTCGACCAATATCGCGCTTGCCTCGTTCAGGCCGACGACCTCGACCGTCATGGCGTGGCGGCGCATCTTGGACACCACATCCTCCAGCGCGCCGACGGCGGTGATGTCCCACAGATGCGCGTGGGTCAGGTCGATCCGCGCGCGACGCGCCGTGTCGCGCAGGTCGAAACGGTCGCCGAAGATGTCGGCACTGGCGAAGAACACCTGACCCGACACCTGGTACAACCGCGTGTCGGTAGCCGCGTCGTAATCGACCGCCACGTCCATCAGGCGCGTCACCTTGAACGCGAAGAACACGCCGCTCAACAGCACGCCGACGATGACGCCAGCCGACAGGTCGTGCGTCGCGACCGTCACCGCGACGGTCGCCAGCATGACGATGCCCGACACCTTGGGATGCCGGCCCAGATCGCGCAACGATCCCCACGAGAAGGTGCTGATCGACACCATCACCATGATCGCCACCAGTGCCGCGACCGGCACCTGCGCGACCCATGGCCTGAGCGGCACCATCACCACCAGCAGGAACACGCCCGCGACCAGCGTCGACAACCGCCCGCGCCCGCCATAGCGGACGTTGCCGACGGTCTGGCCGATCATGCCGCAGCCGGCGATCCCGCCGAACATCCCGGCCGCGATATTGGCGAGGCCCAGGCCGGTACACTCGCGCGCCTTTGAACTGGTCGTCTCGGTCAGGTCATCGACGACGCTGGCGGTCATCATCGATTCCAGCAGGCCGACCGCCGCCATCGCCAAGGCATAGGGCGCGATGATCGCCAGCGTTTCCCACGCGATCGGCAGGTGCGGCAGCGCCAGCACGGGCAATCCGTCCGGCAGGCGGCCGAGGTCGGCCACCACGCGCAGCGGCATCGGCACGAAAGCGGCGATCGCGGTCAGCACGACGATGCAGATCAGCGGCGACGGGATCGCCGTCGTGATGCGCGGCAACAGATAGATGATGGCGAGGCCCAGCGCGATCATCGCATAGCTGTGCCAGGTGACACCGATCAGCTGCGGCAACTGCGCCGAGAAGATCAGGATCGCCAGCGCGTTGACGAACCCGGTGCGCACCGACCGCGAGACGAAGCGCATCAGCACATTGAGCTTCAACAGCCCGAACACGATCTGGAAGACGCCGGCCAGCAACGTCGCGGCGAGCAGATAGGGCAGGCCATGCGCATGGACGAGCGCGGCCGCGACCAGCGCGACCGATCCCGCCGCACCGGAAATCATCGCCGGGCGCCCGCCTGCGACGGCGATGACGATGCCGATCACGAATGACGCGAACAGGCCGACCTCGGGATCGATGCCGGCGACGAACGAAAAGGCGATGACCTCCGGGATCAGCGCGAAGGTGCCGACCATGCCGGCCAGGATATCGCGCCGGGCCTGGCCGATGCCGCTGAACCATTCGGTCCGGTAGCGGGAGAGAGATAGGGTATTCATGGATAAACGGTCCGCATCGACCGCGCCGAACGACACCGCGGCAAAGCACGGTGGAAAATGTCGGCAGCGGATTTAGCGTTGTCCGGCGGATCGGCGGCCGGAATAGCCACCCGGAATTGCACCGGGTCCAGGCGAATGCCGGCCAGCTAACCCGGATCGCGGCGGGGCGCAACCGTCCGCCCCGGTCCTTCTTTGGGGAAAGCGAGTAACCTGCATCGATTACACGACAAATCCGGCCCGCGCGCCGGAACGTCGGGCGCCGCGCACCGGTTGTCCGATCAGCCCCTTTCGAGGGCGTGAGAGGAACCCATGCTGAAACGCACCCCCGATACCGTCCTGCCCGGCGAGGCCGTGGCGACGGCCGATGCGATCGCGGCGATCGCGGCGCGGGTGGCGTTGCGGGACGACCGGCGGGTGATGCTGGTCGCGCAGGACGGCCAGCGGGGCGAGGCGATCGCCAAGGCCGTCGCGGCCTTCGCGCCCGATGCGGTGGTCGTCCACCTGATCTCCAGCGATGCGTTGCCGGGTGAGGCGGCACCGCCATCGGCGGGCAATGTCGGTCGGCGGGTCGCGGCGCTGCGCCAGTTACGGCTGGCCGAGACGGAAGGCATGGACACGCGGATCGTCGTCATCCTGTCGGCGGATGCCAGCGCGGTGCGCTATCCCGCGCCAGCCGCGTTCGACGAACAACCGCCCGCCTTCGCGATCGGCGATGCGATCGACATCGACGCCTTTCCTGCGCTCGCAGAGTCGCTGGGTTACACCAACGACGACCGCGTCGACGAGCCGGGCGAGATCGCCCTTCGCGGCACGGTGATCGACATCTTCCCCGCCGATCGCACCACGCCGGCGCGCATCGAATTCGCCGATGGCGTCGTGACCGGTCTGCGCGCCTATGACCCCGTCACGCAGCTGGGTATCGAGGCGATCGACAGCGTCGTCATCGGCCGCGCCAGCGAGCCGGCGCTCGGCGCGGGCGGGGGCAAGGGTGTCGCGATCACCGACCATCTGCCGGATGCCGCAATCCTGATCGAACCCGCCGCAATCGACCGGCGCAACCGCTTCCTGGCGCTGGCCGGCGATGGCGCACCCCGGCGACGGATCGCGGCCGAACTGGTCGATGCCAAGGCGTTGGACAAGGCGGTCGCGGACCGTCTGGTGATACTGGACTGGGAAACGGACGCCGCGCCGCCCCGCTTCGTCGAGCGGACCGACCCGGTGCGCGCGTTCCGCCGCTTCGCGAAGGCGGCACTGGCGGAGGGGCGGCTGGTGCTGGCCGGCTCGCCGCGCGACCTGAGTTTCCTCGCCAGCCGCATCGGCACCCCCGCCACGCCCGTCGCCTCGCTGGCGGAGGCGATGGCGACACCGGTCGGCACATTGTCCCTGCTTGCCGCCCCGGTCGAGCGTGGTTTCACGATCGATGATGCCGTGGTGGTCGCTGCGGCGGATCTGCTCGGCAGTCGCGCGCAAGGAGACGACGCCCCGACCACGATCGGCGCCGGCTTCGCGCAAGGCACCGAACTGCACATCGGCGATATCGTGGTGCACGAGGATCACGGCATCGGCAGCGTCGTCGGGCTGGAGACACAGGAAACCGGCGACCACATCGTGCTGGAATATGCCAAGGCCGCGCGCCGGCTGGTGCCGGTGGAGGAAGCGAACCGCATCTGGCGATACGGCGCCGATCGCGACGCGGTGACGCTCGACACGCTGGACGGCGCGAGCTGGATCAAACGGCGCGCGGCGATCGATGCCGCCATCGCGGAAAGCGCCCGCACGCTGGCCTCGCTGGCGGCGGAGCGGGAGGCACGGACGGTCGATCCAATCGTCCCAGACAATGCCGCCTATGAACGCTTCGCAGCCGGTTTCCCCTTCACCGAAACCGCCGATCAGGCACGCGCCATCGCGGCGGTGCGCAGCGATCTGGCGAGCGGGCGGGCGATGGACCGGCTGGTCGTCGGCGATGTCGGGTATGGCAAGACCGAGGTGGCGTTGCGCGCGGCCGCGCTCGTCGCGCTCAGCGGTCGACAGGTGGCGATCGTCGCACCGACGACGGTGCTGGTGCGCCAGCATCTCGACACCATCCGCCGGCGCTTCGCGGGTATCGAGGTCGCCGCCCTGTCGCGCCTGTCGACCCCGGCCGAGCGCAAGCGCGTGTGTGCGGGGCTGGTCGACGGCACGATCCACGTCGTGGTCGGCACCGCGGCGGTCGCGGCGAAATCGGTGCGCTATGCTGATCTGGCGCTGGTGGTGATCGACGAGGAACAGCGTTTCGGCGCGGCCGCCAAGGCGAGCCTGCGCGATCTGGGTGCCGGTCATGTCCTGACGCTGAGCGCCACGCCGATCCCGCGCACGCTGCAATCCGCGCTGGTCGGGTTGCAGGCGATCTCGGTCATCGCGACGCCGCCCGCGCGCCGCCAGCCGATCCGCACCACCGTCGCGCCCTTCGCCGACGACGATGTGCGGAAAGCCCTGCTGCGCGAACGGGCGAGCGGCGGGCAGAGCTTCGTCGTGGTGCCGCGGATCGAGGATATCGACGCGATGGCCGCAACATTGCGCCGGCTGGTCCCCGCGCTCGGTCTGGTCGTCGCCCACGGCAGGATGGGCGCGGGCGAGCTGGACGAGGCGATGGCGGGCTTCGCGGCCGGCGATGGCGACGTGCTGCTGGCGACCAACATCATCGAGGCGGGGCTGGACGTGCCGCGCGCCAACACGATGATCGTCCACCACGCCGACCGTTTCGGCCTGTCGCAGCTGCACCAGCTGCGCGGCCGGGTGGGGCGCGGCGGGCGGCGCGGGCAGATCATGCTCACCACCGATGGCGACGCCACCATCGCAGAGGCGACGCTGAAGCGACTGCGCACGCTACAGGCGCTCGATCATCTTGGCGCCGGTTTCGCGATCAGTGCGCGCGATCTCGATATGCGCGGCGCCGGCGACCTGATCGGCGAGGAACAGGCCGGTCACATGAAGCTGATCGGCATCGACCTGTACCAGCACCTGCTCGGTCATGCGTTGCAAGCGGCGCGCGGCGAGGCGGCGGACCGCTGGCAACCGACGCTATCGCTGGGCGCGGCAGGGCGCCTGCCGGATGACTGGATACCCGAGCCCGACCTGCGCCTGTCGCTGTATGGTGAGCTGGCGCATCTGGACGGCGTCGGCGCGATCGACCGGTTCCAGGCGGAACTGGAGGATCGGTTCGGACCGATGCCGGCCCCGGCCGTCCGCCTGCTTGACACCGCCTGCATCGCCGCGCTGGCCGCGTCGGCCGGCGTCCGCCAGATCGACGCCGGCCCCGCCGCCATCGCCCTGACGCTGGCCGACCCGAAGGCCACGCTGCCCGCCCCGTTCGAACAGGTGAAGAACCGCTGGCTGCTACGCGAACGCATCGACGATCCCGCCACGCGCATCGAACGCCTGCGCGACGTGCTGGACGAGTTGCGGGGGGATGGGTGATGACGGTTCACGCCTAATTGCAGACAATCGTAGCGGAGCGCATAGGCTTCCAATGACCTTGCTCCAGCAACTCGGCATGGCCGTTCCCATCATACAAGCGCCCATGGCAGGGGTTTCCACGCCGAAGTTGGCCGCAGCAATTTCAAATGCGGGTGGCCTCGGCTCAATCGGGATTGGCGCAGTCGATGCTACTGCTGCTCGAAGCATGATCGATGCCACGCGCGCTCTTACCGAGCGCGCATTCAACGTGAACCTATTCGTTCATGCAACAGCGAAACCGGACGCAGCGAACGAGACGCGGTGGCTCGAGGCACTTCGCCCCCTGTTCCAGCGCTTCGGTTCCACGCCACCCGACACTCTCAAGACGATTTACACCAGCTTTGCCGATGATGATGATATGTTGGCGATGCTCGTGGAGGCTGCGCCGCCTGTCATCAGCTTCCACTTTGGCGTCCCATCATCGGACCGCATCAACGCGCTGAAGAACGTCGGCTGTTTGCTGCTTGCTTCCGCAACAAGCCCTGACGAGGCGCGGAGCATCGAGGCTGCGGGGATCGACGTCGTCGTAGCGCAGGGCTGGGAGGCGGGTGGCCATCGGGGCGTGTTCGATCCCTCAGGGCTCGACGATCAGCTTGGAATGGCTGCACTAACAAGGTTGCTGGTGAGACAGGCCAGCATCCCCGTCGTCGCCGCAGGCGGTATCATGGACGGTCAAGGCATCCGCGCGACACTGAACCTTGGTGCCATAGCGGCGCAACTCGGCACAGCTTTCATTGCTTGCCCAGAGAGCGGCGCAGATGAAGCGTATCGCGCCGCACTGTCCGCTACTGGTGCCAGCCACACGATCATGACGCACGCAATCTCCGGTCGGCCTGCGCGTTGCATTGCTAACCGGTTCACGGAATGGGGCGCGTCGGCCAAGGTTGCAGTTCCAGCCTATCCGATTGCGTATGACGCCGGGAAAGCGCTGAACACGGCGGCCAAGGCCAAGGGGGAGAACGGCTTCGGCGCACAATGGGCGGGCCAAGGTGCTCCTCTTCATCGCGCTATGCCCGCGGCTGATCTGCTCGGATTATTGTGGCGGGAAGCGACAACTGGGTAAGCTCGGCGTCGCTGGATGTCTGCTTTCCACCCTATCGCAACGTTAGCCGCTGCCGATTGGCATCGATCCAAAGCGGCCCGGCGAAAGTCGCCTAAAGCCGGACGTGGCGGCTTGGTTTGCCGATCCCAATAACGGACATGGCCAGGGCGTTAGGGCAGCTCTCTAGAGATGACCGAGGTTCGCAATTTCCTAATCGACTGGGTCTCGGGAAGGAATGAATCGCGCCTGGAAGCCACTCTGCTCTTCCGAGGCAAGGCTTCGACGCAAGCCGTTTGACGTGGAATCCCACAGCATGATGCCTCGCGTCCCAACCGGTGGATCGAGGCGCGACAGCAGTCGCGACCGCAGTTAACGGCGCGTTGAACATTGGGACATGCGCGGGGGGCGGTGTCTGCGGCGGTAAACTGGGGGGTCAATAATCATGAAGGCAATTCACCTGGCGGCTGTAGCCGTGTTCTCGTTCGGCACGACGTCAGCTCAGGCGGCCGTATTCAACTGGAAGATCTCGGGGGCATTCACCGGCTCGGGCCAACTGACGACGACGGACACTCCGTTCATCTATGACAAGCTGGACGATCCCATTTCCGGTCAGTCAGGTTCCGGCTATCTTGTGACGGCGATGACCGGCAAGTTCGCCAGCCGGGGTTCCACGCTCCGCGATGTGTCGCTGGTTAAGGCGGATCCGAACGCCGCTCCCTACTGGGCCACCAATCTCCTCTATCCAAGCGGAGCTGCGCCGTTCCTCGACAGCGGGGGGTTACTCTTCAAAACCAGCGTTCGCACCTATGCCCTGTTCGGAATGGAAACATGCAGCGCCTCTAGCGGCGCCGGCGATGCGACCGACTGCACCATCGCTCCTGCCATTGGGTATCCAGGGATCGGAGAGAGCAGAGCAGTGACATTCACGATCACAGCCGTGCCTGAGCCCGGCACTTGGGCCATGATGCTAGTCGGCTTCGGCATGGTCGCAAGTGTGGCTCGCTATCGCCGACGTAAAACCAATATCGTCTACGCCTGACAGATTGATACTCCCGTCAGGTGATGCGAGGGCCGTCGGAGCAATCCGGCGGCCTTTTGCTTAGAGGCGGTCTGACCGCCGACTGTCTGCAATCGACCCAACATCCGACCTCGATCCCATGACACCGGGGATCATCGCACCCCGGTGTCATCATCATCGAACCCGGGTCGTCCAATCGGCTGCGCCCGATCATGCCACCCACTCGTTCGATATTCATGATTCCTGCCGATTGGCTGCCCGACCCCTATATCCTGATGCTCACCGGGTTCGGCCTGCTCACCGCTTTGGTGGTGTGGTTGCCACTGGTGCTGCGCAAACTGCCGCTGTCGTTGCCGATCGTGTGCATGGCGCTGGGTGCGGCCCTGTTCTCGTTGCCGCAGGTGACGCTCAGGCCGCTGCCGTACCTGTATCCCGAGATTACCGAGCGGTTCGCGGAGTTCGTCGTCATCATCGCGCTGATGGGCGCGGGGCTGAAGATCGACCGTGTGTTCCGCTGGCGCGACTGGGCGGTGACGTGGCGGCTGCTGGGCATCACCATGCCGCTTGGCATCCTGGCCATCACCGTCGTCACCGCGTTCGGCATGGGCCTGCCCTGGGCGATCGCGCTGCTGCTCGCCGCCAGCCTGGCGCCGACAGATCCGGTGCTGGCCTCCGATATTCAGGTCGGCCCGCCGAAGACCGGCGACGAGGACGAGGTGCGCTTCGGCCTGACGTCGGAGGCGGGGCTGAACGACGGGTTCGCCTTTCCCTTCGTGCATCTCGCCGTCGCACTAGCGACTGTGGCGGGCACGCACGAGGGATGGTTCGGCGAATGGCTGACATACCGTGTGCTGTGGGAGGTATTCGCCGGCATCGGGGCAGGCTGGGCGATCGGGCGGCTGTTCGGCTGGCTGACCTTCCATGTCTCGGCCGAGAGCAAGCTGGCGCAGACCGGCGACGGGCTGATCGCACTGGCCGCGACGTGCATCTCGTACGGCTTTACCGAGATCATCCATTGCTACGGCTTCCTCGCCGTGTTCGTGACCGCGCTGACGTTCCGCAACACGCATCGCCAGCATGATTTCCACCACGACATGCATGACGTGACCGAGCAGATCGAACGGCTGGCGATGATGGTCCTGCTGCTGCTGTTCGGCGGGGCGCTGGTCAGCGGCCTGTTCTCGTCGGTGTCGTGGATCGAAGCGGGCGTCGCGCTCGTCATCCTGCTGGTCGTGCGGCCGGTGACGGGGCTGATCGGGCTGATCGGGCACCGCGCGGACCGGTCGGAAAAGCTGACGCTCGCGTTCTTCGGCATCCGTGGTGTCGGCACGATCTATTACCTCGCGTACGGCCTGAACCATATCGACGGGTTCGATGGTGAGCGGTTGTGGGGGCTGGTCGGGCTGGTGGTGCTGTTCTCGATCGTGCTGCACGGGTTGACGGTGACGCCGATCATGCGCGCGCTCGACCAACAACAGGGCCGCGACCCCGATCGCGACGATCCGGTGATGGGGGCGGGATCATGAACCGCCCCACACCGTTACGCATTCCATCGCGCACGTCCGTTCGCGATACCGCCATCAAGGACCGATGCCGATGAACGCAGCCGAAGTCTTCACGACGCTCGATATCGAGTTGAAACCCGATCCCTCGCGCACCGTGATCCGGCCGTTCAGCTTCGGCTATCCGAGTGCCTTTTCCGGCGATCATCCGCCCCGGCCGGAGGTGGTGGTGGACCGGGTGCAGGCACTTGATCCGGCGATGCGCGCGCGGATGCGCGAGTTGCTGCTGGCATCGATGGGGGAGCGGCACCGCAATGTCGAACAGGTGCTGATGCGCCGGTTCGAGGAAGTACGCGGCGATATCGGCGCCGGCGACTTCGACGATGACGAACGGCTGCTGATCGGCGCGTATTTCAGCCAGGAATATGCCTTTGAATCCGCCGCGCTGTTCAACCCCAGCGTCGTCGCGCTGACCGAGGAGGAACCCTCGCAGCCGGGGGCGGTCCGCTTCATCCTGTCACTGCGCGGGATCGGCGAGGGACATATCTCGTCGATCACCTTCCGCACCGGCGAATGGGTGCCGGCCAGGGACGGGCAGCCCGACCAGCTGGTGATCGATCCGCCCAGTCAGGAAGCGGTACCGCCCCGGATCGACCGGCAGGACGACAACTGGATACGGCTGGTGTGTGCCGACAGCGAAGACGTGTCGGAGACGATCATCTTCCCCATCCTGCCCAGCCAGCGCCAGGGGGTGGAGGATCTGCGTCTCGTCAACTTTACCGATCATGACGGCGTGCGCAGCATCATCGGCACCTACACCGCGTACGACGGCAAGGATGCGCGCCAGGAGATGCTGCGCGGCGTCGATCTGCGTACGGTCGAGATGCGGCCGCTGACCGGCGCGATGACCGGGTACAAAGGCATGGCGCTGTTCCCCCGCCGGATCGACGGCCGGTTCGTGATGCTGGGCCGGCAGGACAACGAGAATATCTGGCTGCTTCGCTCCGACGATCTTTACAGCTGGGAAACCGGCACACCGATCATGGCGCCGAAATATTCGTGGGAATTCGTGCAGCTGGGCAATTGCGGATCCCCGATCGAGATCGACGAGGGCTGGCTGGTCTTCACTCACGGCGTCGGCATGGTGCGCGGGTATTGCGTCGGCGCCTGCCTGCTCGACAAGGATGATCCGTCGAAGGTACTGATGCGCACGCCGTCGCCCTTGCTGTTCCCCAGCGCGGAGCAGCGCGGCGGGTATGTGCCCAACGTCACCTATAGCTGCGGCGGGATGCTGCACGGGCGGCGCATCCTGTTGCCCTATGCGATCGGCGACGAATATTCGGCCTTCGCAGTGGGGCAGGTGGACGACATCCTGTCGGCGATGGTGCCGGCGTGAATGGTCCCGGTCGCCAGGGATATTCTGGCGTCACCGATCGCTTTCTCCGCAAACCTGCCCATAAGGAACACACCCGATGACCGACGACACCGCCATCCAGGCCCGACGCCGCGAAATCGCGGTCGAGCATGTGCTGTTCAAGCTGATCGAATATGTCGAGGGCAAGCATCCCGGCCTGCTCGATATGATCGAGGGCAGCCTGGACCATCTCGGCGACCCGGCGCACGACGACAGCAAGGACGACGAGGCGGTGCGCGCCATCGCTCGCAAGATGATCGTCGGCGCCCGCACCGAAAACGCCAAGACCCGGAACGCCAAGGCTGATTGACCGCCGCTGTCCTACACCGCCCGGCGATGATAGATACCGGGCGGGATTTGACACTCTGGCTGTTCGTGGGGCGGCGAAAGGTTGTTTAGGTCGGTTTTAGGCCTAACCTTAGCCTAACTTTCCACGCCGCAACCCCTCCTGCACCGCGATCGCCGCGGCATAGGCGGAGTCGGCGCGGCGGGTGCCGTCGGCCAGCGTGTGAAGCAGGCCGTTGGGGCAGGGGCGCTCGTCGTCCCAGCCGGGATGGTCGAGGATCGGGTACAGGCAGATACCCTGCACCGGCACCCCCAACGCTTGCGCCAGCCGAACCTCGCCGGCGACATGCGCTAGCCAGGCGGGGCGGGCGTCGCCCTCGATCCCCGTCTCCGCCACGAAGATCGGGCGGCCGTACCGGGCATAGGTATCGGCGAGAATGCGGTGGAACGGCTTGGCCAGCGGGTGGTGACGGTCGATCGGCGGGCCGCCATGGATCCACTGATTGTTGTGGTAGTAATTGACGCCGACGATATCGAGCAGGTCGGGCCGCCCGCCGATCTGCGGCCAGATGCGCCCCGAAATCAGGTCCCATCCCTGGAACTGCGCCTGCCGGTGGCCCTCGGCATGGGGCGCATCGGCTGGCCGGGCGGGGTCGGTGATGACGTTGATGACCGGATCGACATGGACGAAGCGGGCCTGTGGATCGACCGCCCGGATGGCATCCATCGCGACGATCGCGGCGCGAGCGAGCTGGACCTTCAACTCATAGCCACGCCCGCGCGCAAAGGGGTTCAGATACGCCGCATCACCCCCGCCCCATGACAGGAACGAAATTTCGTTGACCGGGCAATAGAAGCGCGTGCCCGTCGTCCGCGCGGCGATGACCTGCGCAGCTGCGGTCGCGAAGGCGGCGAAGCGGGTGACGAAGGCGGGGCTCCACACATCGATATCGTCGGGCCAGCCATAATGGAGCAGGTCCCAGATCACCTCCGTCTCGCTGGCGGCCGCGCCGGCGCGCTGGTGGTCAAGGCTGGACCAGTCATATACGCCTGGCTTACGCTCGATCAGATGCCAGCGCAGGCCATCGCGGACGGTGCGGATGCCGTGCGGGTGGAGGGTGCGGTAATCCTGTTCGGCCTGCACGTCGTGGCGGGTGGCGGCGATCACGTCGACCCGCTTGCGATCATGGGCGCGACGATGCGTGGAGCATTCAAAGCCACCCTGCCAGAAGCTGCGGAACAGCGGTTCGGGTGCTGGCGGGGCCGGGCGACGGACGGCGTCAAACAGGCGCTGCCATTGCGGCACGACGGCCTCGACCGCGTAATCGCGGGCGACCTTGCCATGGAGGGCCTCACCCAGCCGATGGCGCAGGGGGGCGTCATCGATCAGCCGGAGCATCGCAGTGGCGACTGCGGCGGGGTCTTCGTGGGGGACGAACAGACCGCTGACGTCGTCCTCGATCTGCTGGAGCGCGCCGTTGTCGGGCGTGGCGATTACCGGCAGGGACGCAGCACCCGCCTCGGCGATGACATGCGGCATCCCCTCGCCGCGCGACAGCCAGACGAAGATGTCGAGCGCGGACAGCAATGCGGGGATGTCGGCGCGGTCGCCGAGGAAGCGGAGCGCGCCGTCCAGCCCCGCCGCGTGCGCCTGTTCGCGCAGGCGCAGCGCATAGTCGGGCATGAACGCGTCCGGCCCGCCGATGACGAGGAAGCGCGCGTCGGGGCAGACGGTATGAACGAGGGAGGCAGCGGCGATGAAATCCTCGACGCGCTTCTTGGCGTCGAGCCGGCCGACCCAGCCGATCAGCGGCGCATCGGCCGCGATGCCGAGCGACGTGCGCATCGCCGCCCTGTCGACATGTCGATACGCCGACATATCGACCATCGACGGTATCTCGATTGCGTCCTGCTCGCGCCCCGGCATCCGCGCGGCCGCAGCGTCACGGATCGAGGCGCAGACACCGACATAGCGGGTGGTGAAATGCTTCGGCCCGGCCAGTGCCTCGGACACCAGCCCGCCATGCTCGATCAACGGCGGGCGCAGGTGCAAGCGTTCGAGCGCGGGGTAGATATCCGCCACGTTCTGACACGACACGATCGCGTCGTAACCCGGCACGATGCTGGCGAGATAGGCGACCGTCGCGTCGAACGACAGGTGATACGGGGTGGTATCGACCTTCACCCCGATCGCGGTCAATTGCGCGTGCGTCTGGTCGGGCATCCCCGGCTTGTGAAAGCAGGCGACGACGTCGATCGTATAACGCGCCGGATCGAGCGATTGCGCGATCAAGCGTACCTCCGTCTCCTCGCCGCCCACGACCAGCCAGGCGAAGACGAACAGGATGCGCATCGGGGCTTGCGGCACGGCAGGTAACGCAGGATCGAGGATCAATCGACGCCCTTGAACACGATCTGGAGAAACTCCGGCCGATCCTTGACGAGGTGGCGCAAGAAGTCCGGCGCTTCCTCGATCGGCACGACATGGGTGATGAGCTGCGCGCGGATGTCGTCACCCCGCTCGGCGAGCAGCGCGACCGTCTCGTTCGCCAGCCGGCGCTTGTCCCACGCCGTCGCCATGCCGCGCGGCACGCGGTTGATCTGCGCGCAGCGGAGGTTGAGGCCGTTGTGGTGGAACTCCTCACCCAGCCGCAACCGGTCGGCGCCGCCCTGATAGAAGGCAAGGTCGATCACCGTGCCCTGCGGGCGCAGCGCCTGCATCGCGGCGTGGAGCGAGGCGCTGTCGGCGCGGGTCTGGAACACGAGATCGGCCCCGCGATCGTCGCCGCCATGATGCCAGCGCGACTTTGCGTATGCCCACGCATCCGCCTCGACCATCGGCACGAGGCCGAGGCAGGCGGCGCGGGTACGGCGGAATTCGGAAGGATCAGCGATCACCACCTCGCTGGCGCCGGCCCCTTGTGCAAACAGCGCCACGAACAGCCCGACGATGCCGGCGCCGATCACCAGCACCGGCCGGTTCTTCACGCCCGCCCCGAAGAAGGGCGCAGTCGGCCCCAGCATTTCGGCATCGGCGTGGAGAATGCCGTTGGCGGCGATTGGCCCCATCTGGCCGACATAGATGCCGAGGATCGGGTCGACTTCAGGCGGCAGCTTGGTCAGCACGTCATGGAAGGGATCGGCGGTATGGCCGGTCTTGTGTCCGAAGACCGCGCCGATCGTGTCGCCGGGGGCATAGTCCCACGCGTTCGACTCCACGACGCGCGCGGATTCCATATAACCGAGGAACGGCACCGGATAATGCTGCTGCGGCTCGCCGTGCACGAACACACCGCGCCCGGCATCCCAACGCGCATGGAGATAGGGATTTGTATTCTTGACGAAGGTCAGCTCGGTGCCGGCGGAAAAGCCTGTGTAGAGCATGTCGAGCCGGACCTGCCCGTCACCGGGCGGACCCTCGTCATAGCCGTGCAGATACGCCTCGCCCGGCCGTTCGACGCCCAGCGAGCGGATATGGCGCCACTCGCTCATACGGCCTTCTCCTCCCTATTCGCTTCCAGCGTGATCGCGGTGCCGGTGCGCGCGGACTCGCCGATCGCCAGCGCGACACGGTGGGTTTCGACCGCATCGGCATAGGGGCAACGGATACGGTTTTCCTTGCCCTGTACCGAGTCGATGAAATCGCGATCCTCGCGCCACACCGGATCGCCTTCCGCGCCGCGCACCGGCCGGCCGCGACCGACATCGACCATCAGGTCGCGGTCGGTCAACTCCACCGCCAGCTTATCGCCGAACAGGTGCAGCCCGACGCGGTGGTTCCAGCCGAGCAGGCAGGTGGAGGCGAAATTGGCGATCGCGCCGCTGCCGAATTGCAGGCTGGCGGTGCTGACGGTCGGCACGTCGAGGCCGGGGAACTCGGCGCGATCCGTATGACCAGCCAGACCGAACACGCGGGTCACGTCGCCGGCCAGATAGCGCGCGAGGTCGATCAGGTGCGTGGTCTGTTCCACCATCTGCCCGCCCGACTGGTCCGCGTGCCACCACCACTCAGGCGGGGGCGTGGAATCGAGCCAGTAGCCGGACATCAGCCGCGCCGGATTGTGCGCGAGCAGCGCGCGCACCTCGTCCACCGTATCGAGATAACGCCAGTGATAACCGACCGCGGTGACGATGTTCGCCGCGGCGACCTCGGCCGCGATGGCGTCGGCGGTGGCGATGTCGAGCGCGACGGGTTTCTCGACGAAGAACGGCAACCACCGCGCGATGGCGGCGCGTTCGGGGGCGCCGTGCGCGAAGGGCGGCACGCAGATGTAGAGCGCATCGACAGGTACCGCATCCAGCATCGTGTCGATATCGGTGAAGGCTTGCGCGCCGAACCGCGCGGCCGCCTCATCAGCGCGGGCGGCGTCGACATCGGCGATGGCGACGATCTCGACATCCTCAAACTGGTCGAGGACGCCGAAATGGCGATGGGCGATGCCGCCCGCGCCGATGAAGCCTATTCTGGTCATGCGTTTCCCGTCAGGTCGCGGTGCGCCGCTGATTTCTTCGGCATAGATCGTCGCGGTATCGCGGATCATGCGGTCGGCGTCGTAATGGGCGCGCTGGTGGTCGCTCGCGGTCGCGGCGATGGCGCGCAGGCGATCCCGATTGGACAACGCGTCGATCACCGTCGCAGCGAACGCGGCAGCGTCGCCGGTGGGGGCGAGCCAGCCGGAACGGCCATGTTCCACCATCCCGGCATTGCCCGGCGCGTCGCTAGCGACGACCGGCAGTCCTGCCGCCATCGCCTCCAGCGCGACCAGCGACAGCCCCTCGAACCGCGACGGCAGCACCAGCAGGTCGGCCGCGGCCATCAGGTCGGGCAAGTCGCCACGCTGGCCCAGCATCCGCACCGATCCGGCAAGGCCGCGCGCCGCGATCTCGCGCGCGATCGTCCATGTTAGCGGGCCATTACCGGCCAGCAGCAGTGTGACGCGCGGATGCGCGGCGCGGATCGCGGGCATCGCATCCAGCAACAGCCGGTGGCCCTTCTGCTCGGCGAAGCGCGCCGCCATCAACAGCACCGGCCCGTCGTCCAGCGCCCAGTATCGCCGCAAGGTTGCGCGCGATTTCGTCGGCGCGGCCGGCGGGGCGACGCCGTTCGGGATCGTCGCCAACCGGTTGCCCAGTTCGGTACGGGCGTGGCTGTCGGCAACCGCCTCCGACACCGCGATCAGACGGTCGACATGGGCCAGACCGGCACGATGCGCGGCGCATTGGTCCGCATCGGTCAGCAGATAGGGGAGGTGTTCGGTGCGGATCACGCATGCGCCGGCCTCATGCGCGGCTCGCGCGCTGGCATGACCTTCCCAGCCGATGCCGGCATGGACATGGACGATATCCGGCTGCGCGCGGGCGAACCAGCGTGACAGGTCTTCGCGGTCGGCGGGGTCGATCGCCTTCACCGTCAGGCCACGCGCGCGGGCGCGCGCCAGCAGCCCGGACGCGGGTGTCGCGGCGACGACGATATCATGATCGCCGCGCAGGCCATCGGCCAGCGTCAGCATATGCTCGCCCACGCCCGATGGCGCCGGGCTCTCGGTGACCAGAAACAGCCTTGGTCGCTCGGTCATGCTGCGACCGTCACCCGGTCGATCATCGGAACCAGATCGGGCGCGAGACGGCGATACGTGGCCAGCGCCTGCCCGACGACCTGATCCATGTTGTAGTAACGGTACGTCGCCAGCCGCCCGACGAAACTGACATCCGGCAACCCATCGGCGAGCGCCGCATACCGCCGGTACAGCGCCTGATTTTCCGGGCGCGGGATCGGGTAATAGGGATCGCCCTCGGCCTGCGGATATTCGTAACTGATGCTGGTGCGCGGCGCCGTCTGGCCGGTCAGGTGCTTGTATTCGGTAATGCGCGTGTACGGCACATCGGGCACGGGATAGTTGACGACCGCGACCGGCTGGAACTGCGCCACGTCATGCGTCTCATGCCGGAATTCCAGGCTGCGATAGGGCAGCGGGCCGAAGCGATGACCGAAATACTCGTCGATCGGCCCGGTATAGACGAGGTGGTCGGCGCGCACGTCGCAATCGGCGTAGTCCACCCCGGTCTGCACGGTGATGTTCGGGTGATCGAGCATGTTCTCGAACATCGCGGTATAACCGTTCAGCGGCATCGCCTGATGCCGGTCGCCGAAATAGCGGTCGTCGGTGTTGGTGCGGGTCGGCACGCGCGCCGTCACCGCCTTGTCGAGTTCGGAGGGGTCGAGGCCCCATTGCTTGCGCGTGTATCCACGGAAGAAGGTCTCGTAGAGTTCCTGCCCCACTGCCGCGACGACGACGTCCTCCGACGTCACGATCTCACGCGGTTCGGCGCGCGCCATCAGGAACGCAGCGGTCGCGGCATCGTCGTGCAGGTTGAGACCGTAGAGCGTGTTGAGCGTGGTGCGATTGATCGGGATCGGCACCAATTTGTCGCGCACGCTCGCCAGCACGCGATGTTCGTACCCGCGCCATTTGGTGAAACGCGACAGATAGGCGAACACGTCGTCGCTGTTGGTGTGGAAGATGTGCGGGCCATAGCGGTGGACCATGATGCCCGCCGCGTCATGATGGTCGAACGCGTTGCCGGCGATGTGCGGGCGCCTGTCGATCACCAGCACGCGCTTGCCCGATCCCGCCGCCAGCCGCTCGGCCAGCACCGATCCGGCGAAGCCCGCGCCGACTACCAGCGCATCATAATGTGCGCGGCGTCCGGCTGGGTGGATGGCGGGGGCCACGGGAATCCGCCTGGGCAGCATCTTCGCCTTCATGCCCGCGAAGGTCCGGTCCCATGAGGTGGCCGCCAACAGCGCATCCGCCTCGTCCCGCCATGCGCCCTCGGGCGCCAGCGCCACCTCGCATGCGGCGACGAACGCGGGCGCGTCGGCCGCGATCGCCACGCCAGACAGGTCGCCATAATGGCGGATCACATCGACGATCGGGGTCGACACCACCGGCTTGCCAGCCGCGAGATATTCGGGAGTCTTCGTCGGGCTGATGAACCGCGTCGCCGCGTTGATCGCAAACGGCATCAGCGCGACCGACCAGCCGGTCAGATAGGCGGGCAGCTCATCATAATGTCGATTGCCCAGCCAGTGGATGTTCGCGCGGCGGGGCAGGGTGGCGGGGTCGATCTTCACCACCGGACCGACCATCACGATCTGCCAGTCGGGTCGGGTCGCCGCGATCGCGTCGATCAGGTTCAGGTCGATGCGTTCGTCGATGACGCCGTAGAAGCCGAGCTTCGGCCCGGCGATGCCACGCTGATCCTCCGCCTCGGCAACGCCTCCGCGCGCCGCGGCGAAATGCGCGACATCGACTGCGGAGGGAAAGGGCGTGATCGCGTCGTGGCGGTCGCACTTGGCCTCGTACAGGCTGTACCCGCCGGTGAACATCACATCGGCGCGCGCGATCAAAGCCGCCTCGCGTTCGACCAGCAACGGGTCGGCGAACGCAAAGGCCGACAGCTCATCCATGCAGTCGTACACGACCAGCGAACTGCGCAGATGGCCGGCGAACCCCGTCATCATCGGCGTGTAGAACCACAGCACCGGATCAACCGGCATCGAGGTCGCGACCAGCATGTCGAGCAGGTCGCGCAACCCCGCCTCCACCTGCTCGCGGCCCCACCAATGCGGCACGCGCGGGCGCAGCGCGATGATGTTGTCGGCGGGAAACGGATGATATTCCAGATAGGGGAGCGGATGATCGCAGGCGATCGGCTCTTCCCAAAAGAACACGCGACGCTCGGCCGCGAAACGCTTCATCAGATGTTGCGGCCGCTGCGTAACGAAATCCCAACGCAGGTGGGAAAAGCAGATCAGCGGGGCGGGGAGAGGTTCGGACACCAGCGATTCGGAAGAAAAAGGAGCGGGTCCGTGCATCTTATTCTCCCCCGGGAAGAAACCGCTGTTCGCCACCTGCTGGAGGAAATCAATTAACAGGTATCAATGTTGCCATATTTATTTAACCATATTTGCTCCAGCAATGGTCGCAGTCGTTCGATCGTGTGCGGCCACGTCCATTGCGCCAGCACCGTATCGCGCGGCAAGAACGTTGCGGCATCGGCGCGCATCGCCATGATCCCGGCCGCCAGCTCGCCGGGCGCGACGCAGCGGCCGGTGTCGGGCAGGATGTATTGCCGCCCACAGACCAGATCGTCGGTACACAGCACGGGCAGACTGGCGAGCATATATTCGGTCAGGATCGCCGGCGCGCCATCGTCACGCCCGCACACCACACCGAACCGCGCGCGGTTCATCAGCCGGTTCACCTCGTCGATCGGCACGCCGGGCGGGCCGATGCAGTCGACCAACAGACCGGCATCGGCGATACGCGCACGCAATCGGTCCGCCTCCTCGCCATAACCGAATACGAACAGCGCCCGGATGGCGCGGGGCAGCGTCTCCAGCGCGTCCAGCAACAGGTCGTGCCGCTTATATCCCTGCGCGGCCGCGACGTAGATCAGGTCGTAATCCCTGGGGCCGCCCAGCGGTTGGTGCTGGTCGATCGCGGCAAATTCGGGACCGACCGGCATGATCGCCGTCGCCATGCCGGGATGCCGCGCCTCGACCTCGTCGGACTGCCACTCAGCCCCCGTCAGCACCAGATCGAACCGCGCACTGACCTCGGGCGGCACGCGCAATGCCGGCGCGTCGATCGAGTTGTAGAGGATGATGCTGTTACCGCACGCCTCCAGCAGCGCGGGCGTGACGCCCAGGCCATAGACGACCAGGATATGCGGCGCGCCGTGCCTCTGCACGAAGTCGAGCATCGCGCGATTGTCGAACGGCGGGGCGGGATCGTCGATCGGGAAACCGCGATAGCCGAGCCTTGGTCCCGCCGATCGATGCGATCCACTGCCACCCCGCTGGTGGTGCCAGATCTCCGCCCGCGCGACGATGCCGGCCGCGATGCAGGCGAGCGGCAGCCGTTCGAGATAGCTGCCCGTCACCGCGGGCGGATCGCCGGTTGGCTCGGACCACGGGTCTTCCTCCGGCCACGGCGCGGCATCGCCCGGATGCCAGTCGACCCGGTCGCTGACGACCACCAGCGACGGCACCTTCGTTCGCGGAACGGCCGTCATGCTACAGTCCGATCCAGCAACTGCGCCAGCGTAACGGGCGCGAAGCCGCGCGGATCGACGCCGACATCGAACTGGCGCAGCATCGGTTTCAGCCGGCCGTGGCTATGCCCGTGCAGATTAATCGCGCCGCGATGCTGGCCGTTCCACGAGCGGAAGGGATAGTGGCACAGGATCAGGCGCGTGCCGTCCACCTCGATCTCGCGATAATCGCCGGTGCTGGCCCAGCCGGGGGCGGCGAGCGTGGCGTCGGGATCGTTGTTACCGCGCAATAGGTGCTTCCGACCGTTGAGGCGCGCAAGCAGGTCGCCCACGTCGGCGGGCCGGCGGGCGACGTCGCCCAGATGCCAGACCTCATCCTCCGGCCCCACCACCGCGTTCCAGCCAGCGACCAGCGCCGCGTCCATCGTCACGGTGTCGGCAAACGGGCGGCGCTGGATGTTGATCGTGCGGTGATCGCCGAAATGCGTGTCAGCGGTGAAGAACACCGTCATGTCCAGTACAGCACCCGCGCCGTCGGCAGGGCGCGCTCCAGCGCCGCGAGGAAGAACCCGCGCAGCCGCGCCATCGTGTCGGCATCATACACCTGTTTCTCGGTGCCGAACTTGGTCCGCTTCGTCACCCGGTTCTGCGCCGTCATGTCGAGCGCCGAACCGGGATACCAGCTGTCGAGCACCGCCTTCGATCCGGTGGTGAAGCGATGGGTGATGAGCTCGATCGTCAGGTCCAGATCACGCGCCCCCGTCAGCACGGTCGCGGCCATGTCGATCAGCTCGCCATACGCCTCCTCCCAGCCCGGCGCGGCGATGATCGGCGCGATCGTCAGGCCGACGGGATAGCCGGCATCGACCATCCGGCGCAGCGCAGTCAAGCGCTGCGCGACGGGTGCGGTCCCGCCCTCGAACCGGGCGAAGCGGGCCGGGTTGATCGACGCACGCATCCGGGTGCGGCCATTGTGTTCCAGCCCCAGCAGCGGCTCGACATCGGCGAACTTGGTGGTGAAGCGCAGTTGCGCGTCCAGCCCGGCGCGCCCGAACCACGCGATCATCGCCGATAGCGATCCGGTGACCGGCTCGATACCCAGCGGATCGGTGTAGCACGATGCCTCAAACGTGGTGCCCTCATGCGCGCGGGCGCGGTTGGCCGAGGTGATCGTGCCGCGCCCGACATAGCCCGGCAACGCCTCCAGTATCTGGTCCAGGTTCGCATAGACGCGGGTGATCGGCGCGCCCTTCAGCGATCCGGCGAGGTAGCAATAGCTGCAATGTGCCGGGCACCCCGCCGCCAGGTCGACGCGCCAGTCGGCGCTGGGCGCGATCGGTTCCAGCTTCAGTTTCGATGGCGGCGCGACGACCACCGCCAGCGTCGCCTTCGCCTCGGCATAGACGCGGCGCGGATCGTCGGGCGTCGCCATGACGACGCGGTCGCCCGGCAGCTCGATTACCTCCGCACCCAAGGCAGAGGCACGCTCGACGATGGCCAGCGCATGCGGCCATGCCCGCGCCGCGCGGGTGACGAGCACGCGGCGCGGCACCCATAGACGCGGCATTGCTGGGGCGGCGGGGAAAGACGATGCCATATTTCACCAACGCGCCGGTTGGACGCTCCGTTCAGATCATGGGGTCCGATCCGGCAAAGAAGCCATAATGGTTATAGACCCTTAACCATTCGGTTTTATCTCTGTCCGATGGCCCAGGTTCGTCCCAACGTCGCCCAGATGCTGCACCCGGCCTCGTTCCCCGCCGCGACCGGCATCGCCTATTACCTCGTGGCCAGCGCATCGCTGTTTCTGACCCGTGGCGGTGACGGTATCGCGACGTTCTGGCCGTTGAGCGGCCTGCTGTTCGCCATCCTGCTGATCGTGCCGCGGCACCGCGTCGGATGGCATATCGCCGCGGCCGCGATCGCCAGCCTCGCCGCCAATCTGGGATCGGGCAACGCCTTGTCGGTGTCGATCGGATTTACCGTCGCGAACATGGCGGAATCCTCGTTCGCCGCGTGGTTGCTGCGCATGCGTGGCAAATGCCAGGTATCGTTCACCGATCCCGCCGGGCTAAAATGCTTCTGCATGGCCGCGCTGCTGGGCGCGACGGTCGGCGCGACGATCGCCGTCGGCATGGCACCGGTCGCTTCCGCCAATTTCTGGCTTTCCTGGTTTTCGACCGACCTGCTGGGCGTACTCGTCGTGACGCCCATCATCCTGATGGTCGCCAGCGCCTATCGCCGCAACCGGCTGGGTGCGGCCCGCAAAATGCTGCCGGATATCGTGGCAATGCTGGGGTTCGTCACGCTCGTGTCGGGACTGACCTTTGGCCAGTCGACCTATCCGCTTCTCTTCCTGCCGATGCTGGCGGTCATCATCGCGGCGTTCAGGCTCGGCCCGTTCGGGGCGGCGGGTGCCGTGCTGATCGTCGCGGGCGTCAGCTCGGTCGCCGTCAGCATCGGGTCCGGGCCGCTGATGCTGGTCCATGCCACTCCGCTCGCGCGGAGCCTGTTCCTGCAATTCTATCTGCTGACGCTGTTTGCCGCCGCGCTCCCGATCGCGGCACTGCTCGCCGCGCGCGAACGGATGGCGATCATGCTGTCGGAAAAAATGCGCCTTCTCCAACTGGCCGAAAGCGGCGCGCATGTCGGCCACTGGCGGCTCGATGTCACCGCCCAGACGCTCACCTGGTCGCAGGAGGTGTTTCGCATCCACGGCATCGACGATGGCGACCCGCCGGCGCTGGCGAACGCGATCAACGCCTATCACCCCGATGACCGGGCGAGCGTGACCGCGCATATCCAACGGGCGATCGACCAGTGCGACGCCTTCGAATTCACCGCCCGGATCGTCCGGCCGGATGGCGGGATACGCCACGTGTTTTCGCGCGGAGAGATCGATCACATCGCCGATGACGGTTCGTTCGGTCTGTTCGGGATCATCCGCGACATCACCGCGCAGATCGCCCAAGAGGAAGCGATGGAAAGCGCCCGTGCCCAGGCGGAGGAAACGGCGCGACAGGCAACGATCATGGCGGAAACCGATCCGTTGACGGGCATCGCCAACCGCCGTCGCACGACCTGTGCGCTCGATCAGGCGATATCGGCCGCGCGCCTGTCTGACCGGCCATTGTCGGTCGCCATGTTCGACATCGACCATTTCAAGCGCATCAACGACACCTATGGCCATCAGGCCGGCGACGAAGTGCTTAAACGGGTCGCGACCGATGCCGGCGGTCAGCTGCGCGGTGCCGACACGGTCGGTCGTTTCGGCGGTGAGGAATTCGTCATCGTCCTGCCCGATGCGACGGCGCAGACCGCGCTGCTGGTCGCCGAACGCGTCCGTCTCGCGATCGAGCGGGGCAGCGACAATCCCTGCGTCACGATCAGCATCGGCGTCGCCGAACTGGCGACCGGCGAAGCATCCGGCACATTGCTGCGCCGCGCCGATCAGGCATTGTACCTGGCCAAGCGGGAAGGCCGGAACACCCTGCGCCTGGCTGCCTGAGGTCAACCGCTACCCCGATTGCCGGCGATCGCGATCGACATTTCGCTGCGGCGGGGGACCGCAAAGATTGGAAAGCTGGGACTCCTGGCGCAGGCCAGCGGGATTCTGTGTCGATCCCTCCTTTTGGCAAAGCGCCATCGCCGGCTTGCGGGGATGCGTTACCTGAAAGACAGAACGCTCAACGACCAACTTTCTTGGATATGCGATGCACAGTGATTCTGGCGGTACGATCCCCAAGATTGCCATGGACACGTCATCCCTGCCGGAGGCCGAGCAGTTCGCCTATTGGGCTGCGCATTCAGGCGGCGCCCGATTGCAGCAGCTTGTGCCGGGGCCATTCCTCGCGCGGGGCGACCTCTGGAATCTTGGCGGATTGCAGGTGACCGTGATCGAGGTCGATCCGTTCGTCGCGATCCGTGACCGCCCGCTCGTCAACGCGGTCAGCGCCGATTACCTGCAACTCGTCCAGTTGCTTGAAGGCACCATCATCTTCGAGTGTGAGGGCGAGACGACGAAACTGGAAGCGCCCGTCTCCTTCATCCGCGACTATGGCCAGCCCAGTACCGCCACATCGACGCGTATCCGCTGCCTGATCCTGTATTTTTCGCGCGATTTTCTTGAGGAAGTCGTCGGCCCGGTCAGCTTCCAAGGGCCGCTCGCGCCCGTTCCCGAACTCACCCTGCTGCATGACATCGCGGTCGAGATGATCCGGTTCTTACCCGTAGCGATGGCGAGCAGCGCGCCGCTCTATGCAACGATCCTGCGCGATCTTGCTGCCTCGGCGATGGTTCGGGCCGGCGCCAGCCAGCGCACCGACCAATTGTCGTTGCTCGCCGCGGCGAAAGCCTATGTCGCGGCGCAACCGCCCGGAACCCTGTCGGTCGCCGGCATCACCGCCGAACTCGGCATTTCGCGGTCGGTGCTATATCGCCTGTTCGAACGCGACGGCGGCCTCCTCGCCTATGACCGGATGCGTCGCCTGCGCGCCGCGCACCGCGCGATGTGCAACCCGCTCAACACCAGCACGCTCGTCGAACTGGCCGCGCGCTACGGCTTTCGCGATCAGGCCGCCCTCCTGCGAAGCTTCCGCAACGCATTCGGATCGACGCCGAGCGAGCTACGCCAACATCACGCGGGCACCGAGCTGTCGGCAACCAGAACGCCGTCCGACGACATTCGACACGCGATCGAAAGCATCGACTGACGGCCATTTGTGGGGGATGCTGGCGTTCAGCGCCATGTGGCCGCATCTACCAAAGCATGTGATCGGTAATCACGCCGAACCTGACGAGGAAGCCCAGCGTCGCGCCGATCAAAAGAAGGGTCAGGTACACCGCGATAGCTCGCGTCCGGCTTCGACGGTCCGTCTTGTAGCTCATGCTTGATCACCTCGCCGCTGACGCTGTCGCCAGGGTGAACGATCCAAACAACGTCGGCAATTCGCATGCTCGCTCTCCGTCTCCCCGTCGGTCCGGGCCGGCACGTCGACTGCCACGTCGAACAAGCTGGCGGGCGGCGGAGCGAGCATCATCCCGCTGTTGATCGGTGCCGGCATCATCGCGGGCGCGACCTATCTGATCATCGATCACGAAGACGATAAGTCGGACAGCAACTAAGCTGGAATGGGCCGGGTGATACTGGCCCATTTTTTCACGTAACGAAAAGACGATCCGGGCCTCTACCGCCCGACGGACTTGACCCCCGCGCGGGCAAGCTCACCGCGCATCCGGCCGCTCAACCAGCATCCATACATGACGAAGTCGGCCGCCAAACTCCACAAGGGGTATTGGAACGTCGCCGGGCGATTCCGCTCGATCAGGAAATGCGCGATCCACGCGAACAGATAGCCGCTGATCGGCATCAGTAGGAACAACTGCCACCGGCCCGTGACCAGTCCCGCGATCAGGCAGGCGATGACTAGCGTCGTCCCGGCATAATGCAGCGCACGGGTGGCCGGCCTGCTATGCTCGCGCAGGTAATGGAGCCAGAATTCTTCGAAGGTGGCGATGCGGTTCATCCGGGATCCGTTCGGCTTGGGCGTTCAAACGGAGCCGATCATGCGCCCCGCGCCCGACACCCGCAACCGACGCGTCGCTGTCCTACAGGGGCTACGGTGGTACAAGGCAGGCCATCATCACCGCTGCGCTCTTTCCCATCGTCGACCATGCGGAAAGGACCGGTTTAGGCCTTACCTTAGCCTAACTTTCCGTCATCCCGCCCGGGGAACTTCCGCGACCGTGCCGCGCTCCTCCATGAACGCCACACCCGCAAAGGACGCTCCCATGCCCACCACCCTGACCGCCAGCTTCGATACCCGCCGCGAGGCCGAGATGACGGTCGAGCGACTGGTGCAGGAACAGGGCATCGACCGCGCCGCGATCGTCATCGCCACCGCGGGCGATGACAACAGCGCAGGCGAGGAAGTCGCCGGCGCCGATACCGGCGCCCCCGGCTCCAGCGAAGACGCCGCGCTGAACGGCCGCATCACCGTGACCGTTGATGTCGCCGACGACGCACAGGCCGGCGAGATCAAGACCGCCTTCGCCGAGTTCGATGGCGATACGGTATCGGCAGGATAAGGCCCTCTACCGAACCGTCACCATCGTCACCGACCGCGCCGGGACGGTCAGCGACAGCTGCCGGTCCGTAAGCCGCACGCCGTCCAACCGGACGGGCACGAACGGGTCCGCCTTGCCGAACTCGATCCGCGTGTCGATGCGGCTGGCCGTCAGCGTTTCGGCCGTGGCGGTGCGGCCGGTCGTGCCGGCCAGCACGGCCGTGACGGGCGTGGGCTGGTCGGGGTGCAGGTTCACGATCGACAGGTGCAGCGCGCCGCCCGCGTCGCGGCTGGCCGATACGCTGACCTGCGGCATCCGGCTGGCGCCCTCGACATAATCGGGGGTGCCGACATCGACCGGGATCTGCGTCGCGCCCTGATGCACCTTGTACAGATCGAACACATGCCAAGTCGGCGTCACCACCATTTCGGCCCCGCGCGTCAGGACCAGTGACTGGATGACGTTCACCATCTGCGCCAGATTGGCCATCCGCACCCGGTCGGCATGGCGGTTGAAGATGTTGAGGCTGAGGCCGGCGATTACCGCGTCGCGCAACGTGCTTTCCAGATACAGCGCCGACGCGCCCTTTTCGCTGGCGAACCACGCACCCCATTCGTCGACCGCCAGCGCGACCTTCTTGTCCGGGTCGTAGCGGTCCATGATCGCCGAGTGTCGCGCGATCAGCTCGTCGGTCAGCGTGGCGCGCGCCAGCGCCTTGGCCCAGCCGGTCCGGTCGAAGCCGACATTGCGGCCCTTGTCGTACCAGTCGTTGCCCGCAAAGGTGTAGAAGTGGAGCGACAGGCCCCACATCAGCGGCGTGTCCGACGTGAGCGCCAGCGGCGACGGATCGGGCCGCCACTTCATCGCCTTGGC
>NZ_LMRS01000059.1 GCF_001426195.1 Sphingomonas sp. Leaf339 | reverse complement strand
GCCAGCGACTTGGTCGCATCACAGGCCGGACAGATGGCAGCATCCGACTAAGTGTCAGACCCTCAATAAACCGCTTGCAACCGAAGGGGCGTCCACAGATGGAAAGCGGCCTGTCCGTTTTCGGGCGGCGATCGCGGAAAGTCGCCGTTCGTTTAGATGGCGGGGCAGAGGGTCAAGTCCCCGGTTTCTGGTGGGAAACGGCCCGTCCGCTTTGGGGCAGTGAGCCTCAAACCAGCCAGCTTCGTCGTCAATCACGTAATGATGCACGATACGCTGAAACAACGTCTCCCCAATTGAGACCAAGGCGCGACAATTGTGGTACATGACAAGCTCATCGCTCCGTCCCTTGCAAGCCAGGCCAGGTGCGACAAGCGCTGCTACCAATGCCGCATCCGCATTGAGATCATGTTTGGCAGGCTGAAGGACTGGGGCCGCGTCGCCGCTCGCTACGACAATCGCGTTACCACTTTCTTCTCCGCCATCGTCCTCGCGGCCACGGCCATCTTCCGGTTCCAGCTAACGAGTACTGGCCCTAAATGACCCTCTGACTAATCAATAAATCCACAACGTCTGGAGATGATAACGTCGACAGATCTCCAAGATTGTGTGTATCTCCCTCTGCAATTTTTCGAAGAATCCTTCGCATGATTTTGCCTGAGCGTGTTTTGGGCAACATAGGCGCAAATTGAATTGCATCGGGGCTGGCTATCGGACCGATTTCTCGCCGAACCCAGGAACGAAGATCATTTCTCAGTTCGTCCGAAGCCTCTTCTCCGACGTTGAGCGTGACATACGCGTAGATGCCTTGGCCTTTGACGGCGTGCGGCCTGCCGACGACCGCGGCTTCGGCTACCTTCGGGTGGGAGACGAGCGCGGATTCGACCTCCGCAGTGCCCATACGGTGGCCGGAGACGTTGATGACATCGTCGACGCGGCCGGTAATCCAATAATAGCCGTCGGCGTCGCGGCGGCAGCCGTCACCGGTGAAATATCGGCCCAAATAGGTAGTAAAATAGGTCTGGAAAAAGCGATCGTGATCGCCCCACAAGGTGCGCATCTGGCCCGGCCAGCTATCGGCGATACAAAGATTGCCTTCTGCCGCGCCGGTCAGCACCGCACCCTCGGCATCGACCAGCAGCGGCAGGACGCCGGGCAACGGTTTGCTCGCAGATCCCGGCTTCAGGTTGGTGGCGTGAGGTAGTGGAGAGATCAAGATGCCGCCCGTCTCCGTTTGCCACCACGTGTCGACGATCGGGCAGCGTCGCTCGCCGACGACGCGGTGATACCAGTCCCACGCTTCCGGATTTATCGGTTCGCCAACGGTGCCGAGCAAGCGCAGCGACCGGCGGCTGTTGCGCGTTACCCAATCGTCACCTTCGCGCATCATCGCGCGAATGGCGGTCGGCGCGGTGTAAAAGATGTTGACGCCTAGTCGGTCGATCGTTTCCCAAAAGCGGCCGTGGTCGGGGTAGTTTGGTACGCCATCGAACATCACGGTCGTCGCGCCGTTCGCGAGGGGGCCATAGACAACATAGCTGTGGCCGGTGACCCAGCCGACATCGGCCGTACACCAGAAGACCTCTTCGTCGCGATAGTCGAACACGTCGCGGAACGTCGTTGCCGTCCAGACGGCATAGCCACCGGTGGTGTGCAGCACGCCTTTCGGCTTGCCGGTCGAACCCGAGGTGTAGAGGATGAACAGCGGGTCCTCCGCATTCATCGGCTCGGGCGGGCAGTCCGGTGCGGCGGCGGACAGCAGCGCATCGTACCAAAGGTCTCGGCCCGCAGTCATCGCGACATCGCCGCCGGTGCGGCGGACAACGATCACGCGTTCAACCGACGGGCATTGCGCGAGCGCCATGTCGACGTTCGCCTTGAGCGGAACCCGCTTGCCGCCGCGGCACCCCTCGTCGGCGGTCACGACCAGTCGGCAGTCGCAATCCTGGATGCGATTGGCGAGACTGTCGGGAGAGAATCCGCCGAACACAATCGAATGAATTGCGCCGATGCGTGCGCAGGCCAGCATCGCCACCGCGGCTTCGACGATCATCGGCAAGTAGAGCGTCACCCGGTCGCCCTTGCGCACGCCTTGTTCCTTGAGCACGTTGGCGAAGCGGCAGACGCGGTCGTACAGATCGCGATAGGTGACGGATTTCGTCTCGCCCGGCTCATCGCCTTCCCAAACGATGGCGGGCTGTTGGCCGCGGGTCGCCAGATGGCGATCGAGGCAGTTGGCCGAAAGGTTCATGGCGCCGTCGCCGAACCAGCGGATGCGGAAGTCCTTTTCGTCGAACGAGGTGTCCTTCACCTGGGTATAGGGGACGATCCAGTCGATGCACCGCCCCGCCTCGCGCCAATAGGCCTCGGGATCCTCGGCTGCGGCAGCATGGCGGCGTTCGTATTCGGTCGTATCGATACTGCCGGCACGCGCGGTGGCAGGGTAGGTCGCGTCGGTCATGATGTCTCCGGATGCGTGGCCGTCATCGCACAGCCGATGGGCGTTGCGACGACGGCGGGGATCGGCAGATGCCGGTCGATGTGTCGGTTCAGAAGAATAGAATGGCACCGGCCGCCAGCGCGTCGGAATCGGCGTCGTTGCCGTTGTGCGACTTCGACATGGTGTGGGTATATTCCCCGATCAGGGTCACCCAGCTGGTCAGGCCATAGCGAAGCTGGCCGACATAGCTCGAGTTGCGCCGGACGAGGTTCGAGATCGCCTCGCCATCGGCGCGGTCGAGATTGCTCTGCCCGTAGCTGGCACCGGCAGTGAATTTGCCGAAGCCGAGTGTGCCCTGGACGTAATAACCGTCGCTATCGCGCTTGCGCCCCAGCGCATCGGTGGAGAGCAGGAACAGGCCGATCGTGCCGACGCCGGAGCCAGTGTAATAATACCCCGTGAGGCTGGCGTTGGCATAGGATAGCTTGGCACCGAGATCGAGCGCCTTGCCGGTATATTCGGGCAGCGTGGCGGTTGCATCATGCTTCTGCACGAGCCCACTCAGCCAGGCGTGCATGCCGAAGCCGCCGTCGACCGGCACCATGTCGTACGTCACCTTGGCCTGGAAGCCGGGGCTGTCGTTGACCTCACTGAAGCCCACCGTCGTCAGGGGCTGGAAGATGCCGCCCGACACCTGCAACCCGCCGAACTTGGGCGAGGAATAGGTGATCTGCGGCTGGAAGTCGGTGTAGATGTAGCCGAGGCCGATGCGGCCCAGCGAGGTGTTCGACGGCGCGGCGTTGCCCGATGCGGTGCCGACGGCGAGCAGCGTGATGTCGTTGAGGATCGCGTCCGAGCCGAACAGGCCGATGTCGCGGCCGATCTTCACTTCGCCGAAATTGGCACGGCCGAAGGTCAGATAGGTCTGGCGAGCGTCGATGCCCGACGTCTGAAGCGCGGCGGGCGATCCGCCGCCGTTGGCGCCGGCATTGCCCAGATTGCTGTTGATGCCAGGATACAGGCCGAAATGCGCGCCGACGTCCCAGCCGCCCTGGTTGGTCGAAACCTCGACCTTCAGGAAGCCCGGCAGCAGGCCGTTGCGGATCGAGGAAGAATTGTCGCCGACGGTGGCCAGACCGCCGGCGACGGTGTTCGCCGGGATCGCGCGGTCGCCGCTGTCATGGACGTAGAAGCCGTTCACCGAGCCGGAGAATTTCAGCGCGACGTCGCCGACCATCAGGCCGACGCCCGAATCGGTCATCCGCACCATCTTCTTGTCATCGAGCCGTTCGGCGGCCGCCTGCTGCGTCGCCTCGCCCTGCGCGACGGCGGCGTTGACGGTCGGCTGGCCGGTCGCAACGGGGGCGGCCGCCTGCGTGGACTTCCGCGCGACCAGCGCGTCATATTCGTCGCTGGTCAGGATCCCCTTTTCCTTCAGCCGCAGCAGCAGTTCGTCGGTGGCGTCCTGCGCCTGCGCCGGCGATGCCGCACAACACATCAGCGCCGCTCCGGCGACCGCGCTCAGCAGCTTGCCCGTTCGGTTCATATCCGTCCTCCCCTGTTCGCGAGACCATCGGTCGAGGCCCTTGGGCGAAAAGCTGACGGATGACGGGGGCGGGCGGAATTGGACTTTGGAGAGGCTCAGGGAGCGATGGCGACACCCCATGGCGCCCTGCCCGCGGGGATGGTGGCGGTCACCGTATTGGTCTTTAGGTCGATGACCGATACGTCATCGCTCAGCCCGTTGGCGGTGAAGGCGCGGGTGCCGTCCGCATCGATCGCCACCTGCCAGACGCGCTGGCCGACAGGTATGTAGCCCGTCACCTTGCGCGTCGCGACGTCGATGATCGCGACGTGATTGGCGCGGCCGAGCGCGACGAGTGCGCGTTTGCCATCGGGCGTGAAGCGGATGCCGACCGGCAGCACCTTTTCGGGCGCGATCCCGGGCGGAGCGAAGGGGATCGTCTCGACCACCTTGTGCGTGGCGGTATCGACGATCTGCACCGTGCCGCCAATTTCTGCCGAAGACCACAGCCAGCGGCCATCGGCGGTGAATTCGGCATGGCGCGGGCGCGCGTCGACGCTGGTTTCGGCGATCGGTTTGCGGCTGGCGATGTCGATCCAGTGCAGCGCATTGTCGGTTTCCGACGTCGACACCGCGGTCCTGCCATCGGGACTGACCGCCATGCCTTCGGGTTCGACGCCGACGACGATCTGGAACGCGACGGCGCGGCGCGGCACGTCGATCGCGGTGACCGTCGCATCGCGCTCGTTGGAGGCGAACAGCAAGGTGCCGTCGGGCGACAGCGCGAACGTCTCCGGGTCCTCGCCGGAGGGCAGGTCGGCGACGACCCTGCCGGTGGCACGGTCGATCACCTGCACCGCATTGTCGTCGCTGGCGCAGACGTACAGTTGCTTGCCGTCGCGCGACAGCGTGATGCCGCGCGGGCGCTTGCCGACCGGCCAGGTCGCGACCGGTTTCAGCGTCGCGCCGTCGATGACGGTGACCGAATCGCCGCGTTCGTTGGTGACGTAGATCGTCTCGGCGGCGGCCGGGGCGGCGAGCATCGCCGACAGGGCGAGGAGGGGGAGCGTGCGCATGGCCGACAGGATAGCAGCGACCGTTGCGAACGCCCCTCCTACCAAAGTGCAATGGGGTTTCCGGCGCCTGTCCGTACGATCCCGGCCGAGTAACCGCGCATGGCGGTCGTTCGGGAGAGATGTGGTATGGCGTATCGTGGATCACGGCTGATATTCGCCGCATCCGTGCTGGTCGCGGCAGGTTCGATCGGCGCCAATCTGCTCGCGCACGGCAACGTCGTCCCACAGGCGGTCGACACCAGCGCGCTGCCCGACATCGCCGGCGGCAACGATGTCTTCGTCACCAAGAACCCGTATCGCGCCGACCCCAAAGTTTATGCGACCGCGCAGAAGATCGGCCAGAGCGCCTATGGCCAGAATTGCGCGCGTTGCCACGGGCTGGAGGCGATATCGGGCGGGATCGCGCCCGATCTGCGCTACCTCGAAAAGGGCGAGGATGGCGACGAATGGTATATGGAGCGTTTCCACAAGGGGTCGGCGCGCGACGGCAAGGTCTATATGCCGCCGATGGGCGACGTGTTGGGGCAGAAGGCCGGGTGGGCGATCCGCTCGTGGCTCGACACCAAGCGCGAGGAATAGGCGGGTGATCGGGCGCAGGGGATTTCTTGCCGGGGCGCTGGCGAGCGCGTTGCTGCCGGGTGCCGCCGCGGCAGTGTCGTTCAACAAGGTGAAGGCGGCGGGCGTGATGCGCGTCGCCGTCTATCGCGATTTCGCGCCCTGGTCGTGGCGGCAGGACGGCAGGCTGGTCGGCATCGACGTCGATTTCGCCGAGGCGCTGGCCAAGGCGATCGGCGTGCGCGCCGAACTGGTCGACTTCATGGCGGACGAGGATGTCGGCGACGACCTGCGCAACATGATCTGGCGCGGGCCGCTGATCGGCGGATCGGCGGCCGACCTGATGATGCACGTCCCGTACGATCGCGCCTTTTCATTGGCCAACGATCGTGCCGTGTTCCTGGCGCCTTATTACCGCGAGGGATTCCAGATGGCGTGCGGGGTCGACACCGACTGCGAGGTCGCGCCGCCGCAGCTGAAGGGCAAGCGGCTGGTCGCGGAACTCGATTCGATTCCGGATTTCTATCTGTCGGGCAGCTTCGGCGGCGTGCTGCGCAGCGACGTGCAGCATCTCACCAGCGGTGACGCCGCGCTGACCGCCGTGAAGGAGGGCAAGGCGGATGCGGTCCTCGCCACCCGCGCCCAGGTCGAACATGCGCTGATGGGCGGCAATACGAAGGTGAAAGTGCGACACGGACCGTTGCCCGCGCTGCCGTCGCCGGGCTGGGACGTCGGGCTGGCGGTGAAGGACGACAGCCGCGATCTGGGCGACGCGCTGGAGCGTGCGGTCGCGGGGTTGCAGAAGGACGGCACGTTGGCGGCGATTTTCGCAAAATACGGCGTGACCCCGAAGCCGGCGTTGAGCGCGGGGTAGGGTGGACTCAAAAGCCTGCCGAACTTCCCCGTCACGCTGGGCGCGTCCGGCGACGATCCTCTTCGGACGTGTACCGGTCCTATGCTCCCGCCGTCGCGCGAGCGCATGTCATGACGGGCAGGACCCTATCCAGGGTCGAAGGGGGTAAGCACCGACTTGTTCCGGGGCCATGGTTCCGCACAGGCAATGCTGTTGGAGTGCGGCGCGGCGGACCCCGGACCCCGTCCGCAGTGACGGAGTGGTCGGGACACGTTCGAGCCTGGGTTCGCATGGCGTTCGTCGGCCCCCGATTCTCAGCGAACTCTCATAGTGCCAAGGTAGCATTTGGACCGTCGCCACTGCGGTTTAGTCTCCACGTCAGATAGCCCGACCGATCCACCGGAATCGGGCAATGGGGAGAGACCGCATGATCCGACACCGCACCCGCTTCGCCTTGCTGGCAGGCGTAGCGCTATCGACCGGCGCACTGGCCGCCGCCGACAAGCCCGCGACGCCGACCGCAGCCCCGGTCGCCGCCGCCGGTGCAGGGCCTACCGACGCCGACCTGATGAACGATGCAGCGACGCCGGGCGACATCCTGACCTATGGCATGGGTCCCAAGGCGCAGCGGTTCAGCCCGATGGCGCAGATCACCACCGCCAACGTCAAGAGCCTCGTCCCCGCCTTTTCCGCGTCGCTCGGCGGCGAGAAGCAGCGCGGCCAGGAATCGCAGCCTCTGGTCTATGACGGCACGATCTACGTCACCGGATCGTACAGCCGCCTGTTCGCTTTCGATGCGAAGACCGGTGAGGAGAAGTGGCAATATGACGCGCGCCTGCCGGACGGCATCATGCCGTGCTGCGACGTCGTCAATCGCGGTGCCGCGATCTATGGCGACAAGGTTATCTTTTCGACGCTCGACGCGCATATGGTCGCGCTCAATCGGACGACGGGCAAGGTCATCTGGAACAAGAAATTGCAGGATTACGCCGCGGGCTATTCGAACACGGCCGCCCCGATGATCGTCAAGGGCAAGGTGATCTATGGCAATTCGGGCGGCGAATTTGGCATCGTCGGCCGCATCGAGGCGCGCGACGTCAACACCGGCGAGCTGATCTGGTCGCGTCCGACGATCGAGGGCAATGTCGGCGAGCTGAACGGCAAGCCGTCGACGATGACCGGCAAGCTCAACGCCACCTGGCAGGGCGACCAGTGGAAGACCGGCGGCGGCGCGACGTGGCTCGGCGGCACCTACGATCCCGAAACGAACCTCGTCTACATGGGTACCGGCAACCCGGCACCGTGGAACAGTCACCTGCGTCCGGGCGACAACCTGTATACCGCATCGACGCTGGCGCTGGATCCCGACACGGGCGAGATCAAGTGGCATTACCAGACCACCCCGCACGACGGCTGGGACTTCGACGGCGTAAACGAGTTCATCCCGTTCGATCAGGGCGGTCGCAAGCTGGGTGCGAAGGCGGACCGCAACGGCTTCTTCTTCGTGCTCGACCGGACCAACGGCAAGTTCGTTTCCGCGACCCCGTTCGTCAGCAAGACGACCTGGGCGAAGGGCTACACCAAGGCCGGCCGGCCGATCTACGACGATACCAACCGTCCCGGTCCGCCGACCGCAGAAAAGGGAACGACCGTCTTCTCCGCGCCGGCGTTCCTGGGTGCGAAGAATTGGATGCCGATGGCCTACAGCCAGCAGACCGGCATGTTCTACATCCCCAGCAACGAATGGGGCATGGACATCTGGAACGAACCGATCGCCTACAAGAAGGGCGCGGCGTATCTGGGCGCGGGCTTCACGATCAAGCCGCTGTACGAGGACCACATCGGCGTGCTGCGCGCGGTCGATCCGAAGACGGGCAAGATCGCGTGGGAATACAAGAACAAGGCGCCGTTGTGGGGTGGCGTACTGACCACCGCCGGTAATCTCGTCTTTACCGGTACGCCAGAGGGGTTCCTAAAGGCGTTCGACGCCAAGACCGGACAGGAATTGTGGAAGTTCAACACCGGTTCGGGCGTCGTCGGTTCGCCGGTGACATGGGAACAGGACGGCGAGCAATATGTCGCCGTCATGTCCGGCTGGGGCGGCGCGGTGCCGCTGTGGGGCGGCGAAGTCGCCAAGGCGGTGCAGCACATCAACCAGGGCGGCGCGCTCTGGGTGTTCAAGCTGCCGAAATCGTGATGAACGAATGGGGGGCGTCGGCAACGGCGCCCCTTGGCTCCGGCCCGTCAGACGCGCTAGGCTTGCCGCAGGGGAGAGGGGGCAGCGTGGAACGTGTCCTGATTGCGGACGATCATCCGCTCGTACGCGACGGATTGCGGACGGTGATTTCGGTCGCGTTCGACCAGACCGAATTGTTCGAGGCATCGTCGATCGCCGAAGCGCAGGCGGTGATCGAGCGGGAGGGGGATTTCGACCTCGTCCTGCTCGACCTCAACATGCCCGATGCCGATGGCTTCGCGGGGCTGGCCACGTTGCGGACGCGCTTTCCCTCGGTGCCGATCGTCATCGTGTCGGGCGCGGTCGAGGGCGGTCTCATCAGCGCTGCGATCGCGCACGGTGCGGCCGGCTTCATCCCCAAATCGCTTAAACGCAGTGCGATCGTCGCCGCGATCCAGTCGATCCTGGCGGGCGACGTGTTCATGCCCGAGGAATTCCGCGTCGGATCGGGCGACAATGGCGAAGGCGCCGATATCCGTCGCCGCATCGACACGCTGACCCCGCAGCAGCGCGTCGTGCTGGGGCTGGTCGTCGCGGGCAAGCTCAACAAGCAGATCGCCTATGAACTCGAAGTGTCGATGACGACGGTGAAGGCGCATGTTTCGGCCGTCCTTGCCAAGCTGAATGTCTACAGCCGCACGCAGGCGGTGATCCTCGCCAACAAAGTGCATTTCGTCGGCGCGTCGCGGGGCTAGATCCCGCCGGTCCCGCCACTCCTGCTGGTCAGCTGCGCCAGCAGCGCGCGCAGCTGCGCCGGCTTCACCGGTTTTTGCAAGACGTGCAGCCCCTGCGCGATCAGCGCATCCCGCAGCGCCGGCATGCGGTCCGCGGTGATGATGACCGCCGGCACCGGACGACCGAGATGGGAACGCAGCCGCGCGACTGCGGTATCGCCGGTAACACCCTCTTCCAGATGATAATCGGCGAGGATCACGTCGATCGCCGCGGTATCGGACGGAGAGGCGGCGCGTGCGGCATCCTCGTCCAGCGCGGTGACGACGTGGCACCCCCAGCCTTGCAGCACGGCGCGCATCCCGTCGAGGATCGTCTGTTCGTTGTCGAGCACCAACACCGCCCGCGCGCCGATGCCGCGGCTGCTGGTCACCGTCACCGGCGTGCGCGACTGGACGCCGACCGCGGCGAGCGGTGCGGCGACGGTAAAGGTCGACCCCGTACCCGGTTCGCTTTCCAGTCGGATCGGGTGGCCAAGCATGCGCCCGGCACGCTGCACGATCGCCAGGCCCAGGCCGATACCCGGCCCGTTGCGTCCGTCCAGCCGGCGGAATTCCTCGAAGATTTCGGCATGGTGGCGCGGATCGATGCCGGGGCCGGTGTCGCTGATCGCCATGCACACCTCGCCGCCGACGCAATGCGCGGTCATCCGCACCTCGCCCGTCATCGTATAGCGCAAGGCGTTCGACAGGAAGTTCTGGAGGATGCGGCGCAGCAATCGTGCGTCGGAACGCACCCAGATCTCGGTCGACGCCACCACCAGCGACAGGCCGCGCTCGTCGGCGGCATGTGCATATTCGGCGCGCAGGGCGGCGAACAGATCGTCGAGCGGCACGTCGACGATCTCGGGCGTGATCGCGCCGGCGTCGAGCTTCGAGATTTCGAGCAGCGCCTCGAGCAATTGCTCGATCGAACCGAGCGCCGAGGCGGTCTGGTCGACCAGGATTCGGTTCGGTGGGGCAAGCCGGCGCGTACTGAGCGCGGAGACGAACAGGCGTGCGGCGTTGAGCGGTTGCAGCAGATCATGGCTGGCGGCGGCGAGGAAACGCGTTTTCGACAGGTTCGCCTGTTCGGCCGCGGTCTTCGCCTCGCGCATCGCAGTCTCGGCGGCGACGCGTTCGCTCACCTCGCGTTGCAGTTCGGCGGTGCGTTCGGCGACGCGGCGTTCCAGCGCCTCGGCGGCGCGCAGCCGGTCGGTGACATCGTCGAAGCCGATGACCATGCCGCCGCCGGGCATCGCCAGCCGCCGGACCTCCAGCGACCGGCCATCGGCGAGGCGGCGGATCTGCGACACCTCGCGCGCCTCGGCGTGTTCGTCGATCCAGCCGAGCGTGTTGATCGCATCGGCACGTGGCAGGACCAGCTTGCACCGCTCGACCAGCGCGTGATGATCGGCGATCTGCGCCCGCGCGCGCGCCGGGTTCAGCTGGAGCAGCGCGAGCAGCGGCCCGTTCCACGCGAGCAACGCGCCGCCGCGATCGAAGACGCAGACGCCCTGCGGCATCGCATCCAGCGTCGATTGCAGCACCACCGCACGCTCCGCCGCCTCGCGTGCCCGCTGCCGCGCCTCGTCCGCCTTCAGGTCGGTGATGTCGGTGTAGACGCCGACGATGCCGCCTTCCGACGTGCGGCGTTCGTTGACCTGGATCCAGCGCCCGTCCGCCAGCGCGATGACATGGCCGCCGCCCGCCACCTGATGCTGCGCGACGCGTTCGGATATCCAGCGATCCGGCGCGATCATCGCGCCCAGCGAGCTGCCGGTCGCGCCGATCCGCCCGGCGATCTCGTCGAAGCTGACGCCCGGCACGATCTCGTCCGCGATCGCCGGCCACAGCGACCGATAGGTCTGGTTGCACAAGAGCAGCCGGTCGTCGGCGTCGAAGATGGCAAAGCCTTCGTTGATCGTCTCGATCGCGTCGCCCAGCCGGCTGCGCGCGCTGTCGGCGGCATCGCGGGCATGCGCCAGCGCAGCATTGGTCGCGGCCAGGTCGGACAGCGCGCGCTCCAGGTCGGCGGTACGGTCGCGGACCTTGCTTTCCAGGCTGATCGCGGTTTCGAAAACCGAAAAGGCATTGCCCTGAAGATCGGTGGAGCGTTCGACCCGGCCCATCAGCGAAGCGTTGATCCGGGTCAGCTTGGCAACCTGCGTCTCCAGCGCCGCGACCCGTGATTCGGGATCGTCGGCAAGGTCGTTGGCGGGACTCAGCATGGGATACGCCCGATCGCCAGCCCGCTGAACGTCTGGTTGACGTGCAGGCCGTGGAACTGTTCGCCATAGGTATTAAAGCCGACGACGCCCTTGGCCGCGAACAGACGCGAGACCGCCTGACGCAACTGGCGCTGTTCCATCTCGACCGAATTGAGGACGCAGTCGAAGCCGAGGACATGGTCGATGCCGCCGACGCTGTCGTCCAGATCGTCGAACAGGCGGTTCAGCCCACCCATGATGTCGCCCGCCTCGCCCAGCGTCAGCACGATGCCCTCGTCGATCGCGCAATAGAAGGTGAGGCTGCCGTCCGGATTGGCGGTCTGAATCGAGCGGACGTAATATTCGCCGCCGGCGCGGACCATCGGCGGATGCGTCGCGAAGACTGCGGGGCCGAGGTCCTCGACCCGCGCGCCGACCAGCCGGGCATATTCCGCCGCGGCGGGCTCGGCGTTGATCTCGTGGACGGTGCGCAGGTCGGTGTTGGCGGCGGTGATGACCATCTTGATGCTGCCGGGGCCGTAATGCTGCGCGCGGAACGCCTTCAAAGGGCGGCGAGACGACAGCAGCGCGACGATCGCGGCATCGCGGCGGAAGCGGCCGTCGTACAGGACGAAGGTCTCGCGGAAATCGAGGCCGTCGCCGGACGATCCGCCGACCAACGGTACCTCGCCCAGCGCATCCTGCAAGGTCAGCGTCAGCATCTCCTCGCGATGCGACAGGCCGTCGACGAGGAAGACGCCGGCATGATGCGTCATGTCCATGTCGCGCGTCGCTTCATTGGCATCGGCGACGAGTGCACGCAGCACCCGCTGCGCCTCGGCGGCGTCGAACACGTCGAGGTTTTCGAAACAGGTCGCCGACAGGCGGAAATCGCCGATCGGGAAACCGATCGCAGTGATCGTGCCTTCGTCCAGTCCGTCAGGCGTGATCTCGCCCGACGAGGTGCAGCCGACGATCGTCAGCCCGTCGGATCGCGAACCGATCGCCTCGGCCAGCACATCGAGCGGATAGCGGCTGGAGCAGAACAGGATCATTCCGCTGAGTTCCGGCACGTCGAGATCGCGGAACAGTGCGCGGATCGCAAGTTCGGGATCGTCGATGCGGGTGGACGCGACACGGATGGGCATGGCGGGGATCATGTCATCGCGCTTCGCCAGCGTCATCCCTTCATTGTCCCCGCGCGGGTTCGCCGGCCCTGTCCAGCGCGTCGGCTTCGTCGTCGGTGAACACGCGACTGCGCACGATGAAGCGTACGCCCTCCGGCCCCTCCAGCGAAAAGCCGGCGCCGCGGCCGGGGACGACGTCGATCGTCACCTGCGTATGCCGCCAATAGGCGAATTGCGCTGCGCCGATCCATACCGGCACGTCGCCCGCCGTGCCGACGTGGCCGAGCAGCACGTCCTGTCCGCCGACGCGGAACTCACCGGCCGGGTAGCACATCGGCGCCGACCCGTCGCAGCAGCCGCCGGACTGGTGGAACATCAGCGGGCCATGCTTGCCCGCCAGCATGGCGATCGTCGCGTCGGCCTGCGGCGTGGACAGGATACGGGGTGGGGGCATCATGCGCGGGTCTCCTGAAACGGAAAGAGCGGCGGACCCGAAGGTCCGCCGCAAGCTGCCCCGCAGGTCGCGGGAAAGGGGGAAGGCTCCCCGCAGGGCAAGGGAGAGATCAGAAGAAGCCGAGCGCCTTCGGGCTGTAGCTGACCAGCAGGTTCTTGGTCTGCTGATAGTGATCGAGCATGATCTTGTGGTTTTCGCGCCCGATGCCCGACTGCTTGTAGCCACCGAAGGCGGCATGGGCGGGGTAGGCGTGATAGCAATTAGTCCACACGCGCCCGGCCTGGATGCCGCGACCCATGCGATAGGCCGTCGTCCCGTCGCGCGACCATACGCCGGCACCGAGGCCGTAGAGTGTGTCGTTGGCAAGGGCGAGCGCGTCGTCGGCGTCCTTGAACGTCGTCGCGGCCACGACCGGGCCGAAGATCTCTTCCTGGAACACGCGCATCTTGTTGTGGCCCTGAAGGATCGTCGGCTTGACGTAATACCCGCTGCCCAGTTCGCCTTCGAGGGTGGCGCGCTCGCCGCCGGTCAGCACCTTGGCACCTTCGGCGCGGCCGATGTCGAAATAGCTCAGGATCTTTTCGAGCTGGTCGTTCGACGCCTGCGCACCGATCATCGTCGTCATGTCGAGCGGGCTGCCGGCACGGATCGCCTCGACGCGGGCGACGCATTTCTCCATGAACTTGTCGTAGATCGATTCCTGAATCAGCGCGCGGCTGGGGCAGGTGCAGATCTCGCCCTGATTCAGCGCGAACATCGTGAAGCCCTCGACCGCCTTGTCGAGGAAATCGTCATCCTCGTTCATGACGTCGGCGAAGAAGATGTTGGGCGACTTGCCGCCCAATTCCAGCGTCACCGGGATCAAATTCTCGGTGGCGTATTGCATGATCAGGCGCCCAGTCGTCGTTTCGCCGGTGAAGGCGATTTTGGCGATGCGCTTGTTCTGCGCCAGCGGCTTGCCGGCCTCCACGCCGAAGCCGTTGACGACGTTCAGCACGCCCGGCGGCAGCAGGTCGCCGATCACATCCATCAGCACCATGATCGACATCGGCGTCTGTTCGGCGGGCTTCAGCACCACACAATTGCCGGCGGCGAGCGCGGGGGCAAGCTTCCACACCGCCATCAGGATCGGGAAGTTCCACGGAATGATCTGGCCGACGACGCCCAGCGGTTCGTGGAAGTGATAGGCGACGGTGTCGTGGTCGATCTCGGACAGCGACCCTTCCTGCGCGCGCAGGCAGCCGGCAAAATAGCGGAAATGGTCGATCGCCAGCGGCAGGTCGGCGGCGGTCGTCTCGCGGATCGGCTTGCCGTTGTCGATCGTCTCGACCATCGCGAGCAGCGACAGTTTCTCTTCCATCCGGTCGGCGATGCGGTTGAGGATCAGCGCGCGTTCGGCGGGCGCGGCACGGCCCCACGCATCCTTGGCCTTGTGCGCCGCATCGAGCGCCAGTTCGATATCCTCGGCGGTGCCGCGGGCGATCTGGCACACCGTCTTGCCGGTCACCGGCGACGGATTGTCGAAATACTGGCCACGGACGGGAGCAACCCAGTCACCGCCGATGTAATTGTCGTATTTGGGACGAATCGCGACCTGGCCCTTCAGCTGGTCTAGCGCTTGTTGCAACATGGCATCCTCCTGATCTTCGTCGCGAACTGTCTGCCTCTCGTTCCGCGTGCGCCATTGCACCAAAGGCCGATTGCGCCGGATCGCCCCATCCGGCTGAGACGGCAGGGTAAAAGGAGAACCGTATCATGAAGCTTGCACATGCCGCCGCCGCGCTGCTGGCGCTGACCGCGACCCCCGCCTTCGCCAAGGAGATCGTGGTCAAGATGAAGAACCAGGGCGCGGCGGGCGCGATGGTGTTCGAACCCGCGTTCGTAAAGGCGATGCCGGGCGATACCGTCCGCTTCGTGCCATCCGATCCCAGCCACAATGCCGAGACGATCCCGACGATGCTGCCCGCCGGCGTCGTGTCGACCAAGGGCGGCATGAACAAGGAATTCGTGCTGCCGGTGAAGACGCCCGGTCTCTACGGGATCAAGTGCATGCCGCATTATTCGATGGGCATGGTGGCGCTGGTGCAGGTCGGCAACGGGCCGTCGGCGAACCTTGCCGCGGCCCGCGCGGTCAAGCTGCCGCCCTTCGCCGCCAAGCGGATGACGCCGATGCTCGCGCAGGCCAAGTAGGATGCCCGCCGCTTTGCTGGTGAGCTATCCGGCGACCGAGGGCGCGCGGTTCGACCGCGATTACTATACCGCCACCCACCTACCGCTGGTACGCGAGACATGGGCGCCGCATGGTCTCACCGAGGCGATCGGCATGTGGCCCGACGACGACGCGCCGGCGCATGTCGCGGTCGCGTTGCTGACGTTCCGCGATGCCGCGGCGCGCGATGCGGCGCTGGCGTCGGCAGAGGCGGCGGCGGTGTTCGGCGACGTGCCGAACTTCACCGACATCCAGCCGGCGGCGCAGCGGCTTACCGTCGCCTGACCGTCGCCCGATACGGCGCGACCGGGACGAGGCCGCGTCCCAGGTCGCGCCAGCCATCGCTGCCTTCGGCGAACCAGCGCACCTGCGTGTAGCCGGCGCGGCGCAGGCGCAGTGCGGCGTTCCAGCTCATCCAGCAATCCGCCAGGCAGAAGACGACGATCGGCGCGCGGGGCTGCGCGGCGGCGAGGGTGCGGACGCCATCGAGGAACCAGCGTGCGATCGCGGGATCGGGAACGCCGCGGCCCGCTTCGGGAAACCAGTGCGCCCGTGGGATCGACACCGCCGGTCGGGCAAGCCGCCACATGCCCGTCGCCGTATCGCGCACGGCGCCCTCGGCCGGAACGACATCGATCAGCACGGCCCGGTCACCGAGCGCCGCGACCGCCGCCGCATTGATCTGCGGCACGCCGGGCGGCGGGTCGGGAACCACGCCGCGATAGGCGGCGATGCGATAGCCGCTGACCGGATCGAATGCCGTATCCTGAACGGGCGCGACGACCAGAGCGGCGAGGGCAAGCAAGCGACCTGATACCATGGTGCGATGGTAGCGGCGTGGCGGCAGGCGTAACCCCCTACCTTGGAATGACACGCTGGACCATGCTCGCGCCGATCGCGCTTCTCGCCACCCCGGCCGCCGCCGCGTTGCCGAAGGACCCGCTCGCCTCGCCGATGTGGGAATTCGTCGGCGATCAGGTGTTCGGGGCGAATGCCGTCGTCCGCTTCGATCCGCGGGTAAAGGTCAGCTTTCCGACCATCGCCGAGAACCAGCGTGTGTTCCCGGTGCAGGTCGACGCCCGCGATATTCCCGACGTCGTGCGGATGGTCATCATGGTCGACCTGAACCCGATCCAGCTGCCGCTCGATTACCGGCTGGAGGACGCCGACGCGTTCGTCGCCGCGCGCATCAAGCTGGACCAGCGCACGCCGGTGCGCGGCGCGGTGCAGCTGAAGGACGGCAGCTGGCTGGTGTCGGGCGGCTGGATCGACGCGGCGGGTGGCGGCTGTTCGGCACCGCCGGTCAGCCGGGTGAAGGGCGACTGGTCGCAGCATCTGGGCGAGGTGCGCGGTGGCCTGTGGCAGCAGGACGGCGCAGTGCGGCTGCGGCTCGCATTCCGCCACCCGATGGATACGGGCCTGGTCGACAACATCGCGGCTTACTACCTGGACGAACTCGCCGTCGCCTCGTCGACGGGCCGTCCGCTCGGCAAGCTGACGTTTCAGGCGGCGATGGCGGAGGATCCGGTGATCTCGCTGCAACCGCATCTGCGTGACGGCGAGAGCATCCGCTTCGACGGCCGCGACACCAATGGCATCGAATTCCGCGGCAGCGTGGAGCAGGTCCGCTGATCGACCGGCGCCACCTGCTGGGCGGCATCGCGGCCTTGTTCGCCGTGCCGGCCGCCTCCGCGCCGCTCACCTACGTGCTGGTGCCGGAGCCGGTTGCCGACGGCATCTGGCTGATCCGCGGCGCCGACGAGGATATCCGCCAGTCGAACGGCGGTGCGATCGCCAACATCACGGTGATCGCCACCGATGCGGGCGCCGTGCTGGTCGATGCGGGGCCGTCGCTGCGTTACGGCCGGCAACTGGCCGAGGTTGCCGCCAAGCTGGTCGGCAAGCCGGTGACGCGGGTGTATCTGACCCATCTGCATCCCGATCATACGTATGGCGATGCCGCTTTCGATCCCGCCGCGATCGCCGCGACGCCGGCACTGATCGCCAGCCTGAAGGCGGAGGGCGGGGGATTTGCCGACGGCATGTACCGGCTGCTCGGCGACTGGATGCGCGGCACCGAATTGCGGCTGCCCGGCCATGTCGTCAGCACGCCGGACGAGATGGTGGGGGCGCGCAAGTTCCGCCTGCTGCCGCTCGCCGGACATAGCGCCGCCGATCTCGCGTTGCTCGATACGCGAACCGGAACGCTGGTCGCCGGCGACCTCGTCTTCCACGATCGCGCACCCTCGACGCCGCACGCCGACCTGCCGCGCTGGCGGACATCGCTCGACGCATTAAAGGCGCTCGGCCACACCCGCGTCATCCCCGGCCACGGACCGCTCGACGCGACGCCAAATGCCGCAATCGACCAGACGCGCGACTGGCTGGACTGGCTGGACGGCGCGCTCGGCGACGCCGCGGGCCGGGGGCTCGACATGGTCGAGGCCGGCGCGATGCCGATCCCACCCCGCTTCGCCGCGGTAAAGGAGGCGCGCTACGAATTGCAGCGGTCGGTCGCCCATCTGTATCCGGCCTTCGAGGCGCGCTGGCCACGGGTCGACAGGCGTTAGGAGATACGCGCCGCCGCGATGATACCGCCGCCGTCGCTCGCCTGCACCAGCACGACACGACGCCAGCGCGATGCCGGCGGCAACATGACCCGCACCGCGTCGCCACTCCACCGGCCGATCGCGCGCAGGCCGCGCACGACGTTGCGATGGGGCAGGATACGGCCGCTGTTCTCGCCTGCGCCGATCGGCACCAGCACCGTGCGCGGATCGTACTGCACCAGCCACAAGGTCGCCGGTCGCGCGGTGCGGCGATCCGCGCCGACGACCAGCGCCGCGCCCGATCGCCGAATCGACGGACCGGGATCGGCCGGCTCGGCATTGCGGATCGCGCGCGCCATCTCGGCGGGGTCGCGTCCGGTGATCGCGATCCGGCCGTTGACCAGCACCTGCGGCGTCGCCAGTTGGCGGTGGCCGACGATCGCATAGCGCCGCTGCCGTTCGGTGAACGCAGGCTGCCCGAACCGGTCGTGCCAGCCGAGCGCATCCCAATAGGTGACCGAAAAGCTGAGCGCGATCACATCGGGCCGGTCGGCGAGCGCATTCACCACCGCCTGCGCCGGCGGGCAGGCGGCGCAGCCCTGCGCGGTGAACAGCTCCACTACGGCCGGGCGCGGCAACGGAGCGCTTGCGGATAGCGATAGGCTGATGCCCGCGAGCCAGAGCCTGTGCATCGCGGCAGGCTCTGCCTCCGATCCCGCGCACGCAATGGTACCAAAGTGTCAGGCGCGGCGGGCGGCATCGGCGGCTAGGACAGGCTCATGATGCGGGGGTGGGTGACGCGCCGGGACCGGTTGCCGTTGACGGCGGCGTTCGCGCTGCTGGCGTCGATCGCGACGCTGGCCGTGCTGTTCCTCCACACCGCCGACCGGGGCGCGACGCTGTTCGACAGGGCAGCGCTGAGCCAGGCGCAGTTCGGCGACGTGCTGGCGATCCACGCCGCCGCCCAAGCCGGCGATGCGCCTGCGGTCGCCGCCGCGCTGGCGCGCTACCGGGCGGACATCGCTGCGGAAAGCTGGCTGATCGGCGGCGGCGGGCAGCATGACGAACGGATCGACGCGGCGGCGATGGCGGCGCTCGCCGGAGCGCAGCCGCCGCGGCTCGAAGCGCTGTCGCGGCTGGTCGCGGCGGCGACCGCACGCGAGCGGGCCGAGGCCGATGGCACCGCGCGGCAGATGGCGGCGCTGCGATCGCGCAGCCGTGGCTTTGCGCTGCTGCTCGCCGCCTGCGCCGCGTTGTCGGCGCTGGTCGGTGCGGCCGGGCTGCGCCTCGCCAACCGCCGGCTGGAGCGGGCGGTCGCCGACCGGACGGCGCGGCTGGTCGGCGTCGATGCGTCGCGGCGCCTGTTCTTCGCGAAGGTCAGCCACGAACTGCGCACGCCGGTGACGGTGATGCGCGGCGAGGCGGAGGTGGCGCTGGCGACCGGACCCCGGGATGCGGCGGCGCTCGGACTCGCCTTGCGCGAGGTGGTGATGCAGAGCGAACAGCTCGACCGCCGTATCGGCGAGTTGCTGGCGCTGTCGCAGGCCAACGACGGCAGGTTGGCGCTGGACGATGCGCCGTTCGATCTCGGGAAAATCGTCGCCGGTGCGGTGGCCCGCACCCACCGGCACGCCGCCTCGCACGGCGTCCGGCTCGCGGCGGCCCCCACGTCGCACGTGTCGATACGCGGCGACGCACGCTGGCTGGAACAGGCGCTGGTGGCGGTGATCGACAATGCCATCAAATTTTCGGGCGAGGGCGATGTCGTTGACGTCAGCCTGAAAGGACATGGCGCAACCGCCGAAATCCATATCGCGGATCGTGGCTGCGGCAGCCTGCCCGAAGCGCTGCCACGGCTGTTCGACGCCTATTACCAGACCGACGAGGGGCGCGCCCGCGGCGGCAGCGGACTGGGGCTGGCGCTCGTCCGTTGGGTGGCCGAGCGCCATGGCGGCACCGCCCGCGCCGCCGTCCGCGATGGCGGCGGCTGCATCGTCACGCTCGTGCTGCCGGTGACGGCATGAACGTGCTGCTGATCGAGGACGATCCCGGCATCGGCCGCTTCGTCAGCCGCGGGTTGACCGCGCGCGGCTATCGTGTCGCCTGGGAACGGGACGGATCGCGCGCGCCGGCGCTGCTGTCGGGTGGTGCCTTCGCCGCGGTGCTGCTCGACCTCGGTTTGCCCGACGGCGACGGGCTGGCGCTCACCCGGCGGCTGCGCGCGGCGCAGAATGCGGTGCCGATCCTGATGCTCACCGCGCGCGGCGCGTTGCAGGACCGGCTCGACGGCTTCGCAGCCGGGGCGGACGATTATCTGCCCAAGCCGTTCGCGTTCGATGAGCTGCTCGCACGGCTGGCGGTGATGGTGCGACGGGGCAGCGCGGCGGCGGTGCCGCTGCGTTTCGGTGCGCTGGAGCTGGCTCCGGCAAAAGCGGGGGCCACCGTCGATGCGCGTATGCTCCCGCTCAGCCGGCGCGAATATCGGCTGCTGGCGGCGCTGGTGGAGGGGCGCGGTGCGGTGATCCCGCGGGCAGCGCTCGCCACCGCGATCTGGGGCGATGCGCCGGTCAGCGACAACGCGCTCGACGTCTATGTCGGTTACGTCCGTCGGCGGCTGGCGGAACATCCGCACGCGCCCGCGATCGTGACGGTGCGCGGGATCGGCTTTCGCCTCGCCGATCCCGCCTGACGGCGTCAGAACGCCAAGCGCATGCCCGCCTGCACCGAGCGCGGCGCGCCGGGTGCGTAGAAGGTCGAATTGACCAGCGGCCGCTCGCCGTCGATCACCGGGCCGGCGAATGGCCGCGCGACGAAGTTGCCGGTCGCGTCGAACCCCGTCGCGCCCAGTTGCGCCGCAGTAGCATAGTCCTTGTCGAGTACGTTGCTGATCTGTGCATAGAGCGCGAACCCGGGCGCCGGGCGCACCTCCATCCCGGCGTTCACGACCGCATAGGCGCGGGTCTTGCCCTCGCCGAGATAATAGGTGCCGTCCGGTTCATGATCGCCATTCTCGTTGCCGCGGGCGATCACGCCGGCGCTGGCGACCATGTCGGTGGACACGGTCAGCCAGTGCACCGGGTCGATGGCGACGCCGGCCTTCAGCAGGTGGCGCGAGATCAGCGGGATGCGGTCGCCCCTGACGATGTCGATCTCGCCCTCGAATCCCGGCGCCGGCCCTTCGTTGCTGCTGTTCGCGGAACCATCCACCGTTTCCGGACTGCGATAGGTCGCGTCGAGGAAGGTGTGATGCGCGGTGAGCGTCAGCGGCCCGACCCGGCCGGCGAGGTCGATGTCAACACCCTGCCGCCGCGTCCGGCCGAAATTGCGGAAATAGCCGAAGCCCGCCTGATCGTCGGCGACGAACAGGATGTCGTCGCGGCTGACGGTACGGAACACGCCGACGCGCGCCTGGATGCCGGCAATGGTCAGGTTGATGCCGCCCTCCACGGTCCGCCCCACCACCTGATTCAGCGGCGGATCGCCAGCGAGCGCGTTGGGCAGCCGGCACGGGCTTTCGGGATCGGCGCACCCCAGTTCGATCGCCGACGGCGCGCGGCTGGTCTGCGCGATCGCGACGTCGAACGCCAGCGCCGCGGTCGGCGTCCAGCGCAGCGCCACCGCTGGGTTGAGCCGGTGAAAGCGGTGGTCGCCGTCCAGCGACCCGGTGCCGCCGCCCGGAGTGATCCGGTCGCGATTGCGCACGACGGTGCGGTCGAAACGCGCCGACAGGTCGGCATGCAACGTCGGCGTCAGGTCGATGGCGTCGAGCGCATAGGCGCTGAACACCCGCGTCCGCCCCTTCAGGTCGACCCGCGCGTCGAAGGCATTCTCCGAATCCTGCGTGCCGTCGGCGAACGCGCCGGGGCCGCCGATCGGCACGACGCCGCGATCCGCGGTCAGATAGCCGAACTGCGACGACTGGATGAAATCGGCCCGGCCATCGACATAGGCGAGGCCCAGCGTCAGCCGGTTGATCCCCGCCGTCCAGGCGAGTTCGCCGGTGCCGCCCCATTCGTGCTGTCGCGTCGAGGATCGGTTGGCGAGGCTGTTGCACTTCTCGTTCGGCTCGCTGTCGAGCAGTGCATTGGCGATGCAGCGCCAGCGCGGGAAGGGCGTGTTCGCCTGAGTCTCGCCCGCCAGCGGGAAGCCGGTGAACCCGGCGCGGGTCAGCGCCGCCCGCTCCACGGCGCTCGGCTGGTACAGGTTCTCGCCCAGCGCATCGTCGTTGATGTCGCCGTTGAAGGTGCGCGTGCGGATGTTGCGGTAAAAGGCGTTGGTATTGAGCGTCAGCCGGTCGGATAGGTCATGCGCCAGCGTCAGGTTGCCGCTCCACGCGCGGTTCCGCGTGGTGTCGGGGTGCGTGTAGACGCTGCTCCGGTCCCGCTCCAGCAGGCGCAATTCCTGCAAGCCGTTGCCGTTGAGGTTGGTGTCGGCAAAGCTGCCCGACAGCGCGATATCGGTGCGATCGTCAGCCCACCCGACCTTGCCGAACAGCTGCCCGGCGCGCGACGGCGAGACATCGCGCCAGCCGTTCTCGGCAAAATAGTCGGCGGACCCGAACCAGTGGAAGCCGCCCCGTGCCTGGCCGCCGACCGTGGCGCGGGCGATCCTGCGGCGGAAGCTGCCATAGCTGACGTCGGCGGTCATGCCGGGGTGGCTGCGCCCGTCCTTGGTCTGCACGACGAGCGCGCCGCCCAGCGAGTTGCGCCCGAACAGCGGGTTCGATCCCGACACCACCGTGGTCGAGCGGATCGCCGAGGTCGGGATCAGATCCCAGCTGACGACGTCGCCGAACGGCTGGTTGACCCGGACGCCGTCGACATAGACCGACAGCCCCTGCGGCGTGCCGAGCAGCGGCGAGGCGGTGAAGCCGCGATAGGTGATGTCGGGTTGCAGCGGATTGCCCTGAACCTCGTTGACGAACACGCCGCCGACGGTGCGGCGCAGGTAATCGGTCAGGTCAACGGCATGCGCCGCGACGAGTTGTTCGTCCGACACGTGCTGCGCGGGCAATCGGACAACGTCCTCGCCGGCATCGAGCAGCGGCGTCGCCACCACGACGATGTCGCCGCCCCCGTCGCGGGCAGAATCGACGGTCTGCGCTGCCGCTGGCGTGGTGACCACTGCGGCGCAGAGCAGCCAATGAGCGTGCAAAATCGTCTCTCCCCTCGAGATCTGTGTTGCTAGCTTAGCAACGTTGGATGCGGGGATGCTGAGAGGAATCTCAGGATGCCATCGTGCCTTCGGCCGAAGGTTCTATCAGTTACATGATTTTTGTGCGCACCCCTAACCAGAGCGTCCGCGGTGTCGCGCGTTCGACGATGTTGGCGCCGCTGATTCCCACCTCGACCCGCGCGTCCAACACGTTCTCCGCCCGCACCTCGATCGTCAGCCCATGGGTCAGGGGCAATGCGGCGAAGCCGTCCAGCGTCGTCGCGGGGGCGAGGCTGCGGCTGTTCTGGTCGTCGTCGAACTGGCGGGCGACGTGCCGCACTGTGGCGGACAGCGCGGCGCCACCCCGGCGCCAGCCCAGCGTCCCCGACAGCGCGTCGCGCGGCGTCTGCGCCGGGCGCAGGCCGTTGAGCGCCACCGCGGCACCCGACGCCCTGACCCGCGCATCGACGTGGCTCCACGATGCCAGCGCGCCGAAGGCGCCCAGCGTATAGCGCGCGTCGACCTCGACACCGGTCGACCGGATCGCGTCCAGATTGCGCCGCACCCGGGATGCGCTGGTCGGCGTCGACGACAGGGTCACGTTGGCGATCGCATCGTCCAGCCGGTTGTGGAAGACCGTCGCCGCGAGGCTGGCACCGGCGAACGGGGCCAGCGTCACGCCGCCCTCGACGCCGGTCAACCGCTCCGGTGACAGCGCGGCATTCGCGGCGGTCGTGTCGTTGCCGACGCGGAACGGGCGGTAGAGTTCGTTGAGCGTCGGCAGCCGCCAGCCGCGATAGCCTGCGGCGCGCAGCGTCACCGCCGGGACCGGGCGATAGGCCGCGCCGATCCGCCCGGTGAATTCGCTGCCGTCACGGTCTGCGAAACGGTTATCGGTTAGCGCCGCGCCACCGGCGATCGGCCGCTCGCTGAGGTAACCACCGTCGATCCGCCACCAATCGACGCGCGCCGCACCGGTCAAGGTCAGGTCGCCGATCGGCACGCTGCCGTCGGCGAACAGGCCGGCGGTCCGGGTCGATCCACCCGCGTCGCGCCGCCGCGTCGGGGCGGCGTTGACGAAGGTGAACAGCTCCTGCGTCTTGCCCGACACGTCGCGGATGTCCGCGCCCAGCCGCAGGTCGACGAACCCGCCGAGCGGCGGCTGCACCTCGATCCGCGCGCCGAGGCCCGTTGCTGGGGTGTTATACTGGTCGAGCGACTGGCTGACCGTCGTTCGGGTCGCGTTGACGCTGGCGAAGCTCGACGCGAAGGCGCGAGTCTGCAGATAGCCGAGCGCCGACCAGCCCCAGGCTCCCCGCCCGACGAGGCGCAGGCTGGCGTCCGCCCCTTTCGAGCGGTTGGCAGTGAACGCCGTGCCGCGCTCGCGGGTGTCGGTGAAAGCGCTGACATTGGCCTGCACTTCGGTCGAGGGGGCGATCGTCACCACGGTGCGGAGCGCGCCGGATGCCTGTTCGTAGGGTGCCGGGCGATCGACCGGGCCGCGGCTCTCCGCCACCGTCGGTACGAAACCGTCGCCGCGGGCATAGGCCGCCGACAGCGTCGCGAAGCCGCCGTCGCGCACCAGCGCTGCCGACCCTTGAGCCTCGACCGAATCGCGGCTGCCGTAGACGACGCTCGCCACCAGCGGCGCGATCTGGTCGGGCGTTGCGCTGTCGAGTTCCACCGCGCCGGCGAGCGCGCCCGGCCCGAAATAGCCGCTGCCGCCGCCCCGCGTCACCCGCACCTGCCCCAGCCGGCCGGTCGCATAGGCCGGAAACGCGACCCAGCCGCCGAACGGATCGGCCTGCGGCACGCCGTCGAGGATCAGCAGCGCGCGGCTCGACGCGTTGCCGCCGATGCCACGCAGGGTGATGCCCTGACTGGTCGGATTGGCAGAGCGGCTGTCGGAGCGGCGGAATTGCTGGAGGCCGGCGACGTCGGCGAGCACGCTTTCCAGCCGTTGGCTGGCGTTGGCCTGCAACCGGTCGCGATCGATGGTGACGATGTCGAAGGCGCGCTCGCCGGGCGACACCGGCAGGCCGCGCCCGGTCACGACGATGTACTCGTCGGTAATTTGCCCCTTCGAGTTTTTCTGCCCATCTAACGTTTGACAGGTAGCTGGTGTAGTGACCGACATGCTGATTAAGGTCGATAGGGCGATACGCTTTTGCATAACTCTTCAGAGTCCGCGAAGCTTACGAATGCTATAGAACCTTAGGTCGGTGAAATGATCTTGGTTCGGCCTAATTCCGCGGAAGGGGCATTCGGCTTTTAAGTCCGAGCCACGCTAGTCTTTTTTGGGTGGAGACCCGCCTGTCTGCTTTAGATTTTAAGAATGTTGAAATCGGACGTTCGTTCAGCTTCAGATCCCGCAAAATCGGAAACGCTAAAGCGTCGTTCGACTGAAAAAGTCGCTGATGGAGCCGTCGAAATGGGCGTTCATCATCGCCACCGCGGCAACGGTGTCGCGGTCGGCGATGGCGTTGGCGATGGATCGGTGATGCGCGAGCATCACATCCTGTTGCTCGATGTCGGTCCGGGTCCGCCATGCCGTCGGCACGGCAACCAGCATCAACGCCTCGAACGATCGCACGATCTGCAGGAACAGGGCATTGCCGCTCGCCTGCGCGATCGCCTGGTGGAACGCGATGTCGTGCCGCGTTCGCGCGTCGAGATCGTTGCGATCGACGATCATCGCTGCGGCCAGACCGGTGATCCGGCGCACATCGCTGTCGCTGCGATGATGCGCGGCGAGTTCGGCCGTGCGCAGTTCGAGCGTGCGCCGCACATCCCACACATCGGGAACCGAGATCTGGTCGGTCGCGACGGCATGGTCGAGCGAAGCGCTCATCACCGTCCCGTCGATCGCCGCGACGCGCGCGCGGCGGCCATTGGCGACGTCGATCTGGCGCAGCGCGGCCAATGCCCCGAACGCCTCGCGCATGACGGCGCGGCTGACTCCGAGGTCGGCGGCAAAATGGCCTTCGCCGGGCAGGGTGTCGCCCGGTTTCATGTTGTTCGACCGGATGTGATCGCGCACGCGGCGTACGGCCTGATCGACGAGGCTGCCGCCGATTGCGGTTACGACGGTCACGCCGCCATCGCCCCGGCGCGCAGACGCGAGGGGACGACACCGTAGCGACGCGAGAAGGCGCGGGTGAAGCTCGCATTGCTGAGATAGCCGCAGGCATAGCCGACCGACGAGACGGGCAAATCGGTCGCCAATAGCATCTGTCTTGCGCCGCCAAGCCGCCGTTCGGCGATCGCATCGGCGACGCTGACTCCAAACATCGCGCGGAACCCGCTCGTGAGTTTGACGCGGTTGACGCCGCAGGTCCCCGCGATCGTGTCGAGCGTCAGTTTCTCGCGCCAATGCTGGTCGATGATATCGCGTGCATGGACGATCCGACGCGTATCGCGCTCGGACAAGGCGGCGTTGGCATTGGCGGGCACCAAGGCGCCACCGAGCAGCGCTGCGATGCTTTGACACAGCAATTCGGTGCTCTTGGCACCCCGCAATGTGATCCCGGCAGCGCCTTCCAGCGTGCAATCGCGAACTGCCAGCGCAATCGCGCGCAGGTCGCTGGGAAGGTGATAGGTTGCCGGCAGGGTAGGGATCTGGCCAAACAAGCGGCGGCACGCATCCTCGGTAACGCACAACCGCAACGCGGCCGTATCGCTCGATGGGTCAGCCTCCTGGATTGCGATGATCGGCATCTCGCCAAGGCTGAAGGCCAGCATAAGCGATGCGTCGAGCGGCGGGTCGGTTACGCCGGGTCCCACGATTGCCATCATCTCGGGCGACATCGGTATGCGTTCCATCTCGCCACTCCTCGACAAAGCCCATAGAGCTATCGGATAGGTTGATCAACTGCTCTCTTATAGGTCGGCCTTATAGTGATCGGTCGGCGCCATCGGCGCGCGGCGCATCGCGATATAGAATGAGCCAAGCGCCGCGATGCTCGTCGTCACGCCGACGATCGTCAGGCTGATTGCAAGATGCTGCTCGCCGCCGAGCAATAGGCTGACCCAGCCGACCAGCGGCGGTGCGAGGCCGTAGCCGATCAAGCCGGCAAAGGCGATGAACGCGCCGAGGCACAGGCCGCGCAGGTCGTTGGGCAGCATCACCGTGATCGCGACCGAGGTGATCAGCCCGGTGATCGTGCCAGCGAGCATCAGTGTCCCGAGCGCGATTGCAAAGACCGGAACCGATCCGCTGAGCGGAAACAAGGCCGCCGGAATGCCGATCACCGCCGCGCCGACAGCGCCGATCAGCAGCCCGCCGCGCCGTCCGCTATTCTGCCCAAGGTCCGCGACGATCCCGCCGAGCAACGCGCCGATGACACCAGTGCCGAGCAGCAACGCGCCCATCCAGCCCCCGAACTGTTGCGGCGTCAGGTGAAAATAGCGGGTCAGCATCGGCGCGGCCCAGATACCGGCCGCCGCGTCGGCCATCACCACCGATACCTGGCCCATGAACAGCGGGATCAGGAAGGCGCGGCGCGCCCACAGTTGATGGGCAACGACGCGAAAGGCCGCACGCGGGCCAGCCGCGACCTCGAGCCGCACCGGCTCCGCGAGCAGCAACAGCGGCAGGCTGGCGAGCGCGGCAACCGCGGCGAGCGCGATATGCGTCGCGCGCCATGGCAGCCCGGTTCCCAGCAGGGTGAAGCCGCCGGAGAACAGGCCGAACAGCCATCCGACGAGTGCAAAGGCGCAGGCGACGCCGAGCGATTTCCCCAGCGTGACGAGCAACATCGCGCGCCCGCGCTGCGCCGGCGCGCACATGTCGGCCGCCAGCGACAAGGCCGCAGTGAGCCCGCCGGTGGTCGCGATGCCGGTCATCATCCGCGCGACGAACAAGGTCGGCACATTGCCGGCGATCGCGGTCAGCAGCGATCCGCACACCGCCACGGCCGAAAACAGCAACAGCAGCCGCATCCTGTTCCAGCGATCGACCAGAATGCCGATCGGGATCGAGAACAGTACCAGCGGCACCGCCGCGCTGCCGCCCTGGATCAGGCCGAGCGTAACGTCGCTCAGCCCCAGTTCGGCCTTGGCGCCTTCCTGCACGGTGCTGAACGAGCCCATCTGCGCGAAGCCGACCGCCATTGCGAGCCCGAGCACCAACAGGCCGGGGACGGCGCGACCGAACGGCCGGTCGATGACACGCTCGTTCATAAAGAAAAGATCTTGCCGGGGTTGAACAGGTCCTGCGGATCGAGCGCCCGCTTCAGCGTCCGCATCACATCCACCGCATCGCCGAGCTCGGCGACCAGCCAGTCCTGCTTGCCGAGGCCGATGCCATGTTCGCCGGTGCAGGTGCCCTCCATCAGCAGCGCGCGCTGGACCAGCCGGGCGTTGATCGCCTCGACCTCGCGCAACTCTTCCAACGAGTTCGGGTCCATCGAGAAGATCACGTGGAAGTTGCCGTCGCCGACATGGCCGAGGATCGTGGCGGGGACCGTGCCCGCCTCGAGATCGCGCTTCGTCTCAAGGATGCATTCGGGCAAGCGGCTGATCGGGACGCAGACATCGGTGGTCCAGCCGACCGCACCGGGGCGGACGTTGACCGCGGCGTAATAGGCTTCGTGTCGCGCCTTCCACAGCTTGGCGCGCTCCTCGGGCAGGTTGGACCACTGGAACTCGCCACCGCCGTTCGCCTCGGCCAGATCGCGCACCAGCGTGACCTGTTCCGCCACCCCGGCCGGCGAGCCATGGAATTCGAAGAACAACGTCGTCACCTCGGGATAGCCGAGCCTCGACCAGGCGTTGACCGCCGCCATCTGCTTGTCGTCGAGGATCTCGACGCGGGCGAGCGGGACGCCGCACTGGATCGCCTGCACGACGGTATCGACCGCGCCCTGCAGGCTGTCGAAGCCACAGACCGCCGAACTGATCGTTTCGGGAATCGGGTGCAGCCGCAGCGTCACCTCTGTAATAATGCCGAGCGTGCCCTCCGACCCAACGAACAGGCGCGTCAGATCATAGCCCGCCGCCGATTTTCGCGCGCGGGTGGCGGTCTTGATCGCCTTGCCGTCGGGCGTGACGACGGTCAGCGACAGTACCGCTTCGCGCATCGTGCCATAGCGCACCGCGTTCGTGCCGCTGGCACGCGTTGACGCCATGCCCCCGATCGTGGCGTTCGCGCCGGGATCGATCGGGAAGAACAGGCCCATGTCTCGCAGATGCAGGTTCAGTTCCTCACGGCGCACTCCGGCCTGCACCGTGCAGTCGAAATCCTCGGCATGGACCGCGACGATCTCGGTCATCCGCGAGAGGTTGACGCTGACACCGCCGCGCACCGCCAGCGCATTGCCCTCGATCGACGTACCGGCGCCGTAGGGAATGATCGGCACGCCGGCCGCGGTGCACATCCGCACCAGATCGACCACCTCGTCGGTCGACCCCGCATAGACCACGGCATCGGGCGCCATCGGCGCGAAATGCGCTTCGCTCGCGCCGTGCTGGGCAAGCGCCGCGGCGCCCATGTCGAGCGCATCGCCGAAGCGCTGCCGCAGCGCCGCGACGAAGCCGGGATCGAGCGGCGGGCGCGTTAAAGTAACGTCGATATGCATGAAGTCGTCCTTTGCCCGGGCGGCAGGGTCAAAAACGCAGCGCCGCTTCCAGGCCGATCGTGCGCGGCTGGATATAGGCGGCGCCGTACACCTGTCCGGCGGTGTTGCTCGGCGCGAGACCGGCCGGCGCGACGACGGTGATCGCACGCTTGTCGGTCAGGTTGCGCGCGAAGGCCGAGAGAGACCAGGCGCCGTAGCCAATTCCCGCGCGCAGATCGAAGGTGGTGTAGGCGTTCAGCCGCTTGGGGAATCGCTGGCTGTAATCGGAATTGCGATTGCCGATATAGTTCACGCTGCCGCCGATGTTGGCCTTCATCTCTCCGCTGAGTGGAATGCCATAGTCGGCGGTGAGCGATCCGGCGAGCCGCGGGACGTAGGGCAGGCGGTCGCTATTGAGCCCGCCGGCTGCCGGTGCCGCGGTCACCAGCTTGGCATCGGTGTAGCCGGCATTGAGGCCGAAGTTCAGGCCGGTGACCGGACGATAGCGGATCGTCGCCTCGGCCCCTTGGCTCCGCGCCTTGCCGCCGTTGACGAAGAAGTTGAACCCGGCCGCGCTGGTCTGGATCTGGATGTCCTTCCAGTTGGTGTAGAACAAGGCGGCATCAATGCTCAGCTTGCGGTCGGCGGTCTGCCCCTTGAAGCCGATCTCATATTGTGTCAGCTGGTCGGGCGCGAAGGTGTCGGGCGCGACGAAGACGTTGGGCGGTGGCACGGCGTTCGGCCCGCCGGGGCGATAGCCCGAGGCGACGCGGCCATAGATCATCGCATTGTCCGACAGCTTGTAGCGCGGCGAGACAAGGTAGGTGGCGATGTCGGCCTTTTCCTTGCCGGTGTTGATGCGGCGGGGGCCGATGATCAGTCCGCTATAGTCCTGGAAATAGTCCTGATCGTCATGGCTGTAGCGGATGCCGCCGAGCAGATCGAATTTGTCGCCGAGATGCAGCGTCGCATTGCCGAACACCGAATATTCCTCATATTTCGAGAGGATCGCCGCGGTCACGAGATTGGGCAGCGGGAGCGCCGCCCCGTTCGTCGTCAGGAACGGATCGAAGCTCGGGATCCGGTTCGAATCCTGCTCGTGCGTCCAGTAGAAGCCGGCCTGCAGATCGATCAGCCCGTTGCCGACGCCATCGGCACTGGCGCGGACTTCCTCCGACCAGCGCTCGCTGCGCGTGTTCTGGTTCTGGCGCACGCCGAGCGTCGGGATCCCGAACAGCCCGCCGAGCAGCGCCCCGAAGCTGCGCGTCGCGTCGGACACCTGGCGGAACGACGTATGCTGATACGTCGTCGACGAGACGACGTTGATCGCGCCGAGATCGGCGCGCAGCGTGGCATTGTAGAGGCGGAACTGGGTGAAGCCGCTCTCCGCCACGTTGCGGTTCTGCGTCAGCCGGCCGAACAGCGGCTGGAGCGTCACGGCGTCGACGTCGACGGTGTTGAGTCCGCGCGTCGAGGTATCCTGGCCGATTGCCGACAGGTCGAGCCGCACGTTGGGCCCAAGCTTCATCGCGAGCACCGCGCGCCCGCCGCGCACCGTTGCGCGGTTGATGTCGCTGCGGCCGATGCGCGCGTTGACGTTGTCGATATAACCGGCGTCGCGCCGATAGAAGCCGCTGACATGGAAGGTCAGCTGATCGGTGACGAGCGGGACGTTGAGCACGCCGCGACCGGCATAACCGACGCCGCCATGCGCGACTTCGGTAACCCCGCCGGACACGCGCCCGCCGAGCTCGGTGAAGCTGGGCGATGCCGTCACGAACTTGAGCAGGCCGCCGACGGCGCCCGCACCGTAGAGCGTTCCCTGCGGGCCCTTCAGCACTTCGATCTGCGCCAGATCCGACGGATCGAGATCGGGCGTCGTGGTGCTGCCACCGGTATAGGCGTTGACCGATCCGATCGGCGCCTCATCGACATAGTAGCCTGTCGAGGATGCTGACTGTGCCGCGCCAGTGGTGATGCCGCGGAGCGTGACCTGCGTCTGTCCGGTGCGGACCGAGGTTAGCGACAGGCCGGGCACGCGCGTCGCGTAATCGGAGAATTGGACGACGCCCTGCTTGGTGAGATCGGTCGCGGTGACGACCGAGACGGAGGCTGGCACGTCGCGAAGCCGCTCGCTGCGCTTTTGCGCGGTGACGACGATATCCGCGGTTTCGCTGGTGTCCGACGCCGGCGTCGCCTGCGCCGCGGTCGTGTCCTGCGCCGTGGCAGCGACCGGCACGAGGATCGCGAACGCTACGCCGGTCAGTAGTGCGCGCGAGGTGAAGTTATGAGCGCCTGACATTGTCTCTCTCCCGTGAAGATGCTGTGCTGCACCCGTCTTTTGTTTTTGACCTATCAGGTAGGTAGAGACGTCCTATCAGATAGGATCGGGAGTGCACACGGGAACAGTGTGCCGATCGGATGCCAGATTGTGCAGAGATGCGAGCGGGAGGGCAGTGGTCGCCAAGCGCGCACGGCGTCCTGGAACGGGAGTCGTGTCGGCGCAGGCCAGCACCGGACCTAGCGGATACGCGCGGGCTTCCGGGTCAGGCCAGGAACGGCGCCGCAGGCATGGACGGTTCCGAAACGGCTTCCCCGCGCTCCAATTGGTATACCTGCCGGGTATCCGCATCGAACGCGGCCCACGGCAGATAGCCGTCGGTCGCGAAGCGAACCCACAAGGCGTGAACGCGCGTCGCCAGATCCTGCGGCGGTGCGGTGCCGGTAAGGCCTTCGGGACCGGTCGTGATCGCGAGCGAGTCGAACACGAAGGGCAATTCCATGCCGTGCGCTGCACCGAGCCCGCCGCCCGCCGGGGACTGCCAGTCGAACTCGTACATATGCGTGCGACCCCGATGCGCCGCAGCATAGACCCGCGCCGGCCAGCGAAACACAAGATCGGTGGTGGCATCGACGAACACGTCGCCGATCGGCCTCCGCCCCGCGCCATACGCCTTCAGGACGCCCCACGCGCGCGGCATCGATTTGCGCAGCACGACCCAGGCGAGCCATCGCCGCATCTTCGCCTTCACGCCGGTCGGCACGAAATAGAGGTTCATCTCCTGAGCATTGCTGCCGATCAACAGCTGGACATCGGCGCCGGCGCCCTTTTGCAACGCGGCGACCGGCGTGTCGGGCAGAACGTCATCGCCGAACACTGGCACGAACCGGCTGATGCCGAACACCGGCTCGCGACCCTTTGCATCGCGCAGGTCGATGCGGGCGGTCGGTTTGGCCACCGCCTCGACCGCATCGAGACCCGCTTCGGAATCCACGCTGCGGATACCCGCCGCATCGGGCGAGACCTTCAAGATGCCCGCGATCTTCTTCACCAGCCGCTGCGCCACGGACATGTCGCGGACCATCGCGCCGTGGCCGCTCTGCACGATCGCACGGCCGAACAGCCCTCGTGCCAAGGGCGACGCGATCAGGTCGGCGACCGCCATTGCGCCTGCGGATTCGCCGAACACCGTGACGTTGCCGGGATCGCCGCCGAACACCGCGATGTTGTCGCGCACCCAGATGAGTGCAGCGATCATGTCGCGCAGCCCGAGGTTGGTCGGGACGCCCGGGATCGGCAGGAAGCCGTCGATGCCCAGCCGGTAGTTGATCGCGACATAGACGATGCCGTCGCGCGCGAAGGTCGTGCCGTCCTGCACCGACGCATCCTTGCTGCCCACGACGAAGCCGCCGCCGTGGATGAACACCATCACGGGGCGCGCTGCCGCATCGACCGGCGTATGCACGTTGAGCGTCAGATAATCGTCGCCGCGGGCCCGCCCGTCCCCGACCAACGGGATGACGTCGAGACCGGGAAAGTCCCTGATCCGCTGTGGGGCGCTCGCCCCGCGCAGCGTCGCCTCGCGCTCGCCGGTCCAGGGCTCGACCGGTTGGGGGGCGGCAAAGCGCAGCGCGCCCACCGGTGGCGCGGCGTAGGGGATCGCAAAGAAGCTCCGCACGCTGCCATTCCGCGTGCCGCGCAGGCTGCCCGTGCTCAATACGACGCGCTCGTCAGTGCTCATCCTGCATCCCATCGTTGTCTTCGTTGCGTCGCGCTTGGCGACGGACCTGCTTCCCCGGTGATTACGGGGGCAAGATCGTTGCCGACGCTATCGACGCCTGTCGATCGACAGGCCAGCTACCGTTCCGCCAGATCAAACCTAACTGCCGATCTGCATCATTGCGATTGAGGAAGACTCCGGTTGCGAAGGACTACCGCCAACCCTCCCAATGCCGGACATGGCGGCGGGACAGGGCGGCAATGTCGTTCACCCCCGCCAACGCCATGGTGCGTTGAAACTCATCGCCGAGGATCGTCAGCACACGATCGACCCCGGCCTCGCCGGCGGCGGCCAGGCCGTACAGATACGGGCGCCCGATCGAGCAGGCGGTCGCCCCCAGCGCGAGCGCCTTGACGACGTCCGAGCCGCGCCGGATGCCGCCATCGCAGATCACGTCGGGCGCATCGCCGACCGCCGCACGTACGGCATCGATCTGGTCGATCGGGGCGGGGGCTCCATCGAGCTGCCGGCCGCCGTGGTTGGAGATTATCACGCCGGTCGCGCCCGACGCGATCGAGCGGCGGGCGTCTTCAGGGGTCATGACGCCCTTGATCGCGAGCGGCCCGTTCCACTGGCTCGCCAGCCATTCGACGTCGCGCCATCCGACCGAGCGATCGAATTGCGCGCCGATATAGTCGAACAGGCTCATCGGCCCCGAGGCGAGCGCGTCGACCTTGTGGCTGACATTCGCCAGGTTGAACTTCGACCCCGTCAGCGCGGGAAGCGACCAGGACGGGTGGAGCGCGAAGCTCAGCAGCGACTTGGGCGTGAGCTTGGCGGGCAGGGAGAAGCCGCTGACCCGGTCGCGTTCGCGATTTCCCGCGACGGGTGTATCGACGGTCAGCGCAAGGCCGTGGAACCCGGCCTCCTTGCAGCGCGCGACGAATTCGGCCGTCAGCCCGCGATCCTTGAAGATGTAGATCTGGAAGACCTTCGGCCCGGCGAAGGCCTGTGCGAGCGCCTCGAGTCGTGTCGTGCCCATCGTCGACAAGCTGTAGAGGAGGCCGTGCTTCGCCGCCGCGCGCGCCACGGCGAGCTCGGCATGGCCGTGGAACATGCGCGTGAGCCCGGTGGGGGACAGCATCAGCGGCCACCGCGACGTCTGTCCGAAGATCTGGGTTTCGGTCCGGATCGCCGACACGTCGTTCAGCACGTCGGGGACGAGTTCGTAGCGCGCAAAGGCGCTGACGTTGCGCCGCAACGACACCTCGTCGTCGGCGCCGCCATCGATGTAATCGAAGATCGGCCGCGGGAGCCGGCGGCTGGCCATCCGACGGAGATCGGCCACATTGTTCGCACGTTGTATTTGCATCGGGCTTCCCGGCTATTGGCTCTTTGTCGGCATTTCGGATGTCGGGTCAGGATGACGATCGTTCATGCGAAGTCGCTTGCCGTAAGCGCGACCTGCCCGTTGAGGCGGGTGATCATGGTGGGGGGCGAACCGCCATCGAGGTTGATCTCAACGCGCGTCTCGCCGTTCTCGTATCGGACGCGGATTTGGCCGGCGCCGCTGAACGGCGCCGCGCCCACGAACGCCAACCGACGCAACGGAGAGAGGGCGGAAAGGACGATCCGGTCGCCCTCCGATTGTGAGAAATCAGTGATCCGGTCTTCGGTCGCCGCGGTTATTCCGCTGTCGGTGCGGTTGAGATAGACGAAGGCGTCTGCTCCCGCACCGCCGGTCAGCACGTCTGCGCCGCCGTGTCCGATCAACCGGTCCTTGCCGCCCAGCCCCTGAAGCCACTCCGCCCCGGCGCTGCCATCGACGGTCAGCGGAAGCTTGCCCGCAGGGCCATAACCCGGTGCGATCGAGTCGCCCGTCTGGAATTGCTGGCTCAGCGCGGCCGTCGCGGCCGCCTGATCCGCTGCGGACAGCCAGTCAGGCAGCCCGAGCGCAGCCGCATAGGTCGTCGGGTAATGCGCCGCGATCCCGTCGAGCGCCGCGCCCAGGCCGCGCAAGCCGCTGAACGCCGGGAGATACGTGTTGATGCCGATCCGCACCACGCCATTCAGCAGGACCGGATCGTTCGAAGCGGTGAAATCGACCATCCGGGCGGCGGCCAGCGTCGGATCGACCCCGAAATGCGCCGCTGCCGACGCCAGCCAGTTGGGCGAGCCGAAGCCGAGGAAGTCGGCGCGCGCATCGGTTGCGGCCGCCCCGTGGGTCGCGAGCGAATAAGCGAGAATATATTGCGTGTAGCCCGTTCCCAGCGAATGCCCGGTGACGTGGATACGCGCGTTCGCGTAGCGCGGGTCGTTCCAGAGCTGTTCGAAGACATTCGTCGCCCGCGTGGCCTCGTCGAGCGGGATACCGGCGAGAATGGCCTCGCCCTGGACGGCATCGAGCCCTTGCGCGCCCGCGAACGCGACGATCACGTCGGTGATCCGCCCGTTCGCATCGACCTTCTCGACGATGCCGTCGAAGAAATCGCCGTCGCTCGTGCGGTCGATCCGCGCATTGGCATAGCCGCCGCCGAGCACGATCGGGGTCTGGAGCACCTGCCAATAGGCGCCGAACCAGACGCGATCCTGCAAGGTGACGTGGGTCGGGAGACCGCATCCGCCCGTGCCGGGGGCCGGATCGGTCGCACCCGCCGAAGCGGTCAGCGCGGTACAGGCGGCGGTGCCGGGCGTTGCGTCGGACGCCGGGGCGGGCAAGGCGACCGTTGCGATGGTCGCCGTGCCGCTGACGACGGCAAAATCGGGCTTGAGCGGACCTAGCTTGACCCCGGCGGATAGGCCGAGCGTCGCTGCCCCCGCTACACCGATCCCCGCGATGAGCAGTGCGGGCATCAAGGCCTTGGTCATAACCGTCTCCCTACGCGCAAAGCCCCCCGTTTGCCGGGATGACCGACGGCGTCGACAGCACACGTCGACGCCGTCCCCGTTTCGACATGCGTCGTCGCGAGGCGCAGACGTTGCGCCCAGGAAGCGCCGCTCGGCGACCGTTTTCGCTGTGCTGAGCGGAATGCAGGCTGTGCTTTTCGGCAGCAGCAGGCGCTGATGCGGGGTGATCAGGATGGCCCCGCACACGCCGCGGACGCCGATCGACTCGGCCTAAGCGGACCCGAGCAGCGGCGTGGCGCGCGCGGCGAAGGTCTTGAGGACGAAGCTCGACTGGATATGCGCGATCCCGTCGAGCCGGGTGAGCTGCCCGAGCAAGGCGCGGTAATGGTCGAGGTCGCGCACGAAGGCGTGGAGCAGATAGTCGGCGCCGCCGCTCATCAGATAGCCGCCCATCACCTCGGGCAACTTGAGCACCGAGACCTCGAACGCGGTGAGAATCTCGTCGACCTGCCGCTCCAGCGTGACCGAGATGAACACCGCCATCGATCCGATCAGCCGCGTCTCGTCGAGCTTGGCGGTATAGCCCTGGATGATCCCGTCCTGCTCGAGCCGCCGCACGCGGCGCAGCGTCGGGGTCAGCGACAGGCCGATTTCGATCGCAAGGTCGCTCCAGCTCATCCGGCCGTCGAGTGCGAGCGCCTGCAGGATTTTGAGGTCCTGTCGGTCGAGATTCAGCGGATTGGCGATCTTTGCTACCATGCTATCGAATATTAGCGGATATCGCCTAATCCACAACCGAAAGCTGCGTTCTTTGGTCTGAAACACTCCGGGTTCGCAGCTATGCTCGCCGCCTCTCGAGGAGCACGGCATGAAGATCGACCGCACCACCAGCCTGGACGCGATTTACGGGGACGAAACCGGCGCGACCTTCATGACCGGGATCCAGGCGCTGGTGCGCCTGCCGCTGATGCAGCGCCGGCTCGATCGCAGGAACGGGCTCGACACGGCAGGCCTCATCTCGGGCTATCGCGGCTCTCCGCTCGGCGCTTACGACCAGCAATTGTGGAAGGCGCAAAAGTATCTCGACGCGCACGATGTGGTGTTCCAGCCGGGGCTGAACGAGGATCTGGCCGCCACCGCTCTGTGGGGCGCGCAGATGCACAAAGCGTACGGCCCGACCACCACCGACGGCGTGTTTGGCATCTGGTACGGTAAGGGCAACGGCGTCGATCGCACCGGGGACGTGTTCCGCAACGCCAACATGCTCGGCACCTCGGCGCTGGGCGGGGTGCTGGCGATCGGCGGCGACGACCATGCCGCGCAATCCTCGATGTTCCCGCACCAGACCGACGGCATCTTCCAGTCGGTGATGATGCCGGTGCTGCAGCCCGCCAACGTTTCGGAAATCCTGTCGCTTGGTCTCGCCGGCATCGCCCTGTCGCGTTTCGCGGGCGTGTGGGTGGCGATGAAGACGATCGCGGAAGTCGTCGAAAGTGCCGCCAGCTTCGACCTGCCCGAGGCGTATCCCGCCTTCGCCGCGCCCCCAGAACTGGTGCCGCCGCATGGCCTCAACTGGGATCCGGGCATCGCCTGGCCCGCGCAGCGCGCCGAATACGAGCGGCGCATGGTCGAGGAGCGCATCCCTGCGGCGATCGGCTGGGCGATCGCCAACCGGATCGACACGCCGGTGTTCGCGGCCAGCGCCAAGCGGCTGTGTATCGTCACCGTCGGCAAGGCGCATCAGGACGTGATGCAGGCGCTCGAAAATCTCGGGGTCGGCGAGCATGAGGCCGAAACGCTGGGCATCTCGATCTACAAGGTGGCGATGAGCTGGCCGCTCGCCGCGGCGCCGCTGCTGGCCTTTGCCGGCGATGCCGACGAGATATTGGTGGTCGAGGAAAAGGACCCGACCGTCGAGACCCAGCTCAAGGCGGCGCTGTTCCACCGTGCGGGCAAGCGCATCCGTGTCACCGGCAAGACCGATGCCGAGGGCGCGCCGCTGCTGCCGGTCGTCATGGAGTTCACCCCGCTGATGGTCGCGCAAGCGATCGTCGGTCGGCTGAACCATGACCCGATCGGGCTCGTCGCACGTCTCGCGGCGTGGAACGCCCGCGCGCGGACCGGCGAGGTGATCGCCTTCCCGGCGCGCAAACCCTTCTTCTGCTCGGGCTGCCCGCACAACAGTTCGACCCCTACGCCCGAAGGGTCCATTTCTGGCGGCGGGATCGGCTGTCATGTCATGGCGCTGTCGCAGCCCAAGCTGAAGACCGCGACCTTCAGCCAGATGGGCGGCGAGGGGCTGCAATGGGTCGGTGCAGCGCCCTTCTCGCAGACGCGGCACATCTTCCAGAACATCGGCGACGGCACCTACCAGCATAGCGGCCTGCTTGCGATCCGCGCCGCGGTGGCGTCCAGGGCCAACATGACCTTCAAGATCCTCTACAACGATGCGGTCGCGATGACCGGCGGCCAGCCTGCCGAGGGCGTGATCGAGCCGCGCCGCATCGTCGCGCAATTGCTCGCCGAAGGGGTCGGCACTGTTCGACTGGTCAGCGACGATCCCGCCAAGTGGGACGGCCTGCCGAGCGGGGTGACGACGCATCACCGCGACGATCTTGACACGGTCCAGCGCGAGCTGCGCCAGATCGCTGGCGTCAGCGCGATCGTCTACGAACAGACCTGCGCCGCCGAGAAGCGCCGTCGGCGCAAGCGCGGGAACTTCCCCGATCCCCACCGTCGCCTGTTCATCAACCCGCGCGTCTGCGAGGGCTGCGGCGATTGCTCGGTCCAGTCGAACTGCATCGCGGTCGAGCCGCTCGCCACGCCGCTCGGCACCAAGCGTGCGATCAACCAGTCGGCGTGCAACAAGGATTTCTCCTGTGTGAAGGGCTTCTGCCCGAGCTTCGTCGAGATCGACGGCCCCGTGCTCCGCAAGCCCGACGGCAAGCGGATCCAGGCGCTCGAGGCCGAGCTGTTCGCGCGCTTGCCCGATGCGGTGATCGCGCCGCTCGGCGACGTGTACAACGTCTATGTCGCCGGGATCGGCGGCCTCGGCGTGCTGACCGTCGGTGCCTTGCTCGGCACCGCCGCGCACCTCGCCGGGCTCAAGGCGACGGTGCTCGATTTCACCGGCCTTGCGCAGAAGAACGGCGCGGTCGTCAGCCAGGTGCGCATCGCCCCCGCCGACGCGACCATCCACGCGGTGCGGATCGGCGCGGGGGAGACCGACCTTTTGCTCGGCACCGACGCGGTCGTCGCGACCGGCGCCGATGCGCTGGCGAAGTTCGCCAAGGGCAGGGGGCGTGTCGTGCTCAATGGCGACGAGACGCCGACCGCCGATGTCGTCACCGATCGCGACGCGACGCTGCCGACGCAACGGATGATCGACACCATGCTCGGCCGGGCGGGCGAGCAGGGCTTCGTGCTCAGCGCGACCCGCATCGCCGAGGGGCTGTTCGGCAACAATGTCGCCGCCAACACCTTGCTTGTCGGCTATGCCTTTCAGAAGGGCCTGCTGCCGCTGACGGCCGCTGCCTTCGAGGCCGCGATCGAGGCCAATGGCGCCGCGGTCGCACTCAACAAGCGCGCCTTCGCATGGGGCCGGATGGCGGCGGTCGACATGGCCAAGGTCGAGCAGGTCGCCGGGCTGGTCGCGCCCGAACCCGTCGTGGAGGGCACCGCGGCGCTGATCGAACGCCGCGTCGTCGATCTGACCGCCTATCAGGACGCTGCCTATGCCGCGCGCTATCTGCGGTTGGTGAACGCGGTCCGCGCCGCGGTCGCGCCGTTCGGTGCGGAGGGCGAAGCGCTGCTGCGCGCGGTGGCGGTCAACGCCTACAAGCTGATGGCGTATAAGGACGAATATGAGGTCGCCCGGCTCTACGCCGAGCCGGCCTTCCGCGAGACACTGGCAGCGCAATTCGCCGACACCAGGCGCGTGTCGATCTGGCTCGCGCCGCCGCTGCTCTCGCGGATGGACGCGCGCACTGGGCGCCCGGCCAAGCGCAAGTTCGGACCGTGGATTTTTACCGCGTTCGCCCTGCTCGCGCGGATGAAAAGGCTGCGCGGCAGTTGGGCCGACCCGTTCGGGCGCACCGCGGAACGCCGCGCCGAGCGGGCGCTGCGCGAGGAATATTTCGCCACGATCACCGAGCTTTGCACCGATCTCGACCGGTCCGCGCTCGCCTCCGTCACGGCGATCGCCGCCTTGCCGGACAGGGTGCGCGGCTATGGTCCGGTCAAGGAAGCCGCCGTCGCCGACTATGCCGCCCAGCGTGCGAGCCTGCTCGCCGCATCCGTTCCCGTCCTCAGCAAGGCCGCCTGACATGCCGACCGAAACCCAAACCGCCGTCCGCGACGCGGTGCGAAGCTTCGCGCAGGAGCAGATCCGCCCCAACAGCATGGCGTATGAGGCGGCGGGGGGCTATCCGCCCGCGCTGTTCGCCGAACTCGCCGAGCTCGGCCTGATGGGAATGACCGCGCCCGAGGCGGTCGGCGGCGCGGGGCTCGACTATGGCAGCTATGCGCTCGCGCTGATCGAACTCGCCGCCGCCGATGGCGCGCTGTCGACGATCGTGTCGATCCAGAACAGCCTGATCGTCACGGGCCTGCTCAAGGACGGCACGCCCGAACAGCAGGCGCGCTTCCTCCCCGATCTCGTCGCCGGGCGGATGATCGGCGCCTTCGCGCTGACCGAAAGCGACGCCGGCTCGGACGCCGCCGCGATGCGAACGCGGGCGCGAAAGGTCGATGGCGGCTATCGCCTCGACGGCGCCAAGCAGTTCATCACTTCGGGCAAGATCGCCGGGCTCGCGGTGGTCTATGCCGTGACCGATCCGACGGCGGGCAGGCGCGGTATTACCGGCTTCCTCGTCCCGACCGATCGCCCCGGCTACAGCGTCGACAAAGTCGAGCACAAACTCGGCCAGGCCGCATCGGACACCTGCGCGATCCGCTTCGACGATCTGTTCCTTGAGGACGATCTTCGGCTCGGCGCGGAAGGCGCGGGCTATGGCATCGCGCTGTCCAACCTCGAGGCGGGCCGCATCGGGATCGCCGCGCAGAGCGTCGGCATGGCGCAGGCGGCGCTCGACATCGCGGTCGCCTATGCCAAGGACCGCCGCAGCTTCGGCCAGGCGATCATCCAGCATCAGGCGGTCGGCTTCCGGCTCGCCTCACTCGCAACCAGTCTCGAAGCGGCGCGGCACCTGGTGCTTGCCGCGGCGGCGGCGAAGGATGCCGGTGAACCGTGCCTGACGCTGGCCTCGATGGCGAAGCTCTTCGCCTCGGAGACCGCCGAGACGGTGGTGTCGGGCGCGATCCAGACGCTTGGTGGCTATGGCTATCTCGAGGAATATGGCCTGGCCAAGATCTACCGCGATGTCCGCGTCTGCCAGATCTACGAGGGCACGTCCGATATCCAGCGGCTGGTCATCGCCCGCTCGCTCTGATCTTTTAGAAAGACCGCGTCATGTCCGATCCGATCGTCATCTCTTCCCTTGCGCGGACTCCGATGGGCGGCTTCCAAGGCGCGCTCTCCGGCCTGTCCGCGACACAGCTCGGTGCGGCCGCGGTCAGGGCCGCGGTCGAGCGCTCGGGCGTTGACCCGGCGGTCATCGACCGGATCTATATGGGCTGCGTCCTCTCGGCCGGCCTGGGCCAAGCACCGGCGCGCCAGGCCGCGCTCGGCGCCGGGCTGCCGCAGTCGGTCGAGGCAACCACGGTCAACAAGATGTGCGGATCGGGCATGCAGGCCGCGATCATGGCGGCCGAGGCGCTCGCCGCGGACAGCGCCGAGGTGATCGTCGCGGGCGGGATGGAGAGCATGACCAACGCGCCCTACGCGCTACCCAAGCATCGCGGCGGCGCGCGGATCGGACATGACCGGATCGTCGACACGATGATGCTCGACGGGCTAGAGGACGCCTATCAGCCGGGCAAGCCGATGGGTGCCTTCGCCGAGGATACCGCGCAGGCCTATGGCTTCACCCGCGCCGCGCAGGACCATTACGCGCTCGAAAGCCTCGCGCGCGCCACTGCCGCGATTGAAAGCGGCGCGTTCGCCTGCGAGATCGTGCCGGTCGAAGTTCCCGGTCGCGGCGGTACCACGCTGGTCGCGCAGGACGAGCAGCCCGGTAAGGCCAAGCCCGATAAGGTGCCGAGCCTCAAACCCGCATTCACGAACAACGGCACGATTACGGCCGCGACGTCAGCCTCGATCTCGGATGGCGCCGCAGCCCTCGTGATGACGCGCAGCAGTGTCGCCGCCCGGCTCGGTCTGGCGCAACAGGCGCGGATCGTCGCGACGGCGGCACACGCCCATGCCCCGGCCGCCTTCGCCACCGCGCCGGTATTCGCGATCCGCAAGGCGCTCGAGAAAGCGAATTGGAGCGTCGCGGACGTCGATCTGTTCGAGGTCAACGAGGCGTTCGCCGTGGTGGCGATGATCGCGATGCGCGATCTGGTCATTCCGCGCGACCGGATCAACGTCAACGGTGGCGCAACAGCCCTCGGCCATCCGATCGGCGCGAGCGGTGCGCGCATCATCACGACGCTGATCGCCGCGCTCCGGACGCGTGGATCGCGCCGTGGCATAGCCGCGCTGTGCATCGGCGGCGGCGAAGCGACCGCGATCGCGCTGGAGCTGATTTGATGTCGACCACCGGGACTATCGTTCGCTGGTCACCGAGATCGCCGTTACGATGAAGCGGCTGTCGCGAGCGACTTTGCGTACCTTGCCCGCGGGGCTGGGCGTCCCGGGGTACGATCCGGCCACGGTCACGGCCGGGATCGTCCATCTCGGCCTCGGCAATTTTCACCGTGCGCATATGGCACGCTATACTGATCGGCTGATGGCGGTTTCGGCCGAGGCCCGGCGCTGGGGGATCGTCGGGGCGACGCTGTTGCCGCAGGACGCGCCGACCATCGCTGCGTTGGCCGAGCAGGACGGGCTCTACACGCTCGTCGAACGCGACGACGGCGAGGAGCACGCCACGGTCGTGGGATCGCTGACCGGTTTGATCGATGCGAGCACATCAAGTGTGGCGCTGCTCGCCGCCATCGATCGGCCCGAGATCAGGATCGTCAGTCTCACCGTGACCGAGCACGGCTATTGCCTCGACCGCGCGACCAAGACGCTCGACCTCGCGCATCCGCTGATCGTCCGCGATCTGGCAGGTCCCGAGGCGCCGGCGAGCGCGGTCGGGGTGCTGGTCGAGGCGTATCGGCGGCGTCGCGCGATCGGCGGCCGCGCCTTCACCGCGCTCAGCTGCGATAATATTCAGCATAACGGAACGGTGCTGCGCGACGCCGTGCTCACCTTGGCGCGGCAGCGCGATCCCGAGCTTGCCGCCTGGATCGCCGCGGCGGCGCGCTTTCCCGCGACCATGGTCGATCGGATCACACCCGTCACCCGCGACGCGGATGCGGCGGATCTGGAGGCGCGATACGGCGTCGCCGATGCTCGACCGGTCTTTTGCGAACGCTTCACGCAATGGGTGATCGAAGACGATTTCGCCGATTGCCGCCCCGCTTGGGAAGCGGTCGGTGCGCAATGCGTGGCCGACGTCGCGCCCTACGAAAAAATGAAGTTGCGATTGCTCAACGCCAGCCATCTTGCAATCGCTGGCCTGGGGCGCCTGATCGGCTATACGCTGGTCGACGAGGCGATGCGGGATCCAGCGCTGCGCTGCTACATGGCCTTGCTCATGGCGCTGGAGACGGCGCCGACGGTGCCGCCGGTTCCGGGCATTGACTTGGCTGAATATCAAGCGACGCTGATCAAGCGGTTTGCCAATCCGGCGATCCGCGATACGCTCGAGCGGGTCAATACCGATGCGCCGCTCAACTATCTGCTCGATCCGATCCGCGACCGACTGGCCCGAGACCAGAGCATAGATTTGCTCGCGCTGGCTCTTGCCGCCTGGCTGCGGCGTGTGCGGGGTAGCGATGAAGGTGGCCAGCCGACCGAGATTCACCATCCGCTTGCGCCCCTGCTGCGCGAGCGGGCGATAGCAGGCGGCTCGGACCCCAGAGCGTTGCTGTCGATCCGTCCGATGTTTGGCGATCTGGTCGAGCATGCCGCTTTCGTCACGACGGTCGGCGTGCATCTGAAATCGCTCTACGCTTCAGGCGCATCGCGCACACTCGAGGGGATCGTCGGCTTACTCGATGGTGACGACACGCCGCGTCTCGACCTTCGGTAGGTGCCTGATCGCTGGCGGTGTCGCGCGAAGCGGCTTCTTGTGCCGCGACGGCGCTGCTGAACTTACGGCTGAAATTGTTTTGGGCAGCGGGCGCGGAACGCGACCGATGGTAGGTCGTCTCGGCCCCGATCGGTCGGGCGGCTTACGGCGCGTTTTGCCGACATGAACAGATGTCCGAAGTTGGTGACCGCGAAAGCGCCGTTGAATGTCGCCTTGTGGGTCATCCGCTCTAACGATACCCCGCAGCCTGTAGTTCAAATAGCTCGGCATACCGTCCACTTGCTGCGAGCAAATCGGCATGCGTTCCCGATGACTCCACGCGCCCGTCGCTGAGCATTAGAATGCGATCGGCCATCCGTACGCTGGAGAACCGGTGCGAGATCAGCACGGCGGAGCGACCCGCGCTCAGCTCGCGGAACCGCTGAAACACCTCATATTCGGCACGGGCATCGAGGGCTGCGGTAGGTTCGTCGAGGATCAAGACGTTAGCGTCGCGCATGTAGGCGCGGGCGATCGCCATTTTCTGCCACTCGCCCCCCGACAGATCGACACCATTGCGGAAGCGCTTGCCGATCATCTGGTCGTAGCCATCCGGCAGCTTGGCGACGACGCCGTCCGCCAGTGATGCGGTAGCGGCAGCCTTGATCCGTGCGCGATCGTCGCGCGCCTCTATCCGACCGACGGCAATATTGTCAGCAGCCGGCAGGTTGTAGCGGACGAAATCTTGGAAGATCACCCCGATTGCGGAGCGTAGGGCCTCGAGATCGTAATCGCGCAGATCCCGTCCGTCGAGCAGCACGCGACCTTCGACGGGGTCGTAAAGCCGGGCAAGCAGCTTTACGAGCGTCGTCTTGCCGGCACCGTTCTCGCCCACCAGCGCCAGCACCTCGCCGGGGGCCAGCGTGAACGACAGATGGCGCACGGCCCAACGCTCCGCGCCTGGATAGCGGAAGCCCACATCCTCGAACACGAAGCCCTGCCGGACGGGGTTCGGAAAGGACAGGGCGTTTGGCGGCGAGCTGATTCCCGGTATCGTTCGCAGGAAGGAGAATAGGTCGTCAATGTAGAGCGCCTGCCCCGCGGTCGATGAGAAGCCGGTCAGCAACCCTTCCAGCAGACCGCGCAGCCGCAGGAACGAGGCGGCGAGGAAGGTGAGGTCACCGATAGACAGCGAGCCGCTGACCGCCCGCCACGCAATGTAGGCATAGGCCGCGTAGTAGGCGATGGTGCCGAGGGCGGCGAAGCCGGAGCCCCATACCGCGCGGCGGAGCGCCAGTCGGCGGCTCGCGGCGTAGGTGTCGCGTGAGATCGTGCGATAGCGATCGATCAGAAACGGGCTGAGGCCGAAAATCTTGACCTCCTTGGCTGTGTCCGCGCTGGCGGCGACCTGGCGGACATAATCCAGTTCGCGCCGCTGGGGCGTGCGGACATAACTGAGGGCGTAGCTCAGCGCGTTGAAATGCGCCTCGCCCAGGAAAGACGGCACGAGGGCGACGGCGAGCAGCACCATCAACCAGGGCGCATAGACGACCAGGCCGGCGGCGAAGCTGGCCACCGTGACGATGTCCTGCGCCTGCCCGAACAACTGCCCCATCAGCGACATGCGCCCACTCGCCTGCATCCGCGCCCGGTCCATCCGATCCTGGAACGCCGCGTCCTCGAAATCGGCGAGATCGAGGGTGGCGGCGTGCTCCATCAGGCGGACGCTGGCGTCGTTGCTGACCCGGTCCGACAACAGGCCGTCAACCAGCGACACCACCCGACCGAGGAGATCACCGACGACCGCCAACGCGAACTCGGCAACCAGCAGCGCCTCGAGGCGGCCGAGGAGCCCGGAGCCCCACCACCTGCCGATGCCTGCCGGGCGATCGACAAGCTGATTGAGGAGAACAACCTCGTCGATGATCAACTTGCCCACGAACAGCGTTGCGATCGGCAGCAGTGCCCGTACCAGCCGCACCGCGAGCGTCGTCGAGGTCAGCAGTCGGCTCGTACGCCACACCATGGCCAGGAACGGCGGCAGATTCCGCAGCGCGCCCAGCCGCTCGCGCCATGTCGTGGGCCGGGGCGGCATGCTGCCGCGACCGGGTCTGGCGGCGACCGCCATCTAGCGTCCGGCCGCTGCCGACAGGTCCAGCCGCCGATAGGTCGAGGCCAGCAAGGGGGAGATCATCCGCACGTCACCGCCTTTACCCGGCGCCGACGGGGGCGTGTAGCGGTTTCGCTCAGGCTGGGGCGGATCACCGCAAAACCGTCATCGCAAGATGCTCGGGCCGGCTCATCCCGCACACCGAAAGCAGCCGTCGGATCGCGATGAACGACCAGCTGAATCCGGGTGACAGGATGAGCGGTTTGAACAGACGACGATGGGTCAATGTCGATACCCACGATATCCGTTTGCTCACACGGCATAACCGCCTAGACGACGCCATCCCCGGGGGGCCGCTGAAGCGCGGTTGAGAGGTGGGCAGCAGCCCATGACCCGCTGAACCTGATCCGGGTGATACCGGCGTAGGGAGGGTTGCGGCTCCTTTGTCGTCCCTCCGTGTGGAGTGGACTCGAGACGATGCCGGTTATGATTTTGTGTGTCCTGATGATCCGGTGCAGCACCTTGGCGCTGTCCGCTGCATTCCTGACGCTGCCCGTTGCCGCATCGGCGCAACAGGCGACCGAAGACCGGACGGACATCCGCGTGATCGGCCGCCGCGATCCCGAAGGGCTGCTGCCCGATCAGACCGAGCCGAAGGCGGTGAGCGCGATTTCCGCCGATTTCATCGTCAAGCAGGCCCCGACACTCAACGCGTTTCAGCTCGTCAATCTGTTGCCCGGTGCGAACGTCGCGTCCAGCGACCCATACGGTCTGTCGACGAGTTCGAGCCTGACGCTCCGCGGATTGGGGCAGGACGAGATCGGCGTGCTGCTGGAGGGCGCGCCGCAGAACGATATCGGTTACTATTATGCCTACCCGTCGCAGTTCGCCGACCCCGGGAACATAAGGCAGATCGCGCTCGCGCAAGGATCGGTGGACATCGATTCGCCGACGGTCGGCGGGGCGGGCGGTCTGCTGTCGCTCACGCTCGACGACCCTAAGGCGACGCGGCAGGCGCTCGTCGATCTCTCGCTGGGATCCTACTCGCTGCGCCGCGTGTTCGCCCGCGTCGATACGGGGACGATCGGCACGACCGGCCTCAAGGCGTTCGTGTCCTATTCGAACACCCGCGCCGACAATTGGCGCGGCGCCGGCTATGACACGCGCCAGCATGTCGACGCCAAGCTGTTGCGCGAATGGGGTAACGGCGACCGCGCCAGCCTGGCATTGTCGTACAACGACGCCAATTCGGCCAGCTACCCCAGCCCGACGCTCGCCGACTGGCAGGCCCAGGGTCGCGGGTTCAACCACGACGCGCGCTACAGCCCCGGAAATACGAATTACTGGCGGCTCTATCGGGCACCCTTCCGCAACCTTTACGCCTCGGCACCGGTGCATGTGGCGCTGAACGATCGGCTGACGCTCGACAGCACGACCTATCTCCAGTTCGGTTATGGCAATTCGCCGTACGGCACCCAACTCGCCACCACGGGCAACTTCCTCGGCAACGAGGAACTAACGCAGCCGATCGCATTGCCGGGCACGGTCGATGGTGTCGCGACCGTGTTGGGTAATTACACCGGCGACCAGATGCGCACGGGCAACGTTAGCAAGCTGACGCTGCGGGCGGGTGTCCACCGGATCACCGCCGGCCTGTGGTTCGATTACGGGACGGACCGCGTCGCGCAATCCTATACCGCGGTCGATGCCGACGGTAATCCGGCCGACCGGTGGGGATACCGCAGCAAGGCGATCCGCACCGCCGATGGCCGCCTGCTCGCCTATGAGAACCAGCGCACCGTGACCGTAACGAAGGCGTTTTTCCTCGCCGACAGCATCACGCTCGGTCCGCGCCTGACGGTCGATGCCGGTTTCAAGGGCGTCGGTCTGCTGCGCAATGGCCGCAACTACCTGCCCGGGCCGCAGACCCGCGTCCGTCGCGACAGTTTTACCGCCTTGCCGCGAGCCGCGGTCCACTACGCGATCGACGACCGCCAGCAGTTGTTCGCCAACATCACGACCAATTTTCGGACCCCCAACGAGTTCACGCTCTACGACAGTTACGATGGCGGCGTCGTATCGACGCGCGGCACCAACGCGCTGAAGAACGAATATTCGGTGTCGCAGGAACTGGGCTATCGCTACATCGGCCCCAACCTGTCGGCATCGGTCACCGGCTTCCACTACAAATTCCGCAATCGCCAGTTGGCGACGGTGATCGACGTTGGCGGCGCGCAGGTCAATTCGACGCTGAATGCCGGCGGACAGACGTCCTACGGCGTCGATGCGGAGATCGATTATCGCCCGGCAAGGGGCGTCAGCGTTTATGTTTCGGGCGAATATCTGCGCGCGCGGATCGACGACGATCTGCCGGTTGGCGGCGACTATCTGCCGACACGGGGCAAGCGCGCGGTGTCGAGTCCGACGGTCCAGATCGCTGGCGGCGGTACCTATGACGACGGTCGTCTGTTCGGCAGCATCGCGGGCAAATATGTCGGGCGCCAATATGCGACGTTCATAAATGACGAGAGCATCAAGGGCTATGCGACGCTGGACGTCGCGGTCGGCGTGCATATGGCAGACTGGTTCGGCGGCAAGCGGACCGATTTCCGTGTCAACGCGATCAACGTGACCGATCCTCATGTCCTGGGGGGCGTCCAGGCGGTCAGTACCAACGCCGGCGATGTCATCGGACCCCGCGGTACGGTCATCAGCGGCTATGCGCCCGCCTATTACATCGGCAGCGGCGCGGCCGTCGCCGCGACCGTCTCGCGTGGTTTCTAGCTGTGGGCGACGCTGAGGGCTCGGCCACTAGCCACCGCGTTCACGGCATGGGCTTCGCCATGGAGGCGCCGACCTGGCCTGCGATCACCGCCGACGAAGCCACGACCGTGCTGGCCCGCTTTCCGGGCGCCGCCCGGATCGAAGCGCTACACTGGCATTCTCCGCGTCCCTTCTCCGCGGCCACGCTGATCCAAACGACGGACGGCGTGCTTCTTCTGAAACGCCATGATCGCCGGGTGCGCACGGTCGCGGGATTGGCGGAGGAACATGGTTTCATCGCCCATCTCGCGGCTGCGGGGACATCGGTACCTGAAGTGTTGCGCACGACGGACGGTGCCAGTGCGGTCGGGGTGGGCGAATGGACCTATGAACTCCATCGGCAGGGGGCAGGGGACGATGTATATCGCGACCGACCGTCATGGACGCCCTTCCTCTCCCAGGCGCATGCCCATGCCGCTGGTGTCGCGCTTGCGCGATTGCATCAGGCGTCAAGTGGCTTCGATGCGCCGGCCCGGGTCGCGCAGCCGCTCGTCGCCAGCTTCGGCATTCTGTCCGCTGCGGAGCCGCTGGCTCTTGCCGAAGCCTATGTCGAGGCACGTCCGGCCTTGGCCGCGTTTCTGACGGGGCGGCCGTGGCGGCGCCAGCTGTCGTCGCTCTTCGCGGCATCGGGCGATGGCCGCGCCCATCGCATCGCGCATCAGCAGCCGCTGTGGACGCATAATGACTTGCATCCCTCCAATATTCTCTGGTCGGCTGATGGCACTGTCGAAACCATATTCGACTTCGGATTGGCTGATCGGACCTGCGCGGCGCATGATCTGGCGATCGCGATCGAGCGGACCACTTTCGCATGGCTGGAACTCGGGGAGGGGCGGGATGATGCCATTGCCGACCCCATGGCTGCGCTATCGCTGATCGCCGGATATTCAACGATTCGCCCGCTCGACCGCACCGAGATCAATACGGTCATCCAGCTCCTGCCGCTGGTCCACGTCGAATTCGCTTTGTCCGAGATCGCCTATTTCGCCGGGATCGTTGGCGATTCTGACGCGGCATCGCTGGCCTGGGATGGATATCTTCTCGGCCATGCGGACTGGTTCTTCTCGGCCCCGGGACAGAATTTTCTCGCTCGCCTTCGCGTTGGTCGGAGCGTCTGATGTCGTCGCTGGAGATCGCTGCGGTCGTGATCAGCTTTCTGGCAATCTGGCTGACGGCGCGACGCAACATGCTGTGCTGGCCGCTGAACCTCGTCGCTTGCGCGCTGTATTTCAAACTGTTCCTCGACGTGCGGCTTTATGCGGACATGGCGCTGCAGGCGGTGTTCGGTATTGGCATCGTCTACGGCTGGATCGTCTGGCGCCGCGACAGGCACGACACCGGCGAGGTCGTCGTGATGCCGCTGCGGCGGCTGTGGGCGATAGCGAGCTTGGCTGTCGGCCTGCTCGGTGGACTTGCGATCGGGTGGTTCACCAGTCGCCATACCGACGCAGCGCTGCCATGGATGGACGCGATGCTCAGCAGCTTCAGCCTTGTCGCCCAATATTGGACGGCCCGCCGTCACCGCGAAAGCTGGCTCCTCTGGATCGCGGTAGACGTCGTGTATGTTGGCATGTTCGCTCTAAAGGGACTGATCCTGACCGCCGGGCTCTACGCGGTGATGATTGGCCTCGCCGTGATGGGCTACCGAGAGTGGCGGGAGATGCGAGGTTAGCTGTCTTACGGCTGCCGTTAAAAATCGCTCCTCCGCGGTGGTCAAGGTTACGACATCGACCGCAGACCTGCTGGATGCCAAAAGCGGTAGTAATGCGGAGATGAACAAATGGCAGAAGTTGGAAGCCGGGCGGGGAGCTCCGAATTACCGGTTGTGGGTCTTTTACCGAGTTGCATGATGAATCTATTCGAAAGCGTTTCGACATTCGCGCTGGGTAACATGAACGAGCCTCCCCAATGCCGCTTGTCGGCGGTGCCAGCGACGATGGAGGGTATCGCCGACCGCACGGCTTCTAATAAGCCTTACCGACGTACGTAGTTGTCCAGGAACGCGAGGTAGGCGTTCTGAGCGGTCACGCGGTTGGTGCGGCCCTGAAAGCCGTGGCCTTCGTCGGGGAACACCACATACTCGACCGGTACGTCGTTCTTCTTCACCGCCGCGACTAGTTCGTCGCTTTCGACCTTGAGGACGCGCGGGTCATTCGCGCCTTGGATGACCAACAGCGGCTTGGTGATCCGTTCGGCATGGAACAGCGGCGAGATGGCGCGGTGGCGCGCTTCGTCGGTCGCGGGGTCTCCCATCTCGTCGTAGAGCGCGATCCGGTTGGCGCCCCACCAGGCAGGGATCGACTTTAGCGTGCGCTGCCAGTTGGTCACGCCGAAGATGTCGATCCCGGCGGTGAACGCGTCGGGGTGAAAGGTGAGCGCTGCCGCCGTCATGTAACCGCCGTACGAACCTCCCATAACCGCAACCTTGTCAGGCGCAATCCAGTCCTGCTTGCGGAGCCATTCGCCCGAGGCGACGATGTCGCGCAGGTCCGCCTCACCATGGTGCTTGTCGTCCATGTGGAAGACGGACTTACCGTAGCCGCTAGACCCGCGATTGTTAGCGGCGAGCACCGCATAGCCGTGATTGACGAGGTGCTGGATCGACGCGCTGTAGCCGCGCCGGCTCTGCCCGCCCGGCCCGCCATGGACATACACGATCGCCGGCACCTTCGCCCCGGCCGATGCGCCCTTGGGGCGGTACAGGATGCCCGGGACCTGGACGCCTCCCTCCGCCGGCACGCGCACCACGGTGGCATCCACCAGGTCGGCCTCGCGGATTGCGGGATTCAGCGCGGTCGTCAGTCGGCGCGCGCGTCCGGTTGCCAAATCCGCCACAAAGACGTCACGCGGCGAGGTGTCGGAAGTGACGGTGAAGGCAATCTGCCTCTCGTCGGGGCCAAAGCGGACTGCGCCGAGGTCCCCCGCCGGAACGCCGGTGAGCACGATCGGCATGCCGGTTTGCGTGTCGGTGATGGTGAGCCGTGTCGTAGCGTCGGCGTTAAGCGCTGATACGCGGTAGCGACCGGAGGGCGAGAAGAAGGCAAACTGGACATCCCAGTCGCCGCGCACCAGCTCCGCCCGCGCCCCCGACGCCAGGTCGAATGTATAGGCGCGCATCCACTCGCCGTCCTGATCGCCAAGGTATATCAGCTTTCCGGAGTCCGGCGTAAAGTCGCTCGCGGCGAATTGGACGTTGCCCTGATGCGGCGTGACGAGCCTGGGCGCGGCGCTCATTGCGGTCAGATCGGCGACGTAAACGTCCGCGTTGGCGCTCGACAGCGTCTTGGTGACCGCTAGCGTTCGGCCGTCTGGGGCGACCGGCCCCACCTGGAAGCTGCCGTCGTTCCTGAACACCATGCGCGGCGTCAGCGTCGCCACGTCGTAAGCGTAGACGTCGTCCGCCGACGCCTCGCGCGCGTTTGACGAGACGAAGAAGGTCGTCCTGTCGTGGTTCCAACCCGCGAAGTCCGCCTTGGTCTTGGCGCCAGGGGTGAGGTCGGTCAGCGTGCCGTCAGGGGCGCGGACGAACAGGTGGGTTAGCTCGTTGCCACCAGTGTCGCTCGAGACAAGCACGCGCGCGTCCTCGGGGAAGGTCGTCACCGCGTAAGTCGCATTGGTGGTCGACCGGGTCAGCGGTACCGGCTTGCCGCCGGAGAGCGGTAGCAGATAGGCGTTGAAGGTTCCGCTCTCGTCCGATGAGACGAGCAGCGACTTGCCGTCGGCGGTGAAGGCGTCATCGCCAACGCCGGCAATCGCGTAGTTGCGTGTCTGGAGGAACTGCTCAGCGGTATAGCGCCGCGGTGTTGGGTCGGCTGCTTCGCTCCGGGTAGATACAATCAGGCTTCCGCCGAGCACCGACGTTGCCAGAAGAAACGCCGCCATCCCCGTCCGCATGATGATTACCCCCCAGTTAGTCGATAAGTTAGAGGAAACACCCGTCCCGGACCTGAGGCAAGGGGAGATCCGCTTACCGCCGCGCGATCCCGGCGGACGCATGTAAGCGCGGCGACAGCTGACCCGATGGTGATGCCAGCGACCGGCCGCCACTTATGGCTTTTGGGTAGTTTCATCATAAGTGGCAGATCTGCGACGGTGCCCTCTCATGAGCTCGGCCCCAGCGGCAGGCGCCAGCGCCGATAGACGAAGCCGAATGCGCCATCGGCAAACTCTTCGTAGGGCAGGGGCAGGCCGGCGACGTAAACGGTATGCAACGTCGGCGAGGGGTATTGCACTCGCCCGTTAAGTCCACAGGCCTCCCAGTTCGAACATGATATGTAAGCACGTGGCGTACCGTCCGGCTTCGCCTGAGACAGCAAGCGCCGTTTCGCCTGCAACGTGCCGGCGTTGCTCATCCGGTCGTGGGTCGGATTGATGACGATATCGGCGGTGAGAATGGCGTCCTCGGCATCCATGTTGACAAACGCAGCGCTGTTGCGGCCATGGACGATGTTGATCTCGCCGCAGATGAGCGCGAACACCGCGTGCTCGCCAACCTCGATCGTGCGGTCGGCGAGCCGGGCGCGAAAGCGGGCCAGCGCTTTACCACCATGATGACGAACCTCGCGACTGGAGCCAAAGGTCTGGCGCCCAAAGCGATGAAGCTCGCCGTCACCATCGATCGCCCACATGGCATGCGAATGGCCAGGATTACGGGGCGTTTGGCCGTCATGGTGGACCTCGGTGATGATCGTACCGCCCCGCGGTTCCTGTTCGATCTCCTGCGCTAGGCGGTGCAGATGCTTGCGGCTGTGCACGGCATAGCCGGCGGTGACGAGCAGGTCGGGGTCGTAGGCGTCCGAGGCCGCCAGGATAAGTCGGACGCGTTCGCGTGGTGCCAGCATCATAACCGGGCCGCAGCGGGCAAACGAAATGGTGCCGACCTCGAGGGATGGTGGCGCAGGGGGCACGGGCACCGGGCTCAGTATTCGCTAGCCAGCATGATGGTCAGCACCCGCAACGTCAGTGCCGCATCTGCCGGGTCAGGCGAGGCGAACTGCATCGCTCGGTCATAATAGTCTATCTTCCAGAATAGCGGCTGGTTTGCCCAGATCAGCACCCCGAAGTCATGTTCGCCGTAAGGGTCATCGTCGGGGGTGAAGGCATCGAAGGTCTGCACCGCGAGGAGGATAGCGGGCAGCGCATCGGGCCCCAGGCCGATAACCCCGGCGGTGGCGATCATCCGGCCGTCGGTTTGATTGGTACGGAACGCGTCGTTGAGTTGCGCCACCGGGTTGATGACCGGGGTGGCGGGGGCGTGCGTCGTCGGCTTCGCTGTCATGCGAATTCTCCGTTTCTATCGATGAAAAGGGTAGGTGGAGGGTGTGACCCTCAGACGAGGCGGATAAGCCGACGCTGTGCGTCGCGGTCGCCTTCAATATAGCATTCGGTCGTGGTGAGGCGCTTGTGTCCGGCCAGTTCCTGCACGTCGCGCAGCGAACCGCCGGTACGCGTCAACAGTCGCGCTGATCGGGTGATGAAGGTACGACGGCCGGAATGGGACGAGCAGCCGTCAAGCGCGAGACTGGCATAGGTGGCGGCGAACCAGTTGACGAGGCTGCGCGGGGTCAGGTGGGTGCCCCGTTCCGAGCGTACGACCGGTCCGACCCGAGGGCGGCCGGCTCGATCGTGCAGGTTACTCAGCGCTTCAACCAGTTGGGGGTGCAAGGGAATGCGACGGGCAAACTTGTTCTTGGCGATGGTCGCGGCGACGAAGATATGATCGCTGATCCGTCCATCCGGTTTTAGCACCATGGGCCAGGTGAGGCCGGCCATTTCGCAGGCGCGTAAGCCTGCCTTGAAGCTCAACAGGACCAGGACGCGATCACGATGGGCATGCCGACGCGTGGCGACGTGACGGAGGATCCGGCGCACGTCACCATGCTCCAGCACCCGGGCGGGGTGTGGCATAGTAATCTCCTGAAGGGGAATCGCAGTGATACCCACTGCGTAATACTATAATAACACACTAGTGCCTGTTTTGCAAATAACCCGGCTGTAGCGTCCGTCAAAGTAGCACAATCTCAAAGATGTAGGAAGAATTCAAACACGGAGAATCTGTTTCTCCGAGCGCTGGCCTATCAGTCGGTACGTAGCGCAGGGCGCAGAAAGGCCGACGTTTTCTGTCTTAAACTTAGTACGCATCCCCATTTGCCATCAATTTATAGCATTGCAATTGTTGGGTTGGTACTAATCGGTGAGACGGTCTGGCCCCACAGCGCCCTATGGAACGTCGAATAGAAATCCTGCACGTATGAACATAATTTAGTCTTCAATACGTGGTGCTTATTATCCCGGTCCTTTTTAAGTGATCGAAGCGCCTATAAAGCACCAAATGCGGCCAGTCCCCGAGAGGTATACGTTAACAGGACCGGAGATTATACACGTTGGGCAGCTTCACGTCGGCGGACCAGAATCCGAACAGTGTGGCACAACCGAGCCTTGCTGGTATACGCAAGGCCGATTGCTGCTAGACCGGTATATGCCCAAAAGATAATGACAATGCTCATTAGAGGTAAAGAGGCTGTTATGACGCTACAGATCAACATAACGCCAAACGGGCGCATGAGCCTGCCTGCTGACGTTCGCAAACGGTTGGGCCTGACGGGTGGCGGTGCGGTATATCTCGACGAAACCGAAGATGGCGTTGTTCTGCGAACCGCCAGCCAGGCGGTGGCAAGGGCGCAGGCGCTGGCCGCGCAATACACCGGCGGTAATCCCGACGCCTCGGTGGACGCATTCCTACAACGGCGTCGTGAGGACAGCGGCGAATGAGCGTGGTTCTCGACGCCTCGGCTCTCATTGCGATGATCAAGGGTGAAAAGGGGTCCGCCAAGGTTGCAGCCGGTATCGCCGGTGCGCGAGTGAGCAGCGTGAACTACGCCGAGGTGGTGACCCACTTCATCCATACCGGAATGCCCGAGCGAGAAGTTGATGCCATGCTTGATCCGCTGCCACTGACGGTAGTGCCGGCCGACAAGGCTTTGGCGCAAATTGCCGGGCGGCTGCGCGCCGTGACTGCCGAGGCGGGCCTCAGCCTTGGTGATCGCTTTTGCCTGGCGCTTGCCCGACGGGATGGGTTGCCTGCTTGGACCAGCGACCAGAACTGGAAGAAGATCGCGGATGCAGTCGAGGTCAAAGTCGTGACGATCCGCTAGAACTTGGCGGGGAAGGGGAGGGGGCAACCACCTGTCGATCCTCTGGAAGCGGAAGGTCTGCATTCTGGTGCAAAAATCGCCTGTCCGCTGTTGGGCGGCGTTTCGGCGAAAGCTGCCGGGCGGCTTCCGACCCAGTTCCCGCCGTTCAGCTAGACCGAGCGCTTTCCCGGAAGCGGCCATTTGTTCACTTTGCTTCCGGCGCGGACCGTGGTGACCGACATTTGGGACTTTCCTGCCAGTCAGCTTTCAGGATCGGAACGGTTGAATGCCGCCGGGCCGCGATTGCTGAAGCCGTAATGCATGTTCTGCGCGACGGCGTTGATGATGCCGTCCGCCTTCGCGGTGCGGATCAGTCGCGATAGAAAGGTTTCGCACCCCAGAAGCGACGTGGGCCGACCTTGTCAGACGGCTTCAATAGATGCGCAGCATTCCAACCTCGCGGTGCTGGACGGTGAAACGATCAGGCATAATGGGCCTTTCGATAGGAAGCAGGATCAGACGCGCGAGCGTCGGCGGGAAGCACGGTGCGTGCGGGCATCACGCAGGGTCGCACCGGGTGTGAGGTGCGCAGCAGGGACCTTGGGGACTGCGACGCGCTGCGACAGATAAATGCCGTTATGACCCGAGCAAAGGTAGGCGACGAAGCATGCGACCGCGATCGGCACAGCATAGGCCGCCCCGAACAATTCGATCCCCATGAAGGTGCAGGCAAGCGGCGTGTTGGCTGCACCCGCGAACAGCGCGACGAAGCCGATCGCCGCGAACACCCCCGTCGGCACTCCAAATATGGGCGCGAGCGCATTGCCGAGCGCCGCGCCGATGAAGAACAGCGGAGTCACCTCCCCGCCTTTGAAGCCGGCACTTAGGGTGACGACGGTGAAAAGCAGCTTCAGCGCCCAGCTCCATGGATGGGTGTCGGGACCAAAGAAGCTGGCGATGGTCAGGCCGTCCGATGACGGGGCGAGCGTGCCAAGGCCGAGATAGTCGCGCGTTCCGAACAGCCAGACCAGTGCGATCACGGTCACGCCACCGATGACGGGTCGTAGTGGGCTATAAGGCACCATGCGCTTCAGCCATCCGCCAAGCGCATGATTGGCCTCCGCAAAAGCTAGTCCGACCAACCCGAATACGACGCCCGCGACGCCAGCCTTGATGACGATTAGAGCGTCGACCGGCACTGTCGCATCGACATGGTAGATACCGTGGTGAATGCCCCAGGCAAGACAGGTCCAGTCGCCGACCAGTGCCGCGACTAGGCACGGCACCAGCGCGCGATACTCGACCCGGCCAATCGCCAGCACCTCCAGCGCGAAGACCGCTCCCGCAATCGGCGTCCCGAACACTGCGCCGAACCCTGCCGCGATCCCGGTCATCAGCAGGATGCGCGTTGCTTGCGTATCCAGCTTGAGGGCGCGCCCGAACCCGCCGGAAAGACTGCCGCCCAGTTGCACGGCGGTGCCTTCGCGTCCCGCCGATCCACCAAACAGATGTGTCACGACCGTGCCGAAGAAGATGAGCGGGGCCATGCGCAGCGGCACGCCGCCCCCCGGTTCATGGATTTGCTCGACGATGAGGTTGTTACCGCCTTCGACCGAGCGCCCTGTCAGATGGTAGAGCAGTCCGACCATGAACCCGCCGATCGGCAGCAGGTAAAGCAGCCAGGGAAAGGCAAAGCGAAGCCGGGTGACGGCATCGAGGCTCCACAAGAAGGCCGCGCAGAGCGTTCCCACCGTTGCGGCCATCGGGACCAGGATCAAAGCCCACCGCAGCACCGACATGGCATGGGTGCGGCGATCGCGAATGAACGCTGCCATGTTGAACTGGTCGTAGAGATTGCGAAATGTCGCGCGCACGATTCCTCCTTGCTGCCTTGCGGCGCCTGGTAGGAATCATCGGCCCTTGCGAGGGCGGTTCGGCCGAATGGCCCGGCGGAAATCCATCGCCGTGCCCGACCATATGCTGTCCGACGGCGACCTGGTCAACCAACGGCAGGGTCACGATGAGACCATTGTTTGCTGAGGATCAATAATTGGCTCACCCATGGAATAAACCCCGACGGGCGTCGTCTACGCTTTCGAGACTGATGCGCCGGAGGCTTATGCGTAGACGAAATTGGATGCTGGGTCTGACTGCTTCGGCCATGCTCACCGGCGCAGTCGCGGCCGCCCCCGCCGATGACTACGCCAGCATGGTATCTGCCGCGATGGACCGGATGATGGCGGGCATGATGGTCAAGCCGTCCGGCGACGTCGACCGCGACTTCGTCGCGATGATGCTTCCGCATCACCAGGGCGCCATTGATATGGCGGTGGCAGAGCTGCGCTACGGCCATAACGAGCAGCTCAAGCGCATTGCGCAGGAGATCATCATCGATCAGCAGCAGGAGATCGCCGCCATGAAGTTGGCGATCGGTCAGCCGCTACCCCCTTCGACGCCAGCCCCGACGCAGGGCGGCGACCACCACAGCCATATGGAGCACTGACATGATCCGGACCTTCCTGCTCTCGGCCGCCTTGCTGATGAGCGCCGCACCGGGCATTGCCATGGCTCAGCAGGCGCCGTGGAACGCCAAGGACGTGCCTGTCAGCCACCGCGACCGCGTCTATGCATCCGAACAATTCTCCAACACGGTGTCGGTAACGGACCCGGCCGACAACAGGTTGCTCGGCGTCATCAAGCTCGGCGATCCGCAGCCGATGAATTTTTCCCCGCTCTACAAGGGGCAGGTGCTGGTTCACGGCCTCGGCTTCTCGCCGGACGGGAAAACACTGGCGGTCGTGTCGATCGGATCCAACGCCGTGTCGTGGATCGACACCGCCACCAACACCGTCAAGCACACGACCTATGTCGGGCGCAGTCCGCATGAGGCGTTCTTCACGCCGGACGGCAAGGAGGTGTGGGTTACGGTACGCGGCGAGGATTACATCGCCGTGCTCGACCCCAAGACGTACAAGGAGACCGGTCGCATCAAGACGCCCGGTGGTCCGGGCATGACGATCTTCTCTCCCGATGGCCGATACGGCTATGTCTGTTCCTCGTTCAATCCGGTGCTGGCCGTGTTCGATGTCTCGACCCACGCGCAGGTCGGACAGGTGGCGCAGCCGAGTCCGTTCTGTCCCAACATCGCCGCGACGCCGGACGGCAAGCAGGTGTGGTTCACGCTGAAGGACATCGGCAAGACGGTCGCATTCGATGCCAAGCCGCCTTTCGCGATCCTCAAGGTGCTGGATACCGGACCGATCACCAATCACGTCAACTTTGCCCGCACGGTCAAGGGACAGTTCGCCTATGTCACGGTGGGCGGGGAAAACGCGGTGAAGGTGTTCCGCACGTCCGACTTCGCGCTTGTCGCCACCATCCCGGTCGGCAAGATGCCGCACGGCGTCTGGCCATCGGGCGACGGCCGGCGCATCTATGTCGGGCTGGAGAATGCCGATGAACTTGCCGCGATCGACACCGCCGGCAACAAGGTCGTTGCCACCGTGCCGGTCGGACAGGCACCGCAGGCGATCGCCTATGTGCCGAACGCTGTTCCGACAGGCCCCGGCACCGACAATCTCCAACCGCTCGGTACGGCAGGCAAGGCGGTGCATCTGAACATGGGGCCGGTTGGCGGCAATGGTGCGGCAAGCAGCATTACCCTCTTCGACCAGGGCATCATTCAGGTCGTGCAGAGTGCCGTTACCGGTTTGCAGCCCAAGAAGCCTTACATGCTCGTGCTCACCGCCAACGCGGACGGCAGCGGTGCGGTAGAGCCGCTTGCGAACTTCATGAGCAATCCGGCAGGTGCGGCGATCGTCAACGCATCGGGTCCGATCCGGCAGATCGTTCAGGGCAGTGCAGCGGCCCCCCGGCGCTTTCTGGCGGTCGCCGAGGTAGTGAATGGCGCACCGGGCCGCATCGTGCAGGTGCAGCGCGACTGAGATGGACCCGCTTGCCGCCGCGATCGAGCCCCTGGTCCCCGGTCTGCGCCGTTATGCCCGGTCGTGGTTGCGCGATCAGGCGATGGCGGATGACCTGGTGCAGGATTGCCTTGAGCGCGCGGTCGGGCGCTGGCGGCAACGACGCGGGACGGAGGTTCGCCCCTGGGTCTATGCAATCCTGCATAATCTGTTGGTCGATCATAAGCGGCAGCATGTCCGGCGAGGTACGGCGGTTCCGCTCCACCTCGTGGACGACGTTGCGCTCGGTCGCCCGGCCGATCAGGACGCAGGCCTGCACCACCGAGACCTGTTGCGCGCACTTGATGCGTTGCCCGAGGAGCAGCGGACGGTGCTGCTCCTCATTTCCGTCGAAGGTCTGTCATATGGGGAAGTCGCTGCCGTCGTCGGTGTGCCGCTGGGAACGGTGATGTCGCGCATATCGCGGGGGCGCGACCGTCTGGCGACGCTCCTCCGGGAGGGTGAACGGCCACGATTAAGGAGTATTCGATGACCAGCCCGATCGGAGAGGACGATCTGGCCGCGTGGATCGATGGCAGGCTGTCGCCCGAGCGGCAGCGTCTGGTCGACGCTTACCTTGAAGGCCAGCCGGACGTGCATGCCCGTTTGCGGGAGCAGGCGGAGCAGGCGCGAGCCCTTGCATCGCTTTTCGCTCCAATCGCGGATGAACCTATCCCGGCGACGATGCGCGTCGCAGCCATCAGGGGACGGCAACGCCAACCGCGTTGGCAACTCGCCATCGCCGCGTCGCTTCTGCTGGCGGTCGGGTTTGGCGGGGGCTGGTCGAGTGCGCGTTGGAGCGGCGAACCCCGCGCGGGCATCGCGGCGCTGGCCAACGAGGCGAGTGACAATTTCCGTGTCTATGCCGCCGACCGGATACGACCGGCGGAAATCGGCCCCGACCAGCGCGCCATGCTGATCCGGTGGACCTCCGCCCGATTGGGTGAGCGCGTGACCATCCCGGACCTCAGCACAGCCGGTTACCGCTATGGCGGGGGGCGATTGGTCGCGACGCCCCACGGCCCTGCGGCTCTTCTCCTCTACGATGGACCGCAAGCGTCCAAGCTCGCGGTGCTGACGAGGCCTATGCAAATCGACAAGAGCGCAAGCATGACCAGCACGTCCAGCGGGACCATGGGCCGGGTCACATGGGCTGTCGACGGGATCGGCTATAGTGTAGTGGGCGAGCGACCCGCTGCCGAGCTGCATCCGATCGCCGATGAGGTCCGGCGCCAGGCCGATGCGGGGCTTGTCTCCTGATAGCGCCTGGCCGCTTCTTAGCGCCGACAGGCACTGGGCGGACCAGCGGGATCACGGCTTGCGCTCGGCATCCTTCCGGTCGGCCTCTGCCGGAGTCAGCCTGGCCCGCTCGCGAATGCGACGTTCGAGCGGAGCGCCCGCGAACAGTACGAGCATCGCAAGGCTCAACCCGCCGATGATGAGCGGCCACACCGCCAACCCTGCTGCCGCGCCGATCGTGGCCGTGACCCAGATGCACGCGGCGGTCGCCAATCCATGCACTTCCTGACCCTGGCCGACCCGCAGCACCGCGCCGGCACCGATGAAGCCGACGCCGGACAGAATGCCCTGCATCGCCCGTCCTGCGGCATCGGCGTTTACGTTCGGCAAGCCACTGTGCACGATCGCCTGCACGGCGATGCAGCTCGCCAGACCGACCAGACCCAGCGTTCGCAATCCCATGATCTGCCGGTTCTCGCGCGAGCGTTCCCAGCCGAGCACCATCCCAGCCGCGGTCGCCACCACCAGCCGCCCGATCGCATCGATCCAGAAGCCGAGGTCCGATGCCGCTGATGCTTCGATCATTCGACCAGCACGTGCACATGATGCCAGGCGGTGCACAGATAGCCGGCGAAGTTCCACACCGTATCCGGCCCCTCGGGCTGACCCTGTCCAGTCTCGTCGAAGGCGCGCACGACAAGGTGCTGGCGCCCCTTGGCGAGCGTGGCGTCGAGGGTCCAGCGCCGCCAACCCCAGTGCGCCTCCGGATCATCGGTGAACGTCGCCTGTTGCCAGTCGCGACCACCGTTTACCGACACTTCGACCCGAGAGACGCGGCGATCATAGGCGATGGCATAGCCCTCGATCCGCACCTCCCCGGCCGGCAGGCTTTCGCCAGAGCCGGGCACGCAGATCGCGGCGTTGAGCGGCATGGCATTGATGGTCAGACCCTGGCTCCAGTCGACGGTGTCGCTCGTCACATCGGCAGGAAAGAGCTTGTAGTCGTGCGCCTGGATCGGTGCGTCGGATGGCGTCTCGCGCACCTCGATCCGTGTCAGCCATTTGGCGCTCCGCACCCCGGCATAGCCCGGCACCACCATGCGGAGCGGTGCGCCGTGTTCGGGCGTCAGCGGCTCGCCGTTCATCGCCCAGGCAATAAGGACGTCGGGTTGCCGCGCCTTGTCCATGGCGATCGAGACCCCGAACAATGCTTCCTCGCCTTCGACGTCCACCTCGTCCGCGCCGGTGAACGCCACGAACAGGTCGGACGCATTCGGCGCACCGACGGCATCCAGTACGTCGGACAGTCGTACGCCGGTCCATTCCGCATTGCCGATCGCGCCCACGTCCCAGGGGTCGCCGGACGTCCTGGCGACCTGCTGAAGATCCGTGCGCCGGTTGCCGGCGCACTGGAGAACTGCCGTCACCGTCCGCGTGGCCAACGCGCTTTTCAGTTCCTCCACCGAGAAGGAGCGGCTCGCCATGCCCGTCCCGCTCACTTCGATCCGGTGATCGGCAGGCAGATCGGGCACTGCACCATGGCTGCGCACGTAGAACAGCGCCTGCGGCGTCAGGAACCGCTCGATCAGCGCGCCGGGCGTCGGCTCGGCGTTGTAGGGATCGGATTTGCGCTCGATCATATCAGTCATGGACGAACCAACGCCGCAAGCGCGCGGATCGCTTCAAGCCTTCAAGACTATCGCAGACGAAGGATTACCGATCGTTCCGATATCCAGATTGGAACAAACAGATCGAACGGTTGGTCGTATCGATCAGTTTGCGCGATACAAGCTGCATGACCCTGGAGCAGCTCAGAATCTTCGTCGGTGTCGCCGAGCGCGAACACGTCACCAAGGCAGCAGAGGTGCTGAACGTCACGCAGTCCGCTGCCTCCGGCGCGGTCGCGGCCCTCGAAGCGCGCTACGGGGTTCCTCTGTTTCACCGCGTCGGGCGTGGCATCCAGCTGACCGAAGCGGGCCGCGGCTTTCTGGAGGAAGCGCGCGCGGTGCTGGGGCGGGCAGCGCATGCCGAGACGATGCTGGCGGACTATGCCGGGCTTGCCCGTGGTTCGTTGCGGATCGTCGCCAGCCAGACGATCGCAAGCTACTGGTTGCCCGCAAGGCTTGCCGCCTTCCACGAGCGCCACCCGCAGATCGCGGTCGAGCTGGCGATCGACAACACCGAAGGCGCGGCAGCGCAGGTCCTTAGCGGAGCGGCGGAACTCGGTTTCGTTGAAGGCGAAGTGGACGAACCAGCGCTGGCGCATTGGGAAGTCGGACGCGATCCGATGGTGCTGGTCGGACGCAGGGACGCCGAGCGTGTCGACGAGGACTGGCTTCGCGCTGCACGCTGGATCGTCCGCGAGCAGGGTTCGGGCACGCGCTCGACCTTCGAGGACGTGCTGCGAACGCGCGGGTTTGATCCGGCCCAGCTGACGGTAGCGATGACGCTGCCGTCCAACGAGGCGGTGCGTACCGCGGTCGAGGCCGGTGCCGGCGTCGCTGTGTTGTCGCGATTGGTCGTCGCACGCGTGCTCGAGGCCGGCGATCTGGTCGAGCTGGCGCTTGAGTTACCCGATCGCGCCTTCCACGCGCTGCGCCACAAGGAACGCTATCGCACCCGCGCGGCCGACGCGCTGACGGACCTCATCAAGGAGCAAGTCGCATGACTGCCGACGCACCTTCGGCCCTGACCGGCCTCAAGCCGCTAAGCAGGCTCGATCACCCGCGCGAGATGATCCGCCAGTTCACACCCAACTGGTTCGCCGCGACCATGGGCACCGGCATCCTCGCTCTCGCGCTGCCGCAGGTGCCCGGCATCGGCCCCGCGCTCAAACCGATTGGCGAGGTGTTGTGGTTCTTCAACATCGCGCTCTTCATCCTGTTCGCCGGTCTCTATGGCGCGCGCTGGGCGATGTTCGGGCATGAGGCACGGCGCATCTTCGGCCACAACACCGTGTCGATGTTCATCGGGACCATCCCGATGGGCTTGGCGACGATCATCAACGGATGCCTCGCCTTCGGGATCGCGCGGTTCGGTAACGGCATCGTGCCGGTCGCACACGTCCTGTGGTGGATCGACGTCGCCATGTCGCTCGCCTGCGGCGTGTTGATCCCCTACCTGATGTTTACCCGCCACGAGCACAGCCTGGACGGCATGACCGCGGTGTGGCTGCTGCCGGTCGTCGCAGCCGAAGTGGCGGGTGCCAGCGGCGGGCTACTCGCACCGCATTTGGCCGATCCCCACGCGCAAATCGTGACGCTCGCGACTTCCTATGTGCTGTGGGCCTATTCGGTGCCGGTCGCGTTCGGCATCCTCGCCATCCTGATCCTGCGCATGGCGCTCCACAAGCTTCCGCACGAGAGCATGGCAGCATCCTCCTGGCTGGCGCTGGGGCCGATCGGCACTGGGGCGCTGGGTATGCTGGTGCTCGGGGCGGATGCGCCGGCGATCCTCGCTGCGCACGGGCTGGCCGGTGTCGGTGCCGTCGCGCAAGGGATCGGCGTCGTCGCCGGGCTCTGCCTGTGGGGTTTCGGCCTGTGGTGGCTGGCGCTCGCGACGCTCATCACCATCCGCTACTGGCGCGCCGGCGTCCCATTCAACCTTGGCTGGTGGGGCTATACCTTCCCGCTCGGCGTCTACACCGTCGCCACCTTCCGCCTCGGTACGACGCTGAACCTAGGCTTCTTCGGTATTGTCGGCACAGTGCTGACGGTCGCGCTCGCGGCGATGTGGCTCCTGGTCGGTGCCAAGACACTCGCCGGAGCATGGCGCGGCAACCTGTTCGTCTCGCCCTGCATCGCTACCCCGAACTGATCCACCCTGATGATCGGATCAATCGGTCCGATCACTTGCAGAACGCCGCTTCGAACCGCCAGCGTGGCTGGCCACAGGAGAGCCTTGTCATGGACAATTTTGACGCCGCGCTGGCGAGTGAAACCAGCCGTCGCCGCTTTCTCAGGCGTACGGCGCTCGGCACCGCCGGCCTTGCCGCAGCACCTGCGCTGGCGCAGCAGCTCGTCGACCTGAAGCTGCCTGGCGGCAATGCCGAGCGGCCGATGACCAGCGCCTTTCCTGGCAAGGGCAGCATGATCCTCCAACGCATCCATCCTCCGCTGTTGGAGACGCCGATGGACGTGTTCGACAAGTCGGTGTTCACGCCCAACGACCAGTTCTTCGTTCGCTGGCACTGGGCCGACATTCCAACCTCGATCGACGTCGAGAGCTTCCGCCTCAACGTCTTCGGCCACGTCAACCGACCGCTGTCGATTAGCCTCGCCCAACTGCTGCGCCTGCCGCGGGTCGAGATGGCGGCGGTCAACCAGTGTTCGGGCAACAGCCGTGGGCTGTTCCAGCCCCGGGTCGCCGGCGCGCAATGGGGCAACGGCGCGATGGGCAATGCCAAATGGCTCGGCGTGCGCCTGCGCGACGTGCTGGACCTCGCGGGGGTCAAGGCAGGCGCGGTACAGGTGCGCTTTGGCGCGCTCGATCAGCCGGTTGTGGCGGACGCCCCTGACTTCGAGAAGGCGCTCGACATCGACCATGCCCGCGACGGCGAAGTGATGATCGCCTTCGGCATGAACGGCGAGCAGCTGCCGCTCCTCAACGGCTTTCCCTGCCGGCTGATCGTCCCGGGCTGGTATTCGACCTACTGGGTCAAGATGCTGAACGCGATCGAGGTACTGCCCGGCCTTGACGACCAGTATTGGATGGCCAAGGCCTACAAGATACCGGCGACACCCGGCGCGAATGTCGCGCCCGGTGCCAAGGACTTCCCGACCGTGCCGATCAATCGCATGATCCCGCGCAGCTGGATGACCAGCCTGCCCGATGGCCAGGCGATCGCCTATGAGGCGTCGATCCCGGTCGGCGGCATCGCGATGGGCGGCGATTGCGGCGTCGCCAAGGTCGATGTCTCGTCGGATGGTGGGCGCACTTGGTACAAGACGACGCTCGGTGTGGACGAGGGCAGGTACAGCTTCCGTCGGTGGGATGGTCGCGTGCCGCTTAGGCGCGGTCCCAACCCCATCATGGTGCGCTGCTGGAACGCCAACGGTGTCGCTCAGCCGATGAAGCCGATCTGGAACCCCGGCGGGTTCATGCGCGGCAACATCGAAACCACCACCATCATCGCGGCCTGAGGAGCGAGTAGCATGAAGACCCCGTCTTCCGGCATCATGGCCGCTGGCCTGATCGGCCTGACCGGCATTATCCTCGTCTCGATCGGGGCGCCGAGCAGCCGCAAGGCGCCTGCCCCGATCTCCGAGACATCCGAGCCGGCACCGCCCACCAGCGTCTCAGCCCGCGGCTTTTCGCTCGCCTCGACCAGCGTCGACCTGCCGGTCGATGACGTTACCTACCCCGATGGTCCGCACGCCGACGTCATCAACGCCAACTGCACTTCGTGCCACTCGGCCAGCATGGCGCTGACCCAGCCTGCGCTATCGGCGGATCAGTGGAAGGCGACCGTCACCAAGATGCGTGAAGTGTACAAGGCTCCGGTGGCCGAGAAGGACGTCAACGCGATCGTCGCCTATCTCATCGCTATGCCGAGCCAGAAGGCGGCACCCGCGACAGGCAAGGCACAGGATCCCGACCCCAAGGCGGCTCCCGATGTCTCAGGTGGAACAGGCTAACCGATCTCCTTCCATAATCCCGAAATACCATCGTTTGTGGGACGGTCGCCAGCAGTGAACTGCAACGCGCCGACACTGCCTTGCGAGCCGACAGAAGGAAGAGCTTCAACCCTCAATGAAGCTTCATCGGTGCCGTTTGGTAGGGTGCCGTTTGGTCCTCCTTGGTTAGGACTCCAGGCGGACCAAAGGGCCGATCCGAGCTAAATTCTTAATGTCCCTTTTTGGCGGAAATCGGACCGGCCAGAGTAGGAACGCAGAGGGTATACCTAAAAAGCACTAGCAAAAATTCGATCAATGTCGCGGGAAAGCAGGGGAGGGGAGCCAAGTGTCGCACCCGGCTCTAGCTTAATTTATTATATCGTCTATGCTGGATATATGGAAAGCAACACCGCGATCGCTGCGCTTAGCGCACTAGCGCAAGGAACACGGCTCGACGTGTTCCGCCTACTGGTTCAGCACGAGCCAGACGGCGTCGCTGCGGGCGATATTGCTCGGCAGCTCGATGTGCCGCAAAACACGATGTCGGCGCACCTTGGCATCCTCGCGCGTGCGGGCTTGGTCCGCTCTGAACGGCATAGCCGCTCCATCGTCTACCGCGCAGATCTGGGCGGACTGCGAGCACTGACCCTGTTCCTCGTCAAAGACTGCTGCGCCGGCTCGCCCGAACTGTGCGCGCCACTGCTGGCCGAACTCACCCCCTGCTGCTGAAAGGACGCCCCGTGGCCGTCGATATCGTGATCTATCTCAACCCCGAGTGCGGCACGTCGCGCAACACGCTGGCGATGATCCGGAATGCCGGCATCGAGCCGCATATAGTCGAATATCTGAAGACGCCGCCCTCGCGCGCGCTGCTGGTCGAGCTGATCGATCGCGCCGGGATCACGCCCCGCGATCTGCTGCGTGAGAAAGGCACGCCCTATGCGGAGCTAGGCTTGGGCGACACGTCGCTGTCCGACGACGTGCTGGTGGACGCTATGATGGCGCATCCGGTCCTCATCAACCGGCCGCTGGTTGTCTCTCCGGTCGGCGTGAAGCTGTGCCGACCGTCCGAAGCGGTCCTTGATCTGCTGCCCGAGCCGCAACAGGGGGCGTTTGCCAAGGAAGACGGCGAAAAGGTCGTGGACGCCTCGGGTCAGCGCATCGCCTGATGCTGCTCGCGCTTGCTATCTTCGTCGTCACGATTGCGCTCGTCATCTGGCAACCCAAGGGCCTCGGCATCGGGTGGAGCGCGCTGGGCGGTGCAACCGTTGCGCTGCTCGTCGGCGTCGTCTCGCTCTCCGATGTGCCGGTGGTGTGGGGCATCGTCTGGAATGCGACCGCGACGTTCGTCGCGATCATCATCGTCAGCCTGTTGCTCGATGAAGCCGGGTTCTTCGAATGGGCGGCGCTCCATGTCGCGCGCTGGGGCGGGGGGCATGGTCGCCGGCTGTTCGTGCTGATCGTGCTGCTCGGCGCGGCGGTGTCGGCACTGTTCGCCAACGATGGCGCGGCCCTGATCCTGACGCCGATCGTCATCGCGATGCTGCGCGCCTTGGGATACAAGGACAAGGCGACGCTGGCGTTCGTCATGGCGGCGGGGTTCATTGCCGATACCGCCAGCCTGCCGCTGATCGTTTCCAACCTCGTCAACATCGTGTCGGCCGACTTCTTCCGGATCGGCTTTGCCGATTATGCCTCGGTAATGGTGCCGGTCGATCTGGCGTCGATCGCCGCGACGTTGGTCGCGCTGTTGCTGTTCTTCCGGCGCGACATACCGGGCAGCTATGATGTGGCTCAGCTCCGCGCGCCCGCTGACGCGATCCGCGATCCTGCCACGTTCAAGGCGGGCTGGGTCGTTCTCGCCCTGCTGCTCGCCGGCTTCTTCCTGCTCGAACCGATCGGCGTGCCGGTCAGCGCCGTGGCCGCTACCGGTGCGGTCCTCCTGCTCGTCATCGCCGCGCGCGGACACGTTATCCAGACCCGCAAGGTGCTGGCCGGCGCTCCGTGGCAGGTCGTGATCTTCTCGCTCGGCATGTACCTGGTCGTTTACGGCCTGCGGAATGCTGGACTGACTGACCACCTTGCCAGCCTGCTCGATCGCACCGCGCAAGGCGGCGTGTGGGGTGCGGCGTTCGGGACCGGGATCATTGCCGCGCTGCTGTCATCAGTGATGAACAACATGCCGACCGTTCTGGTGGGGGGGCTGTCGATCGACGCGACGCACGCCACAGGCGCGATCAAGGAAGCGATGATCTACGCCAACGTGATCGGCTGCGACCTCGGTCCGAAGATCACGCCGATCGGCTCACTCGCGACGCTGCTCTGGCTGCATGTCCTCGGGCAAAAGGGCATCCGGATCGGCTGGGGCTATTACTTCAAGGTTGGCGCGACACTGACGATCCCGGTGCTGCTGGTAACGCTCGCGGCACTCGCGATCAGGATCAGCATGGTATGACGGCACTCGTCTACCTTGCCGCGTCGCTTGCGGAAATCGCGGGCTGCTTTGCCTTTTGGGCATGGTTGCGGCTGGACAAATCGCCCCTGTGGCTGGCTCCGGGCGTGGTCTCGCTAATGCTGTTCGCCTGGCTGCTGACACGTGTGGATAGCGATGCAGCGGGGAGGGCCTATGCTGCCTATGGCGGCGTCTATATCTGCGCATCGCTGGTCTGGCTGTGGGCTGTCGAAGGGGTGAGGCCCGATCGCTGGGACGCGGGCGGAGCCGCACTGTGCCTGATCGGCACCTGCATCATTCTGCTTGGCCCAAGGACCGCCTGATGCCGCTCCGTATTCTTTCCGATCCTGATAATCTGCCCGCGCTCGATCGGCGCTATGCGCTCGATCGTCCTGCCCTTGGGCTGGGCGCTGGTGATCCGCCTCCGCGCATCTTGCTGCTCTACGGCTCCCTGCGGGAGCGGTCGTTCTCGCGACTGTGTGTGGAAGAAGCTGCTCGCCTGCTGCAATTCTTCGGCTGCGAAACGCGGATCTTCGATCCTTCGACCCTGCCGCTACCCGACCAAGTGACGGGGGACGATCACCCGGCCGTCCACGAACTGCGCGAACTGTCGATGTGGTCGGAAGGGCATGTGTGGTGCAGCCCCGAGCGGCACGGCCAGATTACCGGGATCATGAAGCTGCAAGTCGATCACCTGCCGCTGTCGATGGGGGGGATGCGCCCAACGCAGGGCCGCACGCTCGCCGTCATGCAGGTGTCGGCCGGATCGCAGTCGTTCAACAGCGTGAACACGCTGCGCGTCCTTGGCCGTTGGATGCGGATGGTGACGATCCCCAACCAATCCAGCGTCGCGAAGGCGTTTGCCGAGTTCGACGAAAGCGATCGAATGAAGCCTTCGGCCTACTATGATCGGATCGTGGACGTGATGGAGGAATTGGTACGCTTCACGATCCTGCTACGCCCGCACACCGCACAACTGGTCGATCGCTATTCCGAACGAAAGGAGGCAGGCGTGCCGATTGATAGCGCCACGGACCTTTCGAGCATCGCAACCTCACCAACGTATCGGAAAGGCGAGTAAAGTCCGCTTAGTGTGGCAAACCGCTCCTGCGACATTGTGCATCACGAAGTGTGCTTCTAGATGCATGCAATGAAACGCCGGGCTCGCCCACTCTCCAAGATATTGCATTCCATGGCGTTTTTCGTCCTGGCAGTGATGTTACTGGTCCGGCTTGGTCCGCTCTGCGAGACGATGGCGATGGCCGCGCCTCCGGCTGCGTCCGCGATGATGGACTGCGCCAGCAAATCAGCAGGCGCTCCCGTCAAAAAGGCGCCTGCGTCGGCCTGCGCCATACCGTGCGTTGCAGTTGCCGGCGAAACCGTCGAACATATCGAGCTGGTTCCGTCCTCCCGTCTATCGCCATGGCCGGCTCCACAGACGGGCCTTTTAGGCATGGCATACGCTCCGGCCACACCCCCTCCGCAAACCGTGTGAAATTGAACACCATCACACGTAAATTTCGGAGAATATCATGACCAAGTTCAAGCTCATCAGCGCTGCTTTCGCCCTCACCCTGTCGACTGGCGCATTCGCCGCTGTCGCCAATTGCTGCGCCGACATGGCGTGCTGCAAGGACGGTGCGGACTGCTGCAAGGATGGCGCAAAAGCCAAGGCTGCTGACTGCTGCGATCATGCCAAGGGCGGCATGAAGCACGGCTAAAGGATGGATAGGGGCGGGCAACCGCCCCTATTTTCTAGTCTACGTCTATTCGGCGCGGCACGCCGTCCCGCCACGGTCGCTGCGACGAGCGAAGAGTTACCCGCAAGGTTGAGGCTCTCCCCCGAACCGCATCCATCGTTCGTCCCATCTCGCGCGCAATTACCGCCAGCGTCTGCCTGGCCTCGATACGCCGACGAAGCTCGGCGTCATCATCATCGGTCCAGGACGTTCCACGTCGAGCGGTCAGCCCAATACCTCCTCAATCAGGAGCAATCCCAGAAACCCGATGAAGAACATCGCGCTGATAAGCGGGGTGTCAGGCTTCTCGTGCGCCTCGACCAATAGCTCCTCCGTCACGAGGTAGAGCAGCGCCATTAGACCGAAACTGAGAAACCCGGCGATGACGACGGGCGGAAACGTCGCAACGGGAGTCGCTATCGCCGCACCGATCGGCAGCAACAAGGCGATCCCCATCGTAATCCCGATGATACGTGTCTTGGACTTGATCGTCTCACCCAACTCGGTCGTCACGGTCAGTCCGAGAAACAGCACCTCCAGCGTCAACGCGATCGTCAGCAACACGCCGGCCTTCCCGCCAGCGACGAACGCCAGCCCGAGAACAAGCCCGTCGATCAGGATATCGACTGCAACGGCCCCGAGCATCGCGATCGGTCCACTGGCGCGACCCTCAAGGGCTTTGAGCGACAGCATCACGAGGATGCCTAGCGCGCCGCCTGTGAATGTCGCGATCGGCGAGCCTTCGTGCATCACCTGCGGCAGGATCTCGGCAGCCGCTGCGGCGAACACGACTCCTGCCGCCAAGTGCTGCATGGCGCTTACGAAGGCATCGCTTGGCCGTCTCGATACCGCGAATAGCGAGCCGATCAGTACGGCAACGACGGGAATGAGCGTGAAGGCAACGGCCTGCATAGCTTAGGCCCTCACGCTGTCATGAGCCAAAGGCGGCAGTTCGATGTGTCCCCCTGACGGGGCTGGCAGCTCGCGCCGTCCGAAGCGAGCGTAGAGCGTCGGAAGCACGAACAAGGTGAGCAAGGTTGCGGATATCAGGCCACCAATGACGACGGTCGCCAGCGGCTTTTGCACCTCTGCTCCAGCACCATGACCAAGTGCCATCGGCACGAAGCCAAGCGACGCAACGAGTGCCGTCATCGCAACCGGCCGGAGCCGCGCCAGAGCGCCTTGATGCGCCGCTACCGCACGATCCATGCCTTGCCGCATCAGATCATGGATGGACGACACCATGACCAGCCCGTTGAGGACCGCGACCCCTGATAGCGCGATGAAGCCGACTGCCGCGGAAATAGAGAACGGCATGCCTCTTAGCACCAGCGCAAGGATGCCTCCGACCAGCGCCAGCGGAACGCCGGTAAACACGATCAACGCATCCCTGACGGAGCCAAGCGCGCCGTAGAGCAGGAACATGATGACCACGAAGCAGATTGGCACCACAACGCTGAGCCGATCACGGGCGGATGCCAGGTTCTCGAACTGACCACCCCATTCGAGGTACGTGCCGGCTGGCAATTTCACCTGCGCGTCGATGGCTGACCGGGCATCAGCCACAACGCCGGCCACATCCCGATCGCGCACGTTGGCCTGCACCACGACGCGCCGCTTGCCGTTCTCGCGGCTGATCTGGTTCGGACCATCGACCACGGCGATATCCGCCACAGTCGATAGCGGTACGAAGCCGCCACTGCCAGTCGGCACCGGCACCTGAGCAACCGCCGTCAGATCGGAGCGCGAGCTTTCCGCCATCCGGATCACAACCGGGAAGCGACGATCGCCTTCAAAAATCACGCCAGCCTGTCGGCCGCCAATGGCTGCGGCAACCGTGTCCTGCACGTCACCCGCCGTCACCCCGACGCGGGACATGGCAGTGCGGTTCGGCCGGATATCGAGCATCGGCAAGCCTTCGGTTTGCTCAACCCGCACGTCTGCTGCACCCCGCGTCTTTCGCAGAATGCCGGCGATCCGATCCGCGGTCGCGTTCATCTCGCCAAAGTCGTCGCCGAATACCTTGATCGCTATATCGCCGCGCACGCCTGCAATCAGCTCGTTGAACCGCATCTGGATCGGCTGGGTGATTTCATAGGCGTTGCCGGGCAGAGTGGAGAGGCGCTTTTCCAGCCGCGCCACCAGCTCTTCTTTGGACAGGCCGGGGTCGGGCCACTCCTTCTTAGGCTTCAGGATGACGAAGGTGTCGGTCGCGTTAGGCGGCATCGGGTCTGATGCGATTTCCGACGTACCGGTGCGAGAGAAGGCGAAGCGGACCTCAGGGGCCTTGGCGAGGGCCTTTTCCACCTGGAATTGCATCGCCTGGCTCTGATCGACCGATGTGCCTGGGATGCGGACCGCCTGCACGAGGATGTTGCCCTCATCGAGCTGCGGCAAGAACTCCTGCCCCAATGTCGTAAAAGCGGCACCGGCAAGCGCCAGCGCGCCGATCGCGACGCCGATGGTGAGGGTGGGCCGGCGCATTGCCGCATCGAGTCCCGGCTCATAGCGCTGCCGGAGGAACGTGACGACGCGGCTTTCCTTTTCCTCAACCCGCTTGCTGAGCCAGATCGCAATCGCTGCCGGTATGAAGGTCAGCGACAGGATAAAGGCGAACACCAACGCAATAATGACCGTGAGCGCCATCGGCTCAAACATCTTGCCTTCGACACCCGTGAAGGTGAGCAACGGCGCATAGACCAGGATGATGATAGCCTGCCCGTACACCGATGGGCGGATCATCTCTCGCGCCGACGCCGCGACAATCCCGAGACGTTGCTCGATCGTCAGCACGTCATCGCGACCATGCTGCGCCTCGCCCAAACGCCGTAATGCGTTCTCCACGATAATGACCGCGCCATCCACGATCAGACCAAAGTCGAGCGCACCAAGGCTCATCAGATTGGCGGAAACGCCCACCTCCAACATGCCAATGCTGGTCAGCAGCATCGTGATCGGAATGACGCAGGCTGCGATCAGCGCCGCGCGGAAATTGCCAAGCAGCGCAAACAGAACGACGATCACTAGCACCGCACCCTCGGCAAGGTTGCGGGCAACCGTGGCGATCGTGGAGTTCACCAGCTCGGTCCGGTTCATAACCGGCTTCACGACAACATCGACCGGCAACGAGCGGCCGATCTGCGTCAGCCGTTCGGCAACGCCCGTCGACACCGTGCGGCTATTCTCCCCGATCCGCATGACTGCGGTCCCGACGACAACCTCATGACCGTTTTCCGATGCCGATCCCATGCGTAGCGCCTGCCCGGTGCGAACGGTCGCGATCTGGTTGAGCAGTATTGGAACGCTCTCGCGGGTGGCAACGACGGTACGGGCCAGCTCGTCGGCGTTGCGGACACGCCCATCAGATCGAACCGCCAACCCTTCGCCGTTGCGGTTGACCACGCCAGCGCCCGCGCTGGTATTGCTGCGCTGTAGGGCGGTGGTGAGATCCTGCAGCGTTAGCCGCATTGCCGCCATGCGCTGTATGTCCGGAATAACGAGATATTCCTTGGTGTAGCCACCAAGAGAGTCGACGCCAGCAAGCCCGGCCGTGCTTTTGAGCTGCGGCGTGACGATCCAATCCTGCACGGTGCGCAGATATGTCGCCTTGTCGGCGTCGCTGACGAGGTGATCCCCCTCGGGGGTGATATAGCTGGCATCGCGTTGCAGGCCAGGCTCCCCGTTGCGATGATGGACCTGATCCAGCTCGCGGTATTCGACGGTCCACATGAAGATATCGCCAAGGCCCGTGGCGATCGGCCCCATCTCAGGGTTCACACCTTCGGGAAGGTCTTCCTCTGCGGTTCGCAGGCGTTCCGCGACCTGCGCCCGCGCAAAGTAGATATCGGTCTTTTCACCGAAAACCGCTGTGATCTGGGCAAAGCCATTGCGGCTTAGCGAGCGGGTATATTCAAGCCCGGGAATGCCCGCGAGCGCGGTTTCGACCGTGAACGCAACCTGCTTCTCGATCTGATCGGGGGAGAGGGCAGGAGCAACGACGTTGATCTGCACCTGGTTGTTGGTGATGTCGGGTACGGCGTCGATCGGAAGCTGACGCAGCGCGCCAATCCCGAGCAATGCAGCCGCGATAGTGAGAAGCAGGACGAGCCAGCGCTTCTCGACGGAGAGGGTGACGATGCGACCGATCATGGCTCAGTCCTCATCCCCGCCCGCACCCTTGCCGAGTTCGGCTTTAAGCGTGAAGCTGTTGGTGGAAGCGATGCGCTCCGAGCCGGTAAGGCCTGCCGTTACGGTGACTTGCCCGCCATTGGTGCGGCCAAGCGTCACCGGAATTGCCCGGAAACCTGTCGCGGTGCGGACGAACACAAACGACTTGTCCTCGATCATCTGTACTGCGGCCGATGGTACGGCGACGGTGCGGTCCCCGGTCGCAGGAACGAGGATCGATACGTTGACCGTCTCACCGACGCGCCATGTGCTGCCGGCGTTGTCGAGGGTGGCGATCACCGGCACCAATCGGGTCGTCTCGTCCAGAATGGGGGACACGAACGTGACGCGTCCCTCCTGACGCCGCCCCGGCGCTGTCACTTCGACACGCACGCCGGGTTTCACCCGACCAGCATCCGTGGGAACGAGTGATGTGGTGACAGTGACCTTCGACAGGTTGGCGACGCGGAACAGCTCTGCATCGGCCGCGACTGCCTGCCCGAGGGTCGCCGATCGCGCGATCACTTGGCCGGCGATCGGCGAGCGGACCGCGATGCGGTTGAGCGCGCCGCCTCCGCTGCCCGTCGCTGACAACTGCTGCTGCGCCAGACGAAGGGCAATGCTGGCCTCCGTTGCGGCCGTTCGCGCCGCGACCAGATCCTGCTCCGGCGAAACGCGTTCGGCGAACAGGCGCTGTTCGCGGCGAAGGTTCGATTGGGCGAGTGCGGAACGCGCGCGCGCAGCCTCTACCTCCGCTTTCAGTGATGCCGCTTCCCGGCTTTCGATGATAGCCAGCGGGTCGCCCCGGCTGACTGACTGCCCGAGATTGCGGGTGAGGGAAACGAGCCGACCGCCTACGGAGGTGGACACAACCTGCACACCCTGAGGATCGCCCTCGATCGTTGCCGATAGCTCGATCGCTCCGGCCACGCCGCCTACTGTAGGACGCGTAACCTCTATCCCGGCATCCGCGATCTGCTGGGCGGACAGGGTAACAATATCCTTTGGGCCCTCCTTGGCTTCGCCGGCCTCGGCACCTTCCGCCTTCTCGGCTCCGGCTTTCTCACCGGCCTCGCTGCTGCCACCCCCGCCGCATCCGGCAAGGAGGATAGCCAGGGTCATAGGCGCGAGCGCCCGCATGATGGTCTTCGTCATTGATTGGTTTCCTCGGGCGAGGGCGCTGCGGCAACGAGCCGTTCGAGGCGTGCCTTGGCGTCGTGATAGGTGGCGAGCGCATCGATCGCGGCGGTTCGTGTTTCGGACAGGGTACGTTCGGCATCCAACAAATCGAGCTGACCGAACTTGCCCTCCCGGTAGCCGATCCGGGCAATCCGAGCGGCTTCGCTTGCCGATGCCAATGCCGGCCCGCTGGCGTTGCGAGCGGTCGTCGCGGCATTCGCGACGTTCGCCTGTGCGCTTGCGATATCCTGCGCGGTATCCAGCTCGGCCGCGCGACGTAGCGCCTGCGCCGAATCGGTCTGCGCCCGCGCCTGCGCCACTGCCGCCTTGCCGTTGTTGAACAGCGGAAACGGGATCGACAGGCCGAACACCGCTGCCACGTCGTTCGTAGCCTCAAGCCGTCGTGCGCTGGCGCTGAGTGTCACGTCGGGAATGCGCTGCGACCTGGCAAGCCGCACCTGGGCCTCTGCCGTTTTTACGTCCGCGCGTGTCGCTGCCAATGCCAGCGTCCCGGCGGTCTCGATCGGCCGCGCTGGACCAAAGCTCTCGACACGGCCGAACCACGCCAAGTCCAACGGTCCTGTGAGGGGTTGGCCGATCCGTCGGGCAAGATTGCTTCGCGCGACCTCGGCAAGCCGCTGCGAGCGCTCCACAGCCGTCTCCGCGTTGATCCGCAATACATCGGCTCGCTGCTGTTCGAGCGGTGATGCTCGCCCCGCCTGAACGCGGACGCCGGCTGCACGCGAAGCCTCGCGGGCGATACCGGCCTGCTGACGGGCGATCACAAGCCGACGCTCCGCTGCTGTCGCCTCGATGTAGAGCTGAGTGACGGCAAGCCGTAGATCAGCCTCAGCCAACGCCGTGCCTATCCGCGCTCGATTACCAATCGCATCCGCGACGGCGATCCGTGCCGATCGTTTGCCAGCCAGCTCGATCGGTAGTGCCAATCCTGCTGTTGTCTCGGCGCTGCGAAGGCCGCGATATTGACCGCTACCGGCAATGTTCTCGGTCTCGGCGACGATCGACGGGTTAGGGCGGTAGCCGGCAACCGTGCGGCCTGCCTCTGCTGCCCGGACGGCTGCTGTGGCAGCCTCAAGGCTAGGGGCGGTCGCTCCGGCAAGTGAAAGCGCCTGATCAAGGGTAAGCGGGGGACTGGTCGATGTTGGATCGGCTGACTGCGCCTGCGCGATCGACGCGCATGACGCCACGGCCAATAAGGCCGCAATAAAACGGTGCATGGGAACGGACTCCTGACGAACCTTTGAGCATCCGCACGGGCTTTCCCGGCGAGATTAGGCGTTGGTCAGGCTTGGGGAGGACGTAGGGCTGGGTCCGACGCTACCGGGGCCTTGGGCGCATTGCGCCACACCGACGCATTCATACGAACGCTGCTGGCTGGTCCGGTTGAATCGGACGCGAACGGCACGCCGACATGATGGCCGTGGCAACCGCCATGATGGTGAGGATACGCCTTGTCGGCGTCTGCCGGCACTTGGTCAGCGTCGCCGTCGCAATGATCGAGGGAGCTGACCGCTGTGGTATCAATGCACGTCACGCCTTCGGTCGCATGCGCGACTGATCCAAGCCCGAGCATAAGCACGAGCATGAAACTGAGGAACAGGGCGGAAAGGCGGTGCATCGGCCCGCGCCTTAGCAGCTTACCGACTGCCATGTAACGACCGCTGGTAAGTAGCGGGGGCGGGTGACGGCTCGCTACGCATTTCGGCGCGTGCCTGCCGCATGATCTGAACACCGCCCGATATTCCCAACACAGCCATTAAGGCGGCGACGGCAAGATCAGGCCACGCGCTGTTGAGGCCGAACACCCCGCCTGCGGCTAGCACGACGGCGATGTTGCCGATCGCGTCGTTACGCGAGCAAATCCATACTGACCTCATGTTCGCGTCACCGCTTCGGAAGCGGTACAGCATGACCGCGACGACAAGGTTCGCGATCAGCGCGGCGATGCCGACCACACCCATAATGTCGGCATGGGGCGTCGCGTCGTGGAGCGCACCCCATCCCGCCGCGAACAGGACATAGACGCCTAGCAAAGCAAGCGTCGCCCCCTTCAACATCGCAGCGCGTGCGCGCCAGGCTATCGCCATTCCGGCAACACCAAGACTGATTGCGTAGTTCGCGGTGTCACCAAAAAAGTCGAGCGCGTCGGCTTGGAGCGCCTTCGATCCGCCCGTGATGCCGGCTATGATCTCGATAACGAACATGCCGGCATTGACGGCAAGCGCGATCCATAGCGCCCGGCGCCACTTTGGATCGTTGAGAGTACCCGCCTTGTCGGACGCGCAGCTTGTGCAGGCCATGTTCGCCACCTCGATAGAATCGATCTGACAGCCTATATGCACCCTCTAGTCGCTAGAGGGTCAAGCGCTGTGTCTGAGAAACTGACAATCGGAAAATTGGCTGGTGCGACTGGCACGAAGGTCGAAACGATCCGCTACTATGAGCAGATTGGCTTGCTGCCGGCACCTGCGCGATCGGCGGGGAACTATCGGACCTATGAGGGTGCGCACCTGCGCCGCCTGTCCTTCATTCGTCGTGCCCGCGATCTTGGCTTCTCGATCGACCAAGTACGCGAGTTGATGGGGCTTGCCGATCGACGAGATCAGTCCTGCATCGCTGTTGATGTCGTTGCCAATCAACACCGCGACGCGATCAGGCGTAAGATTGCCGATCTCACCGCACTGGCTGGTGAACTCGATGCGCTGATAGATTCCTGTAGCCGGAACACCGTCGCCGACTGTCGGATCATCGAAGCCCTTGCGCCTCCTGAGTAGTCCCACAGGACTTAACGGCTTCCTGTGACGGATCCTTTGCCAGGCGTCGCCAGCAATCACCATATAAGTCGAGGGTTTTGCGATGCCCGCGACACCGCTGCCGAGGATCGTGATGCTAAGACAGAAACCCTGATACTTAGATACTTACCCCTGCAGTGAGAAATCGACGGTGTTGTTTGATTGGGTGCCGTATGGTCCTCCTTGGCTGGGACTTCAGCCGGACCAAGGCAACAAATAGCCCCGAATTCTATGGATCATCTATTGATCTAAAAAGGACCGGCCTGGAAGGATGCGCTGGGGGTATGCCCAAAACGTACCGGCAGTGAGGGCGCTAGGAATCAGAAGCTTAGGCCTGCATATCGTGCCAAGGGGCAGATCTGTGATCCACTTCATAGAGGCGAAGTGTCGGCCGCTCCTGCGGGGAATGACAGGTAGTCGAATGAGCAGCTTGCGATCGATTGAGTTAGGTTTGATTGACGACGTCTTCCGAGGGGATTCCGGGAAAGGCTGGGTCCTCGACTTCTCGAATAGGACGTTCAAGGAGTTCTTCGCGCGCGAGTTGAACGTTGATATCGACGCCCCGCAGTACGCCAAGGACGGGGACTCGAAGGGAAAGCGGTTCCGGTGCTTCCTCGCGCAGGTCGATGATACTACGGCCGCAAAGACCCTCCGGGTTTTCTGGGAACAGCGTGAGGCACTTCGGGGAGCACATATCCCAGATCCTATGCCGCGCGCCGGAGGTCAGATAGCTGCGCTCATCACAAGGCTAGAGGGGGGCGGCGGATTTGCACCGCAGAACGTGGTGGCGGCGCCGCTGCTCGACAACATCGACTTCCTGACGTTACGCGATCGGCTCACGGCGATACGAGACCAGGACCCGCACAAAAGGGGCTACGACTTCGAGCGGTTTTTAACTGAGGTGTTCGAGGCCTTTAGCCTATCACCGCGTGAGCCGTTCCGCCTGATCGGGGAGCAGATCGACGGTAGTTTCGAGTTGGCCAACGAAACGTACCTTGTGGAGGCGAAATGGCTCAACCGGCGGGTTGGCGCAGCTGAGCTTCATACCTTTCAAGGGAAGGTCGACCAAAAGGCAGCATGGGCCCGGGGCGTCTTCATAAGCTTCCAGGGGTTCACCGCCGAAGGTCTGCATGCATTTGGTCGAGCAAAGCGGGTGATAGGGATGGAGGGGCGCGACATCTATGACGCCCTCGATCGCAACATCGGCATCGACCAGGTCATCGCGCGAAAAATACGGCATGCCGCTGAGACCGGAGAGGTCTTTGGCCCGGTCTCGCAGCTATTTCCGTAATCGTAACACCCGAGCTCACTGACAAATTTGTCAGCCGTTACCGAGCTCGACCGATGCGCAGTAAGCAGAGAAGGCCGCCTCCGCCTCGTGGGACGGCAAGTCGGCCATAAACTGGTTGATGCGATCGTCCTGGACCTTTGAGAGCCCCTGGGCGAGGTCACAGTTAAAAACGTCGATTGCCGCAGCTGGTGGGCGGAGCTTATCGGCACTGACCAGAAAGCCGTCGCTTTCGAGAACGGCGAGCGTCGCGTCATATGCCGCTTGCAGTGCGTCCAGCCTGTCCGCAGAAAGGGATATGTCGTCAACATAGACGCTTACGGTGACATCAGGAGATAGGCTGCTTAGATGCTCTCCCACGGAAGACGAGGCCAACACTAAGGACGCAAGTATTGGCGACTGCACAAAACCGTATGGCAAGGCATATCTCGGCGCCTCGAACGGATTGGTGACGGTCGACCACTTTGCGTAAAAGGCCGCATTAGCGACCCCTATCCGATCTAGAGCGCTCTGTACGCGACGTCGGGATATGCTGTAAAAGAAGCGACTGATATCTATGCGGGCGAAGAACCGGTGCGGCCGGTGATGGTGGATTGCAGCCACATGCCCGCCAGCGCGGAAATGGAAATAGAGCGGGCTGAAGGCGAAAGCGCCTTCGACAGCCTCTTTTACCTCATTGCCAATGCGTCGGCCTACGTTGGACGGGGCAAAGACCGGCTTCCCCCGACGATCATACTTGAACGAGTAGTTGCGGATAGCGACGGTCATAGCTGACAGCCTTGATCACGATATCAGCGATTTTATCAAGCAGTCCGAGGACCGCAGTGATAAGAACCACCTTCTCGGGATCAAGACTGATGCGAGGCTTTTGGGCCATATGCATCTCCCTCATCACGCGCTCGGCAAACCACAAACCCTCATAAGAGGGGTCGTCAGCCAAGAGACCAAATAGTCTCAAAACGTGGAAACCCAGGGTAGCTGAAAGGCTACTTTCGGGATTCCCGACAGGTGGGATTGTGGACCTATCACCGAACGTAGGGCCGATATATACCTCGCTCGCGCTATAGGCAACGGGGCCCGCCATAGCATCGTATTGATGGCTGACTAGCGGGCTCATAAGCCTCACCCACTGGCTATAGGGATATTGGCCTACTGTGCGGCATCTTGCGATAGTGAGAAAAGGCCGCCAAATTCCTGCGATGGAGCTAGACAAGGAGAGCCTTGAACAATGAGGAGTGGCCTTCCGACTGTTCTCGCGGCAGAACTTGACGCTCGCCACCGATGGCTTGGCGTGGCGATCGCTGCATTTCTGGCCAGCATGTACGCCATTTCCCAATCGCAAACTGTTTGGACGAGTCTGGCCGGGGCAACTACCCTGGTAGGAGTATGTCTATCTGCGTATCGGGTCGGTATCTATGAGAAAGAATTGCCTTTCTTAAAGATAGAACACGAATACGAGCAGGAGGAGCGGCGACTTGAGGCCCTACGGCGCAACGACGAAAGGGAGCAACGCGCTGAGGAGGCGAGAAAGGCCTACGCAGAAGCAGAAAGAGGACGGCGAGAGAGCCAAATTCTAACCTTTGTCGCAGTTTTAGATAGCGAGAGGGGCTCAAAGTTTGAACTATCCACATCCTTGGGTCCTATTTGGATAACCCACTGCGTCGACGATAGAATCAGAGTTTGGTGGCCTGATTATAGCCCGGTGCTTAGAAGCGGCGTTGAGGTCGTGAAGGGTAGAGCTAAGTGGGTGCCAGAAGAGCCAAAGGGATGGTATTTGTATCGCGGGGTGGAGCGAGACGTTCTTGAGGCGCTTGCGCTTCTATGACCGGCGTGCTCTTCCAACCATCAAATCGACAAATCTCCACCCCTTACTATTCTCATTACCGTGGCTCGCACTTAGATCTGGACTGAGATCGGCGCCGCTTCCGCTTTGGCTGATCCTTTGGCCCTGATATCATCGGCGGCGTGGGCGAGGGGGTGCAATAGGCAGCATACGAGTTCTTGTCAGTTGAAAGCTTGATAAATCTAAGAACACTTTTGTTATCCCTTATCGTCGGAGGCTCAGCGCCTTCTAAAATAGCTACGCGGTCAGGAGTGGATGCGACTACCACACCTGTTACGCACTCTCTGTTTGGAAAAACAACGGTCGAGCAAAGTTCGCTCTTTAGGCCATAGGGCTTCGAACATGTTGAAGCTGCTTTCCGAAGCTTCTCGACGTTACCTTTTGCAGCGCTCGTGCCAAGCTCCATGTTACGGAAGCCCCATAGCAAACTGCTAGTCAGAAGGACCCATACGATCACACCAAGAGCCGGTGCCAGGATCAATCCTGTGTCGATGACAAGCCAGCGGAAGCTGTGCTTCGCTTTACGGCGGTATAGTCGAGCGCGCGCTTTGAAGCGTCTTGCTGAGTCCCACTTTGACCAAGAAAGCCACCGTAACAAGGCGTAGCCAGCGAGCGCGACGGCACTCAGCGGCAAAAACCTCTCTATCAGGGAAACAAGTGACGTGTTCGCCCAGATATTGAATCCTCGATATACGGCGTTCGACCCTGAAGCCGATAGGCCAGCATCGTCTAAACCGAGGAGGCGCAAGCGTTCATCGTCATACGCCGCGCCGAGTAAGAAGAAGTATGGTGCTATCACGAACGCCAGAAAAGCGGGCATCGACTGCACGAGATACTTCACTAGGCGCATTCGACGCGGCTCCTTCGACCGGGACCAACCGTACTAGGCAGATACGGTCATCAGCTGAGATGGGAACGGAGCTACTACCGATTGGAGGTTAACCCAGTCTTCCGTGAGCCATCGCTCATAATCCTCGATATGCAGGATTACAGGCATCGCTTTGGGGTGGATGGGCGCGACGATCGCGTTTGGTTCTGTGGTCAGGAATCCAAAGGCGTTGCCCCGCTCCGTTGGCCGCCAAATGCCCGCGAACGCAAAGATTGGACGGCTTGGCACGTCAAACCAATGCAACGGCTTTTTTCCATCCTCACCGGGAGCCAACCCGTACTCGGAGAACGATGTCACCGGCACGAGGCACCGGCGCGCTGGCGTAGTAAGCATCGACCGCCAGAAGCTTGAGGTAAGGTTCCGGACGTTGGTCACGTACTTTGTCAGCTTCGTCGCGGGATCGCGCTTGCTCGGAACTTGCGTCGGCACCCCCCATTCCATTCTCTCTATCCGACGACCGTCGCCGTCCTGCACGATGACGGCTCCGTAGAACGGTGTCTTCTTTCCCGTGGGAAAGATATCGCCGGCCGGAAACGTCTCGTCGACTTCGTAAGGCGGGCGGATGCCGAAAGTCGCAGCGACCTCGGCCTGCTTCGCCGTCAGCCTATACCGATTACACATCCGCGCCTCCTGTTGGCGCCGGCGAACGATCGCCGGCGCATGTCCGTCAGAGTTTGTCCTTCAGGCCCTTGGCGGCGGTGAACGACACCTTCTTCGACGCCGCGATCGTCATGGCTTCGCCGGTAGCCGGGTTGCGACCTTGGCGCTCCGGCCGATCTTTGACGGCGAACTTGCCGAACCCAGGAATGGAGACCTCGTCGCCCTTCGCTGCCGCGTCCGCAATCTGATCGAAAACCGCCGTGACCGCCTTCTTGGCGTCGGCCTCGCTCGAACCCGTCGACGTGGCGACGCCCTTGGCCAGCTCGGTGATGTTCATGCTATTCATGCTCCCTAGGAAAACGATCGGGATCCTTACCCATGACGAGCGACGACACCAAGACCGTGCTGGATGAGGCGAACGCCAGGGCAGTTACGCTAATGCTCGACAAGCTCGAGGACCACGACGTTACCGTGATCTATGAGACGGTCGGCGGGGTAGGGCCGATCGCCGACCTCGCGGCTGACGCCATGAAGAGCCGGAACATCGACCTCTAGCTTGCGGCGTCCCGCTGGCGGGTGATGCGTGGATCCTCGTACAGGTCGCGTAGCGCCCGCAGCCGGAACGCATTCCACCAGCGCTGCCAGCGATGCTCGGCCGCATCGTGGATCATGTGGCAGCGCTGGCAGAGCGCCCGCAAATTATTAGACGCGCTGTTTCCCGGATCATGATCGAGGTGCGCGCATGCCAGCACGACATAGGTCATCCTCACGCTCGCAAGCGTAAAGCCGGCCTTCATCGAGACACGCTTGCCCTGGTCTGATCGCCAGCACGACGCTTCCGCATCCCACCAGCGTCCGTCACCGAGATGTGCGACCCGCCGAAGGTGCGGACGACGGCATTGCTCGCAGCGCCTACCGGCACGCTCGAACCGGATCGTGCCTGACAGCTGCTGCCAGTCGATCGGGTAGAGCCAACGGTTTTCGGCGCGGATCGGCATCGCATTTCTATGAGTCACGCGACCGGTCTTGGAAAGCGGAATTTCACCCTCTGTTGCCGCTTCGTATCGCCTGCGTTCTGTTTGCAAGCGACGAGCTGAGACGATCGGCGCTTGACCAACTGACCACATTAACGGAACATAAAGGGAACGAGTAGAGTCTTAGAACACGATGTCCGCCGCCCTCGATTCCTTCGCGCCAAGCATAGCGCATCTCCGGACGATCGCCACGCCGGTCACGGACTATCGTGTGCTGCCGTTCGGCATTGATGAGCTAGACAATCGGCTCGGGGCAGGGGGGCTACGTGCCGGAGGGCTGCACGAAGCGACCGCCCAATCCGGGGCATTGGTCGACGACGCGGCGACGACGCTGTTCCTGGCCGGGATTGCGGCGCGTGAAGCGGCGAACGCCGGCGGGCTGGTGCTTTGGGCAAGCTGCCGCCCCGATATCTACGCACCGGGGCTGGCTCAGGCGGGCCTCACGGCTGCAAGCGTCATCTACGCGCACACACCCGACGATGCCACGCTACTCGCCGTGATCGAGGACGCTGCGCGCGACGGCACGCCGTCGGCGATAGTCGCGGACGCGAGTAAGGTATCTATGGTTGCCACGCGCCGCCTGCAGCTGGTGGCGGCTGAAGCCGATATGCCCATCTTGCTGATGCGCCGTCGACGCAAACGCGACGAGGATCCATTCGCCGAACCATCTGCCGCGTGGACGCGCTGGCGGATCGGCTCCGCGCCTTCGGCGCGGTTGGATGTCGCGGGTGTAGGAAGAGCGCGGTGGTCGATCGAACTCGCGCGACAGCGCGGAGGTGAGGGCTTTTCCCTGATATTGGAGGCCAGCGATGAGACGGGTTGTCTCGCTGTTCCTGCCGAACTTGGCCATCGAACGGCTGAGACGGTTGGAACGGCCCGCTTCGCGGCCGCCTGAGCGCCCGCCCCTCCAGTTACCGGTCGACGACGATCCCGGCGCCTGTTCGGTGCCGCGGGGCGGCGGTTGGCGTCCTGGCGCCCGTTGGGCGCGGACCAGCGCGCAATCGCGTGAAGAGGTGGAGGCACAGATTGCGTCGCTACCTGTTCACGCACAGCCACCCATGCGCGAGCTTGGCCGACGGTCGGAGGCGGCGAGCCACCCCTACAAGACGGCTGCGCTAACTATGCGAACCGCGCCAGCCGCAGCGCTAACCGTCGATCACGCCCCGCTTGCGCTTATCGGCAAGATCGGTCGTCGCGAGGAGGTCGTCGCCGCCTGCACAGGCGCGCAGGCGTTGGGGATCCATGCCGGCATGGCAGCGACCCATGCTCGCGCGCTGGTGTCTGATCTCGATTTCCGTCCGGCCGAGCCAGAAGCAGACGCGGCGCTGCTCGATCGCCTCGCACTACTGGCCGTCCGGCGCTGGTCGCCGATCGCCGCGGTGACGCCGATGGATGGCCTGTGGATCGACCTCGCCGGATGCGATCATCTTCACGGCGGAGAGGAACGCTTCTGCCGTCGTCTCCTGGCCTTCTGCAGGCGGGCAGGCTTCACCGCTCGCGTCGCGGTCGCGGACACACCGGGCGCCGCTCACGCGCTCGCGCGGTTCGGGAAAGGGGAGCTGACGCGCGTCGATCCATACGGCACGGTCGAGGCAATCAGCTCGTTGCCGATCGCGGCGCTGCGCCTGTCGGCGACCGCGCTGTCGGCCGCGCGCAAATTCGGGTTCGAGCGTGTCGCGGACCTGCTGCCGGTCGCGCGCGGTCCGCTGGCACGTAGACTTGGTTTGCCGGCGATCACGCGTCTCGATCAGGCGCTAGGCGGCCTCGCCGAGCCTATCACGCCGCGAGATGACCCCGAGGTGCCGGCGGTCGAACGCCGGCTGCTCGAACCGATCAGCACGGCCGACGCGATCGAGAAGGTCATGTCGGATCTCTTGGGGGACCTTGCCGAGGTGCTGCAGGCGAGGGGACTCGGCGCTCGATCGCTGCGCCTGACGGGAATGCGCGTCGACGGCACCGAACAGGTTGTCGCGATCGGCACATCGCGGCCGACAAGGGAAGTTACGCACCTGCTGCGGCTGCTGAAGCTCCGTATCGAACGCATCGACCCGGGCTGGGGCCTCGAGCAATTTACGATGGTAGCACCGCATACCGAGCCCCTTGATGCAGTAGATCTCGGGGCCGTCTTGGCGGGCGAGACGCTTGTGCGCGATCCCGCACGGCTGGTCGACGTGATCGCGGGCCGGATCGGAATGCGATCGATTTTCCGCATCGCCCCGGTGGAGAGCCATGTGCCGGAGCGGGCCGTCGCCCACTCCGACCCGAATGTCCTGCCGGGTGATTGGCCTGCTTGGCAACGTCCGGTGCGTCTTTTCGCGCGCCCAGAGCCACTGCACCGAGTTATCGCACTGATGCCCGACCAGCCACCGCGACGCTTCGAGTGGCGGGGAACGGTCTACAAGGTCGTCGCCGGCGACGGCCCCGAGCGCGTTCATGGCGAATGGTGGCGACGCGACGCGGAGATATGGGCGGTCCGTGACTATTACCGGGTCGAGGACGATGCGGGCGGCCGGTACTGGGTGTTCCGCCGCGGTGACGGGTTCGAGGACGATACCGGCGACCTGTCGTGGTGGATGCACGGGGTCTTCGGATGACCCACTATGTCGAGCTTCAGGTGCTGACGCACTTCTCACTGCTCCGCGGCGCGTCCAGCCCCGAAGAGCTGTTCGCGGCTGCGGCCTTGCTTGGATATCCAGCGATCGGCGTCAGCGACATCGGCACTGTTGCCGGCGTCGTGCGCGCGTGGGAGGCGCAGAAAGCCACAGGCGTCCGCTCGATCGCAGGAACGCGCGTTGATCTATCCTGCGGCCGTCGCCTGCTGCTCTATCCCACCAACCGCCCCGCCTGGTCGCGCATCACGCGACTGCTGACCGTGGGGAAGGGGCGGGCAGGGAAGGGCGGATGCCTCCTCCACTGGCACGACCTTGAACCATGGTCCGAAGGCGTCGTGGCGATCCTGCTACCCCATGAGGCAGACGAGGAGAACCTTGCCGCGCTGAGGGACCTGAAGGCGATCTACGGACGGCGCGGCTACATGGCGCTATTCCAACGACGTCGGCCGGGGGATGCAGTGCGGATCGATGCGTTGGCTCGTCAGGCGGGCGGTGCTGGCGTGCGGGCGGTCGTCACCGGCGACGTGCTCTACCATGCGCCTGAGGCACGACTGCTGCAGGACGTGGTGACGGCCGTGCGCGAGAAATGCACCGTCGATGAGCTCGGCTACCGGCGCGAGGTCAACGCCGATCGCGCGCTGAAATCGCCCGACGAAATGGTGCGACGCTTCCGAGCCTATCCGGACGCGCTGCAGGCCAGCGTCGACATATCGCGCATCTGCACGTTCGACCTCGGCGAGCTCCAGTACCAATACCCGCACGAGAAGCTCATCGACGGGCTGACCGCTCACGAAGCACTGCAGCGCTTGGCGGATGAAGCTGTCGACCGGATGTTCGATGGCAACGTGCCGCAGGCTTATACCGACCAGATTACCCATGAGATGCGGCTGATCGGTGAGCTTGGCTACGCGCCCTACTTCCTGACGGTGTACGCGATCGTGCGTGAAGCGCGCCGGCGAGGGATCCTGTGCCAAGGGCGCGGTTCGGCCGCCAATAGCTGCGTCTGTTTCGTGCTCGGCGTGACGTCGATCGACCCGATCAAGCACGAGTTGCTCTTCGAGCGCTTTGTCTCATGCGAGCGTCGTGAGCCGCCCGATATCGACGTCGACTTTGAGCATGAGCGCCGCGAAGAGATCATCCAGTGGATCTATGAGACCTACGGCCGCAATCACTCCGCGCTGACGGCCGTCGTCACCCGCTACCGCGCGCGCGGTGCCGTGCGCGACGTGGGTAAAGCACTAGGACTCCCGGAGGATCTAACATCATCGCTTGCCGGCTTGGTCTGGGGCTGGTCGGCGGACGGCGTGGGCGAAAAGCAGGTCGAGGAGCTGAACCTCGATATCGGCGATCGGCGACTACGCCTGACGCTGGACCTTGCGCGCAAGCTGATTGGCGTTCCGAGGCACATGTCTCAACACCCAGGCGGCTTCGTCCTCACCCATGACCGTCTCGACGATCTCGTCCCGATCGAGCCCGCCGCGATGGAAGACCGGCAGATCATCGAATGGGACAAGGACGACATCGATGCGCTGAAGTTCATGAAGGTCGATGTGCTGGGTCTCGGCATGCTCGGCTGCATGAACCGCGCCTTCAATATGCTCGAGGCGGACAAGGGGCTGCGCGTCGGCCTCGCCGACCTGCAGGACGACGATCCCGACGTCTATGCCATGATCTCGAAGGCCGACACGCTCGGCACGTTCCAGATCGAAAGCCGCGCGCAGATGTCGATGCTGCCGCGCATGAAGCCGCGGCGCTTCTATGATCTCGTCATCCAGGTGGCGATCGTGCGGCCGGGCCCGATCCAAGGCGACATGGTCCATCCGTATCTGCGCCGGCGCGAAGGGCTGGAGAAGCCGGAATACCCCCGGCCGGAGCTGCGCGCCGTACTCGAGAAGACGCTCGGCGTGCCCCTGTTCCAGGAACAAGCCATGAAGGTCGCGATCGTCGGAGCCGGCTTCACGCCCGCCGAAGCGGACCAGCTGCGCCGGGCCATGGCGACGTTCAAGGTGACGGGCGGCGTGTCGCATTTCAGCGATAAGCTGGTCGAGGGCATGGTCGATCGTGGCTACCCGCGTGACTTTGCCGAGCGCACCTTCCGCCAGCTCGAAGGCTTTGGCTCCTATGGCTTCCCGGAGAGCCACGCCGCATCCTTCGCCAAGATCTCCTATGCGAGCAGCTGGATGAAGCATCATCATCCGGACGTATTCTGCGCGGCGCTGATGAACGCGCAGCCGATGGGCTTTTACGCGCCCGCCCAGATCGTTGGCGATGCTCGTGCGCACGGCGTCGAGGTCCGGCCGCCCTGCGTCAATGCCAGCCGCTGGGACTGTACGCTGGAGCGGACCGGCGGGCGCTACCTGGCGGTGCGCCTTGGGCTGCGGCAAATCCGAGGGCTGTCGAACGCCGATGGTGCCAGGATTGTCGGTGCCCGCGAGCTGACCGCGTTCGAGAGCGTGGAGGATGTCTGGCGGCGGTCGGGGGTGCCGCGCGCCGCGATTGAGAAGCTGGCAGACGGCGACGCCTATCACAGCTTCAGCATCGATCGCCGGCAGGGGCTATGGAAGGTGAGGGGGCTGGGCGACGCACCGCTGCCGCTCTTTGCTGCGGCTGACCGGGTAGCGGAGACCTTCAGCGCCGAGGGGGTCGAGCCCGACGTGGCGCTGCGGCCGCTGACCGATGGCCGCGAGGTCATCGAGGATTACCGCGCGCTGCAGCTCTCGCTCCGCGCCCATCCGCTGACCTTCGTTCGCTACGAACTGACCAGGCGGGGCGTCACCAAATGTGCCGATCTCGCCAACATCCGCGACGGCCGTCATGTCGAGGTCGCCGGCATTGTGCTCGTGCGCCAAAAGCCGGGATCCGCCAAGGGCGTGCTGTTCATCACCATCGAGGACGAGACCGGGATCGCCAATGGCATCCTCTGGCCCGACCGTTTCGAAGCGCAGCGCCGTACGATCATGTCCGCCTCGATGGTCGGCATGAAGGGGCGAGTGCAGAAGGAAGGCGAGATCATCCATGTGATCTGCGACCGGATCATCGATCATGGCGACCTGTTGCACCGGGTCGGGGACATGTCGTTCCCGCACCGGACCGGACGCGGTGACGCTGCGCAGCATCCCGGCTCCCCCGATCGCGGCGACAAGGGATGGCAGCCGGAGGCGCGCAATCAGTACTGGCCGCCACATGCTGAGGGGATGGACCCGGAGGAAGTCGTGCGGTTCAAGTCGCATGACTTTCATTGATCCATGTCAAACCTGCCGAGGCATCAGCGTGTTGTGATCGCGCTTTCTGTACATATTTTGCGATGCGGGGTCTCACGTTGTTCGGAAGGGCGTGTCGATGTGCCGGAGATCCGCTTGGCGCTACGTTGCCTGCTGCCGCACTGCCCAGAAAAATGGCCGCTAACGATGTTCTGGGACGCGGCAGGTCAACAGAACGAAATAGGGCGTGCGCAAGGTGTCACTGCAGCGTTCAACGGGATTGTGCGCCAGCTCCGCCGTGCTGGCTGCTATGAGGAAGTGACACCGTCGTGATCGACTTGCATAGCGAATTGCCGGGATAGAGCTTGCTGCAAACCACACGACACTGGCCTGGACGACGGCATCATCCAGGCCAGCGCGAAACGTGGTACGGCTACTTGCTAATCAGGGCGGATCGGCCCGGAACCCCCTCAGCCCGACGTGTAAGACGGCCGGGGCGGCTTAGCCTTTTTCGGGCGCAATTCCGAAAGCTGGCGTTTGGAGCGTTCCTTAGTGATCGCAGGCTTGACGATCTTGGATGGCTGGGCAGCAGCGTGATGTGGCTTCTTGGTGACCGCGGTGAGCGCGGCAATGGGACGGAATGCACCACCATCAAAGCGATAGGGCAGGTAGAGACGGCTGCCGTGATTCGCTCGTATGCGGCCCCAAAACGCCCAGACATCAAAGTCCTTCGGCACGACGACCGGGACCTTACGGGCGTGATGCCATTTGACGAGAGCCGAGCGGAGAGCTTGGCGAATGACGCTGCCTTCACCAACGCCGAACATCACGTTCATCAACTCGACTTGCGACTGCCCCTCAAACAGACGCAATGCAAACTCGTCCCGATACCCCTTTTTTGTATCCATCATACGGTTGCGACCAGGCTTAGAATGGCTTGGCATGAGGTTTTTGGCGCTGAGTGTCTGTTTCATGAGATAGTGCGCGACACGTTCCATATGGCCATAACCTTGATCGATGACAGCAATATGGACGGGTGCCGCTCCCAAACCGCAGTTCCATGCCGGCGAAGCATTCAACTCCTTCACAGCGGCGGCGTGATCAAAAGGCATGTCTGTCCAGGCGATGGCATGTGCACCCAGCAGCAGGGAACGACCCGCCCCACCCCCTGGAAAGTTCATCAACGGGTGGACCTCGAGCATGGCAAACGCATTAACGTCCATCTTTGCCAAAGCACGACGCATCTTCTTGATCATCTGATCAAGCGCAAGGTGGGGAGTGCGGTCTGACGTCGTGCCACAATCATCCACAAAGCTGATCATATAATAGGTGCGGTCTTGCGGCGCGGCGTCCTGATGGCACGACGTCAAGGCGGCGAGGGTCTTGGACGCCATGTTGCGTGCTGAGATGTCCGACCAGAGCAGGCGCTCTGCGCGGGCGCCGACTCCCAACAAGCCTAAACCATATTGGAGGTCATGATCATCCAGGTCAAAACTCGTCAGGTGATCCCGAATTTTTTTAACAATTTCTGCGAACTTCGCCTTGGCTTTATCGCGCTCGGCGTGGGGATGAGGAAGAATTTTCGTGGGCATTGGAAAGCTCCAAAGATGCGCACAGATGGTCCCGGATAGTATCGGGGATACACGTACGACCATAAACATGTGCGGGTTATGTATATTACTAAGGCTACCAGGGATGATGGCTTGGCGTGTTTGTCATCCTCACGGACGGGTCGTTGCGAGCCGAACACCGCATCCCAGTTCGAGTGCTGCTGCTTCGAATGCCTCGACGCTCTCAATCGGATAGCGCACGCGATTGCCGAATTTCGCGTATTGCGGCGCTTGGCGAAGATCTCGTCGGCGACGAAGAAATTTAACGCTCAAGCCCAACCGCTGCGCTAGTTGTTTTTCGTCGAGATAGCGTGGTGATCCGTCATCACGGATTGAGGCCTTGTTTTCTGAAGTTGCCATTGAAGATTGCTCCTGTCAGGCTCGGAATGTCCCGACCGGCAGCTTTACAAGACAGCCCATCTTGCATGATTTTGCGCGCGAATGAGGTCGAGCAGCAACTTGGAGTGCTCAAACAGCGTCATCAGGTATGTTCTAATTTCGAAAATTCGAAATTACGCCGGCTACGTTTTAGTTAGGGGAAAAGCCATTGCAAAAACCGATCCGTAATGAATGGTTTATGAGAAGCGCCCGGGCGAAGGCAGCGGCGTATCGGAAACTCAGGCCCGGAGAAACGGACCTTGCCGATTTTGCCGGCCTCATTGATCTAGTTGGAACCCGCTACCAACGTGCGACCCGAGGTGCCGCGACAATGCCGAACGACGTTCCTTATGCGGTGTTACGCCGCTGGGTATATCGGTTGGGTCACGCCTACGCAGAAGCGGGCATGCAGGCTGAGTTGCAGGCGTATGTCGAGCACCAGTATGGAGCGAGTCATCGTCTCGCTAACAATGACGCTTTCGTGTGGGTGATAAAGCTCATCCGTTACACAGATACATATGAGGCGGTAAGTAGTGCTGAGTGGAGTAAGATGGCACCAGTTCTTGCACTAGCTGAGGGTTTAGACATTCACAGCAGTTATCTTGAGCATTTCATAACTATGTGTGGTGGAATGTCTAAAATAAGGATGTTTCTAGGCCCGGATAAACAAGTTCCCAAATGGGTTGTAGGCATTACCCGTCGCGCCCAACGCGCTGTAAAAGCAGATCTGGAGATAAAAAATGATTAAAAAGGTATAATATGATATCTTTCATTTTATCTTGATCAACTTGAATCCGCCAATTTTGCGATGAGCTTTTGCAAATGGACTGCCCAGGCATCCATCGCAACACGCTTTTCAGGCTTCCAATCATGCCGTTGGTATACCCCCGCCGTTCCGCTTTTCGAACCGCTTACGTGGTTCAAAAGGGCTTCAGTTACCTCAAATCGTACATTCAGACGCTGCATGGCCGTTGCGAACGTGCGCCGCAAATCATGAATCCGCCATGCGCTAATCGGTCGTATGGAGTGACGCTGGACAATTCCATCGAGCCGCATCTTCGCCTTCGAATAACCAGAGATTGGCGTTTTGCCGGTGGTCGTAAAAACAAAGCCGGCGTGGGGCCAGCTATTACCCCCAGCCAACCCGTCTAATTCTATCAAGGCGAGGTCGTTTAGCGGGACCGTATGTTCCTTTGCGTTCTTCGATCGCCGGGCAGGAATGACCCATTCCAAGCTATCGCGGTCGACTTCGCTCCATGACATGCCTGCCACCTCGTCGCGCCGTTGACCTGTCACGATCAACAGGCGAAAAAACGCGGCGAACGGAGCCCCAAGATCGTCAGCGAATACCGCAATCAACGACAGTTCGTGATCGGAAAGGACGCGATCACGTGATGCGACCGCAGCAGGGCTTCCCATACCTTCGATCGGTGAACGCTCAAGGTCGCCGCGCTCGACGGCCCAGGTGAAAAGCTTACGAACCAGCGCAAATATGCTCCGGGGTAGGGCGGGGCTTGAGCTCGGTAATCTGTCAAAGATCGATACCACATCGCGGCGCTCGATCGTCAGTAACGACTTTCCCGCAAGTGTTGGAAACACCCAACGACGCATGTTGCTCTCGGCCGAGGCATAGGTCCGCGGTCGCCATTTCTGCTTGCCATATTCCGCCAAGAATCGCTCGCCGTATGTAGCAAAATCAAACCGTATATTGTCGAGTTTTCGTGCTTGATCAGCAGCAGCCTTGTCGTTTGCCTCGATGCGTGGATCCGTGCCGCTACCGACCTTTCTAAGGATTCGTTCTGCTTCCTCACGGGCTGAATTCGGGCTCCACGCGCCGTGTTGTCCGATCGTCCAGCGCGATGTACCGGTCGAACGACCTCCCATGCGATACTGCACTATGTAGGTCTTCGTGCCTTTCGGGGTTATTTTTACTCCAAAACCGCGCAAATCGGTATCCCACATGAACTCGTCTCGGTCTTTTGGTTGCAGGGCATCCACTGATCGTTTGGTGATTTTGCCGTTTGGCATAGCCCCTCCTTAGCAATCATTCAGCAATCACCGCAGCGTACAATCGGGGGTATCAGGGGGCAAGTGGGACTACGCAACGGACGACGAACCCTCGTCAAAGCTCATTTTGCGAGGATGGAGCATCAGACTACGAATCTGAGGGTCGGACGTTCGAATCGTTCCGGGCGCACCATTTTCCTTCTGCTAGAAGAGCAGATTGTGAGAAGTGGAAATAGGGCGCGATGGGTTGATCCCATCGCGCCCCCTTTAATTTTTGCTATGGCTCACTGAGCTAATCGTTTTGACGTCGGTCGTTGACGAGCGGCGCTTGAAAGCGCTATCTAAATAGTGTTTTGCAGTGACGGCAAGCCCACCTGCTTGGCTGGTAGATCTGCCGTGTAACGCGGATCTGTTGGCGACGGGACGGTCGTCTCTACGTCCTGACCCGAGCAGATGCCGGTTGCGAGCGCAACAGCGTATCTCTCCTCAGCAATTTTTCTTTGCGCTAGCAACTTCCCGCTCCGCCTGAACGAAGCCGTATTCTGGTATTACCGCACCTGCAAAGTCGGTTACATCGCTCCACTTTTCGATCAGCAAATCGGCCGCTTGATCGCCGCCACCGATGAAGAGTCCGTCGGTCAGGGTGATATTCGCGACAGCGAAGTGTCCGGCCCCGGCGCACAGGATGGCACGCGTTGGTGCGGCGTCACCTACAAGCTGCAATAGGCCGGGGCTGACCAACGCCGGATCAAGACGCGTCAGGTTGTCGTCGGAAAGAACGCCTTGGGTCATCTGGGTGGCTGCGGTGGGGGCCAGCGCGTTGACGCGAATGCCGTATCTCTCCCCCTCGATTGCAAGCGTCTGCATCAGACCGACGAGGGCCATCTTGGCTGCGCCATAGTTCGCCTGACCAAAATTGCCGTAGAGACCGGAAGACGATGTCGTCATCACGATGCGGCCATATTGCTGGCTACGCATCGAATCCCACACCGCCTTTGAACAGATCGCGGCGCCAAACAGGTGGACGTCCACGACCTGCCGAAACTCATCCATCGTCATCTTGGCGAAGCTCTTGTCGCGCAGCATACCTGCGTTGTTGATAAGAATGTCGATCCGGCCCCATTCGTCCAAGACCCGGGTTACCATGGTAGCAACGGCGGCTTCATCGGTGACTGATGCGGCGATGGCGACGGCTTCGCCGCCCGCACGTTCGATCTCGGCGGCGACGGCCTCTGCATTGGCGATCGACACGTCGTTGATCACCACGCGAGCACCCTGACGGGCGAGGAATAAGGCATGGGCGCGGCCTAGTCCGCCACCGGCGCCGGTGACGATGGCGGTACGGTTCTTCAGATGCATGGCGATATCCTTTGCGGCGCACGCGGCGCGGTCGATCGTGGTTCTGTTGAGGAATTTTGGAGGGTCTATGACTATGTCAGCGCCCGACCAATGTCGTCCCGAAGCCGTAGTTTGTCGATCTTGCCGGTTGGCGCCAGCGGCATGGCGGGCAGGCGGACGACGGTGTCGGGAATCCACCACGACGCCACCCGCCCGCGCAGCGCTCCCAGCAGCGCCTCATCGCTGACGTCTTCGCCCCCGTCGCGCAGTTCGACGACCAGCACGGGGCGCTCTCCCCAGCGGACGTCTGGCCGCGCGATGACGGCGGCAAGAGAGACTTGGGGCAGGGCGCTGACCACGCCTTCGATCTCGGCGGGATTGATCCATTCGCCACCGGATTTGATTAGGTCCTTGGCGCGGCCCGTGATGAACAGATTGCCGCCTTCGTCCATCCGGGCCAGATCGCCGGTGGGAAACCAGCCGGCATCGTCGGTCGCGCTGTCGTCATGGCCAAAATAGCGTTCGATCACCGCCGCGCCGCGCACCCGCAGGTGCCCCTCGACGTCGCGCTGGTCGGGTAGCGCGACGCCGGCCGCATTGGTGAGCAGCAGGTCGACGCCGATCGCTGGTCGGCCCGCCGCCGCCGCCGATCGCGCCGCGTCTCCCGGCACGGCGAAGGTGCCGGAGGGCGAGAGTTCGGTCATCCCCCAGCTGGTCTGAACGGTGACGCCCAGCCGCTGTTCCAGCCGATCCATCAGTGCTGGCGCCATCGGCGCTCCGCCCACAATGATGCGGTCTAGGCTCGGAACGTCACCACCCGCCATGTCGAGATGATCCACCAGTCCCAGCCACACCGTCGGTACGCCGACCGCGATCGTGACCCCCTCGTCCCGGATCAGGCGGGCAAGGCTGACGCCGTCGATATGACGCCCCGGCAGCACCAACTTGCCGCCGACCGCGGGCACCGCGAAGGGCAAACCCCAGGCATTGGCATGGAACATCGGTACCGCTGCCAGCACCGCATCGCGGCGCGTGATCGCCATCACGTCCGCTTGGAGCATCCGCAGCGTGTGCAGGAAGCTGGACCGATGCGTATAGGTGACGCCCTTGGGCGCGCCTGTGGTGCCGGAGGTGAAGCAGAGGCCAGAGGGCGTGCGTTCATCGAACCGCCCCCAGGTGACCGCCGCCGGATCACTGGTCAGCAGCGCATCGAGCGCATCGACTGCGATCGTGCCAAACGCCGTGGCGGTCATGGAACCGTCGACGACCAGCAGCTGGTTGACCGTTCCGGCTTGCGCCGACAGATCATGCGCCAGCGGCAACAGATCGGCGCTGACAACCAGGATTCGCGCGCCGGACTGCCTGATCATCGTCGCCAGTTGTGTGGCGGTCAGCCGGGGATTTAGCGTGTGGCATGCAGCACCGATGCCCATGATCGCGTACCACACCTCGACATGCGCGCGGGTATTCCAGGCCAGCGTCGCAACCCGGTCGCCGATGCCCATGCCAAGATTGACCAGCAAGGCCGAGATCTGGTGGGCGCGTTGCTCGATCTGCGCATAGCCGGCACGGCCACCGATGCCGTCCGCCCCCGCCGTGACCACCTCCGCCGTAGGATGCCATTTGGCAGCGTGGCTGAGGAAGCGGTCCAGCGTCAGCGGAAAGTCCTGCATGGCGCCGTCGTTCAGCGGCTGGTCGGTCATTGGCAAGGTGCTGCCTTCACCAGGACCGGGGAGGCGACACCTGTGTTCCAGTTCCACGGCTGATCGCCCGCGGCGCGACGGCGACAGGTGGCAGCTTCGTGAAGCGCATACATATTTGGGAGCAGATATGTGCCGGGACGCGCCTCCTGCGCGAAGGCCATGAAGTTCGCCTGCTCGCCATAGGGCTTCCAGTCGGGCGCGTCGGGAGCGACCGGGGTGCCGGTGCGCGCGAAGGACGCCCAATAACCCGTCATCATACGCGACAGCGCGCGTTCGCGAGGGGTATCCGGCACCTTTGGCCAAGCGGGGGGCATGTCGGCGGCGGTGCCAAACACATAAGGGATCTCCGCCGCGTGGAAGGCATGAAGCCCGTTGTCGTCCGCGGCCGGATAGCCATGGTCAAAGAAGTACAGATAGGAACGCTGGCCGGCGGCGGTCTGACGGATCGCCAGCCGGGTCGCGGTCCAGCCGTACATCGCGTCGCGCGTGGTCGCCAACATGCTCTGAGCCATGTCGCCGGACGGGTAGAGGCGCAGGAAAGCGTCGCTCAGGTCGCGGTAGCGATCGCGGATGGTCGCCTCATAGGCAGCACCATTGGCCGGCGCCGGCGGCAGCAGGAATCGCAGCGAACGGATTTCGCCTGCATTGAATCCGGCTAGGACGGGCACCGGTGCCTGTTCGCCGCGATCGAACGTGTCGACCAGTTGCCGCGGCAACGTCTTGCCGTCGACCGTGCCCCACGGGATGTATCCGGCCGCCGTCGCCTTCTGCACCAGCGTCTCGGCCGGGATCGCGCGAAGGGCGGCGACGTCCGCGGCACCCATCGCGGTCGCCAGCCGGACGCCCTCCGATTCCGCCGACGGCATCCCGTGCGTCGCGGTGCGCAGCGCTGGCATCGACACCAGATAGGCGCTTTGTGCGATCGCCTTGTGGAAGAGGCCCCGTGCGGGCGGCGCCGCCATCAGATAGGTCGTGCTGAGTGCGCCTGCGGATTCGCCAGCGACCGTCACGTTGCCGGCATCGCCCCCAAACGCGGCGATGTTGCGCCGGACCCAGCGCAGCGCGGCGATCTGGTCGAGCAACCCGTAATTGCCCGACACCCCGTCACCGGATTCGGCACTGAGACCGGGATGCGCCATGTAGCCGAGGATACCGAGCCGGTAGTTGATCGTGACGACGATCACGCCCTGACGCGCTAGGCGAGCGCCGTCGAACATCGCCTCGTGCCCATATCCCGCGAACAGCGAGCCGCCATGGATCCAGACCAGGACGGGCAGCTTGCCGCGGTTTTTCGGCGCCCAGACGTCCAGGACCAGGCAGTCCTCAGACATCCGCTTCGGGGCATCGGCGTAGATGCTGCCAGGTCGCGGCAGTGGCTGGACGCAGGCCGCGCCGAATTCCCGTGCCGGGCGAATGCCCTGCCAATCCGCCGCCGGGGCGGGCGGGCGCCAGCGCAACGGGCCAACCGGCGGTGCGGCGAAGGGGATGCCGCGGAAGATGTCGAGCTCGCCTTGGCTCTCCCCCTCCAGGCTGCCGGCGGGGGTGGCGGCGACTGGCCGGGTGGCGGCGGGGGCCGCACTCGCGAGCATCGTGGCAAGCGCCACGCCGAAGAACATGGTGCGCATTATCGTACCTCGATTGATTGCTGTTCGCGTCGGATCGCCCTGGCCAGCGCCAGGAAGAGCAGCACGGCGACGCCGAAGAAGGGAACGATCGTGTAGAACGCCATCTGCAAGGGGTTGCCGTAGCCGGCCGCCCTGAACCCATCGCTGGCGAATCCCAGATAGGTGGGGCCAAGGCCCAGCCCGATCATGTTCATCACGAGCAGCAGCAGTGCGCCCGCCATGACCCGCTGGCCCGGCCGAACTTCCTCCTGCACCAGCGCCACGGCCGGCGAGAGATAGAAGTAGTTCAGCCCCATCGGCAGGATCAGCAACAGCATCGCCCATTGCCAGCTCGGCGCTGCGACGAAGCCGACGAAGAACGGCGCGGCGACGACCAGCGCAGCCGCGGGGATCAGCGCATAGGCGCGCTTGCTCCGCGCAGCGAAACGGTCGACGAGCCGGCCCGAAACGAAGATACCACCGCCCATCGAGACGAGCACGAGCAGCGCATACCACACCGCCACTTCGCGCAGCGTCATCCCTTTCTCCTCCATCAGGAAAAGGGTGGTGAAATTGGCGGTGGCATAGGTGATGAACTGGTTCGCGCCGGTTGCCAGCGCAGTCAGCCGCAGAACGGGGCGGGCAAAAAACATGCGGCAAGTCGCAAGGAACGGCGCCTTCTCCGTCGGAGGGGCGGCCACGTCTATCACGTCAAGCCCGCCGCGAACCGGTTCGCGTACGGTGAGGAAGACCAGCACGGCCGTCACGATTCCGACCACACCCAGCGTCATGAACGCATCGCGCCAGCTATACGCCGCCGCGATCGAAGCACCGAACGCGACGCCTAGTGCGTTGCCGATCGGCGGGCCCAGATTGTAAAGGCCGAGCGCGGTACCCCGGGTGCCGGGCCTGAAATAATCCGAGATGATGGCATAGGATGGCGGCACCCCGCCGGCCTCGCCCACCCCGACCGTCATGCGTGCCGTCGCCAGCTGACCGTAATTGCCGGCCAGCCCACAGGCTGCCGTCGCCGCGCTCCACAACCCGCAGGCGAGCGACACGACCCGCACCCGGTTGGTCCGATCCGCGAACCAGGCGACCGGCACCGATATGATGCAATAGAAGAGCGCGAAATACAGCCCGCTGATCAGCCCGATTTGCCCATGGGTCAGCCCGAGCTCGTCTCGGATCGGCTTGGCCAGGATCGCCAGCAGCTGCCGATCGAGGAAATTCAGCACATAGACGAAGCACAGCACCGCCAGGACGAACCAGGCCCGCCGCGCCGATGGTGGGGTGCGCCCCGCGGCAGCGGCAGCGGCAGCGGCGGGGGGCGGCGCGGCGGCCGGGTGGGATCGGGTCGCCATGACTCAGATGCCATAGGCCAAGCGGAAGCCGATTGTGCGTGGCCGCAGCGTGCCGACACGGCTGGCGAAAAACGCTTCCGGGTGGATGTAGGTGGCCGAATGATTGTCGGTCAGGTTCTCGACGTATAATTGCCCGGTCCAGTCGCCACGGCTGACCCCCAGCGTCAGGTTCATATTCACGTAATCGTCGGTCTCGCCGAACGTGGGCAGCCGCACGTTGGGATTGCCCGGCACGTTGGGAAACGAGCTATTGTACGATCCGACATATTGGGCGTTCACCGCCGCGGTCGCCCGCGTGCCGGCGCCGATGTCGAAGCCATAGGACAGGAACGACGATCCCTGCAGGCGCGGGGCGGAGAGCCGGTGTCCCAGCACCGCACCGGAAATCGCGGCCTCGGCGGCGGTCAGGCGGGTGATCTTTGCATCGTTATAGGCCACGTTCAGGCCCAGCGTGACGCCGGTGGCCGGGATGACCGCCATCTCCACCTCGAAACCCTTGCTGCGCGCCGCGCCGATATTGGTCGCGAACTGAACCGAATCTGAGATGCGGTTGGCCTGGACCTGGATGTTGCTCCAATCGATCCAGTAGGCCGCCGCGTTGATCGTCACCCGTCCGTCCAGCCAACGGCCCTTGGCCCCCACCTCGTAACTCTTCAGGTCGTCCGACGACGCGCCGGCGGGGATAACGATATCGTTGGCGTTGACCGTGCTGACCCGCCCGGCAAAGGCGTTGACCACGGGGCCGCGATACCCCGTCGCGAAGGTAGCATAGGTGGTGATGTGGTCGACCGGCTTGAAGCTGGCGCTGGCCTTGTACGAAGGTTTTGATCCCTTCGCCTTCACGCCGGTGACGGCAGTGTAGGGCGTCAGCGTCAACGGCCCGCGCCGTCCGGTCAGCGCTGCGACAAAATAGTTGCTATTGTAGCCGCCCGCCTCGGTGAAGCCCTGTGCTGTGATCCGGCCGTAGCGCAGCCCCCCGGTCAGCCAGAAACGCGGCGAGAATCGGTAGCTCACCTCGCCAAAACCGGCCAGTTCCGAGCTGTTCTGATAGGTATATTGCTTCTGGTAATATTGATCGGTCAGCCCGGTGATGCCGCGCGCCTGAAGGAACGGCAGCGACGAGCGATAGAAATAATCGACGTCGCGGCGACGGTTGAGATAGAAGCCGCCCACGACGAATTGCAGCGGACCATCGAAGGTGGAGGTCAGCCGCGCCTCTTCGACGAATACCTTGTCATAGCCGTTGGCATCGAGACCGAACGCGATCGCGCCGCCGAAGGTGTTGGCTAGATCGGCATAGAACCGCTGCTTGAACCGCGAATAGGTGCTGGAACTGGTCAGCTTCGCAAAGTCAAAATCATAGTCGATCGTGCCGTTGATGATCGTCTGCTTGCCCGTGAACCGGTCCGGCTGGTCCGACACGCGCTTCTCGCGGCCAAGCGACGGGCTGGTGAGCGACGAGTCCTTGGGATCGCTGTTTTCGTAGGAACCAAGCAGCCGGATCGACAGCCGGTCGGTCGGTTTCCACAGGGTAATGACCCGGCCACCATAATCGACCAGCGTGTTCGAGTTGTGCACGCCGGTGCCGACATTGTCGAGATACCCTTCCTCATGCCGGTAGAAGCCCACCGCGCGCACCGCCAGCTTGTCCGTCACCAACGGCACATTGACCATCGCATTGTACCGCTGCCGGAACGAATCCGATCCGGTCAGGCCGAGATCAACAAGTGCCGAGGTATCGAAGTCGTTGAGGTCGGGGCTTTTGGTCAGGATGCGCATAGCGCCTGACAGCGAACCCGATCCGAACAGTGTCCCCTGCGGCCCGCGCAGGAATTCCACCCGCTCAACGTCGAACAGGTTGGGATCGACCACAGTGGTGTTGCCGATTGTGGAGACGGGCAACTCGTCCAGATACACCGCGACCGTGCTCTGCAGGTTCGCGCCATATCCATTCGTGGCGATGCCGCGCACCGTGAAGTTGTTAAAATTCTGCGTGGGGCGGTTCAGCACGACACCGGGCGTTTCCCGTGCCACGCCCTCGAACCCAACGATACCCTTGCGGCTGAGTTCGGCCTGCTGGAACGCGGTGACGCTGATCGGTACGTCCTGGATGCGTTCCTCCCGCCGGGTGGCGGTGACCACGATCTCGTTGCCCTCCGCCATCGGGCGATCGCGATCACGGCCCGAGCGGTTGGTCTGCCCCGATTGATCAGACGTCGTCTCCGGCGGTGCATCGGTGGGATTGGGAGCGGCACCGCTCTGCGCGTTTGCCGGTGAAATCATGATCGTGAGCGCAGCCAGCCCGGCTGAAGCGTACAGCAATCCCCGCATTCTCTCTCTCCAGTCGGCCCGGCTGTTGCGCCGGTTCCTAGAGCGGAGATGACACCATCAGCAGCCGGATGTCAACATTCACTATCGCGAGCGTTAGTGAATTAAATGATGCTTTGTTTCCGCGTGTGGGATTTGGCGGAAATCAAGTGGCGTTATTCCCCGTTGCCGGTTTTGATGACCTCGCTATTGGCGCCAGCCGCCCCGGTTTGCCGGTCGCAGATGCTGCGGAAGCCGGCGGCCATGAACTGAGCCATGCGCTGTTTGACCGCAACGAAGTCATCCGACCGGCATAGCCCCCCTGACAGCTTGTCGATGCGGCCGGTGCGCGCAAGCGTCAGCATCAGTGAACCAGTCACGAAGTGATATCCCCAGAAGATATCTTCACGCGAACATTTAGGCATCGCGCGCTGCAGGATCTCTATCAGGCGAAGGACTACTGGATCAAAATACTCGTCCATCATGTCTGCACCCCATTCAGGGGTGTTCGCCACTTGAGCGCCTAATGCAGCATAATTCTTCCAGCGCTCCCCGCCTTGGATATAAAGGTCGAGGTCCGTATCAAGAAAGGCGTGCAATGCACCTTCCACGGTAGGACTGGTTCCACTTGTACGTTCATAGTCCTCGAGCGCCCTCATACGGGTTTCGCTGGTAACGATCGCGCGTCGAGCAAAGACCTTGTCAAAAAGCTCTTTTTTATCCTTGAAATAATAGCTCAATAAGGTGCGGTGAACGCCAACCCGTAACGCGACGTCATTCAACGTAACCCCATTTAAGCCGTGCTTTGAGAAAAGTTCTTCGGCGACGTCGAGAATTTGCTCGATCATCTCGGCGCGCTGCTCAGCCTTCCGGCCGGCTCGCTTAATGGGCTTGGTCTCCGTCACGCAACCTCCCTGTCAGGGATGTCGCTCCGCCGTCAAGAAATGGCATTTGCCAGGCAGACGATGTTGGGGTGGCTTGGCCAAAGCCGGGCGGCGGCTTGTCGCTTTCGATCACGGTACCCTGGTTTCGCATCTAGGGTTAGGACCCATTGATGTGAGAAGCGCGATCTGATTCAGGCTCCGTGAGGAGACTGAGGATGAGCGACCTGTATTGGCTGACAGAGGAGCAGATGGCGCGCCTGCGGCCATATTTCCCAAAGAGCCACGGCAAGCCGCGGGTCGATGATCGGCGGGTGTTGAGCGGCATCGTTTTCGTAAACTGTAACGGGCTGCGCTGGTGCGATGCCCCGAAGGACTACGGCCCGCACAAGACGCTGTACAACCCGTGGAAGCGCTGGGGAGAGAAGGGCATCTTTCTCCAGATGATGGAAGGGTTGGCTGCCACAAGCGCCGACCCGAAGACCGTCATGATCGACGCAACCTACCTCAAGGCACACCGTACGGCATCGAGCCTGCGGGTTAACGTATGGCTCGCCCCGTCGGCAAGCGGTTTGTGTCTAATATTCTGAGCAGTCTGCGAAAACGTATCCGGCCTTTCGACGCGAGGTCGTTGGCCAAG
>NZ_LMRS01000058.1 GCF_001426195.1 Sphingomonas sp. Leaf339 | reverse complement strand
CGGTCGTAGCGAGTGGCGACGCGGCGCCAATCCTTCAGACGGCCGAACATGATCTCGATGCGGCTGCGGCGCCGGTAGCGGCGCTTGTCGTATCTGACCGGCTCGTTGCGCGATCTGCGGCCCGGGATGCAGGGCTGGATGCCCTTGGCTTCCAGGGCGTCCCTGAACCAATCGGCGTCATAACCACGGTCGCCAAGCAGCCATTG
>NZ_LMRS01000057.1 GCF_001426195.1 Sphingomonas sp. Leaf339 | reverse complement strand
TAAGGTCCTCCCGGCCGAGAATGTCGATCTCGGCGAGCGGCACGCCCGGCATCGCGGCAACGATCTGCGCCTTCAACGAAGGCGTCGCGGATCTGGCGGCCGACCTCGGTGCGGATCGGGATGTTCTGGAGATTGGGCTCGGTGGACGACGATGTCGAGTTGCCCGCCGATTTCACCGATCCGTTCGTGGCGCTGTCCGAATATGCCGATCTGAAGCGGGATGACGTAGTTCATCAACCCGGTCACCAGCGGCATCGCCACGAAAAAGATCATGATGACGCCGTGGGCAGTAAACACC
>NZ_LMRS01000056.1 GCF_001426195.1 Sphingomonas sp. Leaf339 | reverse complement strand
TGGCCAACGACCTCGCGTCGAAAGGCCGGATACGTTTTCGCAGACTGCTCAGAATATTAGACACAAACCGCTTGCCGACGGGGCGAGCCATACGTTTTACAACGACCTGACCAGCCGGACCGGCAGCGCGAGCCACGCCGGGTCGTCCACCTGCTCACGCGGGGACGCGGGCGGCAGCAAGCGGATCACCTGACCCTCGATCGCCACCAGCCGCCCGAACGCAAATCGGCCGGCGGGCCGGGGGGCGAGCACATCGCGGTCGAGCGCGCGGGCGAAGTCGGCGGGGGCCAGCGTTTCGCACCATAACATGTCGCCCGCTCGGTAATCGCCGGTCGCGGTGCCGACGGTGATCGCCACCATGCCCGGCAGGACCACGGGTGGGGCGGCGGTGGCGGGGCGCCGCAGGGCATGGGCGCCAGTTTCGTCCAGCAACGCTGCAATGGGCAGATCCTGCCGATCGGGCAGGCGGACCAGGTCGGCCGCGGCCACGCCCAGCGCGGCGGCGATGCGGTTCAGCCAATCGACCGACACTGTGCGTGTACCGGTTTCCAGCCGTCCGATCGTCTGTGCGGTGGTCGGCGGCACGCATGCCTGCGCGACCTGATCCAGCGTCATGCCCTTGGCGCGGCGAACCTCCCGAATGGCGGTTATCATCGAATTTCTCCAACCGGATAGGTTCGCCACTGTCCTGCAACCGTGCCGTTATGGCAAGCCCATGCCGTCGGATAGGAGATGACGGATGCGTGAACTGGTGGAACGGACCTTGGGTGGCGAGGATGGGTCACGCGGGCGGCGGGTGATGATGAACGTCGCCGAATCACCGCTCGGCTGGCTGCGGGCGCGGGGGCTGGTAACGCCCCGGCAGTTCGAGGCAGGGGAGCGGTTGCGCACCGATTACGAACGCGCCTCGCTCGGCCCCAGCGTGACAATGCAGTGGAGCGCCCGCGTCGACGGATCGCGCGGCGGGATGGCGGACGACCCCGCCACCGCGCAACTGGCGGCCAAGCGCGGCTTCGATGCGGCGGTGGCGGCGGCGGGGCCGGGACTGGCCGACATCTTGTGGCGGGTGGTGTGTGCGGGGGAGGCATTGCCGGCGGCGGAAAAGGCGATGGGGTGGCCGGCACGGGCGGGGCGGCTGGTCCTGACACTGGCGCTGGACCGTGTGGCATCCCATTATGGGGTTCACTGACCACCTGCACCCGGACCCCATTCCCATGCGCCTGTCGATCGTCAAATGCCACGGATCGGGTAACGACTTCCCGCTGATCGACGCGCGTGGGCTGTCGCTATCGGATGGCGAGTGGGCGGGCGTGGCGCGGGCGCTGGCGGACCGGGCGGGGCCGGTGGGGGGCGACGGCCTGTTGCTGTTGCTGGACGGCAATGCGACGCACCCGATCGGTTTTCGCATGTTCAATGTCGACGGATCGGAGGCGGAGACGTGCCTGAACGGCCTGCGCTGCGTCGCGCGGGCAGGGTTCGATGCGCTGGCCGTCGAGCAGGCGGGCGTGCGACTGGTGAACTCGCTGGCGACCGTGGCACGCGATGCGGATATCGCGGCTGGGGTGTACACGGTGCGCGAGACGGCGGGGCCGGCGTCGCTGGATGTCACACGTTGGCCGATGCATGTCGGCGCCAGCCGTATCGTCGATGCGGCCGTCGCGCCGCTCGGCGAGCGGCTGTTCACGGCGGTGGCGATCCCCAATCCGCATCTGGTGAGCTTCGTCGAGGCGATCGAGAAGCCCGAGCTGGTACGGATCGGCGAGCAATGCGAAGCGGCGCCCGACTGGCTGCCGAACCGCGGCAATGTCAGCTTCGTGGTGGTCGGTGCCGATTCGCTATTTGTGCGCACCTATGAACGCGGTGTCGGCCTGACCAACAGTTGCGGCAGTGCGATGGCGGCATCGACCTATGCGGCGTGCCTGACCGGCCGGTGGCGGTTTGGTGAGCCGGTGACGGTGCTGAACCGTGGCGGACTGGTCCGTGCGGTGGCGGACGAAGACGCCATGGTGACGCTGTCGGGCAATGCGACGTTCGAATGGGCTGGCGAGGTGACCGTCGATATCGCCGCCGGGGTTGCGAGCGATCTGGTGGTGACGGCGCGCTATCCGGCCGAGGTCGAGGCGTGGGCGGCGGTGGCGGCGCAGGCGACCGCCTTTCGTTGACGGGTCGGACGCCCCATAACTGTTTGATGGATATACGACAGGCGATCGGTGGACGGGTCCATGGGCTGGTGGGGTCCGGGGAGATGGACCTGTCGCGGCCGGCGGGCGATCCGGGGCTGTTCGGGCCGGGATCGGCTACCTGGGCGGTGCATGGCGACTTCACCAGCATGATGATCGGCGGCGTCTGTTCGCTGCTGGTACAGATGCTGCACCCCGCCGCGCTGGCGGGAGTGTTGGACCACAGCGATTTTCGCCGCGACATGACCGGGCGGCTGAAGCGGACGGCGCAGTTCATCTCCACCACCACGTTCGGGTCCACGGCGGCGGCGGAGCGGATGATCGGCCGGGTGCGATCGATCCATGACCGGGTGGCGGGGACGCTGCCCGACGGCACGCCCTATTCGGCGAACGATCCCGACCTGCTGACCTGGGTCCACGCGGCGGAGATCGACAGCTTCCTGCGGGCGCATCTCCGCTATCGCGATCCGGCGATGCCGGTCGCGCGACAGAACGCCTATGTCGCTGAGATGGGCGAGGTCGCGCGGCGGCTGGGCGCGGTGGACGTGCCGGCAACGCGGGCGGCGCTGACCACGTACCTGACGGCGATGCGGCCGGCGCTGCGCGTCGATGATCGCACGCGCGAGATGGCGCGGCGGTTATTGCGGCAGCCGTCGCCCAGTTTGCTGAACGCGCCCGTCAATGTGGTAATGATGCAGGCGGGCGTCGACCTGATGCCGCGCTGGGCGGCGACGCTGCATGGTTTAGATGTGCCGGTGGCGGGCAAGCCGGCTATCCGGCTGGGGGCGATGGGGGTGGGCCGGCTGATGCGCTGGGCGCTGCGTTAATTGCCTGTTCCACAGGTAACGGGGCCACCGTTGCCGCGACGGATGGTGCATTTGCCGTTGCCGGTCACGGTGACGCTGCCGACGCCGGTGTTCGATATCTGCGCTGTGTAACGGGCGTGGCCGGCGATGCTGCCGGTGCCGTCGAGCAGGACGATCAGGTCGCCTGCCTCCAGCTTGGCCGCGTCCAGTGTTGCCGGGCCGTTGGCGACGAGTCGCGCGCGGGTGGTGCGGCCGGCGACGGTAATGGTGCCGGCACCGACGATCGTCGCGTTTAGGTCGGTCCCGGTCGCCTGATCGACCGCCACGGCACCGGCGCCGGTGACGGACAGGTCGATGCGGTCGCCCTTGGCGGCGGTGGCGGTGATGCGGGCGCCGGCCACCGACGAGATTGCGGCGAGGGACGGGGTGCCGAGCGATACCGTGAGTGGCTCTCGATCGATAGAACCGTGCGGGCGCTCTCCCCAGGCGCTGGTGGCGGCGGGGCGGATGACGAGGGTGCGGCCGTCGAGCCGCACGTCGATCGCCTCTATTGCGTCACGACCGCCGGTGATGCGGGCGGCGGGGGACGCGCCGGTCGTGACGCGAACCTCGATCGGTCCATCGACCCGCAACCGGTCGAAGCTGCCGATGCCGACCGTCCGCTCCGCACCGAATGCAGGGGCGGCGATCAGCGCGAAGAGGAGGATGGCCCGCATCGGCGGACTGTCGCGCGGCAACGCGTCGGGCGCAAGTCGCACCGTGAGCCCGTCATAGGGTGACGGTGCGGCGGCGGATCAGCCGCAATGCACCTTGCCGGCGCCCATCTTCGTAACCGAGCATTTCGCGCCGCCGGTGATGGTGACGTCGCCCGACCCCATGATCGTCACGTCGGCGTTGCGCAGCACCGTCGCCTGCACGTCGCCGGCGCCGGCGATCGTCACCTCGGCGGTGTCGGCGCGCAGCGGCTGGGCGCGGACCTTGCCCGATCCGCCGATCGAAATCTCGAGCGACCGGGCGGTGCCGGCGGCGGCGATATCGCCCGATCCGCCGATCGCGAATTCGGCCTTGTCCACCTTCAGCCCGCGAATATCGAGCCGGCCGGAGCCACCGATATTACCATTGAACGACGAACCTTCGACCCGGTCGACGACGATCGTGCCAGACCCGCCGATGTCGGCACCGGTGATACGGGGCATGGTGATGAGGAAGCGGATCTTGTCGCTGCTGCCCCAATTGAAGCCCTTGCGACGCGACAGCTTAAGTGAGGTGCCGTCGCGTTCGATCTTGATCTTGTCGAGCGCGGCGGGGGTGCCGATGGCCTTGACCGAATAGTCGGGACCGACGCGAACCTCGACATCGCCACCCGCACCGAGGCCGATGCTGGTGAAATCGGTGACGGCATAGCTGCGCTCCGATCCCGTTCCCGATGCGGCGATGCCGTCATCGTCGGACCGGCCCATCGAACAAGCGGCAACCGGGATGGCGACTAGGGCGAGCAGAACGGACAGGTGGCGTGAGCGGATCATGAGGCATCTCCCCTTTGTGTATTGGTGTGTTAATACACAACAGTTAGGAGTGCAAACGAGAAAGGGCGGCCCGTCACCGGACCGCCCTTCCATATCGAACTGCCGATCGACGCCCGTCAGGCGGTCGGCTTATCTTTATTGTAGATCGCGGCGGCGGCACGGAGGATCTCGAGAATCTTCTCCTGTGCCTTGGGCTCGTCGACCTCTTCCATCGCAGCGAGTTCGCGGGCGAGGCGGCTGGTCGCCGCTTCGAAGATCTGGCGCTCGGAATAGCTCTGCTCGGGCTGGTCGTCGGCGCGGAACAGGTCGCGGACCACTTCGGCGATCGACACGAGGTCGCCCGAATTGATCTTCGCCTCATATTCCTGTGCACGGCGCGACCACATGGTCCGCTTGACCTTGGGCTTGCCCTTCAGCGTGTCCATCGCCTCCTGCATCGTCTTGTCGGACGACAGTTTGCGCATGCCCACGCTTTCGGCCTTGTTGGTCGGCACACGAAGCGTCATCCGCTCCTTCTCGAAGCGCAGCACATAGAGTTCCAGCGTCATGCCAGCGATTTCGGAGCGTTGCAGCTCGATCACGCGGCCGACGCCGTGCTTTGGGTACACGACATAATCACCGACATCGAAGGACAGTGCCTTGACAGCCATTTGCAAAGGGCCTTTCTGGATCAGATTCCGCAGGCGGGTGTGTGGCGGCGGGGGTGTCGCACACGAACCGGACGGGAATGATGGATCGAACGTCTCCAGGCGGGCGGTAATTTATACCGCACCCGATGACGCAGTTTAACATGTCTGTAAGAAAATTACCAGCGACAGGAATCGTGTAACGCGACCGGCGGCGGATTTTGCGTGGCCGTTACGCTCTGCGTGGGTCGTGGCGTGACAGCCAAGGGCGGAGCACGCCTAGCGTTTCATCCGGCCGGTCGCCGAACAGATGGTGCGATGCCCCCGGCACCACCGCGAATTCGGCGCCCGGAACCCGCATCGCGAATGCTTCGGCCGTGTCGGGCCGCGCCTCGTCATACTGGCCGACGATGAACAGCGTGCCGGGGCCGTCCAGCCGGGCGAGTAGCGGTTCGCCGTCATAGTCCTTCAGCGTGCCCGTCGCGACGAACTCGCTAGCGCCCCACATCGTCCGGTAGAGTAATGGGTTGAAGCCGCCGCCCTGGCGTGACTGACGGGCGGCCAGCGTCGCCGAGCTGGGCGGTTCGCGGCCGTTGAACTGGCGATAGAAGGCGCCGGTTGCGGCAGAGCAGGCGGTCTCGGCCGGGGGCGTGGGTGAATCGCAGGCGATCAGCGTCTTCTGCACCGCGGCGGGCAGACGGGTGCGCAGGATATCGGCATCGGCGATCCAGCTACGGGTCGAGATCAACGGGCTGGCCAGCACCAGTCCTGCCAGTGCCGCCGGTCGCCGCGCGCCATATTCCAGCGCGACCGTGCCGCCCCAGCTATGCCCGCAGACGTGCCAGCGGGGGATGCCGAGCGCGGTGCGGATCGCTTCCAGCTCATCAGTGAAGCGGGCGACGGTCCAGTTGGCGGGATCGTCGGGCCGGTCCGACCGGCCGCTGTCGAGCTGGTCGTACAGGACGACGGCGCGGTGCGGACCCTGGCGGGGGTCGGCGAGCGCCAGCGCATCCAGATAGCCGTCATGCGTGCCACCCGGTCCACCATGGACGAAGACGACGGGCATTTGCGGACCGGCGAGGTCGCCGTTGATGCGGACATAGACACGGCCACCGGTGACGGGGACCATCAGTTCGCGCGTCGGTGCGGGGAACCGGTCGAATCGGGCGAGCGCCGGTGCCGCCAGCCCGGCCATGACGCCGACCCCGATACCGGCGATCAGCGTGCGTCGGTCGAGCGCGGCGGTCATCGGCCGGTCAGTCGCCGGCGCCGGGTTCCGGATTGAAATATTTGTCGAACTTGCCCTCGACGCCCTTGAACTCATCGGCGTCGGGCGGCGTCTGCTGCGCGTTGCGGGTGACGTTGGGCCATTGCGCCGAGAAGGTGGTGTTCAGCTCCAGCCACTTCTCCAGCCCGTTCTCGGTATCGGGCAGGATCGCCTCGGCCGGGCATTCCGGTTCGCACACGCCGCAGTCGATGCATTCGGACGGATTGATGACGAGCATGTTCTCGCCCTCGTAGAAGCAGTCCACGGGACATACCTCGACGCAATCCATATACTTGCAGCGGATGCACGCGTCGGTGACGACGTAGGTCATGGGAAGCTCCGGAACATAACGCGGCGCTGCTATGCCGCATGGCGATAGACGTCAATCAAGCTGATCTTGCTGCGAGACGTTAGCAGCTTGCAGATCGATATAGCACCCCCCGGCTTCGGCGGGTGGGCCGCGCCGGTGCGGCAGCGATTCGATGCGCAGGACGCGGATCTGGCCGCCATGGGTAGCGAAGGTCAGGATGTTGCCGATGCGGACACCGACATGCGCGCGGTCGATCGCGCGGCCGTTCAGGCGGAGGTGTCCATCGCCGGCGATCGCCTTGGCCGCCTCACGCGTCTTGGCCAGTCGTGCCCACCACAGAAAGCGGTCGAGGCGCATGGTCGCGGCGCCCGGCAGGTCAGCCATGGCCGAACAGTCCCGCCAGACCGGCGAACGCATTTTCGCTCGCTGGCACGACGACCGCGCGTCGGGCGGGCGGGCGGCCGCGCCAGACCCAGGCGTCGTTCGCGGGACGGAAGCCGAGTTCGGTCATCAGCCGCGCGAGCGTACCCGGTTCCAGCCCGATCGAGGTGGCAAGCGCAGGGTCGGGCATAAACGGCTTGCGGCCGGCGCGGGCATCGTGCGCGGCGCGGGCGATGCGTTCGACCAGATCGACGCGCACCGCCTGTGCGCCGAGCGGACGGAAACCGGCGGCGACACTCGCGCCCGGTGCGTCGCGTAGGAGGACGGTGGCGCCGGCGACCGCCATATCTGGCGGAGTTTCGCGAACCGCCAGCAACGCGCGGCGCCATTCGGCGGCGGCGGGTTTCAGCAGGCGCGGGTCGAACAGGTCGAGCGCGCCGACGACGAGGCCGAACCCGCGCAATCGCCGCCGCTCCTCTGGTGCCAACGCGTCGAGCGACAGTCTGAGCGGCAGGCGTGGCACGATGCCGCCGGCCGACTCGACCGCCGCCGCGACCACGCGAAACGCGGACGTAGCGGCGGGATCGCGGGCGGCATCGGCCAGCGCGACGAGCGCCGGCACGCGGCGGCGAGCGGTGTCGGCGAACCAGCGCGCCAGCCGGTCAGCGATCCGGTCGCGCGCAGCGCGATCGAGCGAATCGAGCTCGTGGTCGAGCACCAGTCGCGGCCGGGCGAGCGATCGACCGGCCGCGAGGGTCGCGACGCGGTGGCCGGTCCACAATACCTCGCCCGCCGCCAGCGCGAACGCGGTGTCGGGCGCGTCGGCCAGCGCGGCGGCGCGGCGGCCGCGTTCGGCGCCGAGCCGCTTTTCGGCGGCGGCGAGCAGCATACGCTTGTAGCTGGCGCGGGCGCCGGGTTCGACGGTGAAACGGAAGCCGTCGAGGCGACCGATCGGGTGGTCCTCCACCGTCACCTCGCCCTCAGGCCCGACGACGACGGGCAGCGCGCCGGCATCGGCCCCGATCTGGCGGATCAGCGCGGTGGTGCGCTTGTCGACGAACCGCTGCGTCAGGCTGGCGTGGAGGCCGTCGGACAGGCGTTCCTCGATCGCGGCGGTGCGGCCGGCCCATTCGGCGGGGTCGGCCAGCCAGTCGGGGCGCTGCGCGATATACGCCCAACTGCGGATCGCGGCGAGGCGACCGGCCAGCGTCTCGACATCGCCGGCGATGGTGTCGAGCCGGGCGATCTCGTCCGCGAACCATTGGTGCGGGATGTGGCCGCGACCCTCGGTCAGGTGTTTGAATACGCGCTCGACGAAGCGGGTGTGTGGGTCAAGGCCGAGCTTGCGGAAATCGGGGATCCCGCACGCCGCCCACAGCCGCCTGACCATCGATGGATGGCGGGTACGGTCGCGGACCCACGGCTCGTCGGCCAGACGCTTCAGTACCAGCAGATCGGTCGAGGCGGGGGGCGCGCGCAGCACGCCGGGCGGTGGTGGGCGTTCCAGACCGGCGATCAGCGCGTCGACGCTGCCGGTGTCGGGACTGCCATCGCGCCAATAGAGGTTTTCGAGACGGGGAAAGCGGTGTTCCTCGATCGCGAAGACCTCTTCGGGCAGGAACGCGCCGGGGCCTTCGTCGACCAGCGCGCCGAACGTGCCATCGCGCTGGTGGCGGCCGGCGCGGCCGGCGATCTGCGCCATTTCCGCCACCGTCAGGCGACGCTGGCGCTGGCCATCGAATTTGTTGAGCGAGGCGAAGGCGACATGGGCGACATCCATGTTCAGGCCCATGCCGATCGCGTCGGTGGCGACGAGGTAATCGACCTCGCCCGCCTGGAACATCGCGACCTGCGCGTTACGGGTGCGGGGGGACAGCGCGCCCATCACCACCGCCGCACCGCCGCGCAACCGGCGCAGCATCTCGGCGACCGCGTACACCTCCTCCGCACTGAACGCGACGATGGCGGAGCGTTTGGGTAGGCGGCTGATCTTCTTCGCGCCGGCATAGCTGAGCGTCGAGAAGCGCGGGCGGCCGACGATTTCGGCATCGGGGACCAGCGCTTTCACCATCGGGCGCAATGCCTCGGAGCCGAGGATCATCGTCTCTTCGCGCCCGCGCATCCGGAGCAGGCGGTCGGTAAAGACATGGCCGCGCTCGCGATCAGCGCCCAGTTGCGCCTCGTCCAGCGCGACGAAGGCGGCGTCGTGATCGGCGGGCATCGATTCGGCGGTGCAGAGGAACCAGCGCGCCTGGGGCGGCACGATCTTCTCCTCGCCGGTCACCAGCGCGACGCTGGCCGCGCCCTTGATCGCGACGACGCGGTCGTAGACCTCGCGCGCCAGCAGGCGCAGCGGGAAGCCGATGATGCCGCTGGAATGCGCGGTCATCCGCTCGATCGCGAGGTGCGTCTTGCCCGTGTTGGTCGGGCCGAGAACGGCGGTCACGCCGGAGACGCGGCTGGTCATGGCCGGTAACATCGGGGCTCTCGCGTTGTTGCGCAACGGGTTATCGACGGTTCCGTGTCCGAATGCGGGTCGGCGCGAGGGTGCCACCGCCCGTCGCAGCCAGGCGGCATCGGCCGGCGGGTTAATTTGACTTTAGCAAGTCGCGTGCACAATCCTGACGACCGACGCCGGGGGGAACGGCGATATCATCCGTGTCGAGAGTGTCGCCCGTTGTATCTGAAAACCGATCAGGGTCTGGAATTCGCCGGCGGCACCAGCGCGCGTGGTTTTGGCCGAGCAGTGGCAGTTCCCGTCGCCAGCGACTGGCGTGCGCGCGCTGCGGCGATCGACTGGGTGCCCGATCTGGGTGCGCGGATCGGCAGCCGCGACTGGTGGCGGGGGCTTGCGACCTGCACGGCGCTGTGTGCCGCGACCATCGCATTGTCGCCCGGATTTCACCGGCCATTGGTGGGGTCCGTCCCCGCCCGGCTGAACGATGCCGAGCAGGAGCAGGCGCGCGCGCAGGCGATCGCGCCGCTGGCGCTGGGCAGCGGCACCGGCCGGCGGCTGGTGGACAGCGACCTGGTCCGTCCGCTCGCCGAGGCACCCGAGCGGCCGCAGATCGATCTGTCTGCCACACTGGGGCAAGGAGACTCCTTTCAACGGGCGCTAGAACGCGCCGGGGTCGGACGGCCGCAGGCGGACGAGGCGACACGGCTGGTTGTTGGGGCGGCATCGCTGTCCGATATCCCCGCCGGGACGCGCATCGCGCTGACGCTGGGGCGACGCGCCAGCCGGGCGATGCCGCGGCCGTTGGAGCAACTGTCGCTGCGCGCGCGCTTCGATCTGGCGGTGGCGGTGGTGCGTGACGGCAACGGGCTGCGGCTGGATCGCAAGCCGATCGCGGTGGATCACACGCCGCTGCGCATCCAGGGGCTGGTGGGATCGAGCCTCTATCGATCGGCGCGGGCGGCGGGTGTGCCGGCGCGGGCGGTCGAGGCGTATATCAAGGCGATGGCCACGCGATTGTCGATCGGCCGCGACGTGCAGGCAGCGGACAGTTTCGACATGGTGATCGAACAGGATCGCGCCGCGACGGGTGAGACGAAGCTGGGCGATCTGTTGTTCGCCGGGCTGGATCAGGGCCGCAAGGCGATCCGGCTGCTGCACTGGACGGGCAATGGCGAGCGCGATGCGGCGTGGTTCGACGCCGCCGGGCAGGCCGAACGGCGCGGCACGATGGGGATGCCGGTGGCGGGGCGCGTGACGTCGAATTTCGGGATGCGGATGCATCCGTTGCTGGGCTTCATGCGGATGCACAAGGGGCTGGATATCGCTGCCCCTTATGGCGCGCCGATCCTCGCGGCGATCGACGGTGTCGTCGCCAGCGCTGGGCGGAATGCGGGCTATGGCAATTTCGTGAAGCTGAACCATGCTGCTGGCCTTGCCAGCGGGTACGGCCATATGAGCCGGATCGCGGTGCGACCCGGGGAGCGCGTGCGGCAGGGGCAGGTGATCGGCTATATTGGATCGACGGGCATGTCGACGGGGCCGCATCTGCACTGGGAAGTGTGGCGCAACGGACAGTCGATCAACCCGCGCTCGATCTCGTTCAGCAGCGTCGCGCGCTTGTCGGGCGAGAATCTGCGGGCGTTCAAGCGGCAGGTGGCGAACCTGCTGGCGGTGAGGCCAGGCGGCCGCTGATCATCAGCGGCGGACGATCTGCGCCCGCCATGTCGGGATATAGTTGGGATTACCGCGACACTCGCCCATCTCGCTCTGTTCCGACAAGCGCAGGCGGGTGCCGTCCCAGACGAACGTTTGCGCGACGCCGCAATCGCCGAGGCCGCGACCCTTGGCGAAGCTGCGCAGTTCGCCGTCCTTCCACTCGCCGTTGACGACGCTCGATACCGCCGAGTCGGGGCCGGCGGGGGTTTCCGAAAAACCAGACGGCGCATCGGTGAGCGCCGGTTCCACCTGGTCGCCGCGCAGGATGAACATCGCCGCCGACATGTTGTATGCGCCGAGCGAGCAGGGCAGCAGCACCAGCGTCGCGCCGCCACCCAGCGCATAGGTTTCGGGCCGGAACAGGTCGCCATTATCGATCCGCGATGGCTCGCACTGCGCTCGGCGTCGCATCGCGGCGAGTTGTTGCTTGTTGGGGTCGGCGGCGGTGCCGCTGGGCGTGACGGCCTGAATGATCGGGGCAGGCTGCCGGGCTGGCACGGCGGATGCGGGTTTGTCACCTTTGGCGACGAGGGCGGTCGTGGTGCTGACCCGGCCCTGCTGATCGTCGATCCAGCGCAGCGCCGCCGAAGCGCCCTTTAGCGACAGACGCGCGCGGGGGCGGTCACCAGCCTCGATCACCACAAGTTTTTTTCCTGAGGCCATCGCCGTCACAGCCTTGTCCGCGTCGGTGCCGGTCAGGGTAGGCAGGGCTACCCGCCGGCCGTCGACCGTCACTGCGACCGGTTTGACGGCAGATCCGTCACCCAGCGGCGTAAAGGCGATTTCCATCGCACCGTCCGGCCCCGGCTGGCGCATGATCGCCATCGTGACGGGCGGGAATTCGCCGCCATCGGGGCCGAGCGAGGCGAGGGTACAGAGGCGGGTGTTGTCGCAACCTACCGCCCAGTCGCCGAAGGTCTTTAGCGTTCCCGGCTTCACGGCGGTGGCCGTGGCGGAGGACGCGGACGCGACGGCAGCGGAGGTAGCGGTCGCCACGGGGGCGGGCGAGTCAGCATTGGCGACGGTATCGGTCGCGGCCGGCTCGGTGGAGCAGCCGGCAAGGGCGGTGGCGGCCAACAGGGCGGCAGAGATCGTTACGCGCATGGCGATGATAACCGCCGCCTAGCCGCCTCGTTCCCCGATCTGTATGTCGGCCCCAAACGACATGGAGAGAGCATGATGCAGACGATAGGTGTGATCGGGGCGGGACAGATGGGCGCGGGGATCGCGCAGGTATCGGCCCAGGCGGGCTTTCGCGTGCTGCTCGCCGATGTGTCGCTGGCGCAGGCCGAAAACGGTCGTGCCGGTATCGCCAAGGCACTCGACCGACTGGTGACGAAGGAAAAGATCACCGCCGAGGCGCGTGACGCAACGCTGGCGGGAATCGAGCCGGTCGAGAGCGTCGCGGTGATGGGCGATTGCACGCTGGTGATCGAGGCGGCGACCGAGCGGGAGGCGATCAAGCGCCAGATTTTCGCCGATGTCGGAAAGGTGCTGGGCGCGGATGCGGTGTTGGCATCGAACACCTCGTCGATCCCGATCACGCGGCTGGCACAGGCATCGCCCGATCCGGCTCGGTTCGTGGGCGTGCATTTCTTCAACCCAGTGCCGGTGATGGGCCTGATCGAACTGATCCGCGGTCTCGCCACCTCGGACGAGACGGTCGCCAAGGTCGAAGCCTATGCGCAGGCGCTGGGCAAGCGGGTGGTGCGGGCCAACGACGCGCCGGGCTTCATCGTCAACCGCGTGCTGATGCCGATGTTGAACGAGGCGTGCTTCGCGTTGGGCGAGGGCGTGGCGACGATCCCGGATATCGATGCCGCCTGCCAACTGGGGCTGAACCACCCGATGGGGCCGTTGACGCTGGCAGACTTCATCGGCCTCGACACCTGTCTGGAGATCACGCGGGTCCTGTTTGAGGGGACGGGCGATCCCAAGTTCCGGCCGGCACCGCTGCTGGTGAAATATGTCGAGGCGGGCTGGTACGGGCGCAAGACCGGGCGTGGATTTTACGATTATTCGGGCGACGAGCCGGTGCCGACGCGCTGATCTCAGGTCAGGCGGGGCAGTTCGCTACGGGTGATCCTGCCGTCGTAATTGGTGTCGAGCGTGGCGAAGCGCTGTTCGGCGGCGGCCTGCATCTCGGCGCGGTCGATGCCGCGGTTCATGTTGCGGTCGGCGGCGACGATGGGTTCGGGCAGCGCGAGATAGCCGTAGCGGCCGGCACCCTGTAACCCGGCGCGGGTCGGGGTGGCGCCGCCTGGTGGGCCACCACGACCGCCGCCTCCCCGTTCACCGCTGGGCGATCCGCTGCGGCTGCCACCATTGCCGCCGCGCACGCGGATTTCCGGCGCCACCACGGTTTCGTAGCGAACGATGTCGGCCGGATCGATCTCGCCATCGACGCCTTGATCAAGCACCGCGAAGAACCGCATCGCATCGGCGACGAATTCGGCGCGGGTCAGGTGGCCGTCGCCGTCGCGATCGGCACCGATGAACCACAATTGGTCGGGGCTGTGCGCGGCGTGGAATGGTTCGCCGGCCGGGCTGATGAACAGGCGATCGCCCGGTGCCGGGCCGAAGTCCGGGCCGCCCGGCGGCGGGCCGTCGGGACGATGCGCGCAGCCGACGAGGCAGAGGGCGGTCAGCCCGAACAGCACGGCGGGGGCGAAGGCGAAGGCGGGGCAGGACAGAACGCGGCGGGGCATCGACAATGGCTCCATGAAGGTCCGCTGCCTCGGCCCGCCACGTTGCGTCGGTGTTTCAAAACGTAACAGGACGGGCGCCTCCGCCACCGGCCGTCACGTGGCTGTCACCGAAGTCCTGTTTATCGCGGATAATTAACAGGGGAATAACCATGCGCCATTCGTTTTCCGCCTCCGTGGCCGTCGCCGCCGTGCTTGCCGTCACCGCACCTGCCAGCGCAGCGACGCTGGTATCGCAATTCAGCGTTGCGGGCGGCACCACCGACCTGTCGGGTCTAACCGGCGCCGGATCGAACCGGCTGGGCGGGTTCGGATCGGACCTGAGCTATGACGCTGCGACCGGCATGTTCTGGGGCATGACCGACCGGGGGCCGGGTGGCGGCGTGCTACCCTATACGCCGCGGTTGCAGGGTTTCACGCTGGATATCGATAACAACAGCGGCGCGATCAACGGCTTCAATCTGCAAAGCACGGTGCTGTTCAAACAAGCGAACGGACAGGACTTCAGCGGCCTGAACCCGCAGATCCTGAACGGCAGCGCGGCGACGCTGGGCGGGTCACTCGATCCCGAAGGTCTGGCGAGACTGCCCAACGGCAATCTGTTGGTGTCCGACGAATATGGTCCGTCGGTGTACGAGTTCACGCCCGCCGGCAATTTCGTTCGTGCGTTCGCGACGCCCGCCAATCTCGTGTCCAAGGATGCCACAGGCACGACCAATTACGTCGATGGCCGTCCCACGATCACCACGGGCCGGCAGGACAATCGCGGGTTCGAGGGGCTGACGGTCAGTCCGGACGGCAAGACCGCCTATGCCGTGTTGCAGGACCCGCTGGTCAACGAGGGCCAGAACACCAATAACGGCACGACCAACTCCGAAGGCCGCTTCAGCCGCAACGTCCGCATCGTCGCCTATGACGTCGCAACGGGCGCGGAGAAGGCGCAGTACATTTATCAGCTGGAAGCGATCGCCGACATCAACGGCCGCATCCCCGGCACCTCGAACGATTTCAACATCAACGCGCAGGGCCGCTCGATCGGCGTGTCGGCGATCCAGGCGGTGAATGACGGTACGCTGCTGGTGCTGGAACGCGACAATCGCGGGTTGGGTGTGGACGATCCCACGGCGGCGATGCCCGTCGCCTCCAAGCGCATCTACAGGATCGACCTGGCCGACGCGACCGATGTCAGCAAGATCAGCCTGTCGGGCACCAACACGCTGCCCGCCGGGGTGAATCCAGTGGTAAAGACGGCGACGCCGTTCCTCGACATCGCCGCGGCGCTCCGCGCGATGGGCATGACCGTGCCGGAGAAGATCGAGGGCTTCGCGTTCGGACCGCGGCTGGCGGATGGCAGCTACACGCTGATCGTTGTGACCGACAATGACTTCTCGGTCACGCAGAGTGGCGCGGCCAACACCCAGTTCGACGTCTGCACCAGCGGCGCGGGCGGGACGAGCAGCCAGGTGGCGCTGGGTGCGGCATGCCCGACCGGGCAGACGCTGATCCCGAACCTGATCTACAGCTTCAAGCTGAGCGAGGCGGAATACCGCACGCTGACCGGCGCGGTGCCGGAGCCGACCACCTGGGCGATGATGGTACTGGGCTTTGGGCTGGTCGGTGCGGCGGCGCGGCGCCGGTCGCGGGTGCGCGTCCGCTTCGCCTGATCGATATCTGTCGGGGCTTTGCGTCGTTTTGCGGCGCGGCCCGTATCTTCTGTCGGCCGCCGCTGATGGTAGCCGACAGGAGACGATGTCCATGAGACGATCGATACGGACGATAATGCTGGCCGCCGCGCTTGCCAGCGGCGGCGCGGTGATCGCGGCGCAGAAGAACCCGATGGTCGGCGGCGCGGCGATGTATCCGACGAAGACGATCGTCGAAAATGCCGTGAACTCGCGGGATCACACCACGCTGGTCGCCGCGGTGAAGGCGGCCGGGCTGGTCGATACGCTGTCGGGACCGGGGCCGTTCACGGTCTTCGCGCCGACCAACGCGGCCTTTGCGAAGCTGCCGGCCGGCACGGTCGACACGCTGCTGAAGCCGGAGAACAAGGATCAACTGGTCGCCGTTCTGACCTATCACGTCGTGCCCGGCCGCATCACCGCCGCCGATATCGCCGCGAAGGCCAAGGCAAATGGCGGCAACGCGGTCTACACCACGGTACAGGGTGAGCCGCTGACGTTCCACAAGGCCGGCAGTGGCTGGGCGATCATGGACGGCAAGGGCCATATGGGCCGCATCACCATCGCCAATGTGATGCAATCGAACGGCATCATCCACGTGATCGATACGGTGGTCACGCCCTGACGGATGCGACGGGAGGCCGATTGGCCTCCCGTCCGTTCAGCCACCGCGGCGGAGGGCGCCGACGCTGGTGATGAACGCCCAGACCTGAGGCGGGAAGGGCGGTTTCTGTTCTCCCTTCCAGCTGTCCATGTCACCGTACATGCGGTTGACGCCGGTCATCATCGCGGGCGTCGCGACGCTGGTGAACGGGGCGAGCAACGCCTGCCATTCGTCGAAGAAGGCGCCGGCCCGATCGCTGGCGGGATCGAGCGGCAAGGCGGCCTCGATCCGCGAGGCGAGGTCGGTCCACTGGGCAGCATAGCTTGCTTGATCGAACCCCTCGGGCATCGTCGGGGCGGTGCGGGCGAAATCGGCCTTGGCCTCGTCCGACAGATAGCGGTCCGATATCGCCTGCCAGTTCTGTTGGGTCATCGTCGTGTCTCCTTGTCTGATGAGCGAGCAAAGGGTCGCGACGTCGATCGGCTCGCGGCGATCGAGGCGGGACTGAACGGCGAGGAGGAGGGCGCGCGCCTCGGCGATCTCGGCGGCGCGCGCGTCGATCGCGGCCAGTTGCGCGGTGATCAGGCGGGCAAGATCGACCCGGCGGTCTCCGAGCAGACCCGTGATCTGCGTCAGGGTAAATCCCGCGCGCTTCAGCGCGACCACGGCGTGGAGCCAGGCAAGTTCGCCACGGCCATAGATGCGGCGTCCGCCGGCGGTACGCAGAGGCCGGACCAGCCCGCGGGCTTCGTAGAATCGGAGCGCGCGCGGAGTGAGGCCGGTCGCGGATGCCACCTCGGTAATGTCGATCGTCTCTTCCATGAAACGGTCGATAGCGGTTGACGCTACGTCAACCGCAAGCGGAAAAATTCAGCTGATGAGCAATCCCGCCAGCGCCGCAGACATCAGATTGGCAAGGCTGCCCGCCACCAGCGCGCGGATGCCCAGCCGGGCGATCTGCGGACGCTGATTGGGGGCGAGGCTGCCCGTCACCGCCATCTGGATCGCGATCGACGAGAAATTGGCGAAACCGCACAGCGCGAAGGTGACGACCGCGACGGTGCGCGGCGACAGGACGGCGGCCTGCTTGCCAAGATCGATATAGGCGACGAATTCGTTCAGGACGATCTTCTGCCCGAACAGGCCGCCGGCGATCCCCGCCTCGCTCCACGGGATGTTCAGCAGGAACATAACCGGCGCGAAGACATAACCGAGCAGCCCCTGAAACGAGAGGTCGGCGATCCCGAACCAGCGGCCGACCCCGCCGAGCAGGCCGTTGGCGAGCGCCACCAGCGCCACGAAGGCCAGCACCATCGCGCCGACCGCGACGGCCAGCTTCACGCCGGTTTGCGCCCCCTGCGCGGCCGCCATGATGAGATTGGCGGGCTTTTCCTCGTCATGGCTCGCCTCGGCAATGGCGATTTTCTCTTCCTCGATGTTGTCGCCGAGCGGCAATTGGCCTTCGGGTGTTTCGTCGCGGTCGGGCATGATGATCTTGGCCATCAGGATACCGCCGGGTGCCGCCATGAAGCTGGCAGCGAGCAGATATTCGATCGAGATGCCCATCGACGCATAGGCGGCAAGGATCGTACCGGCGACGCCGGCCATGCCGCTGGTCATCACCGTGAACAGCTGCGCCGGGGTCAGCCCCGCCAGATAGGGGCGGATGACGAGCGGCGATTCGGACTGGCCGACGAATACGTTGGCCGCGGCGCAGAGCGATTCGACCTTCGATACGCCGATCACCTTTTCGATGCCGCCGCCCAGCCAGCGCACCACCAGCTGCATGATGCCGAGATAGTAGAGGATCGAGACCAGCGCCGCGAAGAAAATGATGACCGGCAGCGCCTGGATCGCGAAATTGCGGCCCAGCGGATCGCTCGCCAGCGCGCCGAACAGGAACGAGGTGCCGGCATTGGCATAGCCGAGCAGATTGGCGACGCCGCCCGACATCCATTGCAGCACATGCTTGCCCCACGGCACGTAGAGCACGAGCACCGCGATCCCTGCCTGCAACGCAAAAGCCGATCCGACCACGCGCAGCCGGATCGACCGGCGATCGACGGACAGAACATAGGCTATGCCGAGGATGACGAGAATGCCGGCGATGCCGATCAGGAAACGGCTCACCGGTGGCTTCCTGCCGAAAAGAAAGTCACGAAAGTCACGCCAAACGACCCCTTCTTCGGGCAAAACGCCCGTCCCATCCCCGGTTGAACCCGGCCACTCACCATAAAATGCGCAAAGAGGACAGCCGATTGTGCATCCGCGAAGCCGGCGCTAGCGTCCGACGATGGAAACCCCCGCCGCGCCCGCGCCCATGATCTCACTCTCGCTGTTCGTCTTTTCGGTCCTGTACGGCGGTATGGTGTGCATCGCCGGCGTGCTGGGGGTGAAGCAGGTCGCGCTGGGGCCGCTGGCGGTGGAGGCGGGGATCTTCGCCTTCCTGCTGCTGGTGGTGATGTCGAGCGCGATTGCCGAACTGCATGGCCAACGTACGGCGACCATGCTCGTGCGGCTGGGCTTCGTGCCGCTGATCGTGTCGGCGGTGCTGATCCAGATCGTGCTGCTGCTGCCACATGATCCGGGCATGTACCCGCCCGCAATCGACGCGTTTCCGGTAGTGGTCGGGCAGAGTTCGCGGATGATGCTGGCGGGGCTGGTGTCGTACGGCATCTCGCAGACGCTGAACGTGCTGATCTTCGCCAAGCTGTCCGGCGCGGGCGGCGCGACGGGCGGCGGGCGGCTGATGTGGCTGCGCGGGATGATCGCCAGCATCGTCAGCCAGATCGTCGATACGGTGCTGTTCATCACCATCTCGTTCCTGGGCGAGCGGCCGATCGTGGGGCTGATGGCCGGGCAGATGCTGACCAAGGTGGTGTTGTCGATCGTGCTGGTGCCGCCGGCGATATATCTGTTTGTGGCGATCGGGCGTCGGCTGGATCGGACGCCAGCGGCATAGGCTCAGATTCAGACACATGCAGGCGGGGTGACGGCGGGGGCGGGTGCCGTTAAAGGCGCGGCCATGACCAGCCACGCTCCCGATCCGGCCCTCCTCGCCAAGGCGGAAACGCTGACCGAGGCGCTGCCGTACCTGCAACGCTATGCCGGCCAGACGTTCGTCGTGAAATATGGTGGTCACGCGATGGGCGACCCGGAATTGCAGCGCGATTTCGCCGAGGACGTGGTGCTGCTAAAGGCGGTCGGCATCAATCCCGTCGTCGTTCATGGCGGCGGGCCGCAGATCGGCGCGATGCTGACGCGGCTGGGGGTCGAATCGCGCTTCGTGAATGGCCTGCGCGTAACCGACAAGGAAACCGCGCAGATCGCGGAGATGGTTCTGGCGGGATCGATCAACAAAGACATCGTCGGCTGGATCGGTCAGGCGGGCGGCCGCGCGGTCGGCATTTCGGGCAAGGATGCCGGGCTGGTGCTGGCCGAGAAGGTCGGGCGGATGGACCCCGATCCGTTGCAGGGCATCGAGCGCCATGTCGATCTGGGCTTCGTCGGTGAGCCGATCGCGGTCGATCGCCGGATCCTCGACACGCTGTCGACCGCGGGCATCATTCCGGTCGTGGCCCCGGTGGGCATTGGCGCGGATGGGCATACGTACAACATCAACGCCGATACGATGGCGGGCGCGATCGCATCGGCGATGGGCGCATCGCGATTCTTCCTGCTGACCGATGTGGCGGGCGTGCTCGACAAGCATGGGTCGTTGCTGACCGCGCTCGACCCCGTCGCGGTCGCCAAGCTGCGCGCGGACGGGACGATCACCGGGGGGATGATCCCCAAGATCGAGACGTGCGTGGCGGCGGTGCAATCGGGCGTCGACGCGGCGGTGATCCTCGACGGGCGCATCCCGCATGCGATGCTGCTGGAGATCTTCACGCGGGCGGGGGCGGGAACGCTGGTGAGCGCCAAGGCACAGGCGCGTTAACCGGACGCGCACCTAATCCGGCGCAGGGCTTCTATGGGGGGCTTCTGCTCCCTATAAAGTCATCACGTCCCCACCGGAGTCATGCCTTGATCGCGCTTCTTCAGATCGTCCAGTTGCTGCTCAACATCGTGTGGTGGATCATCGTCGTCCAGGCGATCCTGTCCTGGTTGATCGCATTCAACATCATCAACACGCATAGCGATTTCGTCCGCACGGTCTGGACCGCGCTCGGCCGGATGACCGAGCCGCTTTACCGGCCGATCCGGCGCATCCTGCCCGATTTCGGCGCGCTCGACCTGTCGCCGATGATCGTCCTGTTAGTGATCTATATCCTGGGGCAGATCGTGATCCCCAACATCGCAGCGAGCTATCTTAGCGCCGCTTATTGAGAGCCGCTGTTGAGCATCGGGCCGATGGCAACGTCGACGACGACCCGGTGACGATGTGCGGGTGAAGCGGCCGCACATCGACTACGGTGCCGCTGTGCTGGCGGAAATCGCCCACACGCTCTATGCGGCGGCGCCATGACCGCCACGATCATCGACGGCAAGGCGCATGCCGCCCGCCTCCGCGCCACCATTGCCACCCATGTTGCGACCTTTCGCGCACAGGCGGGCCGTGCGCCCGGTCTGGCCGTCGTGCTGATCGGCGAGGACCCGGCGTCGTCGGTCTATGTGAAGAGCAAGGGCCGCGCGACGCGCGAGGCGGGGATGGAAAGTATCGAGCACCGCCTGCCCGCCGATACCGACAACGCGACGTTGCTGGCGCTGGTCGAGGCGCTGAACGCCGATCCGGCGGTCGACGGCATCCTCGTCCAGCTGCCGTTGCCGAAGCATCTGGATACGCAAGGGGTGTTGCTGGCGATCGATCCCGACAAGGACGTCGATGGTTTCCACCCGGTCAATGCCGGGCGGCTGGCGACGGGGATGCCGGGCTTCGTGCCGTGCACGCCGCTTGGCTGCGTGATGCTGTTGAAATCGGTGCTGCCCGACCTGACCGGGCTGGACGCGGTGGTCGTCGGCCGGTCGAACATCGTTGGCAAGCCGATGGCGCAGTTGCTGATCGCCGAAAGCTGCACCGTCACCGTCGCGCACAGTCGCACGCGCGATCTGCCGGCCCGGGTGCGGCACGCGGATATTGTCGTCGCGGCGGTCGGCATCGCGAATTTTATCAAGGGCGACTGGATCAAGCCGGGCGCGACGGTGATCGATGTCGGCATCAACCGCACCGATGCCGGGCTGGTCGGCGATGTCGATTTCGCCGCGGCGGTCGAGGTGGCGGGGGCGATCACGCCGGTGCCGGGCGGGGTGGGGCCGATGACGATCGCCTGCCTGCTCCGCAACACCTATGTCTCGGCATGCCGCCGCACGGGTGTCGAGGCGGCGTTGTGATCGAGCTGTTCATCTCGTCGCTCATCACGTTCTTCGTGGTGATCGATCCGCCGGGCTGCGCGCCGATCTATGCCGGGTTGTCGGCGGGCGCGACGCCGATGGTGCGCCGGGCGATGGCGATCCGCGCGGTCGGCGTGGCGACGGCGATCTTGCTGGTGTTCGCACTGTTCGGCGAAGACCTGTTGAAGGGTCTGGGTATCGAACTCGCCAGTTTCCGCATCGCGGGCGGCATCATGCTGTTCCTGATCGCACTGGAGATGGTGTTCGAAAAGCGCACGCAACGTCGCGAGGATCGCGCCGCGAACCTGTCGGCGGACGAGGTGGAGGACGTGTCGATCTTCCCGATGGCGATGCCGATGATCGCGGGGCCGGGATCGATCGCGTCGGTGATGCTGTTGATGAGCCGCAATGACGGGATCGAGCGGACAGCGGTGGTGCTGGCGGCGCTGTTCACCATCCTTGGCCTAACGCTGGTGGCGCTGCTGGCGGCCGGTCCGTTGATGCGGTTGCTGGGGGCGAAGATCGAGGCGGTGATTACCCGGCTGCTCGGCGTTCTGCTGGCTGCGTTGGCGGTGCAGTTCGTGATCGATGGGCTGCAGGTGACGCTGCGCTGAAGTCCCGCACTGATTAATCAGTGCGGTCTCACCGTCGCAAGGCTGGCGTCGCCGACAAGTTGCTCAAGCGCGCCGTTAAGCGAGATGCCGACCATATCCAGGCCCAGCGTATCGGCCAGCTCAAGCGACTGGGTAATGAGGCGGGCCAGCGCGCGGCGCTGATCGGGGCGGGGAAGGTCTTGCATGGCCCGGCCCCTACGCAAAAGCGGATGGTTAAGGTGCACCGAGTTCGGAAACGGACTGTTTTCCTTTATAATGCCTACTGGTCCAGGGTGACTACCCGGACGACGGGTCTGGCACGCGTCTATTCGGTTGCCTGTGCGAGATGCGATCTAACCGTCGCGGCGAGCTGCTGACCCAGCCATGTCTGCGCGACCGATGTTAAATGGCATTTATCATCCTGCCGCCTGCTCATAGGAATGCGGTCTAGATCGGGACCGATCACGACCCGGTCATATTCCCGCGCCAGCCGATCGCGGGCGTCATCCAGCGGCTGCCATTTGGTTGGCGATTTGCCGCAGATGCTTTCGCGTGTGACGATCCAGGTCGCGGTTGGATCGACCGATATCAACTGACGAAGCTGGTCATAATATCTAGCGGCGGAGTTCTGCAGCGCGGCATTCGTTTCGCCCTGCATGAAAATGACGATCGGGTCGCGGTAACCCGTCGCCTTCATGGCGTTCAGCGTACGCCGCACCTTCGCCATTTGGGCAGGCGTGGTCCATTGTTCGATGGCCGATCCCGAGATCGAGATGTTGGCGATAATCGAAGGGTGGCCAAGCGCATCGGCAAAGGCCGGCCAGACCGATCCGTTGCGGCCGGTCGTTCCCGGCATCGGGTCCATCAGCGGATAACAATCGCCATCGGCGAAGGCATAGGCCGTGGCGGTCGTCCGGTGACGTTCGACGCCCGTGTTCGACGCATGCGACTGGCCAATCACCAGGAACGCTTGTGTCGATGGCGACGGGCAGGACCGGGATATCCGGGGCAGTCCCGTGACGATCTGTGTCCAACCACGGGTGGCGAGTTCATAGGACGCAAACACGGCAAGGGAGAGTATGAAGGCGACGGCGAGCGTGAGCGCGACCGCCCGGCGCGATAATGTCATCGGACGTCGGTTATCATGCCAATCCCGTGTCGAACGGGGAACATGGTCCGTAGCGGAGGGTTCGATCGCCGACGTTACCCGGCATCATCCGGTGTATGGGGTCAACTGATCCGGTACAGTCTATACGGTGCGCCGCGTGGCAGCGGCAGTGGCGTCAGCCAGTCGAACGACCCCCGTCGCGCGAGCTGATCGTAGAAGCCGCCGGGGTTTCGAGCGCGATAGATCGTCGATTCGCTCATGTTCGGACAGACCAGCAACAGGGTCGCGCGGTGTCGCTTCATGATGGCGTGCGCCTGATCGGGCGACCGGCTGAAGGCGTGCTGCACGTCGAGGATCGCGTCGCCGTTGCGATGATAGGGCCCTGCGATCGCATCGTGATGCGTGATCGTGATGAGACGCGGGCCGAGATCGACGAAGGTGAAGACGGTGGCGGCCGGATAGCGGTTGAGCGTCAGCAGCCGCGAGGTGCGCATGCACTCGCCCGTCGCGGCATTGACGCGGCGGGTATAGGCACTCGGCCGGTCGATCGGCAGCCAGCGGATGACCCAGCCGGCGAACAGGCCGGACACGAGCATGAACGCCGTCACGGTTCCCACTATCCGCACGACGGGCTTGGGATGATCGAGCAGCCACGGCAGGATCAAGGCCGCCAGCGCCACCGCGCCGGGAATTGCCAATAACGCCGCCGCTGGACCGGCGCGCGCCTGCCAGAACAACATCGCGACCGCGAAACAGGTGAACAGGGTCACGGCGACCCAGCCGATCAGCGCCGGCGTCCGCCGCGCGCGCCACGTGCCGACGAACGCGCCGATCAGGCCGATGACCGGCAGCGTGGCGATCGGAAAGGCGACGCGAAAGGGATGGGCGTAGAGCGGCTTGGCCTCGCGCACATTGGCGAGCCAGGTGCGGGCAAGTTCGGGCGATACCTGTTCGGGGCGGCCGAGACATTGCGGAAAGAACGCGGCGAAGCCGACCGCGATGATTCCGCCTGCCGCCACCGCCAGCGCAAGCCGGACGATCACCGATCGCGGCGACAGATAGGACAGGACGAACAACAGTGCGCCCGCTGCGATCAGCACGCTCAGCCATACCGGCGTCAGCGCGTCGCAACGCATCGCCCAGTTGGCGCGCGATGCGAACAGCGCGAACCCCGCCGCGCCGCCGCCGCCCAGTGTGATCGCGTAGATCTCCAGCCGCCGCTCCTCGCGCCGGTCCCATACCCAGCGGAGCGTCAGGATGGCGCCCGCCATCGCGCAATAGGGCAGCATCTCCAGCCCGATCGACAGCGACATCGCGCTGGCCAGGCCGACGAGCGCACCGCCGCGACCGGTACGGGGATCGCATAGGCCGGCGACGGTGACCGCCAGACAGGCGAGCTGCCAGCCGTGATGATCGATGCGTTCGGGCATGAACATCAGCATCGTCGTGGTGGCGCTCATCACCAGGAAGATCAGCGCCAGCGGCCAGGCGATCGGCCCGACCAGGCGGCGGACGGTGGCGGCCAGCGCCATCATCGCGACGCCGAGCGGCAACAGCGGCGCGATGCCGCAGGCCAGCCGCTCTGCCCAACTGGGCGACATGAAATGGCGGAACAGCAGGATCAGTCCCGCGATCGGCAGGTCGACGATGTGGCTCCAGTGGATGTCGAAGCCGACCGGCGGGTTCATCCGGTACTGACGCAGGTCGTACCAGTCCTGCCCGGCCATCCAGGCGCGCACCTGCATCAGACGCATATTGTCGTCTGTGTCACCCAGCGACAGCCAGCGGATCGCGCTCCAGCGGTCGAACACGAACCAGGCGGACACCGCGATCCACGCGATCAGCACGAACGCGATCCAGCGGCGATCCAGTTCCCGCTTCAGACCGGGGACACCATCCAGAATCAAAATGCTTTCCCCTTGTCCGTGCGCGTTATAGACGCCGGGGCTCCGCTCTAGGGCGAGCGAGGCAAAGGGCAAGCGGTGGCGGTATTATCAAGGCTGGATGCTTGGCGGCGCAGCGAGGTCTTTGGACAGCTGGTACGCTTTGCCATCGCCGGTGGGATCACCACGGCAATCTATACGGTCGTCTATTCGCCGCTGGCCAAATACCGGATCACGTCCGAACAGGTGGCGAATCTGGCCGGATATCTAGTCGCGATGATTTCCGGTTATCTGATCCACAGTCGCTGGAGCTTTCGCGGGCACGGCGCGGATGCGGGGCAGACGACGAAGCGGTTCTTCGCAGTGTCGCTGGTCAGTTACGGCGCAAATACGCTGTGGGTGTGGTTGCTGACCGACGACGCGATGCTGGCGGGGCCGTGGTGGTGGCCGCTGATCCCGGTGCTGTTCGTGACGCCGCTCGTCACTTTCCTGCTGAACCGCCTTTGGGTGTTTGCCTGAGCCATGGATCGGATCGTCTATGACCGCATGGCGGCGCATGATTCCACCCATTGGTGGTATCGGGCACGGCGCGACATCCTCGCTGATTATCTGAAGCGCTTTGGGGAATTGCCGGCGCAAGCAAAGATCCTGGAGATCGGGTGTGGCACCGGCCACAATCTGCCGATGCTGGCGCAGTTCGGTGAGATCGATGCGATCGAGATTGATCCGGCGGCGCGTGCAATCGCCAGCGAACGGCTGGGTCGTCCCGTCGGCGCGGCACCGCTGCCGGCATTGCCCGGCGTGCCGCGGGGGCATTACGATCTGATCGCGGTGTTGGATGTAGTGGAGCATATCGAGGACGACGTCGCGGCGTTGGCGGCGATGGCGAATTGCCTGGCGCCCGGCGGCAAGATCCTGATCGCGGTGCCGGCGCATCAATGGCTGTGGAGCGCGCACGACGTGGTGAACCACCATCACCGCCGCTATTCCAAGAAGACGCTGCGCTCGGCGATCGAGCGGGCAGGGTTGAAGGCCGACAAGCTCGGCTATTTCAACAGCCTGTTGTTCCCGCTGGCGGCGGGTGCGCGGCTGCTGGGGCGGATGACGGGGCGCGACGACAGCGATGATTCGCCGCCGCCGCCGGTGGTCAATTCACTGTTCGAGACGATCTTCCGGCTGGAGCGCCACATGGTCGGGCGTGTACCGATGGCGCCCGGCGTCTCGATCGTCGCGCTCGCCCGGCCGGCCTGACGCCAGCGGTCCGGCGCGGAAGCCAAGCGTCGCGTGGCCCTGGATCGGTCCGGCGACGTCGGCGACGATGTAGAGCGGCCGCCGCTTCGATTCGATGTACAGCCGGCCGAGATATTCGCCGATCATCCCGAGCACGAACATCTGCACCGCGCCCAACACGACGGTAACGAGCATCGTCGAGGTCCAGCCCTGCACCGCGGTGCCCGACAGCCAGCCGATCGCGATATAGACGATCAGGAGCAGCGATACCGCGGTCAGCGCGAGGCCGACATGGCTGGCGAAGCGCAGTGGGGCGGTGGAAAAGCCGGTGACGGCGTCGAAGGCGAGGCGGATCATCTTGCCGAGCGGATAATTGGTCTCGCCGGCATGTCGCTCTGCCCGGTCATAGGGAAACGGGACCTGCCGGAACCCGATCCACGCAACCATGCCCCGGATGAAGCGCGCCTGTTCCGGCAGCGACAGCAACGCATCGAGCGCGCGGCGGCTCATCAGCCGGAAATCGCCGGTGTCGAGCGGGATCGGCGTGTCGGTGACGCGGTCGAGGACACGGTAGAAGGCGGCGGCGGTGGCTTTCTTGAACAGCGTCTCACCCTCACGCCGGCGGCGGACGGCGTAGACCACGTCCGCCCCTTGTGCGGCCATGGTGCGGCGCATGTCGGTGAGGAGCTCCGGCGGGTCCTGAAGGTCAGCGTCGATGATGAGGATCTGGTCGCCGGCGCACAGGTCCAGCCCTGCGGTCAGTGCAAGTTGGTGGCCGTGGTTGCGCGACAGGTTGATCGCGACGAGGCGGGGATCAGTTTTCGCCAGTTGCTGCATCACCGCCCAGCTGTCGTCGCGGCTGCCGTCGTTGATGAACACGATCTCGTGATCGTCCCCCACCGCCGCCCGCGCTGCGGCGGATACGCGGGCGTGGAGCAGATCGAGGCACGCAGCTTCGTTATAACAGGGGACGACGACGGACAGCGCGGGGCGATACATGACCCGGTGTTGTAGCGGCGCAGGGGCGGGGCGTCATGCGGGTTCTCATCCCGCCACCACCAGCTTCACCAGCGTACCGGGCGTGAGCGTTGCGCCACCACCGAGGCCGTTGAGCGTTACGAAGCGTTCGCGGCGATAATCGGCATAGGCCATGCGCGCCGCCAGCGTATCGACGGTGTCGCGCGGACCGACCGTGACGATGCGGATCACCTTGCCGCGCACTTTGGCGGTATCGGCGACGGACAGCGGCGCGACGCTGGCGAGCAGCGGCTGGAACGGGCCGGTGCCGCTGCCCGCCGGCGTGACCAGCGTGAAGGTGTAGACCGAAGTGGGGAAGCGATACGCGACGACGGTTGCGTCGACCGCACGGCCATTGGCGGCGGCGCGGATGGTGCGCAGCGCATAGGACACGCCGTTGGCGCTGCCGGTCTGCGTCTCGCCGTTGCCGGCCGCCGCACCCAGCGCCTGAAAGCGCGCGGCGATTGCGGCGTCGAGGCTGCTGGCGGTCGAGGTTTGGAACTGCGCCTGTCCGTTCGGGCCGGCGATCGTCACCGCATCGGCACCATTGGCCATGCGATAACCGGCCGGCGCGGTGAAGCGGATGCGGAGCGCGGGATGGCGAAAGGTCTGGCCGTCGATCATGCCCTGCGTCGGGTCCTCGTCATAAGGCATGCCGTCGAGCATCCGCAGGAAGGCGGTGTCCTGCGCCGGCGTGGTTTCGGGCTTGCCCGTTGCGGCCGCGAGCTTGGCGGCGCGGCTGACGCGTTCCTGGCTGTTGGGATGGGTGGAGGCCCAGCCGGGGGCGGCGTTCGCGTTGCGCCCGGCGACCTGCGCGGACAGGTCGCTTGAGGCGGCGAGCGCGCTCAGCATGTCGGCGGCGGCATAGGGGTCATAGCCGGCGGCGGTCATGTAGCGGACGCCGAGGCCGTCCGCCTGATATTCCTGATCGCGTCCGTATTTCAGCGTGTAGAGTTGAGCGCCGCTGCCGATGACCTGCGAAGCGAGGTTGCTGCCGGTGAGGAGGCCGGCGCCCGCGGCGAGGATCGATCCGATCTTCGAGCGCGTGTTGCGGCTGGCGGCGTGGCGGGCGGCGACATGGCCGACCTCATGCCCCAGTACCGACGCCAGTTCCGCCTCTGAATTCATCAGCGCGAGCAACTGGCGCGTGACATAGACATAGCCGCCCGGGATCGCGAACGCGTTCTCCACGGGCGAATTGAGCGTGGTGATGGTGAAATCGCCGGTCGCGTTCGACAGGCCGGACTGCACCGCCACCCGCTTGCCCACCCGTTCGACATAGGCCGCCTGCGGCCCGCGATACGCACCGCCATATTCGGCGATCAACTGTGGGTTGGCCTGCGCCCCCTGTTGCCGGTCGGAAGCGGAGATCGAGCGCGTCTGCTGCGCCGCGACCGGCGCGGCGATGGTCGCGGTGGCCAGCAACAGGCCGGCGGATAGGCGGATGGTCATCGATGTCGTCCCCTTCGAGCAGATGAGAAAGCACCGATGCGGGCATGGTTCCCAGCGACGGTCGTGTCCGCCGGCGGGGGCGGAAAGTCCCGAAAGTCACACCTACCCACGCGCGCGATCGTGCGCGTGGGCACGGGGGAACATCGGGGTGGCAAGACGGCGATGCGGCGGCGGTACGGGAAGCCGTGCCTGTAGGACAGGCTGGCCTGGTATCGGATCGTCAAATGATCGCGTTTTCGGCTCCGACGGTTGGCGGTAACACCGTCGGTGGTGTTACCGGGATTGCCGGACATGAACCATCATTTGGCAAAGGCATGGCTTTCATCGCCGTGGCCCGGGACATGCAAAAAGACGCCTGCAGACACACGATCCCGCGGCGATGGCCTTGACAAAATTAGTCTGACAAGATGATCGGTATCGCCAAGGCGAAAAGTCGGGAGAGGAATTTCATGCGAGGCTGGTCATCGGTCGTCACAACGATATTGTTGGCAAGCGCCGCGCCGGTTGCGGCGCAGGCGCCATGGCAATCGCCAGCGCAGGCGGCGAGCGGCAGGCTGGCACTGACGGACAGGAACAGCGACGGCGCAAGCTTCCGTATCCCTGAAGGGGTGTTGCGGATCACCTTCTGGGGCGATCGGATCGTTCGCGTCACCGTGTCGAAGACGGCGGAGACGCCGGCCGCCGGGATGGCCGTGATCGGTGCGCCGGCGAAGGTTGCATGGACGATGGCCGAAGAGGTCCAGCGGTTCCTGTTCACCACTCCGGCGATGCGGATCGCGGTGGACAAGGCGACCGGCGCGGTCGCGTTGCTGGGTGCCGATGGCAAGCCGGTGATCGGTGAAGCGGACCCCGGCACCCGCAGGATGGGCGACACGCCCGCGCCCGACGGGGCGGTGCAGCAACGGTTCGAAATCACCGGCGGGCAGGCGATCCATGGGCTTGGCCAGCATCAGGCGGGGCTGCTCGATTATCGCGGCAACACCGTTCGATTACAGCAGGCGAACACCGATGTCGGCGTACCGGTGCTGGTGTCGACGGCGGGTTACGGCCTGTTCTGGAACAACCCTGGGGTGACGGACGTCGCGGTCGATATCCCGCAGGCGGTGAACCGCATCATGTTCCGGTCACAGGCAGGATCGGGCGTGGATTATTTCCTGTTCGCCGGACCGGGGGTCGACGACATCATCGGTGCCTATCGCCAGTTGACCGGGCAGGCGCCGATGATGGCGCGCTGGACCTGGGGATTGTGGCAGTCGAAGGAACGCTACGCCTCGCAGGCCGACTTGCTCGGGGTGGCCGCCAACTATCGCCGGCTCGGCATCCCGCTCGACGCGGTGGTGCAAGACTGGCAATATTGGAAGCCCGGCGAATGGGGCAGCCACCGGTTCGATCCCGCCCGCTTCCCAAATCCCGGCGAGATGATGGATATGCTCCATCGCCAGCACATCCACAGCATCATATCGGTGTGGCCGCATTTCGATGTGGGGCTGGATACGACGAAAGCGCTCGATGCGGTACAGGGGCTTTACGCTCCCACCTATCCCAACGTCTATCCGGCGGGGCAGGGACGATGGTACGACGCGTTTTCCGCACCGGCGCGCGCGCTGTACTGGCGCCAGATCTCGGAGCGGATCGGTGCGCTGGGGTTCGACGGCTATTGGCTGGACGGCAGCGAGGCGGAACTGGGCGGCCGTTGGGGCGAGATGCGCGACACGTCCACGGCGGCCGGGCCGGGCGCGATCGTGTACAACGCGTATCCGCTGATGCACACCATGGCCGTCCATGACGGCATGGCGCACGACATGCCCGACAAGCGACCGATCATCCTGACCCGTTCCGCCTGGGCCGGGCAGCAGCGCAATGCCGCCGTCACCTGGTCGGGCGACGTGGCGGGGCGCTGGGACGTATTCCGGCGGCAGGTGCCGGCGGCGGTAAATTTTTCAATGAGCGGTATCCCCTATTGGTCGGCGGATATCGGCGGCTTCTTCGGCGGCAACCCGAAGGATGCGGCTTACCAGGAACTGTTCACCCGCTGGCTGCAGTTCGCGGTATTCAACCCGATGTTCCGCATCCACGGTACCGGCGACGGCAAGGAACTCTACAATTTCCCGGAAGCGGCACGCGGCCCGTTGCTGGATGCGGTCGCCCTCCGATACCGGTTGCTGCCCTTCCTCTATGCCCAGTCGTGGCAGGTCACGGATCGTGGCGCCTCGTTCCTCTATCCGCTCGGCATGGCCTTTCCCGGTGACGAGGCGGTGCGCAACGTCCCCGACGAATATATGTTCGGTGCCTCGCTGCTTGTCAGCCCGGTCCTCGAAAAGGGAGCGACCACGCGTAACGTGGTGCTGCCGGCGGGACGTGACTGGTATGATTTCTGGACCGGGCAGCGGCAGCCGGGGGGGCGGCGGATCGCCGTGGCGGCACCGATCGGCCATCTGCCACTGCATGTCGCGGCGGGGACGATCCTGCCGCTCGGATCGCCGGTGCAATATGCGGATCAGTCGCCGTCGCTGCCAGTGGAACTGCGGATCTATCGCGGGGCGGACGGGCGCTTCACGCTGTATGACGATGCCGGCGATGGCACCGGCTGGCGTCGCGGCGTGCATGCCACCATTTCCTTGACGCTGGACGACAAGGCGGGGGTGTTGACGATCGGCGCGCGGCAAGGCCGCTATCCCGGCATGACGGCGAGGCGGTCGTTCCGGATCGTCCAGGTTTCGGCCGGCGGCGGCACCGGATTGGCGCAATCCGCGGGCAGGGATGTGCTCTACGCCGGTCGCAGGATCGAAGTTCGGCTCGATCCGTCGAGCTGATCAGACCCGCTCCACCGCATTCACGGCGTCCAGCGCGCGGAGGGCGGCGATCAGGCGCATCAGTTGCTGGACGTCGTGGACCTCCACATCGATCGCGTTGGTGTGGAAGCGGGCGTCGCGGGTGTCGAGGCGCAGGTTAATGATGTTGGCGCGGTGCTGGCCGATCACCGTCGCCAGCAGGCCGAGGACGCCGGGTTCGTTCTTCACGGTAACGGAGATGCGCGCGACGGCGCCCTCGGTGCGTTCCCCCCATGACACGTCGACCCAGTCGGTCTCGTTGTCAGAGCGGTCGGCCAGTTCGGTCAGGACGACGCAGTCGATCGCATGCACCTCGATCCCCGCATCGGGACGGCGCAGGCCGACGATGCGGTCGCCCGGCACCGGGTGGCAGCAGATGGCGAGGTCATAGGCGACACCGGGGGTCAGGCCCTTGATCGACAGGGCGCTGGATTGCGGCGCGATCGCGGCGATATCGGCGCCGGCGGAACCGGGCATCAGCGCCTCCATCACCGCCGCGTCCGATAGCGTGCGCCGCGCGATGGCGACCATCAGCGAACCTTCGTCGGGCAGCTTCAACCGCTTGAGAGCCTGTTTCATGGCGTCCACGCCCAGCGTGGCGGGCAGGCGGGCGACGATGTCTTCGTATAGTTTCTCGCCGAGCGTCACCTGTTCGGCGCGCTCGGTCTGGCGCAGGTGGCGGCGGATCGCGGCCAGCGCCTTACCGGTCACCGCGACGTTCAGCCAGCCGGGCTGCGGCGTCTGGCCGGCGGAGCGGAGGATCTGCACCTGATCGCCATTCTCGATTACGGTCGACAGCGGCACGACGCGGCCATTGATCTTGGCGCCGACCGCCTGATCGCCGAGATCGGTGTGGACGGCATAGGAGAAGTCGATCGGCGTCGCGCCCTTGGGCAGCTGGATCAGCTCACCCTTGGGCGTGAAGGCGAAGATGCGATCCTGGTACATCGCCATGCGGGTATGTTCGAGCAGTTCCTCGGGACTGTCGGCGGTGTCGAGGATTTCGACGAGGTCGCGTATCCAGCTGACCTGTGCATCGTGGCGCTCGGCCTGTTTGTAGGTCCAGTGCGCGGCGAGGCCGAAATCGGCCTCCGCATGCATCGCCGGCGTCCGGATCTGAATTTCGATGCGGGTCTGTTCGGCGGTGATGACGGTGGTGTGCAGCGAGCGATAGCCGTTGCGCTTGGGGGTGGAGATGTAATCCTTGAACCGGCCCGGCACCATCGGCCAGCGGCGATGGATGACGCCCAGCGCGCGGTAGCAATCCTCCTCGGTCGGGACGAGCGCGCGAAAGGCCATGACGTCGGACAATTGTTCGAAGCTGATGTGCCGCTCGTTCATCTTGCGAAAGATCGAATAGGGATGTTTTTCGCGGCCGGTGACGTCGGATTCGATGCCGCCGCGCGACAGCAGCAGCTTCAGGCCGGATGCGATGCGGGTGATTCGGTCGCCGCCGCCGACCTTTAATTGTTCCAGGCGGCGGGTGATGCTTTCGAATGCTTCCGGTTCGAGTTGCGCGAAGGCGAGCGTCTGCATCTCCTTCATGAATTCGTACATGCCCACCCGCTCAGCGAGGGGGGCGTAGATATCCATCGTCTCGCGCGCGATCCGGCGCCGCTTCTCGGGCTTGGCGATGTGGTGCAGCGTGCGCATGTTGTGCAGGCGGTCGGCGAGCTTCACCAGCAGCACGCGGATGTCGTCGGACATCGCGAGCAGGAACTTGCGCAGGTTCTCGGCGGCGCGCTCGTTATCGGTCTGCGCCTCGATCTTGGACAGCTTGGTGACGCCGTCGACGAGGCGCGCGACGTTGGGGCCGAAGAGGCGCGCGATCTCTTCCGGGGTGGCGACGGTATCCTCGACGGTGTCGTGCAGGATGGCGGTGACGATCGTCTCGGCATCCAGCCGCAGGTCGGTCAGGATGCCGGCGACCTCGATCGGGTGGCTGAAATAGGGGTCGCCGGACGCGCGCTTCTGGCTGCCATGGGCGTGCATCGAAAAGACATAAGCGCGGTTCAGCAGAGCCTCGTCCGCGTCGGGATCGTAGTCGAGGACCCGATCCACCAGTTCATATTGTCTCAACACGGCCCTAAGATGGCGGCTGGGTGGGCCGCTTTGCAACAGAATAGATCCATAGGCCGTGTCTGGCGCAGTCGATATTAGTCGTTAAGCGACCTATGGCGCCATTTCGGCGGCGGGGGCCGTGTCTGCCGGTCGCAGCACGAAAAGGATGCGGTCGACGCAGCCGGACTGACCGGTCGGCGATGCCGCCAGTTTCGCGCCGCCGAGCATGCGCACCGCCTGTTCGCCGAACTCGGTGCTCGGTTCGCTGGCCAGCACGCGCAGATTTCCGGTTGCGCCCCATGGCGCGACGTCGAACGCCACGACCGCCCAGCCTTCGATCGCGCGGCGACGCCATGGGTCGGGATAGGTGAGCAACGGCCGCGTCACCCAGTCATGCTTCACCGGGCAGTTGCCGTTCGCCGGTGCGAGCGTCGCCTGATCGGGCATCACGGGCGCCGCCATGTTCTTTGGCGCCTGCCGGAACGGGAAGAGGCATCCGGTCCGCGCGCCGGGGGTGTAACGCCATGCCTTCAGCGCCTTGATCGACGCGGCATTCAGCGGAGCGTTCCCCGTCCCCTCCACGACGCGGACGTTGGCCGGGCGGCCGCGTACGTCGATATCATATTGCAGCATCGACCAGTTTCTCAGCCCCGGTGTGCCGGGCAGCATGCGAAAATCGGGGTAGACGCGGACCAGTGCCTGCGGTTGGGGATCGTTGCGACACGTGGCGCCCGCCGGGGGAAGCCTGTCCCAACCGGTCCGCGGCAGCACGCCCATGGTGGGCGAGATGGTGTAGGACATCAGGTCCGCGACCGGTGCCGCGGCCATTGGTGTCAGCCGTGCGGTATAGGCGATGGTGCAATCGCTCCGCGCCGCGCCGGCGGGAAAGCGCGATGCGGCGAGCGATGGGGCGATATCCTCGCCCTGCCAGACATAGCCCTCGCCGGCGCGGGCGATCGACAGGGGGCGGCCGTTGGCGTCGATGCGAAAGGTATAGGTGGCAGGCCGAAGGGCCTGGTCACCGCCCGGCCAGCGCAGGCCGGTCAAGGGCCGGCGGATCGGCGTGCCGGTTACGGCGAAGCCGGCGCATCGCACCGGCCCCGGCATCCAGGCGAACAGTTGTTGCTCGGCCGGACCCGACATGACGACGGGCGAGACTTGCGGGGTGGTCATGGTGGCCAGCAGCAGGGAAGCGAACATGGGCGGCAGGATGGCGCGCCGTCAGGACGGGCGCAAGTCAGCCACCCATCAGCCGACAGGGGCGGTACCTTCGCCGGACTGATCGGGCACGACAATGGCGGGGCGGCGGCCCCAGTGGACCAGCGACCAGGCGCGTTCGTGGAAGTAGAACAGCGCGATCTTGGTGATGACCTCGGTCCCGGCGATCGATCCGGCGATCTTGGCGTCACCGGAGAAGATCATGCCGAGGATGAACGTGTCGATCGACCCGACCGTGCGCCACGATACCGCCTTCACGAACGAACGCGGGTGACTTTCCAGACCGTTGAACAGGAACATGCAGTATCCTCCGGCGATCGTGCCACCCCGGCGCATAATCGGGCGGAGCGACGGTGGCGAACAAGAGCGGCGATGGGACGGTCAAGATAATCCATCGCCGCTCGCGTGGTCAGCCGGCCCCCATCACCCCGCCCCCTGCGCCGGGGTGTTGACGCCCATGGATTGCAGGTAGCGCTTCACGTTGCGCGCGGCCTGGCGCAGGCGCTGTTCGTTCTCGACCATGGCGATGCGGACGAAGCCCTCGCCATTCTCGCCGTAACCGACGCCGGGGGCGACGGCGACCTTCGCCTCGGTCAGCATCTGCTTGGAGAATTCGAGGCTGCCGAGATGGGCGAGCGCCGGCGGCAGCGGCGCCCAGGCGAACATCGAGGCGCGGGGGCTGGGTATATCCCAGCCGGCGCGGCCGAAGCTTTCGACCAGCACGTCGCGGCGCTTGTGATAGAGCAGGCGGTTGCGCTCGACGATGTCCTGCGGGCCGTTCAGCGCGGCGCAGGCGGCGGCCTGGATCGGGGTGAAGGCGCCGTAATCGAGGTATGACTTCACCCGCGTCATCGCCGCGATCAGCGTCTTGTTGCCGACCGCGAAGCCGATCCGCCAGCCGGCCATGCTGTAGGTCTTGGACAGCGAGGTGAATTCGACCGCGACATCCTTGGCGCCCTTCACCTGCAGGATCGAGGGGGTCGGATTGCCGTCATAATACAGCTCCGAATAGGCGAGGTCCGAGATGATCCACACCTTGTTCTCCTTCGCCCACGCGACCAGCCGTTCGTAGAAAGCGAGATCGACCGCCTCGGCGGTGGGGTTCGATGGATAGTTCACCACCAGCACCGAAGGACGCGGCACGGTGAAGGCCATCGCACGCTCCAGGCTTTCGAAATACGCCTCGTCCGGGGTCGTCGGCACGGCGCGGATGGTGGCGCCGGCGATGATGAAGCCGAAGGTGTGGATCGGGTAGGACGGGTTGGGCGCGAGCACGACATCGCCGGGCGCGGTGATCGCGGTGGCGAGGCTGGCCAGCCCCTCCTTCGACCCCATCGTCACGACGACCTCGGTCTCGGGATCGAGATCGACGCCGAAGCGGCGGCCGTAATAATTGGCCTGGGCGCGGCGAAGGCCGGGAATCCCCTTCGACTGCGAATAGCCGTGCGCGTCGGGTTTGCGCGTGACCTCGATCAGTTTTTCGATGACGTGGTCTGGCGGGGGCAGATCGGGATTGCCCATGCCCAGATCGATGATGTCCTCTCCACCCGCGCGCGCCGCCGCCCGCATCGCGTTCACTTCGGCGATGACATAGGGGGGCAGGCGCTTGATGCGGTAGAACTCGTCGGACATGTCTGTTGGGCCTTCGATGGAAACCGCGCCCGCCTTACGCCGATTAACGATGCGGCGAAAGCAGTGAGGGCCCCGATGTCGGGCGTTGGCCGGGACGATGCGTTCGGGTAGGAGCCTTGCGAAACCAGAGAGGATGTCATGGCAGATACTCCCGCCAAGCCAGAGAACGCCGAGTCGCGTCCCGACATGCCCGCGCTGGAGGATTTGCAGCACTGGACCTGGGTGATGGGCCGCGCGCAGCAGATGATGATGGAGCAGGGTCTGGCCGCCACCCCGGCCTTTACCGTGCCCGGCATCAACGATCCCGCGACCGTCAAGGCTGGGCTGGAACGCGCGCGCGATTTCTGGGTGGACAGCGTGGCGATGTGGAGCCGCTTCCTGACGCCGGGCGAGGCGCCCGCTGCCGCCGCCGCCGCCGCCGCCGCCGCCGCGGCGCCGCCCTCGACCGATCGCCGGTTCCGCAGCGAGGCGTGGCGCGAGCCGGTGTTCGATCTGGTCCGCCAGAGTTACCAGATGATCGCCGATCACATGCTGCGTGGCGTCGATGCGGTCGAAGGCGTCGAACCGAAGCAGAAGCAGCAGCTGCGGTTCGCGACGCAGACCTTCGTCGATGCGATGAGCCCGACCAATTTCGCCTGGACCAACCCGGAGGTGATCGAGAGGACGATCGAGACGCGGGGCGAGAACCTGTTGAAGGGCTTGCAGAACATGGTCGCCGACATCGGTCGCGGCCAGATGACGCATACCGACGGCACGTCCTTTGCGCTCGGTCGCAATCTGGCGATGACGCCGGGGCAGGTGGTGAAGCGCACCGACCTGTACGAGCTGATCCAGTATTCGCCGACGACCGACAAGGTGATGGCGACGCCGCTGGTGATCTTTCCGCCGTGGATCAACCGGTTCTACATCCTGGACCTGACGCCCGAGAAGAGCTTCATCCGCTGGGCGGTGGAACAGGGGATCACCGTCTTCATGGTGTCGTGGCGCTCCGCCGACGCATCGATGAAGGACGTGGTGTGGGACGATTATGTCGCCGCGCAGATGGATGCGGTCGATACGATCCGGGCTCTGTTGGACGTGCCGTCGGTGCATACGATCGGGTATTGCGTGGCGGGGACGACGCTGGCGGCGACGCTGGCGCTGCTGACCGCGCGCGGCGAGGCGGCGAAGGTGGCGAGTGCCACGTTCTTCACCGCGCAGGTGGATTTCGCGGATGCCGGCGACCTGCTCCACTTCGTCGACGACGAGCAGTTGAAAATGGTGGAGAAGCTGTCGCCGGACGGGTTCCTCGATGGCCGCTACATGGCGATGACGTTCAACCTGCTGCGCGGGCGCGACCTGATCTGGAACTACGTCACCAACAATTACCTGATGGGCGAGGATTACGCGCCGTTCGACCTGCTCCACTGGAATGGCGACACGACGAACCTGCCGTCACGCTGGCACCTGTCGTACCTGACCGATCTGTACCGTGATAACCTGCTGGCGAAACCGGGGGCGATGATGGTGGATGGCACGCCGCTCGACCTATCGATCGTCAAGACGCCGAGTTATATTCAGGCGGGGCGCGAGGACCATATCGCGCCGGCCGAAAGCGTGTGGAGGATGACCGATCATTTCACCGGGCCGTTGCGCTTCGTCCTGGCCGGATCGGGGCATATTGCGGGCGTCGTCAATCACCCGGCTGCGGGCAAATACCAGTATTGGACAAACGACCAGGCCGTGACCTCGCTGGCGGATTTCGTCGCCGGCGCGAAGGAGACCAAAGGCAGCTGGTGGCCGGACTGGCGGGCATGGCTGGCCGAGCAGAATACCGACGGTGACGTGCCGGCCACCGGGCCGCGTGTGCCGGGAGAGGGTTCACTGCCCGCGCTGGAGGCTGCACCGGGGCTGTACGTCCGTACTCGCTAAATTTGTTGCACTGCACAAAAACGCTATTGAACGGTTGGCGATAGTTCTATATTGTGCAGTGCAACAAAGGAGTGGAGGCGGCTTATGGCTATGTCAGGGGGCAAGCGCCCCGGGCGCAAAGTTAACCAGGTAACGGCAACCAAGACCCCGTCTTCGATTCCAGCGGCGCTCGCCAACCCGGCGATGGTCGCGAAGAAAGTCGTTGCTGCCGTTACCGCCAAGCCGAAGCCCGCCGAAATCGTCAAGGCACCAGCTAGCAAGCCAGCTGCGACAAAGGTTCCTGCCAAGCCGGTCGAGCCTCCTGTCGCTGCCAAGGCCGCCCCTGTCGTCAAGCCGCCCGCTGTGGCGCCGATACCGGTGTTAGCCGCGCCAGTCGTCGAAGCGGCCGCTGACGTTGCGGCCAGTATCGAGCCAGCCAGTTCCACGCTTATCGATTCCGTTCAAACCGCCAAAGAGGACATCATCATGGACGCCACCACCGCCACGAACGCCGCCGCCGAGAAGACCCAGGCCATGTTCGCCGAAGCCAATGACCGCACCAAGGGTGCCGTCGAGAAGGGCACGAAGTTCTTTCAGGAAATGACCGAGTTCAGCAAGGGCAACGTCGAGGCGATGGTCGAGTCGTCGAAGATCGCCGCCAAGGGCCTCGAGTCGATGGGCCAGGACGCGGCTGCCTATGCCAAGACCTCGTTCGAAAGCGCTTCGGAAGCGCTGCGCACGATGGCGTCGATCAAGTCGCCGACCGAGTTCATGAAGTTCCAGAGTGATTATGTCCGCTCGATCTTCGATGGCATGGTCGCCCAGACGTCGCGCGGCACCGAAGCGTCGCTGAAGCTGGTCGGCGAGGTCGCCCAGCCGATCTCGAACCGCGTCGCGATGGCGGCCGACAAGATGAAGGTGGTCGCGTAAGCGATCCCCTGCCGCCCGTCCGGGCGGTGAGGTGAAGGGGCGGTTCGCGACAACGCGGGCCGCCCTTTTCCGTTTTTGCGCAGGTTTTGCCGCGTATCGGGACTTGCCCCGGGCGACGCACATGCCATATTTCGGCGACACATGCAGAGGCGAACGATTTTCATGGCCGAGCGCCGCGACGGCGACGGGACTGATGGCGGCACAGGGACCGGTATCGCCACCAAGACCCGTACCCGCACGAAACAGCCGACGCCGTACCGCGTCCTGATGCTGAACGACGATTACACGCCGATGGAATTTGTGGTGCTGTGTCTGCAACGATTCTTCCGGATGGACATGGAAGAGGCGACGCGGGTGATGCTTCACGTCCACCAGCGCGGTGTCGGCGTGTGCGGCGTGTTCTCATACGAGGTCGCCGAGACGAAGGTCGGGCAGGTGATGGACTTTGCCCGGCAGAACCAGCATCCGCTGCAATGTACGCTGGAGAAGGCTTAGATAGATCCGGCGCTGATTGCGTCGAACTTTCGTGATGCCGATGCGTCGTCATTGCGAGCGTAATTACTGACATCATCGCACCGGTCTCTACTTTAGGAAGAACGGCGAAGGTTCGGGAGTTTGCTGCTCGCCCTATCGCGGATGCGGCAGCCAGCCGAAATCGAGCCCGGCATACCGATCGACATAATTGGCGGTCTGCGCCAGCCGGGTGCTGTCCAGCACCGTGAAGCGGCCACCGTCGCGCGCGAGCAGGCCGTCATCCTCCAGTTGCCGCAGCATCCGGTTCACATGAACGGCGGTCAGGCCCGTCGCGTCGCCGATCTCCTCCTGCGTGATGCCGGGAAAGAAGCTGATCGGGGCGTCATCCTTCGCCAGGCTGTCGCCCGCCGCGCGCAGGCGGTGGCGGAGTTCCAGCAGCAAGCCCGCGACGCGTGCCTTGGCCGACGTGCGGCCGATCGCGGCGAGGCGATCGGTCATCGCCACGCGCTCGATCTGTTCCAGCGCGGTGATCGCTGCAGCCAGTCGCGGGTGACGCTCGAACAGCCCGGCCATCGCGCTGCGGTCGAACGGGCTGACGACGGTGTCGGTCAGCGCCATCAGCGTTTCAGGCGACGTGCCATAAGCGAGTGCGGCGGTGGCGAGGAAGTCGCCCGGGAACAGGAAACGCAGGATTTGCCGGCGCCCGTCGTCGAGCAGAACATAGCTCATCATCATGCCCTGTTTCAGGACGAACAACTCGGTCAGCCGGTCGTTTTCGCTGAGCAGCACGGCGTTGCGGCGCAAGCGTCGCTCACGCTCTCCCAATTCCGCCAGGGCCGCCTTTTCACCGGGCGTCAACGCGATCAGATCGCCGATGCGATCGGCGAAGCAACTATCCGGCACGTGCGCGATGATCCCCCGTCAGAACACGGATTATGCGCTACCTATCAAAATTTGCATTAAAGTCGATCAACCAAGGGGTTCTGTGCCGACGCTTGCACGATACGCCGGGGGCGATAGGGAGGGGTGCATGGATCGCATCATCATCCGCGGCGGCAATCGCCTGACCGGTCGCCTGCCCATTTCGGGCGCCAAGAACGCGGCGCTGACGCTGATGCCGTGCGCGTTGCTGACCGACGAGCCGTTGACGCTGCGCAACCTGCCGCGGCTGGCGGACGTGGACGGCTTTGGCCACCTGCTGAACCAGCTGGGCGCATCGACGTCGATCGAGGGGACGCGGCCCGAGGATTTCGGGCGGGTCATGACGATCCGCGCGGGCAAACTGACCTCTACCGAGGCACCGTATGACATCGTGCGCAAGATGCGCGCGTCGATTTTGGTGCTGGGGCCGGTGCTGGCGCGGGCGGGCGAGGCGCGGGTGTCGTTGCCGGGTGGCTGCGCGATCGGCAACCGGCCGATCGATCTGCACCTGAAGGCGCTGGAGGCGATCGGCGCGGAGCTGGAGATGGCGGCCGGCTATGTCCGCGCGACGGCGCCGGGCGGGCGGCTTACCGGAGGGCGCTATCGTTTCCCGATCGTGTCGGTCGGCGCGACCGAGAATGTCGTGATGGCGGCGGTGCTGGCGAAGGGGCCGAGCAGGATCGAGAATGCGGCGCGCGAGCCGGAGATCGTCGACCTGTGTCGGTGCCTGGTCGCGATGGGCGCGCGGATCGAGGGGATCGGCACCGAGACGCTGGAGATCGAGGGCGTCGAGCGGCTGCACGGCGCGACCTATGCGGTGATGCCCGACCGGATCGAGGCGGGCAGCTATGCCTGCGCGGCGGCAATCACCGGTGGCTCGCTGGAACTCACGAACGTATCGGCCGACGATATGGGCGCGACGCTGGCGGCGCTGACCGAGGCGGGGGTGAAGGTGGAGGCGCGGGCCAATTCGGTGCTGGTGTCGGCGGACGGTCCGCTGAAGCCGATCACGCTGACCACCGCACCCTTCCCCGGCTTCGCCACCGATATGCAGGCGCAGTTCATGGCGATGCTGTGCAAGGCGGACGGCGCCAGCATGCTGACCGAGACGATCTTCGAGAACCGGTACATGCACGTGCCCGAACTGGCGCGGATGGGGGCGGACATCACCGTCAGCGGCCGAACCGCGGTAGTGCGCGGCGTCGACAAGCTGGTCGGGGCGCCGGTGATGGCGACCGACTTGCGCGCGTCGATGAGCCTGATCCTGGCGGGGCTGGTCGCCGATGGAGAGACACAGGTCAGCCGCATCTATCACCTCGATCGCGGATATGAGCGGCTGGAGGAGAAGCTGTCGGCGGTGGGAGCGGATATCCAGCGGCTGGGCGACGGCTGATGCGTGGCCTCGCGGCGCTGGTCGCGGCGGCGTTGCTGGTGGGATGCGTGGGGCGGACGGCAGCGCCGGTCACCGGCGTGGCGGCGGGGCCGGTCGAGGTCCATGTCATCGCCTTCAACGATTTCCATGGCAATCTCGAACCGCCCAAGCTGTCGATCGATGTCGCGGGCGCGGATGGCAAGCCGGCCGCGGCGCCGGCTGGCGGGGCGGCGTATCTGGCCTCGGCGATTGCCGAGCTTCGGGCACAGGCGGCGCATTCGATCACGGTGTCGGCGGGGGACATGACGGGGGCAAGCCCGATCGTGTCGTCGTTGTTTCTCGACGAGCCGACCATCGCGGCGATGAACCTGATCGGCGTCGACCTGAACGCGGCGGGCAATCACGAATTTGACCGCGGGATCGATGAATTGCGGCGGCTGCAGAATGGCGGCTGTGCGAAGACGGGCAATGGCGAGCCGTGTCGGCTGGACCGGTTTGCGGGCGCGCATTTCTCGTATCTGGCGGGCAACACGATCGACGCGTCGGGGCACAGCGCGTTTCCTGCCACCGCGATCCGCGAATTTCGCGAGGGCGCGCGGGTGGTGAAGATCGGCTTTATCGGGCTGACGACGCGGGCCACGCAGACCTATGTCAATCCGACCGGCATCCCCGGCATCCGGTTCGCGGACGAGGCGGACACCGCCAATGCGCAGATCGCCGGCCTGCGTGCGGGCGGCGCGGATGCGATCGTGCTGCTGATCCATGAGGGCGGCGCGGCCGAGGGCGGGCCGAACGACTGCACCGCACTGTCGGGGGCGATCCGGCCGATCCTCGACCGGCTGGATACGCGGGTCGATCTGGTCGTGTCGGGGCATACGCACCGTGCGTATATCTGCGATTATGCCGCCTATGACCCCGCGCGCCCGTTCCTGCTGACCAGTTCGGGCAAATACGGGACGCTGGTGACGGATGCGGTGCTGGCAATCGATCCGGCGACGCACCGGGTGTTGGCCAAGCGGGCGCGCAATATCGTGGTACAGAATGATGGGTATGTCGGTGCGGACGGCAAGCAGGTTGCCGTCACCGATCGTGCCCCGCGCTATGCGCCCGAGCCGAAGGTAGGGGCGCTGGTGGCGCGATACGCCCATGCCGCCGCGCCGCTGGCGTCGAAGCCCGTCGGCTTGCTGACAGGGCCGCTGGCCAAGGCAAAGGAGGGCGCGGGGATGACCGAGACCACGCTCGGCAACCTGATCGCCGATTCGCAACTGGCGGCAACCCGGGTCAGCGGCGCGCAGATCGCGCTGATGAACCCTTATGGCATCCGGACCAGCCTGAACCCCGCTCCGGATGGCAGCATCACCTACGCCGATCTGTATGCGGTGCAGCCGTTCGGCAACACGCTGATGGTGCGGGCCTATACCGGCGCGCAATTGCGGGCGGTGCTGGAGCAGCAGATCGACCGAAAGATCGTGATGAGCGTTGCGGGCATGACCTATGCCTACGATCGCTCGCGGCCGGCGGGATCGCGGATCATGGACGTGCGGGTCGGGACTGCGCCGCTTGACGACGCGGCGACGTACCGGGTGACGGTGAACAACTTCCTCGCCTTTGGCGGCGATGGTTTCTCGACGTTCACGGCGGGGCGTGACGTGGCCGGGGGCCCCAGCGACCTTGATGCGCTGGTGGCGTATCTGGCGACGGGCAAGCCGGTCGGGCCGCCGGCCACCGGGCGGATCGTGGATCGTACGCCGGTGCGGTGACATCTGCCTGGATCGTCATTGCGGGGAGTGAAGCAACCCCGAGCGTTTAAGGTGTGGCTCTGGGTTGCTTCGCTATGCTCGCAATGACGGCTGGATTTCAGTCGTCATTGCACTTCTGATCGGGCTTATCGCAGCCGCAGGGTCGCCAGCGCTCGGTCTATCGCCGCTGCCGCCTGAGCCTGCGCCAGCATCGCCTTTCCCGCATAACCGATCCGGGCGACCGCGTAGCAGCGATTGCACTAGACGGTTCGCCAGTCGGTAGCGGTGATCTGTGGGCTAATGCCGGCGTCTTCCGACTACGTGGTCAAGCGGCCGCCATCAACGACCGGCCATCGAACGTAAGCGACACTCGCGCGCCGGTGGGGCGACCGATCCGCAGGTGATCGGCGGCGCTGGTGAAGGTGGCGGCGGCTAGCAGCAGCGCGATCATGCGATCCGCTCCGGCACCTCCGCGGCATCGTCGGCGATGGCGGCGGGCGGCGCGACCGCTTCCCAGGGGAACACGAACCAGTCTTTGGTCGTGCGGCGGTCAATCGTGCGGTGGCGATAATCGACGCGTTCGGCCGAGCTTTCGTTATCGATCAGCGTGGCGAAACGCACCGCGCCCGGTACGGCGCCGGCCGCCGCCAGTGCAGTGCGCAGATGCGTGATCGTGCGGCCGGAATCGTTGATGTCGTCGAGGAACAGCAACCGTTCGCCGTCGCGGGTGCGCGCCGCCAGCTTGACCAACGGTTCGTCGGCGAAGTCTTTGACCTGGCTTGAATAATCGACCGACAGCGTCGGCAGGCCGCTGGCGTGGCTGAGAAAGACGGCCGGCACCAGCCCGCCGCGACCGACGCCGATAATGAAATGCGGCGCCCACGTATCCGCCGCCAGCTTGGCGGCGAGATCGTGGATCGCAGTCAGGAAATCCGACTGCGAAATATCGGTAAAGACCGGCATCAGATGGCATCCAGCGCTTGCGTAAAATCGGCGATCAGGTCGTCGGCATCCTCGACCCCGATCGAGATGCGGACCAGATTGTCGGTAATGTCGAGCGCCGCCTTGCGTTCGTCGGACACCGACAGATGCGTCATGCCGGCTGGGTGGCTGGCCAGCGTCTCGGTGCCGCCGAGCGACACGGCCAGCTTGGCGATACGCAGCGCATCGAGGAAAGCGAACGCCTCTGCCTCGCCACCCTTCAGATAGAGCGAGAAGGTGGAGCCGGCGCCGGTGCAGTGACGGGCATAGATATCGGCCTGCCGATCGTCGCGGGGGAAGCCGAGATAGCCGACGCGTTCAACCTTGGGATGATCGCGCAGATACGCGCAGACCTTGGCGGCATTCTCGCCGGCGCGGCTCATCCGCAGTTCCAGCGTCTCCAGCGATCGGAGCAGCATCCACGCGGTGTTGGGATCGCAGATCGTACCGATGGTGTTGCGCATGGCCCGGATCGTATTGATCTGCGCCTTCGTCCCCAGCACGCCGCCCGCGACCAGATCGGAATGGCCGCCGGCATATTTGGTCAGCGAATAGACGACGATATCGGCACCGTGGCGCAGCGGCTGATGCCAGAGCGGTCCGAGGAACGTGTTGTCGATCGCGATCGGCGGCTTGTCGGGAGCATCGCCGAAGATCGCGTCGCGGCTGGCGGCCACCGCCTCGACATCCACCAGTACGTTGGTCGGGTTGGCGGGGCTTTCCAGATAGATCAGCGCGACATGGCCGGTCGCCGCCTTGGCCATCACCGCGTCGATTTCCTCCCGGGTCGCGCCGGCGGGGAAGTCGAGCCATTGTACGCCGAAGCGGCCGAGCACGCGGGCGATGAGCGTCTCGGTCGCGGCATAAAGTGGGCCGGAATGGACGATCGTGTCGCCGGGTTTGACCATCGACAGGAACAGCGTCGCGATCGCCGACATGCCGGATGAGAAGGCGAGCGCGTCCTCCGCCTCTTCCCAGATCGCCAGACGGTCTTCGAGGATTTCCTGATTGGGGCCGTTGAAGCGCGAATAGACCAGACCCTCGGCACCGCCGGGGCGCTTGCCGGTGACGCCCTCGAAATGGCGTTTGCCGGCGGCGGCGGAGGGGAAGACGAAGGTGGAGGTGAGGAAGATCGGCGGTTTCAGCGAACCTTCCGACAGAGCGGGGTCATAGCCGTGGCCCATCATCAGCGTCGATGGCTTTAGCTTGCGGCCGGCAATCTCCTCGACCGGCGGCTTGGGGCTGATGCGGCGTTCGACGCCGGTGAGATCGGCTTCGGTCTTGTCGCCTGGCATGTTCTATCTCCTTGTTGGAGACGGATGTAGGACGGCGATGAGGGATTGGCGATGCCCGTCAGTGACCCTGACGCGATGGGCGGGTCATGCGCCGGGTCGCGGCGTGATGCTCGGCGCGGGCGAGCAGGAGGTCCAGGTCGGCGCGACCGATGTCGAAGCTGTCGTGCATGTCGGCCAGGGCGGCGTCGATATCGTCGCCGTGCAGGCGGGTGCCCGGTTGTGGCTCGATCGGGGTCGGCGCGATCATCGGCTGGTGGGGATAATTGCGCGCGGTCATCCGGTGGAAGACCGTGGCGAGCGCCACCAGCGCGATCGAGTTGATCCCGACCGGTGCGAAGGCGAAGGCATAGCCGGCGTCGTGGATGCCATGGCTGCCGATCACCGCCGTCAGCGCGGCGGCGCCGCCAGGCGGATGCAGGCAGCGGAGCAGCGACATGACGAGGATCGCGCCGCCCACCGCGATGCCGGCGGCGATCGTCGCCTGCGGAATGGCGTGAAACGCGGCCACGCCGATCAACGTCGAGATGATGTTGCCGCCCACCACCGGCCAGGGCTGGGCAAGCGGGCTGGCGGGGACGGCGAAGACCAGCACGGCGGATGCGCCGAGCGGCGCGACGATGATCGGCAGGTCACCCATCGTCAGCGGCAGTTGCGCGCAGACGACCATGGTCAGCGTGATGCAGATCGCCGCGCCGACACAGGCCAGCAGCCGGTCGGGAAACTGCGCGCCGGCTAGTATCGGCTGGAAGAGGTTGCGGGGCATGAGGCGGTGATCCTTGGCCTGCGCGTCAGCCGAGGGCGATGATCGCGATCTGGCGGCCATAGGACGGCTCGCCCCGGTGCGTGGCGCGGCGATAGCTGAAGAAGCAGGCCTCGTCGGCATAGGTGTCGAGGCCCAGCGCCTCGATCCGGGCGATGCCGGCGGCGGCGAGGCGGTGGGTGACATAGGCTTCAAGATCGAAGCGGTAATGGTCGGCGCGGCCATCGGCGAAGAAGCGCTCGTTGGCGGGATCGGCCTCGGCGAACCGGCGGAGGAAACCGGCGTCGACCTCATAGGAGGCGCGGGCGATGCAGGGGCCGATCGCGGCGGCGATGCGCTCACGCCGGGCGCCGAGCGTCTCCATCGCGGCGATCGTCGCGTCGGTGACGCCGGCGATCGCGCCTTTCCAGCCGGCATGGGCGGCGCCGACGACGCCCGCCTCGCGGTCGGCGAGGAGGACGGGCGCGCAGTCGGCGGTCAGGATGCCGAGCGCGAGGCCGGGCCGGTCGGTGACGAGTGCGTCGGCGTGCGGTCGGTCGGCCAGCGGCGTGGTGACGATGACGACGTCGGCGGAGTGGATTTGGTAGAGCGTGACGAGGTCGGCACCGGGCGCGACGGCGGCGAGGGCGCGGCGACGGTTTTCGGCGACGGCATCGGCGTGGTCCTCGGAACCCAAGCCGACGTTCAGGCCGCCATGGATACCCTGGGACACGCCACCGCGTCGGCCAAGAAAGCCATGGGGTACGCCGTCGAGCGCGGTGGCGCGGATCGGATCGATCGTATCGGTCGTCACAGGGCGAGCCTCATCACGTCGTCCTCATCCTCGTGGTTGCCGACCATGAACGTGTAATTGCCGATGCGCTCGAACCCGTAGCGGGCGTAGAACCGCTTCGCCCGTTCGTTGTCGATGAACACTGACAGATAGAGGTCGGCGGCCCCCTGCGCGCGGGCGGTGGCGATCGTCCAGTCCATCAGCGTGACGGCGACACCGGCGCCCTGCCATGGTGCGAGGACATAGAGCTGGCGCAATTCCGCCGATGGTCCGCGTGGTTCGAACGGCAACGAGGGCGGGCCGAGCTTGGCGAAGCCGGCGGCGATGCCGTCATCCTCCGCCAGACGAATCGTCAGACGCGGATCGGCGAGTTCGGTGGCCCATGCATCCTCGCTCAACCGGTCGAGGAAGGCCGCGAGATCGTCGGGGTGGTAGAGGTGGCCGAACGTCTCGGTGAAGGCGCGGCGGCTGACGGCGGACAGCGTCGCCGCATCGGCCGGCCCGGCATCGCGATACGCGATCATGCGAAGGCCGCTGGCGTCGGCCAGCCGGGGGCGGTGATCGCCAGCGCCTTGAACAGCGCGCCCATGTCGCCGACCAGCCGCACGCGTTCGGCGGCGATGGCCTCGCCGCGATCGGGGGTGGCGCGGGCCAGCGCGGCGGCGCGGTGGTCGATACCGAGTTTCACCAGCCATTCTCCCTGTTCAATCGGTCCCCATGCGACCGCGCCCGCACTCTGCGCGGCGGCGGCGAGGGTGGTGAAATCGACATGCGCGGTGAGGTCCTGTTCGCCGGGCGCCTCGAACGGGTTGGCGTAGGCGTGGGACTTTACCGCCTGTAGCGTGTCGCCGAGTGCGGGGCCTTCGTAACCGTAATCGATGGCGAGCATCGCGCCGCCCTGTCGTGCGATCCGGGCGGCGAGCGCGCGTATCACGCCAACGGCGGCGGGCGCGACTTCGAGGATCGAACCGGCGGGGGCGTCGCGCAGGGGGTCGGGGATGATGGCGTCGGGCACGGGCTTGCCAGCGATCGGCAGGAACAGCGTGTCCTGACAGGCGACCAGCCGCTCGCGCCACTGCGCACCGCGCAGCAACTGGCGGATTGGGAGCGCGTCGAAGAATTCGTTGGCGACGACCAGCAGCGCGGCATCGTCGGGCAGTGATTCGACTGTCTCGTAAAAGGTCGCGCCCGGTACGGCCGCGGCTTGGGCGGCGCGGAGGACGGGGCTGGTCTCGACGAAATGGACCGCTGGTTCGAAGCCCGCCTTCGCCATCGCGCGGCGGGCATCGGCGGCGAGCGTGCCGCGACCGGGGCCCAGTTCGACCCAATGTGTCGTCGGGCGACCGGCGCGGTCCCACAGGTCGGCACACCACAGGCCGACGAGTTCGCCGAACATCTGGCTGATCTCTGGCGCGGTGGTGAAGTCGCCCGCCGCGCCCAGCGGATCGCGGGTCGCATAATAATGGCAGTTGGCGGCGGCCATGTACTGCGACACCGGGATGGGCCCGCCCAGCGCGATGGCGCGGGCGAGGCGTTCGGCCAGCAGCGGTTCGGCCGGATCGGGAAGGTCCGTCAGGCGACACTCTCCGTACCCGCGAACGGCTCTACCCGGCGACGACGGCGCGCGGAGGTGGCGATCAGGAAGACGCCGCCCGCGATCATCGGCACGCACAGCCACTGGCCCATGTGCAGCCCGGTCGCCTCGGCGAAGGCGCGCAACTGGCTGTCGGGTTCGCGGAAGAATTCGACCGTGAAGCGCGCGAGGCCGTAACCGGTCAGGAAAATGCCGACGAGCTTACCCGGATCGTAGCGCGCTTTCGTCCGCCAGAAGGCGAACCAGAGGATAGCGAAGAGCAACAGGCCCTCCAGCCCCGCCTCGTACAGCTGGCTGGGATGGCGCGCGGGATCGACGAGCGGGAACGGGACGGTGCGCGGGAAGACGATCGCCCATGGCACGTCGCTGGGTTTGCCCCACAGTTCGCCGTTCACGAAATTGGCGAGCCGGCCGAAGAACAGGCCGAAGGGCACGCAGCACGCGACGTAGTCGTGGATGCGCAGCCAGTGGAGTTTGTGCTTGCGCGCGAACAGGATGATGCCGAGCGAGGTGCCGAGCACGCCGCCATGGAAAGACATGCCGCCATCCCACAGTTTCAGGATCATCAGCGGATGGAGGAACATCTCCGGCGCATAGAAGATCACATATCCCAGGCGCCCGCCGAGGATGATGCCGAGCGTGGCGTAGAAGACCAGATCGTCGGCATGGCGCTTGGCCATCGGCGCGCCCGGCTGGGCCAGCAGCTTCAGCAGATACCACCAGCCGAGGACGATGCCCGATATATAGGCAAGGCTGTACCAGCGGAGCGTGAAGAAGCCGATCGAGAACACATCCGGGTGCAGACCCAGATCGGCAAACCGGACATGGCCCGCCGTGGTCGCTGCAAGGTATTGGATCAAGGCTTTCCCCCCGTCATTCCCGCCTCCATAGTGGCGCAAAACAACAAGACCAAGTGGAGAGAAGGATGCGGACCGAGCTCGACCGGAGAATGGACGAGACATTGGCGAAGGTGACGGGGCCGGGCGGCCCCCTGCCGCTGGGGTCGATCGCGCGTTGGGGGACGAACCTGCCGACGATCGCCGCCGCGCCGCCCTCGCTGACGCATTATTTTGCGCATTATTGCACGCAGCACGGCGACCTGACCTTTCTGGTCGCGGGTGAGGAGCGGTTGAGCTTCACCGAGACGTTTGCGGCCGCCGCCGGAGTGGCGCGGGCGCTGGTCGGGCGCGGTGTGGCGCGCGGTGACCGCGTCGGGATCGCGGGGCGCAATTCGCCGGCATGGGTCGTCACCTACATGGGCATCGTGATGGCGGGCGGGGTCGCGACGCTGTTGAACGGATGGTGGCAGACGGACGAACTGTCCGCCGCGATCGCCGACGTCGATTGCTCGCTGATCGTCGCCGATGGCCCACGGGCGAAGCGGCTGGCGCGGATCGAGGGGCTGGCGGTGCCGGTGGTCGAGCTGGACGATACCGCGCCGCTCGCCACCGCCATCGCGCCGTTGCTGGCGGGGACGGCGGGCGAGTTGCCCGATCTGGGGCCGGACGATCTGGCCACGATCCTGTTCACCTCAGGGTCGACGGGGCAGTCGAAGGGCGCGCTGTCGGATCATCGCGCGGTGCTGGGCGGGACGCTGAATTTCCTGGCGCAGGCGATCACGATGCTGGGCATCGCGACCGAGGACGGGAAGGCGCCGGTCGGCCAGCCGGTGACGATGCTGACGATCCCGCTGTTCCATGTGACGGCCGAGATCACCGTGCTGTTGCAGAGCTTCGCGATGGGTCGGCGCATCATTCTGATGGCGAAATGGGATGCCGAGGAAGCGATGCGGCTGATCGAGGCGGAGCGGGTGACGTATTTCGTCGGCGTGCCGCTGATGAGTTTCGAGATCCTCAACCATCCCGATCGTGCCAAATACGACCTGTCGTCGGTTACTGATTTTGCGGCGGGTGGCGCGCCGCGGCCGGTGGAGCATGTCCGCCGGATCGAGGCGGAGATGGGCGGATCGGCGCCGTTGATCGGATACGGCCTTACCGAGACGAACGCGGTCGGTAGTGGCAACTGGCGGACCAATTATCTCGCGAAGCCCGATTCGGCGGGTCGCCCCTCGCGCCCGCTGGTCGAGATCGCGATCGTCGACGATGCCGGGGTCCATCAGCCGCAGGGCGGGCGTGGCGAGATCGGCATTCGGTCGATCTGTAATTTCCGCGAATATTGGAACAACCCGGCGGCGACGGCGGCGGCGTACACCGCGGACGGATATTTCCGCACCGGCGACATCGGCTATCTGGACGAGGACGGGTATCTGTTCATCGTCGACCGCAAGAAGGACATCATCATCCGCGGCGGCGAGAACATCAGCTGTCAGGAGGTAGAGGCGGCGCTCTATGCGCATCCGGCGGTGCATGAGGCGGCGGTGTTCGGCGTACCGCACGACAAGTTCGGCGAGGTGCCGGTCGCGGTCGTCTATGTCGATGGCGAGCTGGTGGGGGCGGACGCGCTAGCGCTGTTCCTGGCCGAGCATATCGCAGCGTTCAAGATTCCGGCCCGCATCTGGATGGCCGATGCGCCGCTGCCGCGACTGGGGACGGAGAAGATCGACAAGGTGGGATTGAAGGCGACGTACCGGGCGATGGTACCGGCCTGAGCGGTAGGAGCGTGACTTTCGCCGTCGGCCGCCGGTAGAGCGGGGCATGGCAGGGATCACGAGGCGCGGGGTGTTGATCGGTGGTGGCGTCGGCGTCGGGCTGATCGCGGCGTGGGGGCTGTGGCCGCGCGATTATGCGCCGACGCTGGTGGCGGGGCCGGGCGCGCATGCGTTCGGGGCGTGGCTGACGATCGGCAACGACGGTCGCATCACCGTGGCGGTGCCACAGGCGGAGTACGGGCAGGGCAGCTGGACCGGGCTGGCCCAGATCGTCGCCGACGAACTCGGCGCGGATTGGCGCACGGTCGGCGTGGAGCCGGCGCCGCTCAACCCGCTCTATGGCAATCCGTTGGGGCTGAATGATCTGCTGGAGGGGATGCCCGCGATCCTGCCGGCCGATGTCCGGAGTGGTGTCGGCGCGTGGCCGGCGCCGATGCTGACGGCGGCGTCGAGTTCGATCCGGATGTTCGAGGAGCCGACACGGGCCGCCGCCGCCGCCGCGCGGGCGGTGCTGTGCATGGCGGCGGCGGCGCGGTGGGACGCGGCGTGGACCGACTGCGCGACGGCGGCGGGCTTCGTGACGCATGCGGGCAAGCGGTTGCGCTTTGGTGAGCTGGCGGCGGAAGCGGCGGGGCTGTCACCGCCCGATCCGTTGCCGATCGGCGTCGGCGGGGCGGGCAAGCTGATGGGGCAATCGCTGCCCCGGCTGGATGCGCCGGCCAAGGTCGATGGCTCGCTGAACTATGCGGCCGATGTGCGGTTGCCGGACATGGTGCACGCGGCGATCCGGCAGGGACCGCCGGGTGACACCAGGGTGGTGAGCATCGACCGCGCCGCCTCCACGCGGGTACGCGGGATGATCGCGGTGGTGGAGCGGCCGGGCTGGGTCGCGACGGTGGCGATCACCGGGTGGACGGCGCAGCGGGCGCTCGATGCGTTGGCACCGCGCTTCGCCACCAAGGGGCCGGTGATCGACGACGCGGCGATCGACGCGGCACTGGCGGCGGCGCTGGACGCGAAGGGCCAGCGGATCGCGAGCGTCGGCGATGTCGAGGCGGCGTTTCGCGGCGGGCGGCCGGTGAGTGCGACGTACCGGGCGCAAGCCGCGGTCCATGCAGCGATCGAGACGCCGGCGGCGGTGGCGTCGTTCGACGATGGCCGACTGCAACTATGGTTGCAGACCGAGGCGCCGGCTGTCGCGCGAGCGGCGGTGGCCGCGGCGACGGAATTGAGCGAGCAGGCGGTGACCGTCCATCCGATGGCGCTGGGCGGGTCGTTCGGTTTCGGGCTGGAACACGAGGCGGGCATTCAGGCGGCGCAGATCGCGATCGAGGTGAAGCGGCCGGTGAGCCTTGTATGGTCGAGGGGCGAATCGCTGCTCCACGATCGCTATCGGCCGCCGGCGCTGGCGCGGATGGAGGCGAGGCTGGGGGCGAATGGCGCGATCCTCGGCTGGCGGGCGGCGCTGGCGACGCCGGCCACGGGCCGGGCGCTGGCAGAGCGGTTGTTGCCGGGGCCGGGGGTGGCGACGGCGCTGCGGATCGATCCGGCGGATCGCTATGCGGCGGGGGGCATGACCTTGCCGTACCGGGTGCCGGCGTGTGCGATCGATCATCATGCCATCGAAACGGCGCTGCCGACCGGCCATCTGCGCGGCGGCGCGCATGGATATGGCTGTTTCTTCACAGAATGCTTCCTCGACGAACTGGCGCATGTCGCGCAGTCGGAGCCGGTGTCGTACCGGATCGGCATGCTGGGCGGCGAACCGCGGCTTGCCCGCTGCCTGTCGACCGCCGCGTCGCTGGGCGGGTGGGAGGGTGGCGTGTCGGGAAGCGGGCAAGGGATCGCCGCGCACGCCTTTCGCGGCAGCTACATCGCGGTGATGGCCGAGGCGCGGGGCGGCGCCGACGGGCGGCCGGTGGTGGAGCGGCTGGTCGCGGCGGTGGATTGCGGGCGGGTGGTGAACCCCGACCTGGTGCGGCAGCAGATCGAGGGTGGGCTGATCTTCGGACTGGCGCAGGCGCTGGGGGCGGCGACCGGCTTCACGCGCGGGCTGGCGGATGTGCGCGGGTTCGACACGCTGTGGCTGCCGCGGCTGGCCGACACGCCCGATATCACCGTCGAGCTGATCCGGTCGGACGAGGCGCCGGGCGGGGTCAGCGAGCTGGCGGTGCCGCCTGTCGCGCCGGCGGTGGCCAATGCGGTGCAGGCGGCGACGGGGGTGAGATTGCGGGCGTTACCTTTACTGTAATAACAGTGGGTTAGATATTAAGACGCGCGGAAAGTTAGGCTAAAGTTAGGCCTAAACGCACCCTATTTTATGGCGGTTCGGCGGGGCGGTCGGGCGGCGTCTTTCGATCGGCCGGACGTATAGCGGAGCGTGTGGGTGTAGGACAGCGGCGGCGCGTCAGGCCCGTTACCCGGCGGGCGACGTTGGAAGGGATAGCGCTGGGCGAGGCGGCGACTTATGGCGGGATGCGGCGTTGTGGTATCGACGCCTTCCGTCAGGACAGAATTTCATGACTTTGCCCCCCGGCCATCCCGCCATTCCGGCGCCGAAGATCGGCGTGCTGCTGATGAACCTCGGCACGCCCGATGGCCCCGATGTGAAATCGGTGAAACGGTATCTGGGCGAATTTCTGTCCGATCGGCGTGTCGTGGAACTGCCGGCGATCGCGTGGCAGCCGATCCTGCGCGGGATCATCCTGAACACCCGGCCCAAGAAGTCCGCGCACGCCTATAGCCAGGTGTGGCGCGAGGACGGATCGCCGCTGGCGGCGTTCACCCGGTTGCAGGCGGCGGGGCTGGCCGACGCGTTCGGGCCGGGCGTGCTGGTCGACTGGGCGATGCGATATGGCAGCCCGGCGATCGCCGATCGGTTGCAGGCGATGAAGGATGCCGGGTGCGAACGCATCCTGCTGGCGCCGTTATACCCGCAATATTGCGCGGCGACGACGGCGACCGCCAACGATCGGGCGTTCGCGCATCTGGCGACGATGCGCTGGCAGCCGGCGATCCGCACCCTGCCGCCCTATCATGACGATCCGCTGTATATCGGCGCGCTGAAGACATCGGTCGAACGATCGATCGCGGCGTTGCCGTTCGAGCCGGAGGCGATCATCGCCAGTTTCCACGGCATGCCGAAACGGACGCTGGAACTGGGCGATCCGTATCATTGCCATTGCCAGAAGACCGCGCGGCTGTTGCAGGCGGCACTGGGGCGGCCGGTGACGGTTGCGTTCCAGTCGCGCTTTGGCCCGGCCAAATGGCTGGGGCCGGCGACCGACGAGATGCTTGTCGAAATGGCGAAGGCGGGGACGCGCAGGGTGGCGATCTTCGCGCCGGGATTTTCGGCCGATTGCCTCGAAACGCTGGAGGAACTGGCGATCCGGGGGCGCGAATCGTTTGAGGAGGCGGGGGGTACCGACTTCGCCTATCTGCCGTGCCTGAACGACCAGGACGTCGGCATCGTCATGCTGCAGAAAATCCTGTCACGCGAACTTGAAGGCTGGATACGCCTGCCGTAGCGTCCTCTGAAACCAGGAGAGGAATACTGTATGGCACGTGTGGCAATCGTCACGGGCGGAACGCGCGGAATCGGCGAGGCGATCAGCCTGGCCCTGAAGGAGGCCGGCTTCACCGTCGCGGCGAATTACGCCGGCAACGACGAGCGCGCCGCCGCCTTTACCGAACGCACCGGGATCAAGGCGTATAAGTGGGACGTGTCGGATTATGATGCGTGCCAGACCGGCTGTGCCAAGGTCGCCGAGGAGCTGGGGCCGATCGACGTCGTCGTCAACAACGCCGGCATCACCCGCGACGGTACTATCCTGAAGATGACGTATCAGGCGTGGAAAGAGGTGATCGACACCAATCTGGGCGGTTGCTTCAACATGGCCAAGGCGGTGTTCCCGGGCATGCGCGATCGCAAATGGGGACGGATCGTCAATATCGGGTCGATCAACGGGCAGGCCGGGCAATATGGCCAGGTGAACTATGCCGCCGCGAAGTCGGGCATCCATGGCTTCACCAAGGCGCTGGCGCAGGAAGGTGCGCGGGCCGGCGTGACCGTGAACGCGATCGCCCCTGGTTATATCGACACCGACATGGTCGCCGCCGTGCCGCCAGAAGTGCTGGAGAAGATCGTCGCCAAGATCCCCGTCGGCCGGCTGGGCCAGGCGCACGAGATCGCGCGCGGCGTCGCGTTCCTGTGTTCGGAGGATGGTGGCTTCGTCACCGGATCGACGCTGAGCATCAACGGCGGCCAGCATATGTATTGATTGACCAGCCGGCGGGGCGGCGGGCGATTCGCGCGCCGTCCGGCCGGTGATCCTTGTCCAGTTGGGCGGGATCAGCCGCGAGCGCGGGGCTGGGCACGAGGTGGCGCGGGCAGGATGATCGCGCGGTTGTCCAGCAGCAGCATGACGATGGCGCGGCGCTGATCGATCAGGCCGCGTTCCACCCGATCGAGAATCGCGATCGTCTGGCGACGGTGATCGGCCCATGCCGTGCCGGCGCTGCCGTTGCTCCACCGCGTGACGAAGGCGCGGACGTCGGCGCCGAGTTGCGCACATTCCTCCTTCAGCGCGCGTGCCTGTTTCTGTTGCGACGGCGTGCCGAGGCGGATGACGGGATCGAAAATGTCGCGGTGCTTGAACAACTGGAACTCGACCAGCGTGCGCAGCAGCGCCCAGCGGATGCGGGCGAGGGCGGGCAGGTCCGCCTCACCTTTGGGATCGAGCAGCGGGCGCATCTGGCGGAACAGCGTGACGGATCGCGCATGGTGATCGTCGAACCGCTGCACTATCCATCCCGCCACCATTCGATTACCCCGTCCCGACCCTTGCCAAGACGACAAGGCGGTACGGATCGTTAAGCGAAACTTATCAAACCGGTACGGCGATCGATCTCGCCCGCTGCAACCGGAATGGGGCGGAATGGGTGTGCCCCAACGAACAAGGGGGCCGGTGCCAACAAGGCACCGACCCCCCGCCCTCGTTACGCTACGCGAGGGAACTGGTGGCACACCGGGCGCATGGCCCGGTGGCAATTAGGTTAGCGGCGGCAATAGCCGGGCCGGTCGGACCGTTCGACCGCGCGGCCGGCCAGGCCGCCGGCACCGGCGCCGAGCAGCGTCCCCATCGTCCGGTCGCCACGGGTATCGATGGTACGACCCAGCAGGCCGCCGGCGATCGCGCCGATGATGGCGCCGGTCGATCCGTCCTTGCACTGGCGCGGCCGATAATCGTTGCGACGCTCGCGGTAATCGCGCTGCGAATAACCATTGTCGCGATAGTAGCGACGCTGGGCATCGGCGGCGCTCACCGGCACCAGGGTAGAGGCGCCCATCGCGAGAGCGGCGGCGGCGAGTGATATCTTCTTGAACATTCTCATTCTCCCGGTCCTGGCTCGTCGTCGGGATGATCGCCCCGTCGTCGATGCCCATCGTCGATGAAAGTGTTCTGGACGATTCGCGTTGAGCCGACCCTGAATGCGGATGTTATCGCCCGTTCAGCCTTTCGGTTTGGTTACCATGGCGTAAGGCGAGGGCCATGAAACGCAGTATGGTGTGGCTGGCGGTGGTGGCGATGCCGTTGTTCGTCGGGGCCGGATGGTCGGGCGATGCGCGGTTGAGCCTGCTGGGGAACGACGCGCGGATGACCGCCCGGCGGGTGATGCTCGACCCGGACGACCCGGCGCGGCGGCGGGCGGGATCGCTGACATTCATAGGTGGTGTGGTGCTGACCAGTCCCGATCCGGCGTTCGGGGGGTATTCGGCGATGGCGATCGACGGCGATCGCTTCACGTTACTCAGCGACGACGGAAATATCGTTCGGTTCCGGCTGAAACCGGACTGGCGGGTCGAGGATGTGCGATTCGCTGCGCTGCCCGCCGGGCCGGCCACGGGCTGGACAAAGCGGTCGCGTGATTCGGAATCGATGGTGGTCGATGCGGCGGGCAACCGCGCGTGGGTGGGCTTCGAGGGGTTCAATGAGATCTGGCGGTATGATGCCGGGCTGGCGCGAGCACAGGCAGGCGTTGCGCCGGCCGCGATGGCGAACTGGCGCCGCAATGGCGGTATCGAGACGATGGCGCGGCTGGCGGATGGTCGCTTCGTCGCGATCAGCGAATCGACGCCCTATGGTGAATCATCGCGGGTCGGATTGGTCTGGGCGGCAGATCCGGTCGATGCGCCGGTGCCGGCGTTCCGGTTTCGCTATCGGCCGGCACCGCGATTCGATCCGGCGGACATGACGCAGTTGCCGGATGGCCGGCTGGTTGTGCTGGAGCGACGATTCGATCTGCTGTTCCGTTGGTCGAATCGGCTGGTGCTGATCGATCCACGCGCATTAACGCTCGGTTCGATCATCGAAGGGCGCGAGATCGCACGCCTCGCGGCGCCGCTGATCCATGACAATTTCGAAGGCATCGCCGCCCGCCGTGAGGGGGCAGCCACCGTCATCTGGCTGGTGTCGGACGACAACCGGCTGCCGCTGCAACGATCGTTGCTGCTGAAGTTCCGGTTGGACGACCGACATAACGAACCATCCGCCGGTCGATAACCGGCAGATGGTTCGTCATGACACCCGGTAAGGAGTGTCAGGCCGCGACGGTGGCGGTGGCGGCGCGCTTCTTCAGCACGTCGCGCTTCAGGCGGCGGCAGCGCAGCGACAGCTTGTCGTTGCTGGTCTTGGCCAGCCAATTGTCCAGACCGCCATTATGTTCGACCGAACGAAGCCCGTGCGTCGATACGCGCAGGCGCACGCTGGTCTCGAGAGCGTCGGACAGCAGCGTCACATTCTGCAGATTCGGCAGAAAGGTACGCTTGGTCTTGTTGTTGGCGTGCGAAACGTTGTTTCCCACCTGCCGGCCCTTGCCGGTCAGCTCGCAAATACGCGACATGATCGATTATCCTGGTTCGGGGGAATGCCCGGAAAGGCCGCGCGACTAGCCCTTGCCGGCGGGGACGTCAAGCTTTGGCGTATGCAACGGAGCGGCGATCACGACGTTGTTACGGTAACGAACCATAGGGAGAAGATGATGCGCACGCTGTTGGTATTGCTGGCCGTGGTTGCCCTGATCGTGGCGGCGCTGATGTATTTCGGCTTCATCTCGATCGATCAAGTGAAGCCGGGCGTGGTGCAGGCACCGCAGTTCCAGGCGGATGTGGCGCGGGTGTCGGTGGGCACCGAGAACAAGACGGTGGCGGTGCCGACATTGCAGGTCGAACGGCCAGCTAACGCCCAGTCGCCGAACTGACCCCCAGATACGCTATATAAGAGCCGCTTTACGTCCACCGCCCGGCATTGCAGGGCGGTGAACGTGATTCCGTTACCCGATCCCATGCGCCGGGCGCTCGATGCGGCGGCCGGTGCCGCTGCCGCTGGCGAGGTGCCGGTGGGGGCGGTGCTGATTCGGGAGGGCGTGGTCATCGCGGTGGCGGCGAATGCGCCGCGCGGGCTGTGTGATCCGACAGCGCATGCCGAGATGCGGGTGATTCGGGAGGGCGCGGCGTTGCTCGGCCGGGAGCGGCTGGAGGATTGCGACCTGTGGGTGACGCTGGAGCCATGCGCGATGTGCGCGGGGGCAATCGCGCACGCCCGGATCGCGCGGCTCTATTATGCGGCGGCCGATCCGAAGGGCGGGGCGGTGGAGCATGGGCCACGGTTCTTTGGCCAGCCGACCTGCCACCACCGGCCCGAGGTCTATGCCGGGATCGGGGAGCGCGAGGCGGCGGCGCTGTTGCGCGATTTCTTCGCCGCCCGGCGCTGACCCTTATTACCGCATATCGTTCTGGGTGATCGGCACGATCTTGATTTCCACCCGGCGATTTGCGGCGCGGCCTTCGTCGGTGTCGTTCGAGGCGATCGGTTGCGTCTCGCCATAGCCGCGGGTGCCGATGCGGGCGGTCTGGACGCCGCGGCTGGCGAGGTAGTCGGCGACCGAGGTGGCGCGGCGTTCGGACAGCGTCTGGTTGTACGCGTCGCTGCCGACCGAATCGGTGTGGCCGTACACGTCGATATAGGTCTGGTTGTACTGCGACAGCGTCTGCGCGACCTGATCGAGCGTGCGCTGGAACTGCGGCTGCACATTGGCGCTGTCATAGGCGAAGGTGATGCCCGACGGGATGTTGAGCACCAGATCGTCGCCACGGCGGATCACCTGCACATCGGTGCCGGCGGTGCGTTCGCGCAGCTCGCGTTCCTGCTTGTCCATGTAGGCGCCGATCCCTGCTCCGGCGAGGCCGCCGATGCCGGCGCCGAGCAGCTTTTCGGTACGGTCACGGCGACCGCCGACGACATCGCCGAGCAGATATCCGCCCAGCGCGCCGCCGATGCCGCCGATTGCGGTCTTCGAGATGCGGCGCTCGCCGGTAACGGGATCGGTCGTGCAGCCGGTGGTGACCATCAGGGCAGCCAGACCGGCGGCAAGGAAGGGATTGAATTTCATGGCAGGGCCTCTTCGATTTGATGGCAGATGAACCCGGACGATCGCAATGTTGTTCCGGTTGCGCACTGATCCTGTCCTTGTTTGCCAACGGGTTTGCACCGGCCGGTATTAATCGACGGTTGTCGCGTGGCGCTTTTCCCGGCAAGGAGCGTTCGCACGCCAATGGCACCGCTTCCCCCCTTCCCCTGGCTCGACGTCGTCATCATCCTCGCGCTGGTCGCGTTGAACGGCGTCTTTGCGATGAGCGAGCTCGCCGTCGTCTCGTCGCGCAAGGCGCGGCTGGAGGCGATGGCGCGCAGCGGCCGTTCCGGTTCGCGGGCGGCGATGTTGCTGGCGGCTGATCCCGGCAAGTTCCTGTCCTCGGTCCAGATCGGCATCACGCTGATCGGCATTCTGGCGGGCGCCTATTCGGGCGCGAGCCTCGGCACGCCCACCGGTGCGCGGCTGGAGGCGCTGGGCGTGCCGGCGGAGACGGCGGGGACGCTGGGTTTCGCGCTGGTCATCACGCTGACGACCTATGCCTCGCTCATCATCGGGGAGCTGGTGCCCAAGCAGATCGCGCTGCGATCGCCGGAGACGGTGGCGTCGCTGGTCGCGATCCCGATGCGCTGGCTGGCGGTATTTACCGCACCGCTCGTCTGGCTGCTCGATTCGACCAGCGCGCTGATCTTTCGCCTGTTGCGGCTGGACCGCAGCAACGAGGATCAGGTGACGGCGGAGGAACTGCACCTGATCGTCGCCGAGGCATCGAAATCCGGCGTGATCGAGGAGCATGAACGATCGATCATCTCTGGCGTGGTGCGGCTGGCGGACCGGCCGGTGCGGGAGATCATGACGCCGCGGACCGAGGTCGACTGGCTCGATTGTCGCAGCGACGAGGCGACGATCCACGCCCGGCTGTTGTCGACCCAGCATACCCGCCTGCCGATCGGCGACGGGTCGATCGACAACATGGTCGGCGTGGTGCAGGCGCGCGACGTGGCGGCAGCGCTGTTGCGCGGTGAGCGGCTCGATCTGCATGCACTGATGCGCAAGGCGCCGGTGGTGATCGACCGCATCGACGCACCCGACGCACTGCTGGCGTTGCGGCAGGCGGAGGTGCCGATGGCGCTGATCCACGACGAATATGGGCATTTCGAGGGGATCGTGACGCCGGCCGACCTGTTGTCGGCGATCGGCGGAACGTTTGCCTCCGACGCTGATCCTGACGAATCGCCCCCGGTCGTCGAGCGTGACGACGGATCGCTATTGGTGGCGGGTACGGCGTCGGCAGACGCGCTGGCCGATCGGCTGGGTATCGACCTACCCGAAGACCGCGACTTTGCGACCGTGGCCGGGCTGGCGCTGGCAGTCTTCCGGTATCTGCCGGCGGAGGGCGAGAGCTTTGTCGAGCAGGGCTGGCGGTTCGAGGTCGTCGATCTCGACGGGCGGCGGATCGACAAGCTGCTGGTGAGCGCGGTTTAGCCGGACCGGTGCGGTGCCTGGTTGGGGCGCTTTTGATCGTGGAAAGTCTCTAAAGTCACACGTTCCGCGTGTGCGCGCGCGCGAAGTCTATACGGGCGCCAGAAGTGGCGGTGAGAAAGAGCGGGAGTTCGTGGGTCTTACCTGAGGGCGTTGGCTGTAGGACAGGCGGCTTTTGGCCTTCGGATGGGATGTTCACGCGAAGGCGCGAAGGCGCGAAGCCGCGAAGAGGAGGGAGGCACGCGGAGACGCGGAGAGTTCCGTGTGGGGGGATGTTATATTTCACCGGCTTGTCACGCCGGATCGGCTGGTGATTGTCTGCCGAGGTCGTCCGGTGCGCGTCATCTCTGCGTTCTCCGCGTCTCCGCGTGAAATCACTTTTCTCTTAGCGGCTTCGCGAATTCGCGCGATCTCGCATTTTTTCCGCACTTTTGACGTTCGATCGAACTGATCCGTGTCTTAACGAGCGGAGAAGGTCAGGCGATAGGGTGTGGCGGAGATGCCGGTCGTGTCGCGGAAGTTCATGTACGGCGGGCCGTTGATGCCGATCTGGTACTGATGTCCGGCCACCGCTGTGCAGCGCAGGGTGAAGGTTCGTCGGTCGCGGGACAGCGCCGGTTTCGGCGCGCAGCCGGGGTAGGTGTCGGCCGAGAACTGGACGAAAGAATAGCTGTCGCCGGTCATCGGGCGGTCGAACGTCACCGACAGGTCGAACGGGCCGGCGGCGATCGTGGTGCCGAGGTGGGGCGTGGTGGCCACGACGCGAGGCGGGGTGCCGGGGGCGGGTGGTGCGTCGGCCATTGGTAGCCAGAAGGCGGCGACGGTGACGATCAGAAGCAGCATCAGGGCAAACCCACTGGTCAGGAGCAGCAGGCGTCGACCGCCTGTAGCCCGGAAGGCGGGCCGGAGCGCATCCGACCGCGGATCGGGAGGAGCGGCCAGCCCGATTTCCTGGGGCGCAGATAAATCGGGTGGCGGATCGGGTGCCGCGGTTTCGGGTGACAGGCGATCTGACTCGGCGAGCAGGCGGGCGGCTTCGCGACTGCTCGACACACCCAGTTTCTGTCGGGCGCCGCGCAGTCGGTCGTTAAGCGTGTGCACCGACATGCCGAGCCGTTGCGCGGCGGACTTGGCGTCGAATCCTTGCGCCAGCAGCCGAAGCGCGTCGCGTTCGCGTGCGGACAGTCGGTCGAGGCCGGGATGCATAGGGCGTTAGCGATGCCGACCGTTGGCGCCCGACCGTGTCAGAGGCGACCAAACACCGCTTCGAATCCGGCGCGGTCGCCGGTGGCGAGGAGGCGGGCCTGTTCTAACCAGCGGTCGCGGGTCATGCGGCCGGTGAAGGGGCCGAGCTGGGCATCGAGCGCCTCGGCCTGCTGTTCGGACAGGGCGGCGAGGTCGCCGACCGTGGTGATGCCGTGGCTGGCGAGACGGGTCGCGAGTTTGGGGCCGAGGCCCTTCAACTGGGTGACGGGGGTGTCGGCGGGGTTGGTCGCAGCGACGGGTTCGGGTGTGGGTGCCGGCACGGCGGCGGCCAGCGGTGCCGCCATGGGTGCCGGGGGCGTGTCGGCGGCGACCGAGGCGGGGGTGGCGTCGAGCGGCGCGGCGGCGGCGATCGGCTCGCCCACCAGCGGGGTAGGTTGTGTGGTCGGTTCCGCTACGGGTTCGGCCGGTGGTGGTGGCGGCGCCACGGGCTCGACCGGGATCGCGACCACCGGGGTGGGGGCCGGCGCAGGCGTGGGTGCCGGGGTCGGCGCGGGCGAGGGTGGCGGCGACGGTGCCTCGACGACGGGTGCCGGTTCGGGTGCCGGCTTCGCGTCCTCGGCGCTTGGCGTCATGCCGGCTTCGCGGGCGTTGATCTTCACCTGCCGCTCGGCCTGGGTGCGGATGCGCTTGCGGCGGATGCCGACGATGATGATCGCGATCGCCGCGATCGCCACCAGCAACATGAAGACCATGTGGACGGCGGTGATCGCGCCGATGCCGTCGGGCAGCAGGCTGGCGCCCGATTGGGACGCGGTGGCGCTGGTATCGTTCATAGCGGTGATCCTAGCGTTCAGGGGGGCAAGCGGCGAGATTTATTCGCCGCGCTCGCGGGCGACTTCGCGCCAGCCGATGTCACGGCGGCAGAAACCATCGGGGAAATCGAGGAGCGCGGCGGCGCGGTAGGCGGCGGCCTGTGCCGCCGCAACGCTGGCACCGCGCGCGGTGACGGCCAGCACGCGGCCACCCGAGGCGACCAGCGTGTCGCCGGACAGGCGCGTGCCGGCCTGGAAGACGGTGGCGCCGGTCGCCTCCGCCGCATCGATGCCGGCGATCGCGCCACCGGCGGCGGGGGTGCCGGGATAGCCGCGCGCGGCGACCACGACGGTCAGTGTGGGATCGGCGGCGAAGACGGGGGCGGGCGCCTCGTCCAGCCGGCCTTGCGCGGTGGCGAGCATCAGGGCGGCAAGATCGCCCTCGAACCGCAGCATCAGCACCTGGGTTTCGGGATCGCCGAAGCGGGCATTGTATTCGATCAGTTTCGGCCCCTGCGCGGTCAGCATCAGACCGGCGTAGAGCACGCCGACGAAGGGCGTACCCTCCGCCGCCATCGTCTCGACCGTGGGGCGGACGATCGTGTCGATCGCCTGCTGCTCGAGTGCGGGGGTGAGGACGCGGGCGGGGCTGTACGCGCCCATGCCGCCGGTGTTGGGGCCGGTATCACCCTCGCCGACGCGCTTGTGATCCTGTGCCGAGCCAAACGGCATCAGGTGCGTGCCGTCGGTCAGGACGAAGAGGCTGGCTTCCTCGCCGCTCAGAAATTCCTCGATCACCGCCTCGGCGCCGGGGGTGGCGAAGAGGTCGTCGATCGCGGCCATCGCTTCGTCACGGGTCATCGCCACCGTCACGCCCTTGCCAGCGGCGAGGCCGTCCGCCTTGATGACGACGGGCAGGCCGAAGGTGCCATTGAGCGCGCGGACGGCGGTGTCGCGGTCGGTGACGCGCAGATAGCCGGCGGTGGGGATGCCGGCGCGGGCGCACAGATCCTTGGTGAAGCCCTTCGATCCTTCGAGCTGCGCGGCGGCTTTCGACGGGCCGAAGACGGGCACGCCGGCGGTGCGGAGCGAATCGGCGAGTCCGTCGACCAGCGGTGCTTCAGGGCCGATGACGACGAGGCCGATCGTTTTCTCGGCGCAAAAGGCGACGATAGCGGCGTGATCCATCGCATCGAGCGGCACGAGCGTCGCATGGGCGGCGATGCCGGGGTTGCCGGGTGCCGCGAACAGCGTACCTAGCAGGGGCGACTGTGCGAGCTTCCACGCCAGCGCATGTTCGCGGCCGCCGCCGCCGATCAGCAGGATGTTCATGCCCGACCCTTTTTCCGATGGAGCGCGGCTGGTAGCCGAGCCGGTGCCCGGCGACAACGCGCTCGCGCTGTCCGTTAGCGAGCTGTCGTTCAAGCTGAAGCGGATGGTGGAGGGCGAATTCGGCCATGTCCGCCTGCGCGGCGAGATTTCCGGCTACAAGCGGGCCACGTCGGGCCATGTCTATATGAGCCTGAAGGACGATGCCGCGGTGATCGACGGCGTGATGTGGAAGGGGTCTGCCTCGACGCTGGCGTTCCAGCCGCAGGACGGCGTGGAAGTGATCGCGACGGGCAAGCTGACGACCTATCCCGGCCGGTCGAAATATCAGGTCGTGATCGAACGGATGGAACTGGCCGGCGCGGGGGCGCTGATGGCGCTGTTCGAGAAACTGCGCGCGAAACTGGCGGGCGAGGGGCTGTTCGATCGCGAACGCAAGAAGACGCTGCCGTTCATGCCGCGGGTGATCGGGGTCGTCACCTCGCCGACGGGGGCGGTGATTCGCGATATCCTGCACCGGCTGGAGGATCGTTGCCCGACGCATGTCATCGTGTGGCCGGTGAAGGTGCAGGGCGAGGGCGCGGCCGCTGAAGTGGCGGCGGCGGTGCGGGGGTTCGATGCCCTGCCGGCGGATGGGCCGGTGCCGCGACCCGATCTGGTGATCGTGGCGCGCGGCGGTGGCTCGATCGAGGATCTGTGGGCGTTCAATGAGGAAGTGGTGGTGCGCGCGGTCGCGGATTGTTCGATCCCGATCATCTCGGCGGTGGGGCATGAGACGGATACGAGCCTGTGCGATCATGCCGCCGACCTGCGCGCGCCGACGCCGACCGCGGCGGCGGAGATCGCGGTGCCGGTGCTGGCGGATGTGCGGCTGACGGTGGCATCGCATAGCGCGCGGACCGAGCGGTGCGCGCGGCGATATGTTGAGCGCGGGCGCGAGCGGCTGGACGGGTTGTCGCGGTTGCTGCCGAAGCGGGATGCGTTGCTCGGGCCGCAGCGCCAGCGCGCGGACGAGGCAGGGGCGCGGCTGGATCGCGGGCTGGAGCGGCGGGTGACGAACGCGCGCAGTCAACTGGGGCACGCAGCGGGGGCGCTGCGGCCGGCGGTGCTGGAGCGGCAGGCGGAGCGAGCGCGCGACCGGCTGACAGCGACGTGGCGGCTGGTGCAGTCGCTCAATCCCGATCGCATCCTGGAGCGCGGTTATGCGCGGGTGACGGCGCGGATAGGTGGCGAGACGCTGTCGAGCGCGGCGGCGGTGCGGGCGGCCGGCGCGGTGTCGCTCCGCTTCCGCGACGGCACCGTCGATGCAAAGGTTGAGCGGGCGGCCGGCAAAACCTATGTCGCGGACAAGCCAGAGCAGCCGTCGCTGCTGTAATCCACCTTACGGAAGCTGCCGCCATGCTGATGTCGAACACCGATCGCCCCGCCCGCCTGCATTACATGGCCAATGGTTTCCGCGTGCTGGCGCCGGGCGATCATGTGATGTGCGCGGTATCGGGCGCGCGGGTGCCGCTGGACGAACTGCGGTACTGGAGCGTCGGCGCGCAGGCGGCCTATGCCAGTGCGGAGATCGCCAGCGAGGCGCTGTCGCCGCGATGAGGCGGATCGTGGTGATCGGGGGCGTGATGGTGCTGGGCGGATGTGTAGCGCCGTCCGGGCCGCCGCCGGTCGCTGCGTCGCCGGTCGTGGCGGTGCCGATCGCGCGCCCGCCTGTGCCTGTCGTGCCGGCGGTGTTCCGGATGACGGGCGTGCCGATGCAGGGTGGGTTGGTGCGCGGGCAGGCGCCGGCCGGGGCGGTGTCGGTGATGCTTTATGACAAGCCGGTGCCGGTGGCCGGGGACGGGCGCTTCATCGTCGGCTTCGACCGCGATGCGTCGGTAGCCGCGCGGCTGGTCGCGACGTTGGCCGATGGGCGGACGGTGACGCAGGTGCTGACGGTCGCGCCGCGGGCGTGGCGGATCGAGCGAGTCGACGCACCCTACCGCGCGGGTAAGAGCGACGCCGAATTCGACGCGGCGCGCCCGGCCGAGCTGGCACAGATCGTCGCGGCGCGGGCGCGCGTGACCGATGCGGCGGGATGGCAACAGCCGATGCGCTGGCCGGCGACCGGTCGCCAGTCCGGCTGGTTCGGGGCGCAGCGTGTGTATCAGGGCAAGCCCGGCAGCTATCACGGTGGGGCCGATGTGGCCGTGCCGACGGGCACGCCGGTGGTGGCGCCGGCCGACGGTGTCGTGATCCTGGCGGCGGACCGGCCCTTCACGCTGGAGGGCAATCTGTTGATGATCGACCATGGCATGGGCCTGAACAGCGCGATGCTGCACCTGTCGCGGATCGACGTGCACGTCGGCGACCACGTACGCCAGGGGCAGCCGGTCGGCCTGTCCGGCGCGACGGGCCGCGCGACGGGGCCGCATCTGCACTGGGGACTGCAGTGGCGCGGCGCGAAGCTGGACCCGTTGCTGGTGGTGGGCGCGGGGCCGGCGGGTTAGCGTAGGAGCCATGACAAGAGTTGTGACATGACCGACATCAGGGATTTACGATCGCACGCGCTGAGGGCGTTGCAGGACGGTCGTGTCGAAGACGGCATCGATGCGTATCGATCATTGTCGGTTGCCGAGCCGGGCGATGCGGAGACGTGGTACAATCTCGCTTACCTGCTGCGATGCGCCCGCCGGTTCGGTGAAGCGGTCGATGCCTATGGCCAGGCACTGGCACGGGGCATTTCGCGGCCGGAAGAGGTTCATCTGAACCGCGCGGTCATTCTGTCCGAATTCCTGCAGCGCCCCGACGAGGCGGAGGCAGAATTGCGGACGGCGATCGGGATCAAGCTGGCATTTACGCCGGCGCTGCTCAATCTGGGCAATCTGTTGGAGGATCGCGGAGAGGCAGTGGAGGCGCGGGCGGTTTACGGTGATGTGCTGGCGATCGAACCGCGCAATGGCCGGGCGCTGGCACGGCAGGCCGCGATCGATGTGTTCGAAGGGCGGGGGTCAGTCGCGGTTACGCGATTGCGGGATGTATTAGCCGAGGGGCGACTGTCGCCCGATGCCGTCGCAGAGGTCGGTTTCGCGCTAGGTAACGCGCTGGACAGCCAAGGTGATTATAAGGCGGCGTTCGCGGCGTTCGAACAGGCCAACCTTGCCGCGCGTGCAGTGGCGCATCCTGCTTCGCGGTACGATCGCGCGACGTTCGAAGCGTTGATCGACCGTTTGATCGCCATGCCGCCGGTCCCGAAACCGACCCATCCACCAATGGGGCCTTCGCCGATCTTCATCTGCGGAATGTTCCGGTCGGGCTCAACCTTGGTAGAGCAGATCCTGTCGCGCCACAGCCGCGTCACGGGGGGGGGCGAACTCGATATAGTGCCTGCCCTCGCCGCCGCGATGCAGCCCTATCCGGAGGCCGTGTCGGCGCTGACCCCCGACGGGATCCGTCACTTGCGTGACCGCTATCTGGCCGAAGCACATCTGCTGCACCCCCAGGCCGATATCCTGACGGACAAGCGACCCGACAATTTCCTTCACATCGGGTTGATCAAGCGAATTTTCCCGGAGGCCCGTATCGTTCATACGACACGGGCTCCCCTGGACAATATATTGTCGATCTACTTCCTGCATTTCGACGACAGCGTGGCCTATGGTCACAAGCTTGGGGATATCGCCCACTGGTTCGGGCAATACCGACGACTGATGGCGCATTGGCGGGCGCTTTATGGGGACGACATCTTTGACGTCGCTTATGATGAGGTCGTTCACGCGCCAGAATCCAGTATCGCCGGTCTGCTGGATTTTTGCGGATTACCCTGGGAGGACGCGGTCTTGACCCAAGGTGTCGATCAGCGTCTGGTCAGGACCGCGAGCGTCTGGCAGGTGCGCCAACCGCTGCACCAGCGTTCGTCGGGACGGTGGCGAAATTACGCCGGGCCATTGGCGCCGTTCCACGCCGAGTTGGGTGAGTTTGCCCCGGACGACTGAACGTCAGGGTGCGACGGCGCCCTGACCGGTGATCCGGAACACCTCTTTCAACATCGTACGCTCGGTTGCGCTGAGATACGGGTTCCAGACGTCGAATATCAGCACGATGCGGGGCTGGTCGCTGTCGTTCCATGCCTCGTGTTCGATCGTGTCGTCGAATGCGAAGGCCTCTCCCTCCCGCCAGGCGCGCGTCTCGCCGCCGACGCGGAAGCGGCAGCCGTCTGGCACGATCAGCGGGAGGTGGACGATCGTCCGCGTGTTGGTGACGCCGGTGTGCGCTGGAATATGGGCGCCGGGCCGCAGGATCGAGAAGAATGCCGTTGGTGCCTTGCCCGGGATGTCGCTTTGCGGAACGGCGGCTAAGGCGGCGGCGGTTTCCGGACAGCGGGCACAGACATCGTCGTTTCGCGTGCCATATTCCCATAGGAAACAGGCGCTCCAATCGAGATTATTGTCCAGCGTCGACCAGCGATTGGACGGCGTGCCACTCTCTTGCCGAATGTACGGGCGGATGGCGGGAATGCCCTCCGCCAGCAACGCCTCGGCTTCGGCGCGGATCGCATTCGTGCGGGCCTCCAGATCCGCGAACCACGGGAAGGCACGGCGATCGAAAAATTCGTCGGCGGGCAGGAACGGGAAATGGAGTCCTTCGCACCGATTCGTGAAGATCGTCCGGCGGCCGAGCATGTGATCGACACAGGCGGTGAGGCGGCGGGCATCAGGACCGGCCGTGGCGATTGAGTCTGCCAGGGCATCGTCGATATCGGCGGCAATCGTTGCCGTATGTGCTTGCAGATAAGCCTGCCCCCTGACCAGCGCATCTTCGACAGCGGGTGGACGTTCGGGCATGGCGGCGGCCATTTGGACGACGGCGGACCATCGTTGCAGGGCAGCAACCCCGTCACCGCGCCGTTGATGCAATTCCGCCAGACGAAGCTGGGCGGTCAGGTTCCGCCGGTCGATCGATAGCGCCCGTTCCAGGCTCTGACGTTCGGCTTCGTCATCCCGCCGCAAGCGATGCGCGGTGGCGAGATTGACCCACAGGATCGGCTGATCCGGATCTTGTTCTGCCGCCGCCGCGAAACTGATCCTGGCCCGTTCGCCATCGGCATCGGCCAGTGCGCGCATCCCGTGTGCGTTCAGGATTTGTGGATGGGCGGGCGCGAGGACCAACGCCTCGTCAAGCAGCCGCCGTTCCTCTGCCGCATCGCCGCGCTGTCGCGCCGCCATCGCTGCGGTGGCCAGAGATTGAGCGGCTGGAGGGAGAGCGACCATGACGATCGGCTATCGTGATGCGGAAGGGCGTGCAAGCGGTCGGTATCATAAGAAAGGGGGCGATCCGCGGATCGCCCCCTCGATATTCCCGCTGGGGAAAGCGTGACGCTTAGAAGCGCAGCTTGCCCGACACGCTGTAGGCGCGGCCCAGGACGTCGTAGGTCGACGGATAGGTGTTGCCGCTGTTGTAGGCGGTCTGGCCAGCCGTGGAACCGACGATCGGAGGCTTCTTGTCGCCGATGTTGCGGCCCGAGAAGGTGAGCGTCAGGTTCTCGTTCACTTCGAACTGAGCCGAGAGATCGAAGTAATTGTACGCCTTGATACGGTTGAAGTTGTACTGACCGCCGGCGAGCGGCGTCGGGCCCGTAACGGTGCCGTTGAACAGGCTACGGTTCGTGGTCGTGAACCCACGGTTCGCGAAATCCGACGCCTGACCCTCATATTCGACCGCACCGATGTGGCGCCACAGCAGCGACAGCGTACCCGGCCCGAAGGACAAGCTGGTGCGCTGGTTCCACTGATACTCCGGCTGGATCGAGCCGCAGTTGACGCTGTAATAGCCCACGCAATCGCGGTTGTACGACGTTGACGATGCACGGAAGTAGTTGTGATTGGTCCAAGTGCCCTGGAAACCCAGGTTCAGACCGATCTCACCGAATTCGCGCGCATAATTGGCATTCAAATCGATACCATCAGTCGCCAGACGACCATTATTGGTCAGCGGCTGAGGCAGGCCAGGGACCGTGGCGCTGGAACCGCTCAGACGGCCATTGACCGTGCTGCGGCGGATGCTGGTGCATGCCGCCGACGCTGCCTGTGCGGCCGTGATCGCCGCAGGGTTCGTCCCGAAGCAGGCCCCAAGGATGTCACCCGGCGTAGCCGAGGTGATGGCGTTGTTCACCTTGATGTTGAAGTAATCGACCGCGACGCTGAGGCCGGGAACCAGACCACGCGGCTGGATCACGACGCCGAGCGTGTAGGTGTCGGCCTGTTCCGGACGGATGTCGGGGTTGCCGCCGCCCGTCACGTTCACCTGGCCGCTGGCCGGGTTCAGGATGCTGCCGATCGATCCGGCAGGCGCGCCCTGATTACGGCAGGCAAGGGTCAGGTTGACGTTGTTGACCGGCGCGGTGCCGGCGCAGGGATCAACCGCCTGGTTGTCGAGCGCGGTCACCGATGGCGTGAACAGCTCGCTGATGTTCGGCGCACGAACGGCGCGCTGGTAGTTGCCGCGGAACTTAAGCTCCTGGAACGGCTCCCAGCTCAAACCACCCTTGTACGTGGTGGCATTGAAGCTCGGGTTGTTCGACGCCTGCACCTTGTAGCTCGAATAGCGGATGCCGCCTTCGACCGTCAGCGAGCGGAAGAACGGCTTGTCGGCCACTAACGGCGCGATGATTTCGCCGAATGCTTCGCGGACGTCATAGCCACCGGCGAACGGCAGGATCGCACCGCCCGCGCCGCCCAGTTCGCCCGGCGACAGTGCATAGGCATCCGGAATACGACGGTAGGTGTACTTGCGGTATTCGCCACCGGCGGCGAAGGCGATCGGCTCGTCCGCAAATGGGCTGGTCGTACCGAAATCACCGTTCAACACAGCCTTGGCCTGCGACAGCGCGGTCTGAATCTGAATGGTGCTCTGACCGTTCAAGAAGGCAGCCTGATCGGACGTGATCGAGCCCGCCTGACCCAGCAGGTTCAGCGGTACGCAGTTATTGGTAGTAACGTTGCAGGTCGTCGTATTGCTGGCGTTCAGTGCCTGCTGAACGCGTGACCGCAGGACATAACCTGACTGCGTCTGGTTCAGATCGCTTTCACCGTATGAACCCGAAACGTCGAGCTTGGCATGGTCCGAAAAGCGCAGGCGCAGGCCAGCCTTATAATCGAACATCTGCGTGGTGTAGCGTGAGATACGCGGCCCGATTTCGATCGTGCGGCGATACACGGCGGGTAGAGCCAGCGCCGAGCCAGCCGTACCCGGGTTGATGGTGCCGTTCGAATTTGCGCTTGGTGCGACGAACGCCACCGAACCGGTCTGCTGACCGCAGTTTGCTGGCGAATAGCGTGCGGCATCATTCAGCAGCGCGGTGCGACCAGCAGCCTGGAGCGCTGCATTGGTGCTCGTGTAGCTGTTTGCCAACGCAGACTGAACGCCGAAATTCGCTGCGCAGATCTGATCGCGAAGGCCAGTCGACAGATAGCCATTGTTAGCCGGTATCGTCAGCGATTCGCCGAAGATGCCCGATGGGGCGATGATCGTGTCGATCGTGTTCTTCGAGAACATGCCCCGCGTGTAGACTTCGAGGTTGTCCGACACCTCGTAATTGGCCTGTGCGTAGATGTTGTACCGCTTGAACGGCGTCTGGAAGATATTGTACGGTGCGAAGTTAAAGGGCGCATAGGCGGAGACCAGTGCAGTGTTGCCCGGGTTTACCTGAAGCTGGCCCTGGCCGTTGCCGAAATCGACGCCGGTCGGCACCGAGGTGGGCGACGCGCCTGCGGCGATGCCGTTGGGCGAGCCGATCGTGAAAACCGATACGTCGCGCTTGCCCTGATACAGGGGATCGGCTTCCTGGTAGCCGAGGCTCAGCACCGCGTTGCCGCGACCGTCGTCGAAGTTGGCGCCGACCGTCAGATCGCCGCGGAAATAGTTGGCATCGCCGCGCTCGGTGAGCTGCTGGCTGGCCGACGCTTCCATGCCGGCGAAGTTCTTCTTGGTGATGAAGTTGGCGACACCGGCCACGGCGTCTGCACCGTAGGTGGTCGATGCACCGCCCGTCAGGACGTCGAGGCGCTGTACCAGCGCGACCGGAATGTTGCTGAGGTCGACCGTGCCGCCAGCGGCCGCAGGAACGAGGCGATCGCCGTCCAGCAGCACGAGGTTGCGGTTGGAACCCAGGTTGCGAAGGTTAATCGTGGCAAAACCGCCGTTGCCGTTGTTCACGGCCGAACCGATGCCCGGTACCGCGCCCGGCAGTTCGCGGATGATCTGCTCCACGTTGTTGACGTTACGCAGCGTCAGTTCGTTCTCGGAGACCACGTTGACCGGGCTCGACGAGACGAGGTTCGGGTTGCTGATCAGCGTACCCGTGACGACGATGTCCTGACCCTCTTCCGCCGGCGGGGCCGCGTTAGGATCCTGCGACGTCTGCTGCGTTTCCTTTGTCGCGGGTGCGATCTGGGCAAATGTCGGCGTTGCGACCATGGCCGCGCCGACGAGCAGCGTCGTATTCAACAGGTAGGAGCGAAAGCGCAGCGTCATCAATGAGACCCCTTTTGGCCGTCCATTTTGGATCGACATCTTTTGCCGGATTAGAAAAAACCAATCCGTTCTGCCGCATGTGTAGCCACCGAAAAGTTATTGCCGCAATGGCCATAATCCGGATTGTCACAGTTTCGTCTTCGTTGTGGTTATTCGGCAACAAGCGGACGTCACGACCATGGAAAACATCCTTGCCGACGCCACGGATCTGGACGATGCCCTGCGACCTGCGCGGAGAGATGAATATGTTGGCAGCGATGGCCCTTTTGACATTGGCGGCGCCGAACGGCGCGCAGGCGGTCGAGGCCGACCGGGCGGGGCCGCTCGCGATCGATCGGCTGGCGACCTGTCGCGGCATCACGGCAAACGATGCGAGGCTGGCCTGCTTCGACGAAGCAGCCAAGGCGATCACCGAGGCGCGCACGCGTCAGGATATCGTCGTGCTGGACCGGGCGGAGATACGAAAGGCGAAGCGATCGTTGTTCGGGTTCTCGCTGCCGTCGATCAAGCTGTTCGGTGGCGGCAAGGATGACGAGCAGTTGAAACAACTGGTGGGCACGGTCGGCGCCTATCGCACATTGTCGGGCGGACTGATCCGCTTCGAGCTGGACGATGGTGGCGTGTGGGAAACGGTGGAGCAAGTCATGCTGCCGCTTCGGCAGGGCGATGTGGTGACGATCAAGGCCGGATCGCTGGGCAGCTACATCGCGACGGCGCCGGGGCGGCGCGCGGTTCGGGTTCGACGCGCGCGCTGAGGCGTCGCCGTGGTTGGGGCGTCCACCGATGGCCGTCGACCTGTCCCGTCCGGCCTTTTCCATGGCTAGGGCTGTGGGTGTCGGAAATCCCAGCCGTGCGCGATGACTATCCCCCGCGCCGGCATGTGACGGATTTGTCACAAAAGTTTATGTTTCGTATTGGTGCAACCCAAAAGCCCGGCTGATCCATTGCGATCCCTGAAATTTACCGGTTATGACAACGACAGTTACCCAAATGGCCCGTGCCGCTGGGGGAAAAATCCGTGGTCCCAACGATCGAAAAGATCGGTTTGGACGATGTCGTAATTAAGGGGAATTACTTCGATGGCGACCCGTTTTGTCTCCGCTCGTTCCAATCTGCGTGGCGGCTCGGCTATTCGCGCGCTGGCATTGGCCGTTGCGCTGGTGTCGGCTCCCGCATGGGCGCAGGACATTCAGACTCCTGACAACCCGCCCCCTGTGGCCGACGGCCAAGAGGGTCCGGGCGCTGACATCGTCGTTACCGGTTCGCGCATCGCTCGCCCCGAAGTCGACTCGCCGGTGCCGGTCACGACGATTACCAGCGCACAGTTGCTGCAGCGGGCATCGCCGAACGTCTCGGACATCCTGAACGAGCTGCCGCAGGTCGCGGTCGGATCGACGCGGACCAATTCCAACTTCCTGACGTCGGGCACCGGTATCTCGACAGTCAACCTGCGCGGACTTGGTTCCAACCGGACGCTTGTACTGGTGAATGGGCGCCGGTTCATCGGTGGTTTTGGTGGTGACACTGCTGTCGATCTCAACAACATTCCGGTCGATCTGATCGAGCGGGTCGACAACATCACCGGCGGTTCGTCGGCCGTCTATGGCTCGGACGCCATTGCCGGTGTGGTCAACTTCATCATGCGTGACAGCTTTGAAGGGCTGCAGGTCCGCGCCCAGGGCGGTATTTCGGAGCGCGGCGACAGCGGCCGTTATCTCGTCAGCGTGACGGGCGGTACCAAATGGGGTGCGGACGACCGCGGCAACGCGTTGTTCAACGTGTCCTATGATCGCGACCAGGGCCTGTTCTCGCGGAATCGGGCGATCTCGGCGCAGGATTGCGCCGGAGCGGTCTGCGGTCCCGCATCCTACAGTTCGTTTGCCCCCCAGGGCCAGTTCCAGCTGCTCGATGCCGATGATGCCGCCGTCGGCGCGCTGGGCGGTCGTTCAAACTTCTCGTACAATCCGGACGGGTCGTTGGCGGTGCTGCCGGGCTATCAGTCGGGTGTCTATGGCTTCAACCGCAACGGTGTCCGGCGTATCTCGGTGCCGCTTGAGCGGTATCTGGCCAATGGCATCGTGAACTATCAGTTGAACGACTCGATGCAGGCCTATGGTGAGGTCACCTATGGCCGGACCAGTTCCAATGCATCGCTGGAGGCGTCCGCGCTTGCCCAGACCGACATCTATGAGTCGGGCGGCATCCCCATCACCAACGCCTTCATTCCGACGTCCATCGCGAACGCGATCGCGCTCGCCAATTCGGACGCCAATCCGGCGAACGACGTGACGTCCATCGGCTTTCGTCGTCGGCAGAACGAAGTGTTCAGCCGCAGCAATCGGGCACGGCGCGATACGTGGCGCGCCGTTGCCGGTGTCCGCGGCGATCTGGGATCGAACGTCAATTATGACGTCAGCTATGTCTACGGGCATCTGAACGACTTCAATGCCAGTGAGGATGTGGACACCGCGCGGTATCGCCAGTCGCTTGATTCGATCCGGGTCGGCACGGGCAACGTGGTCGGCACCGACATCGTCTGCCGCGACACGGCGGCCCGCGCCAATGGCTGTATCCCGATCAATCTGTTCGGCCTGAATACGGCGGACCCACGCGCAGCTTCCTATGTGCAGGCTGTGGTGCCGAAGTCCGAGCAGATCACGAACCAGCAGCACGTCGTGACGGCCAGCCTGTCGTCGTCGTCGCTGTTCGATCTGGGCGCCGGCGGCGTCGGTGCCGCGATCGGTGTCGAGTATCGTCGCGAGTCGGTGGTTGACGATCTGGACATCCTGACCAACACCGGCGGCAATTCGGGCAACCAGATTCCCGATCTTCGTGGTTCGCAGAACGTCAAGGAAGTGTTCGGCGAGGTCAACGTGCCGTTGTTGTCGGGCCGTGGCCTCTTCCAGTATCTGGGTGTCACCGGCGCGATCCGTTATTCGGATTACAACACGATCGGCAGCGTCCTTAGCTGGAATGCCGGTGGCGAGTGGGAGCCGGTTCGTGGTCTCCGATTCCGTGGTCGCTACGCCGTGGCGAACCGGGCGCCGAACAACAGCGAGTTGTTCAGCGCACCGAGCGAAACCTTTGCCGGTGTCACCGACCCGTGCGACGGCATCACCCGTACCTCGACGGGGGCGACCGATGCCGCCTGCCGCGCCATTCCGGCAATCGCGTCATTCCTGACCGCGAATCCAAACGGGACGTTCGCCTATGCGTTGGCAGACACGCAGGCGATCAACGGCTTTGTTGGCGGCAACCGCAACCTGAAGGAGGAAACCGCCAAGACCATTACGGCAGGCTTTGTCTTCACGCCCGATTTCATCCGCGGTTTCCAGGTCACCGCCGATTATTTCGACATCCGCATCGATGACGCGATCAACACGCTTGATCGCAGTGATACGGTAGATAAGTGCTTGTCGACCGGCGATGCGGTGTTCTGCAACAACGTCATTCGTTTTGCGCAGACCGGTTATCTTCAGACGGTGAACGCGCAGCTCATCAATATCGCGGGATACAAGGTTCGTGGTATCGACGTTTCGACCCAGTACAGCCATCCGCTGGGACTGACGCCGGACGATCGTTTCACGATTACCGCGAACTACACGTATCAAATCGATTATAAGCTGCAAAGCGATCCTGCGACGCCGGTCGAAGAATCGGCCGGCACGTTTGGTCGCGGTTTTTCGACCCATCGGGTGAACGGCCGCGCGACCTATGAAACGAACGGGACGAGCCTGAGCTGGCAGACGACGTTGCTGAGCGGGGGCCCATTCCTTCGCAATCAGTTCATCAGCAACGATCCCGCCGTGCTCGCGTTGAACGACGTGCCTGATTATTGGCTGCACAACCTGCAGATCAGTCAGCAGGTGGCCAAGAACTTCACGTTCTACTTCAACGTCGACAACGTCTTCGACAAGAAGCCGCAGTATCTGCCCGGTACGCCGTTCGGTACGCCGACGGGCCTTGAAACTTCCGCGGATTTCGATCTGTTCGGTCGGAGCTTCACGGCGGGTGCACGCTTCCGGTTCTAAGCCGGTCGATCATCGGAACAGGAAGGGGCGGCGCAGCGATGCGCCGCCCTTTTTCGTGTCACACCACCGCCAGCGCCAGTTTCCCGTCGCCCTCGTCCACCGTCACCGTGGACCCATCCCGAACGTCGCCGCGCAGGATCAGGTCGGCGAGGGGGTCTTGCAGATGGCGCTGGACGGCGCGGCGGAGGGGCCGCGCGCCGTAGACGGGGTCGTAGCCGACGCGGCCCAGCCACAGCTTGGCGGCGTCGGTCAGGTCGAGGGTGATCTTGCGATCCGCCAGCAGCCTGGCGACGCGGGCGACCTGGATGTCGACGATCGGGGCCATATGGGTGAGCCCAAGGCGGTGGAAGAGGATGATCTCGTCCAGCCGGTTGAGGAATTCCGGGCGAAAATGGCCGCGGACTATCTCCATGACCTGTGGTTCGACGCTGGAGACATCGGCGTCGTCGGGCATGTTGGCGAGATACTGGCTGCCGAGGTTGCTCGTCAGGATGATCAGCGTGTTGCTGAAATCCACGGTGCGGCCCTGACCATCGGTCAGGCGGCCGTCGTCGAGCACCTGCAACAGGATGTTGAAGACGTCGCCATGCGCCTTTTCGACCTCGTCGAAGAGGACGACCTGATAGGGGCGGCGGCGGACGGCTTCGGTCAGGACGCCGCCTTCCTCGTACCCGACATAGCCCGGCGGGGCACCGATCAGGCGGGCGACGGCATGCTTCTCCATGAATTCGCTCATGTCGATGCGGACCATCGCGGCGGGGTCATCGAACAGGAATTCGGCGAGCGCCTTGGTCAGTTCGGTCTTGCCGACGCCGGTCGGCCCCAGGAACAGGAAGCTGCCCAGCGGGCGATTGGGGTCCTGAAGCCCGGTGCGGGCGCGGCGGACGGCGGTGGCGACGGCGTGGACGGCATCGGCCTGACCGATGACGCGCTTGCCGAGCAGTTCCTCCATCTTGAGGAGCTTGTCGCGCTCGCCCTGCAACATGCGATCGACGGGAATGCCCGTCCAGCGGGAGACGACCGCGGCGATATCATCGGCGGTCACTTCCTCGCGCAGCATCGCGCCTTTTGTGGCGCCGGCGGCTTCCTCCAGTTGGCGGGTCAATTGCGGGATGGTGCCGTAGGACAGCTCACCGGCTTTCGCCAGGTCACCTGACCGCTGCGCCTGTTCGAGGGCGAGGCGGGCGGCGTCGAGCTGTTCCTTCAGCTTGGCCTCGGCGCCGATCTTGTCCTTCTCCGCCTGCCAGCGGGTGGTGAGTTCGGCGGATTGCTGCTCCAGATTGGCGAGATCGCGTTCGATCGTGTCGAGGCGATCGATGCTAGCATCGTCGGTTTCGCGGCGCAGGCCCTCGCGCTCGATCTTCAGGCGCAGGATGCGGCGGTCGAGGGTTTCGATCTCTTCGGGCTTGCTCTCCACTTCCATGCGGATGCGGCTGGCGGCCTCGTCCATCAGGTCGATCGCCTTGTCGGGCAGGAAGCGGTCGGTGATGTAGCGGTTCGACAGGGTGGAGGCGGCGACCAGCGCGGCATCGGTGATGCGGACACCGTGGTGGAGTTCGTATTTTTCCTTCAATCCGCGCAGGATGCTGATCGTATCCTCGACGGTGGGTTCGCCGACGAAGACGGGCTGGAACCGACGCTGGAGCGCGGGATCCTTTTCGACGTGCTTGCGGTACTCGTCGAGCGTGGTGGCGCCGACGCAGTGGAGTTCGCCGCGGGCGAGCGCGGGCTTCAAGAGGTTGCCGGCGTCCATCGCGCCTTCGGATTTGCCGGCGCCGATCAGTTGGTGCATCTCGTCGATGAACAGGACGATGTCGCCCTCGGCGGCCTTCACTTCGTCGATGACGCCCTTCAGCCGTTCCTCGAATTCGCCGCGATATTTCGCGCCGGCGATCAGCGCGCCCATGTCGAGCGACATGAGCGTCTTGTCCTTCAGGCCATCGGGCACGTCGCCATTGGCGATGCGCAGCGCCAGCCCCTCGACGATCGCGGTCTTGCCGACGCCGGGTTCGCCGATGAGGACGGGGTTATTCTTGGTACGGCGGGCGAGGACCTGGATGGTGCGGCGGATTTCCTCGTCGCGGCCGATCACGGGGTCGAGCTTGCCGTCGCGCGCCGCCTGGGTCAGGTCGCGGGCGAATTTCTTGAGCGCGTCGTAGCGGTCTTCGGCCCCGGCGGTGTCGGCGGTGCGACCCTGACGCAGGGAATTGATCGCGGTGTTCAGTGCCTCGGGCGTCGCGCCGGCGGTCTTCAGCGCCTTGCCGGCGGCGGTGTTGAGCGACAGGGCGAGCGCGACGAGCAGGCGTTCGACGGTGACGAAGCTGTCGCCGGCCTTGGCCGCGATCTGTTCGGCGGTGTCGAGCACGCGGACGGCGTCGTTGCTGATGCCGGGGCTGTTCTGCGCGCCCGAGCCGGACACGGCGGGAATCTTCGCGAGCGCGAGGTCGGTTTCGCTGACGGCGCGGCGGGCGTCGCCACCGGCGGCCTGGATCAGGCCGGATGCCATGCCCTGCTCGTCTTCGAGCAGTGCCTTCAGAAGATGTTCGGGGGCGATCTGCTGATGGTTCATGCGGATCGCGACGGTCTGCGCGGACTGGAGGAAGCCCTTGGCGCGGTCGGTAAATTTTTCGAGGTTCATGGTTGATCCCTGCTGTCTTGCGGCATCAGATGGTGTTGTATTCGGGCAACACAAGGGTTTGGAGGCGGTGCGACCACCGAGCCGCCTGCGTGACCCTGTTCAGCGTTGTCGGCAAGCGCGTTGCGCGCGGCGGATGGCCGGCTATACCCCCGGCCATCATTCCCGGAGACGCCTATCCATGTCGTTGAAACTCTTCGCTCTTTCGGGCGTGGCGCTTGTTGCGCTCGCCCCGCCCGTCGCCGCGCAGACGAAGCCGGCGTCGGTGGCGACGCTGATCCGGTCGGTCGACATTCCATATCAGCAGTTCGTGTTGAAGAACGGGCTGCGGGTGATCGTGCATACCGATCGCAAGGCGCCGGTGGTGGCGGTGAGCGTGTGGTACGATGTCGGCGCCAAACACGAACCGCAGGGCAAGACCGGCTTCGCGCATCTGTTCGAGCATCTGATGTTTAACGGATCGGAGAATGCGCCGGACGATTTCTTCGAGCCGCTGAAACAGGTCGGCGCGACCGATTTCAACGGGACGACCAATCAGGACCGGACCAATTATTTCGAGACGGTGCCGACCGGCGCGCTGGAACGCGCGCTGTTCCTGGAATCGGACCGGATGGGATATCTGCTGGGTGCCGTGACGCAGGCCAAGCTGGATGAGCAGCGCGGCGTCGTCCAGAACGAGAAGCGGCAGGGCGACAACCAGCCATACGGCCTGACGCGGTACAAGATCACCGAGGGGCTGTTCCCCGCGACGCATCCGTATGGCCACGACACGATCGGATCGATGGCCGATCTGGATGCCGCGTCGCTGCAGACGGTGAAGGACTGGTTCACCGGCCATTACGGCCCGAACAATGCGGTGCTGGTGCTGGCTGGCGACGTCGATGTCGCAACCGCGCGGCGGCTGGCCGAAAAATATTTCGGCGCGATCAAGGCGGGCCCGAAGAGCGTGCGGCCAGTGGCGCCGGTGCCGACACTGACGGCCCCCAAGGCGGAGACGATCCGCGACCGGGTGGCGGCGGTGATGGTCAGCCGCAACTGGGCGGTGCCGGGGCTGAACGATCCCGATTCGTCGGCGCTGGACGTGGTGGCGGGCGTGCTGGGTGGGCTGGACAGCTCGCGGTTCGACAATGCGCTGGTGAAGAAGGAGAAGCTGGCGGTCAGCGTGTCGACCTATAACGGCGCGGGCGCCCAGGTGGGTACGTTCGGCATCCGCGCGATCGTGCGGCCAGGGGTCGATCCGGCGCTGGTGTCGCAGCGGATTGATGCGATCCTGGCCGATTTCCTGAAGAACGGACCAACCGCGGACGAAGTATCGCGCGTCGCCACGACGCGGGCGGCGGGGGTGATCGGCGGGCTGGAATCGGTCGGCGGTTTCGGCGGCAAGGCGGTGGCACTGGCGCAGGGCGCGCTGTTTTCCGACGATCCCGGTTTCTACAAGAAGCGGCTGGAGCGGCTGGCGGCGCAGACCCCGGCGAGCGTGAAAGCGGCGGCGGACAAATGGCTCGGCCGGCCCGCCTATGCGCTGACCGTCGAGCAGGGCAAGCGCGATGCCTATGCCGAGGCGGTGGTACCGCCGGCGGTGGCGGTGGTCGCGGCCCCCGATACGCCGTTCAAGGGCACGCGCGGGGCGATGCCGCCGGTGGGCGCGCTGACCGGCCTGACCTTTCCGACGGTGCAGCGCAGCCGCCTGAGCAACGGTATCGAGCTGGTCTATGCACAGCGCAATGCGGTGCCGATCACGCAATTGGCGCTGTCGTTCGATGCCGGTGTCGCCGCCGATGTGGCGGGGAAGCTGGGCACGCAGGGCCTGACGCTGGCGATGATGGACGAGGGCACGGCCAGGATGGGGTCGATCGCGCTGGCCGAGGCGCGCGAGCGGCTGGCGGCCAGTATCGGTGGCGGGTCGAGCAACGATCGCACCACATTGAACCTTAGCGTGCCGAGCGCCAACCTGCGGCCCGCGATCGACCTGTTCGCGGATGTCGTGCGCCATCCGGCGTTCGACGAGGCGGAGCTGGTGCGGGTGCGCAACCAGCAATTGACGGGGATCGCGCAGGAACTGACGAGCCCCGGCGGTCTGGTCGGGCGGGTGGTGCCGCCGTTGCTGTACGGCGCGGCCTATCCCTATGCCAAGGCGCAAGGGGGCGGTGATCCCAAGGCGGTGGCGGCGCTGACGCGGGCCGACCTGATCGCGTTCCAGCAGGCATGGCTGCGACCGGACAAGGCGAAGATCTTCGTCGTCAGCGACCGGCCGATCGTCGAGGTGCAGGCGGCCCTGGAGGCGGGCTTTGGCGACTGGCGGCCGACGGGCGCGGCGGGCGTCAAGGACTTCGCCGCGCCGATGCAGCCGGCGACGCCGAAGATCGTGCTGGTCGACCGGCCGGACAGCCCGCAATCGCTGATCGTCGGGCTGATCCCGACGCCGCTGAATGGAACGCAGGACCTGTTGCCGGTGGCGACCGCCAACGATGCGCTGGGTGGTGGTTTCCTCAGCCGGATCAATATGGACCTGCGCGAGGCGCGGCATTGGTCGTACGGTGCGAGCGGCGGCTTCCAGACCGCTGAACATGCCGCACCCTATATCATCACCGCGCCGGTGCAGGCGGACAAGACGGGGCCGGCGCTCGCCTCTGCCCGCGCCGATGTCGCCGCGTTCCTGGGGCCGCAGCCGATGACGCAGGCGGAGTTCGCGCGGGCGATCAACGGCGCGATCAATGCGTTGCCGGGCAGTTTCGAAACCGCGGGCGCGGTGCTGGGCGCGATGCAGCGGAACGACCTGTATCGCCGGCCCGACGATTATTACGGGACGATCACGCAGCGGTATCGCGGCCTGACATTGCCGCAATTGAACCAGACGATCCGTGGCGCGATCGACCCGCAGCGCACGGTGTGGGTCGTGGTGGGCGAGGCGGCGACGGTGAAGCCGCAGCTTGACTCGCTGGGCCTGCCCGTCGAGGTGGTGAGCGCGACATCGCTGGGCGTGCCGGTGCAACCCATGGCGCCGGCGCCGGTTAAAGCGGGCAAGTAAGCGACGATATTCAGGAGAAAGACCATGGCCGACATCGATGGCAAATATGATTGCACCGTGAAGTCGCCGCTGGGCGACCAGAAGATGGTGCTGACGGTGCGCAGCGACGGCACGACCTTTACCGGTGATGTGTCGGGCGCGATGGGCGGCATGGACGTGACCGGCGAGGTCGCGGGCGACAAGATCAGCTGGAAGCAGAGCATGACTGTGCCGATGCCGATGACGCTGGATTGCGAAGCGACGATCGAGGGTGACACGCTGGTCGGCAGCGTCGGCGCAGGCGCGTTCGGCAGCTTTCCGATGTCGGGTACGCGGGTCGGGTGATCTTCCACCCTCGTTAAGCCAAGTTGAAGGCCCGCTCCCCTGCCAGACCGGCAAGGGGGCGGGCCTTGTTCGTTCAGGAGACGCCGCGATGACTAGCCGTCGTTCATTCATGGGTGGCGCCGCCGCCACCGTGGCGCTGGCCGCCGCCCCGCGCGTGGCGATGGCGGCGGAGACGCCGCTGGCCGCGCTTTTCGCCGACCTGTTGCAGGCGCAGTTGCGGCGCAGCCCGGAGGGGGCGACCAATCTGGGGCTCGATACCGGCGCCAATGCCGATCTGCGCGCCAAACTGTCCGATCAGTCGATCGCAGCGATGGGGGCGAACCGCGCGGCGACGCTGGCGGAGATCAAGCGGCTGGAGGCGATCGATACGGCCACGCTGTCGGCGGACGAGAAGATCGATCTGGCGTGCGTGCTCTACACCCGCCGGTCGGCGGCGCGGGTGCAGGCGTTTTCGTTCGGTGGCACCGCGTATGGGCCGACGCCATACGTCGTGTCGCAGCAGTCGGGGGCGTATCAGTCGGTGCCCGATTTCCTCGACACCAAGCACAAGATCGATGGCGCGGGCGATGCGGATGCGTATCTGCAACGGCTGACCGCCTTTGCCGGGCAGCTGGATGCGCAGACCGAGCGGATGCGGCGCGATGCCGGGGCGCGGGTGGTGCCGCCCGATTTCATCCTGGACCTGACACTGGAGCAGATGGGCAAGCTGCGCGTGCCGGCGACGGATGCGTTGGTGGTGCAGTCGCTGGCGCGGCGGGCGGCGGCCAAGGGGCTGGCGGCGGATTATGGCGCGAAGGCGGGACGCATCTGGGACACCGCCGTCCTGCCCGCCCTCGACCGGCAGATCGCGCAGGCGAAGGTGATGCGCGCCACCGCTACGCATGATGCGGGCATCTGGAAGATACCGGAAGGAGCGGCGTTCTATCCGGCGGCGCTGCAATCGACCACGACGACCAGCCTGTCGCCGGAGGAGGTGCACCGGTTCGGGCTGGAACAGGCGACGGCGCTGAACGCGCGGCTGGATGCCGAGTTGAAGAAGCTGGGCTACACCAAGGGAAGCGTCGGCGCGCGGATGGCGGCGCTGGGGCGCGAGCCGAAATACCTCTATCCGGATAGCGATGCCGGCCGGGCGCAGGCGATCGCCTATTGCAACGAACGGCTGGCGGCGATCCGCGGGAAGCTGCCGGCGGTGTTCGAGCGGATGCCCCCCTATGCGTTCGAGGTGCGGCGCGTGCCGCCACAGACCGAGGCGGGGGCGGCGGGAGCCTTTGCACAGCCGCCGTCGCTGGACGGGTCGCGACCCGGGCTGGTGTATTTCAACCTGCGCGACATCAACGACTGGCCAACCTTCGCGCTGGCGACGACGACCTATCACGAAGGGTTGCCGGGCCATCAGATGGAGGGCGGGCTGGCGCTGTCGAACACGCGGTTGCCGCTGATCCGCAAGATCGGTGGCTTTTCGGGATATGGCGAGGGGTGGGCGCTGTATGCCGAACAGTTGGCGGACCAGATCGGCATGTATGCCGACGACCCGGTCGGCCGCTGCGGTTATCTGGTCGCGCAACTGTTCCGCGCCAATCGCTGCGTCGTCGATACGGGCCTGCACCATTATCGCTGGAGCCGCGAGAAGGCGGTGCAGTATTTCGTCGATCAGCAGGGCGATCCGGTCAGCGATGCGTCGCGCGAGATCGATCGGTATTGCGTCAATCCCGGTCAGGCGGCGAGTTACAAGCTGGGGCATTCGACCTTCGTCGCGATCCGCGACAAGGCGAAGGCAAGGCAGGGCGCGCGGTTCGACCTGAAGGCGTATCATGCGGCGGTGTTGCGATACGGGCGAGTGCCGCTGGATGTGCTGACGCAAATCGGGGATGATTGGATCGCGAGGGGGTGACGTGGTTTCGTCGTTGCGAGGCAACGCAGGGGTTCTAGCGTGGCCCTGGGTTGCTTCGCTACGCTTGCAATGACGATCAGGCCGGGTTGTAGCGATCCAGGAACGTCTTCATCCGCTTCAGGAATTCCAGCCGGTCCTCGCCGCGGCTGAAGTGGTGGTCGGCGAGGGGTTGTTCGAGATATTCGTAGGGCTTGCCCGCGTCCTTCAACGCGCTGGCCATCATCCGCGATTGTTTCACCGGCACGCGCTTGTCCTCGGCGCCGTGGACGAGGAGGATGGGGATCGAGAAGTTTGCGGCGCCAAAGCGGGGTGAGACGGCGCGAAAGTCGGGGGCCTGTTTCTTCAGCCAGTTCGCGCGGGTCTTGGCCATCAGGAAGCGGCTGTCGTAACGGCGCATCGCTTCCAGATCGGATACGCCGGCATAGGAGATCGTGCATTTGTACGCACCACCGCGCTGGGCGGCGCGCATCGCCGCATAGCCGCCATAGGAGGCGCCGATCATGCACATGCGTTTCGGATCGGCGATGCCGTCCTTCACCAGATAGGCGGCCGCATCGTCGAGATCATCCTGCATCGATAGGCCCCATTGACCCTCGCCGAGCCGGGCGAATTCCTTGCCATAGCCGGACGAGCCGCGATAATTGGGCTGGATGACGGCGTAGCCCGATTCCGCCAGATACTGCACCCACCAGTCCCACCCTTCCGCATCGCGGGCGAATGGGCCGCCATGCGGCATCACGATCAACGGCAGCGATCTGGCCGGGCGGTTGCGCGGCAAGGTCAGCACCGCCTCGATCGGTTTGCCGTCGCGGGCGGTGTAGGTGACCGTCTTCACCGGCGAGAGCGCGCGGTTCTTCAACTGGTCGTTGTTCCAGCCGATGCGGACCATGGTGCCGTAGCCGGTGTCGAAATAATACAGGCCGCCGGCTTGAGACGCGCCGCCGACCTCGACCAGCAATTTGGTGCGATCGGCGCTCCATGACACGACATCGGCGCGGCGGGTGCCGACCGCCTTGTCCATCTCGGCCTGTACCTTGCGTAAAGTCGGGTTGACCCATTCGACGCGCGACCAGCGATCGGTGACGCGGTAGCCGTCGATATCGTTGCCGGCGCCGTTGCGGATGACGCCGTCGACATCGTAGCGGTCGAGCCCGAACAGGCGCTTGCCGACCTTCAGATCGGGCAGCGACAGTTCGTACACCGCATCACGCCCATCGGAATCGTCGATCGCCACCGCGCTGCCGTCGGCGCGGAAGACGAGGGGAGTGACGATGCTGCGGTCGTCGCCGCGCTTTTGCACCGCGATCGAATGGAACGTGCCGGTGGCGCCGGGACGATAGAGGAGCGAGCCGCGCCCCGCGTCGTCGTTGTACTGCCAGCCCATCCGAACCGCACCCGATGGGTCGGCATACCAGTTGAAGACGTTCGACATGCCGGTGACGACGCGCTTTCCGCGGCCGGTCGACAGATCATATTCGAAGACGGACGGATAGATGTCGGCCATCGATTCGATGCCGGTCTGTTTGGCGAGCAGCAGGCGCGGCGTGCCGTCGGTCGCGGTCCAGATCACGTCGTCGGCGCGCAGGCCGGCCTCGGTCCAGCCGAGGCGGTTGGACTTCTTCATGTCAGCCGCCACCGCCAGCGTGCGGGTGATGTAGTATTCCTCGCCGTACAGAATCTGTTGCGCGCCGAGGCCGACCGCCAGCCAGTCGTTGCCGACCCAACGCCACCAGTTCACGTCGGTCTTCTCCGGCACCGGCATCATTACCGGTTTGCCACCGCCGGTGAGCGGGCGGACGACGAGATATTGCTTGCCGCCGACCGCCATCTTGGCGGCGATGCGGGTGCCGTCGGGTGACAGGGCGGGCGATTCGACGGCGGGGAGGGTGGCGAACACCTCGACCGGCACTGGCGCGGCGGCATCAACCTTTGGCGTCGCTGGGTCGGGCACCTGAGCGGGCGATGCGGTCCCCAGCGCCGCGATCATCGCGGCGGCCCATAGCTTCGTCTTCACTCAACCCCCCGTTATACTGGGACGATTCCCCGTCGTCCCATTCCGCATCATCACAAGGCGCGCCACCGGTGACAAGCCAGTGGCGCTTCCCTTTTCCTCAGACGCCGCCGGCCAGTGCGGCGAGCAGCAACAGGGCGACGATGTTGGTGATCTTGATCATCGGGTTCACCGCTGGACCGGCGGTGTCCTTGTACGGATCGCCGACGGTGTCGCCGGTGACGGCGGCCTTGTGCGCCTCGGACCCCTTGCCGCCGTGATTGCCGTCCTCGATGTATTTCTTCGCATTGTCCCATGCGCCGCCGCCGCTGGTCATCGACAGGGCGACGAACAGGCCGGAGACGATGACGCCGAGCAGCATTGCGCCGAGCGCCGCGAAGCCCGACGCCTGACCCGCGACCGCGGTGATGATGAAGTAGAGCGCGATCGGGCTGGCGACGGGCAGCAGGCTGGGGACGATCATCTCCTTGATCGCGGCGCGGGTGACGAGATCGACGGTGCGGCCGTAATCGGGGCGGCTGGTACCCAGCATGATGCCGGGATTGTCGCGGAACTGGCCGCGCACCTCCTCGACCACCGCGCCCGCCGCGCGGCCGACGGCGGTCATGCCGAACGCGCCGAACAGATAGGGGAGCAGCGCGCCGAGCAGCAGGCCGACGATGACGTACGGGTTCGACAGGCTGAAATCGACGGTCAGGTCGGGGAAATACGTCTTCAGATCGGTGGTGTAGGCGCCGAACAGGACGAGCGCGGCAAGGCCGGCGGAGCCGATCGCATAACCCTTCGTCACCGCTTTGGTCGTGTTGCCGACCGCGTCGAGCGCGTCGGTGCGCTCGCGTACCTCGTCGGGCAGGCCAGCCATTTCGGCGATGCCGCCGGCATTGTCGGTGACGGGACCATAGGCGTCAAGCGCGACGACCATGCCCGCCTGCGCCAGCATCGCGGTGGCGGCGAAGGCGATGCCGATGACGCCCGCCAGCTGATAGGCCGCAATGACCGCGACGACGATGACGAGCGTTGGCAGGGCGGTCGCCTCGAGACTGATCGCGAGACCCTGGATGACGTTGGTGCCGTGGCCGGTTTCGGACGCCTTGGCGATGCTGCGCACCGGGCGGTGGTTGGTACCGGTGTAATATTCGGTGATCCACACCAGCAGCCCGGTGACGACGAGGCCGACCATCATGCACCAGAACAGGTCCATGCCGGTAAAGCTGGCCGCGCCCTCCGCCGGGGCGGCGGCGACGACATCGGTGGCGAGCGATCCGGTGCCGGCGTCGAGGAAGCCGGCGCCGCCGATCGTCGCGTTCAGGTCGCCCAGCACATAGACGCTGGCGACATAGATGGCGGGGATCGACAGGATCGTGGCGGTGAAAAAGCCCTTGTACAGCGCGCCCATGATGCTGCCGCCGCCCAGCCGGACCATGTAGGTGCCGATGATCGAGGTGAAGATGCACACGCCGCCGACGAGCAGTGGCAGGGTCATCAGGCGCATCAGTTCGGCCGCATCCGCCTGGATCAACAACGCGATCGAGATCATCGTGACGCCGAGGGTGACGACATAGGTTTCGAACAGATCGGCGGCCATGCCGGCGCAGTCGCCGACATTGTCGCCGACGTTATCCGCGATGACGGCGGGATTGCGAGGATCGTCCTCCGGAATGCCGGCCTCGACCTTGCCGACCAGATCCGCGCCGACGTCGGCCGCCTTGGTGAAGATGCCGCCGCCGAGGCGCGCGAAGATCGAGATGAGGGACGCACCGAACGCGAGCGCGGTCAGCGCCTCGACGATGACGCGGTCGTTGGGGGCGAGGCCGGAGGGGCCGGTGAGATACCAGAAGAACGACGCGATCGAGAGCAGACCCAGCCCCGCGACGAGCATGCCGGTGACGGCGCCGGAGCGGAAGGCGGTGGTCAGGCCCCCCTGCAACGAGGTGCGTGCCGCCTCTGCGGTCCGCACATTGGCGCGGACCGAGATGTTCATGCCGACATAGCCCGCCACGCCCGACAGGACCGCACCGATGACGAAGCCGACGGTGGAGATCAGGCCGAGCGTCAACGCCAATACGCCCGCGACGACGACGCCGACGATCGCGATGGTGGTGTATTGCCGGCCGAGATAGGCCTTCGCGCCCTCTTGAATGGCGGCGGCGATGTCCTGCATCTTGGCGTCGCCCGCGGGCTGGCGCAGGACCTGGGCACTGGTGAATATACCGTACAGCACGGCGATGACGCCGCAGATCATGGCGAGATAGACTGTCGTCACGCGTCGCTCCTTCTCCTGAACCGCGGGTCGCCATGCGTGGGCGATACCGTCAGTTGGAGGGAGCCTATCGGTTTCGGACGCGCGTGCAACCCGTTAGGCGGCCCCTCAGGTGGTCGGCGCGTGTTCCCAACCGAGGCGGGCGGGCAGGGCGACCGCTTCGCCATCGTCGACCAGCGTCACGCCGCGCCCGGCGGTAAAGACGCCGATGCGGGTGGCGGGGACTGGCGGAAGCCACGCGGGCGGCGCCGCGAACAGTAGTTCGTAATCATCGCCCGACGTCGCCGCCGCCAGCCGGCCGCGCCGCTCTGCCCCCGCCTGATCGCGATAGGCGCGCGACAGCGGGATGGTGGCGATGTCGATGGTGACGGCCAGATCGCTCGCCGCCGCCATCCGCGCTGCGTCGATCAGCAGGCCGTCCGACACGTCGCTCATCGCATGGACATGGGGGGCGAGCGCCCGTCCCTCCGCCAGCCGCGGCTGCGGGCGGCGATAGGCGGCGAGCAGCGTCGCCGGTCCGGGGGCACCGAGCGCGATGCCGAGGCCGGCGCCGGCGTCACCGATCACGCCCGTCACCCACAGTGCGTCGCCGGCTTGCGCCCCGGTGCGGCTGGGGGCGGCACCATCGCGGCCGATCGCGGTGCAACTGAGCACGCGCGGGGCGCCGGCGGGCAGCGAGACGGTGTCGCCACCGATCAGCGGCACCGCGAAAGCCGCCATCACCTGGGCCAAGCCGGTCAGGAAGGCGGCGTCCCAGCCGTCATGCGACAGCGGCAGGTTGAGCAGCACACCCTCTGGCACCGCGCCCTTGGCGGCGAGATCGGACAGGCTGACCGCGACGAGTTTCCACGCGACATCGGCGGGTGGATCGCGATCGACGAAGTGGACACCCTCGACCAGCGTATCGGTGGTCATCACCAGGCCGCCGACGACGGCGGCATCATCGAGCAGGCCGCGCGCGCCGGCATGAAGCGGCAGGCCACGCAGGGCGACGATGAATTCGGCTTCGGTCAACGCATTCCCCCTGGCGCCCGTCGCGGTCCCGATGTCAGGCGCGCGCGTCCTTGGCGATAGCGTCGAGCAGGCCGTTGACGAAGCCCGATTCGCGGCGGTCGTAAAAGGCGTGGGCGACATCGACATATTCGCTGATGACCGCGGGCATCGGCACGTCGGGACGGGCGAGCAGTTCGTAGGTGCCGGCGCGCAGGATCGCCTTCATCGGCTTGTCGAGCCGAGCAAGCGTCCAACCGCTGGCCAGCTTGCCCTCGATCAACAGATCGATCTCACCACCGCGGGTGGTGGCGCCCTTCACCAGATCGTCGAAGAAATCGACGTCCGCCTCGGCATATTCGACCTCCTCGATCGTCGCGCCGATCCGGTGATTGTGGAATTCATGCAGGAGCGAGGGGATCGCCGTCCCCTCCATCTCGTGCTGATAGAGCGCCTGGACGGCGGCGAGGCGAGCGGCGGCGCGCGCCTTGGTACGGGCAGAGGTACGGGACATGGCGCTGCCTGTAGGCGGATAGGGCGCGTGTGTCAGCCCCGACGGGTTTCGCTCAGGCGCCGAATACGATGCGCCGCCGCCGATACCGTGCATAGCCGCCGATCATGCCGAAGCCGACGAGCATCATCGCCCATGTCGCCGGTTCGGGAACGGCGGTGACGGATATGTCGCCGGCGTAATCGAGCACGTCCTGCCCGTCCGTGACCGCCGCGCCATAAGTGGTGCCGCCGCCGATCGTGCCATTGCTCCAGAAGTTGACCGCCCGGGTGCCCTTGTCGGTCGCGATAGTGAAAACGATGCCGTAAATGTCGAAGACGCCGCCGAAGAACGGATAGTCGCTCGATGCCTTGGGCGATCCGCCCGGGTAATAGAGATTGTCATAGGACAGGCCCGTTGCCGGTGTACCGTCCGGTCGCGGGGGGCCATTCACGATCGGATAGAAGCCGAAGCTGCGCGGTGCGAGGAGGTTCGTCAAATCCGGCGCGGCAGGGCTGCTCGGCACGATTCCGGTGATCGCGGCATTGCTGATGCCGAGGGTGGCGTTGGAGAACGTCCCGGTGATGTTCGATACGATGTACGAGCCGACCGGATCGACGGTATTGGGCGATGTCCCAAGCGTGCCGGTATTCGGGTTCGGGACGTATGTTATTTCGAACGATCCGCTCACGCTGGACCCGGTAAAGCCATAGAGTGCCGTGGCGGCGGTCGCTGGAGAGGCCAGCAAAACAACAGTGGTGAATGCGGCGGCGGCAATACCCGGCTTTATCATGGCATATCCTCCCTTTTTCGCGGGAGAAATACCGTCGGTCCGTCGGACGGCAAAGCGCGATTATCCTAACATTCGATGGTGAGTGGGTAGTTGCCCGCTATTATCTGTTCATCCGCAGGCGCAGCGCCACCGAGCGGGCATGGGCCGGCAACCCTTCCGCCTCCGCCAGTTTGACTGTTGCCGGGCCCAGTTCGGCAAGCGCGGTTTCGTCGAGACCCAGGAAGCTGGTGCGCTTCATGAAGTCGAGGACGGACAGGCCGCTGGCGAAGCGGGCGCGGCGGCCGGTGGGGAGGACGTGGTTGGGGCCGGCGACGTAATCGCCGATCGCTTCGGGCGTGTGACGGCCCAGGAACACGCTGCCGGCATGGCGGACCCGGTCGAACAGGGTCTGTGGCTCGTCCACCGCCAGTTGCAGATGTTCGGGCGCGAGGCGATCGATCAGCGGCATCGCATCGGCCAGCGTGGCGACGACGATGATCGCGCCATTGGCGTCCCATGCCTGACGCGCGACGGCGCCGGTGGCGAGCGTGCCGAGCTGGCGATCGACGGCGGCCGCGACGGCATCGGCATAGGCGCTGTCGTCGGTGAAGAGGATCGACTGGGTCGTCACGTCGTGTTCGGCCTGGCTGAGCAGGTCGGCGGCGGTCCATTCGGGGTCGTTCAGCGCATCGGCGACGACGACGATTTCCGACGGGCCGGCGACCATGTCGATGCCGACAACGCCGTAGAGCTGGCGCTTGGCCTCTGCGACCCAGGCGTTGCCGGGGCCGGTGATGACATCGACGGGGGCGATGTCGCCCGCGCCATAAGCGAGCGCGGCGACGCCCTGCGCGCCACCGATGCGCCAGATCTCGTCCACCCCGGCGAGATGCGCGGCGGCGAGAACCAGGGGGTTGATCTGGCCATCGGGCGTCGGCGTGACCATCGCGAGACGACCGACGCCCGCGACCTTGGCGGGGATCGCGTTCATCAGCAGCGACGACGGATAGGCTGCGCGACCGCCGGGCACGTACAGCCCCGCCGCATCGACCGGTCGCCAGCGCGCGCCGAGGCGGACGCCGACGGGATCGATATAATCGGTGTCTGCGGGCTTCTGTCGCTCGTGATAGGCGCGGATGCGGGCAGCGGCGAGATCGAGCGCGGCGCGCAGTTCCGGTTCCAGCGCGGCATAGGCGTCGGCACAGACGCTCGCGTCGATGCGCCAGCCGGTGGCGTCCAGATCGTGGCGATCGAGCCGCAGCGTCAGGTCGCGCACCGCATCGGCGCCGCGCGTGCGGACGTCGGCGATGATCGCGGTGACGTCGCGGGCGACATCGGCGGAGGATTCGCGGCGATCCTCGACCAGCGCGGTGAAGGCGGTGGCGAAGCCGGCGTCGGCGGCGTTCAGGCGGATCATGCCGCGATGCTGCCGGCGACGGCGCGGCGGAATGCCTCGACCAGGGGGACCACGTCGGCGCGGGTCTTCATCGCGGCGCGGTTGACGACGAGGCGGCTGGTGACGTCCATGATGCGTTCGACCTCGACCAGCCCGTTTTCTTTCAGCGTGCGGCCCGACGACACGAGATCGACGATGCGCGGGGCGAGGCCGAGCGTGGGGGCGAGCTCCATCGCGCCGTTCAGCTTCACGCATTCCGCCTGCACACCGCGGCGCGCGAAATGGGCCTGGGTGACGTGCGGATATTTGGTGGCGACGCGGACATGGCTCCAGCCGCGCGGATCGTCGCCCGCCGCCAGCGCGACGGGTTCGGCGACCGACAGCCGGCAATGACCGATGCCGAGATCGACGGGGGCGTAGAGTTCGGAATAATCGAACTCGGCCAGCACGTCGGACCCGACGATGCCGAGCTGCGCGGCGCCGTGCGCGACGAAGGTGGCGACGTCGAACGCACGGACGCGGATCAGATCGATACCGGGCACGTCGGTGGCGAAACGCAGCGCGCGGCTGTCCTCGTCGGCGAAGGACGCTTCCGGGTGGATGCCGGCGGCGGCGAGCAGCGGCAGGGCTTCTGCCAGGATGCGGCCCTTGGGAACGGCGATGATGAGCGGTTGCGGCATGGGCGGGCTTTACCGACGGCCCCCGGCAGGCGCAATGAAGCGCGATGACAAACGGGTCAGCAAATCGCGCGGCGTTCGGGGTTCAGGCGGGATATTGCGCGGCGATGGGTGCGCCGGTGACCGCGCGGGTCTGCACCGCGCTGGTAGAGGCGATCGATCGACGGAGCGCGACCGGGCGGCGGGTGCTGGACTGGGCGGGCGAGCCAGTGGCGGATGCGCTGGCGCTGCGGCTGGTCGGTGGGCTGCATGCGCTTCACCGGGCGGGGGTGTACCCGGCGCTGTCGGCGGTGTTCGCGGGCGACACGGTGGCGGAACCGCTGGTGCGGCTGGTGTTGCAGGATGTGATGCGGCGGCATGACGCGGCGTTGCTGCCGTGGCTGGACGGGCCGCCGCAGACGAACGAGGCGGCGCGGTCGGCGGGGCTGATGACCGGGATGCTGCATCTGGCGGCGCGGTTCGGACCGCGGATCGAAGTGCTGGAGATCGGGTCGAGCGCCGGATTGAACCTGCTGGTCGATCGCTTTCGCTTCGATCTGGGCGGGGTGGTGGCCGGGCCGGCAGGGGCGGCGGTAACGATCCGGCCGGACTGGCGCGGGCCACCGCCGCCCGCCGTGCCGATCGAGATCGTGAGCACGCGCGGCGTCGATGTGGCGCCGGTCGATGTGCGCGATCCGGCGGCAGCGGAGCGGCTGGCGGCGTATGTGTGGGTCGATGCGGTGGAGCGGCAGGCGCGGCTGGCGGCGACGGTCGCGATGATCCGCGCGGATGGCGTGGCGCTGGACCGGGGCGACGCGGCGGACTGGATCGAAGCGCGGCTGGCCGAGCCACAGGAGGCGGGCGTTACCCGCGTACTGATGCATTCGGTGGTGTGGCAGTATCTGGGCAACGAACGCCGCGCGCGGATCAGGGATGCGATGGCGGCGGCGGGTGCGCGGGCGACGGCGGCGCGACCGCTGGGATGGGTGATGATGGAGCCGAACCGCGATCTTCACCGGCATGAGGTACGGGTGCGCGGCTGGCCGGGCGATACGCCGATGGAGCTGGTGGCGCTGACCCATGCGCATGGCGCGTGGGTGGAGGGGCTGGCGCCGCCGTACGAGACGCGGGATTATGTGATGATGCGCGGGCCGTACGATCCGGCGGGGCGGTAGGCGGGAAGGGTGAGGCGGTCAGGAAGTGCGTTCCTATACGCCCCATCTCCGTATCGCCGCGATCACCGCATCGGGATTCTGCCACGGCACGAAATGGCCGGCATCGACGCGCTCGATCGTCAGGTTCGGGACCAGCGTATCGAGCCCCTCCAGTTGCACCGGCAACAGCGCCTTGTCCTGCGTGCCCCAGATTACCAGCGTCGGTTGCGTGACCGGGGGGAAGGGGGCGTTGAGGAAGGCGGGGCGGGGTGGTGCTTCGTCCTGCGCGGGGACGATGATCGGCGAGGCGCGATACCAGTTTAGCATCGCGGTCATCGCACCTGGCTGACCCCATTCGTCGAGATAGGCAGCCTTGTCCGCACCGGCGATGGCGGTGGTGACATGGGCGGCGAAATTGCTGGTGAAGAAACGTTCGAGCCCTTCGCCGATCAGACCGCGGTCGAGGCCCGTGTCGCGGAACCGGGTGATATATTGGCTGGCGGCGCGTTGAGCCGGGTCGTCGAACAGCGAACGCTGGAAGACGAGCGGGTGAGGAGCGTTGACGATGACCAGCCGTTCGATCCGGTCGGGATGGCTGAGCGCCGCCATCCACGCGATTGCGCCGCCCCAGTCGTGACCGACCAGCGTGAAGCGATCGATGCCGAGTGCATCCGCGAGCGCCAGCAGATCGGCGACGATGCGATCGGGGGCATAGGCGGCGACGCCGTCGGGCTTGGACGAACGGGCATAGCCGCGCTGGTCCGGGGCGACGACGCGGTGGTCGCGGGCGAGATCGGGGACGATGTGTCGCCAGGTCCGATGCGATTCGGGAAAGCCGTGGAGCAGGATGACGGCGGGCGCATCCTCCGGCCCCGCGATCTGTGCGTCGAGTTCGACGCCGGTGGACAGCGTCAGGCGGGAGAGGGAGGCGTCGGTCATGCCGGCAGACTGCGCGCCTGTGCGGTGGCGGGCAAGTCGTCGGTCGCCGCCAGCATCGCGATCAGGTCGATGGGGAAGATCGGTTCGGGATGGGCGGCGATCTCGGTGCGGGTGAACCAGTGCCAGGTTGTCATGACGCGTTGTTCGAGCGGCGTGTGGCCGGTGGTGACGACGTCGCAGGCATCGATCGCGACGCGGTAGAAACGTTCGTCGGCGGTGACCTCCACGCCCTCCAGCGTCAGGAAATCGACGACGCGGCGCGCGACCTCGGGGCCGCAATCGCGGTCGAGGCCGACTTCCTCCATCAATTCGCGACGGGCGGCGGCGGCATAGCTCTCGCCCGGATCGACCGCGCCGCCCGGTGTCACCCAGAAGGGCGGTCGATCGGCGGGGGTGAAGCGGAACAGCAGCACGCGGCCGGCGGCATCAACCAGCAGAATGCGGGCGGCGGGGCGGGATGCGCGGGGGGCGGGATCAGTCGTCATCGAGTTCCGGATAATGGCGGAAGATGCCGTCTTCATTGAAAGGCAGGCGGCGGTCGCTCTTCAAATAGGCGCGGATGCCGGGCAGGGTGGCGACCTGATCGTGGATACGGATCACCTCGGGGTAATCCGGCTCCAGCGACTTCATGCGGCGGGAGAACATGTAGCGCAGCCCCTCGACCAGCTGGAACAGCGAGGTGTCGGCATAGGTCCAGCGGTGATCGACCATCCAGTCGCCGGTATTGGCCCGGATCGACTGTTCGAAATGAATGAGGAATTTCGGCAGTCGCTCGGTGCGGAATTGATCGGCGGCACGCGCGGCTTCGCGGTGCTGTTCCGCGTAATAGGCGCCGGGATCGACCGGGTGGTGGACGTTGTGGATTTCGGCCACGAGGTCGCTGATCGTCAACTGGATCTGGTTCAGCCACAGGCGTTCGGCCATCGTCGATGGGCCTATGCCGTGGCGCTCGCCCAGGAACATCAGGATATTGGCGGTCTGGGCGATCACCAGCCCGTCGCTGGCGAGATAGGGCGGCGCAAAGGGCGGGCGCGGGTTGCGTGCCGCCATGTCGGCGACCATCGCCTCCGCGCCCAGCCGGCGGGCGCAGTCGTCATACTCGACGCCGGCCGCCTCCATCGCCAGCCGGACGAACTCGCCACGACCGGGTAGTGATGGCCAGTACCACAGGTCATAGGCCATCGATCGATCCCCCCGCTTGCTATTCGCCCGGCGCGCGGGTGCGCATCGCCAGTGCGTGAATGCGCGTGCTCAACAGATCGGCGAGCGCGTTGTTCACCAGTCTTTGCCGGGCGACGCGATTCAGGCCGGCAAAGGCGTTGCTGACGACATCGACGCTGAAATGCGTCTCACCGGTGCCGTCGTCGCCCATATGGCCGCGATGCTGCGCGCTGTCGTTCGACACGGCGAGATGTGAGGGCGCCAGGGCGGTTTGCAGGCGATGCGCGATGGTTACGTCGAGCGGTTCGGTGGCGGTATCGGTCATCACGCCTATATAGCCGCTTTTGCACGAAGGGGCGATGTGGCCGGTAGCAGTGACAGGAAGGAACGCCCGGCGGCGCGGTTCCATGGCCGCGTCGAGGCGAACGGCCGGCCGTGCGCGGTGGAGGGCTGCCCGGAGCCGGGCGAATTCCGCGCGCCGCCGCTGGAGGGTGCGGGCGACGGCGGCGGGCCGCCGCAGTTCCGCTGGATGTGCCTGGAGCATGTCCGTGCATTCAACAGCCGGTATAATTTCTTCGACGGGATGACCGCTGACGAAATCCATGACGCGCAACGACCGCTGGCCGGGTGGGAGCGTGAGACGCGCGCCTTCGCGCGGGCGGGCGCGGGGGATCAGGGGCCGCGCTGGTCGGATTATTCCGATCCGCTCGACGCGATCGGCGCCCGGTTCCGGCGCGAGGTCGCGCCGGAACGAACCGATGGCAAGCCGCTCTCGGGTCAGGATCGCGCCAGCCTGAAGGTGCTGGGATTGCCGGCGAGCGCGGACCGGGCGGCATTGCGGAAACGCTATTCGGAGCTGGTGCGGAAATTTCATCCCGATCGCAACGGTGGTGACCGGAGCCACGAGGCGGCACTGCGCGGGGTGATCGATGCGTATCAACAGTTGCGGCAGGCGCCGGCGTTTGCATAGCTGTTCCCCGGCGAAGGCCGGGGTCCAGTTGGGTGAACGGCTGTGATATATTGCGACGGCCTTCCCAACTGGACCCCGGCCTTCGCCGAGGAACATGCGGGCGCGTCAACTCGCCAGCCGCCTGGCCACCTCCTCCAACTGATCGGTCGCGGCGTTCCAGCCGGCGTCGAAGCCCATCGCGGCGTGGTTGTCGCGGGCCTCGGCGGTCCAGTGGCGGGCGGTGGCGGTGTAGCGGGTCTGGCCGGCTTCGTCGGCGAACTCGTCAACGCGGACCATGAAGGGGCCTTGCGGATGCCAGCCGGTGCGGAATGCGTCGGTGGAGACGATCAGGCGGTGGGGAATTACCTCTAGATAGACGCCCTCCAGATCGTTCTGCTCGCCGTTCGGGCCGCTCATCGTGATCGATGACCGGCCGCCGGGTCGCAGGTCCATGACGTGAAACTTCGCCGTCCACGGCCGCGGGCAGAACCAGTCGGCGGTGTGTTCGGTCCAGGCGCGCCAGACGGCGTCGACGGGGGCGTCGATCAGGCGGGTGATCGACAGGTCGTAGGTGTCGGTCATGCGGGTTCTCCGTGACGGGCGGCCTCGATCGCGGCGACGTCGATCTTGGTCATGGTCATCATCGCGGTGAAGGCGCGGGACGCGGCGGCGCGATCGGGATCGGCGAGGGCGGCGGTGAGGGCGCGGGGGACAATCTGCCACGACAGGCCCCAGCGATCCTTGCACCAGCTGCACTGGCTCGCGCTGCCGCCATTGTCGACGATGGCGTGCCAATAGCGATCGGTTTCGGCCTGATCGTTGGTGTGCACCTGGAACGACACCGCTTCGTTGAAGCGGAAATGCGGGCCGGCGTTCAGGCCAAGGAACGACAGGCCGAGGACGGTGAATTCGACCGTCAGCACGTCGCCCTGCTTGCCGGCGGGATAATCGCCGGGGGCGCGGTGGACGGCGTCGATGCGACTGTCGGGAAAGGTGGCGGCATAAAAGGTCGCGGCCGCCTCCGCATCGCCATCGAACCACAGGCAGGGGGTGATGCGGGCCATCACGCCGCCTTTCGCGAGCCGACCAGCCCGAGTTGCGATCCGTGCGGATCGGTGATGTTGGCGGAATAATCGCCGCCGGGAATCGGGTCCGGTCCCTGGATCAACGTGCCGCCCTTGCCCGTCGCAGTGGCGATGGCGGTGTCGATATCGGGGACGAGGATATAGCTGTTCCAGCGCGCCGGTGCACCGGTGGTCGCGCTCGACATGACGGCGCCCGGCGGCGCTTCGCCGTCGCGGCCGATGAAGGTGTACTCGCCCATCTCGCCCATCGCTATCGCACCCTGTTTCCCCCAGCCGAACAGCGATCCGTAGAATTCGATCGCGGCGTCGGGATCAGGCGTGGCGAGTTCGATCCAGACGCCGTGGCCGAACTGGTTCGGGGCCTGTTTGAACGCGGTCGCGGGTTCCGGGCTGTCGCCCTTCATCACGACGAACGTGACGCCCTGCGGATCGGCGAGGATGGCGAAGCGGCCGATATGCGGAATGTCCATCGGTCCGAATCGCAGCGCGCCGCCCCGTTCCTTCGTCGCCGCGACGGTGGCGTCGACGTCGTCGCTGGCGAAATAGGTTGCCCAGCCAGGCATTGCGGGGGCGCCGGGCGGCGGGGTCATCATGCCGGCGATCGCGTCGCCATCGGGGGCGGTGGCGATCAGATAGCCGCCATGTTCCGGCATCGGCGAGGCTGCGACGGTCCAGCCGGTGACGGCGGCATAAAAGTCTTGCGCGGCGGCCACATCGGGGGTGTTCAGTTCGAACCAGACAGGGGTTCCTGCGGGCGTGGTCATGTGCCTTTTCCCTTTATACCTCGAGGATGGTGGCGAAGCCGCCATAGATCATGCGCTGGCCGTCGAACGGCATGTCGGCGGGGGGTGTCTGCATTCGGTCGTCCGTCATCACCGCCGCCATGCCGGCGTCGCGCACCGCTTTCGACGGCCATTCGACCCAGGCATAGACGACGACCTCGTCATCGCGAGCATGGGCGGCGGTGGCGAAATCGGTGACCTTGCCGAGCGGCACGTCGTCGCCCCATGCCTCCACGACGCGGGTGGCGCCGTGATCGCGGAAGACGGCGGAGGCGCGGCGGGCCATGTCGAAATAGGCGTCCTTGCGACCCGGTGGGACGGGGAGGACGAAGCCATCGACATATTGCGTATCGGCTGATGCGCCATCCTCGACCTCGGCCGTGAAACCGCCGAAGATCATGCGGCTGGCATCGAACGGGATCTCGACCGCCAGATCCTTCATGCGCGGGTCGGTCATCATCCGCTCGATTGCGCCGTCGCGGGTCGCGCGATCGGGATATTCGATCCATGAAAACAGGACGGTCTCGTCCTCCTTTGTCAGGACGGCACGGCGGAAATCGTTGATCTTGCCGTCCGGCACATCGTCGCCCCAGTTTTCGACAAGGCGGATCGCGCCGAATTCGCGCAGCAGCGGCGCGGCGACATGAGCGTGGTCGATATACGCCTGTTTGTTCGCGGTCGGCACCGCGGTGACGAATCCCTCGACATAGGTCATGCGGCGGTTCCTTCCTGTTGCAGCTGCTGGCTTTTCAGCCATTCGGCGAAGCCGGGTGGTGGCGAGCCGGTGAAGCCGGCGAGTTGATCGGCCATCGCGCGGGCGAAGGCGGGTCGTGCCTCGCCGCGTGCGACATAGGCGGCAAGGTTGGGGTGGGGCGCCAGCATGCCGTCGCCGGATACGATGCGCAGCACCGCGACCATCAACAGGTCGCCGGCGATGAAGCGATCCCCGTCCAGCCATGTCCGGTCGCCCAGCCGCCGCGCCAGCTCACCGAGCCGCTCGTCGATGCGCAAACGGACGGCGGGCAGGCGGGGTGCGGACCATGGCTTGCCGCGTTCGGACAACGTGGCGATGGCGTGTTCCATGATCGGCGGCTCGACGGTGTTGAGCGCCGCGAACATCCATTCGATCGCGCGCGATCGGGCGGCGGGGTCGTCGGGGAGCAGGATGCCGGGATGCGCCTCGGCGATGTGCAGCACGATGGCACCCGATTCGAAGAGGACGAGGTCGCCGGCCTCATATGTCGGCACCTGGCCGAAGGGCTGGCAGGTGCGGTGGGGTGGCTGTTTCTGCGCGCCCTGCGCCAGATAACGGACGATGTAGGGTTGACCGACTTCCTCGAGCGCCCAGCGGACGCGCAGGTCGCGGACCTGGCCACGGGCGAAATCGGGCACCCAGTCGAACGCGGTGATGACGGGACGATCGGTCATCCTCTCTCTCCTTTATCGTTGGTTCGTATTTCCCCTGGCGATGACAGTCATTCCAACGACGCGGTATAGAGGCCGAACCGGCTGTCGGTTGCAAGCGGGCGGCGGGATTGCCTTCACACGAAGGGCGCGGAGCGGGTGAGGCTGGCGCGGCTGAGGATGGCGAGGGCGGTCAGCGCGAAGGCGGCCAGGCCCGTGGCGAAGGGATTCAGCACGCGCATGTCACGCCGCCGTCGGTTGGGCGGATGGCATGGCCTCGGCTGCGGCGGCCATATCCATAAAGAACGGCCCCCAACCATGGCCATCGGGATCTTCGAAGGCGCGGCTGTACATATAGCCCATGTCTTCGGGGTCGTGCAGTTCGCGGCCGCCGGCGGCGAGTGCCGCCTGGGTGATCGCGTCCACCGCGTCGCGGTTGTCGAACGACAAAGCGAACAGCGCGCCGCTGTCGGTACGGGCGTCTATGATCCGTTTCTTGGTGAAGGTGGCGTAGAACGGGCGGTCCAGCAGCATGACGTGGATCGTGTCCGACCAGTTCATCGCGGCGGCCTGGTCATTCGAGAACATCATGTTCTGTTCCATGCCGATCGCCTTGTAAAAAGCGGTCGAGGCGGCGACGTCCGCGACGGGCAGGTTCACGAAGATCATTTTCGTCATCGCTCATCTCCTTGGCGACTCACTGTTTGCCTTTCATGACGGATTAAGTTATAAAAAACAACCATGAAGTCAGAAAAGATAATCAAGGAAGAATCCGGCGGTCGGCGCCGCTGGTATGACGACGCGTGCGGCACTGCGATGGCGCTGGAGTTCGTCGGCGAACGCTGGTCGTTGCTGGTGCTGCGCGAATTGATGTTCGGGCCGCGGCGGTTCGGTGAGATCAAGGCGCATCTGACCGGGGTCAGCGCCAATGTGCTGACGCAGCGCCTGGAAAACCTGGAACGGGCGGGCATGCTGATCCGGCGCCGGCTGTCGCCGCCGGCCGGCGCGCAGGTGTATGAACTGACGTCGTGGGGCTATGAGATCGAGCCGGTGCTGCAGACGATGGGCCGCTGGGCGACGCGATCGCCCGCGCATGATCCCACGTTGCCGCTGTCGCCAGCGTCGGCGATGCTGTCGCTCCGGACGATGGTCGACCGGGACAAGGCGCGGGCGCTGGCGGGGGCGACAATCGGTTTCCGGCTGGGCAGCGACCGGTTCGTGGCGCGGGTGACGGCGGACGATCTGGCGATCGTGCGGGGTGAGCCGATGGGCGTGGACGTGACGATCGACACCGATCCAACGACGCTGGCGGTGTGGATCTACGTCAAGCGGCCGATCGCGGCGGCGGAGGCGGAAGGGACGATGCGGATAACCGGCGACCGCGCGCTGGCCGAACGGTTCGCCGATCTGTTCGCGCTGCCGGCCAAGATCGGTAACGAAGGTCACATTGAGTAGGGACCGTCGCTTGCGTTAACGCGTTGGGGACGCAAAGAGGCACAATGACCGACATTCCCAATACCCAGCCAGACAGCCGCGAATCGACGATCCTGGACGCACCCGACAAGATGGTGTCGGTGCGCGATCTGTTCGGCATCGATCTCGACATGCAGGTTCCCGCCTTTTCGGTGGCGGACGAGCGCGTACCCGATCTCGATCCGGCCTATGTGTTCGATGCGGACACGACGCTGGCGGTGCTGGCGGGTTTCGCGCACAACCGGCGGGTGATGGTGCAGGGCTATCACGGCACCGGCAAGTCGACGCATATCGAACAGGTGGCGGCGCGGCTGAACTGGCCGTGCATCCGCATTAACCTGGACGCGCATATCAGCCGTATCGATCTGGTCGGCCGCGATGCGATCGTGCTGCGTGACGGGCAACAGGTGACGGAGTTCCGCGAGGGTCTGTTGCCCTGGGCGTTGCAGACGCCGACGGCGCTGGTGTTCGACGAATATGACGCCGGCCGCCCCGACGTGATGTTCGTGATCCAGCGCGTGCTGGAAACGGAGGGCAAGCTGACCCTGCTCGACCAGAACCGCGTCATCCGGCCGTCGCCGTGGTTCCGCCTATTCGCGACCGCCAACACGGTGGGTCTGGGCGATACTAGTGGGCTGTATCACGGCACGCAGCAGATCAATCAGGGCCAGATGGACCGGTGGAACATCGTCGTCACGCTCAACTATCTGCCCGCTGCGGTCGAGGCGCAGATCGTGCTGGCGAAGTCGGGCGAATACGACAAGCCCGATGGCAAGAAGACGGTGGACGCGATGGTCCGCGTCGCCGACCTGACGCGCAAGGGCTTCGTCAACGGCGATATCTCGACCGTGATGAGCCCGCGCACCGTCATCACCTGGGCGCAGAATGCGTTGATCTTCGGCGATGTCGGCTTCGCCTTCCGGTTGTCGTTCCTGAACAAGTGTGACGAGGCGGAACGGTCGCTGGTGGCTGAATATTACCAGCGCGTGTTCGGCAAGGATCTGCCGGAGAGTGTGGCGTCCAAGACTTGAGGCATAAGGTGGACTAATTTACTTAGTCCACCGATGGAGGGCGCGATGGCAGAGGCCGATCCGCAGAAGACGTTCAACGTCCATGAGGCGAAAACGAACCTGTCCAAGCTGATGGACCGTGCCCATGCCGGCGAGGAGATCATCCTGGCCAAGGCAGGTTCGCCATGGGCGAAGATCGTGCCGATCGAACCGACGCCGCGGCCCAAACGGGTGCCGGGCGGACTGAAGCTGACGGGGCCGATCCCGGATTCGGTGTGGTTCGACCCGATGCCGGAGGAGGAGTTGGCGCTTTGGGAAGGCAAGGGTCCGGACAAGTTCAGCTTGTGAACCGCTTCCTGCTCGACATGCATACGCTGTTATGGTGGTGGACGGATGCCAATCGCCTCGGTGCGCAGGGGCGAGCGGCGCTGGCGGACGAGGCCGCGACCGTCATGGTCAGCGTGGCGAGTGTTTGGGAAATCGCCATCAAGACGCATTCTGGCAAGTTGCGGTCGATCGACAATTTCACGCGGGATTATGCATTGTTGATGGCAGCGAACGGGTTCGAGGCCCTGTCGATCACGGCTGAACATGCGCTTTGCGCGGGTTATCTGCCGGGAACTCACCGCGATCCATTCGACCGGATGATCGCCGCGCAGGCGCTGATTGGTGATTTGACGATAATTACCCGCGACCGCGAGATCGCCCGATTTGGTTGCAAGGTGCTCTGGTAATGGCGAACGAAACCCCTCTCGACCGGTTTAAGGCGGTGCTGGGCGGCGCGGCGCGAGCGTTGGCGAACGAGCCGGAGGTGGAACTGGCGTTCACCGCCGATGCGCCGGTGCAGTCGGGCAAGCATATCAAGGTGCCGATGCCGGCACGCGCGCTGCCGCCCGAACAGGTGGCGGAGGCGCGGGGCTTTGCGGATTCGTTCGCGCTCAGGCTGCGGCTGCACGATGCGACGCTTCATCAGCGGGCGGCGCCGGCGGAGCCGGTGGCACGGGCGGTGTACGATGCGATCGAGACGGCGCGGGTCGAGGCGCTGGGCAGCCGGGGTTACGACGGGATCGGCGACAATCTGGCATATGCGCTCGACGCACGGATGCGGAGCGATCCGATCACGCGCGCCCGGTCGAAGGCGGAGGTGCCGCTGTCGAGCGCATTGGGGCTGATGGTGCGCGAGGCGCTGACCGGGCGCGAGTCGCCATCGGTCGCGGCGCCGGGGCTGGCGATGGTGCGTGAATGGGTGGACGGCCGTGTCGATCTGTCTGCGCTGGCGCTGGCGCTGGACGATCAGCGCGCGTTTCAGGCGCTCGCGACGCGGTTGCTCGCGGACCTTGAGTTGATCGAGGGTGAGCAGGAGCCGAACGAGGCCGACGAAGGCGGTAGCGACGAGGAAGGCACGGACGAGCAGCAAGCCGACAACGAAACCGACGAGGCAGACGAAGGCGGGCAGGGCGAAGGCGAGGTCGAGGCACGCGGCGAGGAACGCGAGTCAGACAATGACGACGGCGATAGCCAGGAGCAGGGCGAGGATTCGCCCGACGACATGGACGGCGAACCCGGTGACGAGGGCGATGAAGGCATGCAGCCTGTCCGTCCCAACCGCCCGGCCGCTGATCTGGGGCCGCAGTTCGATTACAAGCCATGGACGACGCAGTTCGACGAGGTCGTGACCGCCGACGACCTGTGCGATGCGGAGGAACTGGCGCGGCTGCGCGGGTATCTCGACCAGCAACTGGCGCATCTGCAGTCGGCGGTGTCGAAGCTGGCGAACCGGTTGCAGCGCCGATTGATGGCGCAGCAATCGCGAGCTTGGGACTTCGATCAGGAAGAAGGGCTACTCGATGCTGCCCGGCTGGCGCGGGTGATCGTCAGCCCTGGCCAGTCGCTGAGTTACAAGGTCGAGCGCGATACCGATTTCCGCGACACGGTGGTGACGTTGCTGATCGACAATTCGGGGTCGATGCGCGGCCGGCCGATTTCGATCGCGGCGATTTCCGCCGATATCCTCGCGCGCACGCTGGAGCGGTGCGGGGTCAAGACCGAGATTCTCGGATTCACGACGCGCGCGTGGAAGGGCGGACAGAGCCGCGAGACGTGGCTGGCGGCGGGGCGGCCGGTGCAGCCGGGGCGGCTGAACGACACGCGGCACATCGTCTATAAGAAGGCCGACGAACCGTGGCGGCGGTCGCGCAACGCGCTGGGCCTGATGATGCGCGAAGGGTTGCTGAAGGAGAATATCGACGGCGAGGCGTTGTTATGGGCGCACGCCCGCCTTGTCGCGCGGCCGGAGGAGCGGCGCATCCTGATGGTGATCTCGGACGGCGCGCCGGTCGACGATTCGACGCTGTCGGTGAACTCGGGCAGCTATCTGGAACGGCATCTGCGACAGGTGATCGGCTGGATCGAATCGAAGAGCCCGGTCGAACTGGTGGCGATCGGCATCGGTCACGACGTGACGCGTTATTATGCGCGGGCGGTGACGATCATGGATGCCGAGCAACTGGGCGGGGCGATCATCGATCAACTGGCGGCGCTGTTCGATACGGATTGATGCTGTATCGTGCGCGGATGAAGACCATCGTCACGATTGCCATCTCCCTAACCGCCATCGGCCTGACGGCGGGGCCAGTCGCCGCGCAGGATGACCAGCCACGGCGGACGCGGGTGGTGCTGGGACCGCAACTGACACCGAGCTTTCCCGGTGCGGATCAGGTGAGCGTGCGCCCGTTTATCGATGTGTCGCGGGTGCGCGGCGATGATGTGTTCGCGTTCGAGGCGCCCGACGAAAGTGCCGGGTCGGCGCTGTTCCGGCGGGGGCGGTTCGCGATCGGCCCAGCGATTGGGTTCGAGGGCCGGCGCGGGCGACGCGATGTGCGGCCCGGGCTGGATACGGTCGGTTTCACGGTCGAGCCAGGCGCCTTCGTCCAGTGGCAGGCGACCGATGCTATTCGGTTGCGCGCCGAACTGCGCAAGGGGCTGGGCGGGCACAAGGGCTGGATTGGGAGTGTCGGCGCGGATTATGTCGTGCGCGACCGCGACGACTGGCTGGTGTCGGTGGGCCCGCGCGCGACGCTGGGCGACCGGCGATATCACCGTGCGTATTTCGGCGTGACGCCGGCTGCTTCGACCGCGTCCGGGTTGCCGGCGTTCGATGCGGGCGGCGGCCTGCAGGCGGTGGGCGTGACGGCGGGGGCGCTGCGGCAGATGGGGCCGCGATGGGGACTAATGGGCTACGCCAAATATGATCGGCTGGTGAGCGATGCTGCGCGGTCGCCGATCGTGCGGGCGGATGGGTCGCGTAATCAGTCGTCGGGCGGGTTGGCGCTGATGTGGACGTTCGGGCCTTTGCCGGGCGGTCGGTGACATTGACGGTCGCCGGGATCGCGCCACCGGCGGGCGGCTTTGTCGGGCCGGTCAAGCGGTCGGTGACGATCGCGGGGCATCAGACGTCGATCAGTCTGGAACCGGTATTCTGGGCGGCGTTGGAGGCGGCGGCGGTGGTACGGTCATGGCCGCTGTCGGCGGTGGTGGCGCAAGTCGACGCGATGCGGCTGCTCGCGGACGAGCCACCCAATCTGGCGAGTGCGTTGCGCAGTTGGTTGTTCGCGGAGAAAGCGAATAGCGCAAGCGACGAAAAGGTTGGCACATTTCGCGACAATGGTGAAATTCACTCGCAATAGCGTTGACAGTGCGAACGACTCTCAATAGCTGCATACCCGAAGCTAAGGGGTATTTCAGTGTCCAAGTCGTCTGCGTCGTTCCTCGCGTTGTCTTGCGTCGGATTCATCGCGTCTGCGCCGGCCTATGCGGCCGATCCAGTCGTTGCCGATGTGACCGCGGCCGATCGCGCGGCGACGGTGCAGGACGGTAAACGACAGGCCGAGCGCGACGAGATTATCGTCAACGGTCGTTATGAAGCGGCGGCCGCGGTGGTGGAAAGCCCCAAGGCGACGTCGGCGCTGCTCGACACGCCACAGACGATCACGGTCATCAGCGATCAGGTCTTGCGCAAACAAAACCTGCAGACGCTGCGCGACGCGTTGCAGACGATCCCCGGCATCACCTTTGGCGCGGGCGAAGGCGGCGGCGGTTATGGCGACAGCATCAACCTGCGCGGCTATTCCGCGAACAACGACATCACGGTCGATGGCGTTCGCGACAGTGCGCAGTACAGCCGCACCGATCCGTTCAACCTGCAACAGATCGAGGTGTACAACGGTGCGAACTCGGTCTTCAACGGCGCGGGTAGCGTCGGCGGGACGATCAATCTCGTCACCAAGGAACCGCGGCCCGAGGATCTGACGATCATCCAGGCGGGTGTCGGCACCGACGATTACTGGCGTGGCGCGGTGGATGCCAACAAGCGCGTGTCCGATCTGGTCGCGGTGCGGCTGAACGGCGCGTACCACCGCAATGACGTGCCGGGACGCGATGTCGACCGGTACAAGCGCTGGGGCATCGCGCCATCGGTGACGATCGGTGTCGATGGGCCGACCAGCCTGACACTGGCGTATGTCCATCAGGAGGATCGCAACACGCCCGTGTACGGCGTTCCGTATTTCCGCAACGCGTTCAACGATGGCGAACTGGCCGGCGTGGACCGCGGCGATTATTTCGGCATCGCCAATCTCGACCGGCAGGACACGACCGTCGATCGCTTCACCGCGACGCTGCGCCACCGGGTGAACGAGCAACTGTCGATCCGCAACCTGACGCGCTGGCAGCGGGTAGGGCAATACAGCGTGACGAGCGCGCCGCAGGGCACATACTGCCTGACCGCCACCGGGCGCACGCCGACCGGCGCCGCCTGCACCGCCACGTTCGCCAACTTCGCCGATGCGAGCGGTGTCGTCCGTCCGACCCAGACCGTCGCCGTTGCGCCGGGACTATACCAGCCGAGCGGCCCGCGTGGCCTGGTCCGTGATCAGGAGAACCAGCTGTTGTATAACCAGACCGATATCCGGCTGGAAACGGGCGAGAAGGGCGGCATCCGCAACGTCGCCAATGTCGGCGTGTCGGGGACGATCGAAGATTATGCGATCACCGGCGCCTCGCTGCCACGGACGACCGGGGGCGCGCTCGTGATCCTGCCGCAGATCGATTACCGCAACCCCAACACCGTCTATACCGGCCCGATCAACTACACGGTGACGGCACAGTCGAAGGCGGAGACGACCAATCTGGCGGTCTATGCGTTCGATACGCTGGAGCTGGGTCGGTACGTCGAACTGAACGGCGGTGTGCGCTGGGAAGTGCAGGATGCCACGTTCCGCCAGTTGCCGCTGGCCGTGGTACCGCCGGGTACGACCGCGCTGACCGGCACCGCGCTGTTGCCGCAGACCAGCCATGAAAAGCTGTTTTCGTACCGTGTCGGCGCGGTGGTGCATCCGGTGCAGAACGTCAGCATCTATGGCGGCTATGGCAACTCCAAGACACCGTCGTCGGCGACGGTGCGGTTGGGCTGCGGTGTCGCCACGGCATCGGGGGCGGCGGTTTTCAGCCCGTGTGAGGTCGCACCGGAAACCGCCAAGAATTACGAGGCGGGGATCAAGGCGGGGCTGTTTGGTCGACGGCTGGAACTGACCGCGGCGGTGTTCCGCAATGAGCGGACCAATTTCCGTGTCGCCTCGAACGACCCGGTCCTGCCGGCGGCGACGCAGGTGTTGGACGGACGCGCGAGGGTCGACGGGATCGCGGTGGGCGCGTCGGGGAACGTCACCAAGAACTGGACGATCTTCGCCAACTACACGTATTTGGATGGCGAAATTCTGCAGTCGATTTCCGACCGGTGCATCGCCAACCCCAGCACGGCCTGCGGCAACTCGGCGGCCAATCCCGACCCGCAGCGGGGTACGCTCTTCGTGCAGACGCCGAAGCATTCGGGCAGCCTGTTCACGACGTACAAGCTGCCGTTCGGTCTGGAAGTCGGTTATGGCCTGACCTATCAGGGCAGCTTCGCGCTGAACGCCGCCAGTCTGGCAGCGCCGACGCAATACCGGTCAGACGATTACCTGACGCACCGGGCGTATCTGGCATACAGCTTTGCGAACGGGCTGACCGCGCAGGTGAACGTGCAGAACTTCACCGACGAGAAATACTACACCGGCATCCGCAACAATGGCTGGGCGACCCCCGGCGACCGGCGTTCGGCGGTGTTGAGCCTGTTCTATAGCTTGTGAGGTTTGCGGGCTTCTCCCCGCCACCCCGGCGGGTAGAAGACGGCCGGTGATTGACGCACGATGACGCGGGGTGGCACGGCCACCGGCGAAGGGATGCGGCATGGACGGGCGGGCGTGGTGGCGGGTGCACGGATGGATCGCGTTGATCCTCGTGATCGTGCCGTTGACGTTGAGCGGCGCGATGCTGATGTGGCCGGAGGCGATCGGTCGGCTGACCGGTGCATCGCGGTTCGCGACCAGTGGCGCGGTGTTATTGCCCGTCGATCGGTATGCGCAGGCCGCGCGGCCGGTGCTGGGGCGGGGCGAGCGGATCGCCGCAATGATGTTGCCCGAGCGACGCGGTGCGCCGGTGGTCGTCGTCGCCACATCCGTGGGGACGAAGGGCGCTGGGACGGTCGATATCTATCTCGATCCGCCGACGGCGCGGGTGCTTGAGGTCGCGGCGAGCGACGCAGGTCTGGTCGGGTTTCTGCGGCGAGTGCATAGTGACCTGTTGGTGCCGGGCGTGGGGCGCAGCATTGTCGGGTTTGGCGGTGTGCTGACAATGGTGCTGGTCGTTGTCGGCGTGGTGGTGTGGTGGCCGAATAGTCGGCGGCGTCAGGCTGGTGGTGGATCGGTGTGGCTCGGTTATGCGGCCGCAGTACTGATTGCCGCGCCCTTGCTGGTCTGGTCGTTCAGTGGCGTCTGGATCAGTTTTGCCAAGCCCGCGCCGGTATCGGCGCAGCCGATGGCGCGGCCCGCTCAGAATTTGTCGGTGATCGTGGCACGGGCGATGGCAATCACGCCCGGTGCGGTGCGGCGTATCGTCTGGCCGACCGAGCGGAATCCGGATTGGACGGTTGGCGTCGCGACAGTCGCGGTGAAGGTCGCCGACGATAGCGGGTCGGCGGTGGCGGCGCCTGCGCGCGTTTCGGCGGGTGTCGCGGGGCGGTCGATTCTGGCGTTGCATGATGGCAGCGGGTTAGGCGTCGTCGGGCGACTGGTCGGATTCGTGGCAGGCTTGGCGCCATCGATGTTGATGGTTGGCGGGATCGTGTCCTGGCGTCGTCGGCGTCGGGCATTGGCTATTCGGAAGCGATAGGCTTCGTCCTCACCCCGCCACGGCTTTGCCGCTCCCTTCCTCTCCCGATGGGAGAGGAAGGGATGCGAGGTTACCGACCGAGCAGCACGCGAGCCTGCGTTGCCACCTGTGCCAGCATGGCCGCGCTGGGCTGGGTCGCGGCGCGGGCGCGGGCGACCATTGTGGTGAATTGGTCGGTGCGGGCGGTGTTGTCGGCCAGCCATGCCTCTACTGCCGCCAACGGATCACCCTCGGCGCGACGGGCAAGGAATTCGAGTCGCAACTGCTCGAAATCGCGCACTAGTCCGGCGACGAGCAGCCGTTCCCATGGATCGCCGGGCGCCAGCCGCGTCGCCTGCGTCTGTGCCCAGTCGATGCCGAGCGCCTGCCCGAGCCGGGTATAGGCGCGGGTCAGCGCCGCCTCGTCGACGCCCAGCCGCACGCCGAGATCGGCAAGGCCGACCGCCCCGTCGAGGTCGAACAGGCGGACGACGCGGGCGATCAGATCTTCCGGGGCGCCGATAAGCCGCAACTGGTCGGCGATGCGGACACGCTGGGCGCGCACTTCGTCGAGCAACAGCGCATCGATCTGGCGGTCAAGTTCGGCGATGCCACCCGCCAGCCGGTCGATGACCGTCTGGATCGGCGTGCCGGGGGTGGTGACCCGCAGCAGGTCGGCAATGTGCGAACGGGTGAAGTGCGCGACCTCGTCGAACAGCGCGATGCGCGCGGGTTCGGCCATCGGCGTCGTCTCGATCGCCGCCCAGAGCGCGTCCAGCCCGAACAGTCGCTCGGCGACCGCGAACATCGCGGCAATGTCGGCTAGATCGACGCCTTCCTCCTCCGCCAGTTCGAAGGCAGGCAGGATACTGAGGCGATTGACGACGCGGTTGGCGAGCTTGGTCGCGACGATTTCGCCGCGCAGGCGGTGGTCGTCGATGGCCTGCGGAAACCGTTCCTGCATCGCGGCCGGGAAGGCAGCATGGAGATCAGGTTTCAACGCAGGGTCCAGGCCAAGGCCGCTGGTTTCGATCGCGTCCTGCAACGACAGCTTGGCGGTGGCGAGCAGTACGGCGAGTTCGGGGCGGGTGAGGCCCTGTCCCTCCTGCCCGCGACGGAGCAGGTCGTCATTGACGGCCAGCCCCTCGACCCGGCGATCGAGCCGGCCCGATGCCTCGAATATCTCGATCGCGCGGACGTAGCGGGGGACGGCGACGGCGCCGTCCGCCTCGGCGATCGACAGCGCCAGCGTCTGGAGGCGGTTATCCTCCAGCACCAGATGCGCGACGTCGTCGGTCATGCTGGCGAGGAAGGTGTTGCGATCGGACTCCGCCAGCCGCCCTTCGTTCATCTCGCGGTTCAGCGCGATCTTGATATTCACCTCGTTGTCCGAGCAATCGACGCCGGCCGAATTGTCGATGAAGTCGGTGTTGATGCGGCCACCGCGCGCGGCGAAGGCAATGCGCGCGGCCTGCGTAACGCCCAGATTGGCGCCCTCGCCGATGGCGGTGACGCGCAGTTCTTCGGCATCGACGCGCAGGCGATCGTTGGCGGGATCGCCGACCGCGGCGTTGTTCTCGCCGGCGGCCTTCACATAGGTGCCGATGCCGCCGAACCAGAGCAGGTCGGCAGGTGCCTTCAGGATCGCGGCGATCAGCGCGGTGGGTTCCAGTTCGGTCGCATCGATGCCGAGCGCGGCGCGCACTTCGGGCGTGATCGCGATCGATTTGGCGTTGCGGCTGTGGATGCCGCCGCCGGGTGAGACAGGCGCACTGTAATCCGCCCAGCTCGAACGGGGCAGCGCGAACAGCCGCTCGCGTTCGGCGAACGAAGTCGCCGTGTCGGGATTGGGATCGAGGAAGATGTGGCGGTGGTCGAACGCGGCAACCAGCCGGATCGCCTCCGACAGCAACATGCCGTTGCCGAACACGTCGCCCGACATGTCGCCGCAGCCGACGACGCTGATGCCGTCGGTCTGCACATCGACACCGCGTTCGGCGAAGTGGCGCTGAACCGACACCCATGCACCCTTGGCGGTGATGCCCATCGCCTTGTGGTCGTAGCCTTGACTGCCGCCACTGGCGAACGCGTCGCCGAGCCAGAAACCGCGTTCCAGCGCCAGCGCGTTGGCGACGTCGCTGAACGTCGCGGTGCCCTTGTCAGCGGCGACGACGAAATACGGGTCCTCGCCGTCATGGATGCGGACATGGTCCGGGTGGACGACGGCACCGTCGACGATGTTGTCGGTGATCGACAGCAGCGAACGGATGAAGATGCGATAGCTCTCTGTCCCCTCCGCCAGCCATGCGTCGCGATCGACCGTGGGGGAGGGAAGCTGCTTGGGATAGAAACCGCCCTTCGCACCGGTCGGCACGATGACCGCGTTCTTCACGCGCTGCGCCTTCATCAGGCCTAGGATCTCGACGCGGAAGTCGTCGCGCCGGTCGGACCAGCGCAGACCGCCGCGCGCAACCGGGCCGGCGCGTAGATGGATGCCCTCGACGCGCGGCGAATAGACCCACACCTCGCGCCACGGCACGGGGGCGGGGAGGCCGGGAATCAGGTGACTGTCGAGCTTGAACGCCAGCGCTTCCGATGCGGCGGGGGCATAAGCGTTGGTGCGCAGCGTGGCGGCAATCAGCGCGGTATAGGCGCGCAGGATGCGGTCGTCGTCGATCGCGGACACGGCGTCGAGGCCCTCGGCGATCGCGGCATCGCACACCGTTACGTCATCGGAGGCGGCGGGATCGTGCGCGACGGCGAAGCGGGCAACGAGGGCACGGGCCACGTCGGGCGCGCGGCGCAGCGCATCGACGACGGTGGTCAGGCCGTAAGGCAGGCCGGCCTGACGCAGATACCGGAACCACGCGCGCAGCAGGACCACGGATTGTGGGGCCAACCCGACCTCGACGATCAGGCGGTTGAATTCGTCATTCTCCGCCTGTCCTTCGAGCACGGCGGCGATCGCGCCTTCCAACACGGCGGCATCGGTGTCGGCGGCGGCGACTTCGACGACGAAGTCATGGACGAACGCATCGCCGGCATCGCGCAGGCGAGTCGGCAGTTCGCCGATGACGCGGAAGCCGAAATTCTCCAGCACCGGCACCGCGTCCGACAGGGCGAGCGCTCCGCCCAGCTTGTACACCTTTAGCTGGCGGTCCTCGCCCGGCAGCGGCGGCAACAGGCGCACGCCGCGCGCTTCTGGTGTTTCCAGTGCGGCGAGGCGCAGGATGTCGGCGGCGGCTTCGTTCGCGGTGGATACGTTGCGGTAATTCTGCGGGAAGGCGGCGGCCCATCGTAGCGCCAGGCGCGCGGCGCGCGCGGCCGACGTCGTCTCGGTCAGGGCCGCTTCGACATCGGGCACCCAGCCGCGCACCATCCGCTCCAGCCGCTGCGCTAGCGGGGCGGCGTCGGGCACCGCGCCACCGGCCTCACGCGGATCGAGCATGTAGCGGAGGAGGGCGACCTGCCCATCCTCCAGCGCGATCGACCAAGTCAGTACCTCGGCATCGGCGGCCTCGGCCAGCATCTCACCGATCGCGACGCGGCGGCTGGTGGTGACGTCGTCGCGCGGTAGCCAGACGAACGCGTTCAGATGGCGGCCGAGCGGCGCCCGCACGAGCGCCAGAACGGGGCGCGGGCGATCGGCAATCGACATCGCGGTCAGCGCCAGTTGCTCTAGCTCGGCCGGATCGAAGCCGGCGACCAGATCGTGCGGCAGAGCTGTCATCGCGTGGGTCAGCGCCTTGCCGGTATGGCCGCCGGGATCGAAGCCGAACTTCTCCTCCAGCGCCGCCAGCCGCGCGCGCAGCACGGGGACGGTCCGCGGATCGGCGGCCAGCGCGGCGCTGGTCCACAGCCCGGCATGGATCGACAGGCCGGTCACGCGACCCGCCGCCATCACCGGCATCACGACCAGATCGAGCGGTACGGCGCGATGGACGCGGCCGACGAGGTTGGATTTCAGCAGCAGCGGTGCCTGACCGCCGCCTTCGTACCAGGCCAGCGCCAGCCGGCAGGACGCATCGGCCAGGATCGGCCGCGGTTGCGGATTGCGGGCGATGCCGAGTGGCGCGGTGAAGCCGGCTTCGGGTGTCCAGACCTGATGACCAAGGAACGTCAGCTTGCCGTCGAGGAACCAGCGCAGCAGTGCGGCGCCTTCACCGGACCACAGCGCGTCGGCATCGCGTGCCATCGCCTGCTTCAGCGCGGCCCAGTCGGCCACCGCAACGCGTACATCGGCCAGCGCGGCTTCCAGGCCGGCGGTCAGATCGCGCCGGTCGCGCGCATCGGCGCGTTCCAGCTCCAGATAGATCATCGATTCGGGCAGCGGCCCCGCACCGATCGTGATGAGCGTACCATCGGCGTCGCGCGTGACAGGGACGACGGGGTGGATGATGCGATGGATCGCGATGTCCTGACCAGTGATCGCCGCCGCGACCGAATCGACTAGAAATGGCATGTCGTCGTTGACGATCGCCACCCGCATGCGGCGATGGGCGTCGTCCGCCGCGATCAATTCCAGCGCGACGGCGGCATGGCCAGGTACGCGCGCGGCGGCGGTGGCGGCGACGAATCGCGCCGCGCTCTCCACCTCAACCGGGCCGAAATCGCGCAGCTCGCCCGGCAACGCACCCTTGGTCAGCCGCGCAGCAAGCGCGGCAGCTTCTTTGTCCATCTCCATGGGGCGGTCCTATGCGCCCGGCGGCAGGTCATCTCAAGGCCTGACCTTTTCAGGGCTTGTGAGTGACTGCCGTCCGGTCTCGTGTCTTGAGAGCGCGGGCCGCCAGATCATGGTCGGCGATGCCCGCAACGATATCGAGCACGCCATCCGCGCCCATCCGCGCGACCAGCACCACTGCTTCGCCCGTCGCAGCCTCCATCGCCAACGGCAGGCGGGCAATCACCGGCCGCTCGCCCAGCGTCGGGGCATGAGGCGCGGTGCTGGCGGGGCGGCGGGCCTGACGTTCGGCCGCCACGATCGCCTTGATCCCGCCCTCGAACCCGTCGAGGAAGGTCGGCAGGCGGCCGGCGGCGATACCATGGCGGCGGGCATGGCCCAGCACCGCGGCGAATTCGGTCAGACGTGTCTTGTCGTAATCGGGACCAAAGACCAGCTTCACCATCGGCGTCATCGGCGCGCGCGGCTGGATGGTCAGGCCGGCCTCGGTCACCAGACGCAGATACGTCTCGCGATCGTCATCGGCGGCCAGCGAAAAATCATGCGCGCGTCCTAGCGCCCGGTACAGCGCCGACCGGCTGCGCGTGTCCGCCGCGCGCACCGCCGCCGCCGTTTCACGGGCCATCATCAGCGCGTCGGCGAGCGATCCGGTCATGGCGAGATCGGCATGGCCGATCGCCGCCGTGCCGCGGTCCGCATGGGGGCCGTCCGCCCAGGCCGATGCCTCACCTGCCCCGCGCGGCCCGGCGAGGACGGCGGCACCCAATTCGGCATCCAGGCGTGCCTGCACGACCGGATCGGCGACATCCTTCCAGTTGATGACGCCATAGATATGATCGATGCCGCCGCCGTCGGCCGCCGCGAAGGGCATCAGGATGCCGCGATACAGCGTCGTGCAGCCGCGCAGGCTGATGAACTCCGCCTCGAACCCGATCGGCGCACGGTTGGCGATGATCTGCAGATAATGATCGGTCAGGCGTGACAGCAGCGATCGACCCGGCACGTCGGCAACGCGCACGATATCGCCATCCAGCCGGCATTCGTCGCGCAACTTGCTGCCCAGATAGCCGATACCCGGATCCCTTACGTCTCCGGCGAAGTCGAGCAGCACGCCGTGCGCGCCAAAATCGGCGACGTTGCCGGGATCGAGGTCGTCAATCGATGGAAAGGGGCGACCCTTTAGCAACGACACCCAATGATTATAGGCACGCACATGCATCCGCCGCTCGTCACCGCCCACGTCGAACAACGGTTCGTCAACCGTCGCCTCGGTGCCGGGATCGGTCAGGACTTCATGGTCGTCCAGGCCGTGCCGCATGTCCATCGATCCGTCATCCCCGTATTCTCGTGAACGTGATTGTGGACCCTGCGCAGTAAACGATGGGTAAATCGCGGGCAGGCGCTTGTCAGGAACCGCCATCGCTGATAATCGCCGCCGCCTCGACCCGGTACGACCGGCGCTCGGGCCGCTTTAGCTCAGCTGGTAGAGCATCGCATTCGTAATGCGGGGGTCACAGGTTCGAGTCCTGTAAGCGGCACCATACTAAGTCACTACAACTGCGCGACTTATCGGCCAGATGCGTTGGGTAAGTCTGATGGTTTAATCATTTTGGTATCGCGATGGTATCGCGAGTTCGCGGCTTACGTTGATGACGCCATGAACGTGCCCAGAAGGCACTACGCGAAAGCTTGCCTTTAAGAACAGCTGTTGCGAGTGTGAAAGCGGTTAGGATATTGGCTGCGAGCTTGTCGTAACGGGTGGCGACACGGCGAAAATCTTTCAGACGGCAGAAGACGTTCTCGACCAAGTTGCGTCTGCGGTATCGCTGTTAGTCGTAGCGGATGGTTCCTTTGCGATTATGGCGTCCGAGGATGACTGGAACAGCACCTGCCGCACGGAGCGAACGGCGCACGCTGTCGGCATCGTAGCCTTTGTCGCCGAGCAGGTATTGCATTCGACCGCCGCGTTCGAGAAGGGCGGGCGCGGCTTTGATGTCGCTGACGTTGCCCGGTGTCAGCATCAGTGCATAGGGACGGACGACATCGGTGAGCGCATGGGTCTTCATGGTCCAACCGCCCCCGGAACGCCCGATCGCTTGCGCGAGGCGCGCCTTTTCGCGCCGAACGCCGCACGCGAGATCTTGAAACACGTGCTGTCGATCGCAATGCTCTAGTCACCACGCCCGCATCGACCAGCGCCGCGAGTAATTGCAGCCAGAACTCGCGCTGCGACCAGCGGCTCGAGTGGTTATAGATCGTCGTCGACGGACCGTATTGCGCCGGGCAGTCGCACCACCGGCAGCCTATCTTCAGTACGTTCACGATGGCCGAGATCACCCGCCGGTCATCGACACGCCGACCCCAGGCTGGTTCTTCGGCAAATGCGGCTGGATCGCCGCCCACGTTTCGTCCGGCAACCAGAACAACGCCATCTACCGCCTCCATCGTCACGCCATCGGTGAATTAGGAAGCTCCGCAAAGATCAATGGTCTGATTGGGTTGAGCTCTAGAACGACCGCAGCTTTCGCGAGTAAGATCTTGAATCTCCGGCGATCTTCGTTCTGAAACGATTTTGGTGTAGAAGATTACCTTGTAAGGTATAGTCATGACGAATCGAGATATATTGGCTGGGGTGGCGTTGATGTCATTTGTTAAACTTCCAGCAGTGACAAAACCGGTGCAGAATCCGCTAGATTTTGCAATCGTAGTTGGCATAGATCATTATACGCAAGGTATTCTGCCCTTAAACGGCGCCATAAATGACTGCGACTTGTTTTGCCGGTGGCTCATGGATCCTGGCATGGGCGGACTTGACTCTGAGAATATTACATATCTAAGATCCGTTGCAAATAATTCCGAGCCGATCCGCAGTCAGGTTGAGGATAGACTTACGTTGTTCTTTGAGCAGGCTGACTCGAGCGGCAATCCATGTGGACGGCGGCTTTACCTGTTCTTTGCCGGACATGGCCTCGTACCGCCGCCGCCCGACACGAGTGGCTGCGCTCTAGTCATGGCGGATGCGCGGGCGACGCTATTGCGCGGCCTGCTCGGCTTCAGGGCGGCGGACGCCATGCGCATGACCGGCCTGTTCCATGAGGTCATGCTGGTGATGGATTGCTGCGCGGAGGTATCCGGCCAATCCGAGCTCGCGTGCTTCCTACCGCGTTACGGCGACCCCACTCTGGCAGCTCGTCCCTTCACCCACATTCAAGCCGCCCAGTGGGGTGCGTCCACGGCCGAGCGCATGCTCGACGATCCCTTCGACTCCTCCGCACCGAGGCTCTGGCAGGGGGTGCTGACGAACGCCCTGCTCCGAGGGCTCACCACCGCGGCGGATGCCAGCGGGGTGGTGACCGCGGCCTCGTTGAAGCAGTTCCTGGAGGCAACCGAGGTGGGTGGCCCCAAGATTGAGCATTCCAACGGCGCGGCGAACGACGTGATGTCGTTCGGAGCGGCGGTCGGGCTGACGGTCGACATTGCTCTCAGCGGCACTGCGACGCGATTCCAGATTCGCGAGGGCAACAACTTCTCCGTCGTCATCCCCCCACGCGCGGTCGCCCCGGTGCGATTGGCTCCAGGACAGTATCTCTTCGACGCTCTCGATCCTCAAGGCACTGTGACGAGATCGGTGCCGGTCTCAGTTCGCGAAGGTGGCACTCATGTCCAGCTTTGATCCCCGCCCTCCCGAGGCATCGGTGCCGGGGTCCGATCCCCTCGCGCCGCAAGTCATGCTGAGGATCGAGGCCGTCACCCCCTTTACTGAGATCCGCGTGCTAGACGCGCAGTTCAAGCCTGTGATCTTGCCGGCGAATACAGGTGCGGTGGACGTCTTGGTGACTCCCGGCCTTTACGAGATCGGCTTCCGCGGGCGAGAGGATTGGGATAGCCAGCACGTGATCGCTGAGCCAGGCAGCGCAATCATACCCGTCAAGCAGCAAGCCCCCGAGCCGGCCGCAGAAAGTATGCCTGCAGCCCCGCCGACCGCCAGCGGCGCGGCGCAGCCAGCAGATGCGACGGTAGTGGTGGTCCTGACCCGGCCGGACGAGGGCGACCTCGTCGGCCTCTCGGTCGAGCTAGTGAGCGCAGATGGCGCTCAGACGCTCGTGCCGGACATGACGCCCGAGCGGAGCGGCAACTGGTGTTTCCCGGCTACGGCGGGCTATTGGCGCTTGCGCATTAACGAAGCGGCCGCGCGGCAGCCCTTCGAGATGGCGATCACGGTCGTGCCGGGCTATGTCGCCCAGGTCAGCGCACCGCTGCTCTCGGGTGTCGAGGGGCTGCGGGTCGATCTCGAGAAGCTACGCTTCCGCCTCCAGCGCCAGACACTGCGTTCGACGGCCGACCAGGAGCTGATCGGCTTCGAGGAGGCCGCCCTCGCCGCGATAAGCAGTGGACGTAGCCTGTTCGGCCCCCAATTCGAGCAGCTGATCGAACAACTCGCTGGCGACAACGCGGCCAATCCAATGCTCGGCGTTCTCGCCGCGCACATGTGCGAGCTGGGTATGGACAGTCACTCGGCGTTTCGTGAGAGACTGCTCGACCGGCTCGAACAGCTGACCGGGGGACCGGGAGTGCATCCTGACGTCGCCATCCTGCGCCTCAGCTCCGCCGTGCGACTTGGTGGCGTGAGCGGCCCGAAGACGCCGGTACTCTTCCCGCCCATCCTCGCCGCGAGTTGGCGTATGCTGCTGGAGGCGACACGGCAATGTCCGGAGCTGATACCAGCGGGATCGCTGTGCGACCGGATCGCCGATCGCCTCTGGTCGTCGCGCATCTGGACAGCATGGACGGCGCCACCGCTCGACGCGAAGCCGGTCGCGCGCGCCCGTTCGATCGGTGTCGGCGGTAAGATGTCCGCTACCGGAGAAATCGATACCTACGGCAGCAGGATTATCGAGCTGCTGGCACACCCACAGATCCGCCAGTGGTTCCGGCACGCGAGTAGCTACGAGGGCGGCACTGCCGAAGGACTTGCTTGGGAAAGCAATGCGGTGACGCCTGCGGAGGCTGCGATAGCCACCGCGTTGTTCCCCGTCGCCAAGACGGAAGAGCGTCAGCCGATGCTGGAGAGATGGGTGGACCGGCTGGCAGCTCAGTCGGGAGACCAGGCGCACGCCAGTCCGTCGTTGATGGGTGAGCGGCTCGGCCTGCCACAATCGACCGTCGAGCGTGCGCTGGGCAGCCTTGCCGACAAGCTCGACGCTCAGGCCAGCATGTTCAGGATCAAGTCCTGACGCCCCATCCGAAGGAGACCCTCAATGTGCGGCACTGGAGAGTTCGAGGCGGAGCCGGCCGTCAGGGCACTGAACGACGAGATCGCCCACCTGAACATCCTCGTGGCCCGGCTCGAGGCTCAAATAGCCGCCCCGAGTTCTTTTCCGCGTCCTAAATTTGGCGAACCGCGGGCAGCAGTGGCGCCAGGCGAAGAGGAGCCTGAGGATGACGAGGTCGCCGACGGTCATCGTCGCGTCGACGAGATCGTCGCGGCTGCGCCACAAGCGCTGCAGGACCGGATGAGGAGGTTCGCTCGCTCGATCGTGACCGATGGCGAAGTTGCCCGCAAGGAGCGGCGACCCCGCACTGCCTCTCAGAACCTGCGCGTTGTGGGTGGCGACGTCGTCCCGCCTGGTGGTTTCCTAAGCTGTGTGTGCGTCGGTATCCCTGACTGGGGTTGCAGTGGAGTGCTGGTTGCGCCTCAGGTGGTCCTCACCGCGGCACACTGCGGCCACGCGATCGACCGCATCATGGTCGGCGGCACGAAGGTGCTGCCGCAGCTATCCGCCGATGCGCGCGTGATTGAAGTCAGCAAGGCCGTCGTCCATCCGCACTACATCGCCTCGCCGGAGAGCTGTAACGACATCAATGTCTTGATCCTCAAGTCTCCGGCACTCGTGCCACCCGCGCGGCTTGCGACCAGTGAGGAGACCCTCGCCGCGCAGACGTTCGAGGTCGTGGGTTTTGGCTACAATGATCCCAGCAAGCCGCTTGGCTTCGGGACCAAGCGGCGTGCCACCATCCCCGGCGAGGCCGTGATGGCCGCGGCGGACGAGGACCTCGGCAAGCTGCCGAAGGTGCTCGGGTTTCATCCCGACTATGAGTTCGTATGCGGCCGCAAGTTCCTCGGGATCGATAGCTGCAATGGCGACAGCGGTGGCCCAATCTACATCTCTGTTGACGGCAGCTTCAAACTAGCAGGATTGACGAGCCGAGCCACGAGCACGGCTAATGAGCAATGCGGCGATGGGGGAATCTATGTGATGCCGCAGAGGTTCCTCGACTGGATAAATGAGGTGGCTGCCTGCGCCGGCGTGCAGCCTTTACCGAAAGGGCAGATAGTCTAGCTGTCCGCAAGACTTGTGCTAGCTATAACATAATTAATCGCATGTTTCAGCTTTTGCATTATCTCAATGCGAGTTTTTCAAATTTTTGTCTTTGAAGTAAATTTAATATCACTGATGATCAGATGTCTTTCTGCGGAAATATAGAGGGGGTTAACTTGCTGACACCTAAAATTAGGATAATAGCCTTATCAGCTATTTGCTGCACGTCGGGGTGCGCGACCCTTTACGACGCCAGGCGCGATACGAACGCTACGGCCGTTGCCAAGGCGTTCGATGACGCCGCGCCAGGCCCCTACTTCGAAAAGATGCGTGAGAGCTACCGAGAAGCAGCGGCTCGGGAGGAGGCGACCGTCGTCTCGCTTAAGCGCACCGAACGCGACAGCGAGGTCATCAACGCCGTCGCGCCGGTGAGGATCGGTGAGGATGAGCAGGCGGTGATGGGGGGCGAAGCCACTCCAGTCGGCACCGCCCCGTTTACATCAGCCGTCACGAACCAGATCGGCGCATTGGTGTCGGGATGTGCTTCATCCTGCCCGTCGCCGTCCGCGATGGACCTGATCCGCTGGCGGGCGGTTGCCGGGCAGCGCGTAATACTGGCTCGCGTCGCCAAGGATCAGGTCGACGCCCCTCTTCGGGAGTTCGTTGGCTCGCGCGGACGGATCGGCGAACTGATGAGGCGGGTCGCCGCTGACGTCGCCGAGCAGAAGGGCGCTGAGGCCCAGGCGAAGGCTATGAAGGTGGAGATCGCGGCGCTGGACGCGAAGGCGGAGGCGCTGCCCCGTGCGCAATTCCTTGCGGACGTCGCGAAGCTGCAGAAGGAGCTTTCGGCGCTAGATCTGCCAGCCGCAGCCAAGGTGGCTGGCTTCGAGGAGCTTGGCTCGAAGCTGGACGATCTACTCGCGGTCGAACTTGACGCCGCCGTCACGGAAGCAAAAGCTGGCGAGGCCGATGCCAAGGACCCCTCGAAGACGACCAAGCGCGCCCAGGCGGTGCTCGAGTTGCTGGGTGCGACAGAACAGCTGGTGCTGGCCTACCGGGATCTGCCGGCTGCCGACCGCGCTTCCGCGCTGCTCATCGCCAAGGCGGCGGCTCAGCAGCAGTTCGACGTCGCCAAATTGAATGCAACGCTTGCGGGCGACTTGCTCCAGGTTCATCGGCAGGAACTCAGCGCCCGAAGCACTGAGCTTTCCCGGCTGGCCGAGGCAGGTCTCGCGTTGCGCAGCGTACGTGGTCAGAGCGCCAAGGGCGTGGTTGCGCTCGGGCGGCCCGACAGAATCTGGTACACTCGCGCCTTGGTCCAGTACGGCGTCGCCACCTCAAACGGGAGGTTGGTCTTCGACCGACTGGATCGTCGCGAGGCGCAGCTGCAGATGGCTTACCGGATCGACCTGGCCGATCGCACCGCAACCAACCGCCGCGCGCTGATCGCGCCCGCGATCGAGCAGATCAAGGCGGCTGGATCGGCGGGCATCAAGCCAGAGCTGATAGCGAACCTGGCGGGTCAGCTCGGCGTAACCACCTCCATCCTGGTGAATTGAAATGCGGAACTCGCTCCTAGCCCCGATGACGGCGTTGCTTCTCGCTGGCTGCGTCGGTGACGAACTGAGGCGCACCTCCAGCCTCACCGCAGCGGAAGTGAACAGCTACAATTCCGATCTGATCCGCTTCAACAGCGTCCATCAGCGCATTCTCGCCGAGATGGACAGTACGGCCGCCGAGAATGCCGTCATCGTCCGGGCCGCCGAGGCGCTGGTCGACGCGCGCGTCTCCGAGCTGAACGCGGGAGGCTCCAGCGAAGCGGTTCGGCTGTTCGAGGCGGCCACGCCGCCCGTCCCACCCAGGGAGACGGATCTCGCTCCGATCGTCCCGCCCGTCTGGAACTCAGGCGCCCAGGAGAACCTGATCAAGGCGCTGAACAAGGTTTCATCGAAGCGCTCGACCGGCCGGGGCGCAGAGCTGCTGCTGGGCTTCGCGTTCGACGTCGCGAAGGGAATGAAGAAGGACGCCGAGAAGGCCGCAATTAGCAGCAACCCCAATGGAAAGTAGGTCGACAATGGATAGAGACAGATGGCTAACGGCTGGCCTCGGTGCCTTGGCCGGCTTCGCCGCGGGAGTTCTGATCGCACGCATCGTCGCCCGACGTAGAGAGCCCGGCCCGCAGATGACGGGAGGTGCGCCGAGGAGCGTGGACGCAGGCACCCGCACGATAGGTCCGGTCACTCCGGTATCGGACCTGTGCCGACAGGAGGACGCCGTGAGGAGCGGTATCGTCAAGCTCACCTCGAGCCTCGGCCAGGCGGGTGTGGATCAAATAGCGCTGACCGGTCAGATCGCCGGCCTGACGGCGGAGCTTACAAAGCTCGAGTCGCGGCGGCGCTTGGCCGAAGCGGATGCGGCGGCGATCCCGTTTCCGGGCAAGCCGATGATCGACCAGCTGCGCCAAGCGGTTGGTGAGCTGGAGACGGCGGTTGCTCGTGCGACCGCCGTAAATGATCTGATAAGCAAGATAACGGCCGCCATCGAAGCCTGGAAGGCATGACGCACACGGATGTGCCATCGGCGCGGCAATGCCTAGGGGCGGCATTTAGCAGGCTGAGATGGTGGCTCGGCGCACTTGCCGCCGTTTCGACCTCCGCATCGCTGCCCGCCGCCCCCGTATTCAGCGCGGACCAGACGATGGTGGCCCTGCCCGCCGGCGAGCGGGGCGGCAGATTCACCCTCGCGGTGAGCGGGACCGGACTGTTGCCAGAGGGTCGGCGTGAGTTGATCGCGGAGGACCTCGGCCCCAGCGCTACGACAATCGTTTACGCGACGAAGCTGATCGCCTCCGGGACCGACTACGCGCTGTGGCGGATCGACGGCACGCTGAGAAGCCTGCCCCGCGACACGGTCCAGATTCGCCGGCTGGTGCTCAAGCTCGCGGATGCATCCGTCTCGATCCCGATGACGTTCAAGAACACGCCAGCGGGTGATTTCGCCTGGGCCGTCAGTGGCCTCTCGGCGCTCCAAAAGCGGCTTTGGACCAGCGAGGACACGATCAGCTTCTCCGTCCAAGTCGGGCCAGTGCCCGCACGCAACGTCCGCCTCGTGCAGCCCGACTTCGTGGCAACCAACGGCTCCGTGCTTCAACCTGGCTTCAAACTTTGCAAGCACGACGCCCCGGCCTGCGATGGCAAGCCCCTCGTCCTGGACGCCAACCACTCACATGCACTCGAATTGAGGCCCGCGGCCGTGAGTGCGGCCGCCGGGCAGTATGCAGGCGAGCTGCGCCTGGTGGCAGACGAGAAGCCCTTCGGAGAAATGCTTCCGCTCGCCCTCGTCGTAAGCAGCGACATGTGGCGCATCGTCGGCGTCGGCCTGCTTATCCTAGGGACCATCCTGGCCTTCTTGATCAACCCGCTGCTGCGCGGGAAGATTGCGAGGGCGCAGGCGCTACGTCCGGCCGCGGTGCTGCGCCAGCAGGCTGCGACGCTGAATAGCGAAATGCAGGATCTCGAAGCTCGTGCAGAAGCGACTCTTCCCCGGGCCAAGAAGCTGATCGATTGGGTAGTCGATCAAATGAACGAGAACGCGCTTGATCACCAGGGCTTCATCCCTCCGCGCGTGCCGCTCTACTACTCATCATCGGCGCCCGCCGCCGCCGCGAACACCTACCAGAACCTCCTGACCGAGTCCGCCAAAAGGTTGAACGGTGTCGCCTACGTGCTGAACGAAGGCGTGCGGGAAGTGCTGGCCTGTCCCGGCGCCAGCCCCAAGGATCCGCTATTCCAGACGGCAATCACCGAGCTCGATGGGCTGCTTCACATCGACGTCGAACCGAACACGGTGCTGTTCGCCGACACCCGTGCGATAGTCGAAGCATTCGTCTCCAAACCGTCGAAGAACAGGAGCGTGGTGAATGGGCGAGGAGGTGGACGCAGGGATCTTAGTGTCCGCCAGCTTGACTTCGAGCTGAACGAGCTCAACCTGACTGGGTGGATGGCGTTCTCGCTGATCAGCATCATGGTCGGCTATGTCGTCCTCGTTGCGCTAAACCCCGCGTTCGGTTCCTGGCAGGATCTTGTGCTCTGCGCTCTCTGGGGCTTCGGCCTGCCGACGGCGGGGCAGCAGCTAAATGTACTCACTCCCGGATCTGTAGTGACGAACCTCGGCGTTAATCTACTGCGCTGACGCCGGTCGTAGGTACGGCCAAAGGGCGGTGGCTCCCGCCCGGCCGTTCGAGTAAGACGGCGATGGGACCGCCGATGGGTTCGCTGCTCCCCCGAAGGGATATTACGTGCCGGCGATGCGGACATGAACGATTTCCACGATCTCTCCCCTCTCGACTTCGAGGAGCTCGTCCGCGACCTGTTGCAGGCCCACTGGTCGCGCAGGCTGGAGAGCTTCGGGCCGGGAAAGGATCAGGGCGTGGACGTCAGGTATCTGGCAGGACCCGAACGGATCGTCGTCCAGGCAAAGCACTACGTCCGCAGCGGACCGACGGCGCTGGTGCGGGCGATGGGTCATGAGTGCGCGAAGGCTGCCGCGCTTCAGCCAAGCCGCTACCTGCTCGCGACGTCCGTCTCGATGACGCCTTCGTTGAAGGCGCAGATCGTTGCCGCGATGCCGGGCGTGCCGCTCGCCGAGATCGACATTCTCGGCCGGGAGGACCTTAATAACCTGCTGGGCCTACATCCCGAGGTGGAGCAGCGCCACTTCAAGCTGTGGTTGGCAAGTTCAGCGGTGCTTGAGCGCATCGTCAGAAGCGGCGTCTACAACAGGACGGCGATCGAGCTCGACAACATTCGAGAGATGATACCCCGCTTCGTCCAAAACCGGAGCGTGGCCGACGCCGAGGCGCTGCTCGCGGAGACCGGCGCGATGTTCATCGCCGGCGCGCCGGGGGTGGGCAAGACGACGCTCGCCCAAATGCTGCTGTGGCGGCACGCCGAGCAGGGCTGGCGGATCTTCGTTGTTGACGACGTCGAGGAGGCTATAGCGGTTGCCAGCGAGGGCGAGCGGCGCCTCATCCTGTTCGACGACTTCCTCGGGCAGGTCCGGCTGTCGTCGGATCACGTCCGCGGCTTGGACGCCAGGCTGCCGCCGCTTTTAGACAGGGTGGCAGGGCAGAAGGACCTGCGTTTCATCTTAACCACGCGCGACTACATCCTAGCGGCGAAGGCGGAAATCAAGGCGGTGCCGCTTTACGCCGAGTTAGCTGCCCAGCACATGGCAGAGGCAGAGCTAAATCAAAAGTCGTACAGCACGACCGAAATGTATGTCCGTCGGCATATTGTGCCGAAGTGGGGGATGGTTCGCCTTACCGACATTACTTCCCGCGACGTTGCACAATGGTTGGCCGCTAAACGGGCGGAAGGGCTGGCTCCTGCAACGGTTGAGAAGATTCGCGTCATCATGGGACGGTCGTTCGAACTTGGCGCGCGTTGGGGGATACCGGGGGCCGAAAAGAACCCGACCCGCGGGGTACCTCGGAAACCGCTGAATAACGCCCGTGAGCGCTTCCTATCGGCAGAGGAGGCCGGTCAGCTGCGGGACAGCGGCGTCGGCGTCGAAAAACCCCCAGCTGCGGCATATTGTCGATCTGCTGTTGTTGACGGGTGCCCGCGTTCGCGAGCTGCTCGATGCCCGGTGGGAACACGTCAACGTCGAACGGAAGGCTTGGCTGATACCGACATCGAAGACGGGCAAGCCTCGACACGTTCCCCTGTCGTCGGCGGCGCTGGCCGTAATCGCTGAACTGCCCCGATTCAACGGTTGTCCTTGGTTGGTCCCTAACCCAAATACGCTGAAGCCGTTCGTGTCGATCAAGCATGGATGGCAGGGAGCACGAGAGGCTGCGGGCTTGCCTGATGTCCGTATCCATGACCTGCGGCATTCAGCGGCGTCTTTCATGGTCAACAGCGGCGTCGACTTGTTCGCGGTGGGCAAGGTACTGGGCCACGCAAGTTACCAAAGCACGCAGCGATATAGCCACCTCGCGAATGACACGTTGCTCGCCGCCGTTGAAGCCGGGGCAGCGAAACAAGCTCAGCCCGCCTGATCAACTCTCCCCCAACCTGTGCACTGGCTCCGGCTGGTGGGCGGGTTGGGGACCCCCCTCTTTCATCAATTTTTTTGCGCCACCGAGCGCATTCCACATCAAGGAGTACATAATGACGCAGACTAAAGCGATCGGATCGGCGAAGGACATTGTTATCAAGCGCCATCCGCCCCGGTCCTCCCATGACCCCGGCAAGGCGTTGTTTGACGGGCTCCGTAAGCTCATGGCCGACGTCGGACCCAACAAGCACGACCAAGCCATCACTATTATTATGGCGTGCATCGGGCAGGGGATCGACACTTTGCCGCGGTTACGGGGGGTGATGAACAGCCTCGGTTTCGACCCTCAGCACGTTGGAATTGTGCTGAGCGGCGGCACCGGCACAAACCCGGCGTTGCACCGGTGGCGGCGAGACGAGAAGGGCGTCTATAGTCTGCTCTAAGTTCGCGTCTACCGGACCGGCAGCAGCTCAGATAGATGAATAGTTTTGCAGTAGCTGGTGCTATTCTACGCTTCTCATGGCGAAAAACTCAACTTTAGGAAGGTGGGATTTTGAAACCGCTGATTTTAGGTATGGGTCCATCGCCAGAGACCGCACTCCGAAACTTCGCTTGGCACCCCCTCGCTCCCTCCACACGTAATCTCTCTATGATTGTTTTTGGAAGCTGGACCGCGCTACCGGAGTTAGAGGCGAGTTTTGAACTAACCAACCTCAATGATCGATACCACGCAGTTCAAGACGCCACAGGCGGCTGGAAAGATGCAATCTGTCCGGAGATGGCAGCCGCTACGGTTCGAAGGTTGAAGGCGCAGGGGCGCCTAATCGAGGGCCGAACGGTTATCTGTCTGGGCGACGACGTCGACTCCTTCTTCAGAAGATCGGTGCGCGACAATGCCGGGCTGCACATCGTAAAGGCTTATCATCCTTCCAATCTTACTGCAAAAGGTCGAAAGACCACACATGGCTGGCAAAGTGATACAAGGCGCAAGATTCGAGCTGCTGCTAAGCTGCCGTTCAAGGCCTTTGTAGAAGACGTCAAACGGGTCGAGCTCGGCTGGCGAGATTACGGAGAGGACCAGTGGCGGAGATATGCTAATCGATATAGCCTGACATTTTCGGACAGCGAGTGGTTCGCGCTCTGGACGGTTTTGGGTCAGCAGGATGCGAGCGAGAGGTTATCTCGCGCTGAGCAAGCAGCGGGTATATCCGATTCGCCGCCTTGGTCCGAGCATGCCGAGATGGTTCAAGAACTGGATGCCATTCAGGAAGAGCAGGCACGCTCCGGCGATACCGGTTGGTATGATGATGGCAGGTCATAATGCGCCTAGTGTGACATGATACTGAAAGGCAAAAGGCTTCACTTTCCACCTTGGGCTTACTGAGCAGCTTCCACCGGGTGGTCCGAATTATTTGTCACGATAAATCTCAAACAGCGTTATGGCGATTAACTTCCGCAGCAATAGCAACTTGACGTGCTGCGACGCATGAGACCGAGTGTAAAATTCATCGGCTCATGTGGAGAGTTGCTGCTCGCTTCTGACCTGCGGCGGTCAGCGCAAACTCGTCTGATGCAGCCGTCCACTGTAAGTACCCGAGTGAGGCCAGCCGCGACACAAGGCCAAGGTCGAGATCGGTCGGCCGCTGCGGATCGAATGCGCCGTCAGCGTTCACGCGGTCAGCGATGCTCAACAGTCCCGACGCGTCCCGTTCCGACTCCGCCCGCGCTCGCTGCACCGGCGAGACGATCCGGTCGGCATAGTCCTGTCGTTTGCGCGTCGATTGATACCAGTCGTGCGCACTCGAGTGTGGGCCGTTCGGCGCTCGGTCCGCGGCGCAACTAGCGTCTGACCCGGTTTCTTCTTCTTCGGCGGGTTCGTGGAACAATGTTCCGCAGCGCAGACAGTACCACTGTCGCACGTAGGATTTGTCCGCACGAGCGCGCTCGTCCGTCGTAAGGTGCCACAGCGTCAAGGCGGCTCCAAGTGATAGCAACGGTGCAAGCACGATAAGCCGTAGAATGCTCATACTGGTACTCACACCGAATATGATCGTGCCCATCAACACCAACCCCGCGGCCGCACCTACAAGCAAGGCCCACCCTTCGAGCGGCGGCGTGTTGCGCTGAGCTGAACCGGTAGAGCGTGTGCTACGCCCGCGGCGGCTCCAAGCCCCAACGTTCCCGCGAGAGTTGGCCCAGTATCCGCCGCCTCGATGGTCAGTGTGCGACGTGCCCTGCTCGTAAACCGCTGCAGACTTTTTCACGCTTGCCGAACCGCACGAGGGACAATGCATCCCAACTCCAATTATTTGCTGTGAGGAAAAACTGTCTAAAATTCTTGGCATGGACAGTTGGGTAGCCAAGAAATTTCTGGTTTCACGTGGAAATTGCAAGCCAAAGGAGTTGGATGGTTGGATTTTGAACGGATTGGAATGCACTGCATGGTTGCGCCCGCGCGCGACTTTCCAATGCCGCTTATCTGGGCGATTTACCACGTCGGTTCCGGTCACATTGTCACATTTCTAATTGGCACCGCGAGCGATGCCTTCAAGATAGCGACGGAGGTTTCGTGCCTCGGCGATTGGAGCTTTGACGGCCTGACTGGATGGCAGAACCTTGCGCCCCAAATCTGGAATGACTTGCAAGAGATGATAGCGCGAAATCCGGGTATTATGCCGAACGTAAAGCGCCACCCGAATGAGGAAGGCGCACACAAAGTTCTCCAAGAACGCGAGGCTCGAGTGGTACGGCACAGGCGTTAATGGGCGGTACGCTGATTGACGTGACCCCCGCCTTTCATCCAGCGGCAACCGAGAGACCGGCCATTGTTGTCGCTCATGAGCGGGTGAAGCAACGACTTGGTTTAAACCTCTCCGTTGCTTTTCGATAAGTGAGCATGGCTTGCGACGCATCGCCAATCAATCAAGATTGACTACTTTATTGCGGGCCCCGACACCCGCCGTGCTCGCCATCGCATATCGTGTCTGCCACAAGTTGCAGCAGAATGATATTTGGAGATCATCATGACGAAGTTTCTTGCCGGAAGCGAGCTCAGCGCTGAGATAAGAAGCATTCTTCGGGAACCAAATTCGCGTTCCGCCGTCGCTTTTTGGGGACACGGCAGCGAAAGCTGGCTTACCGGGTCCGGGGCACGGGTCGTGGCCAACCTTCGGATGGGTGGTACGAACCCTCACGCGTTCAAGAGGGTGCAAGGGGATAAACGGCAATGTGATACGCTCCACGCAAAGGTTTACATCGGCTCCGAACGAGCAGTCGCTTGTTCCGCTAACGCCTCCGCCAATGGCTTGTCACTCGAAGGGAGCGAGCAGTCGGGATGGCTGGAGGCCGGTGTCCTCATTAAGCCCACAGCAGACTTAATCGAATGGTTCGAAGGCCTGTGGGCAGATGAAGCGCGATCGATCGTCGCAGCTGACTGGGCAAGAGCAGAGGAGCTCTGGCGTCTGCGTGCGAGAGCGAAGCCGCCATTGCTAAGTTTTGCTGACTTCGATCCTACAATGGACAATCTGCCTGTGGTTACATGGGTAAATACCGGCCAGACTTGGACCGCCCATGTCTCTGCAGTGGAAGATCAGATCGGTGTCACTGGCCTCGACGCAGAACGTCGGGTTGACGAAGGCCTATGGATCAGAAACGAGGCCGACGGTTCTTTCCTGTGCGGCCGTTGGGTTTTGTTTTGGACGAAGACAGCGAAAGGCCAGCTGTCAAAGCGCGGTTCGCCCTGGTTCACTAGAATGAGTAATAAAGTCGTCGCAGGGGGGTTTAGCTGGGACTCTGACGGAGAGCCGCAAGATGTGCTCCTGTCCGAAGAAAACCCTACACCTGCGCCGTTCGACGCTACAGAACGCCGATTTGTAAAGGCTTTCTCTTCAACCGTAAGCGAATCTCGGTTCAGAAGCCTGCTCGACAATGACAACCCATCAGAGCCGTGGTACCAGCCACGTTTGGATATTATGAGGAATTTTTGGGTAGAAGTTCACAAGCGCTATAGTCAAGATGATGCCTGATGCTGACTGACGGTCAGAATTCATTGATCAACGCTATAAGATGTCAGCGACCGACAGAGCGATGGCGAAGGAGAAGACTGCGGGCATTGGTCTTGGGATCTCCGCGGACTTGTAGAGGCCTTAAAAGTCCCGGGTGAGGCGTTCACGCAGCTGTCCCGGTTTGTACCGCTCGTCCAGCAACTCAGTGACGGGTTTGTTAATCATTTTGCAAGTCATGGCTTAAGCTCTCAGGTGCTGGAACCGCTGACGATCTCATGGCGGTTCAGAAGACGGTCCGGCTAGACCGCGGCGTCGCAGCTGAGCTAATCTGATACTTAGCTCAAACAGGAAATCGTATTTTGGATGCTAAGCCCCTCTCTATCGGTAAAATTCTCAGCGAGAGGCAACGCTTCGTCGTCCCGATTTACCAGCGGACATACGCTTGGACAAAGCGGGAGCTGGAGCCCTTCTTCGAGCAGGTTCGCGGCAAGTCTGATGAATTGCTCTCATCCGGGAGGGTGGCGTTCTCTCACTACATGGGCGCCCTTCTCCTGATTCCCGACGCCGATCCCGTCTTCGGGCGCATACAGGCCTTTAACGTTGTTGACGGGCAACAACGCCTTACTACGTTTCACCTGTGTTTTGCGGCCCTGCGCGACGTGGCGAACCACTATGACGAGACTGCCACGTCGGCTCAGCTTACCGACCTTATCTTACACAGCGACAACATCCCGATGCGCGACCCCGGGACGGAACGTTTCAAGTTGGAGCCAACCGCATACGACCGACCGCTGTTCCGCGACTTAATTGAATTAGACAGGCCATCATTACGGACCAAATATCCGAACGCTTTCTACAAAAACGGTAGGCTACATCCGTCAGCACCAGAGGCAATGGCGGCCTACTGGTTCTTTTGGGACTCGGCAGATGCGTATGTGACCCAAGATCAAAGCGGCGACCAAACCGAGCCGCCGAACCCCACCTCCATTGGACGGCGGCTGCTCGCCCTGTCAACGGTACTGTTCGAACACTTTCGGTTAATCGTTATCACTCTGTCGGCAGATGACGATGCGCAAGTCATCTTCGAGACGCTGAACAGCGGGGGCAAGCCACTGGCGGCCATGGACCTTGTCCGCAACGACGTGTTCCACCGGGCGGCGAAGCGTGGCGAGGATCAGGAGAAACTGCTCACTGGCTTCTGGTCCGTATTTGAGAAGCCATTTTGGAAGCAGGACGTCGTGCAAGGGCGGATTCGCAAGCCAAGGATTGACTTCTTCCTAGGCCATGCGCTCGCGGCCGAGCAGGGCAAGCCGATATCGCTCGGCGAGTTGTTCGCGGAGTATAAGTCCTTTGTCACTACGTCGATGTTCAACGACACAGCGGGTGAGCTGGCCGTCCTCACGAAATACGCGCCAATCTATGCGGCTCTGATCGAACCCAGTGGCGACGCCGCGCTTGCACGCTTGGCCCGGCGCTTGGCCGCGTTTGACGTATCGACTGCTTACCCGCTGGTGCTAACGGTTGCGGCCTCGGACGCCTGCAGCGAGGATAAGGATCGGCTCTACGATCTGATTGCGAGTTACGTCGTCCGCCGTGCCCTTTGCTATTTGCCGACCGCCAACTATAACAATACCTTCGTAGACGTCGCGGCTACCTTTAAGAGGACAGGCGTCAGCGAAGCGGCTTTCTCCAATTATTTCGGGACCAAAACGGGTGACACCGTCCGATTTCCTTCTGACGGGGAGCTAGAAGCGGCAATCCGCACTAGACCGCAGTACGGCTGGCTCGCCCAGCCTCGCCTCCGACTAATATTGGAGGAACTCGAGTTTGCGGCTCGAGACAAATTTAATGTGAATGGAAGCCTTCAGGACGGGCTTTCGATTGAGCACGTTATGCCGCAGAGCTGGGTGGCGAACTGGCCGCTGCGTAGCGGAGTAAGGGTGCCCATCGACGAAACGGTGATCGTCGACGAGGCAGTTCGTGCTGAAGCGCAGGAGCGGAACGCACTGATAAATATCCTTCCGAATCTGACACTCCTGACCCCTGCTGCGAACTCGTCGGCAAGTAACAGCGCCTTCGAAGCAAAGCGCGTTCGGCTTAACGAATCCCTGCTGAAGACCAATGTCACTATCGCCGCTGAGGCCGCATGGGACGAGGATGCAATGGCAAGGCGTGCCGACATCATCGTGCGATTAGCGCCCCGCCTATGGCCCGCGCCGGCATCGCCTACCGAGCATATATGATGGAATGGCCTATTAACTGCCGCCTGGTCGGCAGAGGTGACGCACCGTTTACAGCACGAAGGCATCGACCATGACTAGATCGACTGTTGGCGAGATTCGTCTAGACGGCGAGTGGCGGCCTGTTGACGTCGATGAGGTACTGGCGATGGCTCCGCGGCAGCAGTTGCGCTGCATCGAATGCCGTGGTGCGGTCCGTGCCCATCGCGAGGGCACCACGGGACAAAGAGCGCACTTCGAACATCGAGTGGCACATCGCGGCTGCTCTCGTGGCAGCACATTCAGCGGGACAGGGAGCGCTCACCCGGCGGCGCTTTCGTGACGTCCTCACAGGTTTAACGCAGGTCGAATTCTTAATTTCCTCAGACTAACGCGCGTTGCCTATCAGTATTGGTTAACTGACAATTTATAATTAATTTAAGGAGTGTATTATAGTATCAAATACTACGGCCTATGAACTCTGTTTTATTTCGAGGTGCTTCATGAACCGTCTGCTATTAGCTGCGCCAGCGGTGACAGCTATTTGTATGTCGGCGCCTGCTTTTGCAGAAGATTATATTATTCAGCCTCTCCAGATTGGCCAAGAAATTGCCCGGTTCAATCATGGTAACGCCATGATTGAGAACACTCAGGGTCAAGGTACAATACAAGTTCGACCGTTCATTACAGAACATGGTAACGTCGCATTCGGGCTAGCCGCGTTCAACGCTAGCATTATGCCTGCGAACTTTGGAATATCTAATGTCCTTGTATCATCAAATGGACAGTTGATCTCTATCATGTCGGTCAAGCAATTGATTGGCAAAGAGAAAAATCGATCCATGTGGAAGAAGCTTGGTATCGCCGTGGGGACCGCGCTTGGAGCGAGCGCAGCGGCAAATCAACGCGATACCTACTATGGTAGTATTTCGACACAAGCGGGCCGATATGGAGTAAGCTCAAGCTATTCGTTAAGTGCTCCTAGTATCTATGGGCAGCGTCAGGCAGAAAATATATCGCAGCAGGGCTATGATGCAATCGCGGCGGTCCAATCACGTCTCGATCAAACTCAAATGGATATAGGCGAGGCAAGCCTAGAGCTGACGACCATTGATCCGGGCGCGAGCGGCGGGGGGCGGATTGTTTTGTCAAAATTCAAACCGTCGTCGTATCCACAAAGAGTTGATATGAGTATTGACTGGAATGGGGAAACCTATCTGTTCGCGTTTCAAATAGCTCGTGAAGGAACTGTGCAGCCTCATTTTGTAGCTTTTGCAATGCCTAACAGGCAATCACCATCCATGACTGCGGTACGGTCCCAGCCGGCTGTGGCTTATCAACAACAACGGATCATGGGTCCGTCACGGCTCAATTTCGCCGGTGAACCCTTGCAGCCACAGCCAACCGCAGCGGAAGTTTCATCTCCTGCGCGGATAATACCTCGCCAAGGCCATTCAGTACCCGGCACGTACGCAGACCGACTTGCAAAGGCTCAACCGATCCGTGGTAAAAACGTTAAGCAAGGTTGGACAATCAGCGACTAATTATCTGAGGGGCTGCCGTTCCGTGGACACGAGATGAGGAATATTTCGGATCGGAACAACTAGAGCTTAGCCGGAAATCGAGCCTGAGAGGGCGATGGTGGTGCGGGAACGCGGATTGTCCCCCGATGGACTTTGAGCGACAAGCATGGGCAGCTTAACCTCGCGTCCACGGAACCGACAGCAGCTCATCTAGAAAGATAGTAGCTATGACCGCCTCCATGTTCCTGCCGGGCGTACCTGACGAAAAGGTGCAGGCTGCTTTGGCGAATGCCGGCGGGAATGAGATTGGCAGCGGAAAGTTCGATAGCTTAGAAAGTAGTGCGGCCTTGGCCGTCAATGCGTTCGGCTGGTTCCTCGAGCGGGCGTCGCTGCTGCCGCCGTTCCCCCCACTTGCTGATCTCGACTGGCCTGCAAGGCAAGTGAGCGTTGAACGGCAGATGCGCTTTCCTTGGGCCGGTGGTCGTCATCCATGGCTAGACGCTGCCGTCGAAACCGATGGCCACCTGATCGGCGTCGAGTCCAAGCGATTTGAGCCGTTCCGTGATACAAAGACAGTCAATCTCTCGGAAGCATATGATCGCGATGTATGGGGCGACCAAATGGCGCCTTTTGCGAACATGCGTGATCAACTACGCACGAGCGCCGTTCAGTATGCTCATCTGGATGCTGCGCAGCTTGTAAAACACGCCTTCGGTCTGGTCACGGAAGGTCGCCGGATAGGTAAAGCCCCCGTGCTACTGTACCTTTATGCGGAGCCGGCGAGGCGTGGTCACTTACACATCTCGGCGGACTCATTGAAACGCCACCGCCAAGAAATTGCAGAATTTGCCGCAATGGTTGCCGGTGCAGAGGTCCGCTTTGCCGCCTGCTCTTATCGGGAATGGTTCACCGTATGGGGCGATCAAACGGTTCGCCACGCCGATGCGCTGATCGAGCGATACAACCCCTGACCGAAATCGGAACGACCGTCGGAACGACGTCGGAGGATCGGATAGCCCTGAGGTAGGTCCGTCACGGCACTGGGCAATTCCGTGACGTGGCACTACCAAAGCTTTTTTGATCAGGTGCATGCATGAACGGTTATGTTGAATTCCAGAGCCTCGATGGCGATCCAATAGTTGTGAACGCAGATCGAGTGAATTTTGTACGTCGGTTTAAAGGCGGAAATGACGCCAGCGCTATTAACTTCGAGAAAGGAAATTACGTCGTTGTTCAGGGAAATATCACCGTAGTGACAAAGGCACTCGCTAAAGGATAGCTCGCCGTTCGGTCGATATCATTCGGTAGCACACTAGCATCGGTTCGAGTAAGTGCTTGTGCAATAACTAACTTTTCCCTAATTTACGGTCTGCCTCATTACAAGATGCTGATGGCTTGCGGCAGGCCACTCAGCTTCGTTTGGAAGCTTTGAAACACCGCAGCTGCTGTGTCCGGTGACTCATTGCTACTTCGAGCCGCAGCAAAAAAGCCTAAGGCTTCGGCAAGCCTTCGGGAAGCGTTGGTTGGTTCGGCGTGATTTCACCACTGCCCGAATCGAAGGGGGGCGGTTCAATGTCCGCTTTTAAATCCAGCGGACGATGATCCTCTTCGGTGTCAGGAGATAATGGCATGGGGGTGAAGGCATTGGCCAATTCGTCGCGGTCTGATTGATCTGACGGCATGCTGCGGATGCCCGAGGTTCCGCCACCTCGCACCACCGCGACGGCGGCATCTGCACCGGCCTTCCCCTGCGCTACGTCGTCAGCTTTATGCCATGTCGTCGCGCCCAGCATAGCCAGGATAGCCAAGCCCGTACCGGCTGCGACGACATGGCCTCTGCTCACTTACAATGGGCCTGCGTGTAAACGGTGTAGTGCTGCCCTTGATAGGTGATGCCGCCGCCGGAAATGATGCACCGGTTCCGACCGTCGGTACGGATCGGCCCCGCCTGATATCTAAAGTTCTGGCGCTCGAAGCCCGCAGGCGATGTGGGGGTTTGGCCGTTGCTGCTGCGATACAAGGCAACGCCGGTGTCCAGTGATACGCCCCAAGTCGGTCCGCTATGGAACGTCGAGGCGCAGTTGTTGCCATTCGCCGGATTGTAATAGAGCTGCAGTTCACCAACGACGGTGTTGCCGGCCATGATGCGCTTGTAGCCGACGAGGTTACCCCCGCACTGGCCACCACCATCGGCAGCATTTGATGGTTGAACGAAGAAGGAACCCGTCGCCGCAAGAACGACAGCTGCCAGTGTGAGACGTTTGATCATCCACTCTCTCCTTGCCGGTGTTTAACTCCGTGCAACGATCAGGCTATCATTTGTGTTGCCCGTAGTAAACGGCTGGCGGATCTGACATTCTCAAAGCCTGGTCAGTCATTTATCCGAAGACGGAACCAGCGCGCCTGAGGTCGGTTACAAATCTCGGCAGGTTGCCAAAGGATGTTGATCATGTCCAATTCGGAATTCTTAGGCTCGCTAAACCTTGTTACGCTCATCATTGTTTTTCTTGTTGTTGCCGTAGCGTTTGCATTTTTCATGCGTCATCGCGCCAACCGACATCCGATGGAGGGTCGGAAGGAGCGTAATGTGGCTAAGGATCTCGATGAAGGCCGCCCTGGGCCGGACCATTCGCCCCGAAAATAGAAGGAAGATCCCGACCTGTTTCCAAGCTCGAAGCCCCTGCATAGGTAATGCCAAAATCGAACCCGATGTCGTTTGACTGCCACGATATGCGATCGTCGCGTCAAGACGGTCATTGTCAGGCCGTGGCCATCGACTACGCTAAGTTAGCGTTAGGATATGCCTTATCGATCATAACGACCGCAGTTTGAAGATATAATACTTCCCACGCTGTTCGGACTTCAGGGGTGAAGGCGATGCCTAATAATTCTTCAAATATATTGATTAAAACTGTCCCGACCATTTCATAGTGATAGGGTTGTACGCCATATTTGGCATGCCTTACGGCTAAGTCTGCTAACGTCGGGCCTAACCGATCCAAAGTAGAAACATTAACGATCAGCGCGTCGATCGTTTTGGCGAAAACTGCAATTTGATGAGTAATGTCGTCGGGGAAGAGTGCTCGAGCGAAAGGGTGCTGAATAAACAGCCGATGGTAAAAAAGTTCTGAGTAGCGGCGAGGGCATTCCAGGACGAGAGCATAGCTCTGGGTTATGAGGCGAGCCTGATCTGTTGTCAGTGACACTTTAGCTTCCCCAAAACAGTTGCACCTTTGCCTCTACCAGCTGGCAAGACGTGATCGTGATATGAAATGTTCTGGCTTTAATGCGTCAGATACAAATGATTCGACATATTGGTATCAAACCCCTCCGGTATTCCATTTAAATTACTAGAATGATCTACCTGCTATAAATGACGTAGAAACGTTGATCGCACAGGCGAAAATTATTTAGAGGCATGTAGCATCAGCCACGCACTGGAATATGACGGGGTTCTTGCGGAGTTGCTAACTCTTGCAGGTCGTAAAAGGTATTTGAAGCCGGATGAATCAAACTGTTTTCAGCCATTCGATAGCCTCGACACGACTTTTAAAGACACGCATGTTCTCTCGGTTTTCTGAAATGCGGAGTGCCTGTCGGCGAGCCAGCACCCCCTCGGTGTACATGGCAACCCGGCGATGAATCATCGCGGGGTGTTCGGCCAAGGCCTTCATGGCGGCAACAACCTCCTGAGTCTGGATCGTCGCATCGGTGAAGTCGTAGAGCGTGGCCGGTTGCTGATCGCCAGGCGGAAAGGACGCGATTGCTGCCCGCAGCTCGTCGGTAAAAATACGAAACTCTTCCATCGAGCAAAGCCCCGTAAGCTGTACCTCAATGATGCGCTCTTGGTTATGGTTGATGAGTTTGTGCAATTCTGCCTCCGCTAGCGGTAAGCCAATAGGTCGCTCAGGTTGACAAAAAATGAGCGTATTTTCTCAACAATTGTGTGACTGCTCAAGCGTCGGTCTTGCATACATTAAGGTAATCGGGCCAGTCATCGTGATTACACCTGACGAGTGCAAAGCGAAAAGTCGTGAGATTTGGCGGCGATTAAATTTCTGAAAAATATGGGAAATCCTGGCTTTGCTTGGACGGACAGAGCAGCTGCGAGCCCTGATCAGTCTCCGGGGACTGCGCTTTTCACTATGAGACTGAAAGCATAGTTGCGGTGATTGATGCATTTTGAATGTTGGAGACAGAAAGTTAATCTGCGATAAGGTGCGGGCAAATCGAGGAAAATCATGCCTACCGCTCACTGCGTGTCGACTAATTCAGGTATCATCAAAAGCGTCGATGCCGGATTCTGCGCGCTGTTGCAGCGACGTGAGAGTGATTTGGTCGGCGTGTCTTATCAGTCGATTACGGTGGCAGCCGATATACCGAAAAGCGCCGAAATGTTGCAAAGCCTGTCGGATCGAACAGGGCCAAGGCGGCTGCGAAAGCGATATCATCGTCCCGATGGTACCTTCATCGAGGCCGATCTTCTGGTTTCGCCTATTGAAGGCACCGACGATCTGGTCACCACGCTAGCATGGGAGGATCAACAGACGCCGGTTGCGACCCCACTCGGGATGTGGAAAGCAGCCTTGCGCGTCCGTCATTTGTACCTGCTTCGCATGCAGGAATTAGGCACCGACCTGTTTTGTGATTTTGTCGGCGCGATACTGATCCAGGCATATCTAGCGGAAGCCGAGGGTCGCATCGTGACGGTGGACGACATCGCCGACTCCATCGGGCTGAAGCACGATACGACGACGCGCTGGGTGCAGGCATTGCGCCAGCGCGATCTCTTGCAGGCCGCTGCTTCAACTGGGACTGCCATTCAGCTGTCCCACCTTGGCATAATCAAGGTCGAGCGACTGATGTCAGCTATTGCGAACCCGATTGATCACCAGGCGATTTAAGGTCGAGCAGCTGGATCACATGATCCAGGTTCGCCGCCGCAATCGCTTGTTCGCTGTCATCAAGAATGTCGAGCGCAGCACGCAGGTGCATCAGCGCGATTGAAATGTCACGGTTCACTGCAGCTTGACCCATCTGTGCCAGTTCCATGCGATGAAGCTCCCGAACCGCTACTACCGGGTTTTGGTTCAGAGTCGTTGATTTATGCTAACAGGAGTGTCAGCACAACCGTTTGCACCTTACCGTTGAGGTCATTTTTGCGGCGATGGCTACCTTGATACCGCCGATGTAGAGGAATGTGCGGGCTCTCTCGATTCGGCCGCGAGCTGTATCGATAATCGAGGATGGCCAGATCAACTGTATGCGAGCTTTGGGCTAACGATCGTTGGCAGACGATCGCCATCGACCTTGCAGTTCAAATGCCGCGCCGTCGGCGGATGCGGTGCATTGAATGCGGCGGTGGCGTGAGGGTAAACGGGCAGATCGATGCAGAAGGCGCCCATTTTGAACACCACGAACGCCATAAAGGATGCCCTTTGAGGGATTGCTTTGACCGTCACGTACGCGGCCATCATCGACCCCTGCGGTAACGCGGACGCAGGTATAGCACAGGTCGGTTTATCGCATTTTCCCACTGCAAAGTGCTTTGGCTAGGAAGCCGCAGAGATGCGGTACCTGCTAAAATTGGGAAGTGGCTGGGACGGTGCGGAGGGTTGCTCGTTATACCCGCTTAAGCCACTGAAATATAACGTCTATCGATTTTACTTGAGTAGCCTTCGTAATGCGGGGGTCACAGGTTCGAGTCCTGTAAGCGGCACCATCATTTCTCTCGGGCACTTGTCGTGCAAGCGACGTGTTAATGCTGTTGCAAAGCCGTGTTATCACAAGCTTTCGACAAGCTATAAAAGCCTCGCTGGGCAGGACGTAACGCCGTTCAGCGCCGGAGGCCAAAAAGAAAAGAGATCAGAACAAAATCTGCACCCGCCCTATGATCCTGTCGCCTGAGTTGGGCTGATCGGCGAATCTGTTGGCGATGTCAGAGCGGGAAACATCGGTTCCGATGTAATCGACGCCGATCGTCAAACGGGCGTGACGATGCTGGAGGCCAAGCCGCCAGTTACTGTAATCGCCGCCCGGACGAAGCCGCGCCGCCCGAACGGCGTCGCGGACTTTACCGGACGAGTGGCCGATTTCCGCAAGCATTGTGAAGGGCGTACCGGGGATGCCGGCATTGGCGTTCGCATAGAAATGAACGTTGCTGCCGCCGATCGAACGCTGCGACGGCGCGCCGATCGCACCGATGGTGACGTAGAGCGGCCCATAGGCATAGCTCGCCGATACATCCGCCTCGACATAGTCCATCGGCCGCAGCGCTCCTGCAAAAACATGCCCTGCGGCATTGGTTCGTAACTGCACGGCACCGAGGTTCCAGCCGGTTCCCACCAAGATGTCGACGACTGCATCGGCGCCGTCATGTCGCACGCTCTTCCGAAGCGTCACCGTTCGCGCCGACGCATCAAACTGTCCCAGCGAGACGCGAAGACCGCCTGCCATTGCAGCGCGCCCCTCACTCCAACTCAAGCCGCGCCGCTCCTCCTCGCTCATTACTTCCAATGTTACCGGCCGGGCATCCTGTGCAAATGCGGGCGTGATCAGACCGCAACTTGCGGCACCGAACACGCCCGCCCATTGGCATCGCCGGATCATCCAGCCCGCTGCGGGCCGTGGATCCGGTCAAGCTCGACATGCAGCACCCGCTCGTCTTCTCGGGCCAGCGTCGTCAAATGCTGTTGCATGTCGGCAGCCTTTGCGGCGACCTCTTTCGCGATGCTACGATGATTGCCTATGCACCAGCCGGGTCGCGTGCCCGACACGACGGGTTCGCTATCCATGCTGCGCACCAATCTGGTGCCCGAAGCAGCGATCGCATGGCGCTCGATCGACATGCTTGCCGCCCACTCGCAACGTAACGACGACGCTCGCCCACCGGGCACCGCTGCCCCTATCTGTTTGTGGGTGATGACGACATCGCCACGATATTTGACGGCGACCGGACCGGTATGGTGATCCACTTCTTTTTGGTGATCCACGGTCATGCCAAGGGCAGCACCGGTGGCCGCAAGCATGAGACCGGCGGTTAGAACATAAGCCATATTCGCTCTCCATTTTACCCTTCCGATCCATTCTGATCGGTAAAGGTGATCGTTGCGGACGATGTTTTTGTGATGAGGGCGCAGCGCGTCTGTTCACTGCATCGCACCGGTCAGATGCGCGCGTGCAACCGATCCTTCACGTGGAGGCGCAACCGTTTCAGCCGGAAAAGTAGCAAGGTGTCGGGCCTGCGTCGTGTCATCTCGATGCGGATCTGTTCGTCCAGCCGCGCGTGCCGCCGGATCAATTTTTGAGAAATTACATGCAAAGCCGCTCTCCAACCAAAGATTGAAAGATCGGATCAATCGCGATGAAAGCAGGCAAACAGGCCAGGCCTAAACATCGAGCTAACCCGATGCGGTCCGACATCACGTTCGTCCTGAAGACGACCGCCAGAGGGGCCCGGCCCGCCTATTCAAGCTAATGTTTCGCCGCACCAGGTCAACACAGCTGCAGAAAATTTGTGCGCGTTGACATTCTACCGCGCGTCCACGATGTTACTTCCATGTACGCTCCTGCGACATACAAGCGTTTTCGCGACCACGCCGGCCAACTCGCCGCACGCGGTTAGCCCGAGCTCGCGGCCATTGCCGTTTGAGTTCGGGCTTTATTCGATCTGACCTTTGGGATGCGTTCTGCATGCCCATGATCTCGAGTAACTGGAAACTATTGCGTGGAAAACGAAACTTCAAAATTCGAAGAATTGCGTCCAAACGACATCGATCGACAGGATAACAAGACTGGGTCGATGCCGTTACTGCAAATGAGGCCACAACATTTTTTCTCGAATAGATTCGATGTGGAAATCATTGAGGAGCCCATCGGTGCCAGCATTCAAGAGGAGAATGGTGAATCGCAAGGTTGGCTTGGTCGAATCATGGAGCTCAACCTTTTCCTTTTAATCGTTTTCGTCGGCATTCCCGTGCTGGCATATTGCATATTGTCTTCTTCAAGGTAGGCGAAGGCTGAAGGTTAAAAGATCGTCGCACCCATTTCGAGCATCACGCACACCATTAGTGAAGCTCGATAAGGGGTGGGTCGTACGGTCATCGGTGCACTCAAGATTAGCCGCTGCGATCACTCCAAGGTGGGTATAGCAAGGCTCGGATCATCGCGTTTTTCTTTAGCCAAGCGCTTTGGTTAGGAAACGTGGCGTCGCAGCACCTTCGCGAATTATCACGCACTGCCGTCGTCGGCTGTTCACCGGACGACGACGCGCGTGTAGAGGTGCCAGGTCGAATAGCCGAGCCATGGCAACACCACCGCCAGCCCGATTGCGGCCGGGATCAGGCCGAGCAGCAGCAGGCCGGCAACGCGCAAGCCCCAGCCGAATGCCTCGCGCGGGTTCTTGCTGACGGCGGCGATCGAGGTGCGGACGGCAACGCCGGCATCGACCGGCTTGTCGACGACCATCGGGAACGACACCCAGGTGAAGACCAGCGTCGCGATCGCGAAAGCCGCCCCGACGAGGTTGCCGACGACGATCATCATCCAGCCGGCTTCCGTCGTGAAGACGCGAGCCAAGAACGCGGCAATGTCGAGCGGCGCATCGACGCCGAACGTCGCGCCGTAGATCGCGTAGGCCACGATCAGCCAGCCGACGAACAGCACGGCGAGTCCGGCGGTCAGCATCGCCAACGGCGTGCGGCTGCGCCCGTTCAGGGGATCGAGAAAGTGCCACCAGCTCGAGTCGCGACCCTCTTCGCGGCGGCGGGCGAGTTCATAGAAGCCGGAGGCGACTGCCGGACCGGCGATCGACAGTCCCGCCACCAGCGGAAAGAACAGCGGCAACAAGGGATCGTTGAAGGTCATCACCACCGCGATCAGACAGATCATCGGATAGAGCAGTCCGATGAATAACAGGTCGCCACGTTTTTCCTGAAAATCTTTCCACCCTTCCGCCAAAGCCCAATTCAGGTCGCTGGTGTCGATCCGCCGGATATCGGGGATGGTCGGGAGCGCTACGGTGTCCTGAAAGGTCGGCATGGCGGAATCTCCATATCCTGTCGGCGCGGGCTACCCCCCGCGTCATGGGGTCAGTCGAATGGACGGTTGAGGCGAACGATGGCGCTGTTGAGCCACGCGGCGAAGCTGACCCAGAGCAGATAGGGAACGATGAGCAGGCTGGCGAAGGGTGAGATCGGCCAGAGCCCGACGACCAGCGCGACGAGCGATGCCCACAGGAACACCACCTCGATCAACGCCCAGTCTGGTCGGCGCGCACGAAAAAAGAGGGGGCTCCAGAGGGCGTGCAGCACCGCATTGGTCGCGAACAGGATCACCACATTGGTCCGCGCCGCTTGGTCGGGCGCGGCGTTCCAGGCGATCACCGCCGACCACGCGGCCAGCCCGAGGATGATGGTCCAGGCCGGGCCGAACAGCCAGTTGGGTGGCTGGAGCGTGGGTTTGCGCAGATCACCATACCAGCGCCCGATCGGGGTCATCAAACCGCCGAACCCCCCAAGGAACAGGGCAACGGCGGCGGCGACGATGACTGGCGTAGAAGGCAAGACGGTGTCCATCTTGTGAAGTGTCCAACGCATGGTACACCTTGTCCATGCGGATGTCCTTCCCCTTTTGTGCGATCGTCGGTCAGGACGAGATGAAGCGGGCGTTGCTGATCGCGGCGGTGGACGCGTCGGTGGGTGGCGTGATGGTGTTCGGCGATCGCGGCACCGGCAAGTCGACCGCGGTGCGCGCGTTGGCGGCGTTGTTGCCGCCGGTCCCGGCGGCGGACGCGGGGTATCAGGACGGCACGGTGCGCAAGGGTAATGTCGCGGTACCGTTCGTCGATCTGCCGCTAGGCGCGACCGAGGACCGGGTGGTCGGTGCGCTCGATCTGGAACGGGCGCTGGGGGCCGGGGTGAAAGCGTTCGAGCCGGGGCTGCTGGCGCGCGCGCATGGTGGCTTCCTGTATATCGACGAGGTCAACCTGCTGGAGGATCATATCGTCGACCTGCTGCTCGACGTCGCGGCGTCGGGCGAGAACGTCGTCGAGCGCGAGGGGCTCAGCGTACGGCATCCGGCGCGGTTCGTGCTGGTGGGCAGCGGCAATCCGGAGGAAGGGGAGTTGCGACCGCAATTGCTCGACCGGTTCGGACTGTCGGTCGAAGTGCGCACACCGCAGGATCTGAAACAGCGGGTCGAGATACTGAAACGCTGCGACGCATTCGAACGTGCGCCCGATGTCTTCGCCGAAACGTGGCGGCGCGCGCAGCGCAAGACGTTGAAGCAGATCGCGCGGGGGCGGGCGGCATTGGCGGCGGTGACGGTGCCGGATGCAGCGCTAACCTTCGCGGCACGGCTGTGCATGGCGGTGGGGGCGGACGGACTGCGCGGCGAGCTGACGCTGATGCGATCGGCGCGGGCGCTGGCAGCGTTGGATGGCGCGACGGTGGTGACGGCCGATCATATCGCGACGGTGGCGCCGATGGCGCTGCGCCACCGACTGCGCCGCAACGTGCTGGACGAAACCGGTTCGACCGCCCGAATCGAACGGGCGCTGGACGATCTGGCATTGGAGGACGCGGCGGCGTGAGTGGGGCGGGCGAGGCGTCGTCCGATCGACTGGTGCCCGACGCGCTTCAGGATGCCTTGATGGCCGCGCGATTGTGCGCGATCGATCCGGGGCTGGGAGGCATGGTCCTGCGCGGCGGCGGTGCGTTACGCGATGCGGTGATCGCGGCGTTGCGTGATGGAATGCCCGGTGAGCCGCTGCGGCGAGTGCCGTCGCATATCGATGACGAACGATTGCTGGGCGGGATCGACCTGACCGCGACGCTGGCGCTAGGCAGAGCGGTGGCACAGAGCGGTCTGCTAGCTGAGGCGGATGGCGGGATCGTGGTGTTGCCAATGGCCGAACGACTGTCAGATGCGATGGCGGGGCGGCTGGCGGGGGCGATCGATACGGGGCCCTCTCGGTTCGTGGTGGTGGCGCTCGACGATGGCATCGAGCCTGACGAACGGCCGCCGGCGGCGTTGATCGAACGGTTGGCGTTTCAAGTGGATTTGGCGGACGCTGGTAGGCCGCGGGATGATAACGGACCGTCGCCGGACATTTCGGCTGCCGATCCTTCGCCTACAACGGAGGCGGACGCTGCCGAAGCGCTGGTCGCCACCGCGGCCGCGTTGGGTATCGATTCGGCGCGGGCTTCGCTGTTTGCGCTGAAGGTGGCGCGGGCTTTGGCCCAATGGGCGGGCCGCGACGGGATGGTGGCGGAGGACGTGGCGCTGGCCGCGCGGCTGGTGCTGGGTCCGCGGGCCATGCGGATGCCAGCCCCGGCTGACGAGTCCCCGCCGGATGCGCCACCGCCGCCGGACTCCGATGCTGGCGAACAGGAGCGGGGCGAACCGGGTGCGCTCGACGACATCGTCCTGGCGGCGGCGCTGGCCGCGTTGCCGAAGGATATTCTCGCACGCATCGCCGCCGGGCGCGGGCGCAAAACGACACGGGCCAGCGGGGCCGGCGAGCGGCGGGCGTCCGGCGCACGGGGGCGGCCGATGGGTGCGCGGGCCGGCATGCCCGGCGGCGGGCGTCGGTTGAGCCTGATCGATACACTGCGCGCGGCGGCACCTTGGCAGCGATTGCGCGACGGTACGGGTGTAAAAATCCGCCGCGATGACTTGCGCATTCGGCGGTTCGAGACGCGGGCACAGGCGCTGACGATCTTTGCGGTCGATGCGTCCGGCTCGTCCGCGCTGGCTCGGCTGGCGGAGGCCAAGGGCGCGGTGGAGCTGTTGCTCGCCGAAGCATATGTGAAGCGGGCCGAGGTGGCGCTGGTCGCGTTTCGTGGTGTGTCAGCGGAGTTGTTGCTGCCGCCGACGCGGTCGCTGGTCCGGGCGCGGCGTTCGCTCGCCGAACTGCCGGGCGGTGGCGGGACACCGCTCGCGGCGGGGATGAACGCGGCGCGCGAATTGGCGGAGCATGCGCGGGCGCGTGGGCGGACGCCGTTCATCGTCCTGCTGACCGATGGCCGCGCCAACATCGCCGCCGATGGCACCGCGGTGCGTGCCTTGGCGGAGGCCGATGCGGAAGCGGCGGCGCGCGCGATCGGGGCGGCGGGCATCGCGGCGGCGTTCGTCGATATCTCGGCGCGACCACGATCGGAGGGCGCGGCGCTCGCCGCGGCGATGCGAGCGCGTTATCTGCCGCTGCCGCGTGCCGACGCGGCAACGATGCATGCGGCGGTCCGCGCGGCGCAAGCCGGATGAGCGCCGCGCCGCGCTGGGACGTGGAGGGGCGCGACTGGCCGAACCGGGCGCACAGCCGCTTCGTCGATGCCGGACACCTGCGCTGGCATGTTCAGACATGGGGCGATGGCCCGGTATTGCTGTTGCTTCATGGTACGGGGGCGGCGACGCATAGCTGGCGGGCGCTGGCGCCGTTGCTGGCGGCGGATTTTACGATCATCGCGCCCGATCTGCCGGGACATGGCTTTACGACAGGGCGACCGATCGGCGGCCTGTCGATGCCGGCGATCGCGCGGTCGCTCGCCGATCTGCTGCGCGTGATGGCACAAGTGCCGGACGTGGTCGTCGGCCATTCCGCCGGCGCGGCGATCATGATTCGCATGGCGATCGATGGACTGGCGAAGCCTGCGGCGCTGGTCGGCCTGGATGCCGCGTTGCTGCCGTTTCCCGGCCTCGCCGCGCAGCTCTTCCCGGCGCTCGCGCGTGCGCTGTTCGTCAATCCGCTCGCCCCGCATCTTTTTGCGCAGATGGCGCGGCGATCGGGGGAAACCGGTCGTTTCCTGGCACGCAGTACCGGGTCGCGCATCGATGCAGAAGGGGTGCGGTACTACCAACGATTGTTCGCGACGTCGGGGCATTGCGCGGGAGCGATCACGATGATGGCCGACTGGAATCTGGAGGCGCTGCGCCGTGACCTGTCACGATTGTCGACGCCGTTGCTGCTGGTGCACGGCGAGGGCGACACCGCGATCCCGATCGCCACTGCGCAAACCGCGGCGGCGATGGTCGGGGACGGACGAGTGATGCCGCTCGCCGGATTGGGTCATCTGGCGCATGAAGAGCGGCCGGGCGAGGTCGCGGCAATCATCCGGCGGTTCGTGGAGGATCGCAGATGAGCAACTGGTATTTCGGACTGCTCGACATGGCGATCGTCGGCGTGCCGGCGATCGTGTTCGGCATCTGGCAACTGGTGTCGGTCAATCGCGCGATCGCCAAGGACCAGGAGCCCCCGCCCTTACCAGAACGCGCGCGGCATCCGGTAGGGGAGCATCGACTGGATGATCGGTGAGCGAAAGCGCCCAAGCGACAGGCTTTCATGCACTGCCGCGACGTCTTCGCCGAACAGCCGGGTCGCGAGCGCAGTGCGGGCGTAGAAGGGTGCATCGATCCATGTCTTGATGACACGGGGGGCGTGGCCGGCGTCGGCGCGGGTGGCGCGCTTCACCAGCCAGCCGGTGCGGGGCAAGCTGGCGGCGGCGGGCTGTACGACATCGTGCCAGCGCCCTTGTCGATCGAATTTCAGCGCGAGATCGAATGGCGTACCGTCATGCCGGCGACCCTCGTACAGCACGGCGACATCGTTTTTCAGATGCGCGCGCGACCAGTGCCAGTCGTCGAACCCGTCCTCCAGCGGCTCGTCACCAAAATTCGAATCGAAATATCCGTCGCCGGACCAGCGCACGCTGGGATGCGTCATCTCGACCGAGACGCGGGCGCGCGGCGCGACCGGATGCCAGCGATGCTTACCGGCGGGATCGAGCGCGAAGGCGGTGGTGCCGATCATCTCCGGTGACACGCGCACCGTGCCGCGCACCCGGTACGGCAGCGGCGCGGAAATCTCGTCGATCTCGATCACCAGCGTGTCGCCGTCCCACGACAGGCCGCTGGGGCCGACGGTGAAATGATCAGCGCCGCGATCGACGCGGGAGGCGGGACGCTCGGTCATCGCCCAGGCGTTGGCGCGCGGGCCACTGAGCGAGACGTTGATCGCACAGTGATTGTCGGGTCGGCGACGGCCGCTGAGCTTGTAATAGGGGGAAAAGACGCTGCCGATGAAGGCGATGATGGTCAGCCCGTAGGCACCGTCTGCGCTGGTCGCGTCGATATACCACCAGGCATAACCGTTCGGACGGACCGCGACGTCGAAGCGCGGTCCCTGAGCAGGCAGGCGGCGGCTAGTCGGCCGGAAAGCGCCGCCATCGGGACGCCCGCGCCGGGGTGGGTGCTCCCGCCCGCGCAATAGAGCCCAGGGATCCGTGTCCGGCTGCCCTGCCGGCGGAAGGAGGCCGCCCACCCGTGCGAGGCCGGTCCATAAAGGGCTCCACCCGTCGACGGAAACATCGCCGCGAAATCGACCGGTGTCGTCAACACCGATGACGGCGCCAGATCGAGCGAAAGTCCCGCCCGCGAAACGCCGTCCAGCATTCGCCGTCTGCATGTGTCGATCTCCGCTGGGGTAAAGCCGGCGCCGTCGCCGGTGGGTGGTGCGTTGACGATGATCTGCACCCGCTCGTCGCCGGATGGCGTGTTGCCGGTGTCGTCGCGATCCTGCGCGCAGACGTACACGCTGGGTGCGTCCGCGAGTTGTCCGGCGGCAAGCGCGGCGAACTCGGCGGCGTAATCGGGAGAAAAGAAGACATTGTGGCGTGCGAGCGAAAAGCCTGATGCCTTCGCCTGCGCGGTCCAGACCATGGCGCTGAGTGAGCGGCGTTGCGGTTTGACAGAAGCGGCGGCCCGCCGGGACGCGTGCCCGAAGACGCCGGCGCCGATCGCGGCAGGATCGGCGTTGCAGACCACGGCACTCGCGCCGATCCGTTCGCCGGTTGCCAGAGTGACGCCAGCGGCGCGACCATGTTCAACGAGGATATCGCGGACCGGCGTGCCGTAGCGAAAGCGTACGCCGTGGCGTCGGCCTAGCGCCTCGAGTGCCTGTGCCAGCCGGTGCATGCCGCCATCGATCAGCCACACGCCGCTCGCCTCGACATGCGCGATCAGCATCAGCGTGGCGGGACAACGGAAAGGAGACGAGCCGCAATAGGTGGCGTAGCGGCCGAATAATTGTCGCAATCGGGCGTCGCCGAAATAGCCGCCGAGCGCGCTCCACAGCGATGTGTAGGGCCTGAGTGTGCAATAATCGCCGAAGCCTCGCGCGCCCATCCGCCAGCCAAGCGTGATCGGATCGGTCTTCGTGTTGTGCAGGAACGGACCATCGAGGGCGTCGAACAGACGTTTCGCCTCGGCCCGGAAGGCGCGATAGCCCCGCGCGTCGGCCGCGCCGGCGAAGTCGCCGATCGCGGCCTCGTTGCAGTCAGGATCAGCAAAAAGATCGAGCTGGGCATCGCCCCAAGCATGGCGAGCGAGCTTGATGGCTGGCCGCATCGTCAACTGGTCGGCGAGCGATGCGTCGCAATCGGCGAAAATATCCTCGAATACGTCACGCAGAGTAAAGACGGTTGGACCGCCGTCGATCGGCCGGCCATCGACCATCACGGCGCGTAGCTTGCCACCCGGCCCCGCCGCCGCCTCTACCAGCGTCACTTCGCAACCGCGCGCGGCAAGCAAGGCGGCGCTGACCAATCCGCCGACTCCCCCACCGATCACGACCACGCGTTCGTCCGGCATGCGTTCGCATCCTCCGTTGACCTGACGCTAGCATGTGTCCAGACAACTGGACATATGGTTTCGTCTACAGACAGAAATTTCGGATGGCGCGGCCGATGGATCACCTGGCGGAACCGCTGCCTGTCGTCGCCTGGATTTCAACGGTTCGCGACGCGCTTTCCCCTGACCCGGCCGATCGCCCGGCGACGGGCGCGAACGTTGTTCGATATGGTGGCTGGCTTCACCTATTCACAAATCCTGTCCGCGTGCATCGAGACCGGGTTGCTGGGAGTGCTAGCGGAAGGAGCGCTGGACACGGCGACTATTGCCGCGCGGATCGACCTGCCGCTGCCGGGCGCGGACCGCCTGTTGCGGGGGGCGGCGGCACTGGGGCTGGTCGAGCGGCTGGGCGACCAATGGGTGCTGGGCAGCGAGGGCGCGGCGTTGCGCGGCAATCGCGGAATTGCCGAGATGGTGGCGCATCATCGCCTGCTCTATGCCGATCTTGCCGATCCGGTCGCGTTGCTACGGCGGGGTGGCGGCGGCGGAGCTTTGTCCGGTCTGTGGCACTATGCGGAGGATTCGGGGCGGGGTGATGCCGGCTCGGTCGCGGCGTATTCGGCCCTGATGGCGGCGTCGCAGCCGATGGTGGCGACGCAGGCCATCGACGCCTACCCCTTCCATCGGCACCAGCGGTTGCTGGATGTCGGTGGTGGCGAGGGGGCATTCCTGCAGGCGGTGGGAGCGCGTGTACCGGCGCTGAAACTCGCCCTGTTCGATCTGCCCGCCGTTGGCGATCGCGCGCGCGATCGATTCGACTCGGCGGGTCTGTCTGCTCGGACGCGGATATATGGTGGTGATTTCCTGCGCGATCCCCTGCCGACCGGATACGACATCATTTCGTTGATCCGCGTACTGCACGATCACGACGATGCCTCCGCGATGACGCTGTTGCGCCAGATCAATCGGGCGTTAGCGCCGGGCGGTACGCTGTTTATCGCTGAGCCGATGGCGGACACGCGCGGCGCGGAGCCGGCCGGCGATGCCTATTTCGGATTCTATCTGCTGGCGATGGGCTCCGGCCGTCCGCGCCGTGCCGATGAGATCAGCGCCATGCTGTCTGAAGCGGGCTTTTCCCACATTCAACATCGACCAACTACGATGCCGATCACGGCCCGTGTCATCACCGCGAAAACGACACTGTCCAAATAATTTGACAATATAAAACGTCCAGATAAGATTACGGATAACACAGCGTCATATGGCTTGTGGTTGGGGAGATGGGCGTGTGGACGCGGTAGCGGTCATACTGGAGGCACCGGAGAAATTGGCGCTGCGAAAGCTGGCGCTGATGCCGATGGCCGCCGACCATGTCCTCGTCGAAGTCGACTGGAGCGGCATTTCTTCTGGCACCGAGAAGATGCTGTGGACAGGCAGGATGCCGAGCTTCCCGGGTATGGGATACCCGCTGGTGCCAGGATACGAATCGGTAGGCCGGATCATCGATGCCGGGATCGATGCCGGGATCGATGCCAGGTCGCGGATCGGAGAGTGGGTGTTCGTGCCCGGCGCCAATTGCTATCAAGGCGCTCGCGGATTGTTCGGTGGTTCGGCCCGCCATGTCATCCTGCCCGCCGCCCGCGCCATTCCGATCCGCGAATCGCTGGGTCGCGACGGCATCCTGCTGGCACTGGCGGCGACGGCGCATCACGCGATCACGATCGGCGGCGTACCTGATCTGATCGTCGGCCATGGCATACTCGGCCGGTTGATCGCGCGGATCGCCGTTGCTTGTGATGGTAGTATCCCGACCGTCTGGGAAACCAATCCGGATCGCCGTGACGGGGTTGGTTATCAGGTAATTGATCCGGCTGATGATCCGCGTCGGGATTACAGTGTGATCTGCGATGCCAGCGGGGCGTCCGATGTTCTTGATCTCGCTTTCGACCGATTGGCAAAGGGCGGCGAGGTCGTCCTGGCCGGATTTTACGATCGCCTGTCGTTTGCGTTTCCGCCGGCGTTCATGCGCGAGGCGCGGTTACGGATCGCGGCCGAATTCTCGCCGGCCGATATCGCTGCGGTCCTGGCGCTCATCGATACCGGGCTGCTCCATCTGGATGGGCTTATCAGTCATGTCCGTCCTGCAGCGGTGGCGGGCGATGCCTATCCACAAGCCTTCACCGACCCGGTGTGTCTGAAGATGGTCCTCGATTGGAGAGCGATATGAGCATGTTCGACCTCGGCGCGCTCCGCGAGGAAGCGTCGCACGAGCCGGATCCGGTGCCGACGGGGCCGGTCACGAAGGAAACACAGATCATCGCGATCTATGGCAAAGGCGGCAGCGGCAAGTCGTTCGCCCTTGCGAATCTCAGCTACATGATGGCGCAACAGGGCAAGCGCGTGCTGCTGATCGGCTGTGATCCGAAAAGCGATACCACCAGCCTGCTGTTCGGCGGAAAATCGACACCGACGATCATCGAAACCAGTTCGAAAAAGAAGCTGGCTGGCGAAGAGATCGGGATCGAGGACGTCTGCTTCCAGCGCGATGGCGTATTCGCGATGGAATTAGGCGGGCCAGAGGTCGGGCGCGGATGCGGCGGGCGCGGCATCATCCACGGGTTCGAGACGTTGGAGAAGCTGGGGTTCCACGAATGGGGCTTCGATTACGTGCTGCTCGATTTCCTGGGCGATGTGGTGTGCGGCGGCTTCGGCCTGCCAATCGCGCGGGACATGTGCCAGAAGGTGATCGTCGTCGCGTCGAACGACCTGCAATCGCTCTATGTCGCGAACAACGTCTGCAAGGCGGTCGAATATTTCCGCAAGATGGGCGGCAATGTCGGCGTTGCCGGCATGATCCTGAACAAGGACGACGGCACGGGCGAGGCAAACGCGTTCGCCGCCGCTGTCGGTATCCCGGTGCTGACCGCGATCCCGGCGAACGAGGACATCCGCAAGAAATCGGCGAATTACCAGATTATCGGCAAACCCGGTGGGCAATGGGCATCGCTATTCGAGGAACTGGCAGTGAACGTCGCCGAGGCGCCGCCGCTGCGGCCGACGCCGCTCGATCAGGATGGGTTGCTGGGACTGTTCAGCGCGGATGTGACGGGCGCCGACTATACATTGAGGCCGGCGACGCAGGCCGACATGCGCGGTGCGGCCTATGTGACCAAGCCGACGCTGGAAGTCGTGTACGATGCCGTCTGAGGTCGTTCTCGATCCTCCCCGGCAAGACGGGGATCAGTCACTGGCTGGCGGTGCGGCAGCACGGCAGCGCGATGTTCTGATCACGAACGTCCCGCCGGCGTCGAAGGGGGTCGAGGAAGGCGGTTGTGGATCGAAGGACACGCTGCGCGCCGCCGCGATCACCGCTGGCAAGTCTGATGTGCTCGATCGGTATGCAGCGGACTACCCCAAGGGCCCGCACGACCAGCCGCAGTCGATGTGCCCCGCGTTTGGCAGCCTGCGCGTCGGCCTGCGCATGCGGCGCACGGCGACGGTGCTGTCGGGATCGGCATGCTGCGTTTATGGCCTGACCTTCACCTCGCACTTCTATGGCGCGAAACGCAGCGTCGGCTATGTGCCGTTCTCGTCCGAGACGCTCGTCACCGGCAAGCTGTTCGAGGATATCAAGGAGGCGGTCGAGGGGCTGGCCGATCCGGCGCTATACGACACCATCATCGTCACCAATTTGTGCGTGCCGACCGCGTCGGGCGTGCCGCTGCAACTGCTGCCCGACCAGATCAACGGCGTACGCGTGATCGGTATCGATGTGCCAGGTTTCGGCGTGCCGACCCATGCCGAGGCGAAGGACGTGCTGGCCGGAGCGATGCTCGCCTATGCACGGCGGGAGGCAGAAGTCGGTCCGGTCGCGGCGCCCGCCAATCGCGTCGATCGCCCGACCGTAACGCTGCTGGGTGAGATGTTTCCTGCCGATCCGCCGGGTATCGGCCTGATGCTGGAACCGTTGGGCCTTGCCGCCGGGCCGGTCGTGCCAACGCGCGAATGGCGGGAACTGTATCAGGCGCTGGACGGTGCTGTCGTGGGTGCGATCCATCCGTTCTACACCGCCAGCATCCGCGAGTTCGAGGCGGCAGGCCGGTCGGTAGTGGGATCGGCCCCGGTCGGCGCGGACGGTACGGCGGCCTGGCTCGACGCGATCGGCGCGGCATGCGGGATCGCGCAGGACAAGGTCGATGCGGCCAAGAACCGTTTCATCCCCGCCATTCGCGGTGCGCTGGCCGCCCGCCCCATCTCGGGACGTGTCACGGTGTCCGGTTATGAAGGGTCCGAGCTGCTCGTCGCGCGGTTGCTGATCGAGAGCGGCGCCGATGTTCCCTATGTCGGCACGGCTTGCCCACGCACGGTATGGTCCGATCCGGATCGTGCCTGGCTGGAGGCGCATGGTGCCCGCGTCCAGTATCGCGCCAGCCTGGAACAGGACATTGCCGCGGTCGAGGAATTCGGCCCTGATTTGGCGATCGGTACAACGCCCGTCGTTCAATATGCCAAGCAGCGTTCGATCCCGGCGTTATATTTCACCAATCTTATCTCGGCGCGGCCACTGATGGGGCCGGCTGGGGCGGGTAGCCTGGCGATGGTCGTGGGTGCCGCTCTCGCCAACCGGCACCGGTTCGAGCGGATGACCGCGTTCTTCGAGGGGGTGGGCGTGGGCCCGACCGCCGGGCAATGGGAAACGACGCCGGTCGACCGGCCCGAGTTTAAGGCCAAGTTCGCCGCCAAGCGCATCGCCGCCGCCAAGGCGGAAGAAAGCGTGGGCGTATGACCCTGATCATCGATCACGATCGCGCGGGCGGATATTGGGGCGCGGTGTACGCATTCACCGCGATCAAGGGATTGCAGGTCATCATCGATGGCCCGGTGGGGTGCGAGAACCTGCCCGTCACATCGGTGCTGCATTATACCGACGCGTTGCCGCCGCATGAGTTGCCGATAGTCGTCACGGGGCTCGGTGAGCAGGAACTGGGCCGCGACGGGACCGAGGGCGCGATGAGGCGCGCATGGAAAACGCTCGATCCCGATCTGCCGGCCGTGGTCGTCACCGGATCGATCGCCGAGATGATCGGTGGCGGCGTGACGCCGGAGGGCACCAATATCCAGCGGTTCCTGCCGCGCACGATCGACGAGGATCAATGGCAGGCGGGCGACCGGGCGCTGACATGGTTGTGGACGCAGTTCGGGCCGAAGAAAGTACCGGCGGCGCGCGCGCCGAAGGATGGCGGGAAGCCGCGCGTCAACATCATCGGGCCGATGTACGGCACCTTCAACATGCCCTCAGACCTGGCCGAGATACGCCGGTTGATCGAGGGGATCGGTGCCGAGGTCGGGATGGTGTTTCCGCTCGGCAGCCACCTCGCCGATGTGCGCAGACTGGCCGAGGCGCAGGTCAATATCTGCATGTACCGCGAATTCGGGCGCGGACTCTGCGAGGTATTGGAACGGCCGTATCTGCAGGCACCGATCGGGCTGGAATCGACGACGCTGTTCCTGCGCAAGCTGGGCGAGTTGACGGGGCTGGACCCCGAGCCGTTCATCGAGCGCGAGAAGCATACGACGATCAAGCCGCTATGGGATCTGTGGCGGTCGGTCACGCAGGACTTCTTCGGCACCGCCAGTTTCGGGATCGTCGCGACCGACACGTATGCGCGCGGCATCCGTCATTTCCTCGAAGAAGATATGGGGCTGCCCTGTCACTTCGCGGTGTCGCGTTGCGCAGGCACGAAGTCTGACAACCAGACGGTGCGGGACATGATCCGCGACAACCCGCCGCTGGTCCTGTTCGGCAGTTTCAACGAGCGCATGTACATGGCGGAGGCGGCCGGAAGTGCCGGGGGAATGCGCGGTTGCTATATCCCCGCCAGCTTCCCCGGGGCGGTGATACGCCGGCACACGGGGACGCCGTTCATGGGCTATGCCGGCGCGACGTACCTCGTCCAGGAGGTCTGCAACGCGCTGTTCGATGCGCTCTTCCACATCCTTCCGCTCGCGGGGCAACTCGACAAGGCGGAGGCGACGCCGGCGCGGCTGGAGCGCGCGGTGAGCTGGGACGATGCCGCCAAGAGCGAGCTCGACGCGGTCGTCGACCGGGCACCGGTACTGGTGCGCATTTCGATGGCCAAGCGCATTCGCGATGCGGCCGAGCGCGCCGCGCGCCGCGCGGGCGAACACTCTGTCACGATCGAGCGCCTGACGCTCGCGATCACCGAAAGCCGCGGCGCATGACCGCGACCAGCCTTTCCCGCCCCACCGCCGCCCGACCGGGCGGAGCAGGGCGGACCACCAGATCCCCGTGGGCGTCCCGCCTGCGCGGATGCCGCCGGGGAGCGCGTTTCACGCTCCTGTCCTCGTCGGAGCAAACGGAGACGTGAAATGAGCGATTTACGACATACGGACGAAAGGATGGGGCCGGGCACGTATCTGAGCCCTGAAGAGGCCAAGGAATTTCACAAGCTGTTCATCACCAGCTTCCTGATCTTCACAGTGGTCGCGATCGTCGCGCACTTCCTGGTGTGGAACTGGCGGCCCTGGCTCTGACCGGGTCGATCCGGGATTTCGGATACAAGACGAGAAAGGAATCACACCATGTGGAGAATATGGCTGATCTTCGACCCACGCCGTGCGTTGGTCGCGCTGTTCATCTTCCTGTTCGTGCTGGCATTGCTGATACATTTCATCCTGCTGAGCACCGACAAGTTCAACTGGCTGGATGGCCCGCGTACCCCGCCGGTCACGACGGCGATCCCCGCGGCCCCCGCGACCTGAACACGGATCGCGATCACGATCCCGAATGGACGGGGCCGACGCCTGCGTTCGCCACCTCCATTCGGGATCAGGGTATTATCTGAACGACGACCGCCGTGCGATGGCGGCGGGGAGACGTGGGCATGGCGCTGCTGAGCTTTGAGCGAAAATACCGAGTGAGGGGCGGCACGCTGATCGGCGGCGACCTGTTCGATTTCTGGGTCGGGCCTTTCTATGTCGGTTTTTTCGGCGTCATCACCGCGATCACCGCATCGCTGGGCACTGCCCTAATCTTCTATGCCGCGGCACTGGGGCCGACCTGGAACCCGTGGCTCATCAGCATCGCGCCGCCTGACCTCAGTTACGGTCTTGGTCTGGCGCCGCTGCGCGAGGGTGGGTTCTGGCAGATCATCACGGTCTGCGCGATCGCGGCGTTCACGTCGTGGGCACTGCGCGAGGTCGAGATCTGCCGGAAGCTGGGCATGGGATACCACATACCCTTCGCCTATGGCTTCGCGATCTTCGCCTATGTCAGCCTGGTCGTCATCCGGCCTTGGATGCTGGGCGCCTGGGGTTTCGGTTTTCCTTACGGGATATTCAGTCATCTCGATTGGGTGTCGAACACCGGCTACCAATATCTCCATTTCCATTACAACCCGGCGCACATGCTGGCGGTCAGCTTCTTCTTCGTGACCGGGGGGGCGCTCGCCTTCCACGGTGCGCTGGTGCTCTCGTCGGTCAACCCGCCCAAGGGTGAGCCGGTCAAGTCGCCTGAATATGAGGATGCATTCTTCCGCGACACGATCGGTTATTCGGTCGGCACGCTGGGTATCCACCGGCTTGGCCTGTTCCTTGCGCTGTCGGCGGGTTTCTGGAGCGCGATCTGCATCATCATCTCGGGGCCGCTGTGGACACGCGGCTGGCCCGAATGGTGGACGTGGTGGCTCAACCTGCCGATCTGGTCTTGAGGGGGAGACCGACGATGATACGCTATCAGAACATGTTCACCCAGGTGCAGCTGCGCGGACCATTGGAAGCCGGGCCGCCGCTGCCCGCCGGCGCCTTCGCGCGCGGCAACCTCAGCATCTATAACTACTGGGCCGGCAAGCTGGGCGCGGCGCAGATCGGCCCGATCTATCTGGGTACGCTCGGCATTGCCTCGCTAACCTGCGCCTTCCTCAGCTTCGAGATCATCGGGCTGAACATGTGGGCCAGCGTCAATTGGGACCCGGTGCAGTTCGTCCGGCAATTGCCATGGCTGGCGCTAGAGCCGCCGGGACCCGAATGGGGCTTCACGCTGGCGGTGCCATTGGCGCAGGGCGGCTGGTGGCAGATGGCCGGTTTCTTCATGACGAGCGCGCTGATACTGTGGTTGCTGCGCACGTTCCGCCGGGCAAAGGCGCTGGGACTTGGCAATCACGTGCCATGGGCGTTTGCGGCGGGTATTTCGCTGATCCTGACGCTGGGTTTCATCCGGCCGATGCTGATGGGCAGTTGGGCAGAGGCGGTACCGTTCGGTATCTTCCCGCATCTTGACTGGACGGCAGCGTTTTCGATCCGATACGGCAACCTGTTCTATAACCCGTTCCACTGCCTCTCGATCGTGTTCCTGTATGGATCGACGCTGTTGTTCGCGATGCACGGTGCGACGATCCTCGCAGTCGGCCGTTATGGCGGCGAGCGTGAGATCGAGCAGATCACCGATCGCGGCACGGCCGCCGAACGCGCCGCGCTGTTCTGGCGTTGGACGATGGGGTTCAACGCGACGATGGAATCCATCCATCGCTGGGCGTGGTGGTTCGCGGTGCTGTGCCCGCTGACGGGGGCGATCGGCATCCTGTTGACGGGAACGGTCGTCGATAACTGGTATCTGTGGGCAGTGCTGCACGGTTATGCGCCGGATTATCCGAGCACCGGCGTCATCGATCCCGCCACCTTGCCGGGAGCGCCACAATGAGGAGACATTGGAACAGCATCGCCGTCATCGGTGGTGGCACCGCCGGATTATTGCTGCTGGCCGGGTGCGAGCCTGGTGCCAAGAACGTGACGCAGACCGGGTATCGCGGCGCCGGCCTCGCCCAGATCGTTGATCGCAGCAGCCTGGCCAAGGCGGCTGCCATACCGGCCGAACCCTATCCCTTGCCACCCGATGGCGGACCGACAGCCGGCGAAAGCTATGAGAACATCCGGGTACTGAATGCGGTCAGCAAGGAGCGGTTCGACCATCTGATGGCCGAAATGAGCCAGTGGGTCGCGCCAGCGGAGCAGGGATGCGCTTACTGCCACAACCCCGAAAACATGGCGTCCGACGAAAAATACACCAAGGTCGTCGCGCGGCGGATGCTTCAGATGACGCGCACGATCAATTCGCGCTGGGCCAGCCACGTCAAGGACACGGGCGTGACATGCTATACTTGCCACCGCGGCAACCCGGTGCCCGAATATAAGTGGGCGTTGGCCCCGGGTACGCTTAATCCACGTTCGATCCTGGGCAACAAGCGTGGCCAGAATACGCCGGACGCCAACGTCGGCTATGCGTCGCTACCGTCCGATCCGTTCGCCGCCTATTTCGAGGGTAAGGGCAACATCCGCGTCGCGTCGAGCGACGCGTTCCCGTCGTCCAAGCATGTCGTATCCGTGAAGGATGCCGAGAAAAGCTATGGCCTGATGATGCACGTCAGCTCGGCATTGGGCGTCAATTGCACCTATTGCCATAACACCCAATCGTTCCGCGCATGGAACCTCAGCCGCGCACAACGCGGCACGGCCTATTACGGTATCCGCATGGTCCGGAACATCAACGATGAATATCTGACGTCGCTCGCATCGGTGTTCCCGGCTAATCGCAAGGGCCCGCACGGCGATGTGTACAAGGTGAACTGCACCACCTGTCACCAGGGCGTGTCGAAGCCATTGGGTGGCATCAGCATGATCGCGCAGGCGCCTGCACTGAGGGGGCCATCGGTGGAGCCTGCTGGCGCGGCCGCCGGGGCAGCCGTGCCACGCGCGTTCAACCAGCCGGGAGCGATGACGAGCAAGAACGAGCCAGCGCCGATTCCGACACGGCCGTGAGCCAGGTCCGCGCCGCCGCTGCGCGCGGTGCGGATCGATCCGCATGATTGGCAACCATGCCTTGCGCATCTCCCTGTCGGAGGAGATGCACCTTCGCAGACTGCCTCGTTTCGCGGCACCATGCCGGCTGATGCAGATCGTCGCCGTCCTGGGCGAGAAAGATGGTCACGACGCGCGTGCCCATATCGAAAAGCTGGCGGCGGTCGCTCGAACGGTCGAGCCCATCGCCGACAAATATGCCGTAATCGTCAGCGGCGCGATCACGCTGGTCTGGGAACGGCATACCGAATTCGCCACTTACACGCTGTTGCGTAGCGGCGATTTCGACATGCCTTTCGATCCCGGCCATTTCGAACCGTATCTGGCGACGATGCTGGCGGACATGCCAGGCGATATCATACGCGCTACGCAGATCGCGCTGCCGTCGCGCGATATGCCTGATCCCGCACCCGCGACGCGCGATGCGTGGTTTTCGACCGGGTCGATCGTCAACTGCGACGTCGCTGATGGCGCGGCACAAATCGTCTCGGATTTCCGATTGCATGATGACGGCTATGGCCGGTTGCTGATCCTCGACCGCGATCTGGCCGGGGATGAATCAGCACAACTGGTGCTGCGTCTTCAGGAACTGGGCAATTATCGCAACATGGCATTGCTCGGTCTGCCGCTGGCTCAACAACTGACGCCAATGGTGACCGATCTGGAGGCGCGGCTGGCCGAACTGACCGGGGCGGTATCGCAGCGGACGTCGCAGGACGACAAGTTGCTGGACGAGCTCACCTATCTGTCCGCCGAACTGGCGCGTCTGGTCGCCGAGACGCGGTATCGGATGAGTGCGACCAGCGCCTATGCACGACTGAGTATGGATCGCCTTGCTTCGCTCAAGATCGGCGCGGTGCGTGGCTACCAGACGCTAGCCGACTTCACCGAGCGACGGTTGATGCCGGCGGTACGCACATGTGACAGTTTCTCCAATCGCTTGGAGGACCTGTCACAGCGGACGGCGTGGACGAGCGCACTGTTGCGAACCCGTATCGACATCGCATTGGCCAAACAGAACCGAGATTTGCTGACGTCTGTGGATCGGCGGACGCACATGCAGTTGCGGCTTCAGCAGACCGTCGAGGGATTGTCGGTCGTGGCGATCAGTTATTATTTGGTCGCACTGGTGGGTTACGTGCTGGGCGGCATCCCTGGCTTGCCGCACGAACTGGCTATGGCGCTGGCGGCGCCCACCGTCCTTGGCTGCGTGGCGCTGGCCCTGACCAGATTGCGGCGACGGCTGACCGATTAGTCGCGTTTGATCGCCATTGGCTACCTCCCCTGCTCAGAAAGCAGGGGAGCCACCATTCCTACGCCGCCATCTGCCGACGGGCCAACGCGCACTGCGACCAGATTTCGCTCAGCGCCTCGACCAGCCGGTCGATATCGTCGTCGGTGTGGACGGGCGACGGGGTGATGCGCAGGCGCTCGGTGCCCTTGGGCACGGTCGGGTAATTGATCGGCTGCACATAGATGCCGTGGTTCGCCATCAGCCAATCGGAGATCATCTTGGCATGATGCGGGTCGCCGACCATCACCGGGATGATGTGGCTCGGATTGTCGAGGTGCGGGATGCCCATCGCATCGAGCCGGTCGCGGACAATCTTCACCCGGTTCTGATGGCGGACGCGTTCGATCTGGCTTTCCTTCAAGTGCCGGATCGATGCTGCGGCGCCCGCCGCGACCGCAGGTGGCAGCGCGGTCGAGAAGATGAAGCCGCTGGCGAAGCTGCGGACGAAATCGCACAGATTCTTCGATGCGGTGATGTAGCCGCCCATGACCCCGAACGCTTTGCCCAGCGTTCCTTCGATCACATCGATCCGGTGCATCAGCCCTTCACGTTCGGCGACGCCGCCGCCGCGTGGACCATAGAGGCCGACGGCGTGCACCTCATCGATGTAAGTCAACGCGCCATGCCGCTCGCAGACGTCGAGGATCTCGGCGATCGGCGCGATGTCGCCATCCATCGAATACACGCTTTCGAACGCGACCAGCTTGGCGCGACCCGGTTCGACCTCGGACAATAACCGATCGAGATCGGCGACGTCATTGTGCTTCCACTGCCTGCAGGTCGCGCGACTGTGACGGATGCCCTCGATCATCGAAGCGTGATTGAGCGCATCGGACAGCACCACGCAATCCGGCAGCCGCGATGCGAGCGTCGACAGCGCCGCCCAGTTGGATACATAGCCGGAGGTGAAAATCAGCGCGGCTTCCTTGCCATGCAGATCGGCAAGTTCAGCCTCCAGCAGGACATGCTGGTGATTGGTGCCGGAGATGTTGCGCGTGCCACCCGCTCCGGCGCCGCAGCGGTCGAGCGTTTCGTGCATCGCATCCAGCACCTTGGGATGCTGACCCATCCCCAGATAGTCGTTGGAACACCACACGGTGACGTCCGCTACCTGACCATCTTCGGTCCATCGCTTTGCCCGTGGAAACTGGCCGGCCTGGCGTTCGAGTTCGGCAAAGACGCGATAATTGCCCGCTTCACGCAAGTCGTCGAGCTGTTCCGCGAACACCGCGTCGTAGTTCATTGTCCTCTCCCCACGCATTCGATTGGTACGGCCCTTTTGGCCTTATTATTGATTGCCCAGCGAAACATCTTAGCATCACGTAGCGGCAATACCAGAAACAGATGTTCGACGACGCCGAGTATCGCAAGACCGGCGATCAGTGTTGCGGTCGCCGCCGCACCGCTATCCAACGGCGATGATTCGGCCGTCATCCATGCCCAGAGGGCGATGCCGCTGCCGATCAGGATTGACACCGGGAACAGCGGATTGCACCGGCGTTTGCGAAAATAGCTTTTCAGATACGCCAGATGCGCCGGAAACACTTCGTCGCTGAGATTTGGGACGCCCAGGTACAGGTTGAACTTGGCCGACAGTCGCAACACGAACAGCAACAGGAACGTCAGCGGTGCGGCCTGATTGGGCTGGTCCCAGGTGATGGCGAACAACAGGCACGCGGTCGCCGCGATCGCCAATTCATGGTAGATGACGGTGGCGGTCGCGGCTTTGAACCGTGCCCAGCCGACTGCGCCCGCCGGGCATTCGGCGCGGTTCGGGCCGGCGATTTCGCCCATCAAAAAGCTCATCTCGTGCCAGCCCCAGATGACGATCGCGGCAGCAAAGCCGGCATAGGCCGCACCCTCGCTGTCATCCGCCGCTTTCAGCCAAACCAGCACGCTCGCGGCAATCGCGACCAGCCCGGCGAGCGACAGGCTGGTCCGAAAGGTATGCCGCGGACGACTGTCGAGCCAGACGATCGCGGCAGTGCCGATGAACCACATCAGTAGCGCGAAAAGAAGCGGCGGAATGCTCACCAGGCCGGGACCAGCCGGACATTGGCGGGCGCCTCGTTTTGCTTCACCGGGGTGGTGTAGAGCCGCACGAAAGCGATGGCGGCAGCAGCCGTCAAGGCGATGCGCTTGATCCCGCCGACCACGCCACCGCGCTTCTTCGCGGCATCGATGCCGCCGGCGATGCGGCGCATCCGTTCCAGTCCGCGTGCGAAGCGGGGACTATCGGTATCTAGCACCATCGGAAACACCTGGCGCGTGATCGCCGAGCATACCGTGAAGACGCGGGCATCATATTCGGTCGGATCGATGCCCAGCGCCTTATGAAAGGCGGGGCGATTATGATCGCGGACATACATCGTCGCGTAGACGGCAACGAGGAAGAACCGGATCCACCACTTGTTGATGCCACGAAGCAGCGCAGGGTCGTTGCGCATCAGGATGGCGAACGCGTCGCCGTGGCGGAATTCGTCGTTGCACCACAGTTCGAACCAGTCGAAGATCGGGTGGAAGCGTAGCTCAGGATGCGCCGCAAGATGGCGGTAGATCGTGATGTAGCGCGCATAACCGATCTTTTCGGACAGATAGGTCGCATAGAAGATGAATTTCGGCCGGAAATACGTGTATTTCTTGGTGTGGGTCAGAAACCCCAGATCGATACCGATGCCGGCATCTTTGAGCGTATCGTTGATGAAGCCGGCATGACGGCTTTCGTCGCGGCTCATCAGTTTGAACAGCTGGCGGATATCGGGATTGGTCACCCGCTTGGCGATTTCCGCATACAGGATGCAGCCGGAAAATTCGGCGGTCAGCGAGCTGACGAGGAAGTCGATGAATTCCTGACGAAGCCCATCGGGCAGGCTCTCGATCACGCCGTCGAACGCCTGGGTGCGTTTGAAATGCAGCCTATTGGGATCGCTCGCCATCTCGGCGATCAGCGCGTCCCATTCGACGCGGACGGGCGAGACATCGATGCGGTCCATTGCGGCAAAATCGGTGGTGTAGAAACGCGGCGACAGGACGGTGTCCTCGCGCGCGATGGCCAGTGTTTCTGTGTCCGCGTCGGCGCGTTTGACGGGGGTGATCGCGTTCATACCGTGGTCCGATCGCTGAAGCTGACTTCGTATAGTTCGGTCATCTCGAAATGGCCGGCGAATTTGGTCCACAGTCGCTCGATGGTGCTTGCCCGTTCGACCGTGGCGATGCGATCGACGATGCGGCGCTCACCGAAGCCGATGCTGATCGGTGCGCCGTGTACGCGTACTCGGTCGCCCGGACCGATGGCGTAATCGCCGTCGAGGACGACGTGCGCGCACAGGAATTCGTCGCTGTGTTCGATCTCGACCCGGCAGGGCGTGTCGAACGACGTGCGATGTAACGCGATCATGCGGTTGGTGCCCCCAGCAGGGCGGCAAAGGCGGCGCGGTTGCTCGATCCGAACGCGGTCAGCTCGATCGAACGGCCGGTGGCGGTGTCGGTGAGCGACAGCTCGCCATCGTGCCACGATGTCAGCGTGAACGGCGGTGCATCGCCGATGCCGTGTGCGCGCCGTTCACGGGCAAGTCCGCGCATGACGCCGCGGATGAAGCCAGTCTTCTCGCCCGCATGGATTACCGCGGCCGTCCGGCGGGTGTTCACATCCTCAATCACCACGGCTCCGTCGGCCCGGTCGAGGAAGCGAAGCGTTCGCGAGGCAACCGGTGCGATGTGGTTCTCTGCCCGCATTGCGACGGGTGATGCAGCGGCGGGTACATGCGCGATCCGCACGATACTGGTTGCCGCCAGCGCGAACGCCACCAGCCCGCCGGCAATCACCAATGTGCCGCGTGGCAGCATATCAGCGCGGGATGCGGGGGCGCTCATGCCGCCTGCGCCTTGGCGAAGACCGGCATCGATGCATCGTGCAGTTCGACGACCGCCGCGATCCGGCCATCGGGACGGGCGGCAAGACAGGTGCGAGCGACCAGCGTCGCAACCGCCTCGGCACCGGCGACCGACCGTAACATCGGCTGCGGCGCGGCAACCTTCCACGGTCGCGCATGGGGCCATAGCGCGAGATAGCCGAGTGTCGGCGATCCCAGCGGTGCCAGCGAGACGTCGCCGGTGTTGCCGATGCGAAGAGCAAGATCGACCGAGGCTATCATCCCCAAAGGCAGGTTGATGCATTTGGGCACCGCGATGCCGATACGCATCACGACGCGGCGATTGGTCAGCGTGTACATGGTCGTGCGTGCCGATCCCCAGGCCAGCAGATGGAGAAGCGCGACGCCGACGATGCCGAGCGTCGCGGTCATCACGACACCGACATAACCGCCGCTCGACAATGCCATGACAAGCGCCACCGCCGTCAGCGCCGCAAAATATCCCGCGATCAGCCGGGTGTGGAACGCGGTGCGGGCCAGCACGCGCCAGTCGGGTGATCCCTGCCATAGGATGCGCTCGCCGTCGGGCAGCTCACCGGGCAGGCCGGGAATCGGTTCGATCTCGTATTCGGTCACAGGAATGGCTCCTGCCGGGCGGCGTCCGCGTAAAGATAGCCACCACCGAAATAGGCGGCGACGCGCTCTTCCTCGTACAGAGTGATCTGATCGGGTGCGACGAGCCGGGGAACGCCGGCAAACTGCGCACCGTTCAGCGCATCGATCACGACCCGGCGCCGACGACGATCGATCTGCGCCATCATCATGGGCGCCAGCACGCCGTCGGTGCCGATCTGGATGTAACGGACCAGCCGGTCGGCCCGGTCGATCCACAGGTCACTGACCGTCCCCGCCACGACGCCGTCCGCCCCGACCACCGGCCAGCCGTGCAGATCGGAATCCTCGGACGCGATCCAGAAGTCGGCCGCCATGCTGATCGGAACGATGCGGGGATGTCCCTCCATATCCAGATCAGGACGCTTGGCGCGCTCGACCCAGGCGGCCGGGCCGATGCCATCGACCAGCGGATCGCCAGTCGGCGCATAGGGCGCGCCGGCGAAGCGATCGGTACGGCGCGCGGCGATATCGACCGGCTCGCGTCCCTTGGTCGGGGCGGTGACGATACCGTGGCCGAACGGGAGGAGGAACGATTTGGTTGACGCGGTATGCATGGCGCCGCCGAAGCTCTCGATCCGGCCGGATACCTCGTCCTCCAGCGGATAGCCCTCTCGCCGGTCTTCGCGACGGAGGTAGAACACGAGCACGATGAAGAAGAGGACGAAGGCCCAGAAGACCAGCATCGCGACATCAAGGCCGGGGGTGAGCGTGGGATGCATGGCGGTCCCTTTCAGATCGGAAATTCGCTGAGGCCGAAGCGGTTGGACGGTGGGTCGGTGCGGACGTCCGCATCGGCGCGAACGAGCGGCCCGAGCGCGATGAGCGTGCCGAGCAGCAACAGGATTTCGATGCTATAAACGACCGCGTAGCCGGTCGCCGGCCCGGCAAGCGTCGAGCCGAGCCGATGTGCGACCGCTGCTGCCGACACCGCATCACGCGTCAGCGCACCGACCGCGATGGCAAGACCGGCCGCCGTCGCCTGCACCGCACCCCAGGCGCCGAGTGCAAGGCCGGTGCGGCCTCCCTCCGGATCGGCGATCGCCATCGCCGCGGTCAACGTACCGACCGAAAACAACCCTCCGCCGACGCCGATGAAGGTCGCACCGACGGCCAGCAAAGCAGGTGCCTGCAACGGGCCGGCGAAGATCACGCACAGGAACGCGCCGATACCCGCAACGCCGCCGAAACCGGCCAGCCGATGCGGATCGGCCCCGGCGGCCAGCTGGCGCGCGGCATAGGTGAAGCCGGCCAGCATCCCCGCAGCCCACAACGCGGTGAGCGAGGTCGTTTCGCCGACCGACAGGCCAAGGATCTGGCCGCCATAGGGTTCGAGCAGCACGTCCTGCATGCTGAACGCCGCCGCGCCCAGCCCGACCGCGACCAGCAAGCGCATCGTTCGGGGGCGGGCGATGAAGATGGCCCAGACGTCGCGGAAAGCCGGATGAGGGGCATCGACCGCGGTGGCGCTGCGGTTGCGGGCTTCCTGTTTCCACAGCGCGACGATGTTCAGCACCATCGTCAGCACTGCCGCGCCCTGAACGATCTGAACCAGCTTGGTAGGGGTGAAGTCGGCAAGCGCACGGCCGATAATGATCGCGCTGACCAGCATGCCGATCAACAGCATGACATAGAGCAGGGCAACAACGCGGGGTCGCGACTGTTCCGTTGCCAGATCGGTGGCAAGCGCCAGGCCGGCGGTCTGCGTCGTGTGCATCCCCGCACCGACGAGCAGAAATGCGATCCCGGCGCCGATATGGCCGACGATCGCCGGTCCGTCGCCTTGCCCGGTCATCACCAGCAGCGCGAACGGCAGCAGGGCGAGGCCGCCGAACTGCATCAGGGTGCCGAACCAAATATACGGCACCCGCTTCCACCCCAGAACCGAGCGATGGGTGTCGGACCGGAACCCGATCAGCGCGCGTAGCGGCGCGAACAGCAGCGGCAGAGAAACCATTGCGGCAACGATCGATGCCGACATACCCAGCTCGACGATCATCACGCGGTTCAGCGTGCCGGTGAGCAACACGGCCGCCATTCCGACGGACACCTGGAACAGCGACAGGCGCAGCAACCGTCCGAGCGGCAATTCCTCTGTCGCCGCGTCGGCAAACGGCAGGAACCGCGTGCCGATCCGGTTCCAGAACGCACCACTGCGCAAGGTCGCGACCCGAATCATCGCGGCAGCAATTCCAGCGCGTGGCTGGTGTAGAAACCACTGGCGATGCGTTCGCCGCGACCGATGCGAGCGCTCGGCACCGCGCCGGCGATCAGCGTGCGCAGCAATCGCTCGCGGACCGGCTCGATCGCAGGTGCGCGGTCGGCGCGAGGGAACAGCTTGCCGATCGCGTGCATGACGACCAATGGCCGCGTCGATGGCGCGAATGTGAGCAGCACAGAGCTGCGGGTTCGCTCGGCGAGGCCGGCAACGACATCAACAATATCAAACGCGCCATAATGGATCAGCGAGTCCATCGCGACGACGTGATCGAATCGACCAAGCGCAGGATCGAGCATGTCGCCGACGCGCCAGTCGATGCCAAGGCCGGCAGACGCGCGTTCGCGCGCCACGCCGACCAGGCTGCCGGCGACATCGATCGCGACGACCTGAGCGCCGCGCCGCGCCGCCTCGACCGCCAGCGCGCCAGTGCCGCAACCGGCATCGAGGAGGCGCAGGCCGGTCATGTCGGCGGGCAACCACGACAACAACGTGTCGCGCATCCGGTCGCGGCCGGCGCGGACAGTGGCGCGGATGCCGCTGACGGGCGCATCAGACGTCAGCCGTTCCCACGTCTTCGACGCGGTGCGATCGAAATATGTCTCCAACCGGGTGCGGCGGTCATCGTAGCTGGTCGAGGGAAACGCCGTCGCCATCACTCGAAGCCCAGGAATTCGAAGATGTCGCGATCCTTCATCGGCTCGCAGTCGAGCGCATCGCAACCCGCCCACATCTGTGCGGCCAGGCGCTTATATTCTTCGCATACCGCGGCGACTTCGGGTGTCTGTTCCATCTCGAACAGCGTGCACTTCTTCAGACGCGACCGGCGGATCGCGTCGAGATCGGGGAAATGCGCCAGCCGCTTCAGGCCGGTCGCTTCGTTGAACCGGTCGATCTCGTCGGTCGCCGCCGAGCGATTGGCGATGACGCCGGCCATGCGGACGTCATAATTCTTCGACTTCGCCTTGATGGCCGCGACGATGCGGTTCATCGCGAAGATGCTGTCGAAATCGTTCGATGCGACGACCACTGCACGCTCGGCATGCTGCAGCGGTGCCGCAAAGCCGCCGCACACTACGTCGCCCAGCACGTCGAACAGGACGACGTCGGTTTCCTCGAGCAGGTGATGCTGCTTGAGCAACTTCACGGTCTGGCCGACGACATATCCACCGCAGCCAGTGCCGGCCGGTGGGCCGCCCGCCTCCACGCACATCACGCCGTTGAAGCCTTCGAACATGTAATCTTCGGGTCGCAATTCCTCGCTGTGGAATTCCACCGTTTCCAGCACGTCGATGACGGTCGGCATCAGCTTTTTGGTCAGCGTGAACGTGCTGTCGTGCTTGGGGTCGCAGCCGATCTGCAATACCCGCTTGCCGAGCAGCGAGAAGGCGGCGCTGAGGTTGGATGAGGTCGTCGACTTGCCGATCCCGCCCTTACCATAGACGGCGAAGACCTTGGCCGTACCGATACGATCGGCGGGATCGAGTGCGACCTGCATCGATCCCTCGCCGTCGAGGGTCAGTCGGTCACGGGTGCGGATCGGGGGATCGAACAGGGCCATCAGATTTTCCTCATGCCGCCACCGCGGTGACGCCTTCTAGGCGGTCTTCAAGTTCGTCGCTGGCAGCGTGGAGCGCCGCCAGAGTTGCGGCATCGGGTGCCCAGAACTGCCGGTCGCTCGCCTCGATCAGGCGGTTGGCGACGCGCGCCGATGCCTTTGGATTGAGAGTCGCGAGCCGTTCGCGCATGGCGGCGTCCAGCACATAGGTTTCGCTGATCCGCTGATAGACCCAGGGGTTCACCGTACCAGTCGTTGCCGACCAGCCCATCGTGTTCGTGACATGGCTCTCGATCGCGCGCACGCCCTCATATCCGTGCTTCAACATCCCCTCGTACCAGAGCGGGTTCAGCATCCGGGTCCGGGTTTCCAGATCGACCTGTTCGGCCAGCGTGCGCACCTTTGTCGCGCCTTGCGTGGCATCGACGATATAGATCGGGGCGGGGCTGCCCTTCGCGCGGGTGATCGAGCGGCTGATGCCACCCAGCGCGTCGACATAATGGTCGATGTCGGTCACGCCGAGTTCGACCGAATCGAGATTCTGATAGGCGAGATCGACGCCGGCCAAGGCGGTTTTGAACAAGGCCGCCTGTCGCGCCGGTATGCCGGTGCGGCCATAGGCGTAACCCTTTTGCCGTTCGAACACTTCGGCGATCTCGTCGGGATCGCTCCAGGCGCCATCGTCGATCAGCATGTTGACGTTGGCGCCGTACGATCCCTCTGCGTTGGAGAAGACGCGCAGCGCCGCGGTTTCGAGATCGCAGCCATGGATGGCGGCGTGCGACAGACTGTGTTTGCGGACGAAGTTCTGGTCGAGCGGCTCGTCGGCATCGGCGGCGAGCCACGCTGCCTCGGCAATCATACGCGTCTGGAGGGGCAGCAGATCGCGGAAAATGCCCGACAGCGTGACGATGACGTCGATGCGCGGCCGGCCAAGCTCTGCAAGCGGGATCAGTTCCGCCCCCGACAGTCGGCCATAACCATCGAAGCGCGGACGAGCACCGATCAGCGCCAGCGCCTGTGCTATCTGGATGCCTTCGGATTTCAGATTGTCGGTGCCCCACAGCACCATCGCCAGCGTTTCCGGGAAGGCGGCCGTGGCGGTATGGCGGGCGATCAACTCGTCGGCTTGGGCTACGCCCTCGGCACAGGCAAAGGCGCCGGGGATGCGGAAGGGGTCGAAGCCGTGGATGTTGCGACCGGTCGGCAATACCTTGGGATTGCGCAACACGTCGCCGCCCGGTGCGGGCCTGACGAAACCGGCATCCAGCGCATGGACGAGCGCGTCGATTTCACCGTTACCGCCGGTCAACTCGGCACCAGCCGCGATCATCTGCGCCCGCTGATCCTCCGGGATCGGCCGGCCCAGTACATGGAGGCCGTGAGGGATCAGCTCGCACTCGACCTCATAAAGGCGCGCGGCGAGCGTCGAGATGTCGCCGGCGTCGAGATCAAGTGTCTCGGCCTGCGCGGCGATCATCGGCGCAAGGGCAGCGCGCTCGTCCGCTGACGGTGACGACCGCCAGCGTTCCAGCAGCGCCTTCAGATCTCCCATCCCCTTGTAGAGGCCGGATTGCGCGAGCGGCGGTGTCAGATAGCTGACCAGCGTCGCACCCGACCGACGCTTGGCGATCAGCCCTTCGGAGGGGTTGTTGGCCGCATAGAGATAGATGTTGGGTAGTGCGCCGATCAGCCGTTCGGGCCAGCAGTCGCCGGTCAGCCCCGCCTGTTTGCCCGGCATGAATTCAAGCGCGCCGTGCGTGCCGAAATGAAGCACGGCATGCGCGCCGAAATCCTCGCGCAGCCAGCGATAGAACGCGCTGAACGCATGGGTGGGGGTGAAGCGGCCCTCGAACAGCAGGCGCATTGGATCGCCTTCATAACCGAAGGCGGGCTGGATGCCGACGAACACCTGGCCGAACTGCGCACCCAGCACCTGAATGCTGCCGCCGTCGCTCTGTTGCTTGCCCGGCGCAGGGCCCCATTGCGCTTCGATGGCGGCGAGGTGCGGTTCGCGGCGGACGTGATCGTCGGCGGGGATCCGGGCGTGGACATTGGCATCGGCACCGTAGCGGGCGGCGTTGCCGTGCAGGACGGCATTGCGCAGGGCGTCGACATCGGTCGGAACCGCAACGTCGTACCCTTCACCCGATAGGTGGACCAGCGTCGCATGGAGCGATTCCCAAACCGCCAGATGCGCGGCGGTGCCGGTCGCGCCGGCGTTGGGCGGGAAGTTGAACAGCACGACCGCGAGCTTGCGGGTCGCCCGCTCGCTGCGACGCAGGGTGACGAGCGCGGCGACCTTTGCGGCCAGCGCTTCGGCCCGTTCAGGGCACGACTGCATTTCGCGGGTCAGACCGGAGGCGGGGAAGCGGCAGCGTCGCCCGCAACCGGTGCAGGGCTCGCCCGATCCATCGGCCCGACCACCGAACACGCTCGGCAGGATCGCGCCGTCGAGCTCGGGAATGGCGACCATCATCGTTGCCTCGATCGGCAGCAGGCCCTGACGGCTTGCACCCCATTGCTGCAGCGACTGAAACTCGATCGGATGTGCAGCAATATATGGAACGTCGAGTTGCGCCAGTATCGCCTCGGCGGCTGCCGCATCATTGTAGGCGGGGCCGCCGACGAGGCTGAAGCCGGTCAGCGACACGACCGCGTCGACGGTCGCGCGGCCATCCTTCATGAAAAACTTCTCGATCGCAGGGCGCGAATCGAGCCCGCTGGCAAAGGCAGGGATGACACGCAGGCCCCTGGCCTCCATCGCCGCGATCACGCCGTCATAATGACCGGTATCGCGACCTAGCAGGTAGGAACGCAGCATCAGCAGGCCGACGGTGCCCTGCGTATCGTTCGCGGCAGGCAGTGCCTCGATCTTCTCGGCCATGCGGCCCGGTGTCCGTGGGTGATAGACGCCGACATCGGGATAATCGTGTGGCGCGTCGGCCCGTTCCGCATGGCCAGCATAGCGATGCGCGAGCGCTCGGATCATGGCGATGACATTGTCGTCCGACCCCGCCAACCAATATTGCAGTGTCAGGAAATAGGCGCGGACGTCCTGCGCTGTCCCAGGAATGAAGCGCAGCATTTTCGGCAGCCGGCGCAGCATCTTCATCTGGCCCGCGCCCGATGATCCGCCGGGTTTCGAGGAGCCGCGCAGGCGCTTCAGCAGGGCAAGTGGTCCTTTGGCGGGCTTGTCCATCCGATAGTCGCCGAGCCGCGTCAGGCGGACGACTTCGCTGCCCGACATCAGGCCCAGCATCGCCGAGCACTCCTCACGCCGCGCCGCCAGTGCGGGGAGCACCGCGCGGATATGGTCGTCGAGGAACAGCATCGTTGCGATGACGATGTCACCACGCGCGATGTCGGCGATGCAGCGGTCGAGCGCGCCAGGGGTGCGATCCCAGTCGGCGGCGGCGTGGAAGCCGATGGTGATGCCCGCATCCTCTGCGGCGAACCGTGCCGCCGCGCGCTCTGCCGCGCCCGACAGATGGTTGTCGAGCGTGACGATCACGACATGCAGGGGCGCGTTACCGGGCATAATGCGCCTTCGCGTCGTACAGCGTGTCTAGGGTGATGGTGGCCAGATTGTGCTCGGTCGCAAACTTTTCGGTGTTCCGCCGCGCCTTGCCGCGGACGAAAAACGGGATTTTGAGCAGCTCGCGTTCGGCGTCGGCGGACCATGTCCCGCCATTGGTGGCCAGGGTTGGGTTTGTTTCGTCGCTTTCCGGTGCCGTAACAGGCCCGCCACCGACCCCTCCTGCAGGGCGGGACGAAGGAAGATGGCTCGCGCCGCCGGCATCCGAGAATTCGAAATCGTCGCGGAACATCGTCAACAGATGTTCCTCCAGCCCCATCACCAGCGGATGGACCCAGGTGTCGAACAGCACATTCGCGCCTTCGAACCCCATCTGGGGAGCGTAACGAGCGGGGAAATCCTGCACATGGACGGGGGCGGAGATGACCGCGCAGGGAATGCGCAGTCGCTTGGCGATGTGGCGTTCCATCTGGGTGCCGAGCACCAGTTCGGGCTGTAGCCCCTGGATCGCGGCCTCAACCGCCAGATAGTCGTCGGTGACAAGTGGCTCGATGCCATAGAGGACCGCCGCGTCGCGCAAGTCGCGGGCGAATTCACGGTTGTAGCAACCAAGGCCGACAATCTCGAACCCTAGCTCGTCACGCGCCACGCGGGCGGCAGCGATGGCGTGCGTGGCGTCGCCGAAGATGAAGACGCGCTTGCCGGTCAGATAGGTCGAATCGACCGATCGACTCCACCACGGCAGGTTCGAGGGGGCCAGCGCGGCGGCGGGGTCGACGCCAGCGATCGCGGCGACCTCGGCGATGAAATCGCGAGTCGCGCCATGGCCGATCGGCACGGTTCGCACCGTCTTCTGGCCAAAGCGGCGTTCGAGCCAGCGGCACAGCGTGTCGGCGATTTCGGGATAGAGGCAGATGTTGAAATCGGCGTCGCCTAGCCGTGCGAGATCGGCCGGCGTTGCGCCCAGCGGGGCGGTGACGTTGACGGCGATGCCGAGCTGGTCGAGCAATCGGGTGATCTCGATCACGTCGTCGCGGTGACGAAAGCCGAGTGCGGTCGGGCCGAGGATATTGGCGGAGGGCTTGCCGCCGTCGGGCCGTGCGCCGGGAACCGTAGCGGTGCACATCCGGCGGGCGAGCTGATAAAAGGTCTCTGCCGCGCCCCAATTCTCTTTGCGCTGATAACTGGGCAGTTCGAGCGCTACGACGGGGCAGGGCAGGCGCATCGCTTCGGCAAGGCCGGCGGGATCGTCCTGGATCAGCTCCGCCGTGCAGGAGGCGCCGACCAGCATCGCCTGCGGCTGGAACCGGGCATAGGCATCGCGCGCCGCCTGCTGAAACAGTTCGGCGGTATCCTTGCCCAGATCGCGCGCCTGAAAGGTCGTGTAGGTGACCGGCGGGCGTTTCCCCCGGCGTTCGATCATCGTGAACAACAGGTCGGCATAGGTATCGCCCTGCGGCGCGTGGAGGACGTAATGGACGCCCTGCATCGCGGTGGCGATCCGCATCGCGCCGACATGGGGTGGTCCCTCATAGGTCCAGACGGTCAGTTGCATCGCCTCAGACCCTCAACACATCACGGCGCCGGAGCGGGCGCGCAAAGAGTTCGGCAAGGTCGCCGGCCTGGTCGAAGCCGTGGATCGGCGAGAAGACCAGCTCGATCGCCCATTTTGTCGTCAGCCCTTCCGCCTCCAGCGGATTGGCGAGGCCGAGGCCGCAGACGGTCAGGTCCGGCTGTGCGGCGCGGACGCGGTCGAGCTGGCGATCGACGTCCTGCCCTTCGCTAAGCAGCGTTCCGGCCGGCAGCAGCGCGAGTTCGCCGGCAAGGTGGCGGCGGTGGAGATAAGGCGTGCCGACCTCGACCGGGATCATGCCGGCTTCGGTCGCTAGGAAGCGCGCCAGCGGCACCTCCAGTTGCGAATCGGGCAGGAAGGTGATGCGCTTGCCCGTCAGCCGCTCGCGCGAATGCTCGATAGCGCGCTTTGCCCGCTCGCGGCCCGGCGCGATCACGGAGCGGAAATGCATTTCGTCGATGCCGAAGGCGCGGGCGGCGGCATGGAGCCAGTCGGTTGTCCCCTCCGCGCCGAACGGGAACAGCGCATCGAGTCGGCGTCCGCCGCGATCTTCCAGCGTGCGGGCGGTTTCGCCGAGGAACGGCTGGGCCAGCAGGTAGCGCGTATTGGGGCCGACCGGCGGCATGTCGTTCGCCCGTCGTGCCGGCAGGGAATGGACGGGGCCGATGCCGAGGTCGGCAAACAACCGCAGGAACTGGTCCTCGACGACATCGGGCAGTGCGCCGACAATCATCAGGCTGGGCGCATCGGTAGTGTCTGCTGGCAGGTCAGCGGCCAGCGCGGCGAGGCAGGCATCCTCGCCCTCGGTGAAGGTAGTCTCGATGCCGGAACCCGAATAGTTCAGGATCTTGGTGACGCCGGCATGCTTGACCGAAAGGCGCGCGGCGGCGCGTGACAGGTCGAGCTTGATGACCTCCGACGGGCAGGAGCCGACCAGGAACAGCAGCCTGATATCGGGGCGGCGGGCCAGCAGTCGATCGACGACACGATCGAGTTCCTCGTTGCAGTCGGCCATGCCGGCGAGGTCGCGCTCCTCGATGATCGCGGTCGCGAAGCGTGGTTCGGCGAAGATCATCACGCCGGCGGCTGATTGCAGCAGGTGCGCGCAGGTGCGCGAACCGACGACGAGGAAGAATGCATCCTGCACCTTGCGATGCAGCCAGATGATGCCGGTCAGGCCGCAGAACACCTCGCGCTGGCCACGTTCGCGCAGTACCGGCGCGGCGTCGCACCCGGGTGTCGTCGCGGGCACCGCCGGGGTCACCCGGACACCGCCATGCGAGCGGGCGTGGAACCTTGAAGCCGGGCGGCGCGCAGTTTCAGCAGGAACTGCGCCGCGTTGATCGCATAGGTGGCATAGGCCGCCAGGGCGAGCAGCATCCGGCCCCGCTCGGTGCCGACACCGGCGGCCAGCACCACCAGATAGGCAGTGTGGAGCGCCAGCACGAGCATGCTGAAGACGTCTTCCCAGAAGAAGGCGGGAACGAACAGCCAGCGGCCGAACACGATCTTTTCCCAGATTGATCCGGTAATCATGATGGCATAGAGCGCGATCGTTTTCACCACGATCGAGATCGTGGCGGCCTCTGCCCCCTGACCGGTCGCGAGATAGCGTAACACCAGCGTCAGGCTGATGAGGAAGATCAGGAACTGGATGGGGGCGAGAATGCCCTGCACCAGCGTCCACCGGGTCGAGTCGCGGCGGCGGCGCTGGTCGGCGTCGTACAGCGGCGGGGTGCCGCTTCGTGTCGCTTCTGCGAAATTTGGGTCGTTTGCCCGCATCGCTTTCCCTCGCCCTTGATGACCACAAGAGTAGAACCACGCCGATCAAAGTGTCAATTAAAACTGACGTCAACGATAATTGACACATGGTGCGGTGCGGCGTGTTTGGGTGGTTGCGTACGGACATCGATAGGCATAGGTTTCGAGTCGTAGGGCCAGGCGAAGACGTCGGTTTTGCGGGGAAGACGATTGGGTCGGTCTGGCTGGGAGAGCCGGTTATGGCGTCGTTGGCGAGATATGGCGATACGAATGCGGCCCGAAGCGATGCTTCGTCGGCGCGTCGATTTCGCGCCGATGCCGAAGGGCTCGCCGCGTTCCGCCTGCTCGCCGATGTTGAATGCGAACGATCCTTGTCGGCCCTGATCGAGAGCGAAATCATCCCACGGCTGATGATCGCACATGCAACCAGCATCCCGGACGCGCCGACGGTCGGCGGCGATGCAACGATCGATGCGAACGAGATTACCGAACTGGCGCCGCTTGCCCTAATGGTCGAGGCGGATGCATTGCTGGCACATGTCGAAGCGATTCTGGCGCGGGGCGTTTCGGTAGAAACGGTGATGGTCGATCTGCTGGCTCCGACCGCGCGTCTGCTTGGCGAATATTGGGAGGATGATCGCTGCGATTTCGTCGAGGTGACGATGGGGTTGTGGCGATTGCAGGAGGTGGTTCACGAAATCGCCAGTCGTTCGCCTGGCAACCGGCCGGTTGCGCCGGGAGGGCGGCGCGCGCTGTTCGCGTCGATGCCCGGTGACCAGCATAATTTCGGCACCGTCGTCATCGACGAATTGTTTCGTCGCGACGGGTGGATGACCGACCGATTGAGTGAGGCGGCAACGCCCGACCTTTTGAAAAAGGTCGGTGAATCCTGGTTCGACATGATCGGATTGACGATAAGTTGCGACTGCCATATCGCGAATGTGACGTCGGTTATTGGTGCGATGCGGAATGTATCGAAGAACCCGCGTGTCTGCATCATGGTCGGCGGCCGAATTTTCAGCGCCGATCCGGATCTTGCGGCACATGTCGGTGCGGATGGTACGGCGCAGGATGCCAAACTTGCCCTGAAGGTCGCTGCGGATCTTGTCCGTGCGCGTGAAGGGGATTCCCTGACGGTCTGAACGATTATCGATCCTCCGGAGTGCGACGCTCGTCGATGAACAAGCCTATCGCCCTGTCTCGTAAGGCGGCCTTTACCTCGCCTGACACCATGCCGGGGGCGCTGTCCGCCAGCGTCGCCGCGACTTTGCTGGCGTCGGTGGGTGACGTCGCGTTTATTCTGTCGGGCAAGGGTGACATCCTCGATATCGCCGTGTCGCACGGCGATCTGGTCAATCACGGGTTCGCCGACTGGGTCGGCAGCGCGTGGATCGATACGGTGACAGGCGAGAGCCGGGCCAAGATTACCGAGATGCTGGCCGCGGCTGCGGCGGGCGATCCGGCGCGCTGGCGACAAGTGAATCATGCCGCGGCCGGGGGCGATGTGCCGGTCCGCTACCTGGTGATCGCGCTGGGCGAGGGGGAACGGCTGATCGCGATCGGTCGCGACATGCGTAGCGCGGCGGCGATGCAGCAGCGCCTGTTGCAGACCCAGCAATCGCTGGAGCGCGACTATATTCGCCTGCGTCAGGCCGAGACGCGGTATCGCCTGTTGTTCGACATGGCATCCGAGCCGGTGCTGATCGTCGATGCCGAAACGCGCCGCATCCGTGAAGCCAATCCGGCGGCGCACGACCTGCTGGACGCCAGCGAAGGATCGTTGATCGGCAATCCGGTGAGCACCATTGTCGCGACCGAACAGCGTGACGACCTGATCGCCTATCTTGGCGCCTCTGAGGTGGCGGACGACGTCAGGCCGGTGGTGCTGCGGCTAGCCAATCGGCGCGGCGAAGCCCGAATTTCGGTCCGTCTGTTCCGACAGGCACGCACGCCGATGCTGATCCTGCGCGTCGAGCCGGCCGAGAACACGATCGCTGGCCATCGATTCGACGCCACGCTGGCCGAGGTGGTCGAGCGGATGCCCGATGCGTTCGTGCTGGTCGATCGCGACATGACGGTGCTGACCGCGAATGCGGCTTTCCTGGAACTGACCGAATTGCCGTCGATCGACCGGGTGGTCGGTGGGCGCCTGGGAACATGGCTGGGCCGGCCGGGCATCGATCTGGAACTGATCGTGGGGCAATTGCGCGAGCATGGATCGGTGCGCAATGTCGCGACCATCCTGCGCGGCGCGGCGGGAGCGCAGGAAGAGATCGAAATCTCCGGCGTCATTGCGCCATCTGGGCAGGGCGATTGTTACGGCTTCACGATCCGCAATGTCGGGCGACGGTTGCGCAGTGTGCCGGCGGTCGGTGGCGACGCGCCGCGTTCCGTCAGTCAGCTGACCGAACTGGTCGGGCGGATGTCCCTAAAGGAGATCGTGCGCGAGAGCACCGACATGATCGAGCGCCTCTGCATCGAGGCGGCGCTGGTCTATACCTCGGACAATCGCGCCTCGGCGGCCGAGATACTGGGGGTCAGCCGACAGAGCCTGTACTCCAAACTTCACCGCCATGGACTTGGCAATCTGGTGTCGGGCGACAACTGACACCGGGTGCGGGCGCGGGCGGAAAGTCGCTAAAGTCACACTCTCCCACGTGCGCGCGGACGCACGAATGGGCGCACGCGCGAGAACGCGCGGGGATTATAGATCGACGTTAGCAAAGAGCGGGTGTTCGACGGGGGTAAATCTTTGCTCTTGTGTAGGACAGGGGTGATTTTGCGGTGACGGACTGAGCCGCTCTCCGTTCGTGCCGAATAGCCGTAGCGAGGCACTGTTTTCACGTGCCAACCCGTCCGTTGATACGGGCTTTCGACCAGCTCAATCTCTACTCTGGACGATCGGCAGGGATCGGATCAGCCTTGAGCCCTCTGTCTTGGTTAGCCGGTCACCCTCATCCTTCCGGGACGGTGGAAAATGCGTCAATTTGGTTTGACGCCTTCATGCGTCAAGCATAGCCTTCGGGTTGATGGACCCCTTGAGCGCCCCCGGTATCGCGACGCGGTTTCCCGCCCTCCGCGATGTGCTCGAACTGCTCAAGCCGGTGACGTGGTTTCCACCGATCTGGGCGTTCATGTGCGGAGTGGTGTCGTCAGGCGTGCCGATCGCGGATCGCTGGCCGTTCCTGATCGCGGGCGTCTTGTTGACCGGACCGCTGGTGTGCGGGACGAGCCAAGCGGTCAACGACTGGTTCGACCGGCATGTCGATGCGATCAACGAGCCCGATCGACCGATCCCGTCGGGGCGGATCGCCGGGCGTTGGGGGCTGTGGATCGCCAATATCGGCACGGCGCTGTCGCTGCTGGTCGCCTGGGCGACGGGGCCATGGGTGTTGGGCGCGACCTGCGTCGCGTTGCTCTGTGCATGGGGATACAGCGCGCCGCCGTTCCGGTTCAAGGTCAGCGGTGTGTGGGGACCGGCGGTGGTGGCACTGACCTATGAGGGGCTGACATGGTTCACGGGCGCCAGCGTGATGGCGGGGGCGCTGCCGGCGGCGCCGATCCTGATCGTGCTGGCGCTGTACAGTCTGGGCGCGCACGGCATCATGACGCTGAACGATTTCAAGGCGGTGGAGGGTGACCGGGCGACCGGGTTGCGATCGCTGCCGGTGGTGCTGGGGGTCGGGCGCGCGGCGCGGGTGGCCTGCGTGGTGATGGCGGTGCCGCAGGTCGTGGTTGTGGGATTGTTGGCGTATTGGGGACATCAGGTCGCAGCCGCGATCGTCGCGGCGTTGCTGGTCGGACAGGTCGCGCTGATGCGACGGCTGTTGCGCGATCCGCGCGGGCAGGCGCCATGGTACAATGCGACGGGAACGACGCTATACGTGCTGGGTATGCTGGCCTCGGCGTTCGGGCTGGGCGGGGTGGCGGGATTGTGAGTGCTCGTGAACCCGCCGCGCCGCTTCGCTGGCCGGGTATCGTCCGGCTGGGGCTGGTACAGAGTGCGATCGGCGCGATCGTGATGCTGGCGACGTCGCTGCTGAACCGGGTGATGGTGGTCGAATATGCCCTGCCGGCCGCGCTGCCCGCCGGGTTGGTGGCGTGGCATTATGCCGTGCAATTGTCGCGACCGGTATGGGGGCATGGATCGGATCGCGGGCGGCGGCGGACGCCGTGGATCGTGCTGGGCATGACGACGCTGGCGCTGGGGGCGATGCTGGCGATCGCGTCGTTGGGCTTGCTGGCGGAGCGGTCGGCCTGGGGGTTTGCGCTGGCCGTCATGGCCTTTTCGATGATCGGGGCCGGGGTCGGCGGGGCGGGCACGTCGTTGCTCGCGTTGCTGGCGACGCGGGTCGCGCCGGAGCGACGGGCGGCGGCGGCATCGATCACATGGATCATGATGGTCGCGGGCATCGTCGTGACGGCGGGCGTCGCGGGGTCGCTGATCGATCCGTTCTCGTTGCCGCGACTGGCGATGGTCGCCGGCGGGGTGGCGGGCGGCGCGTTGCTGGTGGCGATCGTCGCGGTGTGGGGTGTCGAGGGGGTGGCGGCAGCGTCCGTCACCGCCGGGTCGCCGACGCCGGCGTTCGGCGTGGCGCTGCGCGAAATGTGGGCTGATGAGACGGCACGCCGCTTCACCCTGTTCGTGTTCCTCTCGATGCTCGCCTATTCGATGCAGGACCTGATCCTGGAGCCGTTCGCAGGATTGCTGTTCGGCTTCACACCAGGGCAATCGACGCAATTGTCGGGGGTGCAGCATGGCGGTGTGCTGGCGGGGATGATCGTCGCCGGGATTGGCGGCAGCGCGTTCGGCGGGCGGAGCCAGGCGGGGCTGCGGCCGTGGATCGTCGGCGGATGCATCGGATCGGCTGTCGCGCTGGGTGGGCTGGCGATGGCGGCGCGGGCCGGGCCGGGTTGGCCGCTGGCGGGCAATATCGCCCTGCTGGGCTTTGCCAACGGGGTGTTCGCGGTGGCGGCGATCGGCGCGATGATGGGGCTGGCGGGTGGTGCCGGCGGCGAAGGCGCGGGGCGCGAGGGCATCCGCATGGGCGTGTGGGGCGCGGCACAAGCAATCGCGTTCGGGCTGGGCGGCCTGATCGGCGCACTGAGCGTCGATGCCGGTCGGGCACTGACCGGCTCGACGGCGCAGACCTTCACGGTCGTGTTCGGGGTGGAGGCGTTGCTGTTCCTGGCCGCCGCGTCGCTGGCCTTGCGGACCGGCCGGCGGGACCGCGCCGTGGCGATCGCCGGGGAGCCGGCATGAACGCTTATGACTGCGTCGTCGTGGGTGGTGGGCCGTCGGGGGCGACGGCGGCCGACGATCTGGCGGCGGCGGGGCACCGGGTGCTGCTGCTGGATCGGGGTGGGCGGATCAAGCCGTGCGGTGGCGCGATTCCGCCGCGCCTGATCCTCGATTTCGCGATTCCCGATCACCTGATCGTCGGGCGGGCGGTGGCGGCGCGGATGGTGGGTCCATCGGACATCGCGGTCGACATGCCGGTGGACCAGGCGGGCGAGGGTGGCTTTGTCGGCATGGTTGATCGCGAGGTTTTCGACGAATGGCTGCGGGCGCGGGCGGCGGCGAGCGGGGCCGAGCGTCGTACCGGCCGCTTCGACCGTATCGAGCGTGACGGCGAGGACGGAGCGATCGTCGTCTATGGCGAGGGGCCGGGCGGTCCGGAGCAGCGGGTGCGGGCGCGGTGCGTGATCGGGGCGGATGGTGCACGGTCGCGTGTGGCGCTGACGACGCTGGACGGCGCCGAACGGATGCCGTGCGTATTTGCGTATCATGAGGTGATCCGGTCGCCTGCCGCCGATGCGCTGGATCGCGGGCGGTGCGACGTATTCTATCAGGGCTCGTTGTCGCCGGATTTCTATGCGTGGATATTCCCGCACGGCGACACTGCGAGTGTCGGCGTCGGCAGTGCGAACAAGGGGTTCGCGTTGCGCGACGCGGTTGGCCGGTTGCGGGCACGCGAAGGGCTGGACGGATGCGAGACGATCCGGCGGGAGGGTGCGCCGATCCCGCTCAAGCCCCTGCGGCGATGGGACAATGGCCGCGACGTGCTGGTAACGGGTGATGCCGCCGGGGTGGTGGCGCCGGCATCGGGCGAGGGCATCTATTACGCGATGGCGGCGGGGCGGGAGTCGGCACGGGCGGTGGGCGCGTTCCTGGTATCGGGCGATGCCCGCGCGCTGCGCCAGGCACGGCGGGCATTCATGCGGGCGCATGGCCGAGTATTCTGGATTCTTGGGATCATGCAGCATTTCTGGTATCGCAACGACCGGCGCCGCGAACGTTTCGTGACGATGTGCGAGGATCGCGACGTGCAAAACCTGATCTGGCCCGCCTATATGAACAAGCAACTCGTCTATGCCCGGCCGATCGCCTATCTGCGGATATTCCTGAAGGATATGCGACACTTGCTGCAGACAGCGGGCTGACCGGCATGAGCCGTGCCTGGATATTCCCGATCGTGATCGCGGGTCTGCTGGCCGTCATGGTCGCCGTATTGGGGGCGACGATCACCGATATCGGGCCCTGGTATCGCAGCCTGATCCAGCCGCGCTGGGCACCGCCCGACATCGTATATGGCGTGGCGTGGACCGCGATCTATTCGGTGACGGCGCTGGCCGGCGTCACCGCCTGGCTGGCGACCCCGAGTTCGCGCGAGCGAGAGTGGTTGCTGGGGATGTTCGCGCTGAACGGCTTCCTGAATATCCTGTGGAGCCTGTTGTTCTTTCGCCTGCATCGGCCCGACTGGGCGCTGATCGAGGTGGTGGGGCTATGGCTGTCCGTCGCGGCGCTGATGGTCGTGATCTGGCGCCGGTCGATGACAGGTGCGGTCCTGTTGGTGCCTTATCTGATGTGGGTGACGTTCGCCGGATATCTGAACATGACGATCGTGCGGTTGAACGGACCGTTCGGCTGAGCGCGGCGATGGCGTGGCTGTTCGCCAGCGGTCATGCCGTCGATATCGTGCTGGTGGTGATCGCGGCTGAACTGGTGTGGCTGATAATCGGGCGCGAGTGGCGACCGGTCGACGCGCTGCTGCGACTGGGGCCAGGCATCCTGATGCTGGTGGCATTGCGCTTCGCGCTGACCGGCCATGACTGGCGCTGGGTCATGACAGCATTGCTGTTGTCGTTTCCGGTGCATCTTGCCGACTTAATGCGGCAGCGCTGAGCACGGATGCGGCCCGGCGACGTCAATCGCCGGGCCGGCTGGCCGATTCAGGAATTCGTTTTCAGATACGCGATCACGTCCGCACGCTTCTGCGGATCGGAGAAGCCGGCAAAGGTCATCTTCGTACCCGGCACCACGCGCTGCGGATTTTCGAGATACTGGAACAGCTTTTCGGGCGTCCAGGTGATACCACTGTTCTTGTTGGCGGCGGTGTAATTGAAGCCGGCGATAGTCCCGGCCGCGCGACCGACGACCGCGTGCAGCGACGGGCCGATCTTATTCACGCCCGCTTCGATCGAATGACACGTTTGGCAGGTAACGAAAGCCACCTTGCCCTTGGCCGCGTCGCCGGTGAAGCTGGCATATTTGACGCCGGAAATCGTGTCGGTGTTGTCGGCAGCGGGGGCGGCGGCCGCAGCGGGCGCTGCCGGTGCCGCGGCGGCTACCTCTGCCGTGGCCGCGGCGCTGGGTGCGGTCGCGGTACTCGTCTCCTCGGCCTTTTTGGAACAAGCGGCCAGGGCCAGTGCAGACAGGCCCACACCAAAGGCCAGTCGTCCAAAACGCGTTTTCGATCCAGAATGCATCATCCCGTTCCTCTCCACTGCGGACTCTACTCCCGTCGCCCCATTGTCGCCGTGTCCCGAGTAATTGTCCAATAGTCTTTACAACGCAGATCATGGGAAAAAGTGACATGGGAGGATGATATGTTGCGTGTCTCGCTTTCCGGCGGGACGCTGCTATCGCTGGCTCCGATCGCGCGCCTGGTGATGCGTGACGATTGCGGGGAGAGGCCGGCGATGGGCATGATGGCAGCGAAGACGACGGGGCGAGCAGGGCCAACCCAGTGGCGGCGTACGGCCCGATCAGCGGCGTTGGGTATCGCGCTGCTGGTGGCGCCGGCGGCGGCGCAGAAGACGATCATGCCGATCCAGCCGCAGGTCGATACCGCGCGGCCGGACTGGGAGAACCCGGCGGTCTTCGCGATCGGCAAGCTGCCGGCACGCGCCACCGGCTTTCCATTCGAGACGCGGGCGTTGGCGATCGCGCGCGATCCATCGCGGTCGAGCCGGTTCGTGTCACTGGACGGGCAGTGGAAGTTCGCCTTTGCCGCCGACGCGGATCGTGCGCCGAAGGATTTCTTCCGGACCGATTACGATGTGTCGCGCTGGAAGGACATCAAGGTGCCGGCGGACTGGCAGGCGGAAGGATATGACCAGCCGCGTTACAACAACATCACCTATCCATTTCCCGCCAATCGCCCGCTGATCCCACATGCGACCAATCCGGTCGGTTCCTATCGCCGCGATATGACGATGCCGGCCGGCTGGGCGGGGCAGGACGTGATCCTGCATATCGGTGCGGCGGGATCGGCCTATTATGTGTGGGTGAATGGCGAGCGGGTCGGTTATTCCGAGGACTCCAAGCTGCCGAGCGAGTTCGACGTTACCCGCTTCGTCCGGCCGGGGCGAAACACCGTGGCGATCCAGATCTATCGCTGGTCGGACGGGTCGTATCTGGAGGATCAGGATTTCTGGCGCGTGTCGGGGATCGAACGGTCGGTGTGGATGATGGCCGCGCCCAAGGCGCGCATTGCCGATACGGGCGTGACGGCGGGGCTGGCGAACGGGTATCGCGACGGGACGCTCGACGTGGCGCTGGACCTGACCGGCGCCACGCAGGGGATGACCGCGCGGGCGACGGTGATGGACGGGACGCGGACGGTACTGACGCGCGCCGCGCCCGTCGTCGGGGCGACACTGCATCTGACCGGCGCGGTGCCGGGCGTGCTGGCGTGGACCGCCGAGACGCCGTCGCTGTATACCTTGCTGGTCGAACTGGTGGATGCGCAGGGCCGTGTGGTGCAGGCGACCGCGCGGCGCATCGGCTTTCGCGACGTGGCGATCCGGGGTGGTGTCGTCACCGTCAACGGTCGGCCGATCATGATCCGCGGCGTCAACCGGCACGAGCATGATCCCGAGACGTTTCACGTGATCTCGGAAGCGTCGATGCGCCGGGACATCGAACTGATTAAGCGCGCCAACATCAACGCGCTGCGTACCTCGCATTATCCGAACGACGAACGGCTCTATGACCTAGCTGACGAATACGGCCTGTACGTGATGGACGAGGCGAATATCGAGAGCCACGGCTATCTCATCAATGCGCGCCGTAATGATGTCGATCGGACCAAGTACGAGATCGGGTACGACCCCGCTTGGCGGGCGGCGCAGATCAGCCGCGTCGTCAACATGGTCGAACGCGACAAGAACCATCCGTCGATCATCTTCTGGTCGCTGGGCAACGAATCGGGCAACGGGCCCAATTTCGAGGCGGCCGCCGCGGCGGCGCGGGCGCTCGATCCGACGCGGTTGATCTCGTTCCTGGGCTGGACGCAGCTGGAGGATCACCGGCCCAACCCGTTCGTCGATATTTATGCGCCGATGTACGACACCGTCGATCAGATGCTCGATTACGCGAAGCATACCGAGCTGAAGCAGCCGATGATCCAGTGCGAATATGCGCACATGCAGGGGAATTCAGGCGGCAACCTGATCGATTACTGGAACGCGATCTATGCGCATCCCGACCGGTTGCAGGGTGGTTTTATCTGGGACTGGGTGGACCAGTCGATGTACCGGTACGACAAGGCGGGTCGGCGGTATTGGGGCGATGGCGGCGAATATGGCCCGAATCCCGGCGGCGAGATCGAATTCGGCGACGGCCTGATCCAGTCGGATCGCACGCCCAATCCGGCGCTGTTCGAGCTGGAAAAGGTCTATTCGCCGATCCAGTTCGCCGCCGTCGATGCGAAAGCGGGGCGGATCGCGGTTATCAACCGGCATGATTTCCGTGACCTGTCGGGCTTCGCGTTCGATTGGGAGGTGACGGCCGACGGGCGATCGATCGCCAAGGGCGACCTGCCCCGCATTGCCACTGCCGCCCGCAGCCGCCAGACCGTTTCGCTGGCGCTGCCGCGGCTGACCCAGGCGCGCGGCGTGGATTACCAACTGACGATCCGGGCGCGCGCGAAGGCGGATTCCATCCCGCTGGTGCCGGCGGGTCAGGTCGTCGGCTGGGAGCAGTTCGCGCTCGGCGGTGTGCCAGCATTACCGAAGACGGTGGCCGGCGCGGTCCGGGTCGCGGAGTCGGCGGCGGCAATTACGATGTCGGCCGGACAGGCCAGCTTGACGATCGATCGCCGCACCGGGCTGGTCGACGGATATCAGTCGGGCGGCGCGACGCTGTTGGCGGGAGGCGCGCCCAATTTCTATCGCGCGCCGACCGATAACGATCTGGGCACCGGATCGAACGAGAAGCAGGCGGTGTGGCGGACGATGTCGGAACGCCGCCGGGTGGATTCGGTAACGATCACGCCGGCGGGCAGCGCGGGAGCGGCGGTGACGGTTCGTTATGCATTGGGCGATGGCGCTGCGACCGTCGATGCGACGTACCGAATGGTCGGGGATGGGAGTGTTGCGGTCGAGGGGCGGTTCGTGCCGCTGAAGCCCGACCTGCCGCCGCCGCTGCGTGTCGGTTTCGCCTATACGACGCCGTCGCGGCTGGCGACGCTGGCCTGGTATGGGCGGGGGCCGCACGAGAATTACGTCGATCGTAAATCGGGTGCGGCGATCGGGTTGTGGCAGGCGCCGCTGGCGGATCAGTATCACGATTATATCCGGCCGCAGGATACCGGCAATAAGGTCGATGTGCGCTGGCTGGCGTTGACGGGGAATGGAGCCGGCCGAGGCACAGGGCTTCGCGTTGTCGGCGACACGCCGCTGATGATGAATGCGCTCGCCTTTCCCTATGCCGATCTCTACCGGCGCCCGCCTGGGACGTGGAAGAGCAGCGACGTGCGGCCGCACGGTGACGGCACGCTGTTGATCGACGGCGCGCAGGCGGGGGTCGGCGGCAACACGACGTGGAACGCGTCGGGCCAGCCGATGCCAGCGTACCGGGTTGCGCTGACCGAGCATCGCTTCGGGTTTCGGCTGGAACCGGTCGCCGGGCGATAGCGGGCAACGCACGGCGCTTTGCATCGTTGGGCGGTCATTGCTGGTCCATCACAGGGAGCGCCTTCTTGCCCACGCCCGACATCCATGTCCCGTCCGCGCCGCCGGTCACGCTCGTCATCTTCGGCGCGACGGGCGATCTGACCCGCCGGTTGCTGGTGCCGGCGATCATCAACATGACGCGGCTGGGGATGGCGGGCGACGACCTGACCGTGCTGGGCATCGGCATCGAGGATCGCAACGCGGAGGATCTGCGCGCCTCGCTCGATTCCTTCCATGCCGAGGCGGGGGGCGAGGGCGCGGTGGAGAGGGGCGCGGCGTGGGACCGCCTGCGCGGGCGCATCGATTACCTGGCGGGCGATTTCACGAAAGACGCGATCTACGAAACGCTGACGACGCGGCTGTCGGGCAATATCGCCTTTTACCTCGCGGTGCCGCCACGCTTCTTCGGCGATATCGTCGACAAGCTAGCGGATCATGGTTTGATGCGCGAGGGCGACGACGCGTTCCGCCGGATCGCGGTGGAGAAGCCGTTCGGCCACGATCTGGCCTCCGCACAGGCGCTGAACGCGCGGATGCTCGGCAAGGTGGCGGAGCGGCAGCTGTTCCGCATCGACCATTTTCTGGGCAAGGAGACGGTCCAGAACATCATGACGGCGCGCTTCGCGAACACTATGATCGAGACGCTGTGGACCAGCAACAGCATCGACCATATCCAGATCACCGCCGCCGAGACGGTGGATGTCGGCACGCGCGGCAGCTTCTACGACCCTACCGGCGCGCTGCGCGACATGGTGCCGAACCATCTGTTCCAGTTGCTCGCGATGGTGGCGATGGAGCCGCCCAACAGCTTTGACGCCGAGGCGATCCGCGATGAAAAGGGCAAGGCGCTGAAGGCGATCCGCGTCTATCACCCAGATGATGCGCGCGCGAACGGCGTGCGCGGCGTGTATGGCGCGGGCGAGGTGCAGGGCAAGCCGGTCGCGGCGTATCAATCCGCAGACGGCGTCTCGCCGGACAGCACGACCGAAACCTATGTCGCGCTGAAACTGATGGTCGATACGTGGCGCTGGGCGGGCGTGCCGTTCTACCTGCGGACGGGCAAGGCGATGACCACGCGCGATACCGAGGTGGTCGTGACGTTCAAGCACGTGCCCTATGCGCAGTTCGGCGGCATGGGGGCGGAACGGTTGCCGCCCAATCGGCTCATCATCCAGGTGCAGCCCGATGAAGGATTGAGCATGGAGATGCTGATCAAGCGGCCGGGGCTGGCGGTGCAGACCGCGCCGGTGAGTCTCGATTTCCATTATGCCGATCGTTTCGGGATCGCCGCGCTGACCGGATACGAGACGTTGCTGTACGACCTGTTCACCGGCGACCAAACGCTGTTTCAACGCGCCGATGCGATCGAGGCGGGATGGGCGGCGGTGCAGCCGTTCCTCGACGTATGGGCGGAGGGTAAGCCGGATGGGTATGCCGCAGGAAGCGCGGGGCCGCAGGCAGCGGCTGATCTAATCGAGCGTGATGGGCGGGTTTGGCACGATCTGACTGCGCCGGATTAAGGAGCCACCCCACCCTTCCGCGGTGTTGCCGCTCCCTCCCTCTCCCGGTGGGAGAGGGAACATCAAGCAGCGCTGGCGACTACCTCGACCAGCAGGACAGCGGTGATGCCGGGATCGCGCTGGTGCAGCGTCGCGGTCAGGTCGTGGACCAGCATTTCCGCATCGACGGCGACATAGGGTGACGCATGCAGGCGGGCGAATTCGCTCGCCCCCGCCAGTGCGGCTTCGCGTAGGGCGGGCATGTCGGCGGTGATCTTCGCGGCGTCGGGGGCGTCTGCGGCGCGCAGGACCAGCTTGAGGCGCAGGCGCGCGTCTGACCGGTTACCCTCGACGATCGGCACGTCGATCGGCTTCATTTCGACCAGGTTGATGCCGCCGCCTTCGCCGCCGCCGCCATGGCCGGATGCCAGCGCGGTCGCCGGCAGTACGGCTAGCGACAGCATCGCGGCGAGGATCGGTAATTGGCGCACAGCGATCATCGACAACGTCCCGAACGGCGGCGCGAACCATGCGCCACGACCGGCTATGCCCGCCACGGCCTATAATTGCGTTTAAGCGGATGGTTAAGGACGGGCGATGAGTCAGGATCAGAAACCCGGTCGCGTACGGATGCAGGCGGGAGGGGGTGCCGGATCGACCGGTGTGCTGGGCCAGCCCGCCCAAGGCACGCCGGTCGCCGCCGCAGGTTCTCCAGCCGGCGGCGTGGCGGCCAAGGGTAGCAAGCTCGCCCGCCTGTTGCCGGTCCTGTTGTTCATGGCGGGGTGCATCGGTGGCGGGGTCGCGGTCGCGCGGCTGGGGCCATTATGATCCGGCTCTTGCTCGCTGCCTCGGTTGCGGCGGCGTCGGCGGGGCATTCGTCAGCGCCCGATGCTGCCCCGCTCCCTTCCGCACCGTCGCATGGCGCGCGCGGCGGTCCCGTGCTGCCCGGTTTCGCGGCGGCATTGGCGGAGCGGCCCATGCCGGCGGGGGCGGCGGCGTGGCCAAAGATGTCGCGGGCGGAGGGGTGGTCGCGACTGGCCGCCGCGTCGTCCGCCGAGCGGCAGGGCGCGCGCTGGGACTTCGCGAACAGCTTGATCGCGGACGGGCGCGGCGCGGATGCGCTGGGGGCGCTGGAGGTGATGCGCGCCGACGATCCCGATCTGTCGCTGGTGCCGGGCTGGTTGCGCGCAAAGGGTGTCGCCGCCATTCAGGCCGCTCATCTGGAGGACGGTATGGCTGCGCTCGCCGATCCGATGCTCGTGAGCGACGCAGAATCCTGCCTGTGGCGATTGCGCGCGCTGACGGCGCAGGGGCAGTCGCGACGGGCGCTGGCGCAACTGCATTGTGCGATGCCCGCGCTGAACGCGCGCGGGTGGCGCGGGCGATATCCGTTCATTCTGGCGGTGGCGACGGCCGGGGTGGCGCTGGGCCAGAACCGGCCCGTGATCGACTGGCTGGCGATACTCCCCGATCAGGACCCGGCCGCCAATTTGCTGCGCGGTGAGGCGATGCTGGCGCTGAACGATACGCAGGAGGGCAAGCTGCGGCTGGCCCGCGTGGCGCTGAGCGGCGATGCCGAACAGCGCGCCGCCGCCGAACTCGCCACCCTCCGTGTCGATCTCGCCGGCCACACTGTGCCGACCGCGGAGGCGGCAAAGCGGCTCGATCGGCTGACCTTCACCTGGCGCGGCGACGAGGTGGAGAAGCAGGCGCTGCACCTGCGGCTCGATCTGGCGATGAAGATGCATGACACGTCGGCGGCGCTGGCGGCGGGGGCGGCGCTGTTCCGTTATGGCGCGGCGGGGCCGGATGCCGGTGCCCTGTCCGAACAACTGCGCGGGTTGCTGGCGACCGCACTGTCGCCCCAATCAAAGCTGCCGCTGCCCCAGGCGGCGGGGCTGTTCTGGGATTATCGCGATCTGGCGCCGGCGGGGGCGGCGGGCGATCGGCTGGTCGACAGCCTGATCGACCGGTTGCAGGGCGCCGGGCTATACATGCGCGCGGCCGATCTGTTGCAGTATCGCCTGACCGCGACGGCGCAGGACATCGAACAAGGGCCGCTGTCGGTGCGGGTCGCCACGCTGCGGATCTTGGCGGGCCGGCCCGAACTGGCGGTGCGGTCGCTGCGCGAGACGGATCAGGTGGCGTATCCCGCATCGATGCTGGCCGACCGGCGGCGGGTGGAGGCGGCAGCGCTCGATATCCTTGGTCGCCGGGCAGAGGCACTGGCGGCGTTGCAGGACGTGCCCGATGCGGCGGGGATCGCGGCGGAAATCCACTGGCAGGCACGCGACTGGGCGCATCTGGCCGAGGTCGGCGAGTCGGCCCTGCCCGCGCCGGGCAAGCTCAGCGATGTCGGGCAGGCGGTGGTCCTGCGCCATGCGATCGCGCTGGCTATGCTGCGGCGCGAGCCGGCGCTGACCCGGTTGCACGCCCGTTATGCCGCGTCGTTCGCCACCCTGCCCACGGCGGCGGCGTTCGCGCTGTTGACCGCCATGCCGGATACGGTTGATCCCGCCGCGCTGGCCAAGGCGATGGCCTCGCTACCCTCGGCCAGTCCGGCCGGCGAGATCGGCGACCTGATCGAGGAAGGGCGCGAGGCGATGGCGACGGCAGCGGCGACACCGCCGCCTCCACCCGCCTGACCGTCAGGCGGCGTCGGCCAGTCCGATGCCGCCGTCCAGCTTATAGGCGCGCCGGACGAGATTGTAGGCGAGGTCGATCGCAGTTTCTGCCGCATCGTCGTCGCTCATCCGTCCCTCGGCGACGAGGCGGGCGAGAAAGCCACAATCGATCCGCCGGGCCATGTCGTGTCGCGCCGGGATCGACAGGAAGGCGCGGGTGTCGTCGTTGAAGCCGACGGTGTTGTAGAAACCGGCGGTTTCCGTCGTCATCTCGCGGAAACGGCGCATCCCCTCTGGTGAATCGTGGAACCACCAGGCTGGACCCAGCTTCAGGCAGGGATAATGGCCCGCCAGCGGCGCGAGTTCGCGGGCATAAGCGGTCTCGTCGAGCGTGAAGAGGATGATCGACAGCCCGGCTTCGTTGCCGAAACGGCCGAGCAGCGGCTTCAGCGCGGCGACGTAATCGGTGCGGGTGGGGATATCGGCGCCCTTGTCGCGGCCATAGGCGCCGTGCAGCCAGCGATTGTGGTTGCGCGACGAACCGGGATGGATCTGCATCACCAGCCCGTCGTCGAGGCTCATCCGTGCCATCTCGGTCAGCATCTGGGCGCGGAACAACTCCGCCTCCGCCGGGGTCGGCGTGCCGTGCATGACGGTGGCGAACAGTGCCTTGGTGTCGACGGCGGACAGGTCGGCGGTCGCGGCGGTCGGGTGGCCATGGTCGGACGAGGTCGCGCCCATCGCGATGAACGCCTGACGCCGCGCGCGGTGCGCAGCCAGATAGCCGCGCCACTCGCCGACGTCCTCGCCGGTCAACTCGGCGAAGCGGGCGAGGGCGCTGCGGAAATCCTCGTGATCGGCATCGATCACCGCGTCGGGGCGATAGGCGGTGACGACCTTGCCCTGCCAGCCGGACCGGCGGATCGCCTCGTGATGCTCCAGCGTGTCGTGCGCGCCTTCGGTCGTGGCGATCAGTTCGATCCCGAACCTGTCGAACAGCGCGCGGGGGCGGAAGGCGGGGGTCGCGAGCAGCTCGCCGATCCGGTCGAAATACAGGTCGGCGGTGTCGGCGGAGAGCGTCACGTCGAAGCCGAAAACCTCCGCGAAGACATGGTCCAGCCACATCCGCGAGGGCGTGCCGCGAAACAGATGCTGGTTACTGGCGAACACCCGCCAAGCCGCGCGGCGATCGGTGGTGGATGGCTTGCCATGGGCAGGCACCGCCAGCGTATCGAGCGCGATGCCCTGGCTGTAGAGCATCCGGTAGAGATAGTGATCGGGCGCCAGCAACAGGTCGGTCGCATTCTCCCAAGGCGCATCGGTGGCGAACCAGGCGGGATCGGTATGGCCGTGCGGGCTGACGATCGGCAGCGTCGCGACATTGGCGTACAGTGCGCGGGCGATGTCGCGCGTGGCCGGATCGGCGGGAAAAAGGCGGTCGGGGTTCAGGGTCAGGCGCGTCATGATCGATAATCCTGCTGGCTTGTGCCAGCGATGGCACAGATGCTATCGCTCTGGCAATGTCATCCTTACCCTCCCCATCCGTTGCCGACCTGCCGCCGCTGGTGCGGGTCGATCCTGCCGATCAGGTCGGCGTCGCCTTGCGCCCGCTGATGCCGGGGGAGACGGTGAACGTCGCCGGCATCGCGGTCACGGTCGTGGACCCGGTGGTGACGGGACACAAGATCGCGTTGACGGCGATCGCCGCGGGCGAGGATGTGCGCCGCTATGGCTGGCCGATCGGTCGGGCGACCCAAGCGATCGCGGCGGGCGCGCACGTCCACAGCCATAATGTCGCGACGAAGCTGGTGGGGGAGGAGCCATATAAGTATCAGCCCACCCCTGTTTCGCCGCGGCCGGCAGGTCGATCGCGCGGTTTCGATGGCTACATCCGGGCTGATGGATCGGTCGGGACGCGCAACCAGATCTGGGTCATCCCGACCGTGGGCTGTGTCGGTCGCACGGCGCAGCGGGTGGCGATGAAGGCGGCGGCGACAGCGGGTGTCGAAGATGTTCTCGCCTTTGCGCATCCGTTCGGGTGTTCGCAGTTGGGCGACGATCTGGACGGCACGGCGCGGGTGCTGGCGGCGCTGGCGTGTCATCCCAATGCGGGCGGGGTGCTGTTGCTGGGACTGGGGTGCGAGGAGAACCAGCTATCGGCATTGCTGGAACGGTTGCCGCCCGAACGCCGCGACCGCATCCGCAGCGTCGGGGCGCAGTTGAGCGCGGACGAGCATGGCGATGCGGCGCGGGCGATCGCCGAGCTGGCCGAGATCGCAGGTGCGGATCGACGGACGCCGGTGGGGCTGGATGCGCTGCGGCTCGGGCTGAAATGCGGCGGGTCAGACGGGTTCAGCGGGCTGACCGCCAATCCGCTAATCGGACGGGCCGCCGATGCGGTGACGGCGGCGGGGGGGACGGCGATCCTGACCGAGATCCCCGAAATGTTCGGGGCCGAGCGCCTGTTGATGGCACGGGCGACGGACGAGGCGGTGTTCGACCGGCTGGTCGTGCTGGTGAACGATTTCAAGCGGTACTTTCTGGACCATGGCGAGCCGATTTCCGAGAATCCCAGCCCCGGCAATGTCGAGGGCGGGATCACCACGCTGGAGGAGAAATCGCTGGGCGCGGTGCAGAAGGGCGGCCGCGCGGCGGTGACCGATGTGCTGGGGTATGGCGAGCAGGTGCGGCGGCCGGGCCTGATCGTGCTGGAGGCGCCGGGGAACGACGCGGTGTCCACGACGGCGCTGGCGGCGGCGGGGGCGACGCTGACGCTGTTTTCCACCGGCCGGGGGACGCCGCTGGGCAGTCCGGTGCCGACCATGAAGCTGGCGACGAACCATGATCTGGCGACGCGCAAGCCGGGCTGGATCGACTTCGATGCGGGCAGCGTGCTGGACGACGGGCTGGACGCCACGGCGGAGGCGTTGCTGGACCGCATCTGCGCGGTGGCATCGGGTGAGCCGGCGAAGAACGAGATCAACGAGGAGCGGGAAATCGCGCTCTGGAAGCGTGGAGTGACCCTTTGACCGTCCTGTCGAATGCGACCCTGTCTGCCCTGCCGATGGGCGTGAGCCGTCCCGGTTATGATCGTGCAACGCTGGTGCCGGGCATCGTGCATGTCGGGCCGGGGGCGTTCCACCGGGCGCATCAGGCGGCGTATGTCGATGCGATCCTGGGCGACGATCCGCGCTGGGCGATCAGCGCGATGGCGCTGAATTCCACCGACGTGGCTGATGCGCTGCGGCCGCAGGATGGGCTCTACACACTGGCGCTGCTGGGTGAGGAGATGCGGTTGCAGCTCGTAGGGTCGATCGTCGAACTGCTGACGCGGGGCGACGGCGATGCGTTCGCCCGGCGTCTGGCCGCGCCGACGACGCGGCTGGTGACGGCGACGGTGACCGAGAAGGGATATTGCCTGACCGCCGATGGCGGGCTGGACCGCGACAATCCGGCGATCGCGCGCGATCTGGCCGATCCGGCGGCGGCGACCAGCTTCGTCGGGCGGCTGGTGGATGGACTGTCGCGGCGGCGGCGGGAGGGTGCCGGCGGACTGACGGTGCTGTCGTGCGACAATCTGGCGGGCAACGGCCGGCGTCTGGCGCGGGCGGTGGGCGATTATGCGGCGGCGATCGATGGCGATCTGGCGCGGTGGATCGCCGACGCGGTGCGATTCCCCAGCTCGATGGTCGATTCGATCACGCCGGCGACCGATGACGATCTGCGTGCGCGGGTCGCGGCGGCGGGGATCGAGGATGCGTGGCCGATCCAGCGGGAACGGTTCACACAATGGGTGATCGAGGACGATTTCGCCGGCGAGCGGCCGCCGTTCGATCTGGCGGGCGCGCAGTTCGTGGGCGACGTGACCGGGTTCGAGGAGGCGAAGCTGCGCCTGCTGAACGGGGCGCATTCCTCGCTGGCGTATATCGGCCTGCTGCTGGGGCATGAGACGGTGCGTGACGCGATGGGCGATCCGGCGCTGGCGCGGTTCGTGGAGACGATGATGCGCGGCGACATCGCGCCGACGCTGGGAGAGACGCCGGGGCTGGATACGGCCGCCTATGTCGGCGCGATCCTCGACCGGTTCCGCAATCCGGCGATCCGGCACCTGTTGGCGCAGATCGCGTGGGACGGATCACAGAAGCTGCCGTTCAGGTTGCTGGCGACGATCGCCGAGGCGCGGGCGGCGGGACGGCCGGTCGACCGGCTGGTGGTGCCGATCGCGGCGTGGATACGATTCCTGGCACTGCCCCGGCCACCGGCGGCGGCGCTGGTCGATCCGGCGGCGGCGACGCTGGTGCCGCTGGCCGGTGATCCGGATGCGCTGGTCGAGCGGAGTGGTGTGTTTCCGCCGGCGCTGATCGGGGATGCGGAGTTTCGGCGGGCGCTGGTGGCGGCGCATGCGGGGATGGCGACGGTCGAAGGGGTTCGGGCGGCGATCGGAAAGTTAGGCTAAAGTTACACCAAAAACGTGAGTTTCGCGCGGGTTTGCTAGCGCGGGCTGGGTTGGCGGTGATGAGAAAAAGCGATCGTCCGCGGTATAGCGGAGCGAGGGGCTGTAGGACAGCCTAGCGCGCGATGGCTTCCACGAAGCGGGTCGCCTGTTGGGCCACCGTGGCGGCATCCTGTCCGGGTTTGTAGAGCGCCGAGCCCAGGCCGAAACCGTCGCAGACGTCGCGCCATTCCGGAATCGTGTCGGGCGTCATGCCGCCAACCGCCAGGATCGGCACGTCCCTTGGCAGGACGGCGCGGTGGGCCTTGATGACGGGCGGGGAGGCAGCCTCGGCGGGGAACAGCTTCAGGCCGGCGGCGCCGGCGGCAAGGGCGGCGAAGGCTTCGCTGGGGGTAAAATAGCCGGGCAGCGCGATCAGGCCGGCGTCGGCGGCGGCGGCGATGACGGCGGGGTTCGTGTTGGGCGAGATCATCAGCCGCGCGCCGGTGTCGCGCAGGCGGGCGACGTCCTCGACCGTCAGGACGGTGCCGGCACCGACCAGCGCGCGGTCGCCGAGGCGGGCGACCAGCCGGGCGATGCTGGCGAAGGGATCGGGGGAATTCAGCGGCACCTCAATCATCGAAAACCCGGCGTCCACCAGGGCGTCGCCAACCGCATCGACCTCTGGCGGGGTGATGCCGCGCAGGATGGCGACGAGGGGACAGCGGGTCAGGGCGGCGCGCAGTTCGGCTCGCTGCATGTCGGGGGTGGTCATGCGGCCAGTCTCCAGATGGCGGTGATGCCGGCGAGGAAGGCGGCATGGCTGTCGACCGCGACCGGCGTGGCGCCGGCATGGCGGACGGCGGCAGCATAGAGCGCGGCCAGACCGGGTTCGGCGAGGATGTGGACGGTGGCGCCGGGGGCCAGCGATCGTTCGCGGACGTCGCTGCCGATCAGCAGACCACTGACGCGCGCCGCCACGTCGCCGGCGGGATTGCGGCCGAGGACGGCGCCGGCACGCTCACCGAACAGGCTGGTGAGGGGGGTGCCGCGATCGGCGAGGGAGAGGCCGTCGCGGAAGGCGGGACCGTCATCGACCGGGCCGGCCATGAAATCGGTCAGAAGGCTGCGGTCGCGGAGCAGGGCGAACAGCTCGCCAGTCATCGCGGTGCTGAAGCCGGTGATCGCGCCGTCCGCGATCGTCGCCCATTTGCTGTGGGTGCCGGGCTGGCAGAGCAGCGCGTTCGGCGGGGCGAGGCCGGCGGCGACGGCGCCGAGCAACTGGACCTCCTCGCCGCGCATCACGTCCGGCGCATCGTCCTTCACGCCGGGGACGATCGCGGTGCGGCCGGGTTCCGCCCAGATCAAGCTGGCGGCGAGATCGGCGAGCGTGGCGGGGCAGGCGACATAGGGTGCCTCCACCCAGCCACGTGTCGATCCGACCATGCCCGCGCACAGGACGGCCAAGTCGCCAAACCGGTCGCGCATCGCCGCGACCTCTGCCGAAAAGCCGCCCGTCGGCACCGACAGGATGCCGCGCGCGTCACGATCGGTGGCGATCACGCCGCCATCGGCGTCGATCGCATAGCAGCGGCGGTTGGTGGTGCCCCAGTCGACCGCCAAGAAGGCGGGCTGGCTCACCACCAGGTCGCGTACAGCGCCACCAGGATCAGGATAACCGCGATCGCGCCGACGTTGAAGCCTGTCGTGGTGCGATAGCTGACGCTGGCGGTATCGATCGTGTCGGTGCCGGCGCGGGCCTGTTTGGCGACGAGCGAGACGACTACCGCCAGCACGACGGTGAGCAGGAAGACGATGCCCATCCGGTCCATGAACGGCAGGCCCGGCGCCATGACCTTGAACCCCCAGGACAGCAGCACCGATCCGGCGGCGGCGGCCAGGGCGCCCGCCTCGTTCGCGCGCTTCCAGAACAGGCCGAGCAGGAAGATCGTGGTGATGCCCGGCGTAAAGAAGCCGGTGAATTCCTGGATGAACTGAAACGCCTGATCCGACGCGCCGAGCAGCGGGCGGGCGGTGGCGATGGCAATCAGGATCGCGACCGTGGCGGTGATCCGGCCGACCATGACCAGATGCCGGTCCTCGCCTTCCTTGCCCGCGACATAGCCGCGCCGCTTCGAATAGAGATCGAGGGTGAAGATCGTGGCGATCGAATTGATCTTCGATGCCGTCGACGCGATGATCGCGGCGATCAGCGCCGCGAAGACGAGGCCGAGCAGGCCCGAGGGCAGCAGGCGCATCATCGTGGGATACGCCTCGTCCGGCTTGGCCAGATCGGGGGCCAGCACGACGGCGGCGATGCCGGGCAGGACGATGACGAGCGGCATCACCAGTTTCAGGAAGGCGGCGAACATCACGCCCTTCTGCGCTTCGGGCAGCGACTTGGCGGCGAGCGCGCGCTGGATGATGTACTGGTTGAAACCCCAATAGCTGAGGTTGGCGATCCACATGCCGCCGATCAGCACCGACAGGCCGGGCAGGTCCATGTAGAACGGATCGCCCTTTTTCAGGATCATGTGGAAGTGATCGGGGACGGCGGTGGTCAGCTTGCTCCAGCCGGCGAGCACGCCCGCGCCCGCACCGATCTCGTCCAGCGTCAAGTACGCGACGACGAGGCCGCCCATCACCAGCAGCGCGACCTGCACGATGTCGGTCAGCGCCACCGCCTTCAGCCCGCCGCGCAGCTGGTACACCAGCGCGAAGAGGCCGAGGATGACGAGGGCGATGTTCTGGTCGATGCCGGCGACCTTCGTGACGGCGATCGAACCCAGCCAGATGATCGAGGTGAGGTTCACAAAGACGTAGAGCGCCAGCCAGAACAGCGCCATCAGCGTGCGGATCGACGGGCCGTACCGCCGTTCCAGGAACTGGGGCATCGTGTAGATTTCGTTCTTCAGGAAGATCGGCAGGAAGAACTTGCCGACGATCAGCAGCGTCAGCGCCGCCATCCATTCATACGACGCGATGGCGAGGCCGATGGCATAGCCCGATCCCGACATGCCGACGATCTGTTCGGCCGAGATGTTGGCCGCGATCAGCGAGGTGCCGATCGCCCACCACGGCAGGCTTTTCGAGGCGAGGAAGTAATCCGTCGTGTTCTTCGGGCCCGCCCCCGCCTTGTCGCGCGAGACATATTGCGCGAGGCCGAAGATGAACACGAAATAGATCGCGACGACCACGATATCGATGGTGGCGAGATGCATCGCTGGCGGCTTCCTTCCCCGAACGCCGCCGCCATGCCGGCGGCAGTCGCATATATATGATAAGCGAGCCTAGCAGCGGCGCGGGGCGGCGCGCAACCCGCCGGACCTGGCGGCGACGTTTATGCTGCACTGCGGAACCGGCGGGGTTCGACCCGGTTGAGGGACAATGAAGATATCGAACTGGCGTGTGCCGCACGAATGGGTCTGGGCGCAGAGCGTCGCGATCGTCTCGTTGGCGGTGCTGGTGGCGCTGGCAGTGCACTGGCTGGTGATGCGGGTGGCGATGCGCACCGGCCGGCGACGGACGCGCGAGGCGCGGGCGACGGTGCTGGGCGAGATACGGCGGCCGTCGCAATGGGTGTTCGTGTCGATCGCGGTCAGCTTTGCCGCGCGCACGTTGCCGATGGACCGCGATGTGCGGGAATTGTGGGAGCAGTTGCTGGGCTTCGCCGTGCCGGCGCTGCTCGGCTGGTCGGCGATCGCGGGCATGCGCGCGGTGCAGCGGATCGTCGAGCTGCAAGCCGACATCAGCGTCGAGGACAATCTGGCCGCGCGGCGCAAGCGGACGCGGGCGACGATCCTGGGGCGGATATCGTCGTTCTTCATCATCTTCGTGACGGTGTGCCTGATGCTGCTGAGCGTACCGGGCATCCGCACGATCGGCGTCACGCTGATGGCGTCGGCGGGTATCGCGGGACTGGTGGTGGGTGCGGCGGCGCAACCGGCGCTGAAGAACCTGATCGCCGGCGTGCAGATGGCCTTTACCGAGCCGATCCGGCTGGACGACGTGGTGATCGTGGCGGGCGAATGGGGGCGGATCGAGGAAATCCGGCTGACCTTCGTCGTCATCCGCCTGTGGGACGAACGACGGCTGGTGGTGCCAGTGTCGAAGTTTCTGGAGGAGAGTTTCCAGAACTGGACGCGCGAGACGAGCCAGTTGCTGGGATCCGTGTTCTGGTATGTCGATCCCGGCGCCGATGTCGCCCGTATCCGCGAGGCGGTGGGCCGCGCGGTGCAGGCGAGCACGTTGTGGGATCAGCGGTTCTGGAACTGCCAGGTAACGGACGTGAAGGCCGATGCGGTGGAGATCCGCGGGCTGATGACCGCCAAGAATGCCTCGATCAGTTTCGACCTGCGGTGCGAGGTGCGCGAGGCGGTGCTGGCATTCATCCGCGACGAGATGCCCGAAGCGATGCCCCGCGGGCGCATCCTGTTTCCGGAGGCGCCAGCGTCGCCGCAACAGGATGGGCGGCGGCTGTAGGGATCACGCTCGCGAAGACGCGGCGGTCAGGCGGATTCCTTTACCTTCTTGCCCTCCAGCGCGTCGAGAAACAGGCGGCACCACCAGAACACGTCCTCGCGGCGGAGACCGTCGATCATCGCTTCCCAGCGGCGCTTGCGTTCGTCGAGCGGCATTTCCAGTGCCTTGACGATGGCATCGGCCATATCCTCGGCACTGTAGGGGTTGACCAGCACCGCCTCCTTCATCTGCGCGGCGGCGCCGGCGAAGGTGGAGAGGATCAGGACGCCGGGATCACTTGGGTCCTGTGCCGCGACATATTCCTTGGCGACGAGGTTCATGCCGTCGCGAAGCGGCGTCACCAGCGCGATGCGGGCGGCGCGGTAGATGCCGGCGAGTTCCTGCCGCGGATAGCCCTGGTTGACGTAACGGATCGGCACCCAGTCGATATCGGCATATTCGCCGTTGATTCGGCCCGACAGGGCGTCGAGGTCGCTGCGAATTTCCTGATAGGTGTCGACCGTCGCGCGGCTGGGCGGTGCGATCTGGAGCAGATAGACGAGCGCGCGGCGATCGGGATTGTTGGCGAGGAAGCGTTCGTACCCCAACAGCCGTTCACGCAGGCCCTTGGAATAATCGAGCCGGTCGACGCCGACGATCAGGCTGCGGCCGGTGGACGACATGTGCATCCGGTCGCAGACGAAGCGGGCTTCCTTCGACTGGGCGGCGGCCTCGAACTCTGCGGTATCGATGCCGATCGGCGCGACGATCGCATGGACGCGGCGATCGCCGACGACGGCGCACCCGTCCTCGTCGATCGTGCCTTCGAGAATGTCGACGACGTAGCGGCGGAAGCTGTCGAGCCAGTCCTCGGTGTGGAAGCCGACGACGTCATAGGCGAACAGCGATTCCACCAGCTTGCGGTGGCTGGGCAGCGAGGTCAGCAGACGCGCGGGCGGCCACGGCGTGTGGAGGAAGAAGCCGAGCCGGTTCTTCAGCCCGCGATCGCGCAGTTCACGACCGAGCGGGATCAGATGATAATCATGGACCCAGACGAGGTCGTCATGATCGATCAGCGGCATGACCGTATCGGCGAAGCGCTTGTTCACACGGCTGTAGCCGCCGGCGAAATCGCGTTCGAATTCGGTCAGGTCGATGCGGTAGTGGAACAGTGGCCACAAGGTGCGGTTGGCGTAGCCGTTATAATATTCGTCGAGATCCTGCTCCTCCAGATCGATCGTCGCGGTGGTGACGCCGCCGCCCTCGGTCCGGTGGATTTCGCCGGTGAACTGCTCGGTCGTGTCGCCCGACCAGCCGAACCAGATGCCGCCATGTTCGCGCAGCGCCGATAGCAGCGCGACGGCGAGGCCGCCCTGATTGCCGCTGGCGTCCGCCTTGGGCACAGCGACACGGTTCGAGATGACGACAAGGCGGCTCAACGTACTTTACTCCAGGGTTCGCTCAACAGTCCGGCGCAATTGATGAGTCCGACAAGCGAATAGGTCTGCGGATAGTTTCCCCACAGCTCGCCGGAGGTGGGGTCGATATCCTCCGACAACAGGCCGGCGGGGGTACGACGGGCCACCATCTCCTCGAACAGAGCGCGGGCGTCGTCGCGGCGGCCGGTCGCGTGCAGCGCCTCGATCAGCCAGAAGGTGCAGACGTTGAACGCGGTCTTGGGCAGGCCGAAATCATCCTCGCTGTCGTAGCGGAGCATGTAGGCGCCGCGCCGCAGTCCCTTCTCCACCGCCTCCAGCGTCGACTGGAAACGGGGATCGTCGGGGGTGAAGAAGCGCAGGTCGAGCAGTTCGATCAGGCTGGCGTCGAGGTCGTCGCCCTCGAACGTCGCGGACATGCGCTTGGTGTCCTCCCGCCATGCCTCCTGCTCGATCTTGGCACGCATCTTGGTCGCGCGATCGTCCCAGAAGCGGCAGCGTTCGGTCAGGCCGAGCACGCGGGCGGCGCTGGCGAGGCGGTCGCACGCAGCCCAGCACATCGCCGCCGAATAGGTGTGGACGGCGACCTTGGTGCGCAGTTCCCACAGGCCGGCATCGGGCTTGTCATAGACTTGCCACGCGAGTTCGCCGACGCGTTCCAGCGACTTGAAATCTTCCTTGCTGGCCAGGCGATAGAGGCGGGTGTCGTGGAACGCCTGCACGTTGGACAGGACGATCTGGCCATAGGCGTCGTGCTGGACCTGTTCGTACGCCTGATTGCCGACGCGGACCGGCCCCATGCCGCGATAGCCGACGAGATCGTCGGTGGTGCGTTCGGGCAGTTCCGCCTCGCCCGACACGCCGTACAGCGGCTGGATATGACCGCCATCGGCATCGTCGACGATGTTGCGGAGATATTCGAGATATCCCTCCAGCACGTCGAGCGCGCCGAGCCGGTTGAGCGCCTGCACCGTGTAATAGGCGTCGCGAATCCAGCAGTAGCGGTAATCCCAGTTGCGGCCCGAATCGGCGTGTTCGGGCAGGCTGGTCGTCATCGCCGCGACGATCGCGCCGGTTTCCTCGTGCTGGCACAGTTTCAGCGTGATCGCGGCGCGGATCACCACGTCCTGCCATTCCAGCGGGATCGCGAGGCCGCGGACCCATTGCCGCCATTCGTCACGCGTCTGGTCGAGCATCATGTCGACGCCGTATTCCAGGCTGCCCGCGAAGCTCTCATCGGGGCCGAGGAAGAAGCGGAGCGGCTTTTCCAGCCGGAAATACTCCTCCCGGCGCAGGCGGTCGATGGGGGCGGTGGTGGTCAGACGGACGGTCTGGTCGCGCATCAGGAAGCGGATGTGGTTGGAGCCGGCGGTGATGCTAGTCGGCTTGCCCCAGTCGGTCGCGACGCGCAGTGCCATGCGGATGCGCGGCGATCCCGCCACGGGGCGGACGATGCGGGCAAAGGCGGTGGGGCGGTAATCGCGGTCGTTGCGGCGGAAACGCGGGCAGAAATCGGTGATCTCGACCGCGTTGCCGGCCGCATCCTCATGCCGGGTGACGAGGATCGGGGTGTTGCGCAGATAACGCTGTTCGGTCTTCACCGCATCGGCGAGGTCGATCGACCAATAGCCGGTGTCGGGATCGCCATCGTCGAGCAGCGCGCTGAACGCCGGATCGCCATCAACGCGGGGGATGCAGCCCCACACGAAGCGGCCGGTGGCATCGACCAGCGCCGACACCTGGCAATTGCCGATCGGCCACAGGTTCATGTCGGCCTTCACGCGGCGGCATCCGCCAGTTCGTTCAGCCAGGTGCGCAGGGCTGCGACGTCGTCCAGCCGGTATGCGGCCTGCGTATCGCGTTCCGGACCGATCAGCACGCCCGCCCCGCCCAGCGCGGCGGCGGCGGCAAAGCCGTCCTCATCGGTGACGTCGTCGCCGAAGAACCAGGGGATCATACCGGCCATCGCGTCGTCGGTGGCCAGCGAGCGCAGGCCGGCGCCCTTGTCACCGGGCAAGCGGACCTCGGCCATCATCTTGCCCGGCTGCATGGTCAGGCCGTGCGTGTCGGCGACGCGGGCGGCCATGGCGGTCGCTTCCTGTTCGATCTCGGGGCGCTGGCGGAAATGCAGGCCGGCGCCTAGGCTCTTGGCCTCGAAGATGATGCCGTTCAGGTCGGCGAATGCGCGCAACTCGGCGGCCGCCGCTTCGAGGGCGGGAGAGCGTTCGGGCAGGATATGGCCGGCTGCGGGGGTGCGGCGTTCGGCCCCGTGGCTGCCCGAGACGGCAAGGCCGAAGGCGCGGTCGCCGAGGAACCCGTCGAGCTGCGCGACCGAGCGACCGCTGACGATCGCGACGCGGCCGGGCATCGCGGTGGCGAGGCGATCGAGCAGGTCGGCAAGGTCCGCCTCCACCACCACGGCGTCGGGACGGTCGGCAAGGTCGACCAGCGTGCCGTCGAAATCGAGGTACAGGGCGATGGTGGCGGGATCGGGTAGCGGCGGGGGGAGCAGGGCTTCGGTCATGCGCGCTCTAACGGTGCACGTCGGGTTCCGTTGCGCGGGCGGAACGGGAAAGGGGCGCTACACCACCCGGTACGGCACGATGCGCCGCGTCTCCGGCTCCACCGCGATGGCGCGGTCGGCCGGGGGGAAGGCGCGCTGGTCACAGTCGGGGCGCGGGCAGAGGCGGCAGGAGATGCCGATCGGGGTCGCGGCGCCCGCCCGGTCGACGGCATCGGCATAGACGAAATCGGCAGCGTGGATCGCCTCGCACCCCAGCGCCACCGCATAGCGGCGCGGCAGGCGGGCGAAGCGGCCCGACGGCTTCACCAGCCCCTTGGCCATCGAGACGTAGCGGACGCCGTCGGGCGTCTCGGCATGTTGCACCAGGATGCGGTCGGGGATCGCGGCGGCTTCGTGGACGACCCAGAGCGGACAGGTGCCGCCGAAGCGCGCGAATTGCAGGCGGGTGGCGGAATGCCGCTTGGTGATGTTGCCGGCCATGTCGATCCGGCAAAAGAAGAACGGCACCCCCGCCGCGCCCGGCCGCTGCAAGGTGGACAGGCGGTGGCATGCCTGTTCGAAACTGACGCCGAAGCGCCGCGACAGGCGATCGATATCGTGGCGCACCGCCCGCGCCTCGTGCCGGAAACGCTCATACGGCATCGCGATCGCGCCGCCGGCATAGTTGGCGAGGCCGACGCCGAGCAGCCGGCGCGCCTCCTCGCTGGCCAATCCCGATCCGTCGATCACCGCCGCGATCGGGGCGGCAAAGGCGCGGGCGGCGAGGCGGTGCGCGATTTGAAAACGGCGACTTTCGGGCGGCAGCGCGCCGTTCAGTACCAGCACGGCGCCGTCGATCCGGGCGAGGGGTGCATCCGCGTTGGGATCGATGCGGATGCCGAGGCCGTGGTCGCGGAGGGCGGCTACCAGCGCCGGTTCGTCAGGTGCGACCTCGCCAAACGCTTCCGTGGCCAGCGCCTCCGCGGCGCGGTCGAGCGGGTCGACATAGTTGCCGGCCTCGTGAAACCAGTCGCGCACCGCCTCCCATGGCAGGCGGGTGGCGCCGCCGGCGGTCAGCGTTTCCTCGGCCAGCGCCAGCCGATCCTCCGCACCACGCTTGGCGGCGTGGAGGGCGACCAGCCGGTCGGCGATGTCGGGGCGCTCCTCCGCCAGTCGCTGCGTCGCCTCTGCGCCCATCGGCGGGAGGAGGGCGGGGTCGGCCAGCGCCTCGGCCAGCGCGGCGAAGCGGCGGGCGGGGCCTTCGCCCTCGATCGCGGCCAGCGCCTGCGGGTAATGGCGGGCGAGGGCGGCGGTGACGGCGGCGGTCAGCGGCCGCTCGCCCCCCTCAAGCTGCGACAGGTAGCTGACCGACAGGCCGAGGCGGGCGGCCATCGCGCGCTGGTTGATCCCGGCGGCGCGGCGAAGGGCGCGCAACTGATCGCCGGCATAGAGGCGGGGATTGGGCATTGCTGCACGTTAGTTCGCAAGATGCCCATTCGCAACTTCGCAAATTCACATTTGCGTGAGGGAGCGGGGGCGGGCAGACAGGGCGCTGCCGCGTACGCCAGGAGGATGCTGTGTCGTCTACGAACTTAATGCTCGGGACGAAACGCGCGGCGGCAAGGCTGGGCGGTGGTGAAAAACGCATCGCCGCCCAGCACGCCAAGGGCAAGCTGACCGCGCGCGAGCGGCTGGACGTGCTGCTCGACGAGAATAGTTTCGAGGAGCTCGACATGTTCGTCGAGCATAACTGCGTCGATTTCGGCATGCAGGATCAGGTGATCCCCGGCGACGGCGTGGTCACGGGGTCCGGCACGATCAACGGCCGCCTCGTCTTTGTCTTCAGCCAGGATTTCACGGTGTTCGGCGGATCGCTGTCCGAACGGCACGCCGCCAAGATCTGCAAGGTGATGGACATGGCGATGAAGGTCGGCGCGCCGATCATCGGCCTGAACGATTCGGGCGGTGCGCGCATCCAGGAGGGTGTCGCGTCGCTGGGCGGCTATGCCGAGGTGTTCCAGCGCAATGCGCTGGCCAGCGGCGTGGTGCCGCAACTGAGCCTGATCATGGGGCCGTGCGCGGGCGGGGCGGTGTATTCGCCGGCGATGACCGACTTCATCTTCATGGTGAAGGATTCGAGCTATATGTTCGTGACCGGCCCCGATGTGGTGAAGACGGTGACGAACGAGGTGGTCAGCCAGGAGGCGCTGGGTGGCGCGGTGACGCACACGACCAAGACCAGCGTCGCCGACAATGCGTTCGAGAACGATATCGAGGCGCTGCTGGCGGCGCGCGACTTCATCGATTTCCTGCCGTTGTCGAACCGGCTGCCGGTGCCCGAGCGGCCGACGGCGGATGCGTGGGACAGGCAGGAGGACAGTCTCGACACGCTGATCCCGGCGAGCGCCAACCAGCCGTATGACATGCATGAGCTGATCCGGAAGGTGGTCGACGAGGGCGATTTCTTCGAGACGCAGCCGGCCCATGCGGGCAATATCATCACCGGGTTCGGGCGGATCGAGGGGCGCACGGTGGGCTTCGTCGCGAACCAGCCGATGGTGCTGGCCGGGGTGCTCGACATCAATTCGTCGAAGAAGGCGGCGCGGTTCGTGCGCTTCTGCGATGCGTTCGAGATCCCGATCGTGACGTTCGTGGATGTACCGGGGTTCCTGCCGGGTACGGCGCAGGAGCATAACGGCATCATCAAGCACGGTGCGAAACTGTTGTTCGCCTATGCCGAGGCGACGGTGCCGAAGATTACGGTGATTACGCGCAAAGCCTATGGCGGGGCGTATGACGTGATGGCGTCTAAGCATCTGCGCGGTGACCTGAATTATGCATGGCCGACCGCGGAGATCGCGGTGATGGGCGCCAAGGGCGCGGTGGAGATCATCTTTCGCGGGCGTACGCGCGAGGAGATCGCGGAGCGGACGGCGGAGTATGAGGCGCGCTTCGCCAACCCGTTCGTGGCGGCGGCGAAGGGCTTCATCGACGAGGTGATCCAGCCGCATTCCACCCGGCGGCGGATCGCGCTGGGGTTACGGAAGCTGCGGGGCAAGCAGCTGGAGAATCCGTGGAAGAAGCATGACAATATTCCGTTGTGATGCCGTCGTCGTGAGTTTGGCGATTCCATCTGGCGTCCTGCGCGACGCCTTGGGTTGCTTCGCTGCGCTCGCAATGACGGATGGAGAAGCAGGGATATGACCCTCGGCCGCCTCAACCATGTCGGCGTTGCGACGCCGTCGATCGAGCGGTCGGTGGATACGTATCGCACGTTGCTGGGTGCCACCTCGATCGGCGAGCCGTTCGATTTGCCGGCGCAGGGGGTGCGGGTGTGTTTCGTGGATGCGCCCAATACGCAGATCGAACTGATCGAGCCGCTGGACGATGCGTCGCCGATCGCGGGGTTCCTGCGCAAGAATCCGGCGGGTGGGCAGCATCATCTGTGTTTCGAGGTGGCCGACATCCACGCCGCGATTGCCGATCTGACTGCCAAGGGCGCGACGGTGCTGGGTGCGCCGCGGATCGGGGCGCATGGGACGCCGATCATATTCGTGCATCCGCGTGACATGGGCGGGTTGCTGGTCGAACTGATGGAAGAACCGAAGGACCATTGATGGCCCATGACCATATCCTCACCGAGCGGCGCGGCGACGTGCTGGTCGTCACGCTCAACCGACCCGATCGGCTGAACGCCGCGCCGCCGGCGATGTTCGAGGAGATCGCCGGCGCGCTGCGCGATCTGGATGGCGCGCGGGCGGTGCTGGTGCAGGGGGCGGGGCGGGCGTTTTGCTCTGGCGCGGATGTCGCGTCGGGCGCGCTGGCGGCGGCCGATCCGGGGGAGGCGACGTTCGCGGCGCTGACCGGGAGTTATAATCGGACGCTGGCGCTGATCGCCGATCTGGCGGTGCCGGTAGTGAGCGCGGTGCGCGGGCCGGCGGCGGGGATCGGTTGCTCGCTGGCGCTGGCGGCCGATTTCTGTGTCGCGAGCGATACCGCGTATTTCCTGCAGGCGTTCGTCAATATCGGGCTGGTCCCCGATGGCGGCGCGTCGTGGATGCTGCCGCGGCTGATCGGCAAGGCGCGGGCGACGGCAATGATGATGCTGGGCGAGCGGGTGTTCGCCGCCCAGGCGCTGGAATGGGGGATGATCCACCGGATCGCCGCCGATGCGGTGCTGGAGCATGAGGCGTTCGCCTTGGCCGAGCGGCTGGCGACGGGGCCGACGCTGGCGATGGCGGCGATCCGGCGGCAGCTTCATGCCGGGTATGAAGGCGATTACGCCGCCGCGATGGCGCGCGAGGCGGACAACCAGCGCGCGATGCGGGGCACCGCCGATGCCGCCGAGGGCGGTCGTGCGTTTCTGGAAAAGCGCACACCGACGTTCAAGGGCGAGTAGGATGGCCGAGATCGAAACGAACACCGGCGAGGATGCCGGTGCGGCACCGCCTGCGCCGCCGCAGCCCGAACCGGTCAAGCAACCGACGCTGGCCGACTGGCAGGCCGCCGCCGCGCGTGAGGTGAAGGGCCGCGACCTGACCTGGCCGACGCCCGAGGGCATCGACGTAAAGCCGCTCTATACCGCCGAGGACGTGAAGACCGACCCCGGCCTGCCCGGCTTTGCGCCGTTCACGCGCGGCGTACGGGCATCGATGTACGCCGGGCGGCCATGGACGATCCGGCAATATGCGGGTTTCTCGACCGCCGAGGAATCCAACGCCTTTTATCGCCGCAATCTGGCGGCCGGGCAGAAGGGGCTGTCGGTCGCGTTCGATCTGGCCACGCACCGGGGATACGACAGTGATCATCCGCGCGTGACCGGCGATGTCGGCAAGGCGGGCGTGGCGATCGACAGCGTCGAGGACATGAAGATCCTGTTCGACGGTATTCCGCTCGACCAGATGTCGGTCAGCATGACGATGAACGGGGCGGTGATCCCGATCCTGGCGTTTTTCATCGTCGCGGGCGAGGAACAGGGCGTGCCGCGCCACCTGCTCGACGGGACCATCCAGAACGACATCCTGAAGGAGTTCATGGTCCGCAACACGTATATCTATCCGCCCGACCCATCGATGCGGATCATCGCGGACATCATCGCATACACGTCGGCCGAGATGCCGAAGTTCAACAGCATCTCGATCAGCGGCTATCACATGCAGGAAGCCGGCGCGACGCAGGTGCAGGAGCTGGCCTTCACCATCGCCGACGGTCGCGAATATGCGCGTGCGGCGATGGCGGCGGGGCTGGACATCGACAAGTTCGCCGGCCGCCTGAGCTTCTTTTTCGCGATCGGCATGAACTTCTTCATGGAGGTCGCCAAGCTGCGCGCGGCGCGGACACTGTGGCACCGGGTGATGACCGATCTGGGCGCGAAGGACGAACGGTCGAAGATGCTGCGCACGCATTGCCAGACGTCGGGCGTGTCGTTGCAGGAGCAGGACCCGTACAACAACGTGATCCGCACCACGATCGAGGCGATGGCGGCGATGTGCGGGGGGACGCAAAGTCTCCACACCAACGCGCTGGACGAGGCGATCGCGCTGCCGACCGATTTCTCCGCGCGGATCGCCCGCAACACGCAGATCGTGTTGCAGGAGGAGACGGGGATGACGAAGGTCGTCGATCCGCTGGGCGGCAGTTATTATGTCGAGAGCCTGACGCAGCAACTGGTCGACCAGGCATGGACGATCATCGAACGCGTCGAGGCAGAGGGCGGCATGGCGGCGGCGGTCGCCAAGGGCTGGCCAAAGGCGATGATCGAGGAAGCGGCAGCGGCGCGACAGGCGCGGGTCGATCGCGGCGAGGACGTGATCGTTGGAGTCAACAAATACCGGCTGGCCGAACAGGACCCGATCGACATCCTCGACGTGGACAATGTCGCGGTGCGCGAGGCACAGGTGGCGCGGTTGCAGACCATGCGCGCGACGCGGGACGAGACGGCGTGTCAGGCGGCGCTGACGGCGTTGCGGGAAGCGGCGCAGAACGCCCCCGGACAAGGCGAGGGCAATCTGCTCGCCCTTGCCGTCGAGGCGGCGCGGGCACGAGCGTCACTGGGTGAGATATCCGCCGCGATGGAGATCGCGTTCGGGCGATATGGCACGCAGCCGACGCCGGTCAGCGGCATCTATGGCGGGGCGTATGCCGATGACCCGCGCTGGGCACGGCTGACCGATGGCGTCGATGCCACCGAGCGCCGGCTTGGTCGGAAACCAAGGATGCTCGTCGCCAAGATGGGGCAGGATGGGCATGATCGCGGCGCCAATCTGGTCAGCAGCATGTTTGCCGATCTGGGGTTCGAGATCGTGCCGGGTGCGCTGTTCCAGACGCCGCAAGAGGTTGCCGGACTCGCGCTGGAAAGGCAAGTCGACGTGGTCGGTGCATCGTCGCTGGCGGCGGGACACAAGACGTTGATTCCCGAACTGATCGGTTATCTGCGCGATGCCGGGCGGCCGGATATCAAGGTGATCGCCGGTGGCGTGATCCCCGCGCAGGATTACCAGATTTTGCGCGACGCGGGCGTGCAGGCGATCTTTGGCCCCGGCACCAATCTTGTCCAGGCGGCAGAAGAGGTGTTGAGGCTGCTCGGCCATAACATGCCGCCACAAGAGGGTGCCGCATGATCCGTTATGCGTTGCTCGCCGCGCTGATGCTGGCGGGACCGGCCGCTGCCCAAACGCAGATGGCGATGAATCAGCAGGCCGGTGCCGACTGGAAAGCGGCGGATACGGCGATGACGGTGCAGTGGCAGCGCACCTATGCGGCGATGAAGCGGCGCGATGCCGCCGATACGACGCGCGGCGGCGGGGTCGGCTATGCGGCGGCGACGCTCGCCAGCCAGCGCGCGTGGCTGCCGTTCCGCGATCGCCAGTGCGTGATCGAGGGCGCGGAGTATGCGGGCGGATCGATGCAGCCGATGGTACAGCGACAATGCCTGGCGCGGGTAACGCGCGAACGGACGGCACAATTGAAGGATATGATGTGGCAGCGGGGACGATGAACGACGTGCGCAACGACTGGACGCGGGAGCAGATCGCCGACCTGTTCGACCTGCCCTTCACCGACCTGATGTTCCGTGCGCAGGCCATCCACCGCGCGCATCATGCGCCGGACGAGGTGCAGTTGTGCACATTGCTGTCGATCAAGACCGGCGGTTGCCCGGAGGATTGCGGATATTGCTCGCAATCGGTCAGTGCCGACAGCGGGCTGAAGGCGGAAAAGCTGATGGACGTCGATGCCGTGCTGGCCAGCGCGGCCGAGGCGAAGGCGGCGGGATCACAGCGTTTCTGCATGGGCGCGGCATGGCGCAACCCCAAGGACCGCGACATGGACAAGGTGGTCGCCATGGTCGAGGGCGTGAAGGCGATGGGGCTGGAAACCTGCATGACCCTGGGCATGCTGGAGGCGCCGCAGGCGCGGGCGCTGGCCGAGGCGGGGCTGGATTATTACAACCACAATATCGATACCTCGCCGGAGAATTACGGCAACGTCATCACCACGCGGACCTTTGCGGACCGACTGGAGACGCTGGGCTATGTCCGCGATGCGGGGATTTCGGTGTGCTGCGGCGGGATCGTCGGGATGGGTGAGACGCGGAGTGACCGGGTCGGTTTCGTCCATGCGCTCGCCACGTTGCCGCGCCATCCCGAAAGCGTGCCGGTGAACGCGTTGGTGCCGGTGAAGGGCACGCCGCTGGGCGATATGCTGGCGGGGACGCCGATGGCGAAGATCGACGACATCGAATTCGTCCGCACCGTCGCGGTCGCGCGCATCACGATGCCGCTCAGCATGGTGCGCCTGTCTGCCGGGCGCGAGAGCATGTCGGAAGCGACGCAGGCGTTGTGCTTCATGGCGGGCGCGAATTCGATCTTCACCGGTGACAAGCTGCTGACCACCGGCAACGCTGGCGACAGTGCGGATGCGGCATTGCTGGCGAAGCTGGGCGTGCGGCCGATGACGGGTGCCGAGCCGATGCGGGTGGCGGCGGAATAGTCTCGCTCGCTGGCGAGAACGGTTAGGGAAGGGGCCTGTCCTTCCCACGAAAACACGCCCGGACGCGGACAGGCCCAACCGGCCCATCCCGCAAGCGGGAGGGGAGTTGAGGATGTTCAAGAAAATCCTGATCGCCAATCGCGGCGAGATCGCGTGCCGGATCATCCGCACCGCGCGGGCGATGGGGATCGCCACGGTGGCGGTGTATTCGGATGCGGATGCGCGCAGCCCGCATGTGCTGATGGCGGACGAATCCGTGCGGCTGGGGCCGGCACCGGCGGCGGAAAGCTATCTGAAGGCGGAACTGATCCTGCTCGCAGCCAAGGAAACCGGCGCGGATGCTATCCATCCGGGATATGGCTTCCTGTCGGAGCGCGAGAGTTTCGCGCGGGCCTGTGCCGAGGCGGGCATCGCCTTTATCGGGCCACCGCCGGCCGCGATCGCGGCGATGGGCGACAAGATCGAATCGAAGAAGCTGGCGCAGGCCGCCGGCGTCAACGTCGTCCCCGGTTTCCTGGGCGAGATCGACGACACCGACCATGCGGTGCGGATCGCGGGGGAGATCGGGTATCCGGTGATGATGAAGGCGTCGGCGGGCGGCGGCGGCAAGGGCATGCGGCTGGCGTGGCACGAACAGGACGTGCGCGACGGTTTCGAGGCGACGAAGCGCGAGGGGCTGGCTAGCTTCGGTGACGACCGCGTGTTCATCGAGAAGTTCATCGAGAGCCCACGGCATATCGAGATCCAGCTGCTCGGCGACCAGCACGGCAACATCGTCTATCTGGGCGAGCGGGAATGCTCGATCCAGCGGCGCCACCAGAAGGTGGTCGAAGAGGCCCCGTCGCCGTTCGTCACGCCGGCGATGCGCCGTGCGATGGGCGAACAGGCGGTCGCGCTGGCGCGGGCGGTGGGGTATTTCAGCGCGGGCACGGTCGAGCTGATCGTGTCCGGCGCCGATACCAGCGGCACCGGGTTCTACTTCCTGGAAATGAACACGCGGTTGCAGGTGGAGCATCCGGTGACCGAGGCGATCACGGGCCTTGATCTGGTCGAGCAGATGATCCGGGTGGCGGCGGGCGAGCCGCTGGCGTTCGGGCAGGACGACGTGACGCTGGACGGCTGGGCGATCGAGACGCGGGTGTATGCGGAGGACCCGTATCGGGGCTTCCTGCCGAGCATCGGGCGATTGGTGCGGTATAATCCGCCGTATTCTTCTGTTCCCCTCCCGCCTGGGGGAGAGGCCGGGGACGGGAAGGTCTCGGACGATGCACGTGAAACAGTCCCCACTCCGCTCGCGAGCGGGAGCGTTACGGAAGAGGCTTATACCCGCGTCGACGATGGCGTCGCCGAGGGGGGCGAGGTGTCGATGTTCTATGACCCGATGATCGCCAAGCTGATCACCTGGGCGCCGACGCGCATCGCCGCGATCGATGAGCAGATCGCGTCGCTGGATGCGTTCGAGATCGAGGGGCCGGGGACCAATCTCGATTTCCTGTCGGCGTTGATGCAGCATCCGCGTTTCCGCGAAGGCGCGCTGACCACGGGGTTTATCGCCGAGGAATATCCGGACGGATTCCACGGGGCGCCGGCCGATGCGGAATTGCGTCGGACGCTGGCGGCGGTCGCGGCGTTTGCGGCGACGGCGGAGGCGGATCGGGCGCGGCGGATCGACGGGCAGCTTGGCCGGCGCCTGCCGCCGCCTGCCGACTGGACCGTGCGGCTGGATGATGCGGAGCATGAAGTTCAGGTGTCCACCGATGGCATCATGGTGGATGGCGAGGCGATCGACCTCGCGCTGGAATACACGCCCGGCGACCGGATGGTGCAGGCAGAGATCGGCGAGACATCGCTGACGATCCGGCTGGCGCCGACGCGCACCGGTTTCCGCCTGTCGACGCGGGGCGCCTCGCACGACGCGCGGGTGTTGCCGTCGCGGGCCGCGCCCTATGCGCGGCACATGATCGAAAAGGTGCCGCCCGACCTTTCACGGTTCCTGCTGGCGCCGATGCCGGGGTTGCTGGTGCGGCTGGATGTCGCGGCCGGCGACCGGGTGGAGGCGGGGCAACCGCTGGCCGTGGTCGAGGCGATGAAGATGGAGAACATCCTGCGAGCCGGCAAGACGGGTGTGGTGAAGAGCATCGAGGCGAAGACCGGCGACAGTCTGGCGGTCGATCAGGTGATCCTGGAACTGGAATGAAACGGCACGCGCGACAAACTGCGACATAATAGCGCTGGACGGTTACACGTTGCCCGGCCATTTCTCTGGCATGGTCCGAGCCCGCGTTTTACTGATTACCACCACGCTTGCGTTGGGGGCGTGTTCCGTCGGGCCGGATTATCGGCCGCAGACGCCGGCCGAACTGGGCGTGCCGGTCGCCTATTCGGTGCCGGCCGCGCCGACGCCCGAAGACCTGACGCGTTGGTGGAACCGGTTCGACGATCCGGTGCTGGGCCGGCTGGTCGAACAGGCGGCGACCGCCAACACCGATATCGCGCAGGCCGTTGCCCGCCTGCGCCAGTCGCGCGAGGCGCTGGTGCAGAGCCGGGCCAGCCTGTTGCCGACGCTGTCGGGATCGACCGGCTATCAGCGCAACGAGAACCTGCGGGGTGGCGGTCGGTCGTTCACGTTGCCCGACGGCACCGTCGTCGATACCGGCGCGGGCGGGACGAACAGCTATTCGATCGGGCTGTCGGCCAGTTATCAGGTCGGCATCTTCGGCGAACTGCGCCGCACCGTCGAGGCGAGCCGTGCGCAGTACGAGGCATCGGGTTTCGATTATGCCAGCGTCCTGCTGTCGGTGCAGAGCGAGGTCGCGCGCAATTACGTGATCGCGCGCGGATTACAGGCGCAGATCGCCAATGCCCGCGCCTCGCTGGGCATTCAGGACGACAATCTGGAGATTGCGGGGTTCCGCGTGCAGGCGGGCCTCGTCTCCAGTCTGGACAGCGAACAGGCGCGGGCGCAGCGGGCGCAGACCGCCGCGACGATCCCGTCGCTGGAACAGCAATACAATGCCGCCGTGTCGCGGCTGGGCGTGCTGACCGGGCAGGCACCGGGGGCGTTGAAGCCCGAACTGGCGACGACGAAGCCGATCCCCGCCGGGCCGGTGACGATCGGTATCGGCATTCCCGCCGATACGCTGCGCCAGCGCCCCGACGTCCGCTCCGCCGAACGCGCGCTGGCCGCCGCGACGGCGCAGATCGGGGTGGCCAAGGCGCGGCTGTATCCGGCGCTGGCGATCACCGGCAACATCAACACCAACGCGACGTCGCTGTCCGGGATCGGCGATGCGATCACCGGCGGGTTGTTCGCGGGATTGACGCAGGCGATCTTCAACGGTGGCCGGTTGCGCAGCCAGGTGCGGACGCAGGAAGCGGTCGCGGACGGCGCGCTGGCCAATTACAAGGGCACCGTGCTGCTGGCGCTGGAGGACGTCGAGAACGCGATCGTGGCGTTGACGACGGCGCGGGCGCGCGAACGGGAATTTGCGATCGCGCTGGATGCCGCGAACATTTCCGCGATCCTCAGCCGTAGCCAGTATCGATCCGGCCTGACCGATTTCACGACGCTGAACCAGCAGGAGTCGGCGTTGCTGTCGGCACGTAACGGCCTGACGCAGGCGCGGGCCGATGCCGCGACGGCGCAGGTCGCGCTGTATGTTGCGCTCGGCGGCGGCTGGGATGCGTCGACCGTACCCGAAGCGCCGCCGCGCAGCATTCCGGCGGGGACCACGGCTCTGCCGGTTCCCGTTCCGACGACCACTCCCGTAAGCGAGACCCGTTGATGGCCGACCAGAACACCGATGAATTTCTGGGCGTAAAACCCGTCCCGGCGTGGCGTCGTTACGTCAAATGGGTGGTGATCGTGGTCGTCGTGGTGGCGCTGGCGCTGTTGCTCAACCGCTGTTTCGGCGGATCGGATGCGGTGCAATATTCGACCGCTCCGGCGCAGCGCGGCAATTTGACGGTCAGCGTATCGGCGACGGGCAAGCTGGCGCCGACCAATCAGGTGACGGTCGGATCGCAGTTGTCGGGCCTCGTCACCAAGGTCGTGGTCGATGTGAACGACCGGGTCACCGCCGGCCAGCCGCTGGCGCAGATCGATCCTGAACAGATCGACGACCAGATCCGCGCCGGGCAGGCGACGCTGGCCGCCAATCAGGCACAGGTCGGGCAGGCGCAGGCGACCGTGTCGGAGGCCAACGCGCAACTGGCGCGGTTGCAGGAAGTATATCGCCTGTCGAACGGTCGCGTACCATCGGCCACCGAACTCCAGACCGGCCGCGCCAACGCGCAGCGGGCGATCGCAGGGCTGAAGACCGCGCAGGCCAACGTCGCCGCCGCGCGCGCGCAGTTGGCGCAGTCGCAGACGCAGCGCAGCCGGGCGATCATCCGCAGTCCGGTATCGGGCGTGGTGCTGGCCCGGCAGGTCGATCCCGGCCAGACCGTGGCCGCCTCGTTCAACACGCCGACGCTGTTCGTGATCGCCGAAGACCTGACCAAGATGAAGCTGGAGGTCGCGATCGACGAGGCGGACGTGGGCGAGGTGAAGCTGGGGCAGAAGGCGACCTTCACCGTCGATGCCTTTCCGGGGCAGACTTTTCCGGCGGAGATCACGCGGGTCGACCTGGGATCGAATCTGACGGTTAGTTCCGCGACTGCCTCCACCTCGACCAGCACGGCGGCGACGACGGGCCAGGTGGTGAGCTACGCCGCCGATCTGACGGTGGCCAATCCATCCGGCCAGTTGCGGCCGGGGATGACCGCGACGGCCGATATCGTGACGTCTGATAAGCGCAACGTGCTGCTGGTCCCGAACGCGGCGTTGCGGTTCAAGCCGACGGCCGGGGCTGGTGGCGCGCAGGGTGGCATCGCCGGCTCGCTGACGTTCCGTCCGCGCCGCGACCGGCCGGAGCGGACCGCGACGCTGGGGCGGGGTGCAACGCAGACGGTGTATGTGAAGTCGGCGGACGGCACGCCGCAGGCGGTGCAGATCACCACCGGCGACAGCAACGGCACGATGACCGAGGTGCTGGGCGGCGATCTGAAGCCCGGTGCGCAGGTCATCACCGGGCAGTTGGCGAGTGGCGATGGCGCGACCACGTCGCGACGTGCCGGTGGCCAGCGTCGACAGGGTGGCGCCGGTGGGCAGTGAAGCGCACTCCCCCTCTCCTTCCGGGGAGGGGGCAGGGGCAGCCCCGCCGCTGATTTCCCTTCGCGGCGTGACCAAGGTGTATGGATCGGGCGCGACGCAGTTTCAGGCGTTGAAGGGCGTCGATCTGGATATCACCGGCGGTGATTTTGTGGCGGTGATGGGGCCGTCGGGATCGGGCAAGTCGACGACGATGAACATCCTCGGCTGTCTCGACATGCCGTCAGCGGGCGAGTTCACGTTCCGGGGCCACCATATCGAAACGCTGGACCGCGATCAGCGCGCGTTGCTGCGGCGAAAGTATCTTGGCTTCGTGTTTCAAGGGTTCAACCTGTTGTCGCGTACCTCCGCCCTGGAGAATGTCGAGCTGCCGCTGCTGTATCGCGGTGAGGACAAGAAGGCGCGGCGCGAGCTGGGGATGGCGGCGCTCGACAAGGTCGGGCTGGCCGACTGGTGGGACCATACGCCGGCCGAACTGTCCGGCGGTCAGCAACAGCGCGTCGCGATCGCGCGGGCGATCGTGACCAGTCCCGACGTGCTGCTGGCGGACGAGCCGACCGGCAATCTGGATTCGGAACGTTCGGTGGAAATCATGCAATTGCTCACCAACCTGAATCAGGAGAGCGGCATCACCGTGCTGATGGTGACGCACGAGCCCGACATGGCGGCGTTCGCGCGGACGGTGGTGCATTTCAAGGACGGGCTGGTGGAGCGGATCGAGGCGCAACACCTGCAGGGTGAGGCGGTGGAGGCGTAATGTTCGGCACCACACTCGTCCTCGCGCTGCGGTCTATCCGGCGGCATTTGTTGCGGTCGTTCCTGACCATTCTCGGCATCGTGATCGGCGTCGGCGCGGTCGTGACCATGGTGACGCTGGGCAAGGCGACCACGGCGGCCGTGCAGCAGCAGATTTCGGCGCTGGGCACCAACGTGTTGCAGGTCCGGCCGGGGCAGGGCTTCGGCCGGGGCGGCGGTGGACCGCGGCCGCCCGATTTCAAGCCGGAGGACGTGACCGCGATAGCCAATCAGGTCGCCGGCGTGACCGCCGTGGCACCACAGGCGAGCGCGACGGCCACCGCGATCTATGAAGGTGCGAACTGGTCGACGACGATCAACGGCACCACCGCGGCGTTCCTGACGGTGCAGCCATGGCCGCTGACCGCCGGGCGATACTGGACACCGGCGGAGGAAGAGGCGGGCAAGGCGGTGTGCCTGATCGGCAATACCGTGCGCCAGAACCTGTTCCGGGGCGGCGCGGCGGTCGGCACGCGGATGCGGCTGGGCAATATCAGTTGCGACGTGATCGGCACGCTGTCGACGCGCGGGCAGGGCGGGTTCGGCGATCAGGACGATGTCGTGGTCATGCCGATCAAGGCGGTGCAGCGCCGTTTCACCGGATCGCGCGATATCCGGTTGATGCTGGTCGGTGTCGATACCGCCTATTCCACCGCCACGGTGCAGGCGGGGATCATGGACCTGCTCCGCGAGCGGCGGAACATCGTCGGCGGCAAGGAAGATGATTTCAACATATTCGACACCAAGCAGATTTCGGACACGCTGACCGGCACGACGACGTTGTTGACGCGCATCGTCGCGGCGGTGGCGGGGATCAGTCTGGTAGTCGGCGGCATCGGCATCATGAACATCATGCTGGTGTCGGTGACGGAGCGGACGCGCGAGATCGGCATCCGTCTCGCCATCGGTGCGGTCGCGCGCGAGGTGCTGTTGCAGTTCCTGGTCGAGGCGGTGGCGCTGTCGTGCCTAGGCGGGTTGATCGGGCTGGCGCTGGCGCAGCTCGTAATCCTGGCGCTGGTGCCGGTGATGCAGGTGCCGTGGACGTTCGATCCGCAGATCAACGTGGTCGCCTTCGCGATCTCGGCGGTGATCGGTGTCGTGTTCGGTTACTTCCCCGCCCGGCGGGCGGCGGCGCTCAATCCGATCGACGCGCTCCGGCACGAGTGAGCGCTTCCGGCGCGTTGACCAGCTCGCGGAGTTCTTCCAGTTCCTCGGGCGTATCGACGTCGATCAGTTCGGCCGGGGCGGTCACGACATGGCGGCCCGCCTTGATCATCTGGTTGGCGCCGTGTTCGCCGGTCAGCGCGAGCAGATCGTCGAAGCGGTCGCGGCCGAATAGCGCGGGTGGCTTGGGCTTGGCGCCGTCGCTCGACGCCACGACCGCGCTCACGCCGTCCACCGCATCGTACAGGCGATAGATGTGCGTGGCGGTGACGCGGGGCATGTCGGCCAGCGCGATCAGCACCGCGCTCGCGCCCAGTTCCTTCGCGCGCGCCACGCCGATCTTCACCGATTTCGACATGCCCTCGCCCGGATCGGGATTGTGCAATTGGGTGAAGCCATAGGGCGTGTAGTCGATCCGGCCGCCATCGACGATCGCCAGCCGCTCCATGAACGGCATGCTTTCCAGCGCGACGGCGACGTGCAGGCCGAGTGCGCGACCGAGGAACGGTTCGGTCAGCTTTGACCCCACATCGCCGAACCGGCCCGACTGGCCGGCGGCGAGCAGAATCAGGACGGTGTTCTCAACGCTTATCATGGAACGCGCCCACCATGGCGGCAGCGATCGACAGCGCGATCTCCGACGGGCCGATCGCGCCGATATCGATGCCGACGGGGGCGTCGATGCGATCGATCTTGTCCGCCGTGACGCCTGCCGCCGCTAGCCGATCCCGCCGCGCGGCATGGCTCCGGCGGCTGCCGAGCGCGCCGACATAGGCGGCGTCGCTGGCGAGTGCGGCGATCAGGCCGGGGTCGTCGATCTTGATGTCGTGGCTGAGCGTGACGACGGCGGTGGCAGGACCGGGCCGATACGCGGCGATCGCCTCGTCCGGCCAGCGATCGTCCAGCGTTACGCCGGGGAACCGTTCCTCGGTCAGGAAGCGCGCACGGGGATCGATCACGACCGTCGCGATGCCCAGTTCGCGGGCTAGGCCAGCGAGCGCCTGCGCGATCTGGACTGCGCCGACGATCAACAGGCGGCGCGGCGGGTCGTAGCGGTTGAGGAACACCTCGCCGGTCTCGGCCCCCATCAAAGTATTACTTTGATGGGAACTCTCAGCGGGGCGCAGGTCGGAATGGCCGGTCGCCAGATCGGTGGTGACGGTCAGGGCATCGCCCTGACCGCGGGCCTCGGCGATGCGGTCGAACAGTTCGGGGTCGAAGCCCTCCGCCGACACCGGCTGCACCATCACCGCGATCTCGCCGCCGCAGGGCAGGCCGACTTCCCATGCCGCCGCGTCGGCGACGCCGTAGTTCCTGACCTGGAACGGCGCGCCCGCGATTACCTCGGCGGCGGTCTGGAGGATGTCGCTTTCGACGCAGCCGCCCGAGACGGACCCCTCGAACCGGCCATCGGCGTGGACGAGCATATGGCTGCCGCGCGGACGCGGGGCGCTGCCCCAGGTCGACACGACGGTCGCCAGCGCCAGTTTCTCGCCCTTCCAGTCGCGTGCTGCCGCCAGCACGCTGTCATTCTCGGCCATGTCTCTTCTTTCGTTCTTCCCCTGACGCGGGGCGGATGGTCAGATCGGCGGCAGGTCCGCCAGCAGTTTGTCCAGTGTCACGGGCATGGCGCGGACGCGGATGCCGGTGGCGTTGTAGATCGCGTTCACCACCGCCGCGCCAGCGCCGGAGATACCCAGTTCGCCGACGCCCTTAGCGCCTACAGGATTGGCGGAATCGTCGATCTCCTCGACGAAATGCGCCTCCAGGGCGGGAATGTCGGCGCTGACCGCAACGTGATATTCGCCGAAATCGGGGTTCACGAAGGTGCCGGTGCGCGTATCGACGACCGCATCCTCGGACAAGGCATAGGCGATGCCCCACGCCATGCCGCCGATCAGCTGGCTGCGCGCGGTCTTGGCGTTAAGGACGCGGCCGATATCGAACACGCCGAGCATCCGCCGCACGCGTACCTCGCCGGTGACGGCATTCACCGCGACTTCGCAGAAATGGACGCCGTGGCTGGCCTGGCTGGTGCGTTGGCTTTCCTTGCCGGGGCCGGTCTTGCCATAGCCGGTCAACGGCTCGCCGCGTAGCAGATCGGCGAGCGGCACCTGTCGCCCGCCGGCGGTGACGCAGCCGTCCTTCAGGCGCAGTTCCTCGGGCGAAGCGTTCATACGGCGGGCGAGTTCGGCGAGGATATCCTCGCAGGCCAACACCACGGCGGAACCGGCGCTGCCCGCGCCGAACGATCCACCCGATCCGGCGCTAGGTGGCAGATCGGTGTCACCGAGCCGGGCATCGACGCTGGCCATCGACAGGCCGAGCATCTCGCCGGCCACCTGTGCCAGCACGGTATAGGTGCCGGTGCCGATATCGGTCATGTCGCATTCGACCACCGCGCGAGCGTCGGCCGTCACATGGACCCGCGCCTCGGCCTTCACGGTGAAGTTGCCACGCAGCGCCGCCGCCATGCCGATACCGACCAGCCATTCGCCATCGCGGACCGATGCCGGATCGGGCAGCACGTCCGGCCAGCCGAACCGGCGCGCGCCCTCGTCATAGCAATCGAGCATCCGCCGGGTGGAAAAGGGCTTGCCGCTGGTCGGATCGACGGTCGGTTCATTGAGCCGGCGAAAGGCGAGGGGGTTCATCCCCAGTTGTTCCGCCATCTCGTCCATCCCGCATTCGACCGCGAAGGTGCCGACCGCTTCACCGGGCGCACGCACGGCGCCGGTTTCGGGCAGGTCGACGCGAACCAGACCGGTGGTGAACTTGCGCGCCTTGCCGGCATAGAGCGGCAACGTGCCGAAGGGGACGGGCTCCAGGAACTGGCCCTGATCGTTCTGGGCGACGACGCTTTCATGCGCCATCGCGGCGATGTGCCCGTCCGCGTCGCAGGCGATGCGGATGCGCTGCACCGTGTCGGAGCGGTGGTGGACCATATAGGCGGTCTGACGGCGAGGGAGGGCGATCTTGACCGGCCGGCCAACATGTTGGGCCGCGATCGCGGCCAGGATCGCCTCCGCGCCGACGCCGGTCTTGCCGCCGAAGCCGCCGCCGACATAGGGGGCGAGCACGCGGACCTTGTCCTTGTCGATCTTCAGCGCCTGCGCGATCGTGTTACGGGCGGCGCCGATCACCTGATTGCTGATCCGCAGCGTCACCGCGTCACCGTCCCACCAGGCGGTGGTCGCATGTGGTTCGAGCGCGGCAGGGAAGTGGACCGGCGTGGTATAGGTCGCGTCGAGTGTGACCGCTGCTGCCGCGATTGCGGCATCGACATCGCCGATCTCGATCGGGGGCAGGAAGCCGATGGCGGGTTTCGCCTCGACCGGTTGGGCGCGTGGATCGAAACGACCGGGGGTGGCTTCGATCTCGACCTGAACCAGCCGGGCCGCTTCGTTGGCGATGGCCTGCGTCTCTGCCACGACGATCGCTACGGGCTGGCCGTAATGGAAGATCGTATCGGTCTGGAACGCCGGCATGGCGCGGGAATTGGCTTGTCCCGATGGCATGCGGGGATCGTCGGTGATAACGGCCAGCACGCCGGCGGTCGCCTTGGCGATCGCGGTATCGATCCGGACGATCCGTCCGGCCCCAGCGGGGGTGCCGACGATCGCCGCCACTGCCACGCGGTCCGGCGCGTGTTCGAACGCGTAGGTCGCAGCGCCGGCTACCTTGGCCGGCCCATCGACGCGGTCGAGGGGGCGGCCGAGAACCTGTTGCTGCCCCTGCGCCAGACCGGACGGGCGCAGGGGGTTGTCCATCATCACGTCACTCACCCGCGCCATCCTTTTGTTCCTGGCGGATGTAAGAGCGCGGGGACCATCATTACAGGGGCGGCAACCCGTCCAGCAGCTTGTCGCAGGTGATCGGCATGTCGCGGACGCGGACGCCACAGGCGTTGTAGATCGCGTTCACCACTGCCGCTGCCGCGCCGGCGATACCCAGTTCGCCGATCCCCTTGGCATGGATCGGGTTGGCGTGGATGTCGCGTTCGTCGATGAAATGCACCTCCAGTTGCGGCACATCGGCGTTCACCGGCACATGATATTCGGCGAGGTCGCGGTTCACCAGCTTGCCGTCGCGGGTATCGTGGATCAGATCCTCGGTCAGCGCGGTGCCGATGCCGAAGGTCATGCCGCCCAGACATTGCGAGCGCGCGGTCTTTGCATTCAGCACCCGGCCGGCGGCGAAGATGCCGAGCATCCGCCGAACGCGAACCTCGCCCGTCACCACGTTCACGCCGACTTCGGCGAAATGGGCGCCATACGACGCCTGCGTGGTTTCCTTTTCCTGCTTGCCCGGCTTGATCTCGCCGGTGGCATCCATGCCTTCGCCGACCAGATCGCCGATGGGACGCGAGCGGTTGTCGCCTATCGCCATGCCATCCTTCAGCGTTAGCGAATCTTCCGGCACGTCCATCGCCTTGGCGAGATTGCTGCGCAGCATTTCGCAAGCCAGATAAACGGCCGATCCGGCTGACCCGGCCCCCCATGAGCCACCCGATCCGGCGGCGGGGGGATCATTGGTGTCACCGAGACTCATTGTGATCCGGTCGACCGGGATACCTAGGATTTCCGACGCGATCTGCGCCAGGATCGTATAGCTGCCGGTGCCGATATCGGTCATCGCCGACGAAACCGTCGCAGACCCGTCGGGATGGATTTCCACCTTCGCCGAGGATTGCTGCAGCATGTTGGCGCGCGTGGCGGAGGCGACACCCATGCCGACCAGCCATTCGCCCTCACGCTGGGTCGCGGGTTGCGTGTGGCGCTTGTCCCAGCCGAACAGGCGTGCGCCGTCATCCAGCGCGCGGCTCAAATGGCGCGACGAATGCGGCACCTGCTTTTCGGGATCGGTCTGGGTGTCATTGACCTTGCGCAGCGCGATCGGATCCATGCCGAGCTTTTCGGCCAGTTCGTCCATCGCGCATTCCAGCCCGACCATGCCAACCGCCTCGCCCGGCGCGCGCATCGATCCGGACAGCAGCAGGTTCAGTCGCACCATATCGTGCGTGATCGAGCGGTTCTCACCGGCATACAGGAAGTGGGTGCCGATGCCGACGGGTTCGAAATACTCTTCGCTGGCGAGGTTAGAGGTCAGCGAGTCATGCCCGATCGCGGTCAGCTTGCCGTCGCGCCCGGCGGCCAGCCGCACGCGCTGCTCGGTGTTGGAACGGCGGACGGTCGCGTCGAAGACCTGACTGCGCGCCATTACCGCCTTCACGGGGCGGCCAAGCTGTTTGGCCGCGATCGCCGCGGCGACGCTTTCCGGGGCGATACCCAGCTTCGATCCGAAGCCGCCGCCGATATAGCGCGCGATGATCCGCACCTTCTTGGCGCTGATGCCGAGTGACTTGGCGAGCTGTTGCGCGCCGGACGTCGGCATCTGATGCGAACTGTAAAGCGTCAGCGCATCGTCTTCCCACACCGCGATCGAGGCATGCGGTTCCATCGCCGCCGAATTCTGGCTGGGGGTGATGTATGTCAGATCGACGGTGACGTCGGCATCGGTCATCGCCTGATCGACATCGCCCTGCGTGTAATGGGCGGGGATCATGGCGTCGGCGGGCTTGTCGGCCTCGTCGCGGTGCGCGGCGAAGTCGTATGTGCCTGCCGATTTCTCGTAGGTGATGGGCAGTCGCTGTGCTGCCTCCCGTGCCGCCTCGAAACTGTCGGCAAGCACGATTGCGACGATCTGGCCGAAATAATCGATGTCCTTGACGCCCTGTGTCGGCGCGCCCGTCTCACCACCTTGTTGCGGCACCTTGATGAAGGTGTCGAAGTCTGTGACGACGTCGATCACGCCGGGCAGGCACTTCACCGCGTCGGCATCGATCGACACGATCTTGCCGTGGCCGATCTTGGCACCGACCAGCACGCCGTGCGCCAGATTGTCGATCTGATATTCTGCCGAATAGGTCGCGCTGCCCGACACCTTCAGCGGCCCGTCCACTCGGTCGAGCGGGTGCGAGATCACACCCTGCACGCCGGTATCGAGCAGGCTGACGGGATGCGGCTTGTCCATCGTCAGGCTGTTGGTCTTGCTGTCGCCGAAACCGAACATCGCTTATGCTCCCGTCAGCTCACGCAGCGACGCGATCAGCGTGCGCCGCATGAGCGGAATCTTGAAATCGTTGGACCCGAAGCCGCGAGCCTCCGCCAGCAGCGCATCCGCCGCCGCCTCAAATGTCGCGGTCGTTGCTTCCTTGCCGACCAGCGCGGCCTCGACCGCGTCGGTGCGCCACGGCATTGGGCCGAGGCCGCCGAAGGCAAGTGCCGCAGACTTGATCGTGGTGCCGTCCATCACAATGACGCCGGCGACAGACACCAGCGCAAAGGCATAGGAGGCGCGGTCGCGGACCTTGCGGTACAAATGCCGCGCGCCCTCGACCGGCTTGAGCAGTTCGATCGCGGTGATGAGCTCGCCCGGTTCCAGCGCCGTCTCGATCTCCGGCGTCTCACCCGGCAGGCGATAGAAATCGGCGATGGCGATGCGGCGACGGTCGCCGTCCGCCTTCTGCGTCACGATCGTCGCATCCAGCGCACGCATGGCGACGGCCATGTCGGACGGGTGCGTCGCGATGCATTTGTCGCTGGTGCCGAGCACGGCGAGGATGCGATTGAAGCCGCCGATCGCCGAACAGCCGCTGCCCGGTTCCCGCTTGTTGCAGGGGGTGGCGGTGTCGTAGAAATAATAGCAGCGCGTTCGCTGAAGCAGATTGCCGCCGGTCGTCGCCTTGTTGCGCAACTGGCCGCTGGCCCCCGCGAGCAACGCGCGGCTGAGCACTTCATAGCCCTCGATCACGCGTGGTTCGGCGGCGAGATCGCTGTTCGGCACCAGCGTGCCGATCGTCAGCCCGCCATCATCGCGCGTTTCGATATAGCCCAGGGGCAACCGGGTGATATCGACCAGCTTGCCCGGCGTTTCGATCTGCAATTTCATCAGATCGAGCAGGTTGGTGCCGCCCGCGATGAACTTCGCGCCCGGGGTGGCCGCATCGGTCGCAGCGGTTTCGGCGCTGGTGGCGCGTTCGTATTGGAAGGTCTTCATGCGCCGACCTCCGCAGCCGCTACCCGCACCGGCTCGCGATCGCCGAGGCCGGCGACCTCGCGGATAGCATCGACGATGTTAGGATAGGCGGCACAGCGGCAGATGTTGCCGCTCATCCGCTCCGAAATTTCGGCGTCGGTCAGCTCGGCATCGGTCAGCGAGGCGGAGGCATGGCTGGCCCAGCCCTTCTTCGCCTCGTCCAGCATGCCCACCGCCGAGCAGATCTGACCGGGTGTGCAATAGCCGCACTGATAACCGTCATGCTTCACGAACGCGCTCTGCATCGCGTGAAGGTTGCCGACCTGACCCAGGCCCTCGATCGTCGTGATCTCGTCGCCGTCGTGCATCACCGCCAGCGTCAGGCAACTGTTCACGCGGCGACCGTTGACCAGCATCGTGCAGGCCCCGCACTGACCATGGTCGCAGCCCTTTTTCGAGCCGGTCAGGCCCAGATGTTCGCGTGCCAGATCGAGAAGCGACGTCCGTACGTCGACTTCCGCTTCATATCGCTGCCCGTTGATCGTCCACTGCATGCCGCTAGCCCTTTGAGCTGAATATGAACTCCCCAACGCGGGCGGACGGTCACGGCTCCCGTTGCGAGTGGTTATCAGGGCAGCTACTCTGCCGGGACATCGACAAAATCTTCATCGCTGCCCGCTAAGGCGGCGCGGTCCGTCGGAGTTCTTGATATGCGTCAATTTTTGCCCCTGATCCTCGCGTTGCCGTTGATGGTCGGTGGCTGCATCAGCACCGCCGCGTCGATCGTGAAGGCGCCGTTTCAGGTCGCCGGCAAGGCGGTCGACTGGACGACGACCAGCCAGGAGGAATCCGACCGCAATTACGGCCGCAAGATGCGCAAGGCCGAGGCGCGCGAGGGTAAGGAACGGCGCGAATGGGAAAAGCAGTGCCGCCGGGACCCCGACGATTGCCGGGCCTATGACGGGTATGTCGCGGGCCGGGGCTGAACCCTCAATCCTCGCCGACGATCGCGTCGATCGCCTGCGCCATCTCGATATCGCGTGACGACAGCCCGCCGGCATCGTGGGTGGTCAGCAGCACATCGACCCGGTTGTAGACGTTCGACCATTCGGGGTGATGGTTCATCCGCTCCGCGACCAGCGCGACCTGCGTCATGAAGCCGAACGCCTCAATGAAATCGGCGAACACGATGCGGCGGACGATGGCGTCGCGTGCCTCGTCATGATCCCATTCGGGCAGGCCATCCAGCGCGTCGGCCCGTTCGGTTTCGCTCAGCGACTCGATCATCCACCCCTCCGTCTTGCCGCCACCCGGCCACCCCGCCTATGGCGGTCGGCATGGATCGGCAAGGCTTCCCCGGCACGGCACCCGACGCCGCCCAGATCGAAGCGATCGCGCGCGCGACGATCGAGCGGTTGCCGCCCGAGTTCGCCCGGCATCTGGGCGATGTGGTGTTGCTGGTCGAGGAGTTCGCGGACGACGAGACGCTCGCCGCGCTGGGCATCGAGCATCCGCTGGACCTGACCGGCATCTATAGCGGGCGGCCGGCGGGCGAGAAATCGTCGGGCGAATCGGGGGCGCTGCCCGATCGCATCCATCTGTATCGCCGTGCGATCCTGGACGAATGGGTCGAAACCGGCGTTCGCCTCGACGATCTGGTCGCGCATGTCACCATCCATGAGATCGGCCATCATTTCGGCCTGTCGGACGCCGACATGCACGCGCTGGAGGACGAAGTGGGGGAGGAAGAAGTGGGCGAGCGCGGTTGAGCGTCGGACTGGTCGCCACTGGTCTCGGCGCGCGGCGGGGTGGCCGGACGGTGTTCGCCGATCTGTCGTTCTCGTTGCATCCTGGGGAAGCGCTGCTCGTCACCGGCCCCAATGGGGTCGGTAAATCGACGCTGATCCGCGTCTGCGCCGGGCTGTTGCTGCCTGCGGTCGGCGTGATGGATTATACGCCGGCCCCTGATCGCCCCGCCGTCGCGCTGCTGGCCGAGTCGGCGGCGTTGGACGGGGAGTTGCCGCTGGGCGACGCGCTGCATTTCTGGGCGCGGCTGGACGGACGGGCCGATCCTGCCGATCGTGTCGCCACCGCGCTGGCCGAGGTCGATCTGGCCGCGCTGGCGTCGGTGCCGGTGCGGTTGCTGTCGACCGGGCAGCGCCGCCGTGCCGCGCTGGCACGGGTGGTTGCCAGTGGCGCCCTGCTCTGGTTGCTCGACGAGCCGGCCAATGGGCTGGATGCCGCCGCCACCGCGCGGCTGGAGGTGCTGGTCGAACGGCATCTGGAACGCGGCGGCATGGCGATCGTCGCCACGCATCTGCCATTGCGGTTGCCGGGGGTGCGGACGCTGGGGTTGAGTGGCGTGGCATGAGCGGATCGCTGTGGCCGCTGATCTGGCGCGACGTGCGGCGTGGCTATGCCGGCGGCGGCGCGACGCTGGTGGTGGTGTTCTTCCTGCTCGTCGCGACGCTGTTCCCCTTTGCGATCGGGCCTGATGCGGCGTTGCTGGCGCGAATCGGCGGTGGCGTGATCTGGGCGGCGGCGTTGCTCGCGGCGCTGATGCCGGTTGAGCGGCTGGTCGCGCCCGATCTGGAGGCGGGGGTGTTCGATCAACTGGCGATCCGGGGCCAGTCGCTGGCGGCGGTCGCCGCGGCGCGGATGCTGGCGCATTGGCTGGCCTTCGCGCCCCCGTTGATGCTGGCGACGGTGATCGCGGCGGGGTTGCTCGACCTGTCGGCTGAGACGCTGTTGCTGGTTGAGGCGGGGCTGGCGATCGGGACGCCCGGTCTGGCCGCGCTGGCGGTGGCGACGGCGGCGCTCACCGCTTCGCTCCGCGGCGCGGGGGCGATCGCGGGGCTGGTGATGTTGCCGCTGGCGGTGCCGTTGCTGATCTTTGGCGCCGGCGCGCTGTCGGGCGGGGCGAGTGCGCTGAAGCTGCTGGCGGCCGTCAGCCTGTTGTTGGTCGCCGGGGCGCCGTTCGTGGCGGGGGCGGCGATCCGCGCGGCGATGGAGTAGCGTCCCGCCAGATGCCCGGCGCCAGATCGCCCAGCGTCCAGTCGCCGATCCGCCACCGTACCAGCCGCAGCGTCGGCAGACCGATAGCGGCGGTCATCCGGCGGACCTGCCGGTTCCGACCCTCCTCGATCGTCAGCCGCAGCCAGGCATCGGGCACCGTCTTGCGGAAGCGGACGGGCGGATCGCGCGGCCAGAGATCGGGGGTGTCGATGCGCTCCGCCTGAGCGGGACGGGTACGGCCGTCCTTCAGGTCGACACCGCCCCGCAACATCGCGAGATGCGAATCGGCCGGATCGCCCTCCACCTGCACCAGATAGGTCTTGGGCATCTTGAACTTCGGATCGGCGATCCGCGCCTGCATCCGGCCGTCGTCGGTCAGCAGCAACAACCCCTCGCTATCGAGATCGAGTCGGCCGGCCGGATAGACACCGGGCAGATCGATGAAATCGGACAGGGTGGAGCGCGGCGATACGGTGCCGCGATCGGTGAACTGGGTCAGGACGCCATATGGTTTGTTGAAGAGGATCAGCCGCGACATAGCCTCAATCCTTGTCGAAACGGGGCGTCAGCGGCTCCACCGCGCCCAGATGGCCGTGGGCAGCACCAGCCCGCGGGCTTCCTCGCGCACGCCCAGCTCGCCGCATTCCACCGTCCCCGGCAGGTCGGCGAACGCCTGGCGCAGCAGCTCGCCGATCGCCAGCGCCGACATGCGGACGGCATAGACGGTCAGGAACAGGAAGCGCGAATTTTCGTCGAGTAACTGCCGGCAATTCGCCACCAGCGCGGGGAGATCCTCCTCCAGCCGCCATATCTCGCCCTCTGGCCCGCGCCCATATTTGGGCGGATCGAGCAGGATGCCGTCATAGCGCCGACCGCGCCGAACCTCGCGCGCGACGAATTTGGCGGCGTCGTCGATCAGCCAGCGGATCGGTGCGTCGGCCATGCCGGACAGGGCGGCATTGCCCTTGGCCGCCTCAACCGATTTCTTCGACGCATCGACATGCACCATCCGCGCGCCCCTTGCGGCCAGCGCCAGCGTGCCGACACCGGTATAGCCGAACAGGTTCATACATTCCGGCGCGTCCATCCCGGCCACGCGTTCGCGCATCCAGCCCCAGACCGGCGCCATGTCCGGGAAGAACGCCAGATGGCGGAACGGCGTACATTGCGAATTGAACGACACCGCGTCCCATTTCAGCCGCCAGCCGTCGCGGGGAACCTGATCGTTATAACGCCACTGGCCGCCGCCATCCTCGTCCGATCCCGGCACGAATTCGGCCGCCGCCTGCCAGTCGTCGCCGGCGGGCGCCCACATCGCCTGTGGTTCGGGGCGGATGAAGCGGTAGCGGCCATAGCGTTCGAGTTTCCGGCCGTGGCCCGAATCGATCAGGCCGTAATCGGCCCATGGCTCGCCGATCAGCGTACCCGGCGTCATGTCGTTCACCGCGAGGGGTGGGCGTGGGCGGCGACGTAATCGCCCACCGCCGCCAATGTCGCGGGCATGGTGACGTAGCGTTCCTCGCGCTCGAACAGGTCGCCAACGCGGGCGGGCAGCACCGGCCGGGCCCCTGTAGCCCGTTCCACGGCGTCGCGGAACTTGGCGGGGTGGGCGGTGGCCAGCGTGACGATCGGTATGCCCGGGGCCAACTGTTGCCGGCGCGCGGCGGCCAAGCCGATCGCCGTGTGGGGGTCGATGACCTGCCCGGCGTTCTCGCAGGCCCAGCGCATCGCCATCGCCATGTCGTCGGGATCGACCCGTTCGCTGCCGAACAGGCCGGCCGCGCCCTGACTCTGCGCGTTGGTGAGGCGCATCGCCCCGGTCGCTTCGAAGCCCTTCATCTGGGCGGCCAACGCATGACCGTCGCGCCCGCCGAGATCGAACAGCAGCCGTTCGAAATTGGACGAGACCTGGATATCCATCGACGGCGTCGCGGTCTGTTCGACGGTGCCCTTGGAATAATCGCCAACGGTCAGCGCGCGGTGGAGAATGTCGTTGACGTTGGTGGCGACCACCAGCCTGGCGATCGGCAGTCCCATCCGGGCAGCGACATAGCCGGCGAAGACGTCGCCGAAATTGCCTGTCGGCACCGCGAACGCCACCGGCCGCGCCGGCCCGCCGAGGCGGACGGCGGCGTAGAAATAATAAACCACCTGCGCCATCAGCCGCGCCCAGTTGATCGAATTGACCGCCGACAGCGCATAGGTGTCGGCCAGCGCCGGCGTCGCGAACATCGTCTTCACCAGCGCCTGCGCGGTGTCGAAATCGCCCTCGATCGCGATGTTGTGGACGTTGGGCGACAGCACCGTCGTCATCTGGCGGCGCTGCACGTCGGACACGCGGCCGACCGGGTGGAGCATGAAGATGTCGACGCCCTCTCGCCCCGCCACCGCATCGATCGCCGCCGACCCCGTATCGCCACTGGTCGCGCCGATGATCGTGAGGCGTTTGTCGGTGCCGGTCAGGAAGCGTTCGAAGAACAGGCCCAGCAACTGCAACGCCACATCCTTGAACGCGAGCGTCGGGCCGTGGAACAGTTCCAGCAGCCACTGGTCGTGATCCAGCTGGACGAGTGGCGTGACGGCGGCGTGGCTGAAGCGGCCATAGGCGGTTTCGCAAAGGTCGCGCAGTTCGTCTTCGGTCAGCGCATCACCGATGAACGGCGCCATGATGCGGATCGCGGTTTCGGCATAGGACAGGCCGGCCAGTTCGGCGATCGCCTCAGGCGACATCGTCGGCCATGTCTCCGGCACGTAGAGCCCGCAGTCAGCGGCCAGCCCGGCGAGCGTCGCTCCACGGAAATCGAGAACGGGCGCGGTCCCGCGCGTGCTGAAATAACGCATGGGCAGGTTCGCTAGCGGCGGGGCGGCCCCGACACAACCCGCTGCGCCGTGCGGCGGCCCAAAGCCACGCTACCCATCGCTCCGCCGCCTAGCCGCCAGCACATAGATGATCCCGGCGATCGCGGCGAAGAAGAACCACTGGCCGGCATAGGCGAGGTGGTTGTTGGGCACCGACGCGATATCGGGTGGGGCGTTGGGTTCAAGACCGGCGAGCGGCGGTGTCGCAACCAGCATCAGTTGCGTCGGCTGCGGGCTGAGCGCGGCACCGATTAGCGAGCGGCCATCGGGCGCGTGGCCGATATAGCCCGTCACCAGCCCGCCGGCCCAGGTCACCGCCGCCTTGGGATCGCGGGTCGTGCCCAGCTGGACCGTCATGCCGTTGCTGCAATCGGCGATGGCTCGGAACCCCGCCTTGCCGGCGCCGGCCAGCCGCACCGTGACCGGTGGCACGCATTGCCCCAAGGACGGGCGGAACAGCAGCCGGTCGTCGGGGACACGCGGAAAGGGGACCGGCGATTTCGCGGGGTTGCTTTGCAGCTGCGCGAGAAACGCTTCCTTTCGCGGCAGCCGATCGAGCAGTTGCCACAGGCCGAGTGCGATCATGATCACCACCGCGAGCGTGACCAGCAGCGTCGGGATCGGCCGGAACCTCGTCATTGGTCGCTCGCGATCCGGCCTTCGCGGGCCGCATTATGGTATTCGGCGGCCATCAACGCGCCCTTGGCAATTCGCAGCGCGCCGATCACGCCGCCGGCGGTTAAGGGTATCCAGATCAGGACATGCACCCACCAGGGCGGTCCGATCGCCAGTTCCAGCCAGACCGCAAGCCCGACGACAATGGCGCCGAGGATGAGGGTGAGGAACGCCGCCGGCCCGTCGCCGACATTGAAGATCGTGAAGTCGAGCGCGCACACGCGACAGCGATCGGCGAAACCGATCCAGCTGGCGAACAAGGTCGGCTTGCCACACCGCGGACATAGGCCGCGCAGGGCGACCTGAGCCATCGTCGGTTCGCCCGATCCGGTGGGTAGGGCGGCGGCCGGGATCGACCGGCCGCCATCGTCGTCAGCGTTGCCGCTCAACCCGCATGGACCGGTGCGCCCCAGCCGCCCCAGACATAGACGGTCACGAACAGGAACAGCCACACGACGTCGACGAAGTGCCAGTACCACGCCGCCGCTTCGAACCCGAAATGCTGGCGCGGCGTGAAGTCGCCCTTGTAGGCGCGGATCAGGCAGACGGCGAGGAAGATCGTGCCGATCAGGACGTGGAAGCCATGGAAGCCGGTCGCCATGAAGAACGCGGCGCCATAGTTGATGCCCTTGAACGGGAACGGCGCATGGGCATACTCATATGCCTGGATCGCGCTGAATACCGCGCCCAGCACCACCGTCAGCCAAAGGCCCTTCAGCACGCTGTCGCGGTTGCCGACGCCGAGCAGGCCCCACGCACCGGTCTTCTCACCGCCGCGCTGATTGTGGATCAGCGCATGGTGCGCCCAGGTCACGGTCGTGCCCGACGTCAGCAGGATCAGCGTGTTGAGCAGCGGCAGTTCGAAGGCGTTGATGACCTCCAGACCCTTGGGCGGCCAACTGGCCGCGATCGCGGCCGCACCCTCGGCGGCGCGTTCAACCTGGCCATCGACGATCTGCATCGCGGTGGGGAACAGCGAGAAGTCGAAGAACGCCCAGAACCAGCCGACGAAGAACATCACTTCGGATGCGATGAACAGGATCATGCCGTAACGGAAATGAAGCTGCACGACGGGGGTGTGATCGCCGTGATGCGCCTCACGCACGACATCCGCCCACCACGAATACATGGTGAACAGGACGGCGGTCAGCCCGCTGAGGAAGACCCAGCCACCGCCACCGTAATCATGCATGAACATGATGCCGCCGACCGCCATGACGAAGGCGGACATCGATCCGACCAGCGGCCACGGGCTGGGTGGCAGAATATGATAATCATGGTTTTTGGCGCCGGCCATCGTCGCATCCCTGTCCGTATATTTTTCTGATCCTAGCCTGCCGTCTTGCCGGAATCCACCGGGTAAAACGTATAGGACAGCGTGATCGTCTCCACGTCGGCCGCATCCGGGTCTGCCAGGATCTTGGGATCGACGTAGAAGACGACCGGCATCCGCACCTTTTCGCCCGGCTGCAACGTCTGTTGCGTGAAGCAGAAGCACTGGATCTTGGTGAAATACTTGCCCGCCTGCGCCGGCGTGACGTTGAACGTCGCGGTGCCGGTGATCGGCTTGTTCGAGGTGTTGGTGGCGGAGAAGAACGCCATGTCACGGGCACCAACCGCGACGGTGTCGGATGGCGTTTCGGGGCTGAACTTCCATGGCAGCTTCGGGCTGACATTCGCGTCGAAATCGATCCGCACCTGCCGATCGGTCGCGCCGGGGGCGGCAAGCCCGCGCTGCGTGGTGCCGTTCAGACCCGTGACCTGACAGAACAGGCGGTATAGCGGCACGCTGGCCCAGGCGAGCCCGGTCATGAAGCAGATGCCGATCACCGCCAGCATCGCCGTGCGGCCGCGCCGATCGATCCGGCGTGCCGTCATCCGTGCATGCCCAATTGGATCTTGGCGATGGAGATCGCGAAGATCAGCAGGACGAGGCTGCCGAGCAGGATCGCCATCACCCGGGCACGGCCGCGCTGGCGCTTGCGGATCAGCTCAAGTTCGTCGGGCGTCATGCGAGCACCCAGCGGTCGACGACCAGCGCGCCGAAGATGACGAACAGATACAGGATCGAATATTTGAACAAGGCCTTCTCCGGCTTCATCGAATCGCCATCCGCGGCGGTGGTCCGCGTCGCCACGCGGAAGGCAAGCGCCCCGAAGATCGCGGTCGTCACCGTCGCCACGCCGCCATAGATCGCGCCGGTCAGGCCCAGCGGCCAGGGCAGGACGGCGGCGAGCGCCATCGGTATAGTGTACAGCCCGATCTGGGTCCGCGTGACCCGCTCACCCGCGACGACGGGCAGCATCGGCACGCCGGCATTGGCGTAATCGATCTTCACGAACAGGGCGAGCGCCCAGAAATGCGGTGGCGTCCACAGGAACACGAGCATGAACAGCAGGAAGGGGAGCAGCGCGACCTGTCCCGTTGCCGCCGCCCAACCGATCAACGGCGGAAACGCCCCCGCCGCGCCGCCGATGACGATGTTTTGCGGCGTCCGCCGCTTCAGCCAGACGGTGTAGACGAGGACGTAGAACAGGATCGATACGAGCAGGATCGCGGCGGCGGCGATGTTCACCGCAAGTCCCATCAGCAGGACGGAGAAGGCGGACAGGCCGACACCGAAATGCAGCGCGGCCTGGCGGTCCATACGGCCCGCCGGCAGCGGCCGTTTCTGCGTTCGGCGCATCACCGCGTCGATATCTGCCTCGTACCACTGGTTGAGCGCGCCCGCGGCACCGGCACCGAGCGCGATGCACAGGATGGCGGTGAAGCCGATTACGGGATGGACCGTTCCGGGCGCGGCAAGCATTCCACACAAGCCGGTGAAGACGACCAACGTCATCACGCGCGGTTTGGTCAGCGCCAGGAAGTCGCGCCAGTCGGCCGGCGGTAGCAGGGGGGCGGCAATGGTCATATCAGGAACCGGCCTATACGCCGCCACGCGGGCCATGGACAGTCGAACTTGCGGTACGGTCGACAGCTTAGGCGGCGATCGCGGCGGGGCCACGCCGACGTTCCCAGGTCGGCAGCACCAGATGCTCGATGAATGCGATCAACTCGGTCCGGCGCCGTGGTTCCTCGGCCACCTGAGCGTCGATGCCGAGACGCCACCAGAGCGCGTGGTCGTCGGGCGCATCGTGCAGGGCGTCGAATAGCGCGGCCTGTGCCTCGACATCATCGCCATCGCGCGCCAGTCCCGCCTCGACCAGACCATCCGCCTGCCGACGCAGCGCCGCACCGATCTCGCCGGGGGCCAGTTCGGGGTGATATTGCACGCCCCAGAATATGCCGTGGTCGCCGTGACGAATCTCGACCGCCTGCACGCGGACGGCGGCATTGCCGGCCAGCAGCGTGGCGCCTTCAGGCAGGGTTTCGACCTCGTCGCCGTGGATCGCGGGGGCGTCCCATACCGCCGGGCGGGCGGCCAGCATCGGGTGATCGCGCCCGGCGGCGGTGGCGGTCAGGCGTCGGGCGAGGCCGGCTTCCTGTCGGTGCGGCATTTTGCGCACTGTGCCCCCCGCCGCCGCGACCGCGACCTGCAAGCCGGCGCAGGAGCCGAAGGCGGGGGTGCCGCTGGTATAGACGGCACGCATGAAATCGAGCTGCCGGCGGGTTTCGGGTTGGTCTTCCCAGACGTGGAGCGGTGATCCTGACAGGAATACCGCGTCATAGGCCGCGAGCGTGTCTGGTCGCATGGGTGTGTGATCGGCGTCTGATGGGGTGACACGGTCGATCGTGCTGCCGGGCATCAGTTGCGCGAGCGTGGCGGCATAGCTTTCGCCGGCGCTGCGGCCGGCACTGGCGCGGCGCTCCTTGCGTTCCTCAGGAGTTTCGCTTTCGGCGACGAGCACGCGGAGGGGTGGGGATGTTGGCATGGGCGGTAAACGTGCCGGCGGTGCCGATGGTGCATCGGTGGGTGTGAAATGTTGATGAGGAAACGAAAACACCCCGGTTTTTAGCCGGGGCGCTTCGGTTCTCGTGGCCGGACACGGGAGTGAATCCCGTGTCGTCGATCGCGGCTTTGCCACGTCGGCCATGATGGTGCGTGCGTTTGCCGCACCGGTGCGTAGCCCTAGGCTACGCACTTCGCACCATCAGTCAATCCGCGGCAGGGTTTCGAACTGGTGGTACGGCGGCGGGCTGGAGATCGTCCATTCCAGCGTCGTGGCACCCTCGCCCCAGGGATTGTCGGCGGCCTTCTTACCGGCGATCAGCGACCAGATCAGGTTGACGAAGAAGATCGCCATGCCCGCGGCCATGATCATGTAGCCGACCGTCGCCACCGTATTCCAATGGGCGTAGGCGTCCGGATAATCCGGATAGCGACGCGGCATGCCCTGCAGGCCCAGGAAATGCATCGGGAAGAACATGACGTTCACGCCGATGAAGAATACCCAGAAGTGCAGCTGGCCGAGGACCTCGTTGTACATCTTCCCCGACATCTTCGGGAACCAGTAGTAGAAGCCCGCGAACAGCGAGAACACCGCGCCCAGCGACAGGACGTAGTGGAAGTGGGCGACGACGTAATACGTGTCCTGCATGTAGTCGTCGATGCCGCCATTGGCGAGGACGACGCCGGTGACGCCGCCGACGGTGAACATGAAGATGAAGCCGATCGCCCAGACCATCGGCGTCGGGAAACGCATCGATCCGCCCCACATCGTAGCGATCCACGAGAAGATCTTGATGCCGGTCGGCACCGCGATCACCATCGTCGCGGCAGTGAAGTACATCTTGGTGTTCACCGACAGGCCGGTCGTGAACATGTGGTGCGCCCACACGACGAAGCCGACCACGCCGATCGCGACCATGGCATAGGCCATGCCGAGATAGCCGAAAACCGGCTTGCGGCTGAAGGTCGCGATGATCTGGCTGACGATGCCGAAGCCCGGCAAGATCATGATGTACACTTCGGGGTGACCGAAGAACCAGAACAGATGCTGGTACAGCACCGGATCGCCGCCACCGGCCGGATCGAAGAAGGTCGTGCCGAAATTGCGGTCGGTCAGCAGCATCGTGATCGCCGCCGCCAGCACCGGGAGCGCCAGCAGGAGCAGGAATGCGGTTACGAGCATCGACCAAACGAAAAGCGGCATCTTGTGCAGGGTCATCCCCGGCGCGCGCATGTTGAAGATCGTGGTGATGAAGTTGATCGCCCCCAGGATCGACGAGGCACCGGCCAGATGCAGCGACAGGATCGCCATGTCGGTCGACGGCCCCGGCTCACCATAGGTCGAAAGCGGAGCGTACAGCGTCCAGCCATTGCCCGCGCCGCCGAAGAACGGTGAGGCAAGGAGCAGCGTAAAGGCGGGGATCAGCAGCCAGAACGACACGTTGTTCATGCGCGGGAACGCCATGTCGGGCGCGCCGATCATGATGGGCACGAACCAGTTGCCGAACCCGCCGACCATCGCCGGCATCACCATGAAGAACACCATGATGAGACCGTGCGCGGTGATGAGCACGTTCCACAGATGCAGCGACTGGTCGAGGCTCTGTGGCCCGCCGTGCAACATCGATGCCCAGGTGCCCAGATACTGGATACCGGGATGTGCCAGTTCGGCGCGCATCAAGCCCGAGATCGAGCCGCCGATGATACCCGCGACGATCGCGAAGATCAGATAGAGGGTGCCGATGTCCTTGTGATTGGTGGACATGAACCAGCGCGCGAAGAAGCCCGGCTTGTGATCGGCATCGTGATGATGCGCCTCACGGCCGTGGTCGTGCGCCTGGAACGCGGACGGGTGGAGAGCGGTGTCGGTCATCTTACTGTCCAGCGTTGCCCGTGGCGGGGTTGTTGGTGGCACCCTGCGGCACGGTCGGCGCGGCGGTGGTGACGTTTTCGGTCGGGCCGGTTACGGCATCGGTGGCGTTGGCGGTCGTCGCCTCGGCCGCCGATCCGTCGGCACCCGGCTGCGGAATGACCTTGTTCGATGCCTGACCGCGCGCCGGCATCGTGCCGCCCTTGGCCGCGATCCATGCCGCGAACTGGGCGGGCGTTACCGCCTCGACCGCGATCGGCATGTAAGCGTGACGCGCGCCGCACAGCTCCGAACACTGGCCGAAATAGACGCCAGGCTTGTCGATGGTGAAGCTGGTCTCGTTCAGCCGACCCGGGATCGCATCCAGCTTGATCCAGAAGGCAGGCACCGCCCAGCTGTGGATCACGTCATTCGACGTGGTGATGAGCCGGATCGGCACACCCACCGGCAGCACGATGCGGTTGTCGGCCGCCAGCAGTCGGGGGCCATCGGCATCGGTGCGGGTGCGCTCGCCGGGGGCGGCCTCACCCTTTTCCTTCAGCAGATTGGCGGTAATTTCGAACCCGCCATGATCGGGATATTGATAGGTCCAGTACCACTGGTTGCCGATCGCCTTCAGCGTCACGGCGCCAGCGGGAGCGGGCTTGAACTGCGCCTGCAACAGCCCGATCGACGGGACCGCGATCAGCACCAGCGCGAGCACCGGGAGCAGCGTCCACAGCACCTCGATCGTGGTGTTGTGGCTGGTCTTCGACGGCACCGGGTTGGCGGCGGCACGGTAGCGGAAGACGACCCAGCCGAGCAGCGCCAGCACGAACAGCGAGATCGCCGTGATCGTCGGCACCAGCACGATGTTGTGCATCCAGTGCGCAAATTCGCCGTTGCGTGTCACCTGCGGCTGCAGACCGTACACGCCGTTCACCGGCTGACCGATGCCTGCCTTGATCTCGGCACCCGGCGCGCCGTCGCGCGCCAGCATCGGGCTGGCGGGAGCGGCGGGCGGCGTGGCAGCGGCGGTGGTCGGCGCGACGTTGGAGACGCCCGCGGGGGCGGCGGCAGCCTGCGGCACCGGTGCCGCGGCATGGCCGGCGATGCTGCCCAGACCCGCCATGGCGAGTCCGGCGGCAATCGCGATTCGTTTAAACCCCTTGATCGACATCTCTCTTCGTTACCCCGTTGCTCGAATGATAGCCCGTGGCACGACCGGGCAGACAGAATGGGTCGACCCATGCCTGTTTGGCGACGACCTATAGGGCGGGGGTGCCGCCGCCTCAAGCGTTCGTGACGGAAATCGGCGCAGACGTTGCTTTGCGTTGCTTGGCGACGCTCGCGGCCCTATCCGCACGGCCGATACTGGCCCTATGGGAGCGACCATGACCGACGACGATGTGCTGGCCGAATTCCGCGCGGCAGAAGCCCTGCTGGAGGGGCATTTCATTCTGTCGTCCGGCCTGCGTTCGTCGCGGTATCTGCAGTGCGCGCGGGTGTTGATGGACCCGCGCCGGGGCGCCCGCTTGTGCGAGGCGCTGGCCGCGCGCCTGCCCGCTGACATCCGCGCCGGCATCACTGCCGTCGTGGCGCCGGCGATGGGCGGCGTGATCGCGGGACACGAAATGGCGCGCGCACTGGGCGTCGAGGCGATGTTCCTCGAACGGCCCGAGGGAAACTTCGAGCTTCGTCGCGGCTTCCGCCTGCACCCCGGTCAGCGGGTGTTGATGATGGAGGATGTGGTGACGACCGGGCTTTCTTCCCGCGAGGCGATCGCGGCGATCGCGCGCGCCGGCGGCGAGACGGTGGCCGCGGCATCGCTGGTCGATCGTTCGAACGGCGCGGCCGATCTGGGCGTGCCATTCTTTCCGCTGATCCGCCTCGATGTGCCGAGCTACGCCGCCGACGCGCTGCCGCCCGAGCTAGCCGCTATCCCCGCGAGCAAACCGGGCAGCCGGGCCGCCGCATGAAGCGCCTGCTGACCGCCCTGATGCTGTTCGCCGCACCAGCCACGGCCCAGACTGCTGCGGCGGGCGATGTGGCACGGGCGGACGCGGCGGCGAAGGCGCGGATCGACGCGGCTGTGCCGGCGTCTGGCTTTGCCGGCGTCTATACGGTCTATCAGGGACCGCGCCGGATCACCGGCGGCAGCGTCGGTGTGGCGGTGGTCGGCGAGCCCGGTGGCTTCGCGGCCGAATCGGTGTGGCCATGGGCATCGGTGACCAAGCAGGTCGTGGCGACCATGGTGATGCAGGAGGTCGACAAGGGCCGTCTGTCGCTGGATGTGCCCGCCGGCCGTTACCTGCCCGCGCTGGATCCGTCGGCGCCGACGCTGCGCCAACTGCTCCAGCATCGCGCCGGGCTTCGTAATCCCGATGACAGCGCGAAGGACGCGAAAGGGGAGCCGGGCTTCTATACGTCGGGCGAAACCGGGTTGGGCTGGTGCCTGAAGCGGCGCGGGGCGGCCGGGGGGCAGTGGCGGTATAATAATTGCGACTACATCGTGCTGGGCGCGATCCTGGAGCGGACGACGCGGACCGCATTGCCGGCCTTGTTCGCGCAGCGGATCGCCGCACCGCTTGGCCTGACCGCCCATTTCGCGACAGCGGCGCCAGTGACGGTCGATGAAGCATGGACCGGCGGGCCGGATGCGGCGGAGCGGGCGATGCTGGTTCGTTATGGCGCGGCCGGCGGGCTCGTCGGCACTTCCGGTGATATGGCGGCGTTCGATCGCGCTCTGCTGTCGGGAACGTTGCTGACCCAATCCGCGCTGACGACCATGTGGAAGGGCGATCCCACGCTCGGTTATATGGCGCTGGGTCAATGGACGTTCAACGCGCAGTTGAAGGGCTGTGCGGCACCCGTCCGCATCGTCGAGCGGCGAGGCGCGATCGGGCGGTTTCAGGTCCGCAATGTCATCCTGCCCGACCGGGGGATGACGATCGTCCTGCTGACCAATCGCGGCGATTTCGATTTCGGCGAGATCTGGCAGGGCAAGGGGCCGAGCTACGCGATCCTTTCTTCGGCGGCCTGCGCATGAACCATCCCCTTCGTCTCGGCGTGAACATCGATCATGTCGCCACCGTCCGCAACGCGCGGGGGGCGGGTTATCCCGATCCGGTGCGTGCCGCGCTGATGGCGGCGGAGGCGGGGGCGGACGGCATCACCGCGCATCTGCGCGAGGATCGCCGGCACATCACCGACGACGATATCGCCCGGCTGGCGGCCGAGCTGACGATTCCACTGAATCTGGAAATGGCGGCGACGGACGAGATGCTGGCGATCGCGCTGCGCCACCGGCCGCACGCCGCGTGCATCGTGCCGGAGAAGCGCGAGGAGCGGACGACGGAGGGCGGCATCGACGCCGCCGGGCAGCATAACCGGCTGGCGCCGCTGGTAAGCGAACTGGCGGCGGCGAACATTCGGGTGTCGCTGTTCATCGAACCCGACGCGCGCCAGATCGAGGCGGCGATCCGGTTGGGCGCGCCGGTAGTCGAGCTTCACACCGGTCGTTATGCCGAACTGGACGAGGAGGCCCGGACCGACGAGCTGCGTCGCCTGTCCGATGCGGCGGCGCTGGCGGTGAAGAACGGGATCGAGGTTCATGCCGGACACGGCCTGACATACGACAATGTCGGGCCGATCGCGGCCATTCCGCAGGTGCGCGAACTGAACATCGGCCATTTCCTGATCGGCGAGGCGCTGTTCCTGGGGCTGGGCGACAGCGTACGCCGGATGCGGGCGGAAATGGATGCGGCGCGTGGTTGATGGGTGGTCCTTCCTGGCCCCGATCCTCAACGGCATGGGATGACCGGTCGGTGATTATCGGCCTGGGGTCCGACCTCTGCAATATCGAGCGTATTCAGGCGTCACTGGACCGGTTCGGCATGCGTTTCGAGAACCGGGTCTTCACCGAGGTCGAACTGGCCCGCGCCGCCCGCCGCCCGTTCACGCGGGCCGGCACGCTGGCCAAGCGGTTCGCGGCCAAGGAGGCGTTTTCGAAGGCGGTGGGCACCGGATTTCGGGCCGGCGTGTTCATGAAGGACATCGGCGTCGTCAACGCCCTTTCGGGCGCGCCGACGCTGGCGTTGACCGGCGGCGCGCAGGCAAGGCTTGACGCCATGATCCCGCATGGCATGGCGGCGCGTATACATTTGACCATGACCGACGATCATCCCTGGGCGCAGGCTTTTGTGATTATCGAGGCGATACCGGACCCTGCCACATGAAGGACGCGCTGTTGGACGGCAATCAGGGCCCGCAGGCCAGCCCGAGCGAAGGCACTCCGCCCGATCCGGCGAAAAGTCCACGCGACGTGCGGCGCGGTGGCACCGACTGGTGGGCGGAGGTGAAGGGCATCTTCTGGCTTATCCTGATCGTGCTGGGCTTCCACAGCTTCATCGCCAAGCCGTTCTACATCCCGTCCGAATCGATGTTGCCGGGCCTGCAGGTCGGCGACCGGCTGGTGGTGTCGAAGTTCGCTTATGGCTGGTCGTTCGTATCGCCGACCATTCCCGATCCGATCTCGATCTTCCGTGGCGCGGTGCTGCGCCAGCCGGTCGACAGCTGGAGCGCGCAGTTGCCGTTCATCAAGGGACGGCTGTTCGGATCGCTGCCGACGCGGGGCGACGTGGTGATCGTGACGCCGCCGGGGACGCATACCGATTATATCAAGCGGGTCATCGGTCTGCCGGGCGATCGGCTGGAAGTGCGAAGCGGCGTCGTCATCCTGAACGGACAGGCGGTCCGCCGTGGCCGCGTACATGACACGCTGATCCCGGTCGATACCAACACCCCCTGTTCGGACACCGATTATCCCGGCGCGCGCGAGACGTTGGGGTCGGGCAAGATCGTCTGCCGCCTGCCGACGATCACCGAGACGCTGCCCAATGGTCGCCATTACGACACGATCGAACTCGGCTGGAGCCCCGGTGACGATTATGGTCCGATCACGATCCCTGCCGACCATGTCTTCCTGATGGGCGACAATCGCGATCGCTCTGCCGACAGCCGGTATTCGCTGGTCGAGCAGGGGCTGGGCGGACCGGTGCCATACGAAAATCTGGGCGGTCGCGCGGAATTTGTGACGTTCAGCCTGGATGGCGATGCATCGCTCAATCCGCTGACCTGGTGGGGATCGCTGCGGTCGGGTCGGGCGGGCACCTCGTTGCATCCGACCGAGGCGGAGAAGTGAGCGAACGGCCGACGCCGGCGGCGGATGTGCCGGTCGAGGCCGGGCCGATCGAATCGCGCGACCCGTTCGTCGGCAAAGAGGTAAAGCGGGCGGCGGTCTGGCTGGGCATGGCGGGTGCCATTGCCCTTGTGGTCCTGCTGATCCAGCCGCTCCTCATCATCTTTGCCGGGCTGGTGTTCGCGGCGTTGCTGGATGGCGGCGTGCGCCTGTTGGGGCGGGTGTTGCCGATCGGGCGTGGCTGGCGACTGCTGATCGTCGTGCTGCTGACGGTCGCGTTCCTGTTCGGCACCTTTTACCTGACCGGTGTGCAGGTCACCGAACAGGTGATGCAGTTGCGATCGACGCTGGAAACGCAGGCGAACCGCTTCACCACCTGGTTGAGCGCGCAGGGGCTGATGCCGGGGGCGTCGGACGTGAACGGCATCGTCAAGCAGGCGCTGGGGTCGGTCGGGCGGATTACGTCGTGGGTCGGCAGCGCGGTAGGTGCGCTGACCAGCATGTTCATGATCATGATCATCGGTCTGTTCGTGGCGATGGATCCGACGGCGTATCGACGAGGGCTGGAATGGATGGTCCCGCGCGACCACAGGGCGGAGTTCTCGATCACGATCGAGCGGATGGGCAATACGTTGCGCCGTCTGCTGGCCGGGCGCCTGTTGGGGATGGCGGCGGAGGGCGTCATTACGTGGTTCGCGCTGATGATCGGTGGCGTGCCGATGGCGATGATCCTGGGCATCCTGACCGGACTGCTGGCGTTCATTCCCAATATCGGTGCGTTCATCAGCGGCGCGTTGATGATCGCGGTAGGCTTTTCGGCGGGGACGAGTGTCGGCTTCTGGGCGATTGGCACCTATCTCGTCGTGCAGACCTTCGACGGATATGTCCTGTTGCCGATCGTCGCGAAGAAGACCGTCGACCTGCCGCCGGCACTGACGCTGGGCGCGCAGATCCTGATGAGCGCGTTGTTCGGGATCATGGGACTGGCGCTGGCCGACCCCTTCACCGCCATGACGAAGTCCGCGCTGGAGCGGCGGTCGCAGCGGAACGAGGAAAAGGACGAGGCGGCGGCCTGATCGTCCGGCCGCCGGAAGCCGGTCAGCCGTGCGTCGCGGTCAGCAGATAATCGAGCGAGGTCGATGCCCCCAGCGCGAACCCGCGCGTCGGGGTGAAGACCAGACCCTGGATATCGCGCACCACCATGCCTTCGCTGGCCAGCAGCGTCGTCAATTCCTCCGGGGTAAGGAACCGGTCCCAGTCATGCGTCCCCGGCGGGATCGCGCCGGTCCCCTCGGCGAGCGTAATCATCGCCAGTCGTGACAGCGGCGTGCGGTTGGGCGTCGACAGGATCATCAACCCGCCCGGTGCCAGCGCCGAAACGAGACCGCGCACGAAGGCGGGCGGCGAGGATACGTGCTCGATCACCTCCAGACTGGTGACGAGGTCGAATTGTTCGCCCGCCACCGTCTCGATCCCGCCGGCGCGATAATCGATCGACAGGCCGCCGGCGGTGGCATGGGCGGCGGCAGCGGCGATATTCTCGGGCGCGGCATCCACCCCCGTTACGGTCGCACCCAGCCGAGCCAGCGGTTCCGCCAGCAATCCGGCGCCACAGCCCACATCCAGCGCGCGCTTGCCGGCGAGCGGCGCGAAACCGCGTGCCTCGCCGCCCCAATGCGCGTCCACCGCCGCGCGAAGATAGCCCAGCCGTACCGGGTTCAGCCGGTGGAGCATGGCGGACGACCCCTTCGGGTCCCACCATGCCGCCGCCATCTTGCCGAAATGGGCGGCTTCGTTCGGATCGATCGTGTCGCTTGCGCTGTGCATGTCCGGTTCCTATCAGGGCCGCCGCTTTTACCCAAGGAGGTCGATCGCTTTCCATGGCGCGTATCGTGATGAAGTTCGGCGGCACGTCGATGGCCGGGATCGAGCGCATCCGCAGCGTCGCCGCGCGCGTGAAGCGTGAGGTCGATGCCGGCAATCAGGTGGCGGTCGTCGTATCGGCGATGGCGGGCGAGACCGATCGCCTGGTCGGTTTCTGTCGCGAGGCATCGGCGCTGTACGATCCGGCCGAATATGACGTCGTCGTCTCGGCGGGCGAGCAGATCACCAGCGGACTGCTGGCGATCGCGTTGCAGGCGGCGGGCGTGCCCGCGCGCTCATGGCTCGGCTGGCAATTGCCGATCGCCACGTCGGATGCGCACGCCCGTGCCCGTATCGGCGAGATCGATACCGTTGCGCTCGACGCCAGCCTGAACGCGGGCGAGGTGGCGGTGATCCCCGGTTTCCAGGGCGTCACCGACACCGGCCGCGTCACGACGCTGGGCCGTGGTGGATCGGACACCAGCGCGGTCGCGGTCGCGGCGGCGATGAAGGCGGAGCGGTGCGACATCTACACAGATGTCGACGGCGTCTACACCACCGACCCCCGCATCGTGCCCCGCGCCCGCAAGCTGGCGCGGGTGACGTATGAGGAAATGCTGGAGCTGGCCTCGGTCGGCGCCAAGGTGCTCCAGACCCGCTCGGTGGGTCTGGCGATGAAGGAACAGGTCCGCGTCCAGGTGCTCTCGTCCTTCACGGGCGAGGATGCGCCGATGGCGGACGCGCTGCCCGGCACGATGATCGTGGGGGAAGAGGAGATTACCGACGTGGAACGCCAGCTCATCACCGGAATCGCGCACGACAAGAACGAGGCGAAGATCACCCTCGTCGCGGTGCCCGATCGCCCCGGCGCGGTGGCATCGATCTTCGCGCCGCTGGCCGATGCGGGCATAAACGTCGATATGATCGTCCAGAACGTGGCGCATTCGGTCGGATCGACCGATGTCACCTTCACCGTGCCGATGGCCGATCTGCCGCGCAGTCTCGACGTGCTGAACGGCGCCGATATCGGGTTCGAGAAGCTGGTCCACGACACGCGCGTCGCCAAGATTTCGGTCGTCGGCGTCGGCATGCGCAGCCATGCGGGCGTCGCCGCCACGATGTTCACGACGCTGGGCGAACGCGGGATCAACATCCAGGCGATCACCACGTCGGAGATCAAGGTCAGCGTGCTGATCGAGGAGGATTACACCGAACTGGCGGTGCGCGTGTTGCATACCGCTTACGGTCTGGATGCCGAGGTCGCGGGCTGAGTAATCCGGCGGCTTGATGCATGATCCAAGTCGCCTCGAACCAGCGTTTCGCTGTTCGAGGCGGAGGGCTGGATAGGGGGCGCGCTTCTTGCGCGCGGCCGTCGATAATGCCATATGTTGGGAACGGACCGCCCTCTGGCATCGTTTGCCGCGCGGTATCCCGAGAATTCCAACCAAGAATTCCACGACGATGGGCGAGGACTTTGAGCAGCGGTCGCGCTCGGTCCATTCGATACGGATGATCGGCGTGACCGGACCAACAATCCGGTGATGGGCCGTTGTGTGTTCCTGCCCCGTGGGGCCGGTGAGCGACGAGGCCCGGACCGACATCAACGAGGCATGACGGTGCAATCCGCAACGACCAACAACAAGACCGGGTCACAGACCGGCCCTGTACCAACCGGTGGCGTGACCCGGCGCGGCCTGTTGGGCTCGGCGATCGTCGCGGGGTCCGCCGCGATGGTGCCAGGGGCCGCCACCGGCGCGGCGACCGAGCGTAACGTCGACGTGCTGTTGATCGGCGGCGGTATCATGAGCGCGACGCTGGCCGTGCTGCTCCACCAACTGGAGCCGAGCTGGACGATCGAACTGGTCGAGCGACTGGATCAGGTGGCCGAGGAAAGCTCTGGCGGCTGGAACAATGCCGGCACCGGCCATTCCGCCCTGTGCGAGCTGAACTATACGCCGGTGAACGCCGCCGATGGTCTGGTTGAGATCAAGAAGGCGGTGGAGATCAACGAGCAGTTTCAGGTCACGCGCCAGTTCCTGAGCCATCAGGTGCAGGCGGGCATGCTCGCCAACCCCCGGTCGTTCATCAATTCCACACCCCACATGAATCTGGTCTGGGGCAATGACAATGTCGCGTTCCTGCAAAAGCGGCATGCCGCGCTGGAGGCGAGTCCGCTTTTTTCCGGCATGGAGTTCACGACCGATCCGGCGCAGATCGCCGCCTGGGTGCCGTTGATGATGCAGGGTCGCCCGGCCGGCACGAAGCTCGCCGCCACCCGGTCGCCGCTCGGCACCGATTGCAACTGGGGAGAGGTGACGCGGCAATATATCGCGTCGATGAAGAAGCAGCCCGGCTTCACCCTGACCACTGGTCACGAGGTGCGGTCGCTGGAGCGCGAGACGGACGGCCATTGGCGCGTCACCGCCCGCGATATGAAAAGCGACGATAAGCAGGTCATCAAGGCCCGCTTCGTGTTCGCCGGCGCCGGTGGCGGGGCGCTGCCTATCCTGCAGAAATCAGGCATTCCCGAAGCCGACGATTACGCCGGCTTTCCGGTCGGCGGCTCGTTCCTGGTCACCGACAATCCCACGATCGCCCAGCGTCACCTGGCCAAGGTGTATGGCAAGGCGGCGGTCGGATCCCCGCCGATGTCGGTCCCGCATCTCGACACGCGCTACCTGGATGGCAAGCAGGTGCTGCTGTTCGGGCCGTTCGCGACGTTTTCGACCAAGTTCCTGAAACAGGGTTCCTATTTCGATCTGCCGGCATCGGTGACGATCGACAATTTCCGACCGATGTTGGCGGTCGGCTGGGACGATTTCGATCTCGTCGAATATCTCGCGGGCCAGCTCATCATGTCGCAGGAAGACCGGATGAATGCGCTGCGCGAGTATTTTCCGGGGGCGAAGGACGCCGACTGGCGGCTGTGGCAGGCGGGGCAGCGCGTGCAGATCATCAAGCGCGATCCCGACAAGGGCGGCGTGCTGAAACTCGGCACCGAGATCGTCGCGTCGAAGGATGGGTCGATCGCCGCCCTGCTCGGCGCGTCGCCGGGTGCGTCGACCGCGCCGTCGATCATGCTGGACCTGTTGAAGAAGGTGTTCGGCAACCGGCTGGCGACACCGCAATGGCAGGCCAAGATCCGCGAGATCGTGCCCAGTTACGGCAATTCGCTGAACGACGATCCTGATGGCATCGCAAAGACATGGGCATCGACGGCCGAGACGCTGCAACTGGCGGTCGCCTCGCCCGCCGTCCACGTCACCGACCGGCCCCGACCGGCGGCGACGCGGGTCAAGGTTGATCGCAGCCCCGATCTGGCCCTGTGACCCGCTGAAGTAACCTGCCGACCGGCCACCGCTTGCCGCCGGCCCGCCACCCGCGCTAGGCAGGGGGATGACCGACACCCTTGTTGCCGCATCCCCCGCTACTGCGGGCGCCACCGCCTCCACCGTGGGCGAGGAACGCCTCGCCCGCCGCATGGCGAAGGGCGCGGCATTCCTCGGCACCGAGGTGGCGATCATGGCCGGCGCCATGTCGTGGGTGTCGGAACGGCATCTGGTCGCCGCCATCTCGAACGCGGGCGGTTTCGGCGTGATCGCGTGCGGGGCGATGACCGTCGACCTGCTCGATCGCGAGATCGCTGCGACCAAGGCGATGACGGACAAGCCGTTCGGCGTGAACCTGATCACCATGCACCCCGACCTGATGGCGCTGATCGATGTCTGCACGCGCCACGGCGTCGGCCATGTCGTGCTGGCGGGTGGCCTGCCGCCCAAGGGATCGCTGGAGGCGATCAAGGCCGGCGGTGCCAAGGTGATCTGCTTTGCACCGACGCTGGCACTCGCGAAGAAGCTGATCCGGTCGGGCATCGACGCGCTGGTGATCGAGGGGATGGAGGCGGGCGGCCATATCGGCCCGGTCTCGACCAGCGTGCTGGCGCAGGAGATGTTGCCTGAACTCAGCGAGCAACTGCCGGTGTTCGTCGCCGGCGGGATCGGCCGGGGTGAGGCGATCGCCGGCTATCTCGACATGGGGGCGGCGGGCGTCCAGCTCGGCACGCGGTTCGTGTGTGCCACCGAATCGATCGCCCATGCCAATTTCAAGAAGGCATTCATCCGCGCTTCGGCCCGTGATGCCGTCGCCTCGGTCCAGCTCGATCCGCGCCTGCCCGTCATTCCCGTGCGCGCACTGAAGAATGCGGGTGGCGAGCTGTTCACCGCCAAGCAGCGCGAGGTGGCGGGACATCTGGACGAAGGTCGCGTCGCGATGGCCGAGGCACAGTTGCAGATAGAGCATTACTGGGCAGGGGCGCTGCGCCGCGCGGTGATCGATGGCGATGTCGAGCATGGCTCGGTGATGGCCGGCCAGTCCGTCGGCATGGTGACGAAGGAAGAGCCCGCCGCCGCGATCATCGCCGAATTGATGGCGGAGGCCGCGCACGCACTGGACAAGCGCGCCGCCTGAAAAAAGCCGGGCGGATCGCGGTAAACGGCGGCGAAACCGTGATCGGTAACCGGCGGTAGAGCCGGTTCGGGTCAATGTAACCCCCTGAACACTTGGGGGTTCTGCATGCTACGCGTATCGTTCCGCATTGCCGCGTTGGTGGCGTCGTTCCTGTCGCCGCCGGTTGCTGCACAAGAGATGTTGTTGGCACCAGCATCTATCATGCCGGCGGTGGCGGTAATCGACGATGCGGCGCCGGCGCTTCCCGCAGGAGCATCGCCCAATTTCGAACCGCCCGTCGCCGATGGCGCAGGCGGTTACCTGACCCCCAATCGGGGATTATCAACCGAGGAGACGACGTGGCACCTGCGGGTGGCACTGAACGTCGCGGCGCTCGGCTGTCGCGGGGCGGCGGCGGATCAGCTCATCGACGGGTACAACGCGTTGCTGACCACGCATAAAGCAACGCTGACGACGATCACGGATGCCGTGGCGCAGCGATATAAGGCGCGGTTCGGCGCCAACTGGCAGGCGTATCAGGACGATGCGATGACCCGCCTCTATAACTTCTGGGCGCTGCCGCCGGCCAAGGAGGCGTTCTGCGCCGCGGCACTGGGCGTGATCCGTGATGTGGCGATCATTGCGCCCGACTCGCTGCCGGCATTCGCCGCCACCGCGCTGCCGCGGTTAGAGGCGCCGATGCTGGCGTTCTTCGTCAAGTTCGATCGCTATCGCATCGCTCGTACCGCGTGGCAGGCCCGCCATGCTCCCGCGTCGGTCATGGTCGCCGCGCAGGCCGCGCCGGTGCAGATGGCCTCCGTTCGGATAGGCGTCGGCGAGCCGTGATCGCAGGCATCACCCCTTGATCGGCGATCCGATCGACCAGCGATGGCCGAACGGATCGACCACTTGCCCGTATCGATCGCCCCAGAACTGATCCGCAACCGGCATCGTCACCACCGCCCCCGCCGCTGCGGCGCGGGCGGCCCAGCGATCGGCATCGTCGACCTGAAGGTGCAGCGTCACGCCGGCCGGTGGCGGCGCGGCATGGCCCGTCCATTCGGGAAATTCGTCGGACAGCATGATCCAGCCGCCGTTCAGCCGCAGCGACGCCTGCATCAACCGCTCGCCATCCTCCGCGACATTGCGCTCCACCACCTCAGCGGCGAAGGCGCGTTCGTAGAAGGACAGGGCCTCGCGCCCGCGCCGTGCGGCGATGGTCAGGAACGCGGTCACGCCGCCGGTCGGTCGATCCGCCATCGTCTATCTCCTTGAACCTGACAGGCTATGCCGAACCGCGTGAGCCGCCAAGCGGGTTCCTTCTGCCGCCCGCTTCGGTTAACGCCTGCCGCGATGAACGGCCTGGATCAACCGGCGGCAGGACGCTTCGAGGGATCGGAACACCGGTTTCCCTTGCGCGTCTATTTCGAGGACACCGACCTGTCGGGCGTCGTCTATCACGCCAATTACCTGCGCTACATGGAGCGCGCCCGTTCCGACATGCTGCGGGTCGCCGGGATCGACCAGCGGGCGGTGTTCGAGGCGGGAGAGGGGGCGTATGCCGTCGCCAGCCTGAACATCCGCTACCTCGCCCCCGCCCGCCTCGACGATGCGCTCTTGGTCGTATCGCGGGTCATCGAGGTGGGTGCGGCGCGGGTCGCCATTCATCAGACAGTCAGGTGCGCCGACCGAGTGCTGGCACAAGCGGATGTGGTCGCGGCGCTCGTCGCCGCGTCCGGCCGTCCGCGTCGCCAGCCGCGTGCCTGGATCGACATCTATGCCAAGCTCGTCGCTCAAGGGGGCTGAATGAATCCGGTTTTGAACATGGACGCGGCGACATTGTCGCCGATCGCGCTTTTCCTGCAGGCCGACTGGGTCGTGAAGTCGGTGATGGCGGGGCTGTTGCTCGCCAGCATCTGGACCTGGGCGATCATCATCGCCTTTTCGGGCCGCCTGCGCCGCACCCGCGCCGAAATGGGCCGGTTCGAGCGCGATTTCTGGAAGGCCGAGGACATCGACGCGTTCCACAAGACCGAAGCGAACCGCGATCTGCCATCGGCGCGTGTCTTTGCGGCTGGCGTGCAGGAATGGCGCCGGTCGACCGCGAGCGGCACGGTGGACAAGGGCGGCACGCGCGAACGGCTGGCAACGTCGATGGGCGCCGCCGTCGCGCTGGAGATCGACAAGCTGTCCGATCGCCTGAACATCCTCGCGACGATCGGATCGGTCGCGCCGTTCGTTGGCCTGTTCGGCACGGTGTGGGGCATCATGCGCAGCTTCACCAGCATCGCCTCGGCGCAGAATACGTCGCTCGCCGTCGTGGCCCCGGGCATCGCCGAGGCGTTGTTCGCCACCGCGATCGGCCTGTTTGCGGCGATCCCGGCGGTGATCGCGTATAATCGCTTCAGCCACGGTGTGAACAAGGTGGAGGCGGGGCTGAACCGCTTTGCCGACGGTTTCCACACCACGCTGTCGCGCCAGCTCGACGCAGCCCGTTGAAGAGGCCGCTGACATGGCGATGAACCTTCCCTCCGGCCGTCGAGACCGGCGCGCGCCGATGGCGGACATTAACGTCACGCCGCTGGTCGATGTGATGCTGGTGCTGCTCATCATCTTCATGGTGACGGCGCCGCTGCTGACCGCTGGCGTGCCGGTGGATCTGCCCGATGCGCGGGCCAAGCCGCTGGATCAGGATCAGCAACCGGTGGCATTGTCGCTCGATCGGCAGGGAAAGCTGTTCCTGGGCGAGGATGAGATCGCCGAGGCGGCATTGCCCGGCCGGCTGGAGGCGATCGTCGCCAAGGCGCGCGGGTCGCAGCCGCCGCAGGTTCTGCTGCGCGCCGACCGGGCGCTGGATTATGGCCGCGTGATGCGGGTGATGGGCGAACTGAATCGCGCCGGGCTGAACCGCGTCGCGCTGGTCAGCGTGGAGCAATAACGGTGGAGCGCGGCGAAAAGCTGGCGATCGGTATCGCGGTCGCGGGGCATGCGGTGCTCTTTGCGCTGCTGTCGCTCGGCTTCCTCGCCAGTCCGGAACCGCTGAAACCCAGCGTGCCGCCGGTGGAGGTGTCGCTGGTCGAGGACGTCGCACTGGAACAGACGTCGCCCGCGCCCACGGCCGAGGCCGCGCCCTCGATCGCGCCCGAGCAGGGGCCGCCCGAAGATGCCGCGCCGCCCGCGCCCGCCGAGGAAGCGCCTGCACCCGAACCGGCTCCCGCACCCGTCCCTGTGCCCGCCCCGAAGGTTGCGCCCGCCCCGGCGCCGCAGCCGCGTCCAAAGCCGGCGCCGGCCCCTGTTCCCGTGCCGAAGCCCAAGCCCGCGCCACCCCGGCCGACGCCTGCTGCCCAGAAAGCCGCACCGGCCAAGCCAGCACCCGCGAAGCCGGCCGCCGCGACACCGGCCAAGGCCGCCCCCGCCAAGACCGCGACCGCCGCTGCGAAGCCAGCCGCCAAATCCGCCGCGACCAAGGGTAGCGGCAAATCGCCGACGGCGACGGCGGCGCGCCCGCGCGGTTCGCGCCTGGGTGACGATTTCCTGAAGGGGCTGTCCGATCGTCCCTCGCCATCGAAGGCGGAGGCCGCGCCGGCTGCCAAGATGGGCGCGCAGGCCGCCGCCAATATCGGCTCCGCGATCCTGCGGCAGGTGCAGCCCTGTGCCAACCGGCAGGTGAATCCCGGCCCCGGTGCCGAGCGTATCCGCGTCGCGATCAACCTGCGCCTGAACCGCGATGGCACGCTGGCCGGCAGACCGCGCGTCGTTGGGCATACCGGCGTCGATGACGAGAACCAGCGATACGTCGACCGGGTCGACGATCTGGCGATCGCCACCTTCACCGGTTGTTCGCCCCTTCGCGGCTTGCCCGATGAGTTGTATGACGTTCAGAATGGCTGGAGCAACTTCACGCTCCGTTACAAGCTGCCTGGTTGAGGATGCCCATGTTCCGCTCGCCTTTCGCCCTTGCGCTCCTGCTCGGCACCGCTGCCGCCGCCCAGCAACCCGCCGCCGCGCCGCAAGCGCCGCCGGCCGCCGCCGGCCAGCAGCCGGCGGGGCAGGGTGACGGCGGCCTGATCGTCGATGTCGAGGGTGGCATCTCTGCGCCGACGCCGATCGCGATTCCTGTGATGCCTGCCGCGGCAGTGGTGAACACGCGCGCCGGTTCCACCGACGCGCTCGGTCGGCAGTTGTCGGATATTATCGCCAACGACCTGCGCAATTCCGGCCTGTTCACGCCGTTGTCGCCCGGCCAGTTGAAATCGGTGTCCTTCCCGGAAGTGACGCAACCCGCCTATGACCATTGGCGCGGCACGCAGGCACAGGCATTGGTGCAGGGCTATATCCGCGCCAATGGCGACGGGACGCTGACCGTGGGCTGTTATCTGTACGACGTGTCTGCCCAGCGCGAACTGGCGCGGCAGGGTTTCGTCGTGCCGCCCGAAGACTGGCGCCGTGCCGCGCACAAATGCGCCGACACGGTCTATTCGCGCCTGACCGGCGAAGGCCCTTACTTCGATAGCCGTGTGGTCTATGTCGCCGAGACGGGACCGAAGGACAAGCGCATCAAGCGGCTGGCGATCATGGATCAGGACGGCGCCAACCACCGCTTCCTGACCTACGGCCAGTCGATCGTGCTGACGCCGCGCTTCGCGCCGAACCAGCAGTCGATCGTGTATATGAGCTATGCCGGGCGCATTCCGTCGATCTATGTGTACGACATCGGGTCGGGCCGGCAGCGGCTGGTGGTGCAGAATGTCGCGACCACTTTCGCGCCGCGTTTTTCACCCGATGGCCGCAACATCCTGTTCTCGATGGCGACCGGCGGCAATACCGACCTTTACCGCGTGTCGAGCCAGGGCGGCACGCCGACTCGGCTGACGACGTCGCCCGGCATCGACACCGGTGGCAGCTATTCGCCTGACGGCAGCCGCATCGTGTTCGAATCGGATCGCTCCGGCGGGCAGCAGATTTATGTCATGAATGCCGATGGATCCAACCAACAGCGGATTAGCTTTGGCGGTGGCCGCTATGCCACCCCCGTTTGGAGCCCGCGCGGCGACCTGATCGCCTTCACCAAGCTGGCGGGTAATTTTCGTATCGGCACCATGTCGCCATCGGGTGGTGGTGAGAAGCTGCTGACCAATGACTGGTCGGACGAGGGGCCGAGCTGGTCGCCGAACGGCCGCGCGATCACCTTTTATCGCTCGGGCCGGGGTTCGTCGGGCAAGGCGACCCTGTGGATGGTCGATCTGACCGGCGTCAACGAACGCCGCATTCCGACCCCCCTCGACGGTTCCGACCCCGCCTGGGGGCCGCTGCGCCCCTGAATTTTCGATACACACTGGGAGAGAATGTCATGGCCAAGCTGAAGACCAGCCTCATCATCGCCACCGCCGCGCTGGCGATCGCCGCCTGCTCCAAGAAGCGCCCCGAAGTATTGCCGCCCGCGCCCGTGCAGAACACGGGCGACACCGGCCCGACCGGCCCGGTCACGCCCACCGATGGCGCGATCACGCCGGGGTCGGACGCCGATTTCAAGCGGTCGGTGACGTCGAACACGGTGCTGTTCGGGCTCGACCAATACGACATCGATCCCGCCGCGCGCACGATCCTCGACAATCAGGCGCAGTGGCTGGCGCGCTATCCCAATGTCCGCATTACCATCGAGGGTCATTGCGACGAGCGCGGTACCCGCGAATACAATCTCGCGCTGGGCGATCGTCGCGCCAACGCCGCCAAGAACTATCTGGCGGCCCGTGGTGTATCGGCCACCCGGATGACGACGATCAGCTATGGCAGCGAGCGCCCGGTCGCTACCGGATCGGATGACGAGGCCTATGCCCAGAACCGCCGCGCGGTGACGATCGTCCTCGGTTGATCCTGTCGGGCGGACGGTTCTTCCCCGTGAAGCACCGTCCGTCGAAGGTAAATGAACTTGGCTGTGACAGCCGCGTTGTCCTTGTTTCGCCCCAAGGAGCAATTCGATGAAACAGCTGATCGCCGCCTTCGCCATGGCCGCCATGGTCGCCCCGATGGCCGCCGCGCCCGCCGATGCGCAGCGTCGCGAATCACGTGACAACCGTTGGCAGGGTGATCGCGATGGCGATTGGAACCCGTCGGACAGCTACCGTCGCGGCAATTATCGTGAGCGTCGCCTGAGTCGTAACGACCGCATCTATCGCGGTCAGGATGGTCGGGCCTATTGCAAGCGCAACGATGGCACGACCGGTCTGGTAGTTGGCGCCGTTGGCGGTGGTCTGCTCGCCAACCTGATCGGCGGTGGTACGCTCGGCACGCTGGCGGGTGCCGGCGGTGGCGCGTTGCTCGGCCGGTCGGTCGATCGCGGCAAGGTGAAGTGCCGCTGATCGAATATCGTCGATAGGCCTAAGGCGCCGGTGGAGATCGCTCCGCCGGCGCCTTCGTTTTAAGAACGGCTTGCCAACCTCCCGACAACGATATTAAAGTGATATCATATTAAGGGAGGCAGAGATGGCAATCGCATCATCGAACGAACGACAGGCACTCACCCATTCGCGCGAGTACGGCGCATCGACCTTCAGCGGGTTGGCGATGCTCGGGGCGCTCGCACTGTTGATCCTGTTCGGGGCATATGGTGTCTATAGCCTGGCGAGCGAGGCGTGGCCGCCGATCCTGTCCGTGGTGCCGATCGGGTGCATGCTGGCGGCGCTGTTCATCGTCTGCGGATTCTACATGCTGCAACCCAATCAGGCCGCGGCCATCACGCTGTTCGGCGCCTATCGCGGCACCGACCGGGTGGCGGGTCTGCGCTGGGTCTTGCCGTGGATGATCCGCCGCGTGATCTCGGTCCGGTCCAACAACGTCATTTCCGAGCGGATCAAGGTCAACGATCTGCGCGGCAACCCGATCGAGATGGCGGCGCAGGTCGTCTGGCGCGTCACCGATACCGCGCAGGCACTGTTCGACGTCGACGATTACAAGGCGTTCGTGAACGTCCAGATCGAGGCCGCCGTCCGCACGATCGGCTCACGCTATCCCTATGACGATTACGAGCATCAGGAGATCACGCTGCGTGGCCATCACGATCAGGTCGGTGGCGAGCTGCGCACCGAACTGATCGCGCGGCTGGTGGTGGCGGGAATCACTGTCGACGAATGCGGCTTTACCCATCTGGCCTATGCGCAGGAAATCGCCGGGGCGATGCTTCGCCGGCAGCAGGCGCAGGCGGTGGTCGCCGCGCGATCGACGCTGGTCGAGGGCGCGGTCGGCATGGTCGAGATGGCGCTGGCGCTGCTCAGCGAGAAGAACGTCGTCGAACTGGACGACGAGCGGCGCGCGGCGATGGTATCGAACCTGATGGTCGTGCTGTGCGGCGAGCGCGATACGCAGCCGGTGGTCAACGCGGGATCGCTGTACCAGTAATGTCGACCGCGCCGCGTAAGTCCTTTCCGCTTCGTCTCGATCCGGCGCTCTATGCCGCGATCGAGCGGGCGGCGGCGGGCGATCTGCGCAGCATCAATGCCGAGGTCGAATGCCTGTTGCGCGAGGCGCTGGCGCGGCGCGGCGTCAAGCTCGATGCCCCCGTGCCGGCCCGACGCGGCCGCCCACCGAAAGGGGAATGAGATGACCGTTCGCAAACTGATGTTTGGCCTGGCCGCCGCGATCGTCGTCCTGTCCTGCGCCGCCATGTCGGTCGCGGCGGCGCGGGCGCTGGGGTTCTTTTAGGACGTTATCCGAGCGACGCGTCGAGCAATCGCGCCAGTCGCAGGCCGCCCTTCACCACCTCGTCGCGGGCCAGCGGCACCAGCCGAGCGATCGTCGCGTCGTCCAGTTTCAGTCGCGCCGGGGTCGGTGCGCAGGGATCGCCGCCTATCGCCGCTGCATAGGCGGCATGGGCATCCCGCCAGCTTTCGCGGCTCCAGTCGGTGGTGGTGCCCGCCCCCAGTCGCCGCCGGACCGCCGCCGGGTAGCGTTTCACCAGCGGCGGCGGGGTGGAGATCGCGCGCTCCGCCAGCAGTCCGTCCCAGATCGAATGCAGGTTCAGCCGGGGCGGGGCATAGATGCCGTAATCGGCCTTCGCGTCGTTGCCGCCCTTGTCCCCCTTGTCGCCGGCATGGAGCGGCTGGTGCAGATCGCCGACGAAATGGACCAGAAAAGCCAGCGCCATCGCCCGGTCCTTCGCGCTGGCCCGGCGGTTCTTCAGCACCGCTTGCTGCCGGTCGATCTGGGTCGATACGCAGTCGTTGTCCTTGCAGGCGGGTTCCAGCGTGAAGGGCTGGCAGATGTTCACGTTCTGATAGTGCCAGCTATAGGCGTAGCCGAAGCGCGACTGGCCGGCGGCGTCCTTCAGCGGCTTGATGCAATCGGGCCAGACGCTCGCCTCCTCGATCGTCCGCGCCGGGCAGGTCGGCGTATCCAACTGGGCCTGCGCCGCCAGCACGCGGCGGATCGCCACCCGCGTCGCCGGCTTCACATTGGCCCAGGCGATCGCCGCGACCGTCTCATGGCCATATTCCCAATAGGCGGATGCGGGCTGCGCGGTCATCAGCAGCGCCAGCAGGGCGAGCAGACGCCGGATCATGCCTCGTCACCATAGATCGCCACGATCCGTTCGCCGGCCGAGGTGGCCGAGCCGCGATACATGCCCGGCGTGGCGAAGCTCCATACCGCCTCGCCGCCGGGACCGGTCGCGATCACGCCGCCGGTGCCGCCGAGTGCCTTTACGCTCGCGATCACCGTGTCGGCGGCCTGTTGCAGCGATTCGCCGAGCATCCGCACCCGCGCGCCGATCTCGTGGCCGACGCTTTCGCGAATGAAGAATTCGCCCGATCCCGTCGCCGACACGGCCACGGATCGATCATCGGCATAGGTGCCCGCGCCGATCAGCGGCGAATCGCCGATCCTGCCCCAGCGCTTGCCGGTCACGCCGCCGGTCGAGGTCGCGGCGGCGACGTGGCCGGCCATGTCGCACGCCACCGCGCCGACGGTGCCGTATTTCATATCGACGTCGAACCAGTCGTCGTCCGCCTTCATCGATTCGAGCTGCCGGCGGCGCGCCGGGATGACGAACCAGTCGTTGTCGATCCGCTCGATTCCCTGTTCGGAGGCGAAGCGTTCGGCACCCGCCCCGGCGAGCAGGACGTGGGGGCTGTGTTCCATGACCGCGCGGGCGAGCGCCACCGGATGTCGCGCCGTGGTGACGCCCGCCACCGCGCCCGCGCGCCGGCCGGTGCCCTCCATGATCGCGGCGTCCAGTTCGACTCCGCCCTCGAACGTCAGCGCCGCGCCGTGGCCGGCGTTGAAGGCGGGATCGTCCTCCAGCATCTCGATCGCCGCCTGCACCGCATCGATCGCAGTGCCGCCGCCGGCCAGGATCGCGGCGCCGGCGTCGAGTGCACGGCCGAGGGCGACGCGGGCAGCGGCGTCCGCCTCCGCGCTGAGCGTCGATCGGTCGATGATGCCCGATCCGCCGTGGATCACCAGCGTCCAATGTCGTTGGTCGGTCATTGTCGGTCAGGCTCCATGCGGTAACTGGCGTCGCGCCGGTAGCAGATCGGCGGCCGCTCGCCATGGTCTTCCTGTTGTCATCGCAGCGGCGTATAGGTTGCGCCATGTCCATTCGTCCGTGGCGCGACATCGTGCGCCGTCCGAGCCGCCAGATCATGGTCGGCAATGTCCCCGTCGGCGGCGACGCCCCCGTCACCGTCCAGACGATGACCAACACGCCGACCGACGACGCGCGGGCGACGATCGACCAGATCCGTCGCTGCGAGGATGCCGGCGTCGACATCATCCGCGTGTCCTGCCCCGATGTGGAAAGCACGGCCGCGCTGAAGCAGATCGTCCGCGCCTCGCGCGTGCCGATCGTCGCGGACATCCATTTCCACTACAAGCGGGCGCTGGAAGCGGCCGATGCGGGCGCGGCGTGCCTGCGCATCAACCCCGGCAACATCGGGTCGTCGGCGCGGGTGAAGGAGGTCGTGAACGCGGCCAAGGCCAATGGCTGCGCGATCCGCATCGGCGTGAACGGCGGATCGCTGGAGAAGCACCTGCTCGAAAAATATGGCGAACCTTGCCCCGATGCGCTGGTCGAATCGGCGATGGATCACATCAAGCTGCTGCAGGACCACGACTTCCACGAGTTCAAGGTCGCGGTGAAGGCGTCCGACCTGTTCCTGGCGGTCGCGGCGTATCAGCAACTGGCCGAACAGGTCGATTGCCCGCTGCATCTGGGCATCACCGAGGCGGGCGGCTTCGTCGGCGGGACGGTGAAGAGCGCGATCGGGATGGGGTCGCTGTTGTGGTACGGCATCGGCGACACGATCCGCGTCTCGCTGTCGGCCGAGCCGGAAGAGGAAGTGCGCGTCGGCTTCGAAATCCTGAAGGCGCTGGGCATCCGCAACCGTGGTGTCCGCGTCGTGTCGTGCCCCAGCTGTGCGCGGCAGGGGTTCGACGTGATCCGCACCGTGCAGGCGCTGGAGGAGCGGTTGCAGCATATCCGCACGCCGATGTCGCTGTCGGTGCTGGGTTGCGTGGTCAACGGCCCCGGCGAAGCGCGGGAGACCGATATCGGCATCACCGGCGGCGGCAACGGCAAGCACATGGTGTATCTGTCGGGCGTCACCGATCACCATGTCCAGGACGCCGACATGATCGAGCATATCGTGAAGCTGGTCGAGGCGAAGGCCGCGGAGATCGAAGCGGCGTCGGAGCCTGTCGCGGTGGCGGCGGAATGACGTTGGCGATCCGCCGGGTCGAACCCGGCGACGTGGCCGCGATCCTCGACCTGATCGTCGCGCTGGCGGTGTACGAACGCGAACCGGATGCGGTGCAGGCGACCGAGGCGTCACTGCACGCCACGTTGTTCGGTCCGGGGGCGGAGGTCTTCGCGCATGTCGCCGAGATCGGTGGCCGGGTCGAGGGCGTGGCGCTGTGGTTCCGCACCTATTCGACCTGGACGGGGCGGCCGAGCCTGTATCTGGAGGACCTGTTCGTGTCCGAGGCGGCGCGCGGCACCGGCGCGGGCAAGGCGTTGCTGACCGCGCTGGCGCAGGAAGCCAAGCGACAGGATTGCGCGCGGATCGACTGGGCGGTGCTCGACTGGAACGACACGGCCAAGACCTTCTACAGCCATATCGGCGCGAAACGGTCGGCCGGCTGGGAGCCGTGGCGGCTGGAAGGCGAGGCGCTGGACCGGCTGGCCGGCGAAGGGTGAGGCCTACACCGGCCGTCGTCTTCGCGGTCGCGGCGCTGGGGATCGGCGTCTTTTCGGTCATGGACGCGGCGATGAAGGCGCTGGTGCTGGCGATCGGCGTGTACAACACGATGTTCTGGCGTGCGTTCGGCAATGTCGCGATCGGCGGGGCGTTGTGGAGCGTCGGGCCGCGCATCTGGCCCGATCGCCGGACGCTAGGGCTGCACCTTGCCAGAGGCGGCGTGACGACGGCGATGGCGCTGCTGTTCTTCTGGGGACTGGCGCGGGTGCCGATGACGCTGGGCGTGGCGATCGGTTATACCGCGCCGATCCTCGCGCTGGGGCTGGCGGTGCTGTTCCTGGGCGAGCGGGCCGGGTGGCGGGCGCTGGTCGCCGGGATCGCGGCGCTGGCGGGCATCGGCATCATTCTGGCAGGGCAATCCCGGAGCGCATCGGCACCGGCGGCGTGGTGGGGATCGGTGGCGATCCTTGCATCGGCGATGCTGTATGCGATCAACCTGATCCTGGCGCGGTTGCAGGCGTTGGCGGCGAAACCGGTGGAGATCGCGCTGTTCCAGTCGGTGGTCGTGCTGGCGACGCTGGCGCTGGCGGCGCCGTGGCTGATGGAGGTGCCGCCGGTCGGGCTGGTGCCGTTGCTGGGCATCGCCGCCGTGCTGGGGTCGATATCGATGCTGCTGCTCGGCTGGGCCTATGCGCGGGGCGAGGCGAGTTATCTGGCGGCGACCGAATATACCTCGTTCGTCTGGGCGGCGGCGCTGGGGTGGATCGTGTTCGGCGAGGCAGTGTCGATCTGGACGCTGGCGGGGGCCGCGGTGATCGTGGCGGCGTGCCTGTTCGCGGCGCGGCGGCGGGATATCGCGGCGAGCGCGGCGGTCGGGGCGCAGACCTGATCCGGTAAAGGTCTCCGGCGCGGAAAGTCTCGAAAGTCACACCTGCGCACGTGCGTGCGTGCGTGCGCAAGGGTTTGCGCGGTTCGGGGTTAGCGGACGATGGGAAAGAGCGAGGTTTGCTCTAGCTGACTCTGCCGCGTGTAGGACAGGTGGGTGTTTGCTTTCACCCGGTAAGAAACGCTGTTTGTGAGTGGGCGCTGCCTCGGCACCAGTTCCCCGGCGGAGGCCGGGGTCCAGTTGGGAAGGCGGCGGTGAGTTATTACCACCCTTCACCCCACTGGACCCCGGCCTTCGCCGGGGAGCAGATACTTATTCGCGGCCCAGGTCGGCGCCGTTGTCCATTGGTTCGTGGCCGTCGGTCTTGGCGTTCTCGTAGCGCTCGATCGCCTCCAGCGTGATGCGGCGGGCTTCGTCGGCGTCGCCCCACTTGCCAACGCGGACCCACTTCTTCTTTTCGAGGTCCTTGTAGTGCGTGAAGAAGTGCTCGATCTGCTCGAACACGATCTCTGGCACGTCGGCGCGACCGCCGACGTTCGAATAATAGGGGAAGACCGAGTCGGCAGGCACGCAGACGAGCTTCTCGTCGCCGCCGGCTTCGTCTTCCAGGTTCAGCACCGCGATCGGCCGGGCACGGACGACGCAGCCGGGGATGAAGGGCGAACGGGCGATGACGAGCGCATCGAGCGGATCGCCATCGGGCGACAGCGTGTGCGGCACGAAGCCGTAGTTCGCCGGATAGCGCATCGGCGTATGCAGGATGCGATCGACGAACAGCGCGCCCGACGCCTTGTCGAATTCATACTTCACCGGTTCGCCGCCGGTCGGCACCTCGATGATGACATTCAGGTCGTCGGGCGGGTTCACGCCGACGGGAATCAGATCAATGCGCATATAAACCCCTTTTAGATCAACGACCCATCACCGTGGCGCGAGCAGGCGGTCCAATCCCGTCTCGCCAGTGCCGGTCTTCTGCAGGCGCGGATAGCGGGGGCCGTCATGATAGTCGATAACGACATCGCGGAAGCGTTCTCCATTCCGGACAAGTAGCCGGATCGGCTCCTTCGTGCCGCGCGCGGCGAGGATCGCGGCCTTCAACCGCTCGCCGCTATAAGACTGGCCGTTCACGCCCTCGATCTGCGAACCGACGTCGATCGAGGCGGCGTAGGCGGGCGAATCCCAGATCGACGTGGTGACGGCGCCTTCCTTGTTGACGACGAGGCCCAGCGAATAGCTGACATCGATGCCGCGCGCCTTTTCGGCCTTGGCGAAATAGCTGGTCGGCTCGGTCGTGTAGATCAGGCTGTAGCCGTTCATCGCGAACCCTCGCGTCGGGGCGGGCTTGCCCGTCTCGGTCAGGCGCTGTTGCAGGAAGCCGGCCCAGTCATAGGGCAAGATGCGGTTCAGTGTCGCGGCGACATCGGCGAAGGTGTAGGTCACCTCGCCCCAGTCACCGTCGCGGATGCCGAAGAAGGCGCGGGCGAAATCGTCGATCGATTTCGTGCCGCCGGATTTCTGGCGGAGCATGGCGTCCACCTCCATCCAGACCATCATGCCCTCGTTGTAATAATCCTCCGACCGTTGCCAGCTGGTCCAGCCCTTGGGCTTGCGCGACGAGATCACGGGATCGTTGGTGGTGTCGATCAACGGCCGCCACTGGCGCGCCTTCGCGGCGTCGTAGATCGCGATCGTCGCGGCATAGGCGTCGAGCGTATCCTGTTTGGAGACGATGCCGGAGCGCGCCTGCAGCACATAGCCCCAGAACTGGGTCTGGCCTTCATACACCCAGAGCAGCGAATCGCGCATCGGCGTGCGGAAATCGGGGGTCCACAGGTCGGCGCCGCGACGGAACTTCCCGTCCCAGCTATGCGTGAATTCGTGCGGCAACAGGTTGCGGCGGGTGACGCTGTTTTCCCAATCGATGAAATAGCCGGGGTTCACGCCGTTTTCGGAGCTGCGATGATGCTCCAGCCCGATACCGCCGAGCTGATCGGTGATCGAGAGCAGAAATTCATATTTGTCGTAATGCTGCGCGCCGAAGGTCTTCACCGCCTGATCGACCAGCCGCCGGTGCGCGTCGATCTGTTCGGGGGTGGCGGCCAGCTCCTTCGGATCGTCGGCGAAGACGTTCAGGTCGACGCGCGGCGACAATGCCCAAGTCTTGCCGTACTTGCCGGCGAGCACGGGCGAATCGACGAGGATCTCGTAATTCGTCTTCTCATAGGCATAGGTCGATCCCGACACCTTCGCGGGCAGCGCGCCCGCCGCCGTCCAGCCGGCGGGGAAGGTCGCGGTCATGCGGATCGGGATGCGGCGGGTGTAATAGCCGGCCGGATAGAGGCTGACCGAATTGGGTTGCAGGCTGACCATCGTCGGGGTCACGGCGATGCGGCCCTGATCGGCCTTGGTCGCGGACAGGAACTGGAACTGCACGTCGAGCGACTTCGCGCCCGAGGGGACGTCGATGTGGAAGGCAAAGACGTCGACCGGATCGCGCGTCCACGGCACGATGCGACCGTTCGCGCGGATGACGAGGCCGGCGAGCTTTTCGATCTCGCCGCGCGGCGAATGCGCACCGGGCAGCCATTTCGGGAACAGCAGCGTCATCGCCCCGGATTGGGGGACGGGAATCGTTTCCTTCACGCGCAGGATGCCGCGTTCGGTGTCGGTGGCGTCCACGTCGAGCTGGATCGTGCCGGGATAGGCGATGTCGCGCGCCGCCGGGATGGTATCGACGAACGGCACCGGTTGCGGCGCGGTGTTGCCGGCGGGGACTTGCGCGGCGAGGGGAAGGGCGAGAGCGGAGGACAACAGGCAGGCGACGACTGGCTTGACGGTCATGAAGAACCCTTATGGATGGGGATGATGAGAGGTTTAGGCGGCTGAAAGGTCAACCGTCCAGTCCTTCAGGCGCCGCCGAGGACGTTGATGGTGAACGCCAGCACGCCGATGTTGAAGACGAAGGCAGCCATGCTCTGACCCAGCACCACGCGGCGGATGCGGCTGTTGCTGATCTCGACGTCCGATGTCTGGAACGTCATGCCCAGCGTGAAGCTGAAATAGGCGAAATCCCAGTAATCGGGCGTGTCGTCGCCGGGGAAGCCCAGCCCGCCCTCATCCTTCCCGTTATCGCCCTCGGAATAATAGAGATGGGCGTAGTGGAGCGCGTAGATGGTGTTCGAGAATAGCCAGGCGAGCACCAGCGTGGTGACGACGAGGATGATCGACAGGGTGTCGTTGCGGCCCTTCAGCTCGCCGGCCACCGCGACGAGGATGACGATCATCGTCACGCCGGTGAAGCCGAGCAGCACCGCGCGGTTGGCGTCGTTCAACCGGGCGGCGGCGCGCATCCGGGCGGCCTCGCCATGCCCCAGCAACGTGGCGACCGAGATCAGGAACACGGTCGCGCCGATATCGAACGCCGCCATGATCCCGCGCCCGCGCCCCAGCCAGGGGATGCACCCGGCCAGCGCGGCGAGGAAGATGACCACGAACAGGACGAATCGCGGCGGCGCCACGCGTTGTCCCAACCTCCACCGGATCTTTTGTGCCATGTGTGGGGGCGCTAGCGCTTGTGCGTGCGCTCGCCTAGATAGCCGCGCTCTTATGGCCCGTATCCAGACCCCCCATCGCGTGCGCGGCACGCAGGACATCTTCGGCGACGAACAGCGGCGTTTCGCGCATGTGCTGGCGACGTTCGAGCGCGTGCGTGCGCTTTATTGCTTCCAGCGCGTCGACATTCCCGTGTTCGAGGCGACCGAGGTGTTCGCCCGGTCGATCGGCGAGACGACCGATGTCGTGTCCAAGGAGATGTATACCTTCCCCGATCGCGGCAACGACTCGCTGACGCTCCGGCCCGAATTCACTGCCGGGCTGGCGCGCGCGTACCTGACCGAGGGGTGGCAGCAATATGCGCCGCTGAAACTGGCGACGTCGGGCGCGGTGTTCCGGTACGAACGACCACAAAAGGGGCGGTATCGCCAGTTTCACCAGATCGACGCCGAGGTGATCGGCGCGCCCGAGCCGGCGGCGGACGTGGAATTGCTGGTGCTGGCGGATCAGTTGCTGCGCGAACTGGGTATCGAGGGCGTGACGTTGCAGCTGAACACGCTGGGCGATGCCGAGACGCGCGATGCGTGGCGCGAGGCGCTGGTGGCACATTTCGAGGCGCACCGGGCGGACCTGTCCGAAGACAGCCTGACGCGGCTGGCGAAGAACCCGCTGCGCATCCTCGATTCGAAAGACCCGCGCGATCGGCCGGCGGCGGATTCGGCGCCGGATATCGACGCGTATCTGACCGTGGAGGCGCGCGCGTTCTTCGATGCGGTGACGGCCGGGCTGGATGCGGCGGGGGTGGCGTGGGCGCGTAACCCGCGGCTGGTGCGCGGGCTGGATTATTACCGGCACACCGCGTTCGAATTCGTGACCGACCGGCTGGGGTCGCAGGGGACCGTGCTGGCGGGTGGGCGCTATGACGGGCTGATCGAGTCGCTGGGTGGGCCGGCGACGGCGGGGGTTGGCTGGGCGGCGGGGGTCGAGCGGTTGGCGATGCTTCTGGACGAACCCGTGGCGCCGACGATCGATGCGGTGATCGTACCGATGGGCGCGGCGGCGGAAGCGCGGGCGACGGGTATTCTTGCCGACCTACGACGTGCGGGACTGGCTGTGGACATGGCGTACAAGGGCAAGATGAAGCAGCGAATGGCGAAAGCCGACGCGCTGGGTGCACGGAAGGCGATCATCATCGGTGATGATGAATTGGCGGCCGGAATGGCAGCGGTAAAGTTGCTGGCTGATGGCAGCCAGCGCGCGGTGCCCTTCGCGACCTTGGCTGAGGCGCTGCGATGATCCTCCCGATGCCAGAGAGGAACTTATTGTGACCCCCATCTCCCCCGACCGCATCCGCGCGATCGAGGCGCGGCGGGACGAACTCGCGGCGCAGATGGCGACGGGTGATCTGCCCGGCGATCGTTTCGTGGCGGTGTCGAAGGAATATGCCGAGCTGGAACCCGTGGCGCAGGCCGCGGGCGAGGTGCGGCGGTTGCGGGCGGAGGCGGAAAGCCTGGCCTATATGGCCGAGGACAATGGCGACGAGGAACTGCGGCAGATGGCCGCGGACGAACTGCGCGACAACAAGGCCGCGCTCGACGCTGCGCATCATCGCCTGGCGCTCGCCCTGCTGCCGCGCGATGCGGCGGACGAACGCGCGGCGATGCTCGAAATCAGGGCTGGCACCGGCGGGGATGAGGCGGCGCTGTTCGCGGGCGACCTGTTCCGCATGTACCAGCGCTATGCCGATGGCCAGGGATGGCGCGTCGAGATGATCTCGGCCAGTTCGTCGGACGCGGGCGGCTTTAAGGAAGTGGTCGCGTCGGTGACGGGGCAGGGCGTGTTCGCGAAACTGAAGTTCGAATCGGGCGTCCACCGCGTGCAGCGGGTGCCGGCGACCGAGGCGGGCGGGCGAATCCACACCTCCGCCGCGACGGTCGCAGTCCTGCCCGAGGCGGAGGAGGTCGATGTGAAGATCGACGAGGCGCGCGACCTGCGCATCGACGTCTATCGATCGTCCGGCCCCGGCGGCCAGTCGGTCAACACCACCGACAGCGCGGTCCGCATCACGCATCTGCCCACCGGCCTGGTCGTGATCCAGCAGGACGAGAAGTCGCAGCACAAGAACAAGGCCAAGGCGCTGAAGGTGCTGCGGACACGGCTGTACGAGGCGGAGCGCGAGCGGCTGGCATCCGAACGATCCGGCACGCGCAAGGCGATGGTGGGATCGGGCGATCGGTCGGAGCGCATCCGCACCTATAATTTCCCGCAAGGGCGCGTGACGGATCACCGCATCAACCTGACGCTGCATCGCCTGCCCGAGATACTGGTCGGCGAGATGGACGAACTGATCGGCGCACTGATCGCCGAGGACGAGGCGGAGCGGCTGGCGAGCCTCGATGGCTGAGACGCCGCGCGGCGGGGTGCAGGCGGCGCTGGCCGAGGCGGCGGCGCGATTCGGGTTTTCGGATACGCCGCGACTCGATGCCGAACTGCTGCTGGCGCATGCGCTGGGGATCGACCGGTCGGCGTTGCTGCTGGATATGGAGCGACCGGTGCCGGCTGGGTTCGCGGCGCTGGTCGAGCGGCGGGCGGGGCATGAACCCGTCGCCTATATCACCGGCGTGCGTGGTTTCTGGACGCTGGATCTGGCGGTCGGCCCCGGCGCGCTGGTGCCGCGTGCGGACAGCGAGACGGTGATCGCCGCGGCGCTGGCGCATTTTGCGGGACGACCGCCGGCCAGCGTGCTCGATCTGGGCACCGGGCCGGGCACGTTGCTGCTGGCGCTGCTCGACGAGTGGCCGGCGGCGCGGGGACTGGGGATCGACCGGTCGGCGGCGGCGCTGGCCTATGCCCGGCGGAACGCACGGGGCTTCGGGGATCGGGTGGCGCTGGTGCAGGGCGACTGGACGGGGGCGCTCGCGGGTCGGTTCGACCTGATCGTCGCGAACCCGCCGTACATTGCCACCGACGAGACCCTGCCGCCCGAGGTCGCGGCGCATGAGCCGGTATCGGCGCTCTATGCGGGCGCGGACGGGCTGGACGATTACCGGCGGCTGGTGCCGGCGCTGCCCGGCCTGTTGGCGCCGGGTGGGGCGATAGTGCTGGAGATCGGCTGGACGCAGGCGCAGGCGGTGGGCGATCTGTTGCGCGCGGCGGGTCTGGGCGTGACGGAACACCGCGATCTGGGTGGCCGGTCGCGGGCGTTGCTGGCCAGCTGAACCGGCTTTTGCCTTGAAGTGGTACGTGTTGCGTCGATATTTCGCTTGTCGGACGGGTTGCTCCGCCGCTATGAACAGGTCGGGGCACACGATCTTCGATGATAGTCCAGGATCGCACGGCGACCCGCACCCATCGTCATGACGTCGCATTTCGCGGCTGTGGCAGGCCCGACGTCACGTCGGCCAAGGTGTCATGCGGCGATGTCAGCCATTGGGGCCGTGCCCGGGAGCCCGTTTCAGCGTTGGGACAAGGACAACAAGCTTGATCAACAATCGGCAGCAACAGGCTGGCCGTCGTCGTGGTCGCGGCGGCAATGGTACTGGTGGTAGCGGCAATACGGGCGGCCCGCGTCAGGGTGGCCAGGGACGTCCCGACAACGGCAATCGCATCGACAACCGCGCCCGCGGCAACGCGAACCAGTTGTACGAGAAGTACAAGAATCTGGCCGCCGATGCCCAGCGTCAGGGTGACCGGGTCAACACCGAATATTATCACCAGTTCGCGGATCACTATTTCCGTGTGCTGAGCGATCAGCGCGGTCGCTTCGAGGACCAGCAGCCGCAGCCGCGACGTCAGCAGTCCGATTTCGAGATGGATGGCGATGACGATTACGGCGACGAGGGCGAACCGATCCGCGCCGGCGAGCAGGGCGAGGCCGCCCGGCAGGAGCGGAACCGCGACGATCGTCCGCGCAACGAGCGGGTCCGGGAGGATCGTCCGCGCGAGGACCGTCAGCAGGGCGACGATCGCCAGCGCGACGCGCGCCCCCGCAACGAGGGGCGTCAGGATGGTAACCGGAACGATGCGCCCCGGTATGAGGGCCAGCGTAACGATGCGCCGCGCAACGACGGCCAGCGCAATGACAGCCAACGCAATGATGGACAGCGCAATGACGCCGCCCGAAACGAGGGTCAGCGCAACGACGGTCAGCGGTATGACGCCCCGCGCAACGACGGCGAGCGTCCACGCCGCTGGGAGCGCGAGGATCGCGCCCCGCGCCAGATCGAACAAGCGCCCGAACCCCGCGTCGAGGTAGAGGTTGCCGGCCAGCATCGCGCCGATCCGGTTGCGTCGGGCGAAAACCTGCAGGAACGGGCAGAGGCGGTATTGGAAGCGGATGCGCCACCGCCCCGTCGTCGTGGTCGTCCACGGCGTGATGCTCAACTGATTCAGCCTGATGTTCAGGCGACCAGCGAGGTTGAGTCTGTGCCGATGGTGGAGAGTAACGGCGTGGATGCGGATCGGCTGCCGCCGTCGCTCGGGATTTCAGCGGCCAGTGAGGCCGCTGGCAGCGGAGAGGCGCCGAAGCCCCGCCGTCGTCGAATCCGGACGGTGACGCCAGACGAGGTCGGCGCCGGCTGATTTGATCGGCTGATTGCTGAACGGGCATCGTTGAAACGGGAGGGGCCGGCATCACATCGATGCCGGCCCCTTTGGTTTGCGAGGCCGAAAGGTCGTTCAGTCGATCCGCTCGACATCCTCGTCATGGCCCGACCCCGAACTCAGGAAGACGAGGCCCATCAACAGGCCGGCCAGCATCACCGAACCGCCGACGCCACCGATGATCGCAGCCATGGTGACAATATGGAGCGGCCCCTGAAGATGTGCCATCACGACGATCACGGCACCGACGCAGATCGCCGCGACGACGGTCATCCAGCTGAGCAGATGTCTAAATCGGCCCCAGGCGAAGCGCGCATAGTCGGGATCGTCCAATCCGGCGGGTTGCTGCGTCATGGTGACAACATGAAACCGAATCGCGATTCGCTCAAGCGATCGTGATTCGGGTGCTACTGCCGGGGGGAAGGCCGTGCGGTATCAATTGGTATCTCCCAGCAACTATCTGACGAATAATCGGCTTTCCCATATTTCATCAAAAAACTGTCACATGGTGGTTGACGCATCTGGGGTGTGTGGGTAGAGGGGTTTCACCGCAGCGGTGTCGCTTACGAGCTGGTGCCGCGG
>NZ_LMRS01000055.1 GCF_001426195.1 Sphingomonas sp. Leaf339 | reverse complement strand
TCCGGCCTTTCGACGCGAGGTCGTTGGCCAAGATGGAGATCCGCGACGGCCAGCGCAATGACAGCCAACGCAATGATGGACAGCGCAGGACGTCCGCGCCTATTTCCTGACACTGCAATATTGGTTGGCGGGGTCGGACGACAATGTCATCGCCATGATCCGGCCGCATCGCGATGCGCCGTCCGTCTGCGCGGGCCACGTCGTGCAGCGCCGCGACCAGGGCAACTGGTGCTGTTCCCATCCTATCTGTGGCACGGGACCGAGCCGCATTGCCCGCAGCTAGCCCCTCCATCATGCGCGTG
>NZ_LMRS01000054.1 GCF_001426195.1 Sphingomonas sp. Leaf339 | reverse complement strand
GATGCGGCAGTCGGCTTCGTCCGGCGTAAGATTCCGGGTGGCGACCTTGGCGACCTCTATTTTGTCGTTAACACCAGCGCGACCTGCACATGGCGCAGGTGCCCGGTGGCCCCGGCGCCGCCGACTTCGCCGCCATGGTCCGCCTGATCGAGAAGCGCGACACGTTCCATATGGCCATAACCTTGATCGATGACAGCAATATGGACGGGTGCCGCTCCCAAACCGCAGTTGAGGTGTGTACGAGACGATTTTTCATTTGGGCAAGCGGCTTGAGCGTTACCAGCGTTACCACCACTAAAAAAGCTCGTCCGCC
>NZ_LMRS01000053.1 GCF_001426195.1 Sphingomonas sp. Leaf339 | reverse complement strand
CGGCCTGGCCGCAAGCGGTCGCCAATCCGCGCGTGTCGTTCCTGAACGCCGGCGAGCCCGGTCCGGTTCTGGTGCGCACGGCGCAGTTCATCGGCGAGCAGTTTGCGCCGCGTTCGGTGTCGCTTGTTCCTGGCAACGACTACGCCTTCTCCATCAACCTTCGCGGACGTCGCGCGGGCCGTTGGCACGTTCATGCGCAGATCAACGTCGAGGGCGGCGGTCCGATCATCGGCCCCGGCCAGTGGATCGAGATCAAGGGCGACATGAAGGACTTCACCGATCCGGTGACGTTGCTTGACGGCTCGACGGTCGACCTCGAG
>NZ_LMRS01000052.1 GCF_001426195.1 Sphingomonas sp. Leaf339 | reverse complement strand
GCTGGGTCTGCGGTCTGCCCGTTGAAGGGGTTGGATTTGGGATTTTGGCTTAGGCGGCGACGTCGGTTTTCGTCCGATAACAACAAGCAGCCGGGTTCTGGGGATTTTGGAATGATTTGCTCGCCTTTGGGCGGGGGATTTTCTGGAATTTTTCGGGAAGGCTGCGGCAAACAAGGGCGGTTTTGCGTGTTTTTAGAAGAAGACGCGCTTTCGCTTTGCTTTACGAAACGAGGACGAAGCGGCTCCGTTGTGGGAGGCGGAGCGATACCGGTCACGCGCAATTCCCTGGGAGCACATTGGAGGAGAAGGGTATGAGCTCAAC
>NZ_LMRS01000051.1 GCF_001426195.1 Sphingomonas sp. Leaf339 | reverse complement strand
ATTTGAACAATAATTAAGATATTAATTGTAAATAGATTTATAAAAGGACCAGTATTTCCTAATAAAGTAAGAAGTAAGTGTCCTGCAATTATATTAGCTGATAGTCGAACGGCTAATGTTAGTGGTCGGATAATATTTCTAATTGTTTCAATACATACTATAAAAGGTATTAGTACAGGAGGAGTACCTTGAGGAACTAAATGAGCTAATATATGAGTTGTGTTGTTAATTCAACCGTAAATTATAAAACTAAGTCATAAAGGTAAAGCTAATCCTATAGTTATTACTATATGTCTTGATCTTGTAAAAATATATGGGAATAAACCTAAGAAAT
>NZ_LMRS01000050.1 GCF_001426195.1 Sphingomonas sp. Leaf339 | reverse complement strand
GTTTCATCATGAGCTTCACCAATGCATTTCTTCATGATCTTGGTTCCCTCTTCCCTTCCGAGACCTTCTGGAAGGTTGTCCAACATGTGCTCCTCATGAAGATGGCCTTCATCGTCCATGATGTTCATCTTCTTGCACATGCAGTGGCAGTACTTCATGTACTTCTCATCATCGACGAACTCTCCTTTACGGGCGTTTACAACAATATCGTGATCGACTCCGGTGGTTTCCATGCAACCCTCGGAGAAATGCTTGATCTTGTTGCCGGACTCCGTGGCTTGAACGGAGACCAAAGCGATGGCAAGGAAAGCTGCTACGAGGAATTTCATCTTTGTTCTTTG
>NZ_LMRS01000049.1 GCF_001426195.1 Sphingomonas sp. Leaf339 | reverse complement strand
AGAAGGGGAGCGGTTCATGACCGACAACATGACCGAGACCGTGGAGCCCACGGTCGCCGAGCTCGAGAACGAGGGCGACGTCGCCGCTGACTACCTCGAAGAGCTGCTCGACATCGCTGACATCGACGGTGACCTCAACCTGGATGTCCGCCAGGGCCGCGCCTACGTGTCGGTCGAGGCTGAGGGAGATGGACTGGCTCTGCTGTCGGCACCCGACACGGTGCAGGCTCTTCAGGAACTGACCCGCCTGGCTGTTCAGAACAAGACCGGTTCGTTCTCGCGACTGATCCTCGATGTCGGCGGGTCTCGCGACGCACGCCGTCGCCAGCTCGAGACGCTGGTGAATG
>NZ_LMRS01000048.1 GCF_001426195.1 Sphingomonas sp. Leaf339 | reverse complement strand
CAAGGAAGGCGAGGACCGGCATCTGGTCATGGTATGGTCGGCCGGAATCCGTCATCTGCAGTTTGCGGCCTATCGCTGTCCTACAGTCCCCAATGATGGTAACCCGCGAGCCAATATGATCGCTGTTCTTTCTCATCATCGCCCAACTAGCCGGTTCCGGCACCGCCGCGACATAGTTCAGCGCGCCGTTGAAGGCGCGGGGCGACGACGCATCGCCGAACCGCATTGGCCCGCGCGTGTTGAGCAGGCTGCGGACCGGTCGCGTGCCGCCATCAGGCATGGCGAGCGGCCGAGTATGACTTGGTCAACTTGACGTAGGCAGCATCGGACTTGTACACCGCCAGCGCGACGATCAGGTCGAGGAT
>NZ_LMRS01000047.1 GCF_001426195.1 Sphingomonas sp. Leaf339 | reverse complement strand
CAACGACATTCTCCACCGCGCGCTGACCGTTGGCGATTAATGTGGACGCCAAGGCGATGTTCTGGTCGATGCCGGCGACCTTCGTGACGGCGATCGAACCCAGCCAGATGATCGAGGTGAGGTTCACAAAGACGTAGAGCGCCAGCCAGCTTCTTTTTCGAACTGGTTTCGATGATCGTCGGTGTCGATTTTCCGCCGAACAGCAGGCTGGTGGTCGCCACCAACGTCAACGACATTCTCCACCGCGCGCTGACCGTTGGCGATTATTCCAAGGGCACCGTCAAATACGATACCGCAGGCAACCGGGTGGCCATCTCACTCTCCGCGCCGGTCGAGACGGCAGAACAGGCCTTGGCCCGGATGATAG
>NZ_LMRS01000046.1 GCF_001426195.1 Sphingomonas sp. Leaf339 | reverse complement strand
CTTCAGCATCTTCTTGATGCGCAACAGCTTCGAGGCGATCCCGGTGGAGCTGGAGGAGGCCGCGCGCGTCGACGGCGCCTCCTCGATCGCCGTGTTCCTCCGGGTCTCGCTGCCGCTCGTGCTCCCGGGGGTGGTGACGGTCGCCCTCTTCGCCTTCCTGGTGTCGTGGAACGAGTTCTTCATCCCGCTCCTGCTGCTGAACGACGGCTCGACCTTCACCCTCTCGGTGATGCTCGTCAACATCCGGACCGGCGCCTACGGATCGATCGACTGGGGTCTCCTGCAGGCCGGCACCACCGTCGCGATCCTGCCCTGCCTGGTCCTCTACCTGCTGCTGCAGCGCTTCTACATCGGTGGTCTCACCGAG
>NZ_LMRS01000045.1 GCF_001426195.1 Sphingomonas sp. Leaf339 | reverse complement strand
ACCTTCGCTCCTTCCTCAAACGACCTGCTGTCGTAGGATGACAACGATTCGGATAAGGGGCGAGCCATCCATAAAGGGGATCTCGGCCGCCTGATCGGACGCACCAAAGGCGGCATGAACACCAAGCTCCATGCCGTCGCCGACGGGAACGGCCGCCCCCTGAGCTTCTTCATGACCGCCGGGCAGATAAGCGACTATACCGGCGCGGCAGCGCTGCTGGACGACCTGCCAAAAGCGCAGTGGCTGCTCGGCGACCGCGGCTACGACGCCGATTGGTTCAGGGACGCTCTCCAGGCCAAGGGCATCCAACCCTGCATCCCGGGCCGGCGGTCACGCAACGAGCCGGTCAGATACGACAAGCGCCGCTACCGGCGCCGCAGCCGCATCGAGATCATGTTCGGCCGCCTCAAGGACTGGCGGCGTGTTGCCACCCGCTACGATCGCTGCCCAACGGCCTTCTTTTCCGCCGTTGCTCTCGCTGCCACCGTCATCTTCTGGCTGTAATCAACGAGTCCTGACCCTAGAGCCCCGTATGTCATCTGGAACGGCATCGGNCATGTTCGGCCGCCTCAAGGACTGGCGGCGTGTTGCCACCCGCTACGATCGCTGCCCAACGGCCTTCTTTTCCGCCGTTGCTCTCGCTGCCACCGTCATCTTCTGGCTGTAATCAACGAGTCCTGACCCTAGAGCCCGTCACGTTCGTGCTGACCACAATGATCAGCGGGATGCAATCGGCGAGATGCCTTGACGATCAAGCGACATCAGCGCCGGGGAAATGGACGGTGACGATTAACCCCGGCCGATTATCCTCCAGTAGAATGCGGGCACCGTGGACGCGTGCGGCAACTTGCGCAATGCTCAGCCCCAGACCGCTGCCATCCGTTTGCCGGCTCGTGTCGAGCCGGACGAAGCGGGTCAGGACACGTTCGCGCTGGTCGACGGGGATGCCTGGTCCGGTATCCGCCACGCGTAACCGGATGCCGTCACTCTCCTGCGACAGCGACACCGTGACCAAACCGTCCGTGGGCGTGTACTTGAGCGCATTGTCGATGAGGTTCGCGACCAATTGCGCAAGGAGCGATCGAACGCCGCTGATGATCGCCGGCGTCACGGTGACGGTGAATGTGATCCCGCGATCATCGGCAACCGGATCGAACAACTCGCCGGCTTCGCGGACGATCGCCGCCAGATCGACCGGAGCAAACTCGCTAGTCACCGTCGTCTCAGCGCGAGCGAGGCGCAGCGTGTCGTCGATCGTCCGAAGCAAAGCGTCCAGATCGTCGCGGATGTCCGCCGATACGCCATCGGCATCCCCCTGCATCGTCGCAAGTTCGATGCGCGACCGGATGCGGGTCAATGGCGTCTTGAGGTCGTGCGCCAGCGCGTCGGTCGCCGTTCGCAGCGAATCGACCAGACGTTCTATCTCGGCAAAACCGTGGTTCAGCGTTGCGGCCAGCCGGTCATACTCGTCGCCGCGCCCGGTCACCGGCAGGCGTTCGTCCAGATGCCCCGCCCGAAATCGATCCCCGGCCGTGCTGGCCGCATCGAGGAAGGCGAGGCCGCGCCGGCTGTACCACAACCCGAAAAGCAGGCCGACCGCGCCCGTCGCCAGCAGTGACCAGATCAGCGCCGATATATAGCGATCGTGAAGCAAACGGCGATCGTCCGACAGACTACCCACCAGCAGGCGATAATCGTCCCCCAGCAACACCGTTCGCGCGGCCACCTGTCGTTCGATCGTGGTGCCGCGCGTCGTCGCTATCCGGGTATCGAACAAGCGATATCCCGTGCGATCGATCTCGCCCGGCCAAGCGGCGAGGTTGCCTGCGATCGGCCGTCCGGCCACGTCGGTCATCAGGTAGATGAAATCCGTCACGCGCGGACGACCGACCGCGCGGGACACCGCCTGCGCGACGGCGACCGGCCCATCCCCCTGATAGCGTTCGACCAGACCGGCCATCTCGTCGTCGACGCTCGCCTGCGCACGGGCATCGAGCAGGCGGACCGTCTGCACATACTGGACGGTCAGCGCGGTTCCGGTCGCCAGGAGTGCGATCAGTGTGATCCACAATGCTCCGCGCAGGGCCGCGATCGACGGCAGACGCGGCATGTCAGTCGGCGTCCAGCCGATAGCCGGCGCCGCGTATCGTGCGGATCATCGAAGGCTCGCCGGGGCCATCGATCTTTGCGCGCAGGCGGCTGACATGGACGTCGACGATGTTGGTGCCGGGGTCGAAGCTGTAGTCCCAGATCGCCTCGATCAGCATCGTCCGGGTTACCACCTGCCCGGCATGGCGGGTCAGATACTCTAACAACTGGAATTCCTTGTTGAGCAGTTCGATCCGGCGGCCGTTGCGCATGGCCGTGCGGGCAAGCAAATCGAGCTTCAACGAACCCGTCTGGCGAACCGCCTCCGTAATATTCTCATCGCCACGCCGGCGCGAGATCGCCTCGATCCGCGCCATGAGCTCGCCGAACGAGAACGGCTTGGCCAGATAATCGTCGCCACCCGCACGCAAGCCGGCAATGCGGTCATCGACCTGCCCCAGAGCGGAAAGAACGAGAACGGGAGTCCGATTCCCCTGCGCACGCAGCGACTTCAATACGGACAATCCATCGAGCCCCGGCAGATTGCGATCGAGAATGATCGCATCATAGCGACCGACAATCGCGGCTGTCAGGCCATCGACACCGGTCGCGGCATGATCGGTCGCGTGGCCCAGCTCCGCCAAGCCTCGGCAAACATAATCCGCGGTCTGCGCGTCATCTTCGATCAACAAGAGCTTCAAGGCAGGGGTGTTCCATCGGGGTTTCCGGGAAGCGGACGCGCGTGCCGCTTCCCGGTTCCATCGGTTCACGACCGGGCGGAAGCCTCGCCCGCAATACGCAGGTCGAGCGAGACCGCACGGCCATCGCGGATGACCTGTGTCGGAATGCTCGACCCGATCCGGGCCTCTGCCACGGCGCGTGCGAGGTCGCGTCCGTTGTCGATCGACCTGGAACCGAATCGGCGAACGACGTCGCCACGCTGTATGCCGGATCGAGCGGCAGAGCCTTCGTCCTCCACCTCCGCGATCAAGGCACCCTTGGCGGCATTCAGGCCCATCGCGCCGGCGATCTCCGGCGTCACGTCCTGCAATGCAACACCGATCCGGCCGCGCGAGACGTGGCCGGTCTGGGCAATCTGGAGCGCGACCTGACGTGCCATCTTGGCGGGAATGGCAAAGCCGATGCCGACATTGCCACCGCTGGGCGAGAAGATCGCAGTGTTGACGCCAACCACCCGGCCGCTGCCATCGAACAGCGGGCCGCCCGAATTGCCGCTGTTGATCGCGGCATCGACCTGGAGGAAATCGTCATACGGCCCCGCCCCGATTTCGCGCCCGCGCGCGGAGACGATTCCCGACGTCACCGTGTTGCCGAGACCGAACGGGCTGCCGACCGCGAACACGCTGTCGCCGACCCGGATATGATCGCTGTCGCCCCATTTGATCGCGGTGAACTTGCCCTTCCCCTCGATCCGCACGACCGCGACATCGATCTTGGGATCGCGACCGAGGACGCGGCCCGGAAATTCCTGTCCGTCCGACATCTGGACGGTGACCCGGTCGGCACCTTCGACGACGTGGTTGTTGGTGATGACCAGTCCGGAAGCATCGACGATGAACCCGGACCCCAGCGCACCGCGTTGCGGCTCCTGCTGCTGTTCCGGCTGCCCGGACCGGTCGCTGCCGTCCGGCACGGCGAACCCGAACAATTGGCCAAGCCGGTCGGACAGATCGCTGTCGTCCGATCCGAACTGCATCGGCGTCGCCTGCTGAGCCGCGGCGGATTGCGGCTTGACCTGAATTTGGACGACGCTCGGCCCGACCGCCTCGACCATGTCGGACAGAGAGGCGTGAACGCCCGTGGAGGTAACGGCGGCGGGCCCGGGCGCCATGAACCGCCCGACAACCCCGTCATGACTCTGATCGGCGGCGATCGCGCCGCCAGCGACACCGGCGATCGCGGTGACGCCAAGGGTCGCCGCGGCGATCATGGGACGGACGGTCAGACGACGGTTGGCTGCCATGGTAGAGATCCTTGTCTTGGGGCTGTGATTGCCTCCTTTCTGGATCACCGCCGTGAAGGCCGCCTGTGACGAACATTACATCGATGCAATCTTCGACCGCCACACGTCCAGCCCAACGGTTGGGATCAGCCTGATGCCCCCGACGACGCCTGATCCGGAAGGTAAAGCTGGTCGAGCAGCACCTTCACGATCGCCACCATCGGCAGTGCAAGCGCGAGACCCCACAGGCCAAAGACCACACCCAGCAGGATTTGTGCCGCAAACAGGGTAGCGGGCGGCACCGACAACGCCTGCCGTTGAATGAACGGGGTCAGGATGTAGCTCTCCAGCGTCTGCACCAGCACGTAGAGACCGACCGCATATAACGCCATCTCGATCCCGCCGGTCAGGGCGACCGCGACAATGACGATGCCTGCGACGATCGGGCCGATATTAGGAATGAAGGCAAGCAATCCCGCTTGTATCGCCAGCAGGAACGCTGCGGGCACGCCGATGACCGTCAAGCCTGCCCAGGTAACCGCGAAGATCACCGACATCGTCGTCAGCTGACCCGTCAGCCAGCGTCGCAGCGTCTCGCCCATGTCGTCAAGCGTGGCAGCGGCGGTTCCAACATGGCGTCGGGGAATGAAACGCAAAATGCCGGATCTATAGGCACCCGGCTGTGCAGCGATGAAAAGTCCGAGAAAGATCACGACCAGTGCGTTGCCGAGATACCCAAGCACGACCGAGACGAGACCCAGCACCCGACTGGCGATCGATCCATCGCCAGGCAACAGCGCCGCCGGGTTCGAGAAGATCGTCCCGGCACGGTCGCTTTCCTCCGCCTTGGGCGCGACCATGCCGACGGGAACGCCACTGTCGCGCAGCCAGCTCTGCGCCGCCTTCATCTGGCGATCCAGAAGTGCCCCGACATTGGTCGATTCCTGCGTCAGACGCACACCGCCGACCGCCACGACGCTGCCCAGCGCACCGAACAGCAGCACGCAAACGATCGCCAGTCGGATCGAATGCCCAAGCGGCAGAACCTTTCCCAGCAGCCGGTTCATCGCATCAAGGAAGATGCCGAACAATATACCGGCCAGAATCAGCAACAGCGTTGCCGATGCAAACCAGGCCAGCGCCATGAACGCGGCCGCGGCAAGGACGACGATACCGGCCAATACGAACGTTCGGATCGGCGATGTCATGCGTCATTCTCCTGTGATGACAAGGTTCCCGCCTCAACCCGGTCGGCGGCTGTCGCACCGCGCTGGCCGAGCGGCTTCGGCGCACCGGTGGTGGTGTCCATTGCGGTCTGAAGTTCAAGCTCGACGTTCAGGCGCGCGCCGAGCAGAAGCGCGACGGACGACAGGAACATCCACACCTGCAGCACGACGACCGCCGCCAGCGACCCATAGGCGGCGTCATAGCGTGCGAAGTTGGCGACATAGATGCCAAAGCCATAGGTTGCGGCGAGCCATAATATGGTCGCGGCCAGCGCACCCGGCAGGCACCATGACCAGCGCGCGTCTTCCCGCGCGGGGGCAAATCGATAGATCAGCATAAAACCGATCCCCGCTGCTGCCGCCATCAAACACCAGAATCCGATCCGGATAGTGTTCCACAGCAACGGCGTTCCATTGGGCAGGATATTTTCGACATAACCGAGCAGCGCGATCCCGCAGAGCGCGATCAACAGGAACAAGCCCCCGGACAATGCTATCGCCGCCGCGACCGCCCAACGCTTGAGGAACCGTGGCCGCCGCCGCTGGTGATAGACAAGGTTCATCGCCGCCATGACCGATCGCGCGAAGAGCGACGCGGTATACAGCGTGATCAGCACGGTCGATGCAGCGCCGATCAGATCGCGCTGGCGGGACCCCATGCCGTGGGTCAGTCGCTCCGTCAGTAACACCTGACCGCCGGCCGGCACAATTTCGATCAACGACGCCATGTCGTGGGCGACCTGCGCCGGATCGGCGACCATCCCATAGATCAAGGCGATTGCGACGACGGTAGGAACGAGCGTCAGGAACGCATGATAGGCGATGCCCGACGCCAGCAGCGTCAAATGCTCGTCAAAGGTTTTCCGCCGCGTTCGCACTAGTACGTCCAGCCAGCCAGCGACCGGTATCTTCCATGGGCATGAAGCATCTTTGCCACGCGACGGCGCATCACGAATAGCGACCCACGATCCGCGCAGCGTTCGGATCCATCCCATCAGGATGCGCAAAAGTACCGTTTGATGGGAAAAAAGCGGTGAGCGTTCATCCCCGCATGACATCCCTCGAGCGGTTGGGTTCCCAAACGGCGGTGCAGTTTCTTTCGCTGGCTGACGGGTCAGCGCTTGGCGAGAGGTGACGGGGCTGCGAGGGTGCGATCATGAACAAAGACGAACCACTGTTGAAACTGGGCTATAATTGCTCGCGCATCGAACGCGCGGCGCGAGCCGCCGTCATCATCGATGCCGATGACTATTTCAAAGCCGCACGCGCGGCGATGTTGAAGGCCAAGACACAGATCATTCTGGTCGGCTGGGATTTTGACGCTCGTATCCGCTTTGGCGGGGACGTCGACGATGGTGGTCCCGACCGGGTCGGCAGCTTCGTCAGCTGGCTGGTCCGGCGCACGCCGGGGCTGCAGGTTCACATCCTCCGCTGGGACACCGGCGCGATCAAGACGTTGTTCCACGCGCAGACCTTGCTGCGGCTGGTGCGCTGGATCAGGGATCCGCAGATTCATCTGCGTCTTGACGGACATCATCCGCCTGCCGGCTCGCATCATCAGAAAGTGGTCGTGATCGACGACGACGTCGCTTTCTGTGGCGGCATCGACATGACGGTCGATCGCTGGGACACGCGTGACCACGCGGACGACGAACCGCGCAGGCTGGAGCCGGATGGAACCGCCTATGGACCATGGCACGATGCCACGACGATGTTGCAAGGGCCTGTGGCCAAGTCACTCGGTGACATGTGTCGTCAACGGTGGGAGGTATCGGGCGGGCCTGCGATCGAACCGGTGAAGGATGGGGCCGAGTGCTGGCCCGAGCATGTGACCCCGGATTTCACCGACGTCGAGGTCGGCATCGCGCTGACCGTGCCTGAAATGGCCGACCAGGAGCCGCGTCACGAGATTGAGGCGCTCTATGTCGATCTGATCGCTCGAACGAAGCGCCTTTTCTATGCGGAGAGCCAGTATTTCGCATCACGCCGGGTTGCGGAGGCAATCGGCAAGCGGCTCGTCGAGCCCAATGGCCCGGAATTCGTCATCGTCCATCCAACCACCGCCGAGGGCTGGCTGGAACCGATTGCAATGGACTCAGCGCGCGCCAGACTGGTCGAGGCGCTGCGCGAGCAGGACCCGCATGGCCGCCTTCGCCTCTATCATCCTTTCACCAAGGGCGGGGTGCCGATCTACGTCCATGCCAAGGTAACGGTGATCGATGACGAGGTGCTGCGCGTCGGCTCGTCGAACTTCAACAATCGCTCACTCAGACTCGACACCGAATGCGACGTCGTGATCGATGCCGCGCACCCCGACAATGCCGATGAACGCGCCACTATCGCCGGCATCCGCAACTCGCTTCTGGCGGAGCATCTGGATACGACTTCGGAAACGATCGCGGCGATGATCGAGGAGACTGGGTCGATCATCACCACCATCGAGCGCCTACGCGGTGAGGGCCGTTCGCTGCGTCCGTACGAGGTGCCCGATCTCGACGCGGTGCGTACCTGGTTGGCGGACAACAAGATACTTGATCCGGAAGGCCCGAAAGAGATGTTCGAGGCGCTGTCAGCACGCAAACCACTGCTCGGTCGCCTGCGACCGCATCTGCATCGCAGCGATGGAAGCATCTCACCGAAAAGTGCCACTGCCATCGGTATAGCGGCAATTGTGGCGACGATTGCGGTCGGAACCGCTGTTCTGAATCGGCGAGGGTCAGGACGTCGCCCTGTGCTGGATAACGATCAGTCTTGCGATGATTGACTTGAAAAGCCGGTTGGCCGGGCGTCAGCCTGCCGTAGGGGTCACTTCAGGGCGCTGAAGTGAGGGCGCCGCCCGGCCCACGGGACCGGGCGGCAGAACATCATCGAACGGCGGCAGCTTCGTTAGCCACGATATCCGCCTTCTGCTCGTTCGACATCGCCTGAGCGTTCAGATCGGCTGCATCGATGGCGTCTGCTCGCTGCTCGCCGACTTCACGCGTACGGTCAGCGCGATCCTCGAGGTTATCGGCCATCGCCTCCAACTGGTCGGCCCGGTTGTCGGCACGGTCCTCGACCCGCTCAGCCAGCTTGTCGTCCCCATTTCCACCGCAGGCGGCCAGTGGCGCAGCCATGATGGCAAGCAATGCCGTGGCGAGGATCGGCTTCATAAATTTTTCCTATGGTTTGTTGATCGAGCTTGGCCGAACCCGGCCGCCGGACTTTGGTTCCGATCTGGCCATTTAAGTCGTGCGCTTCCCTGTCTCCGTCACACCCGACCGATACAGGGTCGTCAGACAAAGGGTGCTAGAGCGGATCGACATTCAGGATATCGAAGGGGGTGGACGCCGATCTATCGGGTTCCGCGGTGCGTCGCCGGTTCGGTCGATGGTGCCATGCCGGAGCCCGGTAACAGGCAGTGTCCGGCGCGGCGCGGATCAGGGGGGCTTCCCCCGGAGGATCGATCTTTCCTTGACATTGGACCGGCGCATCGTTCGATAAACGATGGCATCGTTTATCGCGTTCGCATCACCCGGTATCGGCGGCGGCCCTGGCGTCTGCGGGGAAGGTCGGGTCGGCTATGACTGACACCCGTCAGGACATCCTCAGCGGCCTGCCGCGCGTCCGCCAGGTCGTCATCGACGACGCGGCGACGCTCGATCGCACGCTGCGCGAGGCGAGCGAGCCGTTTGTCGTTCGCGGGCTCGTCGCCGACTGGCCGGTCGTGCGCGCAGGCAGGCAATCGGCGCGCGCGGCGCGTGACTATATCGCGCGCCACGCCCGGCCGGTGCCCTTCGCCGTGTCGGTCGCCGATCCGCGGAGCGGCGGTCGGCTGTTCTACGACGACGCCGCGGGGATGAATTTCCAGACGGCGCAGGCAAGATTGTCCGACGTCTTCGCGCGGATCGACGCCGACGAGGGCATTCCGAACACGCCGCCGATCTACCTCGCGTCGATCAACATGCAGGAGTTCTTCACCGGGCTGCACGAGGCGAACCATGTCGATCTGGGCGACCGCGTGCCCCTTGCCAGCATCTGGATGGGAACGCGGACGCGGATCGCGGCGCACAACGACGTGGCCGACAACCTTGCCTGCGTGGCGGTCGGCGAGCGTCGGTTCACGCTCTTCCCGCGCGATCAGTTCCGCAACCTCTATCTCGGCCCGGTCGACACGACGCCGGCCGGGCGCGCGATCAGCATGGTCGATTTCCACGACCCCGACTTCGCGACCTATCCACGGTTCCGGCAAGCGCTCGATCATGCGCAGGTCGCCGAGCTCGGCGCGGGCGATGCGCTCTACATCCCGACGATGTGGTGGCATCATGTCGAGGGGCTGGCGGACTTCAACGTCCTGGTGAACTATTGGTGGCGCGACAGCCCCCGCTGGCTCGGCCGACCGGAGGATGCGCTCAGCCATGCGATGCTCGCGATCCGCGACCTGCCCGATGAGGAAAAGCGGCACTGGCGCGACATGTTCGAACATTATGTATTCGTCGCCGGCCCCGAGGTCACGGCGCATATCCCGCGGACAACACGGGGCGTCCTGGCGCCGCTCACCGCGGAAAGCGCGGGCCGCATCCGGGCCTTACTGGCGAGAGCGTTCGGACGCTGAAGAAGACTCGATCTAAAAAGGGAAAAAGAAGCGGATCGCCGTCACCGCCACGGCGCAGGTAAGAAGATTAAGCGGCAGGCCAATGCGAACAAAGTCCATATAGCGATAACCGGCCATCTGGTAGACAATGACATTCGTCTGATAGCCGAACGGCGTCGCGAACGCCGCGCTGGCGGCCATCATCACCGCGACCAGGAAGGGCCGCGGGCTGACCGATAGACTGTCTGCTAGCGCCACGGCAATTGGCGTCACCAGTACAGCGACAGTGGCATTCGACAGGAGTTCGGTCAGAACCATCGTGACCAAATAGAGCGCCACCAGCGCGATCAGCGGATCAAGCCCATGGACGCTTGAAATCAGCGTCTCGGAGATGCCCGCGGCCAAGCCGCTTTCCTCCATGGCGATGCCGATCACCACCATACCGGCGATCAGCACCAGGATTTCGGGTTTTAGGCCGTGATACGCCTCGTCCGCGCTGATGACCCGCAGCAGGATGAGGAGCACCGCACCGGCAAAAGCGGTGGCAGCAATCGGCGCGACGCCCGTGGTGGCCAGCGCGATGGCGCCCCCGAATACCGCCAAGGCGGCGACCGCCTTGCGCGGCTGAAGCGGGCGATGCTCGGCGAACACCTCCGCGTTGCCGATCGATGCGCTGGCGATGCGGGTCGGATCGACCGGCGCCGATCCGCCTTCTGGCAGTTCATCCGCATGGCGGCCTAGCAGGCGGTTGCTGAAGAGAAAAAGATAGAGCCCCCCGACGATCGCCATCGGCAGGCCGACTGGAGTCACCTCGAAGATGCCGAAGCGCGGCTGACCGGCCACGCTGGCCATGTCGTCGACCAGAAGGTTCGTCGATGTGCCGATCAATGTGCAGCAGCCGGTCAATATCGTGACGTACGACAGCGGGATGAGGTAGCGTTTCGGGCTTTGACCTAGCGCAGTCGCGACATCGCGGACCACCGGTGCGCCAAGCACGACGATCGGCGTCGAGTTCAAAAAGCAGGACACGCCGCCAATCATCGACAGCAGCAGCCAGACGCCCGCCGTACCGAGCCGGCGGCACATGGCGACGGCGCGCTCGATCGCACGGTCGAGAAGCCCGGACAGCTCGAGCGCGTAGGCAATGACGAAAAGGGATGCGAGCGCGACGATGGCCGGGCTGGCGAAGGCACCCTGCATCGCAACTGGCCGGACGACGCCCGTCATCAACAGGACGGCGGCGCCGGCGAGCGCGACCACATCGGCGCGCACCTTGTCCCAAACAAGCGCCGCGACGACCGCGACGAGGACGGCGAGCGTCAGTATCTGGTCGAACGGCATGATGCTCCTGAGTCGGACGTGGCAGGCGCTGTGTCAACGTGCCGGCAAGCGTATTGGGGAGTGGAGCGGCCGCTCATTTCCGCTATCGTGCGCCTATGCGCGAACCCAGCCCTCGTTCCAGTCGTCTTGCCATCGGTGGTGGTCTGGCCGTGGTAATCGCGGTGGGTACGGCAGGCTTCTTACTCGGCCGGGAAAGTACATCGCCGCCTGCGCCCGTCGCCATTGCAACTCCTGTGACGCCTGGCCCAACCCCTTCTCCGCAGCCGACCGAGACATCGGCGACAACGCTCGGTCGCGCCGACCTCCTGAAGCTGGCGAATGCCGCGGCAGACGCGTTTGCGGCTGGCCAACCGGCGCCGGCCGAGCTGACCTCCGCCGCAGGACGGCAGTTCGATTTGGTCCTGCCGTTCGGCTGCTCCGGCCCGAACGATCCCGCCGCGACGGCGATGGGATGGCAGTATGATGCGAACACGGGGACACTACGCGTATCGGCAACGCCGGTGACATGGAGCGGGGCGGATTGGCACGTCCGCCAGGGCGACGAGGCATCGACCGCGACCGGGTTCTGGATCAACCGCCCCTGGTCGAGCAGCGAGCGCTGTCCGGCTCGCGTCGGCGAGGCCGCGCCTAGCGGAACCGCGTCGGTGACGCTGCCGGGCCAGACCCTGGCGATCGCGACGTTCGGCGTGCAGGGAGCGCTCAGCCGAGCAGATCGTGCCTTCGAAACAGTGCAGCGTGTACCCCGGTTCGACGGATCACAGGGACTCAGAATGCGTATCACCGGTCGGCTCGATCGCGCCGATGCTGGTTCTCCGGTACACTGCTTCCAGCCCGCCGGTATCGAACAGCATCCGATCTGCGCGATCGCGGCAACGATCGAAGAGGTCAGAATGGAGCTGCCCGAGACAGGAGCGACACTCGCGACGTGGACGATCGATCGCGCGGGTTGAGCCGCAGCCAGAAATCAACCTGTACCCGCTCTGATTAATTTTTGCGGCGTGATGACCCATTTCCAGCCATTGCGTCAGCAATGGTCATCGAGGATCTCTCGTCGAACGATTTCGGCGCCAGCACTCAGCGCCTTTAGCTTGCCCCATGCGACATCGCGCGACAGCGGCGCCATGCCGCAGTTGGTGGCAGGGTAGAGCTTGTCAGCGTCGACGAAGCGCAATGCTTTACGCAGCGTGTCGGCAACCTGCTCCGGCGTCTCGACGGTGTCGATCGCGACGTCGATGGCACCGACCATCACCTTCTTGCCGCGGACCAGTTCGATGAGATCCATCGGTACACGCGAGTTCTGACATTCGAGCGAGATGATATCGATCGTCGACTTCTGGAGGTTGGGGAAGGTTTCCTCATACTGCCGCCATTCGGAGCCGAGCGTCTTCTTCCAGTCGGTGTTCGCTTTGATGCCATAGCCATAGCAGATGTGGACGGCGGTTTCGGCCTTCAGCCCTTCGGCCGCACGCTCCAATGCGGCGATGCCCCAGTCGTTCGCCTCGTCGAAGAAGACGTTGAACGCGGGCTCATCGAACTGGATGATGTCGACGCCGACCGCTTCCAGTTCCCGTGCTTCCTCGTTGAGGATGCGGGCGAACTCCCAGGCCAGCTTCTCCCGGCTTCGATAATGCGCGTCGTACAGGGTATCGATCATCGTTATCGGACCCGGCAGGGTCCACTTGATCGGCTGGTCGGTCTGGGCGCGCAGGAAACGGGCGTCGTCGACGAACACCGACCTCGGTCGGGATACCGCCCCGACGACCGTCGGCACGCTGGCGTCATAGCGATTGCGGATGCGCATCGTCTGGCGCTTCTCGAAATCGACACCGTCGAGATGTTCGATGAACGTCGTGACGAAATGCTGGCGCGTCTGTTCCCCGTCGCCCAGGATGTCGATGCCCGCCTGCCGCTGATCGTCGACCGCGAGGCGCAGCGCGTCTTGCTTGCCGGCGATCAGTTCCCCGCCCTGCAGCTTCCACGGCGACCACAGGGTTTCGGGCTGGGCTAGCCAGGATGGCTTGGGCAGGCTGCCCGCGGTCGTCGTCGGCAACAATGTCTTCATGGGAAATACCTAAATATGCTTGGAGATCAGAGGCCGCAGGTCGCGGACCAGTGCTGAAGCGCGGCACGGTGCGGCTTGATAAAATGCTCTTCGGCGAATTTGCCCTGATCGGCGGCGAGCCGGCTGCGCTCCTCGCGATCATAGACGATGCGGGTCAGTGAATAGTCCTGGTACTTCAGGCTTGGCTGATAATGCTCTGCCGCCACGGAGTTCGCGTTGTAGATCTCAGGCCGATAGATCTTCTGGAAGGTCTCCATCGTGGCGATGGTGCTGGCGAGTTCAAGGTTGGTATAATCGCTGACCAGATCGCCGATGTGGTAGAAGGCGAATGGCGCGACGCTGTGCGGCGGCATGAAATAGCGCACCTTCATGCCCATCTTCGCGAAATACTGGTCGGTTGGTGAGAACTTGTCGTTCCTGTACTCAACGCCAAGGATCGGATGGATGTTGGCGATCCGGTGATAGACCTCATTGCTCGATACGCTCAGGCAGATGACCGGGGGTTTGCGAAAATTGGCGCGGTAAGCGCTAGAACCCAGGAAGTGCTTGAAGAGATTGCCGTGCAGGTCGCCAAAGCCCTCCGGTGCGCCGCCACCCCCGGCCTTGCGGTGATCGGGCAGGACAACGCTGAAGTCGTAGTCGCGCACATAGGATGAGAAGTTGTTGCCGATCATGCCATCGGACCGCTCGCCGCTATTCCTGTCGATGACGGTGGTGTGCAGGATCTCGATCAGCGGGAACGCTTCGTCGTCTGCGTCGTCACCGAGCGTGAGAGCGGCCGAGACAATCCTCAACTCCAGCGTATAGCGATCACCCCGGGAATTGTCCCAGTGCATCAACGCGTTGAAACGATGGTCGATCATCACCAGTGTGTTGCGCAGATTTTCCCTGCGGCTTTCTCCGCGCGCCAGATTGGCGAAGTTGGTGGTGAAGCGCGTGTTGTCAGCCGGCCGATAATCCTCGTCGAACGGGATATTGCTGATCGAAAATGTGAACCCGCTATTCGTCATGACCCACCCAGGCGTTGCGGGCGGAGGGCCAGGCGAAAGCACGCAAGGCGCGGACAGGCCCGAACGGCGTCAAGCCACAGACCGTCGCATCAAGCGCGATCCACCGGAGGAACCCCCGTCCGAGGAACGTTATACCGTCGATAGGCAGGTCTCCTGGCTTACGGGTCAATGCGGCGGCTCCGGCCTTCCCAGGCTCCTTGCGGGAACCCAGTGACACAAAATGGAACCGCCGCTCGCCGCTTACAGTTGCGGGGGCAGCGCCGGACTCTGCCCCGAAGAGCACCACCGGCTTCCCGTCTTAGCCCCATCGCCATGCCTGGGATGAGGAACCTCGACATCGCCGTTCAACACCATCAGTCCGGCGCTGTCAACGGTGATATAAAGATATCCTTATATATTTATATCATTGCATGGACTCGTCATGATACCACCCGCCCAATCCGGCATCTTGACCAAGCGGACGCCGGCGCGATCCTCGAAACTCTTCAGTGCATGACTGACCGCGGAAGCGGACACGCCAAGCTCGAAACCAGCCAGATGGAAATGACGATACCGCGCGATCGCTAGAAAAAAGCCAGATCAGTCAGGTTTGTACGGTTGATAGGCATCGGATGATGCTGAACTGCATTCATGGCTTCATCAAGCAACGTTCAGGTAACCGACGCCGCCTGAAAGCGTTCAACGATCATGACCAGCGCCACCACCGCTGCGGTATTGTCGCTCATGGGTGAAACGGCCAAGGCTGCTAAACCTGTAACGACTGTGACGACGTACAAGGTCGCCATGGCGGTGAGTGAAACGTCCTACGCGCTGACGCACGGCCGACCGACGACGATGCATTCAAGATCCCACTCGCGACGCGTACCCTCGCGGCAGTGATTGCAGAGGTGAAGCCATGATTTTCGACACACCAGCAGGCGCCAATCCCACCGATCGGATGAAGGTGCTCGGCAAGCCACTCGATCGTTACGAGGGGCATCTGAAAACCACCGGCACGGCGACCTATGCCTATGAATGGCAGGATGTCGCGCCCGGTTTTGCCTATGGCTACATCGTGGGCGCCGCGATCGCCAAGGGCCGGATCACGACGATCGATACGCACGATGCCGAACGCGCGCCCGGCGTGGTCGGGGTCGTCACATACCTCAATGCTGGCACACCCGGGGTCGGCAAGTTCTACGTCCAGAAGATGCTCGCCGCGCCGGACGTCGACCATTATCATCAGCCGGTCGCGGTCGTCGTTGCGGAAACCTTTGAACAGGCTCGCGCGGCTGCGGCGCTGGTGCGGATCGACTACCAACGCACCACCGGGCGTTTCGATCTGGCAGCGCAGAACGCCAGCGCGCCGGTCCCGCCGGAGGGCGAGTTTGGCGGCCCCAACGAAAAGCAGGTCGGCGACTTTGCCAAGGCGTTCGCCGCCGCGCCGGTCAAGGTCGATGAGACATATACGGTACCCGACCAGGCTCATGCGATGATGGAGCCGCATGCTTCGATCGCGAAATGGGATGGTGACCGCGTGACGTGCTGGACGTCGATCCAGCAGATGAACTGGGGGACGCGCGACCTCGGGCTGATCCTGGGTATCCCGAAGCAGAACGTCCACCTGATCTCACCTTACATCGGCGGCGGCTTTGGCGGGAAGGGGACCGTGCAGATCGACTTGGCGCTGGCGGCGATCGCCGCGCGGGTGGTGAAGCGCCCGGTGAAGATCGCGCTGCAGCGTCCGATCATGTTCAACACCACGATCCACCGGCCAAAGACGATCCAGCGCGTGAGACTCGGGGCAGGCCATGACGGCCGGCTGACCGCGATCGGTCATGACAGCCTGTCGGGTAATCTGGTTGGTGGGCGGACAGAGCCGACCGTCACCTCGACACGGACGCTGTATGCTGGCGCGAACCGGTTGACGCGGATGCGGCTGGCGAAGCTCGACCTGGCCGAGGGCAATGCGATGCGCGCGCCGGGCGAAGCGCCGGGGCTCATGGCGCTGGAGGTCGCGATGGACGAGTTGGCGGAAAAGCTGAAGATGGACCCCATCGAGCTTCGCGTCGTGAATGACACGCAGGTCGATCCCGAAAATCCCGACAAGCCGTTCTCGACCCGAGCGTTCGTCCGTTGCCTGCGGGAGGGCGCGGAACGCTTCGGCTGGGACAAGCGCCAGAGCAAGCGCGGTGCGGTCCGCGAAGGACAATGGCTGATCGGCATGGGGATGGCGGGCGCGATCCGCGGCGGCAAGATCGCCAAGGCCGGCGCGCGGGCGCGGCTGGATCGGCGCGGCGTGGTGACGATCGAGACCGACATGACGGATATCGGCACCGGCAGCTACACCGTCATCCAACAGACCGCGGCCGAGATGATGGGCGTCACGCCCGACCGCATCGTCGTCAAGCTCGGCGATTCCACTTTTCCGGAAACACCGGGATCGGGTGGTCAGCAGGGCGCGCCGTCAGTGACGGCGGGCGTCTATGCGGCATGCATGAAGCTGCGCGAAACCGTGGCCCAGCGGCTTGGCTTCAACACCGCTGACGTCGATTTCGCTGATGGGCAGGTCCGCAGCGGCAATCGTTCGGTAAAGCTGGCCGATGCGGCCAGGGACGGCGAGATCTTGGTCGAGGACCTGATGGAGTTCGCCAAGCTCGCCGATCAGTTCCAGCAGCAGACCTTCGGGGCGCATTTCGCAGAGGTCGCGGTCGACGCCTATACCGGCGAGGTCCGGGTGCGCCGCATGCTCGCGGTCTGCGCAGCGGGCCGGATCCTCAATGCAAAGACCGCGCGCAGCCAGGTGATCGGCGGGATGGTGATGGGCGTCGGCGCGGCGCTGATGGAGGACATGGTGATCGACAAACGCTTCGGCTTCTTCGTGAACCACGATCTGGCCGGTTACGAAGTGCCGGTGCATGCCGACATCCCGCATCTCGACGCCTTCTTCATCGACGAGGTAGATCCGACGATTTCGCCGGTAAAGGCCAAAGGCGTCGGTGAACTAGGTCTGACCGGGGTCGCGCCTGCGGTCGCCAACGCGATCTACAACGCGACCGGCGTGCGAGTGCGCGAGTATCCGATCACGCTCGAAAAGCATCTCGACGGGCTGCCGTCGATCGCATGACCAGCGGTATGATCGAGGGGCGCTCATATTTGTTCGATCTTCGCGATCCAGTTATCAGCCGCCACGACAGATAGCCGAAGCGCATACACGCTGCTGCATCGATCAGGGCGGACCTCTTTTCCGCGCGCCGTTCAGATCATATCTGAGCGTTGAGCCGCCTGTCGCTCCGACCATTTTCATTCTTTCTTCCGGCCCAAACCGGGCGGCGTCCGAAAAATCGGCGACGCTGGCCTTGCCAGCCGCGCGCCCCGAATCCATCACGGTCGGGCGATGCGCGGTCCGCGTGTGGGGATCGCCACGGCGCGCGGCGGGTTTGACCGATGCCGCGTGCGGATCGGTACAGCGAAACGGGGGAGTGGATGGTGCCTGCAACGGCGATGGGCGGGGCGATGCCCGGCATGATGGAACAGACGATGCGCTGGTTCGGTCCGCGTGATCCGGTCAGCCTGGCGGATATCCGTCAAGCCGGTTGCACCGGCGTCGTCACCGCCCTGCACGAGGTGCCGAACGGCGCGGTCTGGACGGTCGAGGCGATCGCCGCGCGTCAGGCCGAGATCGCGGCGGCGGGCATGGTGTGGTCGGTGGTCGAGAGCCTGCCGGTGCATGAGACGATCAAGGCGCAAGGCCCCGGTTGGGAAGCACTGGTCGATGCGTATCGGCAGAGCCTGGCCAATCTGGCCGCCTGTGGCTTGCGGATCGTCACCTATAATTTCATGCCGGTGCTGGACTGGACGCGCACCGACCTCGCCTATGAATTGCCGGATGGTGCGCGGGCGCTGCGGTTCGAAATGGCGGCGCTGGCGGCGTACGACCTCCACATCCTGAAGCGGCCGGACGCCGCGCGCGATTACGACACCGCGACGATCGAGGCGGCGGCGGCGCGTTTCGTGGCGATGGATGAGGCGGCGCGGGTGGCGCTGGAACGGACGGTGGCCGCCGGCCTGCCGGGCAGCGAGGAGAGTTTCACCGGCGATGCGCTGTTGCAGGCGATCGGCGCCTATGCCGGGATCGACGCCGACCGGCTGCGCGCGAACCATGTCGCCTTTCTGCGCGCGATCTGCCCGGAGGCGGACCGGCTGGGCATCCGGCTGGTGGTGCATCCCGACGATCCGCCATTTCCGCTGTTCGGCCTGCCCCGCGTGGTGAGTACCGAGGCCGATCTGGCGGCGCTGTTCGTGGCGGTGCCCAATCCGTCGAACGGTCTGTGCCTGTGTACCGGATCGCTGGGGGTGCGGCCCGACAACGACCTGCCCGGCATGGCGCGGCGGCTGGGCGGTCGCGTCCATTTCGTTCACCTGCGCAACACACGCAGCATCGCCGACGGCGAATTCCACGAATCGGAGCATCTGTCGGGATCGGTGGATATGTATGCGGTGGTCGCGGCGCTGCACGACGTGGCCCGCGCAGACGGACGGCGCATCGCGATGCGGCCGGATCATGGCCACCAGATGCTCGACGACCTGCGCAAGGTGACGAACCCCGGTTATTCGGCGATCGGCCGGCTGCGCGGGCTGGCGGAGCTGCGGGGGCTGGAGCTGGGCATCGCGCGGAGTGTCGCGGGGGCTTGAGTGGGCGACGTTAGCGGAAAGGGCGACTTAGGAAGCGGGAGCCGGCGAGGCCGAAGCGCCAGGGTTCGGCAGCGGCCTTGGTGATGCCGATGCGGGGGCCGTTCAGGAGGGCCGGGTCCTCGACGCGGGGTGTGAGGGCAAAGGGTGGGGTATCGAGGGCCGCGCCGTTCAGGACGTCGGTAACGTCCAGCGCCGCACAGAGCCGGCCCGGTCCGGCGCAGAACAGCCGTGGATCGGTCATGCCGCGCCGCGTGGCCATCGTCTGGATGCCATCGGTCGGCTCCAGCGCGCGGATGAGCACCGCGGCGCCCGGCTCCTCACCGCCGACGATGTTCAGGCACCAGTGCAGGCCGTAGCTGCGATAGACATAGGCGTGGCCGGATGGCCCGAACATCGCCGCGTTGCGCCGTCCCGGCCCGGCGAAGCTGTGCGATGCGGCGTCGCCGGCATGATACGCCTCCGTCTCGACGATGAAACCGCCGACGCCGTCGACCGTCAGGTGACAGCTGATCAGGGCGCGGGCGAGGTCGAGGACGGCACGGGTGTAGAAGTCGGGGGGCATCTTGGTCAGATAAGGGTGCGCGCGGATTGGGGAAACGATCGCGTCGCTACAAGCGCCGTTCCCCGGCGGAGGCCGGGGTCCAGTTGGGTGAACGTTTGGGATAGCTTACGATGGCCTTCCCAACTGGACCCCGGCCTTCGCCGGGGAACAGCGGCGGTCAAAGCCCAGATATTACCCCGCCACCGGCCCGGCACCCGCTACGGCGTGCGCCACCATGATGTCCGGCGCGTCGCCGGCCGGCGTGCGATAGCGTTCGCGGATGCCGGCCGTGACCGCCTCGACACCGTCGACCGGCATCAGCGCGACGACCGCACCGCCGAAGCCGCCGCCGGTCATGCGGGCGCCGCCCTGACCGTCGCACAGCGTCGCGATCAGGTCGTGTGCGGTGGCGGCTAGTTCGTCGACCTTGGGCACCGTCACCTGGAAATCGTCGCGCATCGAGGCGTGGCTTTCGGCCATCAGCTTGCCCATCTCGCGCAGGTCGTCGCCGGCCAGCGCTTCACCGGCCAGCAGCACACGGTCGTTCTCGGTCACGACGTGGCGGGCGCGGGCCAGCGTGTCGCCGGTCAGCGCCGGGTTGTCGAGCATCGCCACGGTGGCATCGCGCAGCTTGGCAACACCGAGCAGCCGCGCGGCTTCCTCGCACTCGGCGCGGCGGCGGTTGTAATGCCCCTCGACCAGCCCGCGCACGACGCCGGAATGGATGATGACGATCGCGGTGCCGGCGGGGATCGGGATCGCCCGCGTCTCCAGCGATCGGCAATCGATCAGCAGCGCGGCGTCGGCGACGCTGGCGGCGGAGGCGAGCTGGTCCATCACGCCGCACTTCATGCCGACGAAGTCGTTCTCGGCGGTCTGCGCCTGCACCGCGATCTTGGTCGCGTCCGGCGTTTCGCCCAGCACCGCCAGCATCGCATGGCCGACCGCGACCTCAAGCGAGGCCGACGACGACAGGCCGGCGCCGCGCGGGATATCGCCGACGATCGCCAGATCGGCGCCCTTCAGCGTGCGGCCTTCCTTGATGAGCGTCGCAATCATCGCGCGGACATAATCGCGCCAACCACCCTCGGCGGCGTGTTCGACCGGGCGCGAAAGGTCGAACGCGTCGATCTCGTTGCCGAATTCGCAGGCGACGACGCGGACGGTGGTGTCCGGGCGGGCGCGCCATGCGATCCGCGTCTCGACGGGGATCGCGCAGGGCAGGACGAAGCCGTCGTTATAGTCGGTATGCTCGCCGATGATGTTCACGCGGCCGGGGGCGCGGACGATGCCGTCGGGCTTGCCGTCGAACGTCGCGGCGAAACCGTCGAGCAGGCGGGTATTCAGATCGGTCACGCTGTTGTCTCCAGAAAGGGGCTGGCCGCGCGCAGGCGCTGGGCGGCCTGTTCGGGCGTCAGGTCGCGCTGGGGCTCGCCCAGCATCTCGAAGCCGACCATGAACTTGCGCACCGTCGCCGAGCGAAGGAGCGGCGGAAAGACGTGCGCGTGCAGGCGCCAGCCATCGGTGTTCGCGGTGCCGTGCGGCGCGCCGTGCCAGCCGAACGAATAGGGGAAGCTGGTCGAAAACAGATTGTCATACCGCGCCATCAACCGGCCGAGCAGTTGCGCCAGCGCATCGCGGGCGGCGTCCGACAGATCCTCCATGCGGACGACGGGATCGCGGGCGATGATGAGCGTTTCGAACGGCCATGCCGCCCACCATGGCACGATCGCCAGCCAATGCTCGTTCGCCTCGACCTCGCGCTCGCCACCCGCCTCGCGTTCGGCGACGGCATCGAGCAGCACGGTGCCGTGTTCGGCCAGCCACGCCCGCTGCGCGTCATCCTCGCGTTCGACATGTGCGGGGACGAAATCGCCGGCCCAGACCTGCCCGTGCGGATGCGGCGACGAACAGCCCATCATCGCGCCCTTGTTCTCGAACAGCTGCACATGCGCCCAGCGTTGGCCCAGCTCTGCGGACTGGCTCGCCCAGGTATCGACGATCACGCGGCGTTCCGCATCGGTCAGTTGCGGCAGCGAGCGGGAGTGATCGGGGGAGAAGCAGATCACCCGCGCCTCGCCGCTCGCTTCCTGCGCCGGGAACAGCGGATCACTGGGCGGGGCGGGGGTGTCGGGCCGCATCGCCGCGAAATCATTGGGGAAGACGAAGGTGCCGGTATAGTCCGGGTTGCGCTCGCCGCTGGTGCGGACATTGCCGGGGCAGAGATAGCAGTTCGGGTCGTGGCGGGGGCCCGGCGGGGGCGCCGGCGGTGCCTCTTCGCCCTGCCATGGCCGCTTGGCGCGATGGGGCGATACGAGCACCCATTCGCCGGTCAGCAGGTTGCGCCGCCGGTGCGGATGTTCGGACGCGTCAAATATCATACAAAACCTCTCCGCAGGCTTACTACGCGTTGACCGCGCGGCCTGCAATTCCTAGCCGTCACTCAAAATCCGACAGAAGGAACCGAGGATGCCCTATCAGCCCGACGCGACGCGCTACGACGACCGGATGCCCTATCGACGGTGTGGGCGCAGCGGGCTGGACCTGCCGGCGATCTCGCTGGGCCTGTGGCAGAATTTCGGCGGGCAGGACGTGTTCGAGACGGGCCGCGCGCTGCTCCGCCGCGCGTTCGATCGCGGCGTGACGCATTTCGATCTCGCGAACAATTACGGCCCGCCCTATGGGTCGGCGGAGGAGAATTTCGGCCGCTGGATGGCGCAGGACTTCGCCCCCTATCGCGATGAACTCATCATCTCGTCCAAGGCCGGGTACGACATGTGGCCGGGGCCATATGGCGGCCCGTCGGGCAGCCGCAAATATGTGATCGCCAGCGCCGAGCAAAGCCTGAAGCGCATGGGCCTGGACTATGTCGACATCTTTTATTCGCACCGGATGGATGCGACGACACCGTTGGAGGAAACCTGCGGCGCGCTGGCGCAACTGCATCGGCAGGGCAAGGCGCTGTATGTCGGCGTGTCAAACTACACGCCCGAGGCGACCGCGCGCGTGGCGGAAATCCTGGCCGAGGAGCGCATTCCGCTGCTGATCCATCAACCGCGCTATTCGATGCTGGAGCGCACTATCGAGGGCGGTCTGCTCGATACGCTGGAGAAGGTCGGCGCGGGGTGCATCGTGTTCTCGCCGCTGGCGCAAGGGTTGCTGACGAACAAATATCTCGGCGACGGCGCCCCGGCGGCGGGCACGCGGCTGGCCAAGGCGCGGACGTTGACGCCGGATCGGCTGACCGACGAGCTGCGCGAACGACTGCGCGGGCTGGATGCGATCGCGACTGCGCGGGGGCAGAGCCTGGCGCAGATGGCGGTCGCTTGGGTGCTGCGCGATGCCCGCGTCACCTCTGCCCTGATCGGCGCGCGGACGCTCGAACAGCTCGACCAGTTGCTCGACGCGACGCAGGCGCCGCCGCTGACAGCCGAGGAGCTGACGAAGATCGAGGCGCTGATCTGAGAGCTGAAGGTCGGGAGACGGGCGGGGCGGGTTATCGTCCCGCCTGGATCAGGATCGAATCCGACGGCAACAGGTGGTCGAGGAACGGCAGGATCGCCGCGCCGATCGCCGGCGCATCCTGGGCCATGACGGCGGGCATCACGTGCGCACGGGCGGGCAGTTTCAGCACGCGCAGCGCGTCGGACAGGGCGGCGGACAGCCGCTCGATCAACGGCACCGGCAGCCGCCCGCCGATCAGCACCGCATCGGGGTTCAGCAGGCAGTTGATCGCCACCATCGGTGGCATCAGCGACCGGACCGCATCGAGGAGCCAGCGATCGACCACGTCGCCGGCCGTGCCCGTCGCCGCGGCGAGATCGGCGACCGCCGGCACGTCGCAATCGGCATCCTCCAGCCGGGCAAGCAGCGCGGAGACGGAGACGGTGTCCTGAATCGTCGCGCCCTTCGTCCCGGCGGTGGCATCGGGCATCAGGCCGATCTCGCCCGACCGCGCGGTTGCGCCACGATGATAGCTGCGGTCGATCACCACGCCGCCGCCCAGCCCGGCACTGATGAGCAGGTAGAAGAAGCTAGGATTGTCGAAGGCGGAACCATATTCGGCCTCGCCCAGCGCGGCCGATGCCGCATCGTTGTCGCAATGGATCGGCCAGACCAGCGTATCGCCGAGCAGCGTTGACAGATTGGTGTCGTTCCACGCCTCGTATCCCGCCGGCTGGTGGGGCAGGGCGATCGCGCCCAGTTCGTCGGGGATCGCGACGCCGACGCCCAGCACACGGGCACGGTCGATGCCGCCCGCGGCGATCGCCGCATCCAGTTCGTCCTGAACGAACGCCACCACATCCTGCGGCAGGGCGAAGGCGATCTCGCGCGTCACGCGGCTGCGCACCGCGCCCGCCAGATCGAGTGTCACCAGCGTCAGGTGATCGCGATCGATGTTCAGGCCGATGCCGAACGCGCCGTCCGGCTCGACCTCCAGTTGCAGTGCGGGCTGGCCACGACCGCCCTGTTTGCGGCCGCTGATCCTGACCAGCCCCATATCGACCAGCCGGCCGGTGATGTTGGCGATGGTCGGCGCGGTCAGGCCGGTCATCCGGGCGATCTCGACCCGCGTCGTCGACCGTTTCAGCCGGATCGCCTGCAGGACGGTGCGCAGATTATAGTCGCCGGCGCGTTCCAGGTTGGTGCCTGACAGGCTGCGTGACAGGCGCGCTTCCCGGCTATCGGCGCTCAGCGGATCGTATGAACCCGATTCGATCCTGCTCAACATTACCGCTCGACGCTCCCTGGACTAGTAAAAAGCCGGATTGCGCTGACAACCGGATACAGTGGCTTGACCAATTATTCGCGGATTGTCAGACAAGGTCAACCAATGAACAAATAATTCAAATTGACTTTTTAACCGTGAACCGGCCTGTAGGATACCAATCCGGCACCACCGGAATGGGGGAGGATACGCAATTGACATCGACATCGGCAAGTACCGAGGCGGGCGACGGCGGCAGGGGGCAACTCGCCTTTTCCTATGTCACCGCACTGTTCTTCATCTGGGGGGCGGTGACGTCGGTCAACGACGTATTGGTGCCGGCGGTCAAATCGATCTTCGCGCTGACCGATACCCAGGCATTCCTGACGCAGTTCGCGTTCTTCCTGGCGTATGGCATCGTGTCGTTGCCGGCGGCGGCGGTGGTCGCGCGGCTGGGCGCGTCGCGGTCGATCACCGCTGCGCTGGTGGTGATGGTCGTCGGTTGCGTGTTGATGCCGCTGGCCACCAGCCTGCGCGCATATTCACTGGTATTGCTGGCGCTGTTCGTGATCGCGAGCGGCATCACGTTGCTGCAGGTGTCGGCCAATCCGCTGTCGGCGGTACTGGGTACGCCTGAACGGTCGCATTTCCGCCTGGTCCTGAGCCAGGCATTCAACTCGGTCGGCACCGTCGTCGGCCCGTTTCTTGCCGCCCACACGCTGCTGCGCGGTGGATTGTTCGACGGTGGCCCCGTCACCGATGCCAAGATCGTCGAATCGCTGGGCAAGATCGACATCGCCTATGCGGTGATCGCGGCAATCATCGTCGTGCTCGCCATCCTGCTGTATCGCGCCCGCCATCTGATCGACGCGGCCGCACCGCAAGTCGCGGGCGGCAGCGTGCTGGCGGCGTTCGGGTCGCGCTGGGCCTTGCTCGGCGCCGGCGCGATCTTCCTGTATGTCGGGGCAGAGGTGTCGATCGGTACCGCGATGGTCAATTACCTCGAACAGCCGAACATCCTGGCGGTCACCGCGGTCGAGGCGGGCAGCCTCGTCAGCCTGTACTGGCTGGGGGCGCTGATCGGCCGGTTCGCCGGCACCGCGTTGCTCGCGAGGATTCCGGCCGGGCGCCTGCTGACCATCGTGGCGACGGGGGCGGCGCTGTTGTGCCTGATCCTGACGCAGTTGAGCGGATCGGTCGCCGGTCTGCTCGCGCTGTCGATCGGGTTGTTTAACGCGATCATGTTCCCGGTGATCTTCACGCTGACGCTGGAACGATCGAGCGCGCCGGCACCGGCGACGTCGGGCCTGCTGGTCATGGCGATCGTCGGCGGCGCGGTCGTGCCGCTCGCCTATGCGGCGGTGGCGGACGCGACGACGCGGTCGACGGCGTTCGTGGTGCCGATGGTCTGTTACGTCATCATCGCCGTCTTCGCGCTGGCGGCGGCGAAGGCGCGCGTGGTGATGGCCGACGCGGTCCGGCCGGGGGCGGCGCACTGAAATGATCCAGATCGGTATCGATTTCGGCGGCACCAAGATCGAGGCGGCGGCGCTCGACGCGTCCGGCCGTTTCCTGTCGCGCGTTCGCACCCCCAATCCCGGCGATTACGACCAGGCGCTGCGCGACCTGCGCGATTTGGTCGCCAAGGTGGAGGCAGAGGCCGGCGCCGCCGGTACCGTCGGCATCGGCATGCCCGGATCGATCAGCCCGCGTGACGGCCTGATGCGCAACGCCAACGCCACGTTCCTGAACGGCCGTTCCTTTCGTGAGGATGTCGAGGTCGTGATGGGTCGTGAGGTCCGCACCGCCAACGACGCCAATTGCCTTGCCCTGTCGGAAGCGGTCGATGGCGCTGCGGCGGGTGCGAAATCGGCGTTCGCGGTGATCGTCGGCACAGGTGTCGGCGGTGGACTGGTCGTCGATGGCCAGATCGTCGAGGGCGCGAACGGCATGGGCGGCGAATGGGGCCATGTGCCGCTGCCATGGATGACGGCGGACGAATTTCCGGGGCCGGCGTGCTGGTGCGGGCTGCATGGCTGCCTTGATATGTTCGTATCCGGCACCGGTTTTCAGGCCGATCATGCCCGCCGCACCGGCCATACGCTGGATGGCCCGGCGATCGTGCAGGCGGCGCGGCGCGGCGATGTCGGCGCGGTCGCCACGCTCGACGCCTATGTCGACCGGCTGGGACGTTCGATGGCGATGATCGCCAATATCGTTGACCCCGACGTGTTCGTGCTAGGCGGCGGCATGTCGAACGTCGAGGAAATCTATGACCGGCTGCCTGCCGTCATCAACGCCTATGCGTTTGGCCGCAACTGGAAGGGCCGGATCGTGCCGGCGCGCTGGGGCGATTCATCGGGCGTGCGTGGCGCTGCGCGGCTGTGGCCGCTGACGGTCTGATCCATGCCGGTGCTGCGAGCGTAGCGGCCTTCGCTCTGCTCGCAACACCGACCGATTAGCCGCTAATCCGCCAGCAACGCCGCGACCCGATCCGCCCATTCGGCGATGCCGGCGGGCGTGGCGAGCAGGTCCTGCCTGATCTCCAGTTCCAGATAGGGGCGATCGGGATAGGCGTGGCGGGGGATGGTGTAATCGATGCTGTCCATCCGGTACGGCTCGTTGTCGCCGACCGTCAGGTCCGCCATCGCCTGCAACCGCTGAAGCGAACGGTGGGCGAGGCTCAGGTTACCGCGATCGTGCAGCACGCCGATCTGCCATGGCCGCGCGAAGCCGCGCATGGTGGGCGTGAAGCTGTGCAGTGACACCAGTTCGGTCACCATGCCCGCCGCATCGCGCCGCGCCAGTTCGGCCGCGATTGTTGCTTGATAGGGGGCGTGGATCGCCGCAACCCGCGCGGCGCGGTCATCGGCGTCGAGGGCGGCGTTGCCCGGCAAAACGGTGCCGTCGCTCACCGGCGGCATCGCGTCGACGGCGCCGGGATCGCGGTTGCAGTCGATCACCAGCCGCGAATAGGTTTGCCGGATGAACGTGGCGTCGAGCATCGCCGCCAGCGCCTCGCCCAGCCCGGCGATGCCGATGTCCCAGCCGATATGCCGGCCAAGATCGTCATCCGACAACCCGAGCGATCGGAGCGCATCCGGAACGATATTGCCGGCATGGTCGCCGATAAGTAGGAACCGTGACGCACCGGAAGGGTTAATCACCTGAACCGGTGGGGGATCGTCCGGCGTCAGCAGCGGTCCGTTCGGTGAATCACGCATTGGACCTGTCCTTTCCATGCCATTCCTGAACCTGTCCCATGTCACCACGTACACCTATCGTCACCCCGTATCGTTCGGCGAACATCGGATCATGGTGCGTCCGCGCGAGAGTTTCGATCAGCACCTGCTCGATGCCGCGCTGCTGATCTCACCCGAACCCAGCGAGGTGCGCTGGTTGCAGGACGTGTTCGGCAATTCGGTGGCGATCGCCACGTTCGACCGGCGCGCGAAGGAGCTGATCTTCGACAGCCGGGTGCGTGTGCTGCACAGCCCCGCCGAATTGCAGGAGGTGCATATCGAGGAATATGCCCGCTCCTATCCGTTCACCTATTCGTCCGAGGAGATGCCCGATCTCCTCCGGTCGATCGAACGCCAGCACCACGATCCGCAGCGCCAGATCGACGGCTGGGCGCGGCGTTTCGTCAACGCGCATGGCCCCACCGATACGCTGGGCATGCTGGCCGACATGACCGCCGCGATCCGGCGCGAGTTCACCTACGTCCCACGCCCCGAAAAGGGGACGCAGAGCCCGATCGAGACGCTGTCGCGGATGAAAGGCACGTGCCGCGATTATGCGATGTTCATGATCGAGGCGGTGCGCGCGCTGGGCTTCGCGGCACGCTTCGTGTCGGGATATGTCTATAGCCCCACGATCGGCGAGCATCGCACCGGCGGCGGCAACACGCATGCCTGGGTCCGTGTCTATCTGCCCGGCTCCGGCTGGGTGGAGTTCGATCCTACCAACGGCATCGTCGGCAACACCGGCCTGATCCGCGTCGCCATCGCGCGCGACATCTATCAGGCGGTGCCGGTGTCGGGGACTTGGGCCGGTTTCCCGGGTAGTTTCCTCGACATGACGGTCAGCGTCGATGCGCATGTCGATGCCGCCGCGACCGCCGCCCACACACTTATTGCGAATCCCGATGCCGCTGCATCGGACATGAGGAGAACAGGCTGATGCTGATCCGTGCCGGCTATGATATCAGCTTCAACTGCGACAAACCGACCCCGATGCTCGCGCTCCTCAGCGTGCATCCGTCGCGCAACAAGGACTTACGGACGCCGCATCGCATCACCGCGTCGCCCGAAATCCCGATGTACAATTATGTCGATTCGTTCGGGAATATCTGCACCCGTCTGACGGTGCCGGCCGGCGGCGTCACCCTGTCGTGCGACTTCACGATCGAGGATGACGGCCAGCCCGATCCCGCCTCGCCCGATGCGGTCCAGCATGCGATCGAGGATCTGCCCGATGAGGTCCTCGTCTATCTGCTGGGCAGCCGGTATTGCGAGACCGACCGGTTGTCGGAGACGGCATGGTCGCTGTTCGGCCATGTCCCCGCCGGCTGGGAACGGGTGCGCAAGATCGTCGAGTTCACGCACAACCATGTCGAATTCGGCTATCACCACGCCCGTTCGACGAAGACCGCTTGGGACGCGCATCAGGAACAGCAGGGCGTGTGCCGCGACTTCGCGCACCTGGCGATCACGCTGTGCCGTTGCATGAACATCCCGGCCCGGTATTGCACCGGTTATCTGGGCGATATCGGCGTGCCGATCTCGGATGCGCCGATGGATTTCTCCGCCTGGTTCGACGTGTATCTCGGCGGCGGCTGGCATACGTTCGATGCACGCCACAACCACGCACGTATCGGTCGCATCCTGATGGCGCGGGGCCGCGACGCCACCGACACCGCCTTGACGACGGCCTTCGGCCCCGCCGAACTGGTGCGCTTCGATGTCCACACCGACGAGATAACGCCCACCACCTGACGCGAAACGCATGGACGACGGGCGTCGCCCTGCGTAGGTTTCCCCTGAATAATCAAAAGGGGGCGATATGGCGGGGCGGGTTTCGCGGGGATTGGTGGCGGCCGTGGCCGGGGCGGTGGCATTGTCCGCCTGCGCCACCGACGGCAAGGATGACAAGCCGAAAAGCGCATCGGCGAAAGCGCCCGCGCCCGGCCGGAACCAGGGTTATGCCCATGATCCCTTCCCCTCGACCTATCATGCCTATCCCGGCGTCCCCACGCTGGTCCGCAACGTCACCGTCTATGACGGCGAGGGCGGCCGGATCGAACGCGGCGCGGTGCTGTTCGCCGACGGCAAGGTCGTCGCCGTCGGCCAGACGCTGGAGGCGCCGGCCGGCGCGACGGTGATCGACGGCACCGGCAAATGGGTGACGCCCGGCATCATCGATATCCACAGTCATCTGGGCGACTATCCAAGCCCCCAGGTCGAGGCGCTGTCCGACGGCAACGAGGCGACCGATCCGGTCACCGCCGATGTCTGGGCGGAACACAGCATCTGGCCGCAGGACCCCGGTTTCGGCCGCGCGCTGACCAATGGCGGTGTCACCACGCTCCAGATCCTGCCCGGCTCCGCGAACCTGTTCGGTGGTCGGTCGGTCGTGCTGAAGAACGTCTATGCCCGCACGATGCAGGGGATGAAGTTCCCCGGCGCCGGATACGGCCTGAAGATGGCGTGCGGCGAAAATCCCAAGCGCGTGTACGGCGGCAAGAACCGCAAGCCCTCCACCCGGATGGGCAACGTCGCGGTCGATCGCGCGACCTGGGCCAAGGCGGTGACGTACAAGCGCAAATGGGACAAGTATGAAGATACTGGCGGCGACCCGCCCGATCGCGACATCGCGATGGACACGCTGCGCGGTGTGTTGTCGGGTGAGATCCGCGTCCAGAACCATTGCTACCGCGCCGACGAGATGGCCGTCGTTATGGATATGGCCAAGGAGTTCGGATACAAGGTCACGGCCTTTCACCACGCGGTCGAGGCGTACAAGATCGGCGACCTGCTGAAGCAGAACGACACCTGCGCGGCGGTGTGGGCCGACTGGTACGGCTTCAAGATGGAAAGCTATGACGGCATCGGCGAGAATCTCGCGCTCCTGCAAAAGGAGGGCGCATGCGCGATGATCCATTCCGATGACGAAAACGGCATCCAGCGCCTGAACCAGGAGGTGGCCAAGGCGCTTGCCTCCGGTCGTCGCGCCGGCATCGCCATTTCGGACGAGGCGGCGTGGGAATGGCTGTCGCTCAATCCCGCCAAGGCGCTGGGCATCGCCGACCGCACCGGCAGCCTGAAACCCGGCAAGATGGCCGATGTGGTGCTGTGGAACGGCAATCCGCTGAGCGTCTATTCGCGGCCCGAAAAGGTGTGGGTGGACGGTGCGCTGCTTTATGATGCGAACGATCCCAAGCGACGGCCGGTGAGCGATTTCGAACTCGGCCAGCCGGGCGAAGGAGACGTGAAGTGAAGGCGCTGCTCCTCGCTGCCGCGGCGCTGATCGCCGCGCCCGTTTCGGCTCAGACCATTGCGATCACCGGCGGCACCGTCGCGATCGGTGACGGATCGCAACCGATCCCCGGCGGCACCGTCGTGATCCGCGATGGTCGCGTCGTGGCGGCCGGCGGCGGCGTCGCGGTGCCGGCCGGCGCGCAGATCGTCGATGCGACCGGCAAATGGGTGACGCCGGGCATCGTCGCCGGGATCGGCAGCCTTGGCCTCGTCGATGTCGGCGGGGTGCAGGAAAGCAACGACAGCCGCGCGCGGACCTCGCCGTTCAACGCCGGCCTCGACGTGTCGACGGCGATCAACCCCAACGGCGTCATCATCGGCAACGAACGCGCCGGTGGCGTGACGCGCGCGATCGTCGCCGACGATGCGGCCGGATCGATCTTCGCCGGGCAGGGGGCGATCATCGATCTGGGCGACGATCCCGATCCCGTCACCCGTCCGCGCGCGTTTCAGTATGTCGAACTGGGCGAGGGCGGGGCGGATCGCGCCGGTGGCAGCCGCCCGGCCGCCTATGCGATGTTGTTCGACGCCTTTGCGCAGGCCGCCGATTTCCGCCGCAACCCGGCCGGCTTCGATGGCCGCAGCACCGATTCGCTGTTGAAGCGGGCGGATGCGGAGGCGTTGCTGCCCGTCCTCGACGGCAAGATGCCGCTGGTCGTGCATGTCGAGCGCGCCAGCGACATCCGGCAGGTGCTGACCCTGCCGCGCCGCTATCCGGCACTGAAGCTGATCCTCGCGGGGGCGGCCGAGGGATGGATGGTCGCGCCAGAGATCGCGGCGGCGCGCGTGCCGGTGATGGCATCGGCCATCGCCGACCTGCCCGCGTCGTTCGAACAACTGGCGGCTACCGAATCGAACGTCGGCCGGATGACGCGCGCGGGCATCACCGTCGGTGTACTAGCCGACGGCCGTGGCGGGGAACATGGCGTGACGCAGTTCGCCGGCAATCTGGTCGCGATCGCCAAAGTGCCCGGCGCGACCGGCCTCGACTGGGGTCAGGCGTTCGCCACGATTACGTCGAAGCCGGCACAGGTGATGGGCATGGATGGCGAGATCGGCTCGCTGCGCGCGGGTCGCCGCGCGGACGTGGTGCTGTGGGACGGCGATCCGCTGGAACTGTCGTCGGCGCCGGTATCGGTGTGGATCGACGGCCGCGCCCAACCGATGTCCTCACGCCAGCGCCGGTTACGCGATCGGTATCTGACGCCGGGCGAAAGCGATCTGCCCAAGGCATATAGCCGCTGAGGGGAAGGGCGTCGGACCTGGGGGTCACGGCGCTCTCGCGCGGCACGGGCCAGTCGATTTGTTCCCCGGCGAAGGCCGGGGTCCAGTTGGGTGAAGTGTCGTGATGACTTTCCACGGCCTTCCCGACTGGACCCCGGCCTCCGCCGGGGAACGGCATTATTGCGGCTCGACAGGCTTCGCGTTCAGCCGGGGTTTACGGCGATCTGACATAAGCCGGCGGTGGATGGTTTGAGACTTACGATTCTGGCGATGGCCCTGTGGCTGTCCGCATCCCCCGCCTCGGCACAGATCGTCGAACCCGCGCATGTCCAGACGGTGGATGAGGCGATGGCGCAGGATGCCGCCGCCTATGCTGCGCGCCACGGCGTACCGCTGGACGATGCCGTGCGTCGTCTGCGCGCGGAGGCCGGGACCGTGGCGACCGCCGATGCGCTGGCGATCGAATTCGCCGACCGCTTCGTGGGCATCGCGATCGAGCATGAACCCGCGTTCCGCCTGATCGTGCGCCTGACCGGCACCGATCCTGTCCCCAGCCGCATCGTGGCGGCGGGCGGGATGACGGTGCCGGTGATCTTCCGCCCCGGATTGCCCGCGACGCATGCGCAACTGGTTGCGGCGATCAGCGCTTATCAGGCCGGCATCCGCGCCGCGCTGTCCACGCCGCCGGGCATCGGCGTCGATCCGCGCACCGGGGAGCTGGTGGTGTTCGTGTCGCGACGCGATGCCGATCGCGATGGTCCCGCGACGCTGCAGGCGCGGTTCGCGGCGATGACCGGCGTGCCGGTTCGCGTCCGTGTCGTCGATCGGCCCGAACTGGACATGGCCGACCCTATCATCGCCGACCCCGTCATCGCGGGCGGCGCGCGCGTCGTCGGGATCAGCCCGGTCGATGGTCGCCGCTATATCTGCACGGCGGGCTTCACGGTGACCGATGGCACGCGGGTGGGCATCGCGACCGCCGCGCATTGCCCTGATACGCTCCGTTACGTCGATCCGGCGGGCGGGCCGGAGATACCGATGCCGATGGTCGGTCAATGGGGCTGGGGGTATCAGGACGTGCAGGTAAACCTGTCGCCCGGCGCCATTAGTCCGTTGTTCTACGCGGACACCGCCAAGGCGGTCATGCGCCCCGTCACCGGCCAGCGGCGGCTCGCCAATACCCGCGCCGGCGAGACCGTCTGCCATCGCGGCGAGCGGACCGGATATAGCTGTGCGGAGGTCGAGCTGACTGACTTCGCGCCCGCCGGCGACCTGTGTGGTGGTGCCTGCCTGCCGACCTGGATCACCGTGGGTGGCCCGACCTGCAAGAACGGTGACAGCGGTGCGCCGGTGTTTGCCGGCACCGTCGCCTTCGGCCTGGTCAAGGGCGGCACGTACCGCGCCGACGGCAGTTGTGCGTTCTATTTCTACATGTCGACCGACTATCTGCCGGCCGGCTGGTCGCTGGTCCGCGCCGTCTTGCCGGTTGCAGTCGGAACCTAACCATAAACCGTCGATGAAGAACGGTGGATGCTCGTCGTGGCGAGCGCGGCGAAGCAATCCAGGGCGACGCGCGGGACACTGGGTTGCTTCGCTATGCTCGCAATGACGACGTGTCTTGATTACTGAAAGCCGGTCACGCCAATGTCGCGTGCGCCATCCGCAATTCCGCGACGAAGCGCGCATATTCCTCCTCAGCCTGCGCCTTGTCGGGCAGGCGAAGGAGGTAACTGGGGTGGACGGTGATCCATGCCGCGCCGCCGTTGGGCAACTGCATCTCACGACCGCGTTCGCGGCCGATCGTCATCGTCTTGCCGAACAGCGACCGCGCCGCCGTCGCGCCCAGCGCCACCGTGACCTGCGGCTTCACCAGCATCTGTTCCTGTTCGATCCACCAGCGGCAGGCGTCGATCTCGCCGGTGCCCGGCTTGTCGTGGATGCGGCGCTTGCCGCGCTGTTCGAACTTGAAATGCTTGACCGCGTTGGTGACGTACACGCGCGAACGGTCGACGCCCGCCTCGGCCAGCGCGCGGTCGAACACCTGCCCCGCCGGGCCGACGAACGGGCGTCCGGCCAAATCCTCCTGATCGCCCGGTTGCTCGCCGACGAACATCAGCGGCGCATCGACCGACCCCTCGCCGAACACCGTCTGCGTCGCGGGTTTATAGAGCGGGCAGCGGGTGCAGCCCATCGCTTCCTCGCGCAGGGCCTCCCACGCGATCTGACTGTTGCCGCCGATGCCGCCGTGATGGTCCTGCGCGCGTGCCGTTTCGATCATCCGCACCTCCCGTGCCTGTGCGCCCGCCAGCAATTGCGGCACCAGCGCGGTTTCGGGCATGTTCTTCCAGTATTTGCGCGGCATCTCCTTCAACATCGCGCCCACCTTCACGCGGGCGGGGTTGAAGATGCTGGCGTAATAGGTCTTCCACACCTCCTCGACCGGATCGCCGTCGGGAGCATCGGCCTTGGTCGCGCCGGGCCCTTCGGTCAGCGCCTTGCCGTCCCAGTGGACCGATACCTCCGGAGTCAAGATCGACCAGCGCATGATGGCGAAACGGTTGACGAAGAATGCGGCGTTGGCGCGGACGATGTGATGTTCCGGCTCAAACCAGGCGACGAAGCGCTCGTCGCCGCCATCCTCGACCTCGCGAAAACGCAGGAAGGCGCGCATCTTGTGGATGTCGCGGCGGACATGCTTGGCGATGACGTCGAGCCGCTTCATCAGCGGATCGGCGCGGTCCTCCATCAACCCGCGCTCCAGCCGTAATCGGGTGAGCAGCGTGTAGAGCAGCGCGAAACGTTGCGGCTCGTTCGACAGGATGACGCTACGCGCGAGGTCGAGGAAGGCGCGGGGGACGGAGAAGCCGGGCGAGGCGGCGGGCGCAGGGGGGCGGCCATTGGCCTCGCCCGCAAACAAGTCGGTCGGCTGGTCGCCGACCTGCCAGATCACATCGTCGGGCGGCACCTGTTCGGCCGCCAGTCCGCGCGCGGCATCGCGCCACGTGTCGAAATCGTCGGGTTCGGATAACGTGACGACGCGCATCGTCAGGCCGCGAACAGTTCCAGCTGCTGCTTCTTCGGCGCGACGATCGGCCTGATCTCCGCGCGGTCGGCCAGCACCACGGGCCGCCAGTCCTCGGTCACGATGAACGGACGCAGCTTGGCGATCGACACCGTCAGCCGGGCAACATCGTCCAGCCGCAGCTTGCGCCAGCGGCGACTGGTGAGGATGCCGTTCACCGCCTTCACGCCCAGACCCGGCACGCGCAAAAGCAACTCACGCGGGGCGCGGTTCACATCGACGGGAAAGCTGCCGCGAAACTTGAGCGCCCAGGCCATCTTGGGATCCATATCCAGCGGCAACATTCCCGTCGCATCGTCGGCGGCGGCGACAACCTCCTGCGGCGTGAACTCATAGAAGCGCATCAGCCAGTCGGATTGATACAGCCGATGTTCGCGCATCAGCGGCGGGCGTTGCAGCGGCAGGACGGCACTGGCATCCGGGATCGGGCTGAACGCCGAGTAATAGACGCGGCGCAGCCCGAAGCGGTCGTAGAGCGTCGATGCCTTCGTCACGATGTCGCCATCGGTCGCGGCGTCCGCGCCGACGATCATCTGGGTCGATTGCCCGGCGGGGGCGAAGCGGGGCGCGGACTTGTAGCGTTTCACCGCGTCCTTGTTGTCAATGATCGCGGTCTTGTTGGCCGCCATCGCGCCTTCGATGCGGGCACCGTCCTTCTCGGGCGCCAACCGCTTCAGGCCGCCGGCGGTGGGCAGCTCGACGTTGATCGACAGCCGGTCGGCGTGGAGGCCCGCCTGATGCACCAGTTCGGGGTCGGCATCGGGGATCGTCTTAAGATGGATATAGCCCCTGAAATTATGATCCTCGCGCAGGCTTCGGGCGACTTCGACCATCTGTTCCATGGTGTAGTTGGAAGATCCGATGATCCCCGACGACAGGAACAGCCCCTCGATATAATTGCGGCGATAGAAGGAGAGCGTGAGGTTCACCACCTCCTGCGCCGTGAACCGCGCGCGGCGCACGTTCGAGCTTTTGCGGTTGATGCAATAATGGCAGTCGAAGATGCAGCTGTTGGTCAGCAGGATCTTCAACAGCGAGATGCAGCGACCGTCGGGCGCATAGGCGTGGCAGATGCCCATCCCCTCGGTCGAGCCCAGTCCTTTGCCATCGCGACTGTTGCGTTTGGCGGTGCCGGACGACGCGCAGGACGCGTCGTACTTCGCCGCATCCGCGAGGATTGCCAGCTTCTCCCGGGTATCAAGCTGCGCCATCTGTTCCATGTACGTTCTGCCATGGGGCGGGGCAAGTGACATGGGTTAATGGGTCATGGATCGATGCCCGGGGGACGGCGCGCGGCATGAAGCGCTTTGCCCGCATCGAAAACGGGGAGACCATGATGCGACGGATCGGACTGGTGGCGCTGAGCCTGTTGGCGGCGACTCCGGCGAGCGCGGAGACGTTCATCGACGTGTTCGCTGGCCGGTCGTTCCCGGAAAATACCCGCGCCACGCTGACCGCCGACGAGGCGCGGATCAACGGCGCGATTGTGCCGGCCGAACTACGCGTCGAGGTCGAGCGGCTGCGGCCGACCAATTCCACCATCTATGGCGTGCGGCTGGGGCACTGGTTCGGCAATATCGGCCTGGCGCTCGACGCCTCGACACTCGATCCCGACGTAAAGCGGCAGACGATCCGTGCGACTGCCAATCTGCGATTCGACGAATCGGTGTTCGGCGAGCAGATCACGATCGATCCCGGCCGGTCGGTGGCGGTCGATATCCCGCGCATCACGGTGCCGACGACCGCCACGGTGGCCGCGCTGGCGATGGTGCGCATGCCGATCGGTGCGGCGGCGGGGCGGCCGCAGGGGCGGATCGCCCCCTATGCCTTTGCCGGGCCGGTCTATCTGGTCACCGATTCGGATATCTCGGGCGACTGGGGCTTGCGCGCGGGCGGTGGCGTGAAGCTGCCACTGACGCGTAATCTCGCGGTGTTCGGCGAGTATCGGTACACGCGCGTCGCCGCCGATGCGGTGGCCGGGCGGATCGGCGGCGAGGTGATGGGTGTCACCGGATCGACCGGCGACATCCGCGTCGACCTGAACGTGCGCAATCACAGCGCGATTGGCGGGCTGAGTTTCAGTTTCTAGCCATCGTCATGGCGAGCGCCGCTCGCCATGACGGGTGCGGCGATCAGGCGCCGGCGTTCTTCAGTGCGGTTTCCAACTGCGGCCATGTCACCGTGTTGGCGATCGTGTTGCCGTTGATGATGAAGGTCGGCGTGCCGGTGACGGTGCCGTTCTTCGTCGCGGTTTCGGTGGGCTTGGCGATCGCGTCGATACGCGCCTGGCTGGTCAGGCACTGGCGGGCCTGTGCCTCGGGAATGCCGCGCTGCTTGATGAAATCGACCGCGCCCATCGCATCGGCCAGCGCCGTGATCTGCTGAACCGGCGATTGCGCCTGCAACGCTTCCTGCTGCGCGGGGGTCAGCGCCTGCAGCTTGTCGAGGAACGCGCTCTGGTTGGCATAGGTCTGTTCGAGGATCGGGAAGAACGCCGCCTCGCTGCCGCAGGTGCCGAGCAGGCTCAGCACCAGATCGGGCGCGCCGTGGACCAGATAATCGCGGAATTCGAAGCTGACCTTGCCGGTCGAGACATAGTTGTTGGTCAGCGGCTGGAATCCCTCGCGCGCGAAGGCGCCGCACGTGGGGCAGGTGCGTGCGCCATATTCGACCAGCTTGATCGGGGCATTGGGGTTGCCCATCAGATAGCCTTCCGACGTCTTGGTCACCGTGTCGGTCCAGCTTTGGCCGGCGGGTGCCTTCACCGCGGCAACGGGGGCGGCGGCGGTCGTGTTGCCGCCGTCGCCGCTGCCCGAACAGGCAGCAAGCGCAAAGGCGGGGGCGATGAGGGCGAGGGCGTATTTCATGAAGGCTCCTGGCTTTTTAACGGGCGCCGGCGGCGCGCAATTGCGGTTCCAGCTGCGTCCAACCCACATTGGGGACGAGCTTGCCGTTAAGGTAGAAAGTGGGCGTGCCCTGCAGATCGGCCGGCACGGTGGCGCTGAGCGCCAGCAGCTTGTCGGTCGCCGCCTTGTCCGCGAAACACGCTGCGATTGCGGGATCGGACAGGCCGCGCGCCTTGACGATCGCGGTCAGGCCGGCGGCATCGGCGAGCTGCCGGATCGCGGCCGGTTGCGGCATCGCCTGAAGCTTGTCGGCGTTGGCCTGCGCGTATTCCGCACCCTTTTTCAGCCACTCATCCTGGTCCGCCATCACCGCCGCATGGGCGCCGGCGAACCCGCGCGCGCCGGCGCAGCGCGTCAGGATTGCGGCACCCAGATCGAGCGGGTCGCGCACCAGATGCCGGACCTCCAGACTGGTCGAGCCGGAATGGATCATCTGACCCTTCAGCACCGGCGCCGATTCGTTCGAGAAATGCGCGCAGTGCGAACAGGTATAGCTCGCCCACTCCATCAGCTTCACACGCGCCGCCGGATTGCCGATGACATAGGCGCCATCGGGTTTCATCGTCGCGGTGGCCGACCAGTCACGCGTCGGCGTGGCGGCGGTGAGCATCGGGGCCAGGAACAACAGGCCGATCAGGCCAAGGACAAAGCGCATCAGGATACCTTTGGCAGGCCCCGCGTCGCGGCGACGCCGGCGGCGAGGGATTCGAGGACGGCACGCAATTCGGGATCGACGATCGCCTTCAACCCCTCACCCATCTCAATCGGGACGGCGACCGGCCGGATCGCCGCCGGGCCGCGTCGGGGTGATGCGGCGATCACTTCGCCCTGCCGGATCTGGATGCGCGCGACGGCGGTGTACCCGAAGAATCGGTTCACCCGCTCCACGATCTCCGGGATCACATGCTGGATCATCGGCGCATGGGCGCCGCGCACGGTCAGGGTCAGCGTGCCGTCTTGTTTCTGGCCGACGGGGAAGCGCAGCGATTCGGGCGACGAAGCCCTGGCCAGCCGCTCGCCGACGATCTCCGACCAGCGGCTGACGATCGAGGACTGGACGAAGCCGAATCGGCGAAAGGCGACGCCGCCCACTTCGGGCAGCAGTTCGGCCACCGCGCGCGATCGGTTGGATCGCTGCGGTTCGGTGGTCTTGCTGCCGGACGTGGGGGCGCGGAGGCGCTTGCTCATGCCGCGTGCCATGCCATAGCAGCGGCGTGGACGCCAAGCGCTCTTCTGCGGCCGACCGCGTGCCGGATCATCTATTGGCATGGTACGACGTCGCCGCGCGCGACCTGCCATGGCGGGCGCGGCCCGGCGAGGTCGCCGATCCGTACCGCGTATGGCTGTCAGAGGTGATGCTGCAACAGACGACGGTGGCGACGGTGCGTCCCCGATTCGCCGCATGGGCGGCGCGGTGGCCCGATGTCGCCAGCCTGGCCGCCGCCGACGAGGCGGACGTGATGGCCGCTTGGGCGGGGCTGGGATATTATGCCCGCGCCCGCAATCTGGTGAAGGCGGCACGCGCGGTTGTGGCGGATCATGGCGGTGCTTTTCCGCGTACCGAGACGGCCTTGCGCGCGTTGCCTGGGCTGGGCGCCTATACCGCCGCGTCGGTGGCGGCGATCGCGTTCGGCGAACCTGCGGTGGTGGTCGATGCCAATGTCGAACGGGTAGTCGCCCGATTGTTCGCGATCGAAACACCGCTGCCCGCCGCGCGCCCCGCGATCCGTGCTGCCGCCGCGACGATCACGCCGCGGGTGCGAGCGGGTGATTTCGCGCAAGGCATGATGGATCTGGGCGCGACGATCTGCACCAATCGCCGCCCGCGCTGCCTGCTCTGCCCGATCCGCGTCGATTGCAGCGCGCATGCCCAGGGTATTCAGGAACGACTGCCGGCCAAGGCGGCGAAGCGCGCAAAGCCGCAGCGGCACGGCACAATCTTCTGGCTGGAACATGACGGCCGGGTGCTGCTGGTGCGGCGGCCGGACAAGGGCCTGCTGGGCGGAATGCGCGCGTTCCCGACCGGGCCGTGGAGCGACGAGCCGCCGGGGCTGGCGGAGGCGCCGGTCGCGGCCGAATGGCGCTGGCGCCCGGAACGGGTCGCGCATGGTTTCACGCATTTCGATCTCGATCTGGCGCTCGCGATTGCCGAGCCTGCGCGGCTCGCCAACGATGTGGCGGGCGAGTGGTGGCCGATCGACGATCTCGAATCAGCCGGATTGCCCACCTTGTTCGCAAAGGCCGCGCGGGCCATCATCGATCCCGTCTCCAGGAGTTCCGCATGAAGCCGATATTCGCTCTTTCTCTGCCCTTGCTGCTGGTGGCGCCCGCCCTGACCGCCGTCGATGCCCGTCAGGCGCAGCGGCAGGTTCTGCGTCAGCCGGCTCCCGGCGCCCCGACGTCCCGCGCGGCCACGCCGCTGCCCGCGACACAGGCGATGTTCGCCAGCTATGTCCGCGACGGCAAGCTGCCCGGCATCGTCGGGGCGTTCGGCGCGGGCAATCTGCCGCCGGTGTTCGTGCAGGCGGGCCGGATCGCGATGGAGCCGAACGCGCCGGCCGCCGGCCCCGATTCGCTGTGGCGCGTCTATTCGATGACCAAGCCGATCACCGGCATGGCGGCGATGCTGCTGATCGAGGAAGGCAAGATCGGGCTGGACGATCCGGTGTCGAAATACATCCCGGCATTCGCGAAGATGCGGGTGCTGACCAGCCCGGATACCAGCCTGGATTCGGTGCCGGCGACCAAGCCGATCACGATCCGCAACCTGCTGACCCATACCGCCGGCCTGAGCTATTCGATCGTCGCCAAGGGGCCGCTGCTGAAGGAATATGAGCGGCTGGGCCTGTTGCCGGCGGCGGTCAATGCCGCCGCAGAGGCGCAGATGAGGCAGGTGCGACCCAAGACGCTGGCTGAATTCGCCGACCGCGTCGCGACCGTGCCGCTGATCGCGGAGCCGGGGACGAAGTGGAGCTATTCGATCGGGCTGGACGTGATGGCCCGGGTGATCGAGGTGGCGAGCGGCATGCCGTTCGACCGGTTCCTCCAGACGCGGTTCTTTACGCCGCTGGGCATGAATTCGACGTTCTTTGCGGTACCGGCGGCGCAGGCGAAGCGGCTGGTGACGAACTACGCCTTTGTCGGCGATACCCTAACCCCGTTCGACCCCGCTGCGACGTCGGTGTACCTGCAACAGCCGACCTTCCCTTATGGCGGTGCCGGGCTGGTGACGTCGGCGCGTGATTACGACCGGTTCCTGTCGATGCTGGCCAATGGCGGGACGGTCGACGGTGTGCGGGTGATGAAGGAGGATACGGTGCGGCTCGGCATGTCGAACCTGCTGCCGGCGGGCGTCTTCTTCGACAGCGACGGCACGAAGCAGGGATATGGCGCGGGCGGCTTTTTCAACATCGTCGACCAGCCGGGACGCTTGCCCAAGGGCTCCTATGGCTGGAGCGGGGCGGCGGGAACGCTGGCGTGGATCGACCCGGTGAAACATGCGCGGGCGACGGTCATGGTCAATTACTTCCCCGCCGATCGCTATCCGCTGGCGACGGATGTCGGCACGGCGTTGCGGAAGGATGCGGCGCGGCTGGGGCTGTGAAGGCCATGTCTGCGATCGGTTTCACCGGCGGGATGCTCGATCGCGCGGATGCGCTGCGTCACGACGAGGGCGCCCTGGCGGCGGCGCTGGCCGATCCGTCGGCGCGGCTGCTGGTGCTGGACGGATTGCTGCCGGCGACCGACGACGGGCTGCTCGGCTGGACGACGCTGGCCGATCTGCCGGCGGGGGCTCAGCCGATCCTGCTGGGGCTGGACGGCGGCGGGCGGCCGCATTTCACCGCGCTGACGGCGGGGATGCGGGTCGACAACGCACCGGCGATGCGCTCGCCGGCGTTGATGGCGCTGCTCGCGTCGCTGAGCGGCGGGGAGGCGGCGACCTATGCCGCGGCGCGCAGCGTGATCGACTGGCATGTCCGGCATGGCTTCTGCGCCAATTGCGGCACGGCGACCGTAATGTTCCGCGCCGGCTGGGGACGGCGATGCGACGCTTGCGGGACGGAGCATTTCCCACGCGTCGATCCGGTGGTCATCATGATCGCCGAGCATGACGACCGCGCGCTGCTGGGCCGGGGCAAAAACTGGCCGGCGGGGCGGTATTCGGCGCTCGCCGGTTTTCTGGAACCCGGCGAATCGATCGAGGAAGCGGTGGCGCGCGAGGTGGCGGAGGAGGCCGGCGTGGTCGTTACCGACGTCCGCTATGTCGCCAGCCAGCCCTGGCCGTTCCCGTCGTCGCTGATGATCGCGTGCATCGGCCGCGCGGCATCGGACGTGCTGACGATCGACCGCAACGAGTTGGAGGACGCGATCTGGGTGTCGCGCGCCGATGTGCGCGCGGTGCTGGCGGGCGAGGTGGGGCCATTCATCGCGCCGCCGCCCTATGCCATCGCGTATAACCTGCTGACGGCGTGGGCGGCGGGGTGATGGCTCAGCCTCGCGCCCGCGCCTGCGGATAGGTGCCTAGCACGCGCATCCATTTGGAATGGAAGCCCAGTTCCTCCAGCGCGCGGTCGAACCCGGTTTCGCCCGGCCGTCCCTCGACATCGGCATAGAATTCGGTCGCCGCGAAGCTGCCGCCGCGTTGATAGCTTTCCAGCTTGAACATCTGGACGCCGTTGGTCGCCAGGCCACCCAGCGCTTTGTACAGTGCGGCGGGGACGTTGCGGACCTCGAAGATGATCGTCGTCATCCACGGCCCGTCGCCCACCGCCGGGCGGCTGCCGCGCGCCAGCGTGACGAAGCGGGTGGTGTTGTGATCGGCATCGGCGATGTCGGTCGCGATCAGGTTCAGCCCGTACAGCTTGGCCGCTCCCGGTGGTGCGAGCGCGGCGACGCTGGGGTCGCCCATCTCCGCCACCAGCGCGGCGGCACCGGCGGTATCGGGATAGGCGACCGGCGCGATGCCGTGCGCGCGCAGCCAGTGGCGGCACTGGCCCAGCGCCTGCGGATGGCTCATCGCCTGACGGATGCCGGCCATCGGGCCGCTGCCCATCAGCGCATGACGGATCGGCAGGAAATGTTCGCCGGTGATCGCCAGTCCCGATTCGGGCAGCAGGAAATGCATGTCGGCGACGCGGCCGTGCAGCGAATTTTCGATCGGGATGACCGCGCAATCCGCCCGCCCGTCCTTCACCGCGTCCAGCGCGTCGGCGAAGTCGAAACAGGGCAGCGGCAGGCCATCGGGGAACGCCTCGCGCGCGGCGACATGGCTGTTGGCGCCGGGCGCGCCCTGAAACGCGACGGCGCGTTCGGGCGCCGCGGCGGCGGCGGCGGTCATGGTATCGACCAGTTTCAGCGCGGGGGCGGCAAAGCTCTGCATGGCGGCGCGGGGTAACAGACGACGACGGACGATCAAGCGCGGCTTGCGGTGTGCGCCAGCCTTTCCTAAGGATCGACCAAAGTTTTAGGGGCAAATGATGGACCTGAAGACCAACACGATTGCTGGATGGGCACTGGGCGCGGGCATGATCGCGCTCGGATCGGCGATCGTCGGGGGCATGATCTTCGACGGGCACCGCCCCGAAAAGATGGGCTACGCGATCGAAGGCGTCGAGGAAGCGGGCGCCGGCGGCGGCGCGCCGGAAGTCTCGATCGCCTCGTTGCTGCCCACCGCCGACCCCGCCAAGGGGGCCGAGGTGTTCAAGAAATGCGCGGCCTGCCACACCGTGGCGCAGGGCGGGGCCAACGGCATCGGGCCAAACCTCTACGCGACGCTGGGTGAAGGCATCGCGCAGGGCAAGGGCGGCTATCCCTTCTCGGATGCGTTGAAGGCGGTCGGCGGCAAGTGGACGTTCGAGACGATGAACGCCTGGCTGACGAGCCCACGCAAATTCGCCAACGGTACGAAAATGACCTTTGCCGGCCTGTCGAGCCCCGAGGATCGCGCGAACGTGATCGCGTATCTGAACAGCGAGGGGTCGAACCTGCCGCTGCCGGCCGCCCCCGCGGCTGGCGCTGCACCGGCGGCGGAAGAAGCCGGCGGCAACACCGCCGCGGCGAGCAACGCGGTCGAAACGGATGCGCGCGGCGAGACGGGCGACCTCGCCAACACCGGCACCCCCGCCACCGGCGCGCCGTCGATCGATCCGGAAGCTGCGCGCAAGGGCGCGCGGCAATAGGGGCTGAGCGGCACTTGCTGTTCCCCGGCGAAGGCCGGGGTCCAGTCGGGTGAACGCTTGTGATGATTAAACACGGCCGTCCCACCTGGGCCGAGGCGTTTGCCGGGGAACATAGGTAGGGCAGGTTTCGCGGCTGCTTGTCGATCTTCCAGATCGCGCCCGGTTCGGACCGGCCAACAATCTGCCCCGTGTTCCTGCAAAGGCAGGAACCCAGAGCCACCAACGATATCGCTTCCAACCCTGGGCTCCTGCTGTCGCAGGCGCACACGGTGCGCGCGATGGCCCAGTACAAGCCGTCCGTCATTGCGAGCGTAGCGAAGCAACCCAAAGCCAAGCGCGTAACGCTCTGGGTTGCTTCGCTACGCTCGCCATGACGGGTCAAACCAAAGGCATCACGCCCTAGATCCGCTCCAACGCGATCGATGCGCCACGGAGCAGGAGGGCGTCAGCCCTCCTCGGCATCCTTCTTCGCCTGTTCCTCATAGAAGTGCCGCACCACGTCCCACGCCTCCTCGGCGGTTTCGACATAGGTGAACAGGCCCAGATCGCGTTCGGATACGACGCCTTCCTCGACCAGCGCCTCGAAATTCACCACCCGTTCCCAGAATTCGCGGCCGAACAGCAGGATCGGGATCGCCTTGATCTTGCCGGTCTGGATCAGCGTCAGCAGTTCGAACAACTCGTCGAACGTGCCGAAGCCACCCGGAAACGCCGCCAGTGCGCGGGCGTGAAGCAGGAAGTGCATTTTGCGCAGCGCGAAATAGTGGAACTGCAGCGACAGCGACGGCGTGACATACGGATTCGGCGCCTGCTCGTGCGGCAGGACGATGTTCAGGCCGATCGATTCGGCGCCGACATCGGACGCGCCCCGATTGGCGGCCTCCATGATCGACGGACCGCCGCCCGAACACACGACGAAGTGGCGCTGGCCGGCTTCGTCACGTGGCAGGCGGCTGGTGATCCGGGCCAGCTCGCGCGCGACCTCGTAATATTTGCTCTTCGCGACCAGGCGCTCGGCGATCTTGCGCGATTTCTCGTCGCTGGCCATCTCCAGCAGGGCATGCGCCTTGTCCGGCTCCGGGATACGCGCCGAGCCGTAGAACACGAAGGTCGAAGCGATCTTCGCCTCGTCTAGCAGCAATTGCGCCTTCAGCAATTCGAGCTGGAAGCGGACCGGGCGCAAATCCTCACGCAACAGGAAATCCATGTCCTGGAACGCCAGCTTATACGCGGGATGCTCGGTCTGCGGCGTCGATACGACGGTCTTGGCGCTGGCGGCGTCTTCGCTGGCGGGGGGGAATACGCGGTTCGGTGCTCGTGGATCGGTCATCCAAGGCCTCTAGGCGAAAGTTCGGCGGCCCTCAACGGCAGAAGCGGGCGCCGTCGTCCTCCAGATGCAGGTGGTTGGCGTGCGCGGCGTTGTAATCGGGCGACAATACCGTGCCGAACCGGCGACACGCGGACGCACGGATCATGCGCAGGAAATTGCGGGTCGCCTCATCCGGCGCGTTCCAGTCGCGCAGGATGGTGATGCGGCGACCGTCCTTCAGCGTCAGGCCGCCGACATCCACCGCATTGGCCTGTGCGTGGCCCGACCGGCGGCCGCTGTTGCGCGGCGACCCCACGACGTTGCGGCAGGCATAGGTGCCGAACCCCTCGACCTTCGCCAGTTCGGACCCCAGCATCTGATACGCACCGGGCGCGACCGCGTTGCGCACCCAGCCGGCAAACGCCCGCGCGGTGCCGCAACGCATGGCGGTGACGCCGGTGACGGGCACACCGATATCGAGCAACTGCACCGCCCCCAGTACCGCACAACCGCCGCCGTAATCCTTGTCGGGGAGGACGCGGAAATCGACGCCTTCGCGGCGCAGATCGGCATGGCATTGCGCGGTCTGCCGCGCGGACGGCGCGGTGGAGGCGGGCGGTGCGCCGGGACGTTCGGTGCGGCCGCAGGCGGTGAGAATGAACGCGATCATCAGGATCGACAGGCGACGACGTGGCGACCAACGAGAGACAAGAGTGCGCAATCGGGACCGCCCCGCCATTCAGAACCTCCGTGGACAGTCGCGGGTCTATTGATGCCGGCCGCGTGCAGCAAGCTGGACATCGTCGATTGAAACCGTTCGGAGATTGATCCGCCGCGGATCGGATAAACCCAGGTTGATTAACCGGTTTGACGCCGTCGTCACCCAATAGCCCGGCACTGCGAATAAAGGGGGGTGACGGCAATGGGCAGGCGGTTTCTTACACTGGACGCCGTGCGCGGCGTGGCGGCGCTGGCGGTGTTCTGTCTTCACGCCGGTGCGTTGATCGCGCCGATCCGCGTCCCCCATGCGTTTCTGGCGGTCGATCTCTTCTTCCTGTTGAGCGGGTTCGTGATCGACCATGCCTATGCGGCGAAGCTGGCGGGTGGCCTGTCGGTCGGCCGGTTCGTGCTGGCCCGCTACATCCGGCTGTATCCGTTATATCTGGTGGGGCTGGCGATCGGCGTCATGGGGGCCGCGATCTCGCTGGCGGTAGGGCAGGGCGTGCTGGACGGGCGTGGCTTTGCGACCGTTCTGGCTGCGGGCTTGCTGATGCTGCCATCACCGACCGCCGATCAGGACATGATGCTGGCACCATTCAATTATCCGGCATGGTCACTGATGTTCGAAATGGCGATCAACATCGTCTTCGCGCTGACCTTTCGGTGGCTTACGCTGCCGGTGCTGCTCGCCGCTGCGGCGGTCGCCGGGGCGGGGCTGTGCGGGGTGGCATATGTTCAGGGATCGATTGACTTCGGCGCGAACTGGGGGTTGCCGTGGGTCGGGTTCCTGCGGGTGACATGGTCGTTCGCCATCGGCGTGGCGATGCACCGGCTGTATCGCGGTGAACATCGGTTCACACCGATGGCATGGCTGTTGCCGCTGCTGGTGATCGTGCCCTTCCTGGGGTTTGGCGGTGTGGGCGGCGAACTGCTGATCGTCCTGATCGTGTTTCCCGCTTTCGTCTGGCTCGCGGTGCGGGTGGAGCCGATGGGGGGAACGGGTGAGCGGGTGTTCGTCCTGCTCGGCACGGTTTCCTACCCCCTTTATGTCATTCATCTGCCGACGGTGCAGGTCGTCGAGCGGGCGTTCACGGTGCTGCACATCGATCGGTCTGCCATGGCCCCCTGGGTCGGCATCGTGATCGCTGCGATACTGGCGGCGGCGGCCCTGCTGCTCGACCGGTGGTATGACAGGCCGGTTCGCGGCTGGCTGTCGCAGAAGCTGGGGTTTTGAGGATCGGGGCCGGCGCCGCGCATTGACAGGCGGGCGCAAGCCGCTAGGGCCGTCGACGGGCCACGCGGTCCCAACGCCGCGCGCGCTCTCTGTGAGGAGAGATACATTGACGGATACTGCCACCGCCCCTGACGTTCGGGGTGCGACCAAGCCCGCTACCAAGCCGGCTCGACCCTTTTTCAGCTCCGGCCCCTGCGCCAAGCCTCCGGGCTGGGATGCCGCCGCGCTGGCCACCGCCAGCCTTGGTCGGTCGCATCGCTCGAAGATCGGCAAACAGCGCCTGCAATATTGCATCGACCTGATGCGCGAGGTTCTGAGGCTCCCCGATACGCACCGCATCGGCATCGTGCCGGGATCGGACACCGGCGCCTATGAAATGGCGATGTGGACGATGCTGGGCGCGCGCGGCGTGACGGCGCTGGCATGGGAGAGCTTCGGCGAGGGCTGGGTGACGGATGCCGTCAAGCAGTTGAAGATCGATCCCGTCGTGGTGCGCGCCGATTACGGGCAGTTGCCTGATCTGGCGGCGATCGACTGGTCGACCGACGTTCTCTTCACGTGGAACGGCACCACCAGCGGCGTGCGCGTGCCAAATGCCGATTTCATTCCGGCCGACCGCGAAGGGCTTTCCTTCGCCGACGCGACGTCGGGCGTGTTCGCCTATGACATCGACTGGGCGAAGATCGATGTCGCGACCTTCTCATGGCAGAAGGTGCTGGGCGGCGAGGGCGCGCATGGCGTGCTGATCCTCGGCCCTCGCGCGGTCGAGCGGCTCGAAAGCTACACCCCCGCCTGGCCGCTGCCGAAGGTGTTTCGTCTGGTATCCAAGGGCAAGCTGACCGAGGGCGTGTTCAAGGGCGAGACGATCAACACCCCGTCGATGCTGGTGGTCGAGGACGCGATCTTCGCGCTGGAATGGGGCAAGGGTCTGGGTGAAGGCGGACTGATCGCACGCTCCGACGCCAATGCCGCCGCGCTGGACCGGATCGTCGATGAACGCGACTGGCTGGGCCATCTGGCGGTCGATCCGGCGACGCGGTCGAAGACCAGCGTGTGCCTGACGGTCGAGGGCGCGGACGAGGCGCTCATCAAGAAGATGGCGTCGCTGCTGGAGGCCGAAGGCGCGGCATACGACGTCGCCGGATATCGCGATGCGCCGGCTGGCCTGCGCATCTGGTGCGGCGCGACCGTCGATACCGCGGATATCGTGGCGCTCGGGCCCTGGCTCGACTGGGCCTACGCGACGGCGCGGTCCGCATAATCATCGTCATTCCCGCGAAGGCGGGAATCCATACACTCAAAGGTCGTCGCAGGAGTCGCCACGTCAGCGACTATGGATCCCCGCCTTCGCGGGGATGACGGCCGCATTGAAGGACACGACAATGCCCAAGGTACTGATTTCCGACAAGATGGACCCCAAGGCCGCGCAGATCTTTCGCGAGCGCGGTGTCGAGGTGGACGAGATCACCGGCAAGACGCCGGCCGAGCTGATCGCGATCATCGGCGACTATGACGGCCTCGCCATCCGCTCCTCGACCAAGGTGACGGCCGAGATCCTGACGCACGCGACGAACCTGAAGGTCGTCGGCCGCGCCGGCATCGGCGTCGATAACGTCGATATCCCCGCCGCCAGCGCCAAGGGCGTGGTGGTGATGAACACGCCCTTCGGCAATTCGATCACGACCGCCGAGCACGCCATCGCGTTGATGTTCGCGCTCGCTCGCCAGTTGCCCGAGGCGGATGCCTCGACGCAGGCCGGCAAGTGGGAGAAGAACCGCTTCATGGGGGTCGAACTGACCGCCAAGACGCTGGGCCTGATCGGCGCGGGCAATATCGGCGGCATCGTCGCCGATCGCGCGCGCGGACTGAAGATGAAGGTCGTCGCGTTCGATCCGTTCCTGACGCCCGAGCGTGCGGTGGAGATGGGCGTCGAGAAGGTGACGCTGGACGAGCTGTTGGCGCGCGCCGACTTCATCACGCTGCACACGCCGCTGACCGATTCGACGCGCAACATCCTGTCGGCGGAGAACATCGCCAAGACCAAGAAGGGCGTGCGCATCATCAACTGCGCGCGGGGCGGCCTGATCGATGAGGCGGCGTTGAAGGCGGCGCTTGATTCGGGCCAGGTCGGCGGCGCGGCATTGGACGTGTTCCAGACCGAGCCGGCCAAGGATTCGCCGCTGTTCGGCACGCCGAATTTCGTCTCGACCCCGCATCTGGGCGCCTCCACGACCGAGGCGCAGGTGAACGTGGCGATCCAGGTGGCCGAACAGATGGCCGATTTCCTGGTGTCGGGCGGCGTCACCAACGCACTGAACATGCCCAGCCTGTCGGCCGAGGAAGCACCGAAGCTGAAGCCGTACATGGCGCTGGCGGAAAAGCTCGGCTCGCTCGTCGGGCAGCTGACCACCGGGTCGATCGGCCGCATCTCGATCCATGCCGAGGGTGCCGCCGCCGAACTGAATCAGAAGCCGCTGGTGCAGGCGGTGCTGGCCGGCTTCCTGCGCACGCAGACCGACACCGCGAACATGGTCAACGCACCGGTGCTGGCGCGCGAACGCGGCATCGAGGTGCGCGAAGTGCGCACCGAGCGTGAGGGCGAATACCACACGCTGCTGCGCGTATCGGTGAAGACCGAAGCCGGCGAGCGGTCGGTCGCCGGCACGTTGTTCGGCGATGCCGCGCCGCGGATCGTCGAGCTGTTCGGCATCAAGGTCGAGGCCGATCTGGACGGCCCGATGCTGTACGTCGTCAACGAGGACGCACCCGGCTTCATCGGTCGTCTGGGTACGGCGCTGGGCGAGGCGGGCGTCAACATCGGCACCTTCCACCTGGGTCGTCGTCAGGCCGGTGGCGAGGCGGTGCTGTTGCTGTCGGTCGACGAGCCGGTGACCGCGGATCTGCTGGCCAAGGTAAAGGCGCTGCCGGGCGTGAAAGTCGCGATGGGCCTCTCGTTCTGAGCGAGCCTATGCATAACCGCCTGAAGCTCTGGCTGGCCAACACCACCGGGCTCGATCACGCGACGCTCCACGTCCATATCGGTATGCTGATATGGGTCGTGGGCGTTGCCGTGGCGGGCAATGTCGGCGCGGTGTGGCCGCTCGTCGTCGTGATCGTCGCGGAACTGGTCAACGAGGTGTTCGACCGGCTGCGGGTGGGATCATGGCGCATCGCCGATACCACGCAGGACATCGTCAACTCGGTCCTGTGGCCGGTGGTGCTGTTCACGCTGGCGCGCACCGGAATAATCTGATCCTGACGGAATAAGCACGTGTCCTTGGCCTTTGTTAAAGGCATGGGCGTAAGGCGATACCGGATGGAGGACGATTGAGCGTGCTGGCATGGACGACCGCGTTGTTGTTGGCCGCCAACCCGGCGGCGCAGGAAGTCGTGCCGGTCGATCCCGTCGTGGCCGCGCCGGTAGAGGCGCCGGCCGCGCAAGCATCCCAGGCCGTTCCCCCCATCGCACCGCCGACCCCGGCGGCACCACCCACCAAGACCGACGGCCCCATCGATGCCATCCACAACGATATCGTAGTCACGGCGCGGGCGCGGTGGGAGGCGCCCGATCCTTTCGCCGACGTCAACGCCGAGTCGTTCGCGGTCACGCAGAAGATCGACAATGCGGTGATGGGGCCAGCCGCGATGGCCTATAAAAAGAACGTCCCCGGCCCGGTGCGCAGCGGCATCCACAATTTCCTCTACAATCTGCGCGAACCGGTGGTGTTCGTGAACTTCGTCCTGCAGCACAAGATCGGCAAGGCGGCCGAAACGGTGGGGCGCTTTGCGATCAACACGACCATCGGCGCGATCGGTCTGTTCGATGTCGCCAGGAAAAAGCCGTTCAAGCTGCCCCGCCGCAGCAACGGGTTCGCCAACACGCTGGGTTTCTATGGCGTGCCGAACGGGCCGTTCATGTTCCTGCCGATCGTCGGGCCGACGACGGTGCGCGATCTGTTCGGCGGTGCGGTCGACCGGATCGTGCTGCCGGTCACGCTGGGGCAGGGCGTCACCGATCCGAAATTCGCGATCCCCGCCGGCGTGTTGGGCGCGCTGGACCACCGCGCCGAATTCGACGAGACGTTGCACGCGCTGCATGACGGCAAGGGTGATCCCTATGCCAATTCGCGCGATTTCTACCTGCAACGACGGCAGGCAGAGATCGACGCGCTGCATGGCCGGGGCACGGGCAATGGCGGCCCGCTGTCCGATCCACCCAAGGGACCGATCATCCTCAAACCCCGTGGCGGCGCCCCTGCGCTGGGACCGTTGGCGGCGCCTTTGCCTGCTCAACCGGCACCCAGTACACCCGGCGGATGACGGGACGGCGGAAGGGCATCGCCGCGGCCGCGATTAGCCGCTAACAGCGCGCGCATGACGATGCCCGGTTTGCTCCCCGAAGGATTCCACGACCGCCTGCCGCCGGTGGCCGATGCCGCCGCGGCGGTGGAGGCGCGCGTGCTGGAGGCGGCACGGTTGCATGGGTACGAGCGCGTCGATCCGCCGCTGGCCGAATTCGCCGACGAACTGGCGGTGCGATTAAAAGCGGGCGGGCTGACCGACGCGGTTCGGTTCGTCGATCCGGTCGGGCAGGCGACGCTGGCGATCCGCCCGGACATGACGGCGCAGGTCGCGCGGATCGCGGCGACGCGGATGGGGCATCACCCGCGCCCGGTGCGCCTGTCCTATGCCGGATCGGTGCTGAAGCTGCGCGCATCGCAACTGGCCCCCGCGCGTGAGCGGCGGCAGGTCGGCGCGGAATTGATCGGGCTCGATTCGATCGCCGCTGCGTGTGAGGTCGTGGGCGTCGCGGTCGAGGGGCTGGCGGCGGCGGGTATCGCCGATGTATCGATCGATTTCACGCTACCCGATCTGGTCGACACGCTGGCGGCGGGGCCGTTGCCGGTGGCCGCCGAGGCGATCGGCGCGTTACGTGAGCGGCTGGATGCCAAGGATGCCGGCGGCGTCGCGGCGATCGCGCCGGCCTATCTGCCGCTCGTCGAGGCCGCGGGGCCGTTCGACAGCGCGATGGCACGGTTGCGCGCGTTCGATACGGATGGCGTGCTGGCGAGCCGGCTGGACGGGCTGGCGACGATCGCGGCGGCGCTGGGCAATACGGCGGCGATGACGCTGGACCCGACCGAGCGGCATGGTTTCGAATATCAGTCGTGGCTGGGTTTCTCGCTGTTCGCGGCCGGCGCGGCGCGCGAACTGGGGCGGGGCGGCACATACGTCATCGTCCATCCCGATGGCACCGAGGAGCCGGCGACCGGTTTCTCGCTCTATGCCGACATGCTCGGCGGTATCGGCGCCGCACCGGCGCGCCGGCGGCTGTTCCTGCCGCACGGTACGCCGGCGTCCGAAGGCGCGGCGATGCGCGCCGCCGGCTGGGTCACGGTCGCCGGGCTGGAACCGGGCGATACGCCGCAGGCACAGCTATGCACGCATCGTTATGTCGACGGTGTGATCCGGGATTCATGATGTCGCGGGCGTGACAAAGCCATCATGAAGCTTTCGATCATTTACAAGATTTTACGGGATCAATAGATTTCCGGCAGCATCAAGTTCTGTCGGACGTAGCATCATGCCAAGATCATCGGTTATACTTGTCGGTGTCGCCGCGGCTGCAGCGATGTGTGCTGGCAGCGTTGCCGCCCAAACCTATGTGGTTCACCGCGTCGATCGTGGCCAAATGAAGGGATATGACACGCTCGATATCGCCAAGGCAGCGGTGCCTGGTGAAAAGGTGCGGCTGTGGTTTGCGACGATGACCAATCCCGATTGTTCATCGGCCGGAACGATGACGACGCAGGTCCTGACCGGGGCGCGACACGGCCAGGTCGATATTTCCTATGACAAGGTCTTTCCCAACTTCGCGTTCCCCAATCCCCGTGTGGCCTGTGACAGGCAAAAGGTGGACGGCGTGCAGGCATTCTACACTGCCGCCGCCGACTTTCATGGTCGGGACAAGGTCGTGCTGCAAAATGCGACGTCCGAGGGGCGTATTCGCCGGATCGTGATCGACATCAACGTTCGTTGATCGGGGCGCCGGGCGACGGGTCGTCGCCCCGCGCCCCGGTTGACCTGTGCCTGCCCGCCCGCTACCCGCGCCTCCGACATTCCTGAACCGCCCACGCGCCGAGTCCTGTCGAAGGGCGCGTGGGTCCGTATCGGCAGGCGGGGAATCGCATTCATGGCAAATGTAGCAGTCATCGGCGCGCAATGGGGCGACGAGGGCAAGGGCAAGATCGTCGACTGGCTCGCCGAGCGTGCCGACATGGTCGTCCGGTTCCAGGGCGGGCACAATGCCGGCCACACGCTGGTGGTCGGCGAGAATGTCTACAAATTGTCGTTGCTGCCATCGGGCATCGTGCGCGGTACGCCGTCGGTGATCGGCAACGGCGTCGTGCTCGATCCATGGGCGCTGAAGGCGGAGATCGCCCGGCTCGGCGAACAGGGCGTCCATGCCACGCCGGATACGCTTCGCATCGCCGACAACTGCGCGCTGATCCTACCGTTCCACCGCGATCTGGATGGCTTGCGCGAAGATGCGTCGGGCGCCGGCAAGATCGGCACCACGCGGCGCGGCATCGGCCCGGCTTATGAGGACAAGGTCGGCCGTCGTGCGATCCGGGTGTGCGATCTGGCGCATCTGGACGATCTGGGGCCGCAGCTCGACCGGCTGACCGCACATCACGACGCGCTTCGCGCCGGCTTCGGCGAACCGCCGATCGATCGCGAGCGGTTGCTGGCAGAACTGCGTGAGATCGCCGGTTTCGTCCTGCCCTTCGCCAAGCCGGTGTGGCGCGACCTGAACGAGGCGCGGGCAGCCGGTAAGCGCATCCTGTTCGAGGGTGCACAGGGCGTGCTGCTCGATGTCGATCACGGCACCTATCCCTTCGTCACCTCGTCGAACACGATCGCGGGCGCGGCGGCGGGTGGTTCCGGCCTCGGGCCATCGGGCGTCGGCTTCGTGCTGGGTATCGCTAAGGCGTACACGACCCGCGTCGGCTCCGGTCCGTTCCCGACCGAGTTGGAGGATGCGACCGGCGAGCAGCTGGGTGTCCGTGGCCATGAATTCGGCACCGTCACCGGCCGCAAGCGCCGCTGCGGCTGGTTCGACGCGGTGCTGGTGCGTCAGTCGGCGGCGGTCGGTGGCATCACCGGCATCGCGCTGACCAAGATCGACGTGCTCGACGGGATGGACGAAGTGAAGATCTGCACCGGCTATCGCCTGCGCGGCGAGACACTCGATTACTTCCCGTCGCATTCGGCGGATCAGGCGGCGGTAGAGCCGGTGTACGAGACGATGGAGGGGTGGCAGGGCACCACCGCCGGCGCGCGCAGCTGGGCCGATCTGCCCGCACAGGCGATCAAGTATATCCGCCGCATCGAGGAACTGATCCGTTGCCCGGTGGCGCTGGTGTCAACCAGTCCGCAGCGCGCTGACACGATCCTGGTCCGCGATCCGTTCGCGGATTGAAGCCGCGATGCCGGGGCGGGGGGGGCATGTCTGTCCTACAGTCCCCGGCATCGATATACTGCTGGCTGGACATCCTCGTCCCGCTCTTTCGATCGTCAGGCTCCAAGCGAAAAATAGGGACGGTTTAGGCCTAACTTTAGCCTAACTTTCCGCTCCGGTGGGCAACCGCCGATCCTTGCCACCCCATCGCCCCTGTCGCATAGCGGGGGGATGGAGACGCCCCCCGAGATTGCGACCGACGATCTGTCGTTCGAAGACGCCCTGAAGGAACTGGAACGGATCGTCGGCCGGCTGGAAAGCGGCGATGCGACGCTCGACGAGTCGATCCGGCTGTACGAGCGCGGCGACCGGCTGCGCGCGCGCTGTGCCGATCGGCTGGATGCGGCGCAGGCGCGGATCGAAGCGATCCGGCTGGATGCCGAGGGCAAGCCACAGGGCACGCGCCCCTTTGCCGCGGCCTGATCGCGTGACCGCATTACCCGCCTCGCTGCCCGATGCGATTGCCGTCGTGGCCGCCGATATCGACCGCCGGTTCGACCAGTTGCTGGCGGTGCCGGACGATCCCCGCGCCGACCTGTACCGCTGCATGCGCCACGCCGCGATCGGCGGCGGCAAGCGGTTGCGGCCGCTCCTGACGATGGCCACCGCCGACCTGTTCGGGGTCGATCGCGACTGTGCGGCGCTGGTGGGGACGGCGATCGAGGCGATCCACGTTTATTCGCTGATCCATGACGACCTGCCGGCGATGGACGACGACGACCTGCGTCGCGGCAAGCCGACCGCGCACAAGGCGTTCGGCGAGGCGACGGCGATCCTGGCGGGCGATTGCCTGCACGCGCTGGCGTTCGAGGTGCTGGCCGATCCGGCGACGCATGCCGATCCGTTCGTGCGCGCCGAACTGGTGCTCGATCTGGCCCGCGCGGCGGGACCGTCGGGGATGGCGGGCGGGCAGATGATGGATCTGGCGGCCGAACAGACGCGCTTCGACCTGAACACCGTCACCCGGTTGCAGCAGATGAAGACCGGTGCGCTGATCTGCGCGGCGGTGGAGGCGGGCGCGATCCTGGGCCGCTTGCCGGCGGAGGGGCGCACGGGCCTGCGCGGCTATGCCCATGATCTGGGGCTGGCGTTCCAGATCGCCGACGACCTGCTCGATGCCGAGGGTGACGAGGCGCTGGCCGGCAAGAAGCTGCGCAAGGACGAGGAAGCGGGCAAGGAGACCTTCCTGACGCTGATGGGCGTCGACCGGGCACGGGCACAGTGCGCGATGCTGGTCGATCAGGCCGTCAGCCACCTGCATGCCTATGGGGCGGAGGCCGATCTGTTGCGCGCCGTGGCGCGGTATGTGGTGGAGCGCGACCGTTGATCCGCATTGGCGTCTATCCGGGCACGTTCGACCCGGTGACGCTGGGGCATATGGACATCATCCGGCGGGGCGCGAAGCTGGTCGACCGGCTGGTGATCGGGGTCACGACCAATCCGTCCAAATCGCCGATGTTCACGATCGACGAACGGATGGCGACGGTGCGGCGCGAGGTGGCGGACGTGCCGGGCGAGATCGACGTGGTTGCGTTCGACTCGCTGCTGATGGACTTCGCCACGCGCGAGGGGGCGAAGGTGATCGTCCGTGGCCTGCGCGCGGTCGCCGACTTCGAATACGAATATCAGATGGCCGGCATGAACCAGCAGATCAACCGCAACGTCGAGACGGTGTTCCTGATGGCTGACGTTGCCCTGCAACCGATCGCGTCGCGGCTGGTGAAGGAGATTGCGTTGTATGGCGGCGACGTGTCGAAATTCGTGACGCCCGCCGTGTGTGACGAATTGGCCACGCGTGTTGCCTTGATCGGACGGAAGGGCAGCTGACCCGCGTTGACCCGCACAGTGCCGGTACGGTAGGCGCCGGCGCGTGACGGGTTCCCGGCGACGGGATCAAAAGGGAAGTCGGTGAGCGGGGATACCCCCGCGGTTCCGGCGCTGTTCCCGCAACTGTGACCGGCGAGCAGCCACCCCATGATGCCACTGGACGATCGTCCGGGAAGGCGGGGCGGTTCGCGATGACCCGGAAGCCAGGAGACCTGCCCGTCACGGTCGATCCTTCGCGCCGGCGGGAAAACCGGAGCGGACGAGGGTTCTCCCTCGAGCGAGCGACGCCCGACGGCCGGGTGCAATCACGCGCACGGCCAGCAAGGACGTGCCCGATGCTGAAGTACCTGCTCCTTTCCGCCGCGGCGATCGCCGCGCCCGCCGCCGCCCAAAGCCTTGACCAGCCCTCGACCAACGACGACCAGATCGTCGTGACCGCGACCCGCGCCGAACAGTCGGTGCGCGAGGTCGGACAGGCGATCACCGTGATCGACCGCGATGAGATCGAGCGGCGCCAGACCGTCGTCGTCTCCGATCTGCTGGCGACGATGCCGGGCGTGACGGTGACGCGCAACGGATCGATCGGTGGCTTCACCGGCGTGCGCCTGCGCGGTGCGGAGGCGGAGCAGACGCTGGTCGTGATTGACGGCGTGCGCGTGAACGATCCGTCGTCGCCGGGCGGCGGCTTCGATTTTGCCAATCTGTTGTCGAGCTCGGTCGAGCGGATCGAAATCCTGCGTGGCCCCAATTCGGTGCCATGGGGCAGCCAGGCGATCGGTGGCGTGGTCAACATCATCACGGCCCAGCCGACCGAGGGCCTGCGCGTGCGTGGCAACGCCGAATATGGCTACGCCGATCAGGTGTTCACCAGCGCCGGCGTGGCCGGTGGCACGGGCGGACTGACGGGATCGCTGACCGGCGGCTACCTGCGCACCGACGGCATCTCGTCGGCGGCGGTCGGCAGTGAGCGGGACGGGTATCGTCAATATGGCGCCAACGGTCGGCTGGGATACGAGATCGTGCCGGGCATCGGCATCGACCTGCGCGGCTGGTACGCGCACAGCCGGGCACGGCTCGATGGCTTTCCGGCGCCGGCGTTTACCTTCGCCGACACCAACGAATATTCGACGACGCAGGAAGTCTATGGCTATGCCGGCGTCCATGCCGATCTGGCCGATGGCCGCTTCCGCAACCGGACGGCGTTCACCATCGCCGACATCAACCGCGACAATTACGCGCCCGATTTTGGCGACGAGCCGTCCTTCATCGGTCGCGGTCGGTCGGAGCGGTACGAGTATCAGGGCGATTTCCGGCTGATCGAACAGGCTCGTCTGGTCGGCGGCGTCGAGCATGAGACCAGCCGCTATGGCGACGATTTCGCGCGCTATTCGGTTGGCATCACCAGCGTCTATGGCCAGTTGATCTTGAAGCCGGTCAGCATGCTGACGCTGACCGGCGGCGCGCGCAACGACGACCACGACCAGTTCGGCAATCACACCACCTTTGGCGGCGATGCGGCACTGGCGCTGGACACCGGCACAACCCTGCGCGCGAGTTATGGCGAGGGGTTCAAGGCACCCACCCTGTATCAGCTGTACAGCGATTTCGGGAACGGGCAGCTCGATCCGGAAACCGCGCGCAATTACGATCTGGGCGTCGAGCAGGCATTCCTGGGCGGTCGCGCGCGGGTCGGCGCGACCTATTTCAACCGGCGCACGAAGAATCAGATCAATTTCCGGTCATGTACGCTGGCGGAGCGGAACACGGCCGGTTCGATCTGCGTCGGGCGTCCCTTTGGCGTCTATGACAATATCCAGCGCGCCGACGCAGAGGGTGTCGAACTGACCATCGCGCTGATGCCGGTCGACGGCTTCACCGTGACGGGAAATTACAACTATATCGACAGCGAGAACCGGACGCCGGGTGCCAATTTTGGACGCGATCTAGCACGGCGGCCGCATCAGACGGTGACGATGAACGCGGACTACCGCTGGTCATTCGGCCTGTCGCTGGGCGGCACGATCACGCATGTCGGCGACAGTTTCGACAATGCCGCGAACACCGTGCGGCTTGACGGATATGTGCTGGCGGGCCTGCGCGCCGAATTCCCCATCGGCGAGCGGCTGGTGATCTATGGCCGCGTCGACAATCTGTTCGACGAGGATTACCGCAGTGTCGCCGGTTACGGCACGGTCGGGCGGGCGGCGTTCGGCGGGATACGGGTGAAGCTGGACCAGTGAAGCGGGTGATCGCCCTTGCCCTTGCGCTGGCGGCCTGCGCGTCGCCACCGCCAGACTTCAGGGGCGGGGGCGGGGGGATCGTTTCGGTCAATCCATGTGCGGACGCGATGCTGGTGCGACTGGTGCCGGCATCGCGGATCGCGGCGATCAGCCATTATTCGCACGATCCGATGGCGACGTCGCTGCCGATCGCGGTCGCCCGCCGCTTTCGCGCGACCGCGGGGACGGCGGAGGAGGTAATCGCGCTGGCGCCGGATCTGGTCGTCGCGTCCCGCTTCACTGCCCCGGCGACCCGCGATGCGTTCGCGCGGGCGGGGTTGAAGACGCTGTATCTGGATGCGCCGCCCACGATCGCGGATAGCGAGGCGCAGGTGCGCGAGCTTGCGGCTGCGGTCGGCGCGCACGCGGCCGGAGAGCAGATGGTGGCGGCGATCGAGCGATCGTTGCGGACCACGCAGGTGGAACGACGGCCATCGGCGTTGCTGTTTATCGCCGGCGATCTGGCAACGGGGGCCGGAACGCTGCTCGACGAGATGATGACGCGGGCGGGTTTTGCCAATGCGGCAGCCGGTTATGGCTTGCAGTTCACCGGACAGTTGCCGGCCGAGCGGCTGGTGGCGCAGCCGCCAGAGGTGGTGATCGCGCCGGCTGGCGGCCGTGGCGTCGATTTGCGCCGGCGATTGCTGCCCCATACGGTCGAGGCGGATTTCCCCCGGCAACTGGTGAATTGCGGCGGACCGACGATTCCCCCGGCGATGCAGCGACTGACGGCGATCCGGGCGGGACTGGCATGAGCCGGGGCATGAAGCTGGCGCTGTTGTCGGCATTGGTCATCCTGTCGTTCGCGGGATCGTTGATGTGCGGGAAGTCCGTCGTGCCGTTGTCGGCGTGGTTCTCCGACGATCCGCGCTGGTGGATCATCCTGCAACTGCGATTGCCACGAGCGGTGCTGGGGCTGGCGCTGGGCGCGGTGCTGGGCCTGTCTGGGGCGGTGTTGCAGGGGTATCTGCGCAATCCGTTGGCCGATCCGGGGGTGGTCGGCGTGTCGTCGGCGGCGGCGCTGGGCGCGGTGACGGCAATCGTCGCGGGGGTGGCGACGGGCGCGGGTGTGTTCGCGGCGGCGATCGTCGCGGCAGCCGGGGCGATGGCGTTGCTCGCGGCGCTGACGTGGCGGTCGGATGGGACGGTGACGTTCGTGCTGGCGGGGACGGTGCTGGCCAGTCTGGCGGGAGCGCTGACGGCGTTCGTGATCTCGATCGCGCCTAATCCCTATGCGGTGGCGGAGGTGATGGATTGGCTGATGGGGTCGCTAACCGATCGCGGCTGGAGCGACGTAGCACTGGCGGTGCCGCCGATGGTGGTGGGGGCTGGCCTGTTGCTGCTGACGGCGCGGTCGCTGGATGCACTGTCGCTGGGCGAGGCGGCGGCGCGATCGCTGGGTGTCGATCTGGGGCGGACGCGGGCGCTGGTGGTGGCCGGCACCGGACTGGCGGTGGGCGCGGGCGTGGCGGCGACCGGCGTGATCGGTTTCGTCGGGCTGATCGTGCCGCATCTGCTGAGACCGTTGTTCGGGGCGCGGCCGGGGGCGTTGCTGGTTCCGTCTGCCCTGGGTGGTGCGGTGCTGATGCTGGTCGCCGATGCGCTGGTGCGGCTTGCGCCGGGGGCAGGGGAAGTGCGGCTGGGCGTGGCGATGGCGCTGATTGGGGCGCCGTTTTTTCTGATGCTGTTGCTACGATCGCGGGGTGAGGCATGGCGCTGATCGTCGATCGCCTGTCGGTGACGCTGGGCACGCGCCTGATCCTGCGCGACGTGTCGGCGCGGTTCGAGGCGGGGCGTGTCACCGCGATCCTGGGACCGAACGGGGCGGGAAAGAGCACGTTGGTGAAGGCGATGGCGGCGCTGGTGACGGCAAGCGGATCGGTTACGCTGGACGGCGCGGCGGTCGGCGACATGGATGCGCGCGCACGGGCGAGGGCGATCGGGTATCTGCCGCAGGACGCGGCGGTCCACTGGAATATGCCGGCGCGCGAGTTGGTGGCACTCGGCCGCCTGCCGTATCGGCGCGCATCGGTGGCGCCGTCGGCTTTGGACGCCGTGGCGATCGACCGGGCGATGGCGGCGACCGATACCGCGACACTGGCGGCGCGGCCGGTGGGCGAGTTGTCGGGCGGTGAGCGAGCGCGGGTGTTGCTGGCGCGGGTACTGGCGGGGGAGCCGCGCTGGTTACTGGCGGACGAGCCGCTCGCCAGTCTTGACCCGGCACACCAGATCGATCTGCTGGCGCGGTTGCAGGCCCATGCGCGGGACGGATCAGGCGTGGTCGTGGTGCTGCACGATCTGGCTCAGGCGGCGCGGGCGGCGGACGATGTGCTGCTGCTGAAGGATGGCGGCGTGCTGGCGTTCGGGCCGGCGGCGACGGTGTTGACGCCTGCGTTGCTGGAACAGGCGTTCGGCGTGCGGGTGGCGATGTTGGACGAAGGCGGGCGACGACTGCCCGTGCCGGTCGGGCGGATCGACCGATAGGTCGACGGATGCGGCGGCGAGGCTTATGTCGCCGACGTGATCGATATTCCCGCTCCGCTCCGCCTGCGTCTCGACAGCGAGGCACTCGTCCATAACTGGCGCGCGCTGGATCGTCTGAGCGGTCGGGCGGCGTGCGGGGCGGCGGTGAAGGCCGATGGCTATGGTCTGGGCGCGACCGGCGTGGTGGAGCGGCTGGCGGCGGCGGGGTGCCGCGATTTCTTCGTCGCGACGTGGAGCGAGGCGCAGGCGCTGGCCCCGCTCGGCCTGCCGGTGTCGGTCCTGCACGGCGTGCGGCCCGAGGATATGCCGGCGGCGATGGCCGGCTTCGCGCGTCCGGTGCTGAACACGGCACAGCAAATCGCACGCTGGCGCGAAGCGGGCGGCGGGGCGTGCGACGTGATGGTGGACACCGGCATGAACCGGTTGGGCGTGTCGCCCGACAAGGTTCGTGGTGGCCTGCTCGACGGTCTGGCGATCGAAACTCTGATGAGCCACCTCGCCTCCGCCGACGAGGATACCGACGCTGCCCGCGCGATGAGCGAGCGTCAGCGTGCGACTTTTGCGGAACTGACCGGGGTGACGGGTGCGCGACGGATGAGCCTGGCCAATTCCGCGGGTATAGGTCTGGGCACGGATTATACGTTCGACCTGACCCGCCCGGGACTGGCGCTATATGGCGGCGCGCCGCGCGCGGAGATGGCGGCGGCGATCCGACAGGTCGTGTTTCCGGAAGCGCAGGTCCTGCAGCGCCGAAGCGTGCGGGCGGGGGAAAGCGTGGGATATAACGCCACGTGGACCGCGACGGAGGATACCGAGGTGGCGGTCGTGAATTTGGGCTATGCCGATGGCTATCGCCGGGCATTTTCAGGGGTTGGGTCGGCCAGTTTTCGGGACCATCGCTTGCCGGTGCTGGGGCGGGTTTCGATGGATCTGGTGATCTTGCAATGCTCTGCGAGCGAAGGGCTTGAGGAAGAGGATTGGGTCGGCGTAAGTTATGATCTTGCTGCGCAGAGTACCGCGACGGGACTGTCTGCTTATGAGTTATTGACGGGACTAGGTAATCGATATGCCCGCAGCTGGGTTTAGATGTTTTCAGGACCTCTCCAGGGATCATATCGGTGCGTGCGGATCCAGCGCGTTGCCAACCACTTAGACCCTTGTCTGACCGGCGCACCGGCATGACGCATCTTGGGATCAGGCATCCCATCGTTCAAGAGGTTGTGAAACAAGATGGCATCGCCTCCCTTTGGCACGATCGACAGGTCATAAGATGGAAAGATGGTTTCGCCGCCGACAAAGCCCTCGTTCAGATATATCAGCATAGTCATAGACCTCTGATTTCTGGTCTGACTCAGCGCGTCATGATGGGGTCGGAATTGCTGCCCACGTCGATATCGGAGAATGGTAAGCGGTTCACCTTGATCGACATGGGTCGAGGTGGCGGCCGCGATCCGCAAATTTATCGCTCGCAAGGCCAAGTTCTCCACGGTGGGACTGACGACGGCGCTATCGGACGTCCGCACCGGATGGAGCGTTTGCCGGCCGGTGGCGGGGTCGACCACAAGAGCCGGCTCCATGCGCATTGCCATCGCTTGCGCTACATGCGCACATTCATCCGGCGACAGAAATGCTGGGAAGCGGCCGATGCGACTATCGTCGGTCAGGGGTGTACCGAGCGGTACCTCGAGCGGCATACCGCTATCATCCAGTTGCATCTTCAACAGTAACCGGCGCTGTACTTCTGCGGCGTCATCCGTCGCGGCATCCAACAGCAATCTGGCTTGCTGCCAATTTTGAGGGCCGCCGCTGCCATTGGCGGTCAGCGCGATTTCGACCGCCGCGGCGTCAGTTTGCCCAAGCCGTGCCCGAGCGAGCCATATTCGCGCAGCCGACAGATCGCGCGGCAGCGGATCACCGATCAGCCGCCACATCGCCCATTGAAATTGGGCGCCCGCATCCCCCTTGTCGCGAGCATCGCGAGTGAGTTTGATCGCTTCATCCTTGCGTCCCGTCGATAGCAGGATGTGAACCTGATCCAGCAGAGAGTTCAGCACGACCACCCGATCCAAAAACGAAAAAGGGCCAGGATAAAATCCCGGCCCCTCCTCAAATATATATCAGATGATCAGAACTTGGCTACCGCGCCGACATAGGCGAAGCGACCGCGGACATCGTAGATGCCCGATCCGGCGCCGACGCCCGTGAGGCCGTAAGGCGGCAGTTTGTTACCAACGTTGTCGACACCGATATAAGTGTTGAACCGGTCGTTGACCGCCACGTTCAAGCGCACGTCATGATACGTCACCGTCGGGTATTGCTCGATCGGTGCGTAATCGGTGTTCTGCGGCGGCAATCCGTTAAGGGCGTTATAGTCCTCATACGTGTTCAGATACATCCGGTCGATGAAGCGGAACTGATAACCAACGGTGACCGCCCCGAACTTGGCGGACGTGTTGACGTTCACCCGGTTTTTGGGGTTACCCAGTTCGCCCAGAAGCCGGTCGCGGAATGTTACGTCGGCTGGATTGGTGAACGAGTCGTTCTGGATCGCGCGGGTCCACTGCGCCGAGAGGTCGAACGTGGTCGAACCGAAGGTGTGACGATAAGCGACATCGGTATTGATGCCGCGAACCTTCAGCTTAGCGAAGTTCGCCGATGCCTGAAGTAATGAGCCTTCCAGCACCCGGAACGGCTGTTCACCACGCGGGCCGCCGGATGCGCCTGCGCGCTGGAACAGGCCGCAGAATGCGTTGTTTAGCGACGCCGAGTCGTAGCAGAGGTTGAGGATCTGCTGCGGCGTGCCAGTCGACGTGATGACGTCATTTACCGTGATGTCGTAAGAATCTGACGACATCGAGAAGCCTGGCAGGAAGGTCGGGGTGAACACGAAACCGCCCGTATACGAGTCAGACGTTTCTTCGCGCAGATTTGGATTATCGCCACTGAGGATTTCAAGCGATGAGGTGTATACGAAATCGTAATCAGCCGGACGGCCTGCTGCGGTGCAGTTTGCTACGCGATTTGCCGAACCCGTCGCCAAGTTGCGCGCCGAGCACGGATCATTCGGTGCTGGTGTAAAGTTTTGCGACTGCTCCGAATAAAGTTCACCAAGGTTCGGTGCACGGACGGCGCGTGAGTAGCTGCCGCGAAGACGGAAATCGTCAATCACCTGCCACTCGGCACCACCGCTATAGGTGTAAACGGTGCCGGTGCTTCCCTTGTAATCCGAAACGCGGCCCGATCCCGTCAGCGTCAAGGATTTGATCAGCGGGAGGTTCGCCAACAGCGGCACGCGAATTTCGCCGAATGCTTCCTTCACCTCGAACGCCGTGGGGGGGCTAAGCGGCGGGATGGCGTTGTAGAAGGCGTAACCGGCCTGCGTCAGATCATCCAAATCGTAGAAGTTCGTTTCACGGCGATATTCGCCACCGATCGAGAAGCTGATCGGGCCGCCCGGCAATTCAAACAACTGGCTGAGATCGCCCGACACATAACCCAGGGCGTCGAACTGGGTGATCTTGCCCTCTGCGCGGGATGCGACTGTCAGGTATTGGCGGGCGGCATCGCTGATCGAACCGTCGCCGAACGGATTGAGCGGAACGCACGCGGCCACATCGGCTGCGAGCTGCGCGGGGTTGCCACCACGATCAATCCCGGCATAGCGCGCATCGATTTGCGAACGGCAGACAATCTGGCCAGCGGCGTTGCGGGCGGTATCATTCGCCAGGAGGAAACGCTGGCGGTTGATGTTGTTCTGAATGAAATTCTTCTCTTTGAACTCGCCATAGTTCGCGGAGATGTCATAGCTCCAGTCGTCGTTGAACGTACCGCGCAGGCCGCCCACGATCCGATACGTTTCACGCCGAATCTTTTCGTCGCGAATGCCCAGATCGACGTAGTTGCGCCGAAGATTGAAACGATAGCTGCCATCGGCGATCTGCGCGAGCGTGGCTGCGCGGTTGGCGACACCAGCCGCCGTGGTGCCATATGAGGTGCCAGTGTTTGGATTAACGTTGGTGTTCAACGCCGCTGTCAGCTGCTGAGTGATGGTTGCCCGCGCCTGAGCATTCAGGAATGGGTTGTCCACCCGGATGCCTTCACGGTTCACGCCGGCGCCACCATTGACCAGCGATCGGTCAGTGAAGCCGGTGATCGCGGTGACGTCGCTGAGAGTCGTGCCCTGCGAGAAGAAGGGACCGCTGACGGACCCGAAAGCGTCCGTGCGGCTATACTTCGCCTCGATATACGGCACCAGCGCCGGTGAAATCTCAAAATGGCCGATCAAGTTGGCCGAATAACGCTTCAAATCCGGCGTGAAGGTCAAAAGCTGACCTTCGCGACCGCTATAGCCATTGCCGTTGATGAAGTTGCCGTTCGGGCCGAGGCCGACGCGGAGGCCAGTCTGCGGGGTCAACGTGCCGCCCGGCTGGAACAGATAGGCGCAGGTAAACGAGTTGCCGACGGCATCGACACCGCAGGGCGCGGTTGCGCTGTTGGCGTAGCGGAAACCAAGCTGACCGCCGGTGGAGATCGTTGCCGAGCGAATGTCGTTGAAGAAAACGCGATCGATGACACCGTCCGAACCGTTTACGGACCCGGCGGGGTCCGTATCAACTGTAACGAAACCGTTGTTCTGGCGGAAGGCTGGGCGCTGGCTGGCGAAATACCGTTCGGCGTGCGAGAATTCCAGGTCGACGGCTATGTTGCCCCGGCCATCGGCGAAATTTTTGCCGGCGAGCAGTGATACGTATTGCGTAGCGGCATCGCCATACTTGCTGATGCCGGACTGGCCGCGCATCTGCAGGCCGTCATAGTCGTCCTTCAGGATAAAGTTGACGACACCGGCAATGGCGTCGGAGCCATATACCGACGACTGGCCGCCCGTTACGATGTCGGCCCGCTCGATCAGATCGGACGGTAGCGTGTTGATGTCGACAGAAACACCGTTGAGCAGAATGTCCTGACCGACATGGCGGCGGCCATTGACCAGCACCAGCGTACGCTGCGAACCGAGACCATAGAGATCAAGCAGATTGAGGCCACGCGTGCCGAGGAACCGGGTCGAGTTCTGCTGGCTGAACGTCGGGCGGAGCTGCGGCAACTCGTTGAGAACGTCGCCGACCGACACCTGACCCGTCTCGAAGAGCTGAGCACCCGTCACCACGGTGATCGGCGAAACCGATTCGAGATTGGGCGACCGGATACGCGAACCGGTGACGAGGATTTCAGCAGGATCGCTGCTGCCCTCTTCGGGCGGGGTCTGACCTGCCGGGTTCGAATTTGGGATGTTCACGCTGTCCTGTGTGCCGGCGGTCCCGGTCGTGGACTGAGCAAATGCTGCAGACGTCAGCAGCATGGAACTTACCAGCGCCGTTGCGCCAAGAAAACGGTTGATCGACAAAATCGGCCCCTTTGGATTGGCTTTGTGCCCTGTCCTCAGTGAGCCGATTTTCCCCGATCGATGCAAGCGGGCCTTAATACAACCTTACAGATTGCTGAATGGATGTTGCAGCATTGCAACATATTCGTAACGCACCCGCAATCTTCCGTTCACCGTTCCAAGCACATCGCGATGCCCATGCCGCCGCCGATGCACAGCGTGGCCAAACCCTTCTTCGCATCGCGCTTGCCCATTTCGTAGATGAGCGTGGTCAGCACGCGGGCGCCGCTGGCGCCGATCGGGTGGCCGATCGCGATGGCGCCGCCGTTGACGTTGACCTTGTCGGAGTCGAAGCCCAGTTCCTTGCCGACCGACAGGGCCTGCGCAGCGAAGGCTTCGTTGGCTTCGATCAGGTCGAGGTCGGCGACGGTCCAGCCGGCTTTGGCGAGCGCCCGCTTCGTCGCGGGAACGGGGCCGATGCCCATCACCGACGGATCGACACCCGCCGATGCCCAGCTCTTGATGGTGGCGAGCACCGTCAGGCCGCGCTTGTCAGCCTCGGCGCGGCTAGTTACGACGATGGCGGCGGCGCCGTCGTTCAGGCCGGAGGCGTTAGCCGCGGTGACGGTGCCGTCCTTCTTGAAGGCGGGGCGGACGCCCGAGACGCTGTCGAGGGTGGCGCCGGCGCGGATATATTCGTCATCGGCGACGATGGTGTCACCCTTGCGGCCCTTGATGGTGACGGTCGCGATTTCATCCTTGAATCGGCCCGATCCGCGCGCGGCCTCGGCCTTGTTCTGCGAGGCGACGGAGAAGGCGTCCTGCTCGCCGCGCGTCACCTGATATTGCTCGGCGAGATTTTCGGCGGTGATGCCCATGTGGTAACCGTTGAAGACGTCGGTCAGGCCGTCATGCACCATCGTATCGACGAGACTGACCGATCCCATCTTGGTGCCGCCACGCATATTCTGGGCGTGGGTGGAGAGCGACATGGATTCCTGTCCGCCCGCGACAACGATGGTGGCATCGCCGGTCGCCACCGCCTGTGCAGCCAGCGCCACCGCGCGCAGACCCGATCCGCAGACCTGGTTGACGCCCCAGGCGGGCACTTCCTTGGGAACCCCGGCGGCCATCGATGCCTGACGCGCGGGGTTCTGGCCCTGCGCGGCGGTGAGGACCTGACCCATGATGACTTCCGATACGTCTTCGCCGGCGATGCCCGCCTGCGTCAGCGCGGCCTCGATCGCGACACGGCCCAGTTCATGCGCCGGGGTGGTGGCGAACGCGCCGAGGAAGCTGCCGACGGGCGTGCGCTTGGCGGCGACGATGACGATATCGGTGGGTGCGGTCATGAAGCTATCCTCTCGAATCCGTTGTTGGGTTCTATCTAGGCGGAGGAAGGCCGGCGATCCAGTCGGCAAGCGGATGCCATAGCTGGTTGCGTGCCTTGCCGCCGACGATCATGCCGACATGGCCGGCGGCGACGTCGCGCCGGTCGGGCAGGCCGATCGCGGTGGCGGCGGGGACGATGCGATCGGGCAGCGAGACGAATTCGACCATCGGGCAGGTCAGGGCTTGTGGCACGATTGCGCGGCCACCGACCTGCCAGGCGCCGGTGCCGGGCAGGTCGGCGGCGATCATGTCCTCGAACAGCGAACGTCCGGCGGCGTAGGTTAGGGGCGCGCCGGCATTGGCCCAGTCCTCCAGCCGGACGAAGGCGCGGGCGGCATCGCCGGTGGCGGTGGCGAACGCTTCGTACTTGGCGATGGTGCGGGCGGCGTCGAGCGTCCAGAAACCGGTCTGCAGCAACTCCACCGGCACGAGGCCCATCGCCGCGCAGGCGTCGCGCGCGCCGTTCCATAATCGGGCGAGCGGCGCGCGGGCCTCGCCATAGCCGGCGAAATGCCATGGCGCGGCGATGGTGGTGAGGCCGGCGACGGGATGTAGCGCGGCGGCGGCCATTGCCATGGTGCCGCCGAGGCAATAGCCGACCAGAACAGGTGCCTCGTCCAGCCGGACGAGTAGTGGGAGTAGCAGCTGTTCGACATGGCCGGCGATATCGAGATCGCGGTCGTCGGGCGTTGGTACACCCCAGTCCAGCAGCCAGGCGGCATGACCCCGATCCCCCAGCCAGCGCACCAGTGATTGTTCGGTCGTGAGGTCTAGGATGGTCGAGGGATTAATGAGTGAGGGGATCAGCACCACCGGCCGGCCTGCGCCGCCAGTGCCGTTCAATGTGGCCCTGCCGTGGCGATGCTGCATCGGCAGCGCGGGCGGCCGGGGCGGGCGATCGGCATTCTGATACGCCGTCAGACCGGCCAGCGCGGCGCGGCGGCGGTAGGGCGATGCTGCGGTCTCGTTGCGCAGCATGGCCATGAATAAGGGCAGCGGGCGTGGTGCATGTTGCGGCGCGGTATCGCGGCGTGTAGGCTCGTCATAAGACATGGAAGGGGAGAGCCATGAAGAAGCAGAACACCACCGGTATCGTCACCATCAAGAAGTACGCCAACCGTCGGCTCTACAACACCGAAACATCATCCTACATTACGCTCGAACATCTGGCGACGATGACGCGCGAGGGGCGTGATTTCAAGGTCGTCGACGCGAAGACCGATGAGGACATCACGCACAACGTCCTTACCCAGATCATCATGGAAGAGGAAAGCCGGGGCGAGGCGATGCTGCCGGTCAGCTTCCTACGCCAGCTGATCTCGATGTACGGCGATTCGATGCAGGGCATGGTGCCGGGTTATCTGGCCGAATCGATGGACAATTTCCGGCGCAATCAGGACCAGTTCCGCTCCGCCGTCGAAGGAGCCTTCGCGCAGACGCCGTTCGCCGAATTGGCTAAGCGTAATCTGGCGATGTTCGATGCGGCGGCCAGTGCATTTAAGCCGCCAATCGGCGGGGTGCCCGGCGCCGCACCTGCTGCCGCACCGACAGCGACAGAAACCGCCACTTCGGAAAGCAAGGACGACGAGATCGCCGCCTTGAAGGCGTCGCTGGCTCAGTTGCAGTCGAAGGTCGACAAGCTGGTTTCGTAACGCGAACCCTTGCACCGTGCGGCGATTGATCCCGCCGCACGGCGCCCCATATCCGTCGCATGAGCGGTAACAATAACTCCATGCCGGTTTGGCATGGCACGACGATCCTTTCGGTGCGACGCGGTGGCAAGGTCGTGCTGATCGGCGATGGCCAGGTATCGATGGGCCAGACGGTGATGAAGCCCAATGCGCGCAAGGTGCGGCGGCTGGGTGACGGATCGGTGATCGGCGGGTTCGCCGGTGCGACCGCGGACGCCTTTACGTTGTTCGAGCGGCTGGAACGCAAGCTGGAACAGCATCAGGGTCAATTGCTGCGCGCGGCGGTCGAGCTGGCCAAGGACTGGCGCACCGACAAATATCTCCGCAATCTGGAGGCGATGATGATCGTCGCCGACAAGGACGTGACGCTGATCCTGACCGGTAACGGCGACGTGCTGGAACCGGAAGCGGGCGTCGCGGCGATTGGGTCGGGCGGCAACTATGCGCTGGCCGCGGCGCGGGCGCTGGTCGATTACGAAGCGGATGCCGAGACGGTGTGCCGCAAGGCGATGGCGATCGCGGCGCAGCTTTGCGTTTATACGAACGACCGGCTGACGGTTGAAGTGATGGATAGCGCGACCTGAACTCCCATGCCGCTCGCGGGAGGGGCAGGGGGAGGGCATTGCCCCGAAACCTAACCGCCCGTGGCTTTTCCACCCCCAGCCTCTCCCGCAAGCGGGAGGGGAGCGAGTAGATCATGAACGAACAGCTTACCCCCAAGGCGATCGTCGCCGCGCTTGACGCCCACATCATCGGTCAGGCCGACGCCAAGCGCGCGGTGGCGGTGGCGCTGCGCAACCGCTGGCGGCGGCAGCAACTGTCGGCCGACCTGCGCGATGAGGTGACACCGAAGAACATCCTGATGATCGGGCCCACCGGGTGCGGCAAGACGGAGATCAGCCGGCGTCTGGCGAAGCTGGCCGATGCGCCGTTCGTGAAGGTCGAGGCGACCAAATTCACCGAGGTTGGCTATGTCGGCCGCGACGTGGAGCAGATCGCGCGTGATCTGGTCGAGGAGGCGATCCGGCTGGAGAAGGAACGCCGCCGTATCGCGGTGAAGGACAAGGCCGAAGAGGCGGCGATGGGCCGGCTGCTGGATGCGCTGGTCGGAAAGGATTCCAGCCAGGCGACGCGTGAGAGCTTCAAGCAGCGCTTCGCCGATGGGCATCTCGACCAGAGCGAGATAGAGATCGAACTGGAACAGGCGCCGGCGATGCCCTTCGAGGTGCCGGGTGGCGCGCCGCAGATGATAAATCTCGGCGAGATGATGAAATCGTTTGGCGGCGGCCAGCAGTTGAAGCGACGCAAGCTGACGGTGCGGGCTGCCTGGGAAAAGCTGGTCGAGGAAGAGGCGGACAAGCGGCTCGATCAGGACGAGGTCAGTCGGTTCGCACTGGCAGATGCGGAGGCGAACGGCATCGTCTTCCTCGATGAGATCGACAAGATCGCGATGTCCGAGCATCGTGGCGGCGGGTCGGTGAGCCGTGAGGGCGTGCAGCGCGATCTGTTGCCGCTGATTGAAGGCACCACGGTCGCGACGAAATACGGGCCGATGAAGACCGACCATGTGCTGTTCATCGCCAGCGGCGCGTTCCATGTCGCCAAGCCATCGGACCTGCTGCCCGAATTGCAGGGACGCCTGCCGATCCGCGTCGAGCTGAAGGGGCTGACCGAGGCGGATTTCGTGGCGATCCTGTCCGACACCAAGGCATCGTTGCCGGCGCAGTATCGCGCGCTGCTCGGCACCGAGGGCGTGACGGTGGCGTTCACCGAAGACGGCATCGCCGCGGTCGCGCGGATCGCGGCCGAGGTGAACGGCGAGATTGAGAATATCGGTGCACGTCGGTTGCAGACGGTGATGGAAAAGCTGCTCGAGGAGATCAGCTTCGGCGCGGAAGATCGGCAAGGCGAGACGCTGACGATCGATGCGGCCTATGTCGACAAGCAGCTCGCCAGCATCGCGCGCAACACCGACCTCAGCCGGTTCGTGTTGTAGTAACAGCCATTTTTAAACCGTTCGTCGTTGCCTCGCTGCGCTGGCAACAACGACGTGTCAGGGCTTCTTCGGCTTCTCATACGGCGTGAAGTCGCGGAAGCGGCAATAGGCCGAAGCAATGCTGGTGCCGGGTTCCAGCACCCGGAACAGGTCGTTGCGGCAAAGCTGACCCGATCGGATTTCGACGATCAGCGTAGTCATCGGCCGCAGCGACGGGCATTTCCCCACCGGACCGGTGCGATACAGGCGCCGGCCATTGGCGTTGTAGAGGATCGTGTCCGCATCGATGATCGTCGGTCCGTTGTTCATCTGCGGATCGATGCAGGTGACCGGCTTTCCCGCCACGCGACCGGCGAGGAAATCCTTTTCGGCGGCCGACGACGGGATGGCGAGCGTAACGAGCGCCAGGGGTGCGAATGCGACGTTCCGGTGCATCAGCGGGCCTTTCGATAAGGGATGAAATCGCCGAACGAGCAACTGCCGGTCGGGAAGCCGGATACCCGATCGACCAGACGGACGATGTCCCCGCGGCAAAACCGACCCAATGGCGTGCTGGCGACCATGACGTCCCCGGAATTGCCCATCCGCTCGCAGCCCGGACCCATGTCGTTGCGGTACATCAGGTTACGGCTGTATCGATAGACGATCGTGCGTCCATACGAGGAACTGGACGGCGTGCGGGTCTGGGGCAGGCAGCTTTCCGGTTTGCCGGGTGTCAGGCCCGCCAGCGCCTGATCGAGTTTCTGGCCGCTGTCGTACGATATCTGTTCGCCCAGCGGCTTGTCGGGCGTTCGCGAACCGCTGCCGGCGCAACCGACCAGCGTCATCGCGGCGAGGGGGATCAACAGGGATCGCATCGACATTCTCCAGTTAAGACGGCGGGTCAGCCACGAAGCCGTCCTTTTGCGTGCGAAGCTCACCCAACCGTGCCGCGGAGCCGGCGCGCATGAAGGGGTTGGTGTCGCGTTCCTGACCGATTGTGGTTGGCACAGTCGGTTCGTTACGGGCGCGCAGGGCATCGACGGCCGCGCGACGATCGGCGATCGCGGCGTTGTCCGGTTCGACATGGGCGGCGAAGGCCGCGTTCGACTTGGTGTATTCGTGACCGCAATAGACGACCGTGTCGGCGGGCATCGCGGCATAGCGTTCCATGTTCGCCCACATCTCGGCGGGCGTCCCTTCGAACAATTTGCCGCATCCCATCGCGAACAGCGTGTCGCCGGTGAACAGGATCGCATCGTCGGCGAAATGGAACGCGACATGGCCGGCGGTATGGCCGGGAACTGCCAGCACCTTGCCGGTGTGGCTGCCCAGCCGGATCACATCGCCTTCACGCACGAAGGTGTCGAGCGTCGGGATGCGCTCCTTTTCGGCGTGCGGACCGGTGATCGTTACGCCGGTCCGCTTCATGTCGGCATTGCCGCCGGTGTGATCGGGGTGCCAGTGCGTCGTCCACACCTGAGAGATGTGCCACTCCCGCTCCGTCGCGGCGGCAAGGACCGGCGCGGCTTCGCCCGGATCGACGACGGCGGCGTCATCGGTCTTCGGATCATAGATCAGCCATGCGTAATTGTCGGTCAGCACCGGCACCGCGACGATCTGAAGCGGGGGCGTGGCGGTCATTTCACCAAGTTCCGGTGTTGGGCATCGATGCCCACGGCTCGGCCGGGGGCAGGGAGCCGTCCTGCAACAGTTCGATCGAGATGCCGTCGGGCGTCTTCACGAATGCCATGTGGCCGTCACGTGGCGGCCGGTTGATCGTGACGCCGGCATCCATCAACCGCTGGCACGTGTCATAGATATTATCGACCCGGTAGGCGAGGTGGCCGAAGTTGCGGCCGCCCTGATATTCCTCCGGGTCCCAGTTGTGGGTCAACTCGACCTCCGCCGACTCGTCGCCGGGCACGGACAGAAAGATCAGCGTGAAACGACCCTTCTCGTTCTCCATGCGGCGGGCTTCTTTCAGCCCTAGCAGTTCGAAGAATCGGATCGTCGCGTCGGGGTCGGTCACGCGGATCATGGTGTGTAGGTAGCGCATCGTCTCTCCGGTGGTCAGTATAGCGCTTCAACCCCCCGGCGGTCGAACATATCCCTAGTGCGAGCCGGTGCTGCCGAACTGGGCGAGCGCGGCGGTGGCGCTGCGGCCGGCGGGCAGGGTCGGCGCCAGCCGGGCGGCTTCTCCCCACGCGCGCCGCGCGGCGGTCTCGTCGCCGGTGAGCGCGGCGAGATTGCCTGCCTCCAATTGGACCGCCGCATCGTCGGGTGAACGTTTCAGCGCTTCGTCCAGATCGGTGCTCGCGCGGGGCAGGTCGCCCATCCGCCGGGCAAGCGTCGCCGACAACAGCCAGGCGAGCGGGTCGTCGGGCGCATTACGCAGCGCTGAATCGAGATCGAGCCGCGCGGCCGCCGGCTGTTGCAAGGCGACGAGCGTGCGTGCCCGATCGAGTTGCGCCTCCCCCAGATCGAGACCGGTCAGCGTACCGGCGGCCAGTGCGGCATCGAGCGCGGTGCGGGCCTTGGTCGGATCGGCCGCGGCCAGCCATGCGTTGCCGGCCTGCGCCCAATAGGTCGCGGCGGCGGGATCGCGCGCCACCTCTGCCTCGTGAGCGGCTTGTTCGAAACTGGCGGCGGCATCCAGCCAGCGCGCGTCCTTCGCCCAGGCCAGACCCATACACTGACGCGCCATCGGTCCACCCCCGGCGAGGCGCCAGCGTTCGGCATTGCCCCGCGCGCTGGCCGGATCGCGTGCCGCCAGGGCGGCGCAGGACTCGGTCGGCGGCGGGGCGGGCGGGCCGGCGACCTGTGCGGCCAGCAGCGAAAGGGCAGCAATCATCGCGTCACATCCTCGACCGCGCGGATCAGCAGCGCGATATCGGACGCGCGCGACAGGCGGTGGTCGCCGTCTTTGACCAGCATGGTCTGCACATCGGCTGAACGGATCAGGTCCGCTAACTGCATCGTGCGCTGCCAGGGTACGTCGGTATCCGCCTGCCCCTGTAACAGGCGGACCGGACCGTCGAACGCGATCGGCCCGAACATCAGCCGGTTCGCTTCCCCCGACGACCAAAAGGCGCGGGTATAGAGCGTGGGTTCGGGACCATAGGGATTAGCGCGTTCCAGCTTACCGTGGTTCAGCATCGTCATCTTTTCATCGATGGTGAAGCCCCAGTCGGTGAAATCGGGTGCCGGCGCGATACCGACGAGCGCCACGACTTGGGTTGGCCGCGCGCGTGCCGCCAGCACCATCAGCCAGCCACCCATCGACGATCCGACCAGCACCACCGGCCCCGTCGCCACATCGTCCAGGATCGCCAGCACGTCGTCGCGCCATCCGGCCAGCGTCTGATCGGCAAAGGCGCCTTCGCTCTGACCACAGCCGGCGTAATCGAAGCGGACGAAGGCGCGACCATTGGCCTTTGCCCATCCCTCCAGCGCGATCGCCTTCGTCCCGTTCATGTCGGACGCGTAGCCGGGCAGGAAGACGATGGTCGGGCCGGTGCCATGTGTGTGATGGAAAGCGAGGCGCGGGCGGGGGGCGGCAGGAGGTGTCATAAGATACGCTTTGCCATCGCCGATGCAGGCCGCCCAGTGGAAACGCGCGGTAGATCATCGCCAGAATCAAGGCGCGCCGTTTATGACGCCGTGGCGACAACGACGTGATAACCAATCCATGTTAGAGTGATTCGGGTCGCGCAGGGCGACCAAGGAACGACATGGTTCTCGACATGGGCACCCTCTATGCGGTGGCTGCACTCGCTTCTGCGGTGGCGGGCGTCCTGCACCTAATTCCTTGGCTGACCGGGCGCCTTGCCCCCTGGGCGGCGTGGTGGGGCTTCGGCCATATTGCGGTCGGCTGCAGCAGCTTGATGGTGGCCATATTCGACGTGAGGTCGATCGCCATGCCGGTGTTCATCCCCAACATATTGTCGATCATCGGCTATGCGATGGTGTTGCAGGGCGTCCGCGTCTTCGAGCGTCCGCAGGCGAGGGCGGCGCCGTTGATGATCCTGGTTGCAATCGCGGCGGTGCCGTTGTTTCTGTCGCGCGATCCGCAGGCGTTTGTAGGACGGATAGCCTATCTGTGCGCGGTTCGGGCGTGCTGCGATCTGGCGGTCGCCTATATGGCGGTGCGGATGGCGCAGCGGCAGGGACTGCAAAATTCATGGCTGATGGCGTTTCTGTTCGGGGCGACGGTGCCGTTGTTCGTGGGGCGCGCATGGCTGGCGGCGACGGGCCGGATCGGACCGACGCTGCTGGGGCCGGCGGATGACCTGGCGTCGTGGCTGGCAGCCAGCGCCATCGCCTTCATCGTGTTTCGTGGATTCTCGTTGCTGCTGCTGGATGCCGAGCGGAGCCACCGATCGCTGGCCGATCTGGCGTGTCACGATGCACTGACCGGCGCGTTGAACCGAATGGGGCTGGCGCAGTTGCGCCAGCGGCTGGACGGGCAGGTTGCGGTGATGATGATCGACGTCGACCGGTTCAAGGCGTTGAATGATGTCGAAGGCCATGCGGTGGGCGATACGGCGCTGCGCCTGTTGGCGGAAACCGGCCAGCTGGTGCTCGGCTCGCGTGGATCGCTGGTCCGGACCGGCGGCGACGAGTTTCTGGGCGTGATGCCGCGCCTGTCGCACGAAGAAGCGCGGGCGCTGGCGGACGCGATCGAGCTTCGCTTCGATCAGGAAATCGGCCGTTGCACAAACCTCTCGCCGCGCCCGACGCTGAGTATCGGGCTGGCGGAGGGGGCCATCGCGGATGGCTTTGAACGCCTGATCGCGCAGGCGGATCAGGCGATGTACGCGGTGAAGCGGATGCGGCAGGGCAACCGTCGCGCGGCCTAATCGCCCAACCGGGTAAGCATATCGGCGGCCAATGTGCTCAGCGTGTCGTCGCGTGCGCCCATCACGATGATGCGGTCGCCCGGTCGCGACAGTTCGACCAGCCGGCGGGCGGCATCGGCGCGGTCGGGGTCGTGCCACGCCTGTCTTCCCGCTTTCGCAACCGCCGCGACGATGTCGGCGCTGCCGACCTCGCGCTTGACGGTGCCGCCGAAATAGACGGGGTCGGGCATCGTCAATACGTCGTCGGGCGCCATCCGCTCGGCAAAGGTGCGCGCCAGTTCATGGCCCATGACCTTCAGCGGACCATAACCGTGCGGCTGAAACAGGATCAGCAGCCGGCCGGGATGCGCGTGCAGCGTATCGAGTGTGGCGGCGATCTTATCGGGATTATGCCCGAAATCGTCGATCACCGCGACACCGGCCGCCTCGCCGACCAGATCGAAACGGCGGCGCAGGCCGGTGAAGCCGGCGATCGCCGCGACCGCCTCATCGCGATCCACCCCCGCCGCGACTGCCGCACCAATCGCGGTCAGCGCATTGGCGACGTTGTGGCGACCGGGAACCGACAACCGCACCCGGTGTCGTGCGTCGCGTATGACCAGATCGAACCCGATTGCGAAGGGTTCGGGCGACAGATTCTCCGCCATCAGATCAGCGGGCGATTCGATCGCGACGGTCACCAGCGTCTTGGCCGGTAGCGTGGCGGCCAGCGCGGCGGCCTCTGGATCGCCGATATTGACGATCGTCGTCGTCGCCTTGGCCGCGAAGTCACCGAACAACTGACGAAGCTCGTCGAGCGATTTATGGTCGAGGCTGACATTGTTCAGCACGGCGATGCTTGGCGAATAGAGCGCGATCGAGCCGTCGCTTTCGTCCACTTCGCTGACGAACGCGTCGCCGCTGCCCACCAGCGCACTGGCGAACGGTGTGTCGGGACGGACGAAGTCCTTCATCACCGCGCCGTTCATTACCGTCGGATCGCGGCCGGTGGCGTGGAGGATCCAGCCGATCATGCCGGTTACGGTCGATTTGCCGCTGGTGCCGGCGACACCTATCGGCAGCGCGGCCTCGTTGAACAGGCGCGCGAGCAGTTCGGCGCGGGTGGCGCGCGGCGCGCCCAAACGGCGGGCGCTGGCGATGTCCGGAACGCTATCCTCTATCGCGGCGGAGGCGACGACCAGACGGTCGGCGGCGATGCCGCTGCCGTCCTGCGGGAACAGGCGGATACCGGCGGCGGCCAAGGCGTCGAACTTCGGCGTGCTGCGACCGGCATCGAAACCGCGATCCGATCCGGCGACGTCACCGCCCCGCGCGCGGACGATCATCGCCAGCGGCATCATGCCCGATCCACCGAGCCCCACGAAGAAGAATTTGCCGTGCTCCATGCAGGCGGGCTATCGAGATCGGCGGACCGGGGCAAGCGTTGGGGAAGAGTGTTGAGGATAGGCGTGGTGGCGCCCGGACGGCCGATCGATCCCATCGTGGCGGCGCGGGCCGGTGCCTTTGCGGCGATCGCCTATCCGGAGATCGATCTGGTATTTCATCCGCAATGCTTCATGAGCGAGGGGCATTTCGCCGGGTCGGACGCGGTGCGGGCGGCGGCGTTTCTGGATGTGGCGAACGATCCGTCGTTCGGCGCGGTCTGGTTCGCCCGTGGTGGCTATGGATCGAACCGCATCTTGGCGGAGGTGATGCCCAAACTGGCGCCGGCCGCGCGGAACAAGAGCTATGCCGGCTATTCCGATGTCGGATTCCTGCTCGCCGCGCTCTACACACGCGGGATCGGTCGGCCGGTACATGCGCCGATGGCGGCCGACATCAACCGCGCCAAGGGTGACGAGACGGTCGCACGGACGCTCGGTTGGTTACTGCGGCGCGACCAGCAGGGACTGGAGCCGGGGTTGGCGGGGCGACCGGCGGTGGCGTTCAACCTCGCCATCCTGCAGGCGCTGGTGGGGACGCCGTGGTTGCCTGATCTGGCGGATCACGTCCTGATGATCGAGGAGGTGTCGGAGCCGCTGTATAATGTCGATCGCATGCTCTTCACGATCGCCAACGCCACCCAGTTGAAGGGCGTGGCGGGGGTGCGGCTGGGGCTGGTCAACGACATTCAGGCGAACGAGCCACCCTGGGGCGAGACGCTGGAGTTCATGATGGATCGCTGGTGCCGCGACATGGGCGTGCCGTATCTGGGGCGCGCGCAGATCGGCCATGCGCAGTCCAACATGGTCGTGCCGTTCGGCATCGCCTGATGACGGAGCGTTTGACCTTCGATGGCCTGATGACCCGGCGCGTCATGATTGGCGGCGTCATGGCGGGGGTCGCCGCGCCCGCGCTCGGCGTGACCGCGCCGGGGGTGGTGACGGCGTGGGCGACGCTCGACAAGGCTACGGGCCGCTTTTCCGGCGTAAACGTCAACGACCGCATGCCGATGTGTTCGACGTTCAAATGGCTGTTGGTGGCATGCGTGCTGGCGCGCACCGATCGCGGGCTGGAACGGCTGAGCCAGCGGATTTCTTTCGGGCCGGACGACCTGCTGGGGTACGCCCCGACGGTTCGTGCGGCGCTGACGGCGGCCGGCGGCGATCGGGCTTCGCTCAGCATCAAGGATCTGTGCGAGGCGGCGGTGACGGTCAGCGACAACAGCGCGGCCAACCTGTTGCTGCCCGTGGTCGGCGGACCGGAAGGACTGACGGCATGGCTGCGACGGGCCGGCGATCCGATCACCCGGCTCGACCGGAACGAGCCCGCGCTCAACCGTGTGCCGCCGGGCGATCCGCGCGATACGACGAACGCGGCGGCGATGCTGGGGACGCTCGACCGGTTGCTGTTCGGCGCGGTGTTGTCGCGAGGATCGCGGCACCGGCTGACCGACTGGCTGCTGGCGTGCAAGACCGGCGCCGATCGTCTGCCAGCGGGATTGCCGGCGGGATGGCGGGCCGGACACAAGACCGGCACCTATACGACCGACCGGCCGACCCGGATCGATCGCAATGCGGCGGGTGACGTCGGCCTGTTGCTGCCGCCGTCGGGCAAGCCAATCCTGATCGTCGCCTATGTCGCGGGCAGCCGCCAACCACAGCCGGTGGTCGATCGCTGGTTTGCCAGTCTCGCCCGCGATGCCGTCAGGCGCCGGATCGGGTGACACCCGCGGCGCTTGCCTGTATGCCCCGCTGGGCGGCATAAGCCGCGCCCCTCTTGTCTGTTGCGAGTTTCTCCATGTCCGCCATGTTCCGCATCACGCTGCCCGACGGTTCCGTCCGCGAGGTTGCGCCCGGAACTACCCCCGCGGACGTAGCCGCCGCGATCGGCCCGGGCCTGGCCAAGGCGGCGCTGGCGGCGCGGATCGATGGGCAGGTGCGCGACCTGAGCCGGCCGTTCGAGGGTGACACCGCACTGGCGCTGGTGACGGCGCGGGATGAAACCGATGCGCTGGAACTGGTTCGCCACGATCTGGCGCATGTGATGGCTGAGGCGGTGCAGCATCTCTTCCCCGGCACGCAGATCACGTTCGGCCCGGCGACCGACGACGGCTTCTATTACGACTTCGCGCCAAAGGATCGGCCCTTTACCGAGGACGATCTGCCCGCGATCGAGGCGGAGATGCGCGCGATCATCGCCCGCAACGAGCCGTTCGTGCGCGAGGTCTGGTCGCGTCAGCAGCTGATCGACCGGTGGACCGAACAGGGCGAGACGTTCAAGGCCGAATGGGCCGCCGAACTGCCCGAGGGTGAGGAACTAACGATTTATCGTCAGGGCCAGTGGCTCGACATGTGCCGGGGGCCACACATGGCCTCGACCGGGAAACTGGACCCGCAGGCGTTCAAGCTGACGCGCGTGTCGGGCGCCTATTGGCGCGGCGACCAGAAGAACGCGATGCTCAGCCGCATTTATGGCACCGGCTGGCTGAATAAGAAGCAGCTCGACCAGCATCTGTTCCGGCTGGAGGAGGCGGCCAAGCGCGACCACCGCAAGATCGGGCAGGAGATGGACCTGTTCCACCTCCAGTCGGAGGCGCAGGGTTCGGTGTTCTGGCACCCCAAGGGCTTCGTTTTGTGGCGGCAGATGGAGGCGTATATGCGCCGCCGGCTGGATGCCGCCGATTATGAGGAAGTGAAGACGCCGCAGCTGATGGACGCGCGCCAGTGGGAGCAGTCCGGCCACTGGGGCAAGTATCGCGAGAACATGTTCGTCGTGCCGGACGAGATTCCAAATACGGAAGACGACGGTGCCGTGTTGTCGGGCGAAGGCGACCTTATGGCGCTGAAGCCGATGAACTGTCCGGCGCACGTCCTGATCTTCAAACAGGGGATCAAGTCGTATCGCGACTTGCCGATCCGCATGGCGGAATTCGGCTGCTGCCACCGCAACGAGCCCCACGGCGCGCTGCACGGCATTATGCGGGTACGCCAGTTCACACAGGACGACGCGCATATCTTCGTGCGCGAGGACCAGTTGGTGGGCGAGGTCCGCAAATTCTGCGAGCTGCTCGACAGCGTCTACAAGGATCTCGGCTTCGAGGATTATGCGGTGAAGCTGGCGCTGCGTCCCGACAAACGTTTCGGCGACGACGCGATGTGGGACAAGGCGGAAGCGGAGCTGCGCGAGGCGGTGATGCAGTCGACGCTGTCCGACACGATCAAGGAAAAGTTTGAGGAGTTGCCGGGCGAGGGTGCGTTTTATGCACCCAAGCTGGAATTCCACCTGACCGACGCGATCGGGCGCACGTGGCAGGTCGGCACGATCCAGTCGGACCGGGTGCTGCCCGACCGGCTCGACGCATCCTATGTCGGCGAAGACGGCAACCGGCATCGCCCGGTCATGCTCCACCGTGCGATCCTGGGGACGTTCGAGCGATTCATCGGCATCCTGATCGAACACCATGCCGGTCGCTTCCCGCTATGGCTGTCGCCGGTGCAGGCGGTGGTGGCGACGATCGTGTCGGACGCGGACGATTACGCGCGTGATGTCGTCGCCCGGTTGAAGGCGGTGGGCATCCGCGTCGAATCCGATCTACGCAACGAAAAGATCAACTACAAGGTGCGCGAGCATTCGCTGGCCAAGGTGCCAAACCTACTGGTGGTGGGAAAGCGTGAGGCCGAGGAAGGCAAGGTCGCACTGCGCCGCCTGGGTAGTCAGGGTCAGGAAATACTGACGCTGGACGACGCGATCGATATGTTGCGCCGCGAAGCACTGGCCCCCGACATGCGGAATAGTAATAACTGAGATTTGTTATCGACTGATGTGCACCCGTCTTCTTCTGTTTCTGGTAAATAACCGGAACAGCGAGGAGACGGGGAATGGCGATCGATCTGACCCATGCACTGGAATGGACCAGCGCGAATTCCGAACAGTTGAAGATGCTTGAAGATCTTCAGGGAAATATTCTCGATGGCCATGGTCGCAAATCGACTCGACATCTTTTCCTGAAATTCGACGATCCGAAAAAGGGTCGCGCCTTCGTTCGTGATCTGAATAACCACATTACTTCTGCCCGCGCTCAGTTGCAGGCGGCGAAGGCCTTTCGGCATGGCGGGCCATCCGCACCGCCCTTCGTGGCGTTCATGCTGTCGTCCGCCGGTTATGCGGCCCTGCAATTGTCGAAACGCCCGTCCGACGGGGGCGCCTTCGATCAGGGTATGTTGGCTCGCCGGACGATCCTCAACGACCCCGCGCCTGCCGCGCTGGAGGAGCCGTACCGGCAACGGATCGATGCGATGATCCTGATCGGCGGTAACCCCGATTCGCGCCGGAGCTGGGGATCGACGGAGGTTCGCACCGCCGAGAAGGCGATCCGCCAGTTGATGGGGCGGCGCGCCCGTGTCGTTGCCGCCGAGACGGGCCGCGCGATCTTTCGCGACAACGGCACCGACGAAAGCGGCATCCACAAGATCGAGGGGATCGAGCATTTCGGTTATGTCGATGGCCGCAGCCAGCCGTTGATGCTGAAGGAACTGGTCCGGCGCGAGGCGGACGAGAGCGACGGCATCAGCGTGTGGAATCCGGAGTTTCCGATCGGACAGGTGCTGGTGCCTGATCCGGGATCGCCGCATCGCGGCACCGCCTTCGGCAGCTATTTCGTGTTCCGCAAACTCGAACAGAATGTCGCGGCCTTCAAGAAACGGATCGAGGAGGAATTGGCGGACGAAACTGGGCTGGGCGAACTCGCCGGCGCCATGTTGGTCGGCCGGTTCGAGGACGGGACGCCGGTCGTCAGTCAGCGCGATCCCGGTGGTGACAATCCAGTGATGAACAATTTCGATTATGCAGCCGATCCGGATGGATTGCGATGCCCGCTCCACGCCCATATCCGCAAGACGAACCCGCGCGGTGACGTGCGCCGTCAATTCGGACTGCCGAACGATCATGAAGAGCGATCGCACATCATGGCGCGACGGGGGATGACCTATGGCCGTCGCAACCGCGTCACCGATCCCAGCAACGAGCCACCAGGCGGTGTTGGGCTGATGTTCATGGCATATCACCGCGATCTGGCGACGGGTTTTGAATTCACGCAACAGAGCTGGGCCAATGCCGCCGGTTTCGTGGCGGCCGGGACGGGCCGCGATCCGATCATCGGCCAGCGCGGCACTGCCGCGGCCGTGCCTTTGCAGATTCCTGGAAAATGGGGAGTGCGCGATACGCCGACGACGCCAGCGACCTTCGAAGAGTTCGTCAGTCACCGCGGTGGCGAGTATTTCTTCGCGCCCGCCAAGAGCACGCTGGCGGCCATGCCGGTATAACGACCGATCGTATCGGCACCGACCTTTCACAATCGACGCAAGTCCACTATATACTGACATTCAGATACACAGGAGCTATACCCATACGTCCTCCCACGATGCGCCGACCCAATCAGGCGCCGCCGATGAACGGTCCTCGTTTCAACGAATGGATCCAAAGCCCCAAGGTCCGCGTGATCGACCACGAGGGCGAGAATCTCGGCGTGATGTACACGCGCGAGGCGATGGCGGCTGCGCAGGAGCTGGGTCTCGATCTGGTTGAGGTGTCACCCAACGCTGACCCGCCGGTCGCGAAGTATCTGGACGTCGGCAAGTTCAAGTACGAGGCCCAGAAAAAGGCCAACCTCGCGCGCAAGTCGCAGAAGACGCAGGAGATCAAGGAGATCAAGATGCGTCCGAACATCGACGACCATGACTATGACACCAAGATGAAGAAGGTGCATGAGTTCATCGGTGAGGGCGATAAAGTTAAGGTGACGCTGCGTTTCCGCGGCCGCGAACTCAGCCATGGCCAGCTCGGCATGGCGGTGTTGCAGCGCGTGGCGCAGGATACGACCGAAGTGGCGAAGGTTGAAGCCTATCCGCGCATGGAAGGCCGGCAGATGCTGATGGTGCTGTCGCCCAAGTAAGGCGAGGCTATCCTTTTCGGATCAAACGAGGCGGCTGGCGACAGCCGCCTTTTTTGTTGCATTGCACGATGTTGCTCCGGTGCGACACCTGCGGTCAAAAAGAATGTGGTCCCATTAAAAAACAGGGTCGATCTTCAAATTCGTTGGACGTCACTCGGTAAATCGCCCTAACAACCATCAAACCAGATATTCGAATTATTCGGAACGGGTTGTTTAGGAGAGATGCCACCATGCGCCTGACCGCGTACTTGCTGTCTGCTGCCGCCACCATTGCGATCGCAACCCCCGCTCTGGCGCAGGAGCCCGTACCGACCAACGGCGCGGCGCGACAGATGCCGAGCCAGGCAACCGCCAATGGGGCGGTGCAGGCGGAGTCGCCCAATGCTGGCGCGCCATCACAGGATGATCGCGACGCGGGCGGGACCACCGCGGGCGATATTATCGTCACCGCCACCCGCCGCGCCAGCCCGCTGTCGGACGTGCCGATCGCGGTCAGCGCGGTGACGCAAGAAGCGTTGCAGAACACCGGCGCCAACGACATCCGCTCGCTCAACCAGTTGGCCCCGTCGCTGCTGGTGTCGTCCACCGGATCGGAAGCGAACGCCTCGGCGCGTATCCGCGGGATCGGCACGGTCGGCGACAATCCTGGCCTCGAAAGCTCGGTCGCGGTCTTCATCGACGGCGTGTATCGCAGCCGTACGGGCGTCGGCCTGAACGAACTGGGCGAGATCGAGCGGGTCGAGGTGCTGCGTGGCCCGCAGGGCACGTTGTTCGGCCGCAACGCATCGGCCGGTCTGATCAACATCGTGACGCAATCACCCAAGTTCACCTTCGGCGGTGTGGCCGAAGCGACGTACGGTAATTACGACAACTATCGCTTCGTCGGTGGCCTGACTGGACCACTGATCGGTGACTTGCTCGCGTTCCGTGTCGATGGCGTCTTCAACAAGCGCGATGGCTTCTACCGCAACGTCACCGCCGCCAATGGCAGCGAATCGCGCGTCAACGATCGCGACCGCTATTTTGTCCGTGGGCAATTGCTGTTCAAGCCGACCGACGCGATCAGCTTCCGCCTGATCGGCGATTACACGCATCGCAACGAAAGCTGCTGCGGCGCAGTTTATTACAGTCAGAACGAGACAACCGATCCGACCCAGACCGGGCAGACACAGGCGAACGGCAGCACGGTTAACACCGATGGTCAGTTCACCTATGGTACGTCCAACCGGATCGTCGATGTGCTGCGTCGACAGGGCGCGGTCTATCCGCTGGCCGGCACACGCGCCAATCCGTTCAGCCGCGAAGTGGCCGTGACGCCGGGTCAGACGTACCGCAACAAGACCGAGGATTATGGCGGTTCGGGTCAGCTCGACTGGGATCTCGGCGGCGCTACGCTGACGTCGATCACCGCCTATCGCCAGTATAAGTCGGGCAATGCCGGTGACGTCGATTACACCAACGTCGACCTCACCCACCGCGCCGCCGATGGCAATGCGTATCGCCAGTTCAAGACCTTCACGCAGGAAGTGCGGCTGAACGGCTCGCTGTTCGAGGGCAAGCTCGACTGGCTGGTCGGTGGCTTCTATGCCAACGAGAAGCTGAAGCTGGTCGACAACGTCGTGTTCGGTGCCAATTATGGCGCGTTCGCAGCCTGCCGACTCGTCGCCACCGCCAATCCGGCGGCGTTCCTGCAGAATCAGGCAAATCCGGGCTGCCTTGGTACCACGCCGCTGGCCGCCTTGGGCGGCGCGACGGCGCGGCAGGCGCTTGGTGCGAACTTCGGGACGCTCGCCAACAACGTACTGGGCGGCCTCGACCGTTTGTCGTCACTGAACAGCCTGGGCGACCAGCGCTCGGTATATCGGCAGGACAGCGAGAATTATGCGTTCTTCACGCATAACATCCTGAATATTACCGACACGCTGTCGGTGACACTGGGCCTGCGTTACACGCATGAGCAGAAGGATTTCCGCGCCAATTTCAATAATAACAACACGATCTGTCCGCAGCAACAGGCCGCCCTGTCGCCGCTGATCGCCAATGCCGCCGTACCCGCTGCCGCACGTCAGTACATCGCGGCGATCGTCACGCTCAGTTGCACGGGCAATTCGTCGTCCACGCTAAATGCGCTGAAACTGAACGACGGTTTTAAGGATGGCGAGTTCACCGGCACGGGCGTGGTGTCGTGGAAGCCGACGCCGCGCCTTCTGACCTACGCGTCATATGCCAAGGGGTACAAGGCAGGCGGATATAATCTCGACCGGTCCGATCTCGGCGGTCTGAATGGCGTCTTCGCGCCGCGCAGCAATGCCGATGCGCCGGGTCTGCGGTTCGACGCGGAAAAGGTGAACGCGTATGAAATTGGCGCAAAGTACAACATCCGCGGCGCGTTCAGCCTGAACGTCGCGGCGTTCCGTCAAGAGTTCAAGGATTTCCAGCTGAACACCTTCAACGGGTCGGTGTTCGTCGTGCAGAACATCCAGTCGTGCAAGAACAACCTCGCCGGTGCCGATACCGACAGCCTGGCGAACAACGGCACCTGCGCGGGCAATGCCGACAAGGCGGGCGTGATCTCGCAGGGTGTCGAGCTGGAAGCGACAATGAACCCGGCGCGGCACGTGACGTTCACCGCCGGCTACACCTATGCCGACACGCATTTCCGCAAGAATCTGGTCGGCAGTTCGGAGGGTGAGGCACTCGATCCCGCCCTGTTCCTGCTGCCGGGCAGCCAGTTGTCGAACGCGCCGAAGAACGTGGTCACGACCTCTTTCGCGTGGACGCCGGATATCGGCAGCAACGGCATGTCAGCCCTGTTCTATGTCGATAGCCGCCTGACGTCCGACTATAACACCGGGTCGGATTTGGCGCCGGAGAAGAAGCAGGACGGCTTCGCACTGGTCAATGCCCGCATTGGTATCCGGGGTCGCGATCAGCTCTGGGCACTGGAATTCTGGGCGCAGAACCTGCTGAACGAGGACTATATCCAGGTCGCGTTCAACACGCCGTTCCAGGGGGCGGGGTCGATCGCCAACACCCAGCGCTTCGGCACGACCGCCAACGCGCTCTACTCGTCCTTCCTGGCCGAGCCGCGCACGTATGGCGTGACGCTCCGCTCACGCTTCTGATCATATCATCCGGAAAAGGCCGGTCAGCTCCTCCGGGCGGCCGGCCTTTCCCTGTCAGGCGGCGATCATATCGGCCGCATGTCCGGCTGCCGCGTCGAGCAGTCGCTTCTCCAGCGTCTTCAACCGGGTCGGCTGGGTTAGCCGATCGCCGGTCAGGTCGGTGAGGTAGAAGGTGTCGACCGCGCGCTCGCCATAAGTGGCGACGTGTGCCGAATGGATCGTCACCTTCGACTGGAACAGCGCCTGCGCCAACTGATTGAGCAGTGCCGGCCGATCACGGGCGTTGACTTCGACCACGGTGAAGCGGTTCGACGCGTCGTTGTTGATAAGGACGTTGGGCTGAATCGTGAACGCATCGGCGCGCATCCGAGCGGCGGGCTTGGCCACCAGCCGGTCGTTCAGCTTGCCGCGATTGGCGAGGGCATCCTCGATCGCGATGCGCAGCCGGCTCAACTGCGCCGGATCGTCAAACGGTCGGCCGAACGGATCCTGCACCAGGAAATTGTCGATCGCCATGCCGTCGCGCGTCGTGTGGATGCGCGCGTCGATGATGTTGCCACCCGCGACATGGATCGCACCGGCGATGCGATAGAACAGGCCGGGGTGATCGGCGGCGTAGATCGTGACGAGGGTCGCGCCGCGCTCCGCGTAAACCTGCGCATCGATCGACAGCGGTGCGTCACCGGCCGCCGCCATCAGCCGGGCGTTATGCTCCAGCACATCCTCCGGCTCGGCGATCCAGTAGGATTCGGGCAGCCGGCGGACAAAGACGGCGAAGCGCGCATCGCCCCAGTCGAGCGCTTGGGCCAACCGCGCCTGCTTGGCGGCGATACGTTCCTCCCGGCCGCGCTGCTTGTGGCCGAGACGCAGCACCTCTTCGGCCGATTCATAGAGCGTGGACAGCAGCTGGCGTTTCCAACTGTTCCACGTTCCTGGCCCCACCGCCCGGATATCGACGACGGTCAGCAGCAGCAGCAGGCGGAGTCGTTCCGGGCTGGCGATGATGGCGCTGAAATCTAGGATCGTCTTGAAGTCCGACAGGTCGCGCTTGAACGCGGTGTCCGACATCAGCAGGTGATAGCGGACCAGCCACGACACCGTCTCGGTTTCGGCCGGAGTCAGGCCGAAGCGCGGGCAGAGCCGACAGGCGACCTCCGCCCCCAGGACCGAATGGTCGCCGCCGCGACCCTTGGCGATGTCGTGCAGCAGTACCGCGACGCGCAGCACCCGGCGCGAGATGATCTGGTCGATCACGACGCTGGCGAGGGGATGATCCTCGCGCAGGGTCCCTGCCTCGATCCGGGCGAGCAGGCCGATCGCCTGGATCGTATGCTCATCGACGGTGAAGTGGTGATACATGTCGAACTGCATCATCGCCACGACGCGGCCGAAATCGGGCACGAAACGGCCGAACACCCCCGCCTCGTTCATCCAGCGCAGCACCAGTTCAGGATCGCCGGGGCTGGTCAGGATTTCGAGGAACAGTGCGTTGGCGTGCCGGTCCTGACGGTAATCATCGATCAGCTTGGCATCGCGGGATGCGGCGCGCATCGCAAGCGGATGGATTTCCAGATGATGCGCATCGGCCAGCGCGAAAATCTCGATCAGGCGGACCGGGTCCTCGGCAAAGAAGTCGTCGCCGGGCAGGGCGAGGCGCCCGCGATCCAGCACGAAACCGTTCAGCCGTTTCGGCGCGCGGCGGATCGTCGGCAATCCGAAACGCTTGCCCCGCGACGCGAACCGCTCGTCGAGGTGCGCCAGGAACACGCCGGTCAGCGTACCGACGGTGCGCGCCTGCAGGAAATAGAATTGCATGAAGCGTTCGACGGCGGGCTTGTCATGCCGGTCCTTGAACCGCATCCTGGCCGCCACCTCGCGCTGCACGTCAAAGGTCAGGCGGTCCTCGGCCCGGCGCGCGATGACATGCAGGTGGCACCGCACCGCCCACAGAAATTCGTCGGCACGGTGGAAGGCGCGATATTCGGCGGGCGTGAACAGGCCGACATCGACCAACTGGCGCGCACGCTGCACGTCATAGACATATTTGCCGATCCAGAAGAGCGCGTGCAGATCGCGCAGGCCGCCCTTGCCCTCCTTCACATTGGGTTCGACCACGTATCGGGTGTCGCCCATCCGGCGATGGCGGGCATCGCGCTCTGCCAGCTTGTCGGCCACGAACTGACGCTCGGTGCCGCGCTGGACCTCTGACTTGAAGCGACGGGCGGCGTCGTCATACAGCGTGGTGTCACCGGTTACGTAGCGCGCCTCTAAGAGGGCGGTGCGCACCGTCACGTCGGCCTTGGACTGACGGATCATCTCGTCCAGCGATCGGCTGGAATGGCCGACCTTCAGCCCCAGATCCCATAGCGCATACAGCATCGTCTCGATCACCAGCGCGGTGCGCGGCGACGGGGTATTGCGCGTCAGGAAGCCGATATCGATGTCGGAATGCGCCGCCATCTCGCCCCGGCCATAGCCCCCGACCGCTAGCAGCGTGATCGGTTCGTCCGCCGGATGCAGGCGCGTGGTGGCAAGATCGAACAGGATCACCAACAGCTGATCGACCAGATACGCCTGCCCGCTGGCAACCTCCAGCCCCTTGGTAGGACGCTCGGCCAGCCGGTGCGCGATCTCGGCGCGGCCGGCGGCGAGCGCATCCTTCAGCAACTGGATCGTGGCGGCACGCAGCCCCGCTTCGGGCAACGCCGCCACCGCCTCCGCCAGTGCGCGACGATCGACGATCGCGCGGCGGTTGGACAGATGTTCGAAACGCGAGGAGGGTGATGGCATGGCGGCTCAGTCGGGCTGGGGCCGGGCGAAGGGCCAGCCATTGGTCGAGGAGGAAGCGGGACAGGACATGCAGTCGATCCGTCGTATCAGATATTCCCTACCATCATCATGCTGGCAAGAGCGACCCGCCTATCCCTCCCGCGCCAAGGCTTTCAGGCGGTAGAGGGTGTCGAGCGCTTCCCTCGGCGTCAGCGCGTCGATGTCGAGCGCCTCCACCTCGGCGCGGATTGCGTCGCATCCCTCCTTTTCGGCGATCTGTGCGGCGGCGAACAGGGGCAGGTCGTCCAATCCGGCCGCCAGTCCGCCGGTCTTGGCACGACCAGCCTCTAACTTGGCGAGCACCGCCTTGGCGCGGGCCACGGTCTGCGGCGCCATGCCGGCGAGGCGGGCGACGGCGAGGCCATAGCTGCGGTCGGCGGGGCCGTCCGCCAGTTCGTGCAGAAGGACGAGATCGCCCTTCCATTCGCGGGCGCGGACATGGTGGAGCGACAGCGCCTCGCACCGTTCGGCGAGGCGCGTCAGTTCGTGATAATGGGTGGCGAACAGGCAGCGGCAGCGATTGTCTTCATGGATCGCCTCCACCACCGCCCAGGCAATCGCGAGACCGTCATAGGTCGAGGTGCCGCGCCCGACCTCGTCGAGGATCACGAAGCTGCGCGGTGTCGCCTGTGCTAGGATCGCGGCGGTCTCGACCATCTCGACCATGAAGGTGGAGCGGCCGCGCGCCAGATTGTCCGACGCGCCGACGCGGCTGAACAGGCGATCGACCAGCCCGAGCGTCGCGCGGGTCGCGGGAACGTAGCTGCCGCATTGCGCCAGGACGGCGATCAGCGCGTTCTGACGGAGGAAGGTCGATTTGCCGCCCATGTTGGGGCCGGTGACGAGCCACAGGCGTGAACTTTCCGACAGGCAGCAATCATTGGCGACGAAGCGGTCACCGGCGCGCGCGACCGCCGCCTCGACCACCGGGTGACGGCCGCCCTCGACATCGAAACAGGGGTGTTCCACCAGCACCGGCCGCGCCCAACCGCCCTCTGTCGCCCGCTCCGCCAGTCCGGTTGCAACGTCGAGGCGGGCGAGCGCGTCCGCGGTGGCGGCGATCGCCTCGCGCCGGTCGAGCGCCTGTGCGGTCAGATCCTCCAGATGCGCCGCCTCCGCCGCCAGCGCATGGGCGCCGGCCTGCGCCACCTTCGTCGCCACGTCATGCAGCGCGGGGGTGTTGAAGCGGACGACGCCGGCCAGCGTCTGGCGGTGGGTAAAGCCGCTGTCGGGCTTCATCAGCGCATCGGCGGCACGGGCCGGCACCTCGACATGATAGCCGAGCACGTTGTTATGGCGTATTTTCAGCGCGGTGACGCCGGTCTGTTGCCGAAAATCCGACTCCAGCGCGGCGATGGCGCGACGGCCGCCGGCACCGGTATCACGCAAGTCATCCAGCGCTACGTCGTACCCGGCAGCGATGTAACCGCCGTCGTTCGCCTCGATCGGGGGCGAGGGGACGAGTGCGCGGCGCAACAGATCGATCAATGCGCCATGCCCGCGCAGTTGTGGTGTCAGGTGCGCCAACAGTGGCGGCGCGCCCGCCACGTCGAGCCGCTCGCCCAGCGCCCACGCCCCGTCAAGACCGTCGCGTAGCTGCCCCAGATCGCGGGGGCCGCCACGTCCCGCTACCAGCCGGCCGAGCGCACGACCGATATCGGGCAGCGCACGGAGCGCCGCCCTGATCCGCTCGCGCAATGCCGCATCGTCATGGACATGCGCCACCAGTTGCAGCCGTGCATCGATCGCCGCCCCGTCCATCAGCGGCGCGCCGATATCCGCCGCCAGCAACCTCGCACCAGCGCCCGTCACCGTCCGGTCGACCGCATCGAGCAGGCTGCCGCGCCGCTGGCCACCGGCGGTCTGCGTCAGTTCCAGGCTCTCACGCGTCGCCGCGTCGATCGCCATCGTCGTGGCGGCGCGGTGCAGGACGGGGGGGCGCAGGAACGGCAACGCGCCCTTGGCGGTATGGTCGAGATAGGCGACCAGCCCGCCCGCCGCAGCCAGTTCCGCGCGGCCGAACTGGCCGAACCCGTCCAGCGTCGCGACCGCGAACAGGCGTTTCAACCGCGTTTCGCCCGTGCCGCTGTCGAAATCCGCCTTGGGCCGCATCGACGTCGCGGCTTCGATGAACGCGCCCGCTTCGGAGGCGACGACCTCGGCCGGGCAAAGGCGGGCCAGCTCGGCGGGCAGGGTCGCCGTGTCGAGGGCGATCACCTGGAACCGGCCGGTCGAGACGTCGGCGGCGGCGAGCGCCACGTCGCCGCCCGCCTCACCGATCGCCACGCACCAGTTGTCGGACCGCGCATCGAGCAGTGCTTCTTCCGTCAGGGTGCCGGCGGTGACGACGCGGACGATCGCGCGGTTGACCAGTGCCTTGGAGCCGCGTGCCTTGCGGGCGGCGTCCGGGCTTTCGGTTTGCTCGGCGATGGCGACGCGGTGCCCTGCCTTGATGAGCCGTTGCAAATAGGCGGTGGCGGCATGGACGGGCACGCCGCACATCGGGATCTTCTCGCCGTCATGCTCGCCACGCGCCGTCAGCGCGATGTCGAGCACGGCGGCGGCGATGCGGGCGTCGTCGAAGAACAGTTCGAAGAAATCGCCCATCCGGTAGAAGAGCAGGCAATCCGCCGCTTCCGCCTTCAACGTCAGATACTGGGCCATCATCGGGGTTGGGGCAGCGGCAGGGGTGGGGGGGGCGGCGGACATCGACCCCGTCTAGCGAGCGTGGCGGCCCGGCCCAAGTCCCGCCGACACAGGCGCGACGGGATTCACGCGAAGTGCCGATTCTTGCACATGAAATAGCGTCCACTGGGCGCAGACCAGGCTACTAGGGGCGAAACCCGCCTGAAACGTGTCGAATCGAGCGTTCCCTTGGCGGGCCGCTACGCCTAATACCGTCCCAAAATCCGTGGGAGAGTTGTTCATGTCCGAGGCCGTCAACGTCCAGTTCTCCGAGCGTGAAGCGTTGCTGTTCCATTCGGAGGGGCGTCCCGGCAAGATCGAGATCATCGCGTCCAAGCCGATGGCAACGCAGCGCGATCTTGCACTGGCCTATTCGCCGGGTGTCGCGGTGCCGGTGCAGGCGATCGCCGATGATCCGACGACCGCCTATGACTACACCGCCAAGGGCAATCTGGTCGCCGTCATCTCCAACGGCACCGCGATCCTGGGCATGGGCAATCTCGGCGCGCTGGCATCGAAGCCGGTGATGGAGGGCAAGGCGGTGCTCTTCAAGCGCTTCGCCGACGTCGATTCGATCGATATCGAACTCAAGACCGAGGACGTCGATCGCTTCATCGACGCGGTCGAGCTGATGGAGCCGACCTTCGGCGGCATCAACCTGGAAGACATCAAGGCGCCGGAATGCTTCATCATCGAGCAGACGCTGCGCGAGCGGATGAACATTCCGGTCTTCCATGACGACCAGCACGGAACCGCGATCATCTGCGCCGCCGGCCTCATCAACGCGTGCATGCTGACCGGTCGCCACCTGAAGGACGTGAGGGTCGTGGTGAACGGCGCCGGCGCGGCGGCGATCGCCTGCACCGAACTCATCAAGGCGATGGGCGTCCGCCCCGACAACGTCCTGATGTGCGACCGGACCGGCGTGATCTATCAGGGTCGCGACGACGTGAATCAGTGGCAGTCGGCGCACGCCGCCGTCACCGAACGCCGCACCCTGACCGAAGCACTGGCGGGCGCGGACATGTTCCTGGGCCTGTCGGCGGCGGGGGCGCTGAAGCCGGAGATGGTGAAGGACATGGCACCATCGCCGATCATCTTCGCGATGGCCAATCCGGAACCTGAGATCCGCCCCGAACTGGCGAAGGCCGCCCGGCCGGACGCGATCGTCGCCACCGGCCGGTCGGACTATCCCAACCAGGTCAACAACGTGATCTGCTTCCCGTTCATCTTCCGCGGCGCGCTCGATGTGCGCGCGACAGGGATCAATGACGCGATGAAGATCGCCGCCGCCAACGCCATCGCCGAACTGGCGCGGCAGCGCGTGCCCGATGAGGTCGCGGTCGCGTACGGCGTCCAGCACAGCTTCGGCCCGGAATACATCATCCCGTCGCCGTTCGATCCGCGCCTGATGGAAATCGTGCCGGTCGCGGTCGCCAAGGCGGCGATGGATTCGGGCGTTGCGACCAAGCCGATCATCGATATGGCGGCGTATCGCCAGTCGCTGCGTGAGCGGTTGAACCCCACCACCTCGGTCCTGACGCTCGCCTATGAAGGGGCCAAGGCGCATCCCAAGCGCGTGCTGTTCGCCGAGGGCGAGGAGGAAGTCGTGCTGCGCGCGGCGATCGCGTTCAAGGAGGGTGGTTACGGCACGCCGGTGCTGGTCGGACGCGAAGACGTGCATGACCGGCTGCGCGCGCTGGGCGTGACCAAACCCGAAGAATATGAGGTGCACAACAGCCGCACCTCGACACTGGTGCCGGAAATGGTCGAATTCCTGTACCGCCGGTTGCAGCGCCGCGGCTATCTGCGCCGCGATATCGAGCGGATGGTCAATCAGGACCGCAACACCTTCGCCTCGATCCTGCTACAGTTGGGCCATGCCGACGCGATGATCACCGGCATCACGCGCACCTATGCCAAGACGTTCAAGGACGTGCGCCGGGTTATCGACCCGATGAAGGGCAAGGTGCCGTTCGGCATCCACCTGCTCGTCGGGCAGAGCCACACCGTGTTCATGGCCGACACCACGATCAACGAACGCCCGACCGGCGAGGAACTGGCTGACATCGCCGAACAGACCGCACAGGTCGCGCGGCGAATGGGGCATGAGCCGCGCGTGGCGTTCCTCAGCTACTCAACCTTCGGCAATCCCGACGGCCAGTGGCTCGACAACATCCGCGAAGGCGTGAAGGTGCTCGACGGGCGGCAGGTAAGTTTCGAGTACGAGGGCGAGATGGCGCCCGACGTGGCGCTGAACCCGAAGCAGTTGAAGAACTTTCCGTTCGCGCGCCTGTCCGGTCCCGCCAACATCCTCATCATGCCGGGCCTGCAATCGGCCAATATCTCGGCCAAGCTGCTGCGCGAACTGGGCGGCGACGACATGATCGGGCCGATGCTGATCGGCATGGAGAAGCCGGTGCAGATCGCGCCGATGACCTCGACCGCCAGCGAACTGGTGACGCTGGCGGTGCTGGCCGCGGGCGGGATCGCACGCTGAGGAATCTTATGTTCGACCGATGGCGGGCGGCGCTGGCTGGCGTCGCCCTGTTGCTGGCTCCGGTCGTGGTCGCGCAAGGACCGGCGGCGGGCGCGCGGCCCGGCATCGTCCGGGTGCGGCTGGATACGTCGCGTGGGCGGATCATGCTGGCGCTCGATGCGCGGCGGGCGCCGAAGACGACGGCCAATTTCATGGCCTATGTCGATGACGGTCGGTTCGACGGGACGACTTTCTATCGCGCGGCGCGGGGCAAGGCCGATCCGACCAAGGGCTTCGTGCAGGCAGGCATCCGTACCGATGCCAAGCGCATCCTGCCGCCGTTCCCGCTGGAGACGACTGCACAGACGGGTATCCGCCATCTCGATGCGACGATTTCGATGGCACGGGGCGACAGCCCGGCATCGGCGGGCGGCAATTTCGTGCTGACCGTGGGTCCGACGCCGCAGATGGACACGCGGCCGGGCTATGCCGGCTATGCCGCGTTCGGGCGGGTGATCGGCGGCATGGATGTCGTGAAGCGCATCCTCGCCGAGCCGTCGGGCGGCGGCTTCGATTCGATGAAGGGCCAGATGATCCTACAACCGGTGCGCCTGTTTCGCGCCGTGCGGATCGATGGCCAGCCCAAGCCGACCAAGGAACCGCGCGTCTGGTTGCTGGTGCCGCAGCAACGGCACTGACAGGGCAAAGCCTCCGCCCCTCGCGGGAGGGGGAAGTTACGCGTCGATCGAACTGCCCAGCGAAGCGTGGACCAGCCCGCCATCGACGGTGATCGTCTCGCCCACCACATAATCCCCGGCCCGGCTGGCGAGGTAGATCGCGGCGCCGGCCATGTCCTCTGCCGCGCCGATGCGGCCGGCGGGGATGGTGTGGGCGACGGTGTCGCCATGATCGCGTGCCGCCTTGTTCATATCACTGGCAAAGGCGCCCGGCGCGATTGAGGTGACGTTGATCGCGTCTCGCACCAGCCGCGCCGCCATCCGCTTGGTCAGTTGGATCAACGCCGCCTTCGACGCCTGATAGCTGTATGTCTCCCACGCGTTCAGGCGCATCCCGTCGATCGAGGTGATGTTGATGACCTTGGCGGGCCGGTCCGGCTTGCCTGCCGCCTTCAACAGGCCGTGCAGCGCCTGCGTCAGGAAGAACGGCGATTTGACGTTCAGGTCCATCACCTTGTCCCAGCCGCTCTCGGAGAACTCCTCGAACGGCACGCCCCACGCCGCCCCGGCATTGTTGACTAGGATGTCGAGTGCGCCTTCGCGCTCGCCGAGCGCTGTGGCCAGCGCGCGGCAACCATCGACCGTGGACACATCGGCGGGCAGCGCGTGGCAGTTCGGCCCCAGCGCCGCGGCGGTATCTTCACACGCCGCCTCCTTGCGCGACGAGACGTAAACCGTCGCCCCTTGTGCGATGAAGCCCGCCGCGATCATCCGGCCGATCCCACGGCTGCCGCCGGTGACGAGCGCAACGCGGCCGTCGAGCCGAAACAGATTGCCGGTGTCCATCATCTCTCTCCTATGTTTGTCACAGGCGTAAGAGCGCGGACGGATCGGGGCAAGCGCGACCGTAAAAGGACGTTCGGACGGGCCAAAATCCAGTCGTCGCCGGCGATACACCGTTCGCCCGAAAAGGTTCCCGACCTTATTTCCTATTAACGAATTTGCCCGTAGCCACACTCTCACAACCGATTTCGACCCGGGGGGTCCCAAGCATGATGAAGGCGTTGGCAGTGCGTTTCGCGCTGGTGTTTTCGTGCGGCCTGATGATGGCGGCGCCGGCCGCCGCCCAGTTCTGGCAGTGCGCGCCCTATGCCCGGCAGATTTCGGGCATCGACATCCACGGCAATGCCGACACGTGGTGGGGCCAGGCCGAGGGCCGGTACGAGCGCGGGCACCTGCCCAAGCCGGGATCGGTGCTGGCGTTCGCGGCGACCGGCCGGATGCGTGTCGGCCATGTCGCGATGGTGTCACGCATCGTCAGCGATCGTGAAGTGCTGCTCACCCATGCCAACTGGTCGCGCCGCGGCGGGATCGAAACCGATGTGCGGGCGATCGACGTGTCACCCGCCGGTGACTGGAGCGAGGTAAAGGTCTGGTACGGGCCGCAGGGCGATCTGGGCACGTCAAGCTACCCCACGAAGGGCTTCATCTACGCCGACCATGGCCAAGCACCCTTGCCGCCGTTGCAGTTCGCCCGGAACGTAATCACCGCCGACGGCATCGCCGGCTGATCCTCGCTCAGGCGGCGCGGAAGGTCATCGCAACGCCGTTCATGCAGTAACGCTTGCCCGTGGGCTTGGGGCCGTCATCGAAGACATGGCCAAGGTGGCCGCCACAGCGGCTGCAATGTACCTCGACCCGCGACATCATCATCGATCCGTCGGTACGCGTACCGACCGCCCCCTTCAGCGGCGCCCAGAAACTGGGCCACCCGGTGCCGCTCTCGAACTTGGTCTTGGATGAGAACAGCGGCTGCGCACAGCCCTTGCACCCGAAGATACCGGCGCGATGCTCGCCGTTCAGCGGGCTGGAATAGGGTTGCTCAGTCGCCTCCTGCCGCAGCACATTGTACGCCGCGCCGCCCAGCTTCTTCTTCCACTCGGCATCACTCATGCTGACGGGAAAACGCTCCGCCGCCACCGCCGCACCGCGACAGCCGAACAGTGCAACGGCGGCGGTGCCGAGGCTGGTGATGGTCAGGAACGAGCGGCGATCGGCGGGCTGGGTCATGCCCCTGATATAAGAGGCATTCCGGCGGTTGCTATGCCTTCGCCCGCCGCCGCCAGAATGGCCGCGCGCTACCCGACTGCAACACGCCGCGACGGAACAGGCGCGCGCCGATGGTGATGAACAGCACCACCCATACCGCCTGCCACAGGATCGCCAGCGCATGCGGCCACAGCTCGGGTGAATTGGCGGCACGGCCGGCCATCGCGAAGGGCGAGGAAAGCGGAAAGACCTCCGCCACGGTCGCGATCCAGCTGCCCGGCAGACGAGCGGCGGCGCTGGCGAGCGCGAACATGCCGACCTGCACCAGCGTGATCGGCAGCGACAGCATCTGGATCTCGCGCATCGTCGAGGCCTGCGCGCCGATGCCGAGGAAGACCGAACCGAGCAGCAGATACGCCATCGAAAAATAGACGGCGAACAGCACCGCGAACATCGGCGCGCCGACCGCCGGATACAGATCGCCGAACGCGGCGGCGGCGGCGGGCGGCAGCAGTGTGGTCAACTGGCCGACGACGGTGCCCCAGAACGCAACGAACAGCACCGCTACGCCGAACATGCCGACCAGCTTGCCAAAGAACACTGCCTCCAGCGGGACGGCGGCGGCCAGCACCTCGATCACCTTGTTGTTGCGCTCCTCCGCCATGGTGCCGACGACCTGCCCGGCGAGGAACAGCGTCAGGAAGAAAATGCCGAACACCGCGAAGAAGCCGGATTGATGCTGGCCGCCGATCGACGTGCGGGTTCGGGCGGCGGTGATCCGGGTCGCGGTGACCATGGTGGCGCCGGGGCGGGTGGCGGCCACGGTCGCCTGGGCCAGCGCCTCCAGATAATTGCCCGTGTAGCGACCCGGCGCCGCGAGCAGCACGGTGGGGCGATCCAGCGGTCCATAGAGGACCGCGTTGATATCATATTGCTTGTCGTCGATCGTCGCCTTCGCCTGTGCGGGGGGATCGGCGGACGGGGTCGCCACCGACAGTTCCGGCGGGCGCTCGTCACGGCGAAACAGACGGCGCAGGCGAGCATCCTCGCGGATCATTGCCGGGGCGATCGTGGCGGGCACGATGGCAACCAGGCGCGATTTGTCGGCGGCGCCGTCGCTCATGCTCGCGGCACCCATGCCGCCGATCGCGCCGAATGATCCCATCAGGATCGGCGCGAACAGGAACAGCAGGAAAATCGGGGTGAAGACGGTGGCGACGAAATCGCGGCGGGCGATGGTCAGCGTCTGGCGCAATGTGCGGCGAAAGCGGGTCATGCGATCGTCTCCGCGCGCGGCGCATGGCCGATGTTGCCGACGATGCGGACGAACGCCTCGTGCAGGCTGGGGCGCTCGACGGCCAGGCCGGCGATGCCGTGCCCCGCTTCGATCAACGGCACCAACAGCGGCTCGATCCCGCTGGCGGGCAGCATGAAACGCCAGCCGTTGCGCACCGGAACCGCATCCGGCGGCAGCAGACCCGCGATAGCGGGATCTGGACGATGCGGCAGGTAGTGGACATGCGCGGGTAGGGTCGCGCGGGCATCGTCCACCGTCCCCTCGAACCGGCGCTTGCCCCCGGCGATGATCGCCAGCCGGTCGCACAGCCGCTCGGCATGCGCCATGACATGGGTGGAGAACAGTATGGTAGCGCCGCGATCGCGCTCGGCAACGATCAGCGCCTCCAGCTTCTCCTGATTGACGGGGTCGAGGCCGGAGAACGGCTCGTCCAGCACGATCAGGTCGGGGCGATGGACGACGGAGCCGAGCAACTGGACGATCTGGGCCATGCCCTTGGACAGCTTGCGGACCTTTTCGTCGACGGCGTGGCCCAGACCGGCCTCCTCCAGCAATTCTGCGGCGCGCTTGCGTCCCTCGCGCCAGGGCAGGCCGCGCAGCGCGCCCATGAAGGCCACGGCCTCGCGCGCCTTCATGCCGGGATACAGGCCGCGTTCCTCCGGCAGATAGCCGACGCGGTCGCCGGCATCGCGCGGATTGTCCTCGCCCAGCAGCGTGCGCTCACCCTCGTCGGGTTCGATGATGCCCAGCAACATGCGCAGCGTTGTCGTCTTGCCGGCGCCATTGGGGCCGAGCACACCATAGATCGCGCCCTTTGGCACCATCAGGTCGACGCCGTCGACGACGCGGCGATCCTCGAACCGCTTCACCAATCCGGCGGCGGTGACCGCCCATTCATCCGACACGATCTTCCTCCCGCCTGCCCCGGCGTGGTAGCGGGACGGTGTGGCCGAACACAAGCTGGAAGACCGGATCAAGGAAAAGGCCGCCGAGTTGGGCTTTGCGGCGTGCGGCATCGCGCGCGCGGATGCGGCGCCGCTGGCGGGCGAACGGCTGCGGCAATGGCTGTCCGAGGGCCAGCATGGCGACATGATTTGGATGGAGGAACGCGCGCATCACCGCGAAAGCCCGGTGGGCTTGTGGCCGGCGGTGCGCAGCGTCGTGTCGCTGGGGATGAGCTATGCCCCCGCCATCGATCCGCTGGCGCTGGCGGGGGAGGGCGGGATCGGCCGCATCTCCGTCTATGCGCAAGGGGCGGATTACCACGATGTCGTGAAGCGCCAGCTGAAGGCGCTGGGCCGCTGGCTGGCGGGCGATGCGGGATGCGACCTGAAGGTCTTCGTCGATACCGCGCCGGTGATGGAGAAGCCGCTGGCGGAGGCGGCGGGGATCGGATGGCAGGGCAAGCACACCAACCTCGTCAGCCGGACCGAGGGTAGCTGGCTGTTCCTAGGCGCGATCTACACCACGCTTGACCTGACGCCGGACGGCAAGGGCGGCGACGCGTGTGGCAGTTGCGACGCGTGCCAGGTGGCGTGCCCGACCGACGCCTTTCCCGCGCCCTATCGGCTCGATGCGCGGCGATGCATCTCGTACCTGACGATCGAACATGCCGGGCCGATCCCGATGGAGTTCCGCGAGGGAATCGGCAACCGCATCTATGGCTGCGATGATTGCCTGGCGGTGTGTCCGTGGAACAAGTTCGCGGTACGGGCGGCGGCCAATCTGGCTTTTGCGCCACGCGCTGAACTGGTCGCGCCGGAGCTGGCGGACCTGCTGGCGCTGGACGATGCCGGATTCCGGCAAGTGTTCTCCGGATCGCCGATCAAGCGGATCGGGCGGGACCGGATGGTGCGCAACGCCTGCATCGCGGCGGGGAATAGTGGTGATCCGGCGCTGGCGTCGTCGTTGCGGCCGTTGCTGGCAGATGCGTCGCCGGTGGTTCGTGAGGCAGCTGACTGGGCGATCGGGCGCTTGCTTCCGGCGGATGCTCATTCGATCTGACGCGATCCTTCCACCCGGATCATATCAAGCGATCGGTCAGCGGGCGCCGGGTCGCCGGGTGAGGGCGGCGACGCAACTGGCGCGGTCGATCGCGCTGCCGTCCGGCTCCCTGGCGTCGAGATAGGTGACGCGCGGCTCGGCGCCGTCCTTGGGATAGAGATAGGTGTCGAGGATACAGATCGCGCTGGCGAATTGCAGCTTGCGGGCGGTGCCCTCGCGGACATCGGCGTCGGGTTGGCCGAACAGCTTCGTCAGGCCGGCGGCGTCCTGACCGATCACGCGTTCAAGCCCGACCGTGGGATAGGCGATCGCCATCGGCGGCGCGGCCACGCGCGTGGACGGCGGCGCGGTGGCGCAGCCAGCGGCGAGCAAGCCCGCAGTGAGGACCAGTCTCTTCATGCACGCCTCGTATGGAACAGATGGGTCGCCATCGCCGCGCCCAGCACCGGCGCGGCAAGATTGACGAAGGGGATCAGGAACAGGCCGGCATCACCGAGTCCGAGCAGGAAACGGCGGCCGTTCGTCTGCCGCCGCCATGTTGCCATTGCGTCGGCGTCCATATGGCGGGCCGCAACCATGTCACCGAGATCGCGACCGAGCAGCCAGCCATTGACGATCAGGAACGCCGCCGCCGTGCCCATCCCGGTCGCCAGCAAGACGACGTATAGCGGCAACAGGATCAGGTTGGTCACGATGACCCGCACCGCCGACCGCAACCCCATCGCTACCGACCGCGCGAAGGGCACCGGCCGGGCGGTGGCGAGCGCGGCGGGATAATGCCGCCGTTCGACCGCCTCCACCACCTCGTCCGCGAACAGGCCGACCACCGCGACGGCGACGGCGCGGAACAACAGCCACATCGCCAGCACGGTGACGACCGCGGCGAACGCCGTGGCAAGGCCGGTCGCGCCCCAGCCGACCCAATGCGCCAGCAACGCCTGCAATCCCCACCACAGCGCAAAGCCGGCGATGGCGAAGATCGCCAGCGTCAGGCCCATCGATTTGGCGAACACGCGAAGCACCGCCGGATCGCCGAGCTGGCCGGCGGACAGAAGGAACGCGCGCATCATGCGGCGGGGATGGCGGGGTCGCCGGGCGCCGTCAACATTGCGTGCGGCAGGGGGCACCGGTAGGGCGGCGGTTTCGATGCCTGACCGGAGCATATCCTTTTGACCACCCCCCAATATGACGTCGTCGCGATCGGCAATGCCATCGTCGATATCCTCGCGCAGACCGACGACGCCTTTCTGGCGGAACAGGGGATGACGAAGGGCGCGATGCAACTGATCTTTTCGCCCGAGGAGGCCGATGCGCTGTATGTCAAGATGGGGCCGGGGCGTGAGATTTCGGGTGGCTCGGCGGCGAACACGCTGGCCGGTATCGCCGCGCTGGGCGGCAAGTGCGGCTTCGTGGGGCAGGTCGCCGACGACCAGCTGGGTCAGGTGTTCGCGCATGATATCCGCGCCGCCGGCATCCGTTTCGACACGCCCGAGCGTGCGGGCGCGCCGACCACGGGTCGTTGCCTGATCTTCGTGACACCCGATGGCCAGCGGACGATGAACACGTTCCTCGGCGCATCGCACTATCTGCCCGAGGCGGCGCTGGACCGTGCGCTGATCGCCGACGCGGCGTATCTCTATATCGAAGGGTATCTCTGGGATCCCGAAGAGCCGCGCGCCGCGATGCGCGCCGCGATCGAGGTGGCGCGCAAGGCCAGCCGCCAGATCGCCTTCACCCTGTCGGCGGAATTCGTCATCGACCGCCATCGCGCCGATTTCCACGACCTGATCGACCACGACCTGATCGACATATTGTTCGCCAACGAGGCGGAGATCATGGCGCTGACCGAGACGACCGATGTCGAGGCGGCGATCGCCGCGGTGCAGGACAAGGTGCCGACCGTCGTGGTGACGCTGGCCGAAAAGGGCGCCTGCGCGATCCGCGGCGGCAAGCGCACGATGGTGCCGGCGGAACCGGTGGCGCAGGTGGTGGACACGACCGGTGCGGGCGATCTGTTCGCGGCGGGCTTCCTCCACGCACAGGCGCGAGGGCATGATCTGGAGAAGTCGCTGAAACTGGGCGCGGTCTGCGCGGCCGAGATCATCAGCCACTTCGGCGCCCGTCCGCAGGTGGACCTGAAGGCGCTGGCGGCCAGGACGCTTGGCTGAGCGCCATCAGGTCGACAGCTACCCAGATAAAGAAAGGGCCGGGGAGCAATCCCCGGCCTTTCTTATGACCAAACGCCGAGCAACAGGCTCTTAGTGGTCCGACCTGCCGATCATGTCGTCGGTCACGACTTGGACTCGCCCATGTGCGACGTGGCTCGTCCGGTATCCGTACATGTAATAGACCGCGAGGCCGATCGCGCCCCAGATTATCAGCACCAGCATGGCGGCCGTCGGCAGGTTGAAGAATAGGAATATGCAGCCGACGATCGTGGCCGGCGCGACGAACCAGATCGCCGGCGTGCGGAACGAGCGCGGGCGGTTCGGTTCGACCTTGCGCAGGATCAGCACCGCAAACGCCACCATCATGAACGCATACAGCGTCCCGGCATTGGCGATGTCGGCAAGCGCACCCACCGGCAGGAACGCGGCGGCAAACGCCACGGCGGCACCGGTGATCGCGGTGACGACGTGCGGCGTCTTCCACTTCGGATGCACCTTGCTCAGCGCACCGGGCAACAGGCCGTCGCGGCTCATCACGAAGAAGATGCGGGTCTGACCAAACAGCAGCACCAGGATGACCGAGGGCAGCGCGACGAAGGCGGCGATGCCCAGCAGGTTGCCGATCGTCCCGAAGCCGATCGTGCGCAGCACATGGGCTAGCGCCTCGTTGGAACAGACCAGCGCCTGCGCATGCTGTGGCAGGGCGCACTGGCGCGCGAGTTCTTCCGAACCGGCGGGGAAGGGGACGCCGCCCGGTCCCATGATCGGCTGGCCGCCGATCGTGCCGATCGCGCCGGCCGCGACGAGGATGTAGAACACGGTGCAGAACAGCAGCGACCCGATCAGGCCGATCGGCACGTTGCGTTGCGGGTTCTTGGTCTCCTCCGCCGCGGTCGAAACCGCATCGAAGCCGACATAGGCGAAGAAGATTGTCGCCGCCGCGCCGACCGCGCCCACGCCCGTGCCGAAACCGCCGAACACGCCGGCGGGAAGGAAGGGATTGAACTTCGTCGTATCGATCTTTCCATAGGTCAGGAAGATGAAGGCGGTCAGGGCGACGACCTTGATCGCGACGAGGACAGCGTTGACCTTGGCGCTTTCCGACGTGCCGATGATGAGCAGCCATGTCACCAATCCGGAAATCACGACGGCCGGCAGGTTGATGAAACCGCCCGCCACGCCGCCCAGCGCCAATGGCCCGGCCGACAGCCAGACGGGCAGATGGATGCCGAGAAACTGGTTCAGGATGGTCCCAGTAAAATATCCGGACCATCCGACCGCGACGGCGGAGGCGGCAACGGCATATTCCAGCACCAGCGCCCAGCCGACGGTCCACGCCACCAACTCGCCCATCGTCGCATAGCTATAGGTATAGGCTGAACCGGCGACCGGGATCATCGCCGCGATCTCCGCATAGCAGAGCGCGGCGACGATGCAGATCGCCCCGGCGATGGCGAAGGCGAGCATCAGGCCGGGTCCGGCCTTTTGCGCACCGGCGGCGGTCAGGACGAAGATGCCCGTGCCGATGACCGATCCGATGCCGAACAGCGTCAGCTGGAACGCTCCCAGCGTTCGATGGAGCGACTTGCCTTCAGTCGCAGCGAGGATGGCGTCCAGAGATTTGACGCGCCCGAATATCATGTGCCTGATCCCCCAATCGACCGGCGCTTGCTGCGCCGCGTCAAGGTATGGCCGGGATGCTAATGGCAATTTTATTACGCGCAATCCCTAACGCGACCTGATGCGGTGGAGCGCGGGCGCTAACTGGCCAGCATCGGCCCCAGCGGAGCGCCGCCGAACAGGTGGACGTGGAGGTGCGGCACCTCCTGACCGGCCTCGGCACCGATATTGGCGAGCAGGCGATAACCGGGGGCGACCAGTCCGTGGCTGCGGGCGACCTGACCGACCGCGCGGACGAAACCGGCGATTTCCTCCGCTGAGGCGTGGCTGCTGAAATCGTCCCACGAGACATAGGGGCCGCGCGGGATAACGAGGATATGCACCGGCGCCTGCGGAGCGATGTCGTTAAAGGCGATCGCCCATTCATCTTCATGCACGACGGTCGCCGGGATTTCACCGCGCAGGATGCGGGCGAAGATGTTGCTGTCGTCATAGGGCAGGGTGGCGTCGATCGGCATCGTGCGGCTCCTTCAGGAAGCGGGGCGGGCGGCTTTCTCGTCATGGCCCGACACACCGTCGCGTCGGGCGAGTTCGGCGCGCACGTCGTCCAGGCCCAGCCCCGCATCGGCGAGCAGGACGATCAGGTGGAAGACGAGGTCGGCGGCCTCGGACACCAGCTTGTCGGGCTGAGCCATGGCGGCGATGACGGTCTCGACCGCCTCTTCACCCAGTTTCTGCGCGATCTTCGGCCGGCCCTTGGCAAACAGGCTGGCGGTATAGGAGCCGGCGGGATCGACGCCGCGGCGGGCGCGGATCGTGGCTTCGAGGCGGTCGAGCGGGTCCATGCGCGGGTTCCTAGGCGATGACGGGTCGGCGTACAGGGATGCCGGCGGCGGCCAGGGCGGCGTGCGCGTCGGCGATGCTCGCCTCACCGAAATGGAAGATCGAGGCGGCGAGGACGGCCGAGGCATGGCCGTCGCGGATGCCGGCGACCAGATCGTCCAGTCCGCCGACCCCGCCCGAGGCGACGACAGGCACGGTCGTGCGGTCGGCGATGGCGCGGATCAGGTCGAGGTCGTAACCGCCGCGCGTGCCGTCGCGGTCCATCGAGGTGACGAGCAACTCGCCCGCGCCGAGATCGGCGAGGTGGAGCGCGTGGGCTAACGCATCTATGCCGGTCGGGCGGCGGCCGCCATGGGTGAAGACCTCCCAGCCGCCCTCTATGCGGCGCGCATCGATGCTGGCGACGCAGCACTGGCTGCCGAAGCGTTCGGCGATGTCGGCGACGACTTCCGGTCGAGATACGGCGGCTGAGTTGACCGCGACCTTGTCGGCGCCGGCCAGCAACAGTGCGCGGGCATCGTCGGCGGTGCGGACGCCGCCACCGACGGTCAGCGGCATGAAACATACCGCGGCCGTGCGGCGCACGACGTCGAGTATGGTGCCGCGATCCTCGTGGCTTGCGGTGATGTCGAGGAAGCAGAGCTCGTCCGCGCCGGCCGCGTCATACGCACGGGCCTGCTCGACCGGATCGCCGGCATCGCGCAGTTCGACGAAATTGACGCCCTTGACGACGCGGCCGTTGGCGACGTCGAGGCAGGGGATGACACGGGCGCGGACGGTCATGAATCCTCCCCGTGCCGTGGAGGATCGAGAAGCGACAAGCTCACGCCGCGCCCGCAACGGCAAGCGCCGCCGCCAGATCAAGGCGGCCATCATAGAGCGCGCGGCCGGTGATGACGCCTTCGATGCCGTCGCGGGCATGGAGCGCGAGAACGTGGATATCGGCGATACCGGCGACGCCGCCGCTGGCGATCACCGGGATCGACACGGCGCGCGCGAGATCGACGGTGGCCTCGACGTTACAGCCCTTCAACAAGCCATCACGACCGACATCGGTGAACAGCAACGCGGCGACGCCGGCATCCTCGAACCGGCGGGCGAGGTCGGTGGCGGTGGTGGTGGAGACGTCGGCCCACCCCTTGGTGGCGACCATACCGTCCTTCGCATCGACCGCGACGACGATGCCGCCGGGGAAGTCGCGGGCGGCGCCACGCACGAAATCGGGGTCTTCCAGCGCGGCAGTGCCGATCACGACGCGGGCGACGCCGAGATCGAACCAGCGTTCCACCGATGTGCGGGTACGGATGCCGCCACCTAGCTGGACATGGCCGGGAAAGCGCTCGACCACCGCGCGGACGGCATCACCGTTGACCGAGGCGCCCGCGAACGCGCCGTCGAGATCGACGACATGCAGGTGCGTTGCGCCGGCATCGGCGAACAGCATCGCCTGGTGCGCGGGATCGTCGCCATAGACGGTGGCGCGGTCCATATCGCCCTCGGCAAGGCGGACGACCTGCCCGCCCTTCAGGTCGATGGCGGGGAAGACGATTAAGGGCGCCATGCGAGGAATCTTTCGAGGATCGCCAGCCCATAGGACTGGCTCTTTTCCGGGTGGAACTGCACGCCCAGCACATTGTCGCGGCCGATCGCCGCAGTGACGGGGCCGGCATGGTCGGTGGTCGCGATCACGTCGGCGCCATCAAAGGCGTAGCTGTGGAGGAAATACGCCTCGCCGGGGACGATCAGCGGATGCTCGCCGGTAGGGATCACATCGTTCCAGCCCATGTGCGGCACTTTGGCATCCATGGTGCCCGGTTCCAGCTTGCGGACGCGACCGGCGATCCAGCCGAGACCGGGGTGCGTGCCCATTTCCTCGCCGGCATCGGCCATCAATTGCATGCCGACGCAAACGCCAAGAAAGGGTGCCGCCTCTGCCCGCACGCGCCGGTCCAACGCACCCACCATGCCGTCGATCGACCGCAGCGCCCCGGCGCACGCACCGAACGCGCCGACGCCGGGCAGGACGATGCGGTCCGCACGCGCCACGACATCGGGATCGGCGGTGACGACCAAGTCGTCGCAGCCCGCCGCCTTCAGGGCGTTGGCGACCGAATACAGGTTGCCCGCGCCATAATCGATCAGCGCGAGCGTCATTCCTTCAGCGCTTCGAGTCCCGGCGCGACGACCGACGGCGCGACCTCGGTAAAGCTGTATTCGGCCAGACCGTGGAGCGCGAAGGGATCGGTCGCCGCCCACGCCTTCACCACGTCCAGTTGACCACGACACAACAACATGCCGCCGGTCAACAACACCTGACGCCCGGCGGCCATCAGCATCCCCGCGGCGATGCCTTCATGCAGCCACGCCAGATGTGCCGGGCGATGCTCGTCGATCGCTTCGGTCGGCACGACATAATCCAGCAGGACGATAATCATGCGAGACCTCCCAGCGTGCCCTTGGTCGAGGGGATCGCATCGCCCTTGCGGGGATCGACCTCGATCGCCTTGCGCAGCGCGCGGGCGAGGCCCTTGAACGCGCTTTCGGCGATGTGGTGGTTGTTCTCGCCATGCAGCGTCTCGACGTGCAGCGTGATGCCGGCGGCCTGCGCGAAGCTATGGAACCAGTGCTGGAACATCTCGGTATCCATCTCGCCCAGCCGTTTTTGGCTGAACTCGGTCTTCCACACGAGCCATGGCCGCCCGGAAATGTCGAGCGCCACGCGCGTCAGCGTCTCGTCCATCGGGCTCAGCGCGTCGCCGTACCGATGGATGCCGCGCTTGTCGCCCAGCGCCTTCGCCACCGCCTCGCCGATGGCGATGCCGGTATCCTCGACGGTGTGATGCTGATCGATGTGCAGATCGCCCTTGGTGCGGACGTGCAGGTCGATCAGCGAATGGCGCGACAATTGTTCGAGCATATGGTCGAAAAAGCCGACGCCGGTCTCGATGTCATAGACGCCGGTGCCGTCGAGATTGACGGTGACGGCGATTTTCGTCTCGCTGGTGTCGCGATTGATCGTGGCGATGCGCATATCGCGGTCCATAACGCACCACGCGGTTCGTGCAATCTTGACGCTGGGGTGGAGGGGGGCCTACCCAAAGGGAATGAGCGATGGCCTTCCCGACAGCCTGATCCCGTATGACGAGATCGTCCAGGAAGCCCTGCGTGCGGTGGTGGGCCGTGTGCTGGGTTCCGTGGCGGAGGCCGGCGGGCTGCCCGGCGAGCATCATTTCTACATCACGTTCAAAACGCAGGCCCCCGGCGTCGACATCCCCAAGCGGCTGATCGAGCGCTTCCCGGACGAGATGACGATCGTCATGCAGAACCGGTACTGGGACCTGACCGTCGATGACGAGCGGTTCTCGGTCGGCCTCAGCTTCAATCAGGTGCCGTCGAAGCTGGTGATTCCCTATTCGGCGATCACTGGTTTCCACGATCCGGCGGTGAATTTCGAACTGCGTTTCCAGGCACAGGAAGATGCGGACGGCATGCCGGAAATTCCCGACGCCGCCGAAAACGACGGCCCGCTCGCGCAGCCGGTCGAGGACGGATCGAACGTCGTCAGCGTGGATTTCAAGCGGAAGAAATAGGAAGGCAAGGCGCGACAGCGCCAAGCCCCGCCCGGCCGATGGGCCAAAAGCCCGTTCGACGACGCGCCCTAGCCGCGGCGCGGGTGTCGGTGTCGGATTATCCTCAACGGAGGATATTCACGCGAAGACGCGAAGAGTTGCGTTGCTGGATGTAAGCCATGCATCACGCCGTTGGTTTTTCCCGTTCCCCGGCGGAGGCCGGGGTCCAGTTGGAATGACCGCAGTAAGTCGTCACAACCGTTCCCCCAACTGGACCCCGGCCTCCGCCGGGGAACGGGACTGGTGTCGTTGAAAGCGGGTTCGGCGGGACGTAAGCGGTCTCTGTCAGCGCGGGCCGTCGTTTCCTGACGGCGCTCGCCCGATTGTTGAACGCGACGATCAACATCGCATCGTGGATCGACCCACCCGGTCCGCCGTTATCTCTCCATGACCAACACCCGCACCGAAACCGACTCGATCGGCCCTATCAATGTTCCCGCCAACGCCTATTGGGGCGCTCAGACGGAGCGCAGCCTCGAAAACTTCCCGTTCGGCGCGCGCGAGCGGATGCCGATCGGCATCGTCCACGCGCTGGCGATCGTGAAGCAGGCCTGCGCGCGCGTGAACCGCGACCACGGGCTGGACGCCGGCAAGGCCGACGCGATCGAATCGGCGGCAGCGGAGATCGTGGCGGGGACGCTCGACGACCAGTTCCCGCTCGTCATCTGGCAGACGGGCAGCGGCACGCAGTCGAACATGAACGTCAACGAAGTGATCGCCGGTCGCGCCAACGAGGTGCTGGCGGGGAAGCGTGGCGGCAAGGTGCCTATCCACCCCAACGACGATGTGAACCGGGGGCAATCCTCGAACGACAGCTTCCCCACGGCGCTGCACGTCGCCGCCGCACTGGCGGTGACGCGGGTGCTGTATCCGGCGCTAGACCGGCTGCACGCCGCGCTGGATGCCAAGGCGCGCGATTGGGACGATCTGGTGAAGATCGGTCGCACGCACTTACAGGACGCGACACCGCTGACGCTGGGGCAGGAGTTTTCTGGCTACGCGGCGCAGATCGGCAACGCTCGTGACCGGATCGACGGGACGCTCCATCGCAACATCATGCCGTTGGCGCAGGGCGGCACGGCGGTCGGCACCGGGCTGAACGCGCCGACGGGGTTCGGCGAGGCGGTGGCGGCGGCGATCGCCGACCTGACCGGGCTGCCGTTCGTCACCGCGCCCAATAAGTTCGAGGCACTGGCGTCGAACGACGGGCTGGTCGATCTGCACGGCGCGCTCAACGTGCTGGCGGTGGCGCTGACCAAGATCGCCAACGACATCCGGTTGCTCGGCAGCGGACCACGTTCGGGGCTTGGGGAGCTGGAATTGCCCGCCAACGAACCCGGCAGCTCGATCATGCCGGGTAAGGTCAATCCGACCCAGTGCGAGATGCTGACAATGGTTGCCGCGCAGGTCATGGGCAACAATGTCGCGGTCACCGTCGGCGGATTGCAGGGACATCTGGAACTGAATGTTTTCAAGCCGCTGATCGGCGCCAACGTGCTGCGCTCGATCGATCTGCTCAGCATCGGCATGGCCAGCTTCGCCGAGCGAACGGTGGAGGGGATGACCGCCAATCGCGATCGCATCGCCGAACTGGTCGACCGATCGCTGATGCTCGTCACTGCATTGGCGCCCGAGATCGGGTACGACAACGCCGCCAAAATCGCCAAGCACGCGCACCAGCATGGCCTGACCCTAAAGGAGGCGGGCGTGCAGATGGGGCTGGTGGACCCTGAGACGTTCGATCGCGTCGTCAGACCGGAATCGATGCTGGGTCGGTGATGGAACCTCGCGGGCGTTGCCGCGCTATGCCTGCGAAGAAGGAGATCGGTTCGTGAGTGCAACGACGATAGGCGCTTTGGTCGGTGGTGTGATCGACAGCATGGGCGGCGATGGCGACGGCAATTGGGATGGCGCCATCAAGGGCGCAATCGTGGCCAATGTGCTGAAGGTCGCGATACCCGCGGTGATCACCTACGCGGTCGGCTGGGCGGTATTGCGCGGCGCGGCGGAGCTGAAGGATCAGGTTTTTGGAGAAGTGAAATGATCGGCAAGATTATCGGCGCACTGGTGGGTCGCGAGATGGATCGTCGCGACGGTTCGGGCGGTATCAAGGGCGCGGCGATGGGTGCGCTGATCGGCGGCGGCCTGCGGCGGATGGGTCCGCTGGGCATGATCCTGGGCGGTGGCTACGTCGCCAAGAAAGCATACGATCGTCGCCGCGCGTCGCGATCGCTCTGAACGCATCGACCGGTAGGGCGTCATCTAACGTCCTGCCGGGTTGACGACCGGGGTATGGCCCGGCCAAAGGCGCACATGGCGCCTGTTCTCCCCACCGACCCGCACAACCTCAAGCGCCGGGGCATGTTGTTCGTGCTGTCGTCGCCGTCGGGCGCGGGAAAATCGACGATCGCGCGCCTTTTGCTGGCTGATGAGCCGGAACTGGAGATGTCGGTTTCGGCTACGACTCGCCCGATTCGCGAAGGCGAGGTCGATGGGCGTGATTATCATTTCGTCGACCTGGAGGAATTCCGTCGCATGGTCGCGGCGGATGAGTTTCTCGAATGGGCGCATGTCTTCGACAACCGTTACGGCACGCCGCGCGCACAGGTCGAGGCGTTGCTGGCCGACGGCAAGGACGTGCTGTTCGATATCGATTGGCAGGGCGCGCAACAGCTGTTCCAGATCGCCGGCGGCGATGTGGTGCGCGTGTTCATCTTTCCCCCGTCTATGCCCGAACTGCGCCAGCGGCTGGAACGTCGGGCAACCGATACCGCAGAGGTCATCGATGCCCGCATGGCGCGCGCGACGAATGAGGTCAGTCACTGGGACGGGTATGATTATGTCCTAGTCAATCACGATGTCGAAACCTGCTTTCGCGGGGTGAAGACGATCATCGCCGCCGAGCGGTTGAAGCGATCGCGGCAGACCGGATTGATCGGGTTCATCCGCCGCCTGACGCGATAGGGTCGTTCAGCCGCGCTGCTCGGGCACGCGCAACAGGCAACTGGTGCCTTGGTCACGCTCGATGGTGATCGTCGCATCGATCGCATCGGCCAGCCCATTGATCAGGCGCGATCCGACGCCCGGTTGGCGCGTGGCGCAGGCTGCGGCGCCATCATCCGCGACCACGACCATCACCTCCGTCCCAACCTGTCGTGCATCGATCACGATCGTGCCGTGCCCGTCGCCAAAGGCGTATTTGACTGCGTTCGTCACCCATTCGTTGACGATCAGCCCAATCATCAACGCCTTGTGTGCCTCCATCGCGATCGGTGTGCTGGTCAGCGACAGGTCGATGCCGGCGGGCAGGAACCCGGCCCTCAGCGATCCGACGACCTCCGTCAGATATTCATCGAGCATCAGGTGGTGCGCCTGACCGCCCGCTAGCCCCAGATTGCGATAGACCGAGGCGATCGATTCCAGCCGCACGGCGGCGCGCTGCAGTTCGATCGTCACTTCCGTACTCGCCGATGCCCGTGCCTGCGTCGACAACAGGGCGGCGGCGATCTGGAAATTGTTCTTCGTGCGATGATCCATCTCGCCGATCAGCAGCGACAGCGTACTCACCTCGCGCTGGCAGGTCTGGCGTAGTCGTGCCGCAGCCGTTCGGTAAGCCGCCGTCGCCCAGATAGTGAGCAACAGCGCAAGGCTCGACAGGATCAGATTGGCGGCGCTGGTCGATCCGACACGCGTCATCGTCCAATGCGGGAAGACGAAGAACACGACCAGCACCTGACATCCGATCGCGGCAATCATCCCCGCGCGGGCGCCCGCCAGCAGCGTAGCAACGATGACCATGGGAAAGGTGAGGACAAACGGGATCACGCCGTCGACCATCTGCTCGATCGCGATCCGCGCCAAGGCGGCAGCGGCCACGGTCGACAGCCCGACCGCCAGTTCGATCGGCCAGGTGACGGTGCCGTTACGGGCCAGGATATCACCCCGTTGCAGGCCGGTGAACAGCCGGGCCAGCGACCATCGCTGCGACCGCACTATGGCAGCGCCATCCGCACGCATCAGCGGTGTTCATCCCCGATGGCGGTCGACTCGCCCGATCGTGCATGGCTCATGGCGACGCTCCCTCTTTCAGCATCGTGCACCGGCGCTAAGCTGTTGTCACGCCCACATATTGGGGGTGATTTCGATCGGCCCAGCGTCGCGAGGAAGGCAGTGGCGGCATCGAACTCGCGGCGATGCGCGGCGGTGGTCGCCGCGGCCAGCGCATCCTCGCCCCAGCGATCGACCTGCCATTGCTCGTCAACCTGCGCGGCGGTCCACGCCGCCTCCGCCGTCATGGCCCCCTCCGCCAATGCCAGCGCGAGGATCAGCGATCCGGTCAGCGTCACCACCGGCGACAGGCCGGCTAGGTGCCACGCGTCATAGGCACCGATCGCCTCCGCCAGCCGCGCAATCGTCGCGGGCGGTTGCGCGCGGTGGACGATCCCGGCGGTGACTTCGACTTGGATGTCATACCGCGCACGCGCCCAGTGCAGTGGCGGGTCCCAAGCCACGACCTGACGCTCGATCAGCTCGGGCGGTGCCTCCGCCCGGTAACAGAGCAGATCGCTCTCGCCATACCGCGCCAGCCCTTGCGCGAAAAGCGCGGGGTCCGGCGCGATGCGATCGATCGCGGCGTTCGACAGGCCGGTCAGCGGCATCGCGCGCGGATCGATCGTCTCGCCAACCGCCCGCCATTCTGCCGCCACCGCCGCCGCAAGCGCGTCGGTCGGCAATACCAGCGGCACCCGGGCGGGGGTGCGGACGGGCCGTCCGTCGAGCAGCACCTCGCGCCCCGCGATGGTAACGTCTTTCCAGAACCGCTTCATGGCGCGGGTGGACTGCGCCAGCGATGGGCGAGGCTGGCGGGCACCACGGCGATCACGACCAGCGCCGACAAAACGAGGAGGATGCCGACCACCTTCACCGGCCATTCCTGCGCACGCGACGCGATCACCATGCCGAACACCGCACCGGCGACGCCGACGATGCGGATGCCGACCAGCGCCAGCCAGCGCCGCTGTGCGACGTGTTCCGGTACGCTCATGCCAGCAACGCCGGCAGGTCGCGGGCATGGTCGGCCACCACATTAGCGCCGGCGGCGATCAATTCGGCCGGGGCGTGATAGCCCCAGGCCACGCCCACCGCCCGCGTGCCGGCGGCGCGGGCCATCGCCATGTCGAAACTGGTGTCGCCGATCATCGCCGTCATGTGGGGCATCGCGCCGGTTTCCGCCATGGCCGCATGCAACATCGCCGGATCGGGCTTCGACGGATGGCGATCCGCCGTCTGGAGCGTGGCAAAATACCGCTCCAGCCCGTGATGGGAGAGGACATGCGCCAGACCGCGATCGGATTTGCCGGTGGCGACGCCCAGCGTCCAGCCGTCGTCCGACAGCCGTTCGATCACGTCCACGATCCCGTCGAATAGCGGTTCGTCATCCAGCCCGCCATCGGTACGCAGCCGGTGGAACGCCTGTTTGTAATCGGCGGCCAGCCGGTGATGGTCGGCATCGGGTCGCAGCACGCGCATCGCCTCGACCAGACTGAGGCCGACGATGCGGCGCGTGTCGGCGCGGGGCGGCGGATCGAGCGCGGATTGCTGAAACGCCGCCTCCATCGCGCGACAGATGTTCGCCTGGCTGTCGACCAGCGTGCCGTCGCAATCGAAGACCGCCAAGCGGATGGGCGGGGTGGATGACATTACCCGCGCCATAACGCCCGCCACCGGTCTGTCACGTCATGATGGCATGGTATCTTGCATAACAAGTATACGTGCAGTACTGGGACGAGCATGGATATCGCGGCATGGCAGACACAATTGCGCAAAGGGGCGGCGGAACTCGCCGTCCTGTCGGTGCTGGGTCGCGGCGAGCGATACGGCCTACAACTCCTCCACGCAGTCAACGCGGCGGGCGAGCTGGTGACCGAGGGCGGGCTATATCCGCTGCTCAGCCGGCTGGAGAAAAGCGGCCGTATCGCCGCGCGCTGGGACGTGCCGGCGACGGGTAATCCGCGCAAATTCTATACGCTGACGGACGAGGGACGGCGGCTGGCTGCGGAGATGCGCGCCGGCTGGATCGCATTCCGCACCACCATCGCGACGATTGTCGAACAGGAGGACGAACATGGCGCATGAAGCCGACCGCACGATCGACGACTATATTCGCCGCCTGCGCTGGTCGCTCCAGAGCCTGGAGCATGACGACCGGCGCGGTATCGCGGGCGAGATCCGCAGCCACCTGACCGATTGTGCCGCGGGCGGCGAAGCGGCATTGGCCGCCGCACTGGCGGGGCTGGGTACGCCGCACGGCCTCGCCCGGCGCTATATCGAGGAATATGAGCTGGCCGGTGCGGTCGGCCGCGCCGCGCCGGGGCGGCTGATGGTGGCGATGCTGGGCCGCGCGTCGCAGAGCCTGATCGCGATGGCGGCGGTGTTCGGGACGATGACGCTATATCTGTTCGGCCTCGTGCTGGCGGGCATGGCGATACTGAAGCCGTTCGCGCCGGATCAGGTCGGCGCGTGGCACGGCACGCGCGGCTGGCAGATCGGCATCGCGGCGCAGCCGCCGGGCGGTGGCGTCGAGCTGGTCGGATACTGGATCGTCCCGCTGTCGATCGCGCTGGCACTGGGGTGTTATCTGGCCGGTACGCGCGTGCTGCGCGCTGGCGGCGGGCTGCTGCTGCGCGGGCAGGCGGCGGCATGAAGACGATCGGCCTGATCGGTGGGATGAGCTGGGAAAGCAGCCAGCATTATTACCGGCTCATCAATCAGGGCGTGCGCGCCCGGCTGGGCGGCATGCATTCCGCACGCCTGCTGATGCTGTCCGTCGATTTCGCACCGATCGCGGCATTGCAGGCCGCGGGCGACTGGGACGCGCTGACCGATGAGATGATCGCAGCCGCCCATGCGCTGGAACGGGGCGGGGCCGAGGGTATCGTGATCGCGACGAACACCATGCACCTGATGGCGGACGCGGTGGCGGCGGCGGTGGACGTGCCGCTGCTGCATATCGGCGACGCGGCGGGCATCGCCGTGCGGGCGGCGGGGCATCGCCGTGTCGGGTTGCTCGGCACCGCCTTCACCATGGAGCGAGCCTTCTATGCGGACCGGCTGGCGCGGCATGGGCTGGACGTGATGGTGCCGGACGCAGACGACCGCGCCTGCATCCACCGGGTGATCTATGACGAACTGGTGCAGGGGCGGATCGAGCCGGCGTCGCGCGCGGCGTATCGCGGGGTGATCGACCGGCTGGTGGCGCAGGGCGCCGAGGCGATCGTGCTGGGCTGTACCGAGATCATGCTGCTGATCGGATCAGACGACAGCGCCGTACCGCTGTTCGATACGACCGCGCTGCACGCTGCCGCGGCGGTGGATTGGGCGCTGGGGTAGGGCGTCGAACTGCCACCGTTCGCGCTGATCTGTTCCACCGGCGTCGCGATCGTCAGGTGCGCAAAGCCGAGCGCCGCCGCCCGTGCCAACGCCGCCGCGACGGTTTCATCGGCACGGAAGGCGGGGTTGGGGTGTGCTATTCGCGCGTACCCCGTCCGCGCCGCTCGCCGCGGCGTTCCTTGCGGACCGATTTGGCGTGCGCCTTGGCCCGCTGTTTCAGGATGGCCTTGGGCGGCGGGCCCTTTTCCTCTTCCAGATCGAACGCGTCGGCGGCCGACAGTTCGAAGCCGAGACCGGCGAGGCTCTCGCTGAAATGCGTCGGCAGTTCGGCGGTCACATCGATGCGGCCGCCATCGGGATGGTCGACGCGGATGCGGCGCGCATGCAGGTGCATCTTGCGACTGATGCCGCCGGTCAGGAACGCGGCGGGGCCGCCATATTTGCCGTCGCCGACGATCGGGTGGCCGATCGCCGCCATATGGACGCGCAACTGATGCGTGCGGCCGGTGAACGGCTGCAATTCAACCCAGCTGGTACGGTTGCCGGCATGTTCGATGACGCGATATCGGCTGCGTGACGGCAGGCCGTTCTCCTCGTCGACATGCATCTTCTCACCGCCGGTGCCGGGCTGTTTGGCGATCGGCAGGTCGACGGTGCCGTCCTCGATCGACGGGACGCCGACGACCAGCGCCCAATATACCTTGCGTGCGGTCCGGCCCGAAAAGGCCTTGGCAAAGAATGCGGCGGCGCGGCTGGTGCGCGCGACCAGCAGGGCGCCGGACGTATCCTTGTCGAGCCGGTGGACCAGTTTCGGCCGTCCCTCGTCGTCATAGCTCAGCGCATCGAGCAGGCCGTCGACATGCGTTGTCGTCTTGGTGCCGCCCTGCGTCGCGAGGCCGGGAGGCTTGTTCAGGACCAGCGCCTGCGGATCGCGGTGGACCACCATCGCGCGGGCATAGGCGATCTGCTCATCGGACAACTGGACCCGCTCGCGCTCCGGCTTGGCACCGGGCGGCAACGGCGCCTCGGGCGGGGGGACGCGCAGGATCTGGCCGGCCGCGATGCGGTCGCCCGGCGTCGCGCGCGATCCGTCGACGCGCAATTGGCCGGTCCGCGCCCATTTGGCGACGGTGGTGAAACTGGTGTCGGGCAGATGCCGCTTGAACCAGCGGTCCAGACGGATGCCGTCATCGTCATACCCGACAGTGAACTGGCGCACTTCCTTCGGATCGGCCTTGGCATCGGCCTTTTTCGGGGAGGGGGACTTGGGAGAAGACGTATCGGCGCTCATGCGAGGCTCCGGGAGATGGCGAGGCCAGCGACAAGGGCGGCGAGCGCGCCTAGAACCGAGATCAGGGCATAACCGAGCGCGACGCCCGGCTGTCCCCGTTCGGCCAGCGACACGACGTCGAGCGAAAAGGCGGAAAAAGTGGTGAAGCCGCCGAGCAGGCCGACACCCAGAAACAGGCGCCACGGCTCACCCGCGGTCGTCTTGGCGAGGATGCCGGCGAGCAATCCCATGAACAACCCGCCGATCAGGTTCACCACCAGCGTGCCCACTGGAAAATCCGGCCCGAACAGCGCCAGCATCGCCCGGCCGGTCAGATACCGGGCACCGGAACCGAGCGCTCCGCCGAGCATGACAAGGAATAGAGAGGGCATGGTGTCGCCCTAGCCGCTCGCCGGCGCCACGGCAAACGACGGTGCGGACACGCCGGAATACCCGCCATCTTGTCTCGTGACCACCACCGAACCATTTTGGCGATCATGCTCAACATCGTCTCCGTCCTGATCGGCCTCGTCACACTGGCGCTGGGTCTTGTCGCGTTCATTCCGCTGCTTGGCTGGATGAACTGGCTCGTCATCCCGATCGGGATCGTTGGCGCTGCGGTCGGTGCGCTGTCATCAACCAATGGCGGCCGCAACCTGAACCTGGTGCTGATCGTGATCTTCGCGCTGCGCCTGTCGCTGGGCGGCGGTATCATCTGAATGAACAAACGGCCCGGCGATTGCTCGCCGGGCCGTTGTCATGATCGGCTTTCGATCAGCGGCAGCGAACGTTGCCACGATCGATCGACTGACCGAGCAGCGCGCCGCCGCCGCCACCGATCAACGCCCCCAGCAGGCTCGACCGGCCGTTGGCGATCACACTGCCCAGCGCGCCGCCCGCCAGACCGCCGACGATCAGGCCCGTGGTGCCGTCGTTGCGCCGGCAGTAATAACGCCCATTGCCGCCGCGATAGATGCGATCGTTGCGGCCCAGCCGACGCGGCTGATAATAACGGCCGTCGCGGTAATATCGGTCGGCATAATAGGTACGCTGGCCGGGTTCGAACCGGTTGTAGTCGTAATTGCGGTAACGGCGAATGTCGCGCAGGTCGCCACGCCGGTCCTGGCGAGCATCGCGAACCTCCTCGCGGTACTCGCGCCGCGCGTCGCGAACATCGCCGCGTGAATCGGCACTGCGGACGTCGCGGCGGTAATCCCGCTGCGCATCCCGGATTTCACCGCGATATTCACGGTTGGCCTCACGCCGTGTGTCCTGCGCCATGGCCGGGATCGCGGCAAAGGTCGTCGCGGCCAGGGCGACGGTGAGAAAAGCGATACGCATACAAACTCCTTCGTTCGTGACGGGATGAAAACGATTCCCTCCACGTCGAAGTTGCGTGAACCGGAAACTACCTGTCGTTCACCGGCCGGACATCAACGGAAAAGGGCGCCACGGTTGCCCGTGACGCCCCTTCCGACGAAAACCGATGTGACCGGCGATCAGCGGCAGCGGTTGTTCGTGCCGCCACGATCGATCGCACGACCGGCCAGCGCACCAGCGGCCGCGCCACCCAGCGTACCGAGCGTGCGGTCGCCGCGCGTATCGACTGTCCGGCCGAGCAATGCACCGCCCACGCCGCCGACGATCGCACCGGTCGTGCCGCTGTTCTTCTTGCAGCGTACGCGGCCGCGATAGTCGCGATATTCACGGTCGCTGTTGCGATAGCGACGCTGTGCGTCCGCCGGTGTCACCGTTACCATCAGGCTCGGCGCCACCATGGCCGCACAACCCAGTGCCAAAAGGATCTTACGCATTACCATTCTCCCGTACTAGAAACATGTTGATATCGTAACGTTGTTCTATCGGCGCGGTTGCATGAACGCCATACAACGATGTTTCGAGCCTTCCTTGGTCGTCCCGCATCGGGATGGAGTTCCCATCGCCCGATGGTTCGCGGTACAGGCGCCTGCGATGATTCCCCCCGTCCCCCTGCTGCCGACCGCCGCGCCGTGGCTCGATCTGGCCGGCCTCGCCGTTTTCGCCACGTCCGGGGCGTTGGCGGCGGCGCAGCGCAAACAGACGCTGGTGACGCTGTCGTTCTTCGCGCTCATCACCGGGGTCGGCGGCGGCACGGTGCGCGACCTGCTGATCGGCGCGCCGGTGTTCTGGGTGCGCGACGGCAAGGTCGCCGCGCTGTGCCTGATCGTCGCGATGCTGATCTGGATGACACCCCGACGCTGGTGGTCGGGCGCGGCGCTCGACTGGTTCGATGCGGTCGGGCTGGCGGCGTACGCGGCGTATGGCGCGGCCAAAGCGCTGAAATACGGCGTGCCGCCGGTGCCGGCGGCGGTCATGGGCGTGGTGTCGGCCTGTGTCGGCGGCATCATCCGCGACATGCTGGCGGGCGAGCCGTCCATCCTGATGCGGCCGGAACTGTACGTGACGGCAGCGGCGCTGGCTTCGGCCAGTTTCGTCACGCTGACCGCGCTGGGGCTGGACGCGACGACCGCCGGCCTGATCGCGGCAACGGCAGGATTCGCGCTGCGGGCGGCGGCGATCCGGTGGAAACTGGCGCTGCCGGCGTATCGCTGACGTTGCGGAAAGTCCCGAAAGTCACACTTGCCTTACGCGCGCGTGCGCCGGTGAACTTAGTAAAATGCGTCGATCGACGGTGAGAAAGAACGATCGGTGTGGATACTCACCAGCGGCGATGTAGGACACCCCGGCTCGCGTCAGTCCCGGACGACGCCCGTATCGGTAAACAGGCGCGGTTCGGCGGGCGGGGTGGCGGGTTGGGCCAGTTCGCGCTGCCACAGGCCGACATCGATCCACCGCCCATGCTTAAAACCGATCGCGCGCTGCACGCCGGCGCGGCGGAAGCCGACGCCCTCGTGCAGCGCGATCGACGCGTCATTGGGCAGGGCGATGCGCGCGATCGCCTGGGTGAAGCCCTGCGCCGTCAGCGTGTCGACCAGCGCGTCGTACAGCAACCGGCCGGCGCCCCGTTGCTGCGCGGCATCGGCGACATAGATCGTCGTCTCCACCGACCAGCGATAGGCGGCGCGGGAATGGAAGGCGGTGGCATAGGCATAGGCAAGCACACCGCCCCGTTCCTCGCCCTGCGTCGCGACGATCCACGGATGCAGCCCGTCGCTCGCCGCCATCCGCCGCGCGATCGTCCGCGAATCGGGCGCCTGTTCCTCGAACGAGGCAGCGCCGATCAGCACGTGCGGCGCATAGATCGCCGCGATCGCCGCGGCGTCTTCCGGGGTGGCGGCGCGGATCGCAATCATCGCCGGTGCCTACAGGCCCAGCCGCGCGATCAGCAGATCGAGCAACCGGCCGTCGCCGACCGATGCGGCGCTGGGGCCGAGACCACCGCACTCCAGACAACGCGCCTGCACCGATCCGCCGCTGGTCAGCCGCGCGACATCGCCCAGGGCGCGCGCCAGCACCGCACGGCGATCGGCGGCGATCCGGGCGAAGGCGTCACCCGCCGGCGCGGTGCCGTCATCGTCCTGACTGCTGAGCGACTGTGCCAGCTTCGCGGCCCAGCTTGGCTCCTTTTCCAGATAGACCGTCTGAACCTTGGCCGGGTCCAGCTTGGCGCGCCGCGCCGCATCGGCCACCGCGTCATTCAGCGAACCGAAGCGATCGACGAGGCCGATCTGGCGGGCGGTGCCCCCATCCCACACACGCCCTTGGCCTATTTCGTCGACCCGCGCCGTCGTCATCTTGCGCGCGGCGGCGACGCGGCCGATGAACTGGCGATAGCCGTTCTCGATCCCCGCCTGAAGGATCGCGTCGAGCTCCGGGCTCGTACCGCCCAACACGTCGGGCTGGCCGGTCAGCGGCGTGCTGCGGACGCCATCGGTGGTCACGCCGATCTTTGCCAGCGTGTTCTCGAAGGTGGGGACGATGCCGAAGATGCCGATCGAACCCGTGATCGTCGCGGGTTCGGCAAAGATCGCGTCGCCCGTCGTTGATACCCAATATCCGCCCGATGCCGCCAGACCGCCCATCGACACGACGACCGGCAGGCCGCGCTTCTTGGCCTCCAGCACCGCCAGTCGGATGCGCTCGGACGCCAGGACCGAACCGCCCGGTGAGTCGACGCGCAGGACGAGGGCCTTCAGGTTCTTGGTGGCGAGGCCGTCGAGCATCGCCTTGGCGATCGTGTCGCCCGCGGCGCTGCCGGGACCGGCCTCGCCATCGACGATGTCGCCGGCGACGGTCAGCACGCCGATCGCGTCGCCCGAGGTCGGCATCGGATGAGCGCCCAGAAAAGCGTCATAGCCGATCGTGCGGAAACTGCCGATCGCCTTGCCGCTCTGGACCCCGGCAATCTCGGCGATCCGCTGGCCAAAGGCGGTGCGGTCGCCCAGCTTGTCGACCAGTCCGGCGCGCAGGTTGGCCTGGCCGACATCGCCGTTGGTAGCGAGCACCGCCTGTTGCGGGTTGGCGAGGAACGGACCGACCTGTGCCTTGGGACGCGCGCGGGCGACGCCTTCGCGCCATTGCTCCAGCAACGACCCGTACAGCGCCTCCGACGCGGCACGCGCATCGGGGCTCTGGTCGGCACGGGTATAGGGTTCGACGAACGACTTGTAGCGGCCGACGCGGTAAACGTGCGCGTTGACGCCCAGCTTGTCGATCAGCCCCTTGTAGTAAAGCTGGGTGCCGCCAGGGCCGGCAAACAGGGTGCCGCCCAGCGGGTTCATCCAAACCTCACTCGCCGCCGCCGCCAGCCGATAACTGCCATCGGTATAGGCGGTGGCATAGGCGAGGACGGGTTTGCCCGACTGACGCACGTGGACCAGCGCATCGGCCAGCTCGCCGAGCGCCGCCGGATAGGCACCACCGAACCCGTCGAGATCGAGCACGACGACCTTCACCCGCGCATCCGTACGCGCCGCCTCGATCGCGCGCAGCACGTCGCGCAGGCGGAACTGGCGGGCAACCTGCTGCCCCGACAGGGCGGCGAAGGCGGCCGGTTCCTCGGGCTGTTCGACGATCGACCCCTTCAGATCGAGCAGCAACGCGCCGTCGGTGATCGCCTTCGTCCCCGGCCGCGCATTCAGCGCCGCAAACAGCAGGCCGAAGAACAGCAGCAGCAGGATCAGCGCCAGGCCGTCCTTGATCGCCACCATCAGCTTCCACGCGCCGCGCACCAGTCGCCAGCCGCCGCTGCGTTGTTTCGGCGGACGGCCATCGGTGAAGGAGGGGACGGGACGGGGCACGGCGGTGTCTGTCATGGCCGGTACGGCTAGAACAACCTTGCAAGGCTGGCAACATGGGGTGCGGGCGGCATGGCGGATTTCCGGGTGGCGAATGACTTGATCCCCCATCCGTCATCCCGGCGAAAGCCGGGACCCATGGATACGGTGATCCGGGCCATGTCGCGCGCGCTACCCCGGCGCGCCGCGACCATGGGTCCCGACGTTCGTCGGGATGACGAAGGCAGGGATAGCACCCCTAACCCGCCGATCGACGCCGCAACTCCACTCGACTTGCCACCAAGGTCCGGGCAGGGAACCGACATGCACCCGCCCGCACCCCACTCCGTCACGGCCGCTGCGCCGGCGAGCGAGCGGGCGGAATTGCGCGCCACGCTGGCGCTGGCGACGCCGCTGGTGGCGGCGAACCTGTTGCAGATGGGCGTGTATTCGATCGACGTGATCTTCGTCGCGCGGCTGGGGACGACCGAACTCGCGGCGGCGACGCTGGGGGTGTATCTCTACAGCGTCCTCGCCTTCGCGATGATCGGACTGGTCGGCGCGGCGGCGCCGTTGATCGCCGCCGAACTCGGGCGACGCGCGCATGCGGTGCGTCAGGTCCGGCGGTCTTTCCGGATGGCGATGTGGTTGGCGGCGGTGGCCGGACTGGGAACGATGGCGATCCTGGCCAATGGTGAGCGGTTGCTGCTGCTGACGCATCAGGACGCGCATGTCGCGGCGCGGGCGGGGGCGTTCCTCGACATCCTGTTATGGGCGACGATCCCAGCGGTGGCGACCGGGGTGATGCGCGTCACCGCATCGGCGCTGGGGCGGCCGGGCTGGGCGATGCTCGTCACCGGGCTGGGGCTGTGCATGGGGCTGCTCGGCAACTGGTTGCTGGTGTTCGGGCGGGCGGGCTTCCCAGCGCTGGGGCTGGAGGGATCGGCGATCGCCAGCGTCGTGACCAGCGTGGCGATGATGCTGGCGTTCGTACTGATCCTGCTGCTCGACCGCAAGCTGTGCCGTTATCGCCTGTTCGGCCATTGGTGGCGGACGGAATGGTCGCGGCTGCGTGAGATATTCCGGCTCGGTGCGCCGATCGCGCTGACCATGACTTTCGAGGGGGCGTTGTTCTCGGCCGCCGGTTTCCTGATGGGGTTGATCGGCGTGACCGAGGTGGCGGCGCACGCCATCGCGCTCCAGATCGCGGCGATCGCATTTCAGGTGCCGTTCGGGATCGCGCAGGCGGCGACGATCCGCGTCGGCATGGCGTATGGCGCCCGCGATCATGTCTGGATCGGTCGGGCGGGGCGGGTGTCGCTGACGGTCGGGATCGGCTTCATGGTGTTCACCGCCTCGCTGTTGCTGATCGCACCCCGCCTGTTCGTTGGCGTCTATGTCGATCCCGATGCGCCCGCCAACGCCGCGCTGGTCGCGCTCGCCCTGCAATATCTGGGTGTCGCCGCGGCGTTCCAGTTGTTCGACGGGGCGCAGGCGGTGGCGGCGGGGGTGTTGCGCGGGCTTCAGGATACACGCGTGCCGATGCTGGCGGCGCTGTTCGGATATTGGGTCATCGGTGCGGGGTGCGCGGTATTGCTTGGCTTCTGTGCGGGATGGCAGGGGCTGGGCATCTGGTGGGGGCTGGCCGCCGGGCTGGCGGCGGTGGCCGCGCTATTGCTGTGGCGGTGGACGGCGCGCGCTCGGCTGGGCCTGCTTCCGCCCACGCTTCATCCAAATTAGTTCCATTGCCCCGTTGACGACGGGCGGAGGCCTGCACATATGAGCAGTGTTGGCACTCGCCGCGTGTGAGTGCCAGAAATCTGTAACACTGTACCAGAAAGAGGGCACAGCAATGAACTTTCGTCCGTTGCACGACCGCGTTCTCGTCCGCCGCGTTGAGGCAGAGGAGAAGACGGCCGGTGGGATCATCATCCCCGACACCGCCAAGGAAAAGCCGCAGGAAGGCGAAGTCGTCGCCGCCGGCACCGGCGCCCGCAGCGAGTCCGGCGAGGTCCACCCGCTCGAGGTGAAGGCCGGCGACCGCGTGCTGTTCGGCAAGTGGTCCGGCACCGAGGTCAAGGTCGATGGCGAAGACCTGCTCATCATGAAGGAAAGCGACATCCTCGGGATCGTCGGCTGACCTGCCGGTCGCTCCCCGCGCGCGTATCCGCGCGTGAAGGGTGTGACTTTCGAGACTTTACAACTCATCTGAAAGGGTAGCCACCATGGCAGCCAAGGACGTGAAATTCAGCCGTGACGCGCGCGAGCGCATCCTGCGCGGCGTCGATATCCTCGCCGATGCGGTGAAGGTGACGCTCGGCCCCAAGGGCCGCAACGTCGTGATCGACAAGAGCTTCGGCGCACCGCGCATCACCAAGGACGGCGTCACCGTCGCGAAGGAAATCGAGCTCAAGGACAAGTTCGAGAACATGGGCGCGCAGATGCTGCGCGAAGTGGCCTCGAAGACCAACGACATCGCCGGCGACGGCACGACCACCGCGACCGTTCTGGCGCAGGCGATCGTCCGCGAGGGCATGAAGTCGGTTGCCGCCGGCATGAACCCGATGGATCTGAAGCGCGGCATCGATCTCGCCGTCGTCAAGGTCGTCGAGGACGTGAAGGCGCGTTCGAAGCCGGTTTCGGGTTCGAAGGAAGTGGCGCAGGTCGGCATCATCTCGGCCAATGGCGACCGTGAAGTCGGCGAGAAGATCGCCGAAGCCATGGAGAAGGTCGGCAAGGAAGGCGTCATCACCGTCGAGGAAGCGAAGGGTCTCGAATTCGAGCTCGACGTTGTCGAGGGTATGCAGTTCGACCGCGGCTATCTGTCGCCGTACTTCATCACCAACCCGGAAAAGATGACTGTCGAACTCAACGATCCGTACATCCTGATCCACGAAAAGAAGCTGTCGAACCTGCAGGCGATGCTCCCGATCCTGGAAGCAGTCGTTCAGTCGGGTCGTCCGCTCCTGATCATCGCCGAGGACATCGAGGGTGAGGCGCTCGCCACGCTCGTCGTCAACAAGCTGCGCGGCGGCCTGAAGGTCGCAGCGGTCAAGGCGCCCGGTTTCGGCGATCGTCGCAAGGCGATGCTGGAAGACATCGCGATCCTGACCAAGGGCGAGATGATCTCGGAAGACCTGGGCATCAAGCTCGAGACGGTTTCGCTGGCGATGCTCGGCACCGCCAAGCGCGTCACGATCGACAAGGACAACACCGTCATCGTCGATGGTGCCGGCGATCACGACTCGATCAAGGGCCGCACCGAAGCGATCCGCCAGCAGATCGAGAACACCACCAGCGACTATGACAAGGAGAAGCTCCAGGAGCGTCTTGCCAAGCTCGCCGGCGGCGTCGCGGTCATCAAGGTCGGTGGCTCGTCCGAGGTCGAGGTCAAGGAGCGCAAGGATCGCGTCGACGACGCGCTGCACGCAACCCGCGCAGCCGTCGAAGAGGGCATCGTCCCCGGTGGTGGTACGGCGTTGCTGTACGCGACCAAGGCACTCGAAGGCCTGACCGGCGCCAACGAGGACCAGACGCGCGGTATCGACATCGTCCGTAAGTCGCTGACCGCTCTTGTGCGTCAGATCGCGCAGAATGCGGGCCATGATGGCGCCGTGGTCTCGGGCAAGCTGCTCGACGGCAACGACTCCAACATCGGCTTCAACGCCGCGACCGACACGTACGAGAACCTGGTGGAAGCCGGCGTGATCGATCCGACCAAGGTCGTCCGCACCGCGCTGCAGAACGCGGCATCGGTTGCCGGCCTGCTCATCACGACCGAAGCGGCCGTGAGCGAACTGGCCGAAGACAAGCCCGCTATGCCCATGGGCGGCGGTGGCGGCATGGGTGGCATGGGCGGCATGGACTTCTGATTTCGGACGGGGCCAGCGATGCTGGCCCCGACACAAAATCAGAAGCGGCCGGCCGGTCGGCATCGCCGATCCGGTTCGACGTCCAGCGCGGGCTTTGCCCGCGCCACCGATGTTATCGATGCACGAAGAGCCGGGAGGGCAACCTCCCGGCTCTTTGCTTGTATGCATTGTAATGTTAGTATCCAACTATGCGCCAGGATCCGTTCTACGAGCCTATCACGGTCGAACAGTTCCTCGACATCGATTTCCCGAGCGATCGTAAATACGAGCTAGTCGATGGCGTGATCCGGATGATGACCGGCGGCACGCCCGCGCATTCGCGGGTGGCCGGCAATATCTTCGGTTATCTTTACGTCAAACTGCGAGGCTCGGGCTGCCGACCCTATAATTCGGAAATGGGCGTTCGCGTCACGGACACCGATATTCGCTATCCCGATATCAGCGTCTATTGCGGCAACCCGGCGACGGTAGAGCGGGAGAAAGAACGGCTCTTCACCGATCCGGTCGTTCTATTCGAGGTTCTATCTGCCTCGACGGTCCGCATCGATGAAGGCGAGAAATTGGCGCAATACCGGGCGCTGCCGTCGGTCGATACGATCGTCTTCGTCGATCCCCAGAACGAAACCAGCCGCGTCGTCCAACGGCTCGGCCCCGCCTCCTGGCGCGACGATCTCTTTGCCCAGCCGCATGATGTCGATCTGCCGGCGCTGGGCTTGTCGATCCCGCATCACGAGATTTTCGCCCGCGACTGATCCCAGCCACGGGCGAAGGATCAGCGCTTCATCGCCTCGATCAGCTTCTTGATTTCCTGACTGCGGCCACGCGGCAGGATCAGGACGTCGTTCCCGCTCGCCACGACGATCAGATCGCTGACGCCGACCATCGCAATGCGGATGCCATCGGATCGAACCAGGCAGTGGTTGGTATCGAGCGCGATCACGTCGCCGCCATGGGCGTTGCCGTCGACATCCAAATCGCTGATCGCATGCAGCGCGTCCCAGCTGCCGACATCGTTCCAGCCCATCTGGACGGGCACGACAGCGACACGCTCCGCCTTCTCCATCACCGCATAATCGATCGAATCGGCGGGTGATGCGGCAAAGGCGGCGGCATCGGGATAGAGACGAAGGCCTTCTTGACGGGCACCGGCGATTGATGCCTGGACGGCAGTCAGCATCGCCGGCGCGAAGGCGGCGAGCGCCCCCAGATACATGTCGGCGCGGAACAGGAAGATGCCCCCGTTCCAGGCATGGCCACCGGCGGCCAGCATCGCCTCCGCCCGGTCGAGCGGTGGCTTTTCCACGAAGCGGGCCACGCGGTGGACGCCGGGTGCGATCTGATCGCCCGTCTGAATCCAACCATAACCGATCTCAGGCGCGTCGGGTTCGATCCCGAACGTGACCAGCCAGCCGTCGTTGACCAACGGTAGTGCCGCCTTGATCGCGGCATGGAAGGCAGGAATGTCGGCAATCACATGATCCGACGGCATCACCAGTAACGCGGCCTCGGGATCGGGGGCGGCCAGGGCGGCGAGCGCGATCGCAGGCGCGGTGTTGCGGCCAGCGGGTTCCAGGATGATCGCCTGCGGAGTCACGCCGACGGCGGATAGCTGCGTCTCCACCTCTTCGGCATGCTGCGCATTTGCCACGATGACCGGGTTGGAGAAGCGATCGCCGGTGGCGCGCTGGACCGTCAGTTGCAGCATCGTCTCGTCGGCGGTCAGCGGCAGGAACTGCTTGGGGCGCTCGGGCCGGGACATTGGCCAAAGGCGCGTGCCGGACCCGCCGGACAGAATAACGGGAACGATGGTATTGGCGGTCATGAGTCCTCCTGAAGCCCTTCCTATACACGGAAGGTGGTCTTGCCCAACGTGGCCGCACGCATTTCGATGCGTTCAGCCTTTATTGGTATTTTGCTGGCACTCCGCCTGTCGGCATTCCTTACAATGCAGGCGATCGATGGCGGGACGATGACGGCAATCCTGATCCTGTGGGGTCACGCGCTGGCAGCCTTGCTGTTCGGCGCGCTGGGGCTGGCCGAATGGCGGCGCGGCGTAACCGATCGGTGGTCGGGGCGCGCGTTCGTGGCGGCGCTGGCGTTGACCGCGCTATGGGCGCTGGCGGTGGCCGGGATCGATTCCCGCGACGTGAGTACGCATCTGGCGGAGGCGGCGCGCAACATAGCCTGGTTGTGCCTGATGGCCGCATCGGTGAAGCGGGCGCGGGCGGGGCATGTGCCGCTGGCGGCGTTGTACGCCGTGGTGATGCTGGTGACGGCCGCGGCAGGCATGGTGGCGCTGCTGGAACGGGCACCGTTCGACGGCGACATGCTGATCGCGCTGGCCGTCGCTCGGCAAATGTTGCGGATGATGGCGATCGCGGGTGCGCTGTTGTTGCTGAGCCACGTGGCGCAGGCGACGGAGGCGGCGCGATCGGGCGCGCGGCGTCTGTTCGTGCTGGCACTCGCGGTAATGTGGGGATTTGACCTCGGCGTCGCGGTGCTGGGGTTCGTCCAACCCGATTGGACGGCCACGCTGGTCGTGGTGCGCGGGCCGGTGATGGCGGCGGTGGCGCTGTTCCTCGCCGCCTCAACAACGCAAGCCGGCGCGGCGCCAGCGACGGTGTCGCGAACGGTCGCGACGCAACTGCTCGTCGGCGCGGGCCTGCTGCTGTATGCGGGATCGACGGCGCTGGCGGCCAATCTGGCGGGCACGATCGCGGGCGGGCAGGCGCGCCTGGCGCAAACGGCGATCGTGTTCGGCACGACGGCGGCGTTGCTAGCGCTGGTATCGACGCCGTGGCTGCGGGCGTGGATGCGGGTGAAGGTGGCGAAGCACCTGTTCAGCCATCGCTATGACTATCGCATCGAATGGCAGCGCTTCACCGCGACGCTGGGCGTGCCGGGCGATGGCGCGGCGCCGCTGGGGACGCGGATCGTGAAGGCGGTGGCGGATTTGACCGACTCGCCGGCGGGGATGTTGCTGGTGGCCGATGGCGGTCGGCTGGCACCGGCGGCCGGCTGGCGCTGGGCGGACGGCGGGCAAGCGATAGAGGCGGGGTTTGCTGAGCATCTGGCGCGCACGGGGCGGATCGTCTCGTTGGACGAGGAGCGGGCTGAAACGGGCGAAGCGATGTTGCCGACCTGGCTGATAGACGATCGTGACGCCTGGGCGGTGGTGCCCCTGATCCATGGCGACGATCTGGCCGGCGCGATCGTGCTGGCCCGGCCGCCGATCGACCGGTCGCTGGACTGGGAGGATTTCGACCTGTTGCGCGTCGCGGGGCGCCAGGCCGCGAGCTATCTGGCGGAGGACCGGGCGCATGCGGCGCTGGCCGATGCGCAGCGCTTCGACGAGTTCAACCGGCGGTTCGCGTTCCTGATGCACGATATCAAGAATGTCGCGAGCCAGCTGACCTTGGTTGCGCGCAATGCCGAGCGGCATGCCGACAATCCGGATTTTCGCGCCGACATGGTTGTCACGCTGCGGGATTCGGCGGCGCGGATGACGACGCTACTGGCCCGGCTGGGGCAGCATGACAGCGCGCGGCCAGAGGCGACGCAGCCGGTCGATGCGGTGGCGCTAGCGCGGCGGATCGCGGCGAACTGGCGGGCCAAGCATCGGATCGACGTCGGCGGCGAGGGCGCGGCGATGGTGCTGGCGCAGCCCGGTCGGCTGGAACAGGCCGTCTGCCATCTGGTGCAGAACGCGGTCGAGGCAAGTCCGGCAGGGGAGGCGGTGACCATAGCGGTGCGGCGGGACGAACGCGGCGGGTTGGCGATCGAGGTGATCGATACCGGGTGCGGCATGGCGCCGGGCTTCGTCCGCGATCAGCTGTTCCGGCCGTTCGCCTCGTCAAAGCCCGACGGATTCGGGATCGGTGCGTATGAAGCACGGCAACTGGTGCGGGCGATGGGCGGGGAGATGGATGTGGATAGCCGCGAGGATGAAGGCACGCGCTTTCGCATCCGTTTGCCGATCGCCGGCGATGCGGGCGCCGTGATGGAGCAGGCGGCATGACGCGGACGGTGTTGCTGGTCGTCGAGGATGACGACGGCCTCGCCCGGCAATTGCGCTGGGCGTACGAAGCCTATGAGGTTGTCGTCGCGGGTGATCGCGCGGCGGCGCTGGATGCGGTGCGGCTGCATGAGCCGGCGGTGGTGACGCTGGACCTGGGCCTGCCGCCCGATCCGGACGGGACGGCGGAGGGCTTTGCGACGCTGCATGCCATTCTGGCGATGGCGCCGGGCACGAAGGTGATAGTCGCATCGGGCCACGGGGCGCGGGAAAGCGCGCTGACGGCGATCGGCGACGGCGCCTGGGATTTCTATGCCAAGCCGATCGATATCGATGCGCTGGGGCTGATCGTGACGCGAGCTTTCCATGTCCATGCTTTGGAGGCGGAGAACCGGCGGCTGGCGATGCGGGTCGGCGGCGCCAGTACCAATGGGGGTTTCGGCGGGCTGCTGTATGCCTCGCCGGAGATGGCCGTCGTGGCGCGCACGCTGGAGCGGGTGGCGCCGGCCGATGTGTCGGTGATGCTGCTGGGGGCGAGCGGGACCGGCAAGGAATTGCTGGCGCGGGGGGTGCATGATGCCTCGCCGCGCAAGCGCGGGCAGTTCGTGGCGATCAACTGCGCGGCGATCCCGGAGACGCTGCTGGAAGCGGAATTGTTCGGATATGAAAAGGGCGCGTTCACCGGCGCGGTGAAGACGACCGAGGGCAAGATCGAACAGGCGGCCGGCGGCACGCTGTTCCTCGACGAGATCGGCGATGTGCCGCTGCATCTGCAGGTAAAGTTGCTGAGGTTCCTGCAAGAGCGGGTGATCGAACGGGTCGGGGGGCGGCGGGCGATCCCGGTCGATACGCGGATCGTATGCGCCACCCATCAGGATGTCGATGCGATGGTCGCCGACGGTCGGTTCCGCGAGGATCTGTACTACCGGTTGGCGGAGATCGTGGTGCGGATACCGACGCTGGCGCAGCGGACGGGGGATGCAGGCCTGCTCGCGCGGCATTTCGTCGGGCGCTATGCTGCGAACCTGAACCGGTCGGTGACGGGACTGGCGGCGGATGCGCGGGCGGCGGTGGATGCGTGGCGCTGGCCGGGTAATGTCCGCGAGCTGGAGAACCGGGTGAAGCGCGCGGTCATCATGGCGGAGGGGCGGCTGGTGACGGCGGCAGACCTTGATCTGGCCGCCCCTGTCGATCCGGCCGAGCTGAACCTGCGGGCGGCGCGGGAGGCGACGGACCGGCGGGCGATCGGCCGGGCGCTGGCGCAGGCGGAGGGCAATATCTCCGGCGCGTCGCGGTTGCTGGGGATCAGCCGGCCGACGCTGTATGACCTGATGAAGAGTTACGACCTGAGCGCGTGATGCTTGCACCGGCAGGCGGGTGCTTCCAAGGGGGCGGCATGGACCCGCTGGAACGTATCGCCGCGGCGCTGGAACGCCTGTCGCCGCCCGCCCCGCCCGCCGCCGATCCGCGCGCGCATCCGGCCTATCGCTGGACGGGCGAGACGCTGGCGGCGACGCGGGGCTTTGCACCGTTGCCGCTCGACCGGCTGATCGGGATCGACCGGCAAAAGACGGCGCTGGTGCGCAACTTGACGCGGCTGGCGGCGGGCCATGCGGCGCAGGACGTGTTGCTGTGGGGTGCGCGGGGTACGGGCAAATCGGCGCTGGTGAAGAGTACTGTCGCCGCCGTTCAGGCTGATGGCGGCGATCTGGCGCTGGTCGAGGTGACGGCGCTCGACCGGTTGCCGGCGTTGTTCGCCGCGCTGGCGCCGGTGCCGCGGGGATTCGCGCTGTTCGTCGACGATCTGGGCGTGGATGAACCCGCCGAGGCACGGGCGCTAAGATCGATGCTCGAGGGTGGAGCGGAGCCGCGACCGGCGAATGCGCGGTTGCTGGTGACCGCGAACCGCCGCCACTTGATGCCGCGCGACATCGCCGAACAGGACAGCGCGATCAATCCGCGCGACTCGGTGGACGATCATCTGGCGCTGGCGGATCGCTTCGGCCTCAGTCTGGGTTTCCATGCACTGGACCAGGACGGGTATCTGGCGATCGTCGGCCGCTATGCGGAGGTGCATGGCCTGCCGTTCGATCCGGTCGAGGCAGTCCGCTGGGCGACGCAGCGGGGGAGCCGGTCGGGCCGGGTGGCGTGGCAATATGTGGTCGATGTGGCGGGGCGTGAGGGGCGAGCGGTTTAACCAGCGGAAAGTCGCTAAAGTCACACCTGCCATCGCGCGCGATCGTGTGCGCCTGCGCGCGGGCGCGAAGGGCGACCGGAGTTTAATCGGGGGTGAGAAAGAGCAGTGGTTTGGAGGTAACGGAGGTTGGGGGTTGTAGGACAGCGGTTTTTTGATCTGTTCCGCCTCCACGATCCGGTTCGCTCGCGGCGATCCCCCTCCACCGGCTTTGCCAGCCCCCCTCCCCGCGGGGCGGGGAGGATTTTAGTTTAGCGCTTCGAGTTGCTCGGCCAGGTCGAGCCAGCGCATCTCGGCAGCGTCCTTTTCGGTACGGGCCTTGTCGATCGCCTGCATCAGGCGGGCGAAGGTCGCGGGTTCCTTTGCGTACAGGTCCGGGTCGGCCAGCTTCGCCTCGTCGCGCGCGATGGTCGCCTCGATTTCCTCTATCCGCTTGGGCAGCAGTTCGTAATCGCGCTGGTCCTTATACGACAATTTGCGCGAGGGGGCGGGCGTGGGCGTCGGGGCGGCGGCGGCCTTGGCGGGCTTCTTGCCGTCACCGCGCGGCCGTCGGCGCTTTTCCCAATCCTCGTAACCACCGGCGACGACATCCACCGTGCCGCTGCCGTCGAGGCCGAGCGTGACCGTCACGGTGCGGTCGAGGAAGTCGCGGTCGTGGCTCACGATCAGCACGGTCCCGTCGTAATCGGCGATCACTTCCTGCAACAGGTCGAGCGTTTCGAGGTCGAGGTCGTTGGTCGGCTCGTCGAGGACCAGCAGGTTCGACGGCCGGGCGAATTCGCGCGCCAGCAACAGCCGCGATCGCTCGCCGCCCGACAGCGTACCGACCTTCGCCTCGGTCAGCGACGGATCGAACAGGAATTCCTTGAGATAGCCGTGGATGTGCTTGCGGGTGCCGAGCACGTCGATCCACTCGCCTCCTTCGGCCAGCACGTCGCGCACCGTCTTGTCGGGGGCCATCAGCTTGCGTTGCTGGTCGATGACGATGCCGTCGAGCGTCTTGGCCAGCTTGATGGTGCCCGAGTCCGGCTGGAGTTCGCCGGTCAGCAGGCGGAGCAGCGTCGTCTTGCCGGCGCCGTTGGCGCCGACCACGCCGATGCGGTCGCCGCGCGTGACGCGCAGGTTGAAGTCGCGGATGATCGTGCGGTCGCCATAATTCTTGGTGACATGGGTGGCATCGATCACCACTTTCGACCGGCCATCCTCATGACCGATCGAGATGGCGGCGGTGCCCTGTGGCCCCATCATCGCCGCGCGTTCGGCGCGCATGTCCTTCAGCTTGGCGAGGCGGCCCTGGTTGCGGCGGCGGCGGCCGGTGACGCCGCGTTGCAGCCAATGCTCCTCGATCTTCAGCTTGGCGTCTAGCCGTTCGGCGTTGCGCTGTTCTTCGGCGAAGACGGTTTCGGTCCATGCCTCGAACCCGCCGAAGCCGATTTCGGCGCGGCGGACGTTGCCTCGGTCGAGCCACAGCGTCTGCTTGGTCAGGCGGGTGAGGAAGGTGCGATCATGGCTGATGACGACGAAGGCGCCGTTGAAGCGGCCGAGCCAGCCCTCCAGCCAGTCGATCGCGTGGATGTCGAGATGATTGGTCGGCTCGTCGAGCAGCAGCACGTCGGGTTCCTGCGCCAGCGCGCGGACGATGGCAGCGCGGCGGCGCTCGCCGCCCGAGGCCGATTGCGCCTCGCGGTCGAGATCGATGCCCAGCTTGTCGGCGATCGCTTCCGCTTCATGCCCCAGCGGCGCGTCGTCACCGGCGGCGACGTAATCGCGTAAAGTGGCGAAGGCGGAAACATCGGGGTCCTGTTCCAGCATCACGACGCGGGTGCCGGGGACGATGGTGCGGCGGCCCTCGTCTGGATCGACCGCGCCGGCGAGCAGGCGCAGCAAGGTTGATTTGCCGGCGCCGTTGCGGCCGATCAGGGCGAGCCGGTCACGCTGCCCGACCTGGATATCGAGATTTCGGAACAGCCAACCCGATCCCTGAACGAGGCCGAGGTCTTCATAGGATAGGATGGGTGCGGCCATGGCCGGCCACGTAAGCGGCGCGGGACGTTGCGGCAACCTTTGGGGCGACAACCTTTGGGGTGCAGTGCGGCATATTTGCCACGGCTTCGCGCTACCGAACCATAATGGGACAGGATAGCATTCACAGCGCGTTCAATGCCGATTAGCTATCGCCCCTGTCCATGATGCGTTCCACCATCCTCGCGATATTCGCCGCGCTGTCGGTCGCATCGATCCCGGTTCCGGCCGGGGCGCAGAAGCGTGGCGACCAGATGCAGGCATATCAGGCGCGCAAGCAGGGTAAGTTATTGCCTTTGCCCGAAATCGAGCGGCGCGTGGTGCCGCAGATGAACGGCGCCGAATATCTGGGCTTCGACTTCGATGGCGGCAGCGGCGTCTATACGCTGAAGTTCTTGCGCGACGGCACGGTGATCTGGGTGGATGTCGATGGCCGGTCGGGGCAGGTGATCGGCCGCACCGGGCGCTAAAAGCTCGGCATACGCGCATCGTTTAACGCAATTCCGTTAAGCCCCCCGACAGCGACGTTTCCGTAACCGCCGGCACCGTGGTAGCGGATGCGGGCCGTTTCGTTAGAGGACTGGAGAGAAGATGCGCGTCTTGATCGTCGAGGACGAGCCCAATCTGGGCCAGCAGTTGAAGAATACGCTGGAAGGCGCCGGCTATGCCATCGACCTCGCCACCGATGGCGAGGAAGGGCATTATCTGGGATCGACCGAAAATTACGACGCGATCGTGCTCGATCTGGGCCTGCCGGAGATCGACGGGCTGACCGTACTCGACCGCTGGCGCAAGGAGGGGCGGACCGCGCCGGTGCTGGTGCTGACCGCGCGCGACAGTTGGTCGGACAAGGTTGCCGGGCTGGATGCGGGCGCGGACGATTATGTCGCCAAGCCGTTCCAGACCGAAGAGCTGATCGCCCGCCTGCGCGCGCTGATCCGGCGTGCTTCGGGCAATGCGTCGTCCGAACTGACCGCCGGCGACGTGCGGCTCGACACGCGGTCGGGCAAGGTGACGAAGGCGGGCGAGGCGGTGAAGCTGACCGCGCAGGAATATAAGCTGCTCAGTTACCTGCTCCATCACAAGGGCAAGGTCGTCAGCCGGACCGAGTTGATCGAACATATCTACGACCAGGATTTCGATCGCGATTCGAACACGATCGAGGTGTTCGTGACGCGTATCCGGAAGAAGCTGGGCCAGGACGTCATCACGACCATCCGTGGTCTGGGCTATAGCCTGGAAGACCCGGACGCCTGAGCCGGTCATGAGCGAGCCGCTTCCCGAACAGCGGGTGCGACCGAAGGCGACGGGATCGCTGTCGCGGCGGATGATCCTGATCGCGGCGGCGTGGATCGTCGTGCTGCTGGCGGGCGGCGGCTTTGCGCTGGACCGGGTGCTGGCGTCGGCGGTGACGCGCAACTTCGACGACCAGTTGGAATATGTGATGACCGCGCTGATCGTATCGGCGGAGATCGATTCCGGCGGCGAGGTGATGTTCACGCGCGAGGCGGCGGACCAGCGGTTTCTGGAGCCGAATTCCGGGTTGTACTGGCAGGTCGGCGCGCCGGGGCGGGAGGCGTTTCCGTCGCGGTCGCTGTGGGACCGGCGGCTGGCATACGGCACGCCGCACAGCGACCGGGCGGTGCACAGTTATGATAGCGCGCAATTCGGCACCGAGGAGCTGCGGATCGTCGAGCGCGACGTGAAACTGCCGGGATCGCCGGTGCGCTGGCGGTTCCAGGTGGCGCAGAGCCGCGAGGGACTCAATTCGCAGATTACCGTGCTCCGGCGGACGCTGGTGCGATCGTTCGCGCTGCTGGCGCTGGGGCTGATCGCGATGGCGGCGTTGCAGACCTTCTATGGGCTATGGCCGCTGAGGAAGGTGCGGGCCGAGATCGCCCGGATGCGGGCGGGTCATTCGGCGCGGGTGTCGGATGCGATGCCGCTGGAAGTGCAGCCGATGGTCGAGGAACTGAACGCGCTGATCGAACATAACGAGCGGCAGGCGGAGGAGGCGCGGCGGCACGCCGGCAATCTGGCGCATGCGCTGAAGACGCCGCTGACGGTCATCATGAACGCCGCGACCGCGCAGGCCGACGACCTCGCCGACACGGTGATCCGCGAGGCGCGGACGATGCGGCGGCAGGTCGATCATCATCTGGCCCGCGCGCGCGCGGTCGGGCGGCGCGGATCGGCGCACAGCCGGGCAGAGGTTTGGCCGAGCGTCGAATCGGTCGAGCGCGCGGTCGCCCGCCTGTATCGCCATGTCCGCATCGACGTGGCCGGGCCGAAGGATCTGTCGGTGCATGTCGAGCGGCAGGATCTGGACGAGATGCTCGGCAATTTGATCGAGAACGCCGCGAAATATGGCGGCGGCAGCGTGTTCGTGACGGTGGTGGCGGAGGCGGGCTTCGTGGAACTGCTGGTCGAGGACGACGGCACCGGCATCCCCGAGGAGGATCGCATCCGCATCTTCGATCGCGGCGTGCGGCTGGATACGGGAAAGCCGGGGACGGGGCTGGGCCTAGCGATCGTGCGCGATGTCGCGGAAATCTACGAGGGCACCGTCTCGCTGGAGGAGAGCGAGGATCTGGGCGGACTGATGGTCAGGCTGCGCTTGCCCGCGGCGGGATGACGACCGGTCAGGCCGCCACCTTCAGGTCGCGCGCGGCAGCGGCGGTGATCGACAGGCTGCGCTTGCGGGCGTCGTGATCGTAGATCGCGCTCGTCACCATCACCTCGTTGACCTGCGTGCGGGCGACGAACGCGGCCAACCCCTGCGCTACCTTGGCGGGGCCGCCGATCGCCGAGCAGGACAGGACCTGATCGAGGACGGCATTCCCCTGCGCGCCGAGCGAGTCGCGATAGCCCGCAACGGGCGGGGGTAGCTGGCGCGGGTTGCCGGTGCGCAGCGCCACGAAAGCTTGCTGCTGCGACGTGGCGAGCAATTCGGCCTCCGCATCGGTATCGGCCGCGAAGACGTTGAAGCCGGCTATCGCATAGGGACGGTCAAGCTGCGCCGATGGGCGGAAATGGCGGCGATACATGTCAAGCGCCTGATCCAGCGCGTCGGGCGCGAAGTGCGAGGCGAAGGCATAGGGCAGGCCGAACTGCGCCGCGACCTGGGCGCCGTACAGGCTGGAGCCGAGAATCCACAGATCGGGCTTCGCGCCGGCGCCGGGGGTGGCGACGATGCCGGTCTGGCCGTCATTGGCGAAATAGCTCTGCAGCTCCAGCACGTCCTGCGGGAAAGCGTTGGGATCGCTGTCGAGCGTGCGGCGCATCGCGCGGGCAACGCGCTGGTCGCTGCCGGGGGCGCGGCCGAGGCCCAGATCGATGCGGCCGGGGAACAGCGCGTGGAGCGTGCCGAACTGTTCGGCGATCACCAGCGGCGCGTGGTTGGGCAGCATGATGCCGCCCGAACCGATTCGGATCGTGCGGGTGGCTGCGCCGATATGCGCGATGACCACCGCGGTCGCGGCCGATGCGATGCCGGCCATGCCGTGGTGCTCGGCGACCCAGTAGCGGCTGTACCCGAGCGTTTCGGCGTGCGCGGCAAGATCGGCGGCGCGGTTCAACGCCTGCGGAACGGTGCCGCCTTCGACGACGGGGACGAGATCAAGAAAGGAGAGATTGGGCATACGAGAAAGATGGGGAGGGATGCTGTCGGATTCCAGTCGCACCTTCAGGGCGACGGCCTCTGCCGTTTCGTCTATGCCCAGTCTCTCTAGAACCCGAACGAGTAACGCACCGCCAGCCCATAATCGTCGGGGAGGGCGGCGATGTTGCCAGGGTCGCGGCGCCAGAACAGGTTGGTCTGCACGGTGCCGGGGCCCAGCAGATAGGCATAGCGCGCCTCGACATCGAGTTCGCGGCCTTGCGGGGCTAGGTTCAGCCGCTGGGTGGCCCAGCTCGCCACGCTGAGCGTCTCATAATCCCACAGCGTCGGCAGGCGCATGTCGATCCCGCCCGAGGCGACGCGAAGCGGCTGGGCGAGGCGGAGACCAAGGCTGTCGGTGCCGAACACACCGTCCTTGCCGATATCGGCGGCGAAGGCGCCGGTGCGGATGCGGCCGGTGCCATCGATGCCACCGCGAACGCGGGCGTCGGTCCAGCCGCGATGCAGCGAGCCGCCAGCGGTCCAGCCGTCGCCGACGTCGAGACGCGCGCCCACATCCGCGAACCAGCTGACCGCGCGGGTGGCCCCCAGCCCCGAGCCGAAGCGGGCGCCGAGCAGCGTGTCCTGTTCGGCAAGGCGCGCGCCGGTGGCGGTCAGCGCGAAGGGCCCGAAGCGGCGGTCGAGGGTGAGCGAGGCGCGGTCGAAACCGGAGCGAGCATAGGGATCGGCGAACGGGGAAAGCTGATCGCGCCGGGTCGAGACGCGGCCGCTTTCCATCGCGGCGGTGATGCCGAGCGCGCCCCATTGCTGACGGATCGCACTGGACGCGCGGGCGCCGCCATCGAACCCTAGCCCATCGGCGGTGGCAACGAGGAAGGCGGGCTCGCGCCGGCCGGCCAGTTGCGCGGTGAGGGCGCCCGAACCTTGCGCGAAGCCAAAGCCGAACGACAGTTTCTCGCCCAGCCGCTGCGTCACCGTGCCGGCGATCGCGCGGGCGACGCCGGCGTCGGCCATCCCGAGCCGCGCCGGCTCGACCGAGACACCGCCGCCGAGGCGCGGCGCCAGCGTCATCGCGATGGTCATGCCGCCGGCGCTGGCCGCGACCTGACGTCCGCGAAAGCCTAGTGCGCCGAGCATCGTGCGTGGCGGCGCGGTGCGGGCGATGGTCCGGGCCAGATCGATGCCGAATGCGCGGCCGAAGCCGTCGAGGATCACTGCGCCCAGACCGGCCTGTGTCGCGTCGCCCATCGGTGCGGACAGGATGGCGTTGCCGGTCAGCGAGACGGCGGCGGTGCTCCCCGCGACTTGCGTGCTGCCGAGCGGCTGGAACGCGCGGGTGATGTCGATGACGCCGTTGCCATAGACAGCATCGACGCCGGCCGCGCCGGCATCGCGCGCGCTGGAAAACAGGATCTGGACGATCTGCGCGCCCGACAGGTTGGGGAACGCCTGTGCCAACAACGCGACCGCGCCCGAAATCTGCGGCGCGGCAAACGAGGTGCCGGACCAGAGGAACACGGTCCCCGCCTCGTCCGGCGCGCGCACGCGCTCGCCCACCGCGGTCAGGAAATGCGCGGCGCCGGTGCCGGCGCGGTCGCTGAAGGTGGAGATGCCGTCGGTCGATCCGACCGACCCGGCGATGATGACCTGATTACGGGCAACAGATGCGTTGTTCGCGACCTCGGTAAAGGCATCCGGGTTGTCGGAGCCGTCATTTCCGGCGGAGATGACGATGACGATGCCCGCCGCCGTCGCACGGCCGATTGCGGCCTGCAACGCGGTGGGCATGGTGGTGCCGCCCAGCGACATGTTGATGACCTTGGCACCGGCGACGCGCGCCGCATCGACGCCGCGCGCGATCGCGTCCGACCCGAACTTGCACCCGCTGTCGGCGACAGCGGCATCCTCCGTCGCGCAACTGCCGGGGCGATCGGCGCGGAGCGCGATGACGGTGGAATCGAACGCGACGCCGTGCGTGCCGGTGCCGTTGCGGCGACCGGCGGCGGTGAAGGCGACGGCGGTGCCGTGGCCGTCCTCGTCATTGACCGACGAGTTGCCGGCGACGTCGGCGGAGGCGGCGGACAGGCGGCCGGTGAACTCCTCGCTCGCCAGCGCGATGCCGCTGTCGATGACGCCGATCGCGATGCCGGCGCCGGTCGCGCCGCGTTGATAGGCGGCCAACGCGTTCATCGACACCGCGCCCACGGTCGCACGGTATTCGGTGGTGTCGTAATTGGTCGCGGATGGCGTCGGGGTGGGCGCCGGCGTCGGTGCTGGTGTAGGTGCGGGCGTCGGTGCCGGGGTGGCGATCGGCGTCGGGATTTGGGCACTGGGTGGGGTGGGCGTGCTGTTGACGCCGCCACTACCACCGCCGCCACAACCGCCGAGCAGGCTGGAAACCATGACGGCGACGCCCCCCAACAACGCTGTCTTCAGGGTCATACGCCACGTCACTCCGGGGGGATTCTATGCGATGATAGGGCGATACCCTTAATCCATGGTTCATCCAAGCGGGCCGGCACTCGGTTGGCCGTGTCATCGATGCGTCACCGATGCATCATCGCCGGGCGGGATCGCCTTGCCCGCACCCGCGCGCTTGCCTATTGCGCGCGGCAATGATCGAGCGCCTTGCCTATGTCCGCAACTGGATATTCGACCTCGACAACACGCTGTATCCGGCGAGCGCGGACCTGTTCGCGCATATCGATACGCGGATGACGTCGTTCGTCGCCGACCTGTTGCAGGTGGACCGGATCGAGGCGCGACGCATCCAGAAGGAATATTTCCTGGGCCATGGCACGACGCTGGCCGGACTGATGACCGAACATAACGTCGATCCGTACGCGTTCCTCGATTATGTTCACGATATCGAGATGGACGTGCTGGAGGCGGATGCGCCACTCGCCGCAGCCCTTGCGCGGCTACCGGGGCGCAAGATCGTGTTCACCAATGGCGACCGGCCCTATGCGTTGAAGGTGCTGGAGCGGCTGGGGCTGGGCGGCAGTTTCGAAGGTGTGCACGACATCCATTCGATGAACCTCCGCCCCAAGCCGCAGCCGGAAGCCTATGCGGGGCTGTGCGCGGCGTTCGATATCGATCCGGCCGAAAGCCTGTTCGTCGAGGACATGGCGCGGAACCTGAAACCGGCCAAGGCGATCGGCATGACGACCGTGTGGGTCGATAACGGCTCCGAACAGGCGAGCGACGTCGATCGCAGCTTCATCGATTTTCATATCCACGAGCTGAACCCGTGGCTGCATCATATTCTGGAGACCGCATGACCGAGCACGCTGGCGATCTGGCCACCACCATCGACGCCGCCTGGGAAGACCGCGCCGCGCTGGGTTTCGACACCAAAGGCGCGACGCGCGACGCGGTGGAGACAGCGCTGGCGATGCTCGACGCGGGCACGGCGCGGGTGGCGGAGCCGAATGGAGACGGCTGGCGGGTCAACCAGTGGCTGAAGAAGGCGGTGTTGCTGTCGTTCCGGCTGAACGACAATGTGCTGATCGATGGCGGTCCCGGTGCGGGCCACTGGTTCGACAAGGTGCCGTCGAAGTTCGCCGGCTGGTCCGAGGCCGAGTTCCGCAGCGCGGGTTTCCGCGCGGTGCCGGGCAGCATCGTGCGGCGCGGTGCCTTTATCGGCAAGGGCGCGGTGTTGTTGCCGAGCTTCGTCAACATCGGCGCCTATGTCGGTGAGGGATCGATGATCGATGCGTGGGCGACCGTCGGGTCGTGCGCGCAGATCGGCAAGGGCGTGCACGTATCGGGCGGCGCGGGTATCGGCGGCGTGCTGGAACCGTTGCAGGCGGACCCGGTCATCATCGGCGACGGCGCGTTCATCGGTGCGCGCGCCGAAGTGGCCGAGGGCGTTCGCGTGGGCGAGGGCGCGGTGCTGTCGATGGGCGTGTATCTGGGCGCATCGACCAAGATCGTCGACCGCGCGACGGGTGAGGTCTTCAAGGGCGAGGTGCCGGCCTATTCGGTGGTCGTGCCGGGGACGCTGGGCGGCGGCGACGGCAAGCCGGGGCTGTATTGCGCGGTCATCGTGAAGCGGGTGGACGCGCAGACACGGTCGAAGACAAGCATCAACGAATTGCTGCGGGACTGACATCGACGGCCGTCGTTCGGCGGAAAGATCGAGGGCAGGTGGATGCTGTCATCCGTCGCGATCCAGTCGCGGCGGTTGGTTCGTCGTGTCTGCACCGGGTTGCCCTTGACGGGCGCGTCGCCTATCCACGTGTTTAACGTGTTCAACAAACCGGCCCTGCCGAGGAGACTTCCATGACCGCGACGCCCAGCTCCGTACTCGACCGCGTTCTCGTCCTCGAAATGGTGCGGGTGACCGAGGCGGCGGCGATCGCGTGCCTGCCGCTGGTCGGGCGCGGTGACGAGAAGGCGGCGGACGCCGCGGCGGTCGAGGCGATGCGCGCCGCGCTGAACGAACTCGACATGGATGGCACCGTCGTGATCGGCGAGGGCGAGCGCGACGAAGCGCCGATGCTGTTCATCGGTGAAAAGGTCGGCACCGGCAACGGCCCCGCGATCGACATCGCGCTCGATCCGCTGGAAGGCACGACGATCTGCGCCACCGCCGGCCCCAACAGCCTGGCGGTGCTGGCGATCGCGGAAAAGGGCGGGCTGTTGAATGCGCCCGACGTGTACATGGACAAGATCGCGGTGGGGCCGGGCTATCCGGAGGGGATCATCGACCTCGATCGTACCCCGACCGAGAATGTCTGCGCAGTGGCCAAGGCCAAGGGCGTCGATCCGCGCGACATCATCGTGTGCGTGCTGGATCGGCCGCGGCACGAGGCGATGATCGCGGAACTGCGCGCGGTCGGTTGCGGCGTGATGCTGATCGGCGACGGCGACGTTGCAGGCGTGATCGCGACGACCAACCCGGATACCACGATCGACATCTATATGGGATCGGGCGGCGCGCCGGAGGGTGTGCTGGCGTGTGCGGCGCTGCGCTGCGTCGGCGGGCAGTTCAAGGGGCGGCTGTTGTTCCGCAACGACGACGAGCGCGGACGTGCGGCGAAGTGGGGCGTGACCGATCTCGACAAGCAATATGACCTGACCGAACTGGCGCGCGGCGATTGCATCTTCGCGGCGACCGGCGTGACCGACGGATCGCTGCTGGAAGGCGTGAAGCGCAAGGGCGGCATGATGACGACCGAGAGCGTCGTGATGCGCGCCTCGTCGGGCACGGTGCGCTGGGTGAAGGGCGAGCACCGGCAGGGATGATGATGGCGCTCGCGCTGCTGGCCGGGGTGCTGGCAGCGCTGTGTTGGTTCGTGCGGGCACGCGGCCGGCTGGTCGACCGGGTGGCGCGCTATGTTCGGTGGATGCGGCGGGCGATGCTGGGCTTTGCGGTGCCGGTCGTCGTGGTGCTAGCGGTGCTGGGCCGGATCGATGCGCTGTGGGTGATGCCGGCGGAGTTCGAGCGTTTGCGGGCCTGGCTGCCGGTGATGGAGCCGGTCGATCTGATGATCGGCGCCCTGGCGGGTATCATGATTGGGCTGGTCGTGGCGGCGGTGCGGGCGCAGCGGGGCGCGCGGCCGATCGGCAAGCCGGGCGCGCTGACGCCGCGCAATCGCGCCGAGCTGCCCTTGGGTGCCGCGATCGCCGTCGTCGCGGGGGGGACGGAGGAGCCGTTCTTTCGGCTGATACTGCCGCTGCTGGTGACGTTGGTGACGGGAAATGCGCTGGCGGGATTCGCCGTCGCGACGCTGCTGTTCGGGGCGCTGCACCGGTATCAGGGATGGCGCGGAATGGTTGCGACGACGCTGTTCGGCGGGGTGATGGCGTCCGTATATCTGATGAGCGGGGCGCTGTGGCTGGTGGTGCTGATCCACGCGCTGATCGATCTGAACGGGCTGGTGGTGTGGCCGGCGCTGTCGCCGGGATGGCTGTCGGAGGATCGCCGGTAAGGCTGGTCGCGATTTTCACGCAAAGACGCGAAGCAGTAAAAGATTTGGGTTCGCGTGACGAAAACCGATCAGTCGTCAGCTCTTCAGGCGCCAGCCGGTACGAAAGATCAGGGTGATGGCGGCGAGGCAGGCGAGCAAAAACGCGATCGTCACAGTCAGGCTGATGCCGACGGCGACGTCGCTGGTGTCGAAGAAGGTCCAGCGGAAGCCGTTGATGAGGTACACGACGGGGTTGAACAGCGTGATCGTGCGCCACGGTTCGGGCAGGATCGTGACCGAATAGAAGGCGCCGCCAAGGAACGTCAGCGGCGTGACGACGAGCAGCGGGATGACCTGCAATTGCTCGAACCCCTTCGCCCAGATGCCGATCGTGAACCCGAACAGGCAGAAGCTGGCGGCGACCAGCACCAGGAAGCCGAAGGCGAGCAGGGGATGCGCCACCGGCAAATCGACGAACAGATGCGCGGTGGCGAAGATGACGAGGCCGATCAGCACCGATTTGGTCGTAGCCGCGCCGACGTAACCCAGCACGGTTTCCAGCGGTGACAGCGGCGCCGACAGGATCTCGTAAATCGTGCCGGTGAATTTGGGCATGTAGATCCCGAGCGACGCGTTCAGGATGCTTTCCGAAAAGATCGCCAGCAGCATCAGGCCGGGCACGATGAACGCGCCGTACGGGATGCCTGACACCTCCCGCATCTGGCTGCCGATCGCGGAACCGAACACGATGAAATAGAGCGAGGTGGTGATGACCGGGACGAGCAGGCTGGTCCAGATCGTCCGGCCGAAGCGCGCCATTTCAAAGCGATAGATCGCCCAGATGCCGTGCAGGTTCATGGTCGTTCTCCGACCAGGTCGACGAAGATGTCTTCCAGGGTCGATTTCGAGGTTTCGAGATCCTTGAACGCGATGCCAAGGCCGGACAGGCGGTTGAGGAACGACGGGATGCCGGTGCGCTCCTCGGTCGCGTCGAAGACGTAGCGTAGAGTATGGCCGTCATGTTCGAGACTGGGGTGCCAGTCGGCGAGCTCGGGCGGGATCGCGGTCAGAGGTTCGACCAGCGACAGGTCGAGCTGGCGCTTGCCCAGCTTCTTCATCAACGCGGTCTTGTCGTCGACCAGCAGCAATTTGCCCTTGGCGATCACGCCGACGCGGTCGGCCATCTCCTCGGCCTCTTCGATGTAATGCGTGGTCAGGATAATGGTCACACCGCGTTCGCGCAGGCCTCGGACCATGTTCCACATATCACGGCGCAGCGACACATCGACGCCGGCGGACGGTTCGTCGAGGAACAGGATGTCGGGTTCGTGCGCCAGTGCCTTGGCGATCAGCACGCGCCGCTTCATGCCGCCCGACAGTTCCATGATCTTGGCGTTACGCTTGTCCCACAACGCGAGGTCGCGCAGCAACTGCTCGATATAGGCTGGGCTGGCGGCACGGCCGAACAGCCGGCGCGAGAAGCTGACGGTGGCCAGCACGCTTTCGAACGCGTCGGTCGCCAGTTCCTGCGGCACAAGACCGATGCGGCGGCGGGCCTGACGATAGCCGGTCTGCGTGTCGATGCCGTCGATGGTGATCGTGCCCGTCGAGGGAGTGACGATGCCGCAGATGATCGAGATCAGCGTGGTTTTGCCCGCGCCGTTGGAGCCGAGCAGCGCGAAGATCTCGCCGCGACGGATGCCGAGATCGACCGATTGGAGCGCGGTGACGGCGGGCGCCTTGCCGCGCGCGGCATAGGTCTTCGACACGCCGGCGATGGACAGGATGGTATCGGTCATGCGGCGCCCGAACGAGCAGCGGCGATGGCGCGTTCCAGTTCCTCGATCGGCAACGCGCCCGACAGGATGCGATCGCCGACGACCCAGGCGGGCGTGCCGCTGACGCCGAGGCGGGCGGCGGTTTCCATGTTCTTGGCGATCTCCGCATCGACCTTCGGCGCGACGCTGGCGATCTGGCTGGGGTCGACGCCGGCGGTCTTCGCGGCGGCGGCAATGGTCGCCTCCGACACGCGACCGCCCGCATAGAGCGCGTCATGGAAGGCGGTAAATTTGCCTTGGAGCGCGGCGACCAGACTGATGCGAGCGGCGCTGCGGCTGGTATCGGCCAGGATCGGCAGCTCACGAAACACCACGCGCAGCTTCGGGTCGCGCTCGATCAACTGATGGATCATCGGCAAACTGGCGCGGCAATACCCGCAATTATAGTCGTAATATTCGACCAGCGTGACATCGCCCTTCGGATTGCCCGCCCACGCGCTGGCAAACGGTGTGACGATCGCGGGGCGGTTGGCGGCGACGGAGGCGCCGGCCTCGCGATCCTGCAATTTCTGCATCGCCTCCGGGATCACCTCGGGATGGGCGAGCAGATAGGTGCGGACGTCGGTGCCGGCGCCCCCCGCCTGACCCAGTCCAAAGACGGCGCCGCCGCCGACGAGGCCGCCGGCAAGCGCCACCAGGGCGATGGTCCAGCGGGTCATCGGCGCTTGCGCTTCTGGTTCGCGGCGGCGTCTCCTGAAGTCATTGCAATGTCCTGTGCGCGGATCCAGTCCGGCGTGTTGGCGGGAATGTTGGCCATCGCGTATTTCGCGGAGGCGACGGCGGTACGCGCATCGCCCACAATGCTGGCACGTTCGGCGGTGGCCAGCGCGGCCCGCGCCTCGTCACCGGTCATTTCATAGGCGGTGCCGAGTTGAATCCACGCCCATGGATTGTCGTCGTCACGCTGGGTGGCGACGCGCAGCACGCGGATCGCCTCGGGCACGTTCGCCTTGTCCTCGGTCGCGATCAGCGCATGGCCAAAGGTGGTGGCGATCAGCGGGTTGTTACGCGACCCCTCGGTCGCGGCGCGCAGGGGAACCAGTGCGTCGCGGGGGCGGCCCGCCTCCAGCAGGATCTGACCCTGGATCTCCTGGAAATAGGGATCACCGGGCTTGGCGGCGACCAGCGCGTTCGCCTCGGCATCGGCTTTGTCCGGGTAACCGCCCTTGTGATAGGCATAGGCGCGCGCATAATGGCCGTAGATGGTCCGGTCGGTTTCCGGATAATCCTGCAACGTGCGCTCGGGCGGCATCACGAAGCCTTCCAGCTTGGCCTTCACGCGGCGGAAGCGGTCTTCGAGCGCGGGATCGGGTTTGGCGTTGTAAGCGGGCGATGCCTGCACGTCGGCGGTCAAGTTAGCGATGCGCTCGCCCGACAGCGGATGGCTCTGCATGAACGGATCGATCTGGCCGCGATAGCGCAGTTCCTGGCGCTGGAGCTTCTTGAAGAAGCTGAGCATGCCGCGACCGGACAGGCCGGCGGTGGCGAGATAACGGATCGCCGAGGCATCGGCGGTCGCCTCCTGCGTGCGGTTGAAAGCCAGATACTGGCCCATCGCCGCCTGCTGGCCCATCGCCATGATGCCCGCGCCCGCCGCGCCGCCGCCCGCCGCCATAGCGCCCAGCCCCAGCACCATCGACAGGATGGTCATCGCGAGCGCGGGTTTCTGCGCCGCTTCGCCGGAGATGACATGGCCGTCGGCGATATGGCCGAGTTCGTGGGCGATCACGCCCTGCACCTCGTTGGCGTTGTCGGCCGCCTGGATCAGGCCCGAATGGACATAGACGACCTGCCCGCCGACGACGAAGGCGTTGATTGAGTCATCGTTGATGAGGATGACTTTGACGAAGCGCGGGTCGAGCCCGGCGGCCTTCACGATGCCGGTGGACATGTCCTGAAACATCGCTTCGGTTTCGGCGTCGCGCAGGATCGATTGCGCGGCGGCCGGCTGCGCCCAGAACAGCGCGCCGATCAGCAGGGCGGGGAGGCGGGCGGCGGAACGCTTCATGTCTGCGGGTCTATCGGCCAAACGGGATGTCGGATCAACGCCGGCCGATGCGGTTCGCGCGCTGAACGGGATGTGAAGGGCAGCGACTGGGCAGCGAAAAAGAAAAGGGGCACGTCCGGGTATCGGACGTGCCCCTGTTCGATCAGGCGCCGAATGTACGCTGCCACCAGCCGCGGCGCGGGCCGCCGGACTGATCGTCCGGCTCACCCTCGCCACCGGTCAGTGCAGGGTCGGCCGCGGTCATTGGCTCCGGCTCCGGTTCAGCGGCCGGTGTTGCTTCCGCGACCGCGACCGCTGCCGCTGCCGCTGCCGGCTTGGCAGCGCGGGGCGTCCGTGCCTTTGGCTTGGCGGCCGGTGCGGCGACGGTTTCCGTCTCCGACGCCTTGCGACGACCGCGACGCGGCTTGGGGGCTGCCTCTTCCTCGGTCGGGGTGGCGGGCTCCGCTGCAACTTCGGCAGGTGCCTCGACGGTCGCGTCGGCTGCCTTGCGACGCGATCGGCGTGGCTTGGCGGGGGCCGGCTCGGCGACGTCCTCGACGGCGGGTGCCGTTACCGGCGCCGGGGCCTCGGCGACCGTTTCCGGCGCGGCAGCACGGGCGCGGGGACGACGACGCGTCTTGGGCGCCGCTTCCTCTGCCTCGACGGCGGGCTGGACGATCACCGCGACCGGTGCCGGGGTCGGCAGGGCGAGCGGATCGGCAACCGGACCGGCGTCGCTGGCATCGGCCGCCTCGGCCGGCGTCTCGACGACGGCCTGATCGTCGTCATTGGCGACCGGGGCATCGGCCATGGTATCACCACGACGACCGCCGCGACGACCCCGACGGCCACGCCGGCGACGACCGCCGGTTTCACCCTCGGCCGGCTGCTCACCGGCGAATTCGCCGGTTTCCACCGTATCGTCATCGCCATCGGTCTGATCGGCGGTGTCGATATCGGCCTGATCGTTCTCACCCTGCTCGCCCTCGGCCAGTTCGGGCTGTTCACCTTCCGCCGATCCGCCTTCGGGATGCGGGCGACCGCGACGACCGCGACGGCGGCGGCGGCGCTTGCCGCGGCCTTCGCCGTCATCGTCGCTGCGGGCTTCACGGGGTTCGCGCGGTTCGCGGGGAGCGCGGACGGTGGCCTGGGCGACCTCCTCCTCGATCTCCTCTTCCTCGACCTCGGGCTCCTCGATGTAATCGTCCTCTTCCTCGTCCATGACGAGTTCGTCGATCTTGGGGGCGTGCGCCGGCGGCGGGCCACTGGCCTCGACCGTCATGTGCGCGCCCTCTTCCTCGCGATCGGGGACGATCTCGATCGTCACGCCGTAACGATCCTCGACCTCCGCGATGTCGGCCCGCTTGCGGTTGAGGACGTAGATCGTTGCTTCATGGCTGGCGCGCAGCGTGAGCAGCGAACCGCGACCGCGTGCGGCTTCCTCTTCGAGCAGGCGCAGCGCCGACAGGCCGGCGGACGAGGCGGTGCGGACAAGGCCGGTGCCTTCGCAATGCGGGCAGGCGCGGGTCGATGCTTCCAGCACGCCGGTGCGCAGGCGCTGGCGGCTCATCTCCATCAGGCCGAACGACGAGATGCGGCCGACCTGGATGCGGGCGCGATCGTTCTTCAGCGCGTCCTTCATCGCCTTTTCGACCTTACGGACGTTGGACGAGTGATCCATGTCGATGAAATCGATCACGACCAGGCCGGCCATGTCGCGCAGGCGCAACTGACGGGCGATTTCCTGCGCCGCTTCCAGATTGGTCGCGGTGGCGGTCTGTTCGATATTGTGTTCGCGGGTCGACCGGCCAGAGTTGATGTCGATCGACACCAGCGCCTCGGTTGGGTTGATGACCAGATAGCCGCCTGATTTCAGCTGGACGACGGGATTGTACATCGCCGCCAACTGGTCCTCGACGTGCGCGCGCTGGAACAGCGGCACGGCGTCGGCGTACTGTTTCACCTTCTTGGCGTGGCTGGGCATCAGCAGGCGCATGAAATCCTTGGCCTGACGATATCCCTCCTCGCCCTCGACGATCACCTCGTCGATATCCTTGTTATAGATATCGCGGATCGCGCGCTTCATCAGGTCGCTGTCGCCGTAAACCAGCGCGGGCGCGGCCGACGTCAGCGTCTTTTCGCGGATCTCGTCCCACAGGCGGGCAAGGTAATCGAAGTCGCGCTTGATCTCGACCTTGGTGCGCTGAAGCCCGGCGGTGCGGACGATGCAGCCCATCGACTGCGGCAGCGCCAGATCGGCCATGATCGTCTTCAGGCGCTTGCGATCGCCCGCGTTCGAAATCTTGCGGCTGATGCCGCCGCCATGCGACGTGTTGGGCATCAGCACGCAATAACGGCCGGCGAGCGACAGATACGTCGTCAGGGCCGCGCCCTTGTTGCCGCGCTCTTCCTTCACGACCTGCACCAGCAGCACCTGACGGCGGCGGATGACGTCCTGAATCTTGTAGCGGCGGCGCAGGTTCTGACGACGCTGGCGCAGCGCCTCTACCTGGTCGTCGTTGGCACCGCCCTTGCGCGGCCGACGCGGGGCATCCTCGCCCGACTCGCCTTCGGCACCGTCGTCGTCATGCTCATGGTCGTCGTCGTCATGGTCGCCGTCGAAATCCCCCCTGCCGTCGTGATCGTCGTCGTCGTGATCCTCGTCATCGTCCAGCTCGGCGCGAAGTGCTGCCTCTTCGGCGGCGTGCTCCGCTTCCTCGGCCAGCAATGCCTCGCGATCCTCTTTGGGGATCTGGTAGTAATCGGGGTGGATTTCCGAGAACGCCAAGAAGCCATGACGATTGCCGCCATATTCCACGAACGCCGCCTGCAGCGACGGTTCGACGCGGGTTACCTTGGCGAGGTAGATATTGCCCTTGAGCTGCTTTCGCTCGGCGGACTCGAAGTCGAATTCCTCGATCCGGTTATTCTGTACGACGGCAACTCGGGTTTCTTCCCGGTGGCGTGCGTCGATCAGCATACGCGTGGTCATCAAATGGTCTCCGCGCGCGCGTCGGGCATGTCCTAAAAAAGGGCCCTCGCGCGCGATGATAGAAGGCGACCGGCCGCAAGCGGGCCGGAACGCCGGGTTCATGAAAAATCGTGTCTGCGCGCGCGACGTGCCGGGGCAAGTGGCCCTGCGGCTGAATCCCGGTCGCGCCGCCGCCGGCCGAGGCCTGGCGGTGTTGCGAAAGGGAATAATACGTCATGCGAGCGTCAACCTGGATTGGCCCGCCGGATGGCGGGCTGGCAGCCCGGCGGCGCGTCCGCGAGATCGCGGGCAACGCATGGGTGCACGCACTAGCTAGCATCGCCCGTCATTCGTCGCAACTGGCGCGATACGATCGCCGGCGACGTCGTCAACGCCCCCTCAATTTCGTTAACGCCAAGTCAAGGGCGACCCGCGCATCGAGCCATGCTACACGGTGATGCGGGAGGCGATCGCGATGATCGCAAGGGATAAAAAGGGCAGACGGGTCTGGACCCATGGCCGTCGGGCACGGCATGGACGGCGCGTGCTCGCGATCCTGATCTTCCTGGCGACCCTCGTCGGCGGCGTCCCGGCCGCATTCGCGGCGGCGGTGACCACGGCGGTGTCGGCCGCCGTATCGAGCGTCACCATCGATCCCGCGCGAATCATCATCCGCTTCGATCGCGGCATGGCGAGCGCGCAGGCGACGCTGGACGACGCGCCGCGACGGATCGCGATCGACCTGCCCGAAACGATCGCCAGCGGCCCGACCCGGGCGAGCGGCCCGGTCGCGGCGGTACGGCAACAACGCACCGCGACCGGCACGCGGCTGGTGTTCGACCTGAAACGACCCGTCGTGATCGTCGATGGCAGTTTCGATGCGGACGGGCGCGAACTGACGCTGGCGCTGAAGCCCGTCGACAACGCGACCTTCGCCGAGGCAAGCATGTCCGGACCGCTCGATTTCTTTCCGTTCAACCTGTCGTTCGGGCGGCGACCCCGATATCGGGTGTCGGTGCCAGTGCCGCCACCGGCCAAGGCCCCGCCGCTGCCCAGGGTGCGTGGCGACGATGCCCGGCCGCTGGTGGTGATCGATGCGGGCCATGGCGGCGTCGATCCCGGCGCGATCAATCCTGCCACGCGCCTGCGCGAAAAGGACGTGACGTTGCGGATCGCGCGCGCGATCCGGCAGGAACTGCTCGCCAGCGGGCGGGTGCGGGTGGCGTTGACGCGTGACAGCGACAAATATCTGGTGCTGCGCGAACGATACGGCATCGCCCGCCGGCTGAAGGCGGACCTGTTCATCTCGATCCATTGCGACAGCGTGGGATCGCCGGACGCGCGCGGCGCATCGGTCTATACCCTGTCGGAGGTCGCATCGGACAAGGAAGCGGCGCGGCTGGCGGCGCGCGAGAACAAGGCCGACGTGATCGCCGGTGTGAACCTGGGCGAGGCGGGCGAGGACGTGTCGTCGATCCTGATCGACCTGACCCGCCGCGAGACGATGAACAATTCCGCCACCTTCGCCCGCCTGCTGGGCCGCGAGGCGCGGACGCTGGTGCCGATGAAGGCCAATTTCCACCGGATGGCGTCGCTAATGGTGCTGAAGGCGCCGGACATGCCGTCGATCCTGTTCGAGACCGGCTATATCTCGAACCCGCAGGACGCCGATTTCCTCGATTCGACCGAGGGGCGCGAGCGGATCGCCGAAAGCGTGCGCCGCGCGGTGGAGGTGCATTTTGCCAAGCGGATGGCGGTGCGATAACCACCCGCCACGCACACCGCTGGCCACGCCGCTGGCGAGCGGCGATCAAGCTGGTATAGGGTCGTGGTGATGGTCCGCGTATCTTTCCGCCCGTTCGTGCCCGTGTCGGGTTCCGCCGCATGAGCGAGGGCGTGGCGGGAAACTGGTGGCGGCGCTGGTGGGTCAAGCTGCTGGCTGTGCTCGTGCTGCTTGCGGGAATAGCGTCGCTGCTGCTGTGGCTGCTCGTCATTCGCGGTCTGCCGTCGGTGGATCAGCTGCGCACCTATGAGCCGCCCTTGCCGACGAACGTGCGTGGCGGCGACGGCGTGCCGGTGCAATCCTACGCGCGCGAGCGACGGGTGGAGCTGGCCTATTCGGAATATCCGCCGATGCTCGTGAAGGCATATCTGGCCGCCGAGGACCGGACGTTCTTCGACCATCACGGCGTCGATTTTCCGGGGCTGGCGGGCGCGGTCGTCGATTACGCGTCGAAGCTGGGCACCGGCCGCCGGGCCAGGGGCGGATCGACGATCACCCAACAGGTGGCCAAGAACCTGTTGATCGGCAACGAATATTCGCCGACCCGCAAGCTGAAGGAGGCGATCCTCGCCTACAAGATCGAGGATACGCTGACCAAGCAACAGATCCTCGAACTATATCTGAACCAGATCGCGCTGGGACGGAACGCCTTCGGGGTAGAGGCGGCGGCGCACGCCTATTTCGACAAGGAACTGGACCAGCTGACGCTGGCGCAGATGGCGTATCTGGCGATCCTGCCCAAGGGGCCGTCGAACTACGATCCCGTCCGCCATCCCGAACGCGCCATGGAACGCCGCGATTATGTGTTGCGCGAAATGCTGCGCAACGGTTTCATCACGGCCGGTCAGGCGAGCGAGGCGCGCGGCGAGCCGCTGGGCACGGTGTTGCGGCGGACGCCGAAATATGAGGCGTTCGGCGGTTATTTCGTCGAGGAGGTCCGTCGGTTGCTGATCGCGCGGTTCGGCGAGACGGCGAAGGCGGGGCCGCTCAGCGTGTACGAAGGTGGACTGTGGGTACGCACCTCGCTCGACAAGAGGTTGCAGGAACTGGCGGCGCAGGCGTTGCGCGACGGCCTGATCCGTTTCGACGGTGGGCGTGGCTGGTCGGGGCCGATCCGCCATGTCGACATCGTCGGTGACAACTGGCTGCAACCGCTGCTGAACACCAATATCGGGCTGGATTACAACGACTGGCGCGCCGGCATCGCGATCGCGCGCGACGGCGATCGCTGGCAGATCGGCTTCGCCAACGGCAAGACGGGCACGCTGCCGCGCCGGTCCGCGCAGATGCCGCGGCGCGGCACGGCGACGGCGGCGTTCGGGGCGATCGAGCCGGGCGACATCATCGCGGTAGCGCCATCGGGCAGCGAATGGGCGCTACGGTCGATCCCGCGCATCTCCGGCGGTTTCGTGGTCGAGGAGCCGGCGACCGGCCGGGTGCTCGCGATGCAAGGTGGCTTCGATGCACGCATCCAGGCGTTCAACCGTGCGACACAGGCGATGCGTCAGCCGGGATCGACGATCAAGCCGATCATCTATTCGGCGGCGCTGGAGAACGGCATGACGCCGGCGTCGATCATCGTCGACGGGCCGTTCTGCGTCTATCAGGGGGCGCGGCTGGGCAACAAATGCTTCCGCAACTTCGCCAACATGCGCGCGGCCGGGCCGAAGACGATGCGCTGGGGCATCGAACAATCGCGCAACCTGATGACGGTGCGTACCGCCGCGCAGACGGGGATGCCGCGCGTGGTCGATGTGATGAAGCGGATGGGGATCGGCGATTATCCGCCGTACCTGTCGTTCGCGCTGGGTGCGGGCGAGACGACGGTCGGGCGGATGGTGAACGCCTATGCGATGCTGGCCAATAACGGTCGCGGCAACGCGCCTAGCCTGGTCGATTTCGTGCAGGATCGCCACGGCAAGGTCGTGTTCCCCGACAATTGGCGCCCCTGCGACAATTGCAACGCGCGCGACTGGAACGGCGGCGCGATGCCGCGGCCAGGCAGCCGGATGCGGCAGGCGATCGACGCGCAGACCGCGTATCAGATGGTCCACATCACCGAGGGCGTGATCCAGCGCGGCACCGCCACGATCCTGCGCGATCTCGACCGGCCGATGTTCGGCAAGACCGGGACGACCACCGGGCCGACCGACGTCTGGTTCATCGGCGGGACGCCGCAGTTCGTCGGCGGCCTGTACATCGGGTACGACACGCCGCGTAATCTCGGCGGGGCGGAGGGTGGCACGGTGGCCGCGCCGATCTTCAAGCAGTTTGCGGTCAAGGCGTATGAGGGCCTGGAGAAATTGCCCTTCCGCGCGCCGGCCGGCATCCGCATGGTACGGATCGACCGGATGAGCGGGCGGCCGGTGTTCGGCACCTTCCCGACCGACACCGATCCGAAGGCGGCGGTGATCTGGGAAGCGTTCAAACCCGAGACCGAACCGCGCCGCGCATCGCGTCGCAACGGTCCCGCAGCCACCACCGCCGCCCCTGCCGCGACGCAGACGCAAGCGCCGCGCGACAGCGATTTCTTGCAAAGGGAAGGCGGAATCTACTAGCCGCCCTATATCGTCATACCGGCGAAAGCCGGTATCTCCGACCGCAGGGACGGATCCGGTGGAGGAGATGCCAGCGTTCGCTGGTATGACGGATGAGTTTTGGAGAACTGCAATGCGCGCCGAAGCGCAGGCTCATGTCGATACGATCAACGAAGCGCTGGCCTTGCTGCGCCGTTTTCTGGATTGGGACCGCGCCCTGCGCCGTCTCGACGAACTGAACGCGCGCGTCGAGGATCAGGCGCTGTGGAACGATCCCAAGGCCGCTCAGGAGGTGATGCGCGAACGTCGCCGGCTGGACGAAGCGATCGCCGCGACGCGCGCGATCGAGGCGGAGCTGGACGGGACGGTCGAGCTGATCGAACTTGCCGATGCCGAGGGCGATACCGCACTGGCGGACGAGGGCGCACAGAGCCTCGCCGAACTCGCCGCCCGCGCGGACCGCGACAAGGTGAAGGCGCTGCTGGCCGGCGAGGCCGATGGCAACGACACCTATATTGAGGTGAACGCCGGCGCCGGCGGTACCGAGAGCCAGGATTGGGCCGGGATGCTCAGCCGGATGTATTCGCGCTGGGGCGAGCGGCACGGCCTGAAGGTGGAACTGGTCGACCAGCATTCGGGCGAGCAGGCGGGCATCAAGTCCGCCACGCTGCTGCTGAAGGGCGAGAACGCGTACGGTTATGCCAAGACCGAATCGGGCGTGCATCGTCTGGTGCGGATCAGCCCATACGACTCGGCGGCGCGGCGGCACACGTCGTTCGCGTCCGTGTGGGTCTATCCGGTGGTCGATGACAATATCGAGGTCGAGTATAACGAAAGCGACCTGCGCATCGACACGTATCGCGCGTCGGGTGCGGGGGGCCAGCACATCAACACGACCGATTCGGCGGTGCGGATCACGCATATCCCGACTGGCATCGTCGTTCAGTGCCAGAACCAGCGATCGCAGCACAAGAACAAGGCAGAGGCGTACAACCAGTTGCGTGCCCGCCTGTACGAACGTGAACTCGCCATCCGCGAACAGGCGGCCAATGCCGAAAATGCCGGCAAGACCGATATCGGCTGGGGCCATCAGATCCGGTCCTATGTCCTGCAACCGTACCAGATGGTGAAGGACCTGCGCACCGGCATCGTGTCGACCAGCCCGTCCGACGTGCTGGACGGCGATCTCGACCCGTTCATGGCGGCAGCACTGTCGCAACGGGTCACGGGTGAGGTGGCCGAGGTGGAGGACGTGGATTGAGCCTGCCCCGGACCGGATTGCTGGCCATCCTGCTGCTAGGCGTCACGCTGGGCGCGTGCGACGGGTCCAAGCCGCTCATCAAGCATGAGCCGAAGCAGCCCGAATTCCCGGTCGCCGACCGGCCGGTGGCGCATATCGTGTCGCCGCGCTGGTCGAACGAGGAAGCGCGCGACCGGGTGCGCGAGGCAGCGACGGTGATGGACAAGGCGTCGATCCGTACCGGCATGACGGTCGCCGACATCGGCGCGGGCGAGGGATATTACACGATCCGCCTCGCCGCGCGGGTGGGCGAGGACGGCCGTGTGCTGGCGGAGGACGTGGTCGCCGCCACCCGCGACCAACTGGCCGAACGCGTATCGCGCGAGCGGCTGGAGAATGTCAGCGTACGGCTGGGCACACCCGCCGATCCTAAGCTGCCGGACAACAGTTTCGACCGGGTGCTGATGGTGCATATGTATCATGAGATCGAGCAGCCATATGAATTCCTGTGGCGGCTGCGCCCGTCGCTGAAACCCGATGGACTGGTCGTGGTGGTCGATGCCAACCGCCCGACACGCGATCATGGCACGCCGCCCGAATTGCTGCGCTGCGAATTCGCCGCAGTCGGATATGTGCCGGTGTCGTTTGAGGCGATGCCCAGCGCCGGCGGGTATTTCGCGACGTTCCGTGTCCAAGGTCCGCGCCCGGAGCCGGAGGCGATCAAGCCGTGCCGGATGCAGCCGGCGCCCGCCGCCAATACGGGCGTCGCGCATCCATGAGGCCGTATCTCGACCTGATGGACCGGGTGCTGACGACCGGGTCGGCGCAGATGGACCGCACCGGCACGGGGACGCTGTCGGTGTTCGGTGCGCAGATGCGGTTCGACCTGCGCGCCGGTTTTCCGGTGCTGACGACCAAGAAGCTGCATCTGCGGTCGATCATCGTCGAACTGCTGTGGTTCCTGCGCGGCGACACCAACGTGCAGTGGCTGCGCGACCGCAAGGTGAGCATCTGGGACGAATGGGCGGACGAGGCGGGTGATCTCGGCCCCGTCTATGGCAAGCAATGGCGCGACTGGGAGGCGGCGGATGGCCGCCACATCGACCAGATCGCCGAACTGGTGACGACGATCCGCGACAACCCCGCCTCGCGCCGGCAGATCGTGACCGCGTGGAATCCGGGCGAGCTGCACGCGATGGCATTGTCGCCCTGCCATTGCCTGTTCCAGACGCATGTTGCGGACGGGCGGCTGTCGCTGCAACTGTACCAGCGGTCGGCCGACATCTTTCTGGGCGTGCCGTTCAACATCGCGAGCTATGCCCTGCTGACGCACATGCTGGCGCAGCAATGCGGGCTGGAGGTGGGCGACTTCATCTGGACCGGCGGCGATTGCCATCTGTATTCGAACCATCTCGATCAGGCCCGCACGCAACTGGCGCGCGATCCGGGGCCGTTGCCGCGACTGGAGATCCTGCGGCGACCGGATGCGATCGACGGGTATGAGCCGGAGGATTTCGTGCTCCACGATTACGTCGCGCAGCCGCATATCAAGGCGCCGGTCGCGGTCTGATCCGAGAGTAATTCGCAAGAGGAACGGCTAGCCCCTGTCCGCGGTTGGGCGGGCATGGACATCACGCAACTCATCCTCGACGAGCATGCCGAACAGCGGAAGCTCTTTTCCCAGATCGAACAGATCGATCGCAGCGACAAGGCCGCGCTGGGCGCGATCTGGAACCGGCTGAAATCGCTGCTTGATAGCCATGCCGAGGCTGAGGAGCGGTTCTTCTACCCGCGCCTGATGGAGATCGGCACCGGTGGCGGCGATGCCGATTCGGCCGCCGAGGAAACCGAAGACGCGATCGAGGATCACAACGACATCCGCGACACGGGCGAGGCGGTCGACAAACATCCGATCGGCAGCGACGAATGGTTCGAGGCGATCAACAAGTGCAACGAAGCCAACAGCGACCACATGGCTGAAGAAGAACGGCAGGGCCTGACCGACTTCCGCCGCCACGCCTCGCTGGAGGAACGCCACGCGCTGGCGGTGCGGTTCGCGCAGTTCGAGGCCGAGCACCGGATGGGCGTGAAGCCGGTCGACAAGGACCCCAAGGCGTATGTGAAGGAACATGCGCCGGATTGATGGCCGATTGATTGCCCGATTGATTGGCCCTCACGGTTTGGGCAGGGGTAAGCGATGATCAGCTTTCACCTTGCCCGCGCCGACAATGGCGTGATCGGCGTCGATGGCCGGTTGCCCTGGCACATCCCGGCCGACCTGAAGCGTTTCAAGGCACAGACGCTGGGACGGGCGATGGTGATGGGACGCAAGACGTTCGACAGCTTCCCGTCGCCGTTGCCGGGCCGTCGGCATATCGTCCTGACACGCGATATGACATGGACGGCGGCGGGGGCCGAGGTGGTTCATTCGGTCGCGGAGGCGCTGGCGCTGGCGGGCGACGACGCAGCGGTGATCGGCGGCGCCGAGGTGTTTGCCCTGTTCGAACCCGACCGGGTGGAACTGACCGAGGTGCACTGTTCGCCAGAGGGCGATGCGGTGGTGCCGCCCTTCGACGCGTGGAACGAGGTGTTTCGTGAGGAGCATCCGGCCGAGGGCGATCGGCCGGGCTATAGTTTCGTGACGCTGGTTCGATAGCCGCGCCCCAACGACGGCATGCGGCCGCAACCCCACTCGCTATCCTCCCCATGCAAAGCTAAGGCGCGGCGATGCAGCGGCTTGACGGCGGCTCGGCCATTCCTCCGCATCTGGCGGGCGGGATCGTCGCGCTGGGTAATTTCGACGGATTTCATCTCGGCCACCAGGCGGTGGTCGGGGAGGCGGTGGCGCGGGCGCGCGCCGAAGGACGACCGGCACTGGTCGCGACGTTCGATCCGCATCCCGTGCGCCACTTCCGCCCCGATGCGGCGCCGTTCCGGCTGACGACGCTCGACCAGCGTGAGCGGTTGTTCGCGGCGGCGGGGGCGGATGCGATGGTGGTGTTCGGCTTCGATGGCGCACTGGCCGGGCTGGACGCGGAGGCGTTTGTCGCCGAGCGGCTGGTGGGCGCCCTGCGCGTCGGTGGCGTGGTGACGGGTGAGGATTTCACCTTCGGCCGGCACAAGGGCGGCAACGTCGCGGTGCTGCGCGCGGCCGGCATCGCGCATGGCTTTTCCACCGATGCGGTGGGGGCGGTGACGCTGAACGGCGACACGGTGTCGTCCACTGCGATCCGCACGCATCTTAAAAATGGTGAGGTGCGCGAGGCGGCGCGCTTGCTGACGCGGCCCTACACGATTGCGGGCGTCGTGCAGCATGGCGACAAGGTGGGCCGGACGATCGGTTATCCCACTGCCAATATCGACATGGGGAACTACCTGCGCCCCGCCTATGGCATCTATGCGGTGCGCGGCCGCCTCGACGACGGACAGGTGCTGAACGGCGCCGCCAATCTGGGCATCCGCCCGCAATTCTCGCCGCCCAAGGAATTGCTGGAGCCGTATTTCTTCGACTTCGACGGCGACCTGTACGGCCGCACGATCGAGGTGTCGCTGATCGAGTATCTGCGGCCCGAAGCGAAGTTTGACGGGCTGGCCGCGTTGATCGAACAGATGGACGCCGATTGTGCGCGGGCGCGGGAGGTTCTAAGCGGCACGCACTCATGACTGACGCTGCTGACACCACCCCGCACGACGCCACCCGCGATTGGCGCGATACCGTCTTCCTGCCGAAGACCGATTTCCCGATGAAGGCAGGGCTCGCCGCCAAGGAACCGGCGATCCTGGAACGCTGGGCGCGGATCGGGGTGTACGACACGCTGCGGCGGGAGCGCAGCGGGCGCGAGCGCTTCATCCTGCATGACGGCCCGCCCTATGCCAATGGCGACATCCACATGGGTCACGCCATGAACAAGGTGCTGAAGGACATCATCGTCCGCAGTCAGACCCTGATGGGCAAGGACGCGCCCTATGTCCCCGGCTGGGACTGCCACGGCCTGCCGATCGAATGGAAGGTCGAGGAGGCCTATCGCGCCAAGAAGCTGAACAAGGACGACGTGCCCGTCGACCAGTTCCGCGCCGAATGCCGCGCCTATGCCGAAAAATGGGTTGCGGTGCAGCGCGTGCAGTTCGAGCGGCTGGGCGTGATGGGCGACTGGGCCGACCCGTATCTGACGATGAAATACGAGGCCGAGGCGGCGATCGTCGGCGAGCTGCTGAAGTTCGCCGAAAGCGGCCAGCTCTATCGCGGCGCCAAGCCGGTAATGTGGTCGCCGGTGGAAAAGACCGCGCTGGCCGAGGCCGAGGTCGAATATGAGGACGTCGTGTCGACGCAGATCGACGTGGCGTTCGAGATCGTCGATGCGCCCAACGCGCCGGAACTGGTCGGCGCGCATGCGGTGATCTGGACGACGACGCCGTGGACCATCCCGGTGAACCAGGCGCTGAGTTACGGGCCTGAGATCGAGTATGTGGTCGTCGAGGTCGACGGCCGTCGCCTGTTGCTTGCTGAAGCGTTGGTCGCTTCTGCCCAATCCCGTCATTCCCGCGCAGGCGGGAATCCAGATGCTCAGACGTCAGCGATTATGGATCCCCGCCTAGGCGGGGATGACGACGTGTTGTGGCGCGGCAAGGGCTCCGATCTCGAAGGCGCCACCGCAAACCACCCGATGCACCACCTCGGCGGGTTCTTCGCCAAGCCACGCCCGTTCCTGCCGGGTGATTTCGTTACCACCGATGCCGGCACCGGCCTCGTCCACATGGCGCCCGATCACGGTGAGGACGATTTCCTACTGTGCAAGCAATACGGCATCGACCCCGTGTTCGCGGTCGATGGCGCAGGGATGTATCGCGCCGACTGGGCGTGGCTGGGCGGGCAGGGCTCGGTCATCAACAAGAAGTTCGTCGCTGCAGAAGGGCCGATCTGTACGGACCTGCGCGCGGCCGGCGCCCTGTTGGCGGCCAGCGACGACTTCGCGCACAGCTATCCGCATTCGTGGCGCTCGAAGGCGAAGGTGATCTTCCGCGCCACCCCGCAATGGTTCATCCCGATGGACAAGAGCGCGTCCGGCTCTGCGGCTAGCTTGCGGGAGGAGATAGGGGAGGGACTGTCCACCCCGAATAACGGTGCCACCCTGCGCGAAATCGCCCTCGACGCGATCACCGCCACCAAATGGGTGCCTGCCCGCGCCGAGAACCGCATCACCTCGATGGTCTCCGGCCGCCCCGACTGGGTCATCTCTCGCCAGCGCGCCTGGGGCGTGCCGATCGCGCTCTATGTCCATCGCCAGACCGGTGAGTATCTGAACGATCCTGCCGTCAACGCGCGGATCGTCGCGGCGTTTCGCGATGGTGGCGCGGATGCGTGGTTCACCGCCGACCACGCCGTGCTGCTCGGCGACGGATACGATCTGACTGATTACGAGCCGCAGCGCGACATCCTCGACGTGTGGTTCGATTCGGGCTGCACCCATGTCTTCACCGTTGAGGCGCGGTACGGCGAGGGCACCCGTGCCAACCTCTATCTGGAAGGGTCCGACCAGCATCGCGGCTGGTTCCAGTCGTCGTTGCTGGAAAGCTGCGGCACGCGCGGGCGGGCGCCCTATGATGCGGTGCTGACGCACGGCTTCGCGCTCGACGGTCAGGGCCGCAAGATGTCCAAGTCGCTCGGCAATGTCGTCGATCCGCTGAAGATCATCGGCGAAAGCGGCGCGGACATCCTGCGTATGTGGGTCGCCTCGACCGATTATTTCGACGACGTGAAGATCGGCAAGGAAGTGCTGGCGACGGCATCGGACGCCTATCGCAAGCTGCGCAACACGTTCCGCTATCTGCTCGGCGCGCTCGATGGGTTCGACGAGGCGGAGCGGGTGCCGGTCGCCGACATGCCTGAGCTGGAGCGGTATGTGCTGCACCGGCTGGCGATGCTCGATACCGAGCTGCGCGAGGCGGCGACGGGGTATGAGTTCAACCGCTATATCCGCCTGCTGACCGATTTCGCGAACGAGGACCTGTCGGCGTTCTTCTTCGACGTGCGCAAGGATAGCCTGTACTGCGACGCGCCGGATAGCGTGACGCGGCGCAGCTATCGAACCGTGCTCGACGTGCTGTACCACGCGCTGGTCCGCTATGCGGCGCCGGTGCTGTGCTTCACCGCCGAGGAAGTGTGGCAGGCGCGTTTCCCCAGCGAGGACCGGTCGGTGCATTTTCTGGAATGGCCGACGCTACCCGATCTGGCCGCCGACGGCGCGCTGATCGAGCGGTGGCGGACGTTGCGGCTGGTGCGCGGCGACATCAACGTGGCGCTGGAAAGTGCGCGGCGTGAAAAGCGCGTGCGGACCGGCCTGGAAGCCGATCTCGACGTGCGGATCGCGCTGGCGCCGCCGCTTCGCGCGATCGAGGAAGTCGGGCTGGATGCCTTTACCGAGATGTGCATCGCCGCCTCGGTCGAGGTCGCGCCGGGCGATACCGCCGGCGCCGCCGTCGCGGTCTTGGTGACGCCGACCGACAAGCACAAATGCGGCCGTTGCTGGCGGCATCTGCCAGAGGTCACGGTGGATGGCGCGCTGTGCGACCGCTGCACGTCGGTGGTCGCATGAGGGTGCCGGCGCGCGGCATTGGCGCCGCAATCGCGCTGTTTGTGGCGGACCAGTTGAGCAAATGGGCCGTTACCGGCCCGCTCGGCATCGATCATCTGGGTGCGTCGCAGGATCTGACCGGGTTCTTCTCGCTGCGCTTCGTGCCCAATATCGGCGTGTCGCTGGGGCTGTTGTCGGCCGACAGCGACGCCACCCGCTGGGCGCTGGTGGCGATGACGGGGCTGATCGCGGCGGGTGTCGCGGTGTGGATGACGCGTGAGGAGCATCCGCTCGATCAGGTCGCGTTGGGGCTGGTGCTTGGCGGCGCGCTCGGCAACATCCTTGATCGCATACGTTTTGGTTATGTCGTCGATTTCGCCGATCTGCATATCGGTGAGTGGCGACCGTTTTTGGTCTTCAATGTCGCTGACGCGGCGATTACGGTGGGGGTGCTGGTGCTGCTCGTCCGTGCGCTGCTGACCCGCGACAAGCCCCGGCCTTCTGTGGAGAGTCCCCATGCGTAACGTCGTTTTTCTGGCCGCGGGGCTTGCGCTCCTGTCCGGCTGTGCGAGCAAGTCGCTCGACCGGGCGCGGCCCGACGAGTTCGCCGTGGCACGGCAGGCGCCGCTGGTGATCCCGCCCGATTACGCGCTGGTCCCGCCGCAGCCGGGCGCCGCCCGGCCGCAGGATGCCGCAGGGCAGACGCAGACGCTCGACGCGATGTTCGGCGGCGCCGCCCCGCGCAGCGCGGCCGAGACGGCGACGTTGGATCAGGCGGGTGCCGATGCGGTCGACCCGGGCATCCGCTCGTCAGTCGGCGATCCGGGCACGAACGTGGTCGACAAGGGCGCCACGACCCGCGCCATCGTCGCCGCTCCCGCCGGTGACGGGCAGGACGCCCGCGCCACCGCCAATGGCGCCACGCCGACTGCGGCCCCGACGCCGGCTCCCGCCGCTACGCCGACGCCCAAGTCGTAAAGACGCGCCAACACCAACCATTCTTGCGAGCATGCGAAGTAACCCGGAGCCCCGCGCGAGGCTCCGGGTTGCTTCGCCATGGCGTGACGGACATGGATATACGGAGTTTGTAACGACGCGGCGGATGCCCGAAACCACGCGTCACCAGCGGCGCTGTCCTACAACGTCCGATCTCGCTATAGGCTGAAGAAAGACGATCTTTCTCAATGCGCTATAGCCCAGCCATCCCGCCGGAAATGGGCCGTTCTTGGCCTAACCTTAGCCTAACTTTCCAGATACGACACGGGCGGCGCCTTCCCCCCGGAAGCGCCGCCCGCTCGCTCAGAACGCGGCGGTCAGCGCGAACACCACGGTCGAGCCGGCGATCGAGCCGTTGCCATCCTGGCCCCGGCTGAAACTGGGCTGGAGATAGGCCGAATCGGACTTGCTGATGTTAGTGTCGGTGTACGCGACACCCACGGTTAGCGGCGTGCCCTTGATCGCGTAGTCGGCACCGACCAGCCAGTCGACATACTCGCCCGTCGGCGCGACGCTGGTCGCGAACGGTCCCAGGCCCTTGTTGCCGTTAGAATAGCCGAGATGGCCCTTCACGGTCAGGCCGGTGTTCGGGATGCCCGCACTGGCGTCACCCCAGATATAGAGGTTGTCGTCCTTGGCACCCCGATTTGTGTAATTGCCGCTAGCTGCGGCAGTGCCGTTCGCATACCAGGGGCCCAGCGCCTCCTGTTTGGGGGCATAGGCGACACCGGCGGTCAGGCTGGCCGGGCCGACGGTGCCCGACAACTTCGCATAAGGCTCGATGAAGTCGGTGTTGTTGAAGCCGGCCGGGTACATGTACCATGTCGCGCCGACGTCGAGCGTACCGCCGCCGACCGGCAGCTTGTAGCCCGCGATCAGGTCCAGCTCCATGTTGGCCCCGCCGAACGTGCCCCAGCCGGCCAGGTTCGATCCCCAGGTGCCAATGTACAGGCCGCTTTCATGCGCGATGGTGATGCCGCCCTGAACTGCGAGATTGCGGTCCGACTGCGATACGCCGCGAAAGCGATAATCGGACACCAGACCGACCGAACCGGTGACGGTGACCGGCTTGGGAGGAGCGGTTTCTTCCTGCGCGAGAGCAGGCGTAGCGGCCGCCAGGCAAAGCCCGCTGACCATGAGGTGCGAGAAGCGCATCGTTTCCCCTTTCGTGGGATAAGTCCGATGTCCCCGCCTGCGTATACCGGGATGCCGCGTCTTTGCCGGGAAGTGGTCCCGTGCGCGATCTGTCCACTGGTGTGGAGGACATGCCATTGGCCCCGTACCCGCACAAGAGCATTTGTGCGTGTGCGAAGCCGAGAGGCAACGGATGTTGCGCGGGAGACACAGGGTGCGCGTCTGGAACGCATCAGTCGCGCGTTCGGTGATTGGATCTCGCTCGCGATTGGTGACCGTCGGATTTGCCGGCCAGCGCCCACTTGAACGCAATGATCAAGATCGCAGGTCCATCCTGTAGATATCGCCGCCACAGGCGCCGGGGATCTTCGGCGATCCGCCACACAAATTCGAGACCGACGCGCTGGACGATTAAGGGGGCCCGCCGCTTGTGTCCGGTAACGTAATCCAGTCCCCCGCCGACGCATAAGGCCGTGCCGGTAACGGTTTCGGCATCCATCATCTCGGCGGCGATCATCTCCTGCTGCGGCGATCCGACGGCGAGGAAAATGTATCGATACCGTTCGCCCGCCACCCGCATCACGACGCAGTTCCGCGCATCTTCGTCATGCGCCAGTCCCATGGGGGGCGACACATGATCGATGGCAATATCCGGACGCATCAATCCGAGCGCTTCAACCATCCCAGCAGAGCCGCCGACGACGCAAATTCTGTCACCGGCTTCGATTATGTGTGCGAACATCGCAGCCACCAGATCCGATCCGGAAACGAGCCCGAGATGATGTCCCAGGATTCGGGCAAGGCGTTGAGCGATCCGGCCATCGCACAGCGATAGCCATGACCTCTCATACAAAGGCAATAGCCGGGGCTCTCTCGACAGGCGGACGAGATGATCGACGTTCGGCGTGACGACATACCGGAATGGCGCGTCGGTGCGACACGTTCGAAGTTGGCGCACCACCCCCGTGAAATCGACCGTCGAAAACGGCGCGTTCATTACCATAATTCGGTCAACAGGCATGTCGCGATACATCGGCTATTTTTCAAAAATGGGACAGTTTTTGATCGATGGGAAGCCTGCCGTATTTGACTATTGATTCAGTAATTTCCGCACGCCACGGCTGGAAATCAGGCGGGGGGCGTCGACATGCGATTATTTGATAACAAGCGCTGCCGGATACTGGCAATCGGCGCGCATCCTGATGATATCTTTCTTGGGGCGGGGGCATATCTGCTCCAATTGCGGCAGCAGGGACATCAGGTGCGTCTGTTGACCCTGACATCGGGTGCGCTTGGCGGCGACCGGGTTGCGCGGGAGAATGAAGAACGGGCAGCGGCGCGGCTTTGCGGGTTCGAGGTGACGTTCGGTTATCTGCCGGACGGGCATATCGCACTGCCGCAGGCGATCGATTGCATCGCATCGATGGTTGATGAGATTTGTCCCGATATGGTGCTGACCCATTCGCCCGCAGATACCCATCAGGACCATATTATTACGTCGCAGGCCACGGTGTCCGCCTGTCGCGATGTGGGCAACCTCTTCTATTACGAAGGACCATCGTCCACGCTGTTCGCGCCGACGATGACGGTAGACTGCACGGCGGGCTGGGCCACCAAGATCGCCGCGCTGGATTGTCATCGCAGCCAAATGCAGCGGCGGTCGTATATCGAATGGGCAAAGGCGGTGGGGGCTTACCGGGCATGGCCGCGTCATGTCGGGCGACCATGCGAAGCTTTTGCTGCGGTAAGGCACGATCCTTGCCATTTCCCGGCGATTTCCGACGATCGTTTCACCGATCAAACGCTGACCGAACGGACATATGTCGATGCTTCCGCAGAACGCCCCTACATCCATGCCTGATATGCCGGATTACGTCGACGTGGCGATCATCAGCGGCGGGCCGTGCGGGCTGGGCGCCGCATGGCGGCTTGAGCAATCCGCGACCGTATCGGGCGCGCCAAGTTATCTGCTGGTCGAAAAGGGCGAACTGGGAGGTAGCTCGCGATCGGTGACGACACCCGAGGGCTTCGTCTTCGATTTCGGCGGCCACATCCTCTATCCACATGCGAATTACGCGACGTTTGGCGAGCTGGTCGACACGCTGGTGGATGGCTGGGACAGATCGGTGCCGGTGCGTGGTGTGTTTTATGACGGCAAGCTGATCCCGTATCCGGTGCAACAGAACATCCATCACCTCGGGAAACGCAAGCTGGCCTCCGCGTTTGCGGGATTGGCGGCGGCGCGAGTGTCAAATGGCTTTCGGCGCGGCGGGCGGCATGAGGATCGGGGGCTCGCCGACCATCTCCGCCAACGTTTTGGGCGTGGACTAGCCCGACATGTGATGGAGCCGATCAATCAGAAAATGTGGTCTATCGCGCCGGCGGCGATGAGCAGCCAGTGGACACATCAACGGAGCGGTTCAAAGGTAGCCAACGTCGCCGACGTATCGCTGCGCAAGGTCGTTCGCAGCATCTTCACCGGGCAGGACCATGTCGGCTGGGACGATACGACAACCATTCCTTATCCACGCGGAGGCGGCACCGGTGCCATCTGGCGGACGCTGTCGGATCAACTGCCGGCGACGCGGGTGCGCACGGGCGCAGAGGTGGTGCGGATCGATACCGAAGGTCGGCGATTGTGGTTCGCCGATGGCGGGACGCTTTCTTACGGCAGTCTGATATCGAGTATGCCGCTCGATCTGCTGATGACGGTGTGTGGGTTGGAGACGACGCCTGATCTGCCGCCATTTCATTATGCCAGCGCGTCGTTCGTCGGCTTCGGTATCGAAGGCGCACCGCCGGCGTGGTTGACGGGTGTGCACTCGTTCCACTTGCCCGATCCAGACATCCCCTGCTGGCGGCTCTCGTTCCCGGCCAGCCTGTCCGATCGGAACGTACCAGATGCCGACCACTGGTCGATATTGTGCGAGATCAGTCACAATGACGGCCTGAATTACGACGTTGGTCAGGCGGCCGGGCGGATCGAGGGCCATCTGCGGCAGATCGGCATCATCCCGGTAGGGGCGAAGATCGTATCGTTGTGGCAGCATAGTATGGAGCACGGCTATCCCGTTCCGTTCTTTCGGCGGGATCATCTGCTAGGGGCGGTGCATGGCCTGCTGGAGAAGCGGCGCATCTTCAGTCGGGGGCGGTTCGGCGGGTGGAAGTACGAGGTGTCGAACATGGACCACCCCTTCATGCAGGGCGTGGAGGCGGTCGACCGGGTGCTGCACGGTACCGCGGAGACTACCTATGTCACGCCGGAAATGGTCAATTGACGCCGCCGGTCGTCAACCTGCCCATCGCGCAGCCGCATCAATCAGGGGATTATCATGAACGCGTATCCGCCTCGGCCGCGTTGCGAAGGCAACTGGTGGCTAAGCGGGTAATCGACGTTATTGCCGGGGTCGTCCTGCTGATCGCGCTGGCGCCGTTCCTGATGATGGTCGCCGTTGCGGTGCGGATGACGTCGCGGGGTAATGCGATCTATGCTGGAGAGCGATACGGGCTGAACAACAGGCGGTTTCCTTGCCTGAAATTTCGGTCGATGCGTCAGGACCAGGACGCGGTAATGCGCCGCAGCGGCCTCGCCATGGTTGGAGAGGATGGCCGCCCCCTGCTGCACGCCCGCGATCCGCGGATCACCCGGCTGGGGCATTGGCTCCGGTTGCTCAGTATCGACGAATTGCCGCAGATCGTAAACGTCATCCGGGGCGAAATGAGCCTTATCGGCCCTCGCCCGCTGGCGCTGTCGATGCTCGATCCATTTCCGCAATTCGCCGCCGCCCGTGCGGTGATGCGGCCAGGCATCACCGGCCTGTGGCAGGTCCGGGCTCGGCGGAAGAACGTCGGGGCGCTGGACATGCAGGCCGACGATCTCGAATATATCGCCAATTACTCACTGTTGCTGGACTTGAAAATTCTTTTCCTGACGGTGAACAAGATCATCCTGCCTGATCGCTGAACCCGTCGCGATGGGTCGTCGTCCGGTCAATGATCCGGATATCCCGGCGGGGGACGGGGATGTCGATGTCGTTGTCCTTCAACAGCCACCACAACCGGTTCAGCACGTCGGAACGGACATTGCCGACGCCACCCTCGGGGTCGCTGATCCAGGCGAGGATTTCGTGTTCGACGGCATAGTCGCCGTACGATGTCAGCCAGACATTGGGTTTGGGGCTGTTCAGCACGCGCGGGGATTCGCGCGCGGCCTGCAACATCAGTTGCTGGGCGACCCGCAGATCGCATTCGTAGGGGACGCCGACGGGAATGCGGACGCGGACGTTGCGGTCGGAGAAGGACCAGTTCTCCACCTCCTGCGTCATCAGGTTCTCGTTCGGGATCAGGTGTTCCTTGCCGTCGCGGGTGATGATCGAGACGGCGCGGACGCCGATCCGGTTCACGCGGCCGGCTTCCTGCCCGACGACGATGACGTCACCCGGCTTGATCGACCGGTCCATCAGCAGGATGATGCCGGCGATCAGGTTACCCACGGTCTTTTGCAGGCCGAACCCGACCGCCAGGCCGAGTGCGCCGGAAAAGACTGCGAAGGTCGTAAGATCAATGCCGAGCAAGTCAATGCCGAAGAAGAACGCGGCGATGATGACGACGATGCCGATCAGCTTCTGCGCGAGCAGTTTCTGCGTGGCGTCCAGGCTGCCGGTGCGGGTGATCCAGTGGGCGATGATGCGGTTGGCCAAGCGGACGACGGCGAACAGCACCACGATGGTCAGCATCATGGTGATGACGCTGAGCAAGGACAGGCGACGACGGCCGATGTTGATGCCGATCCGCTCCAGCACGGCGGTGATCGGATCGAGTCCTCCGACCGCCTGGCTAAGCAGCGCAACGAACGCGATCAGCGCGACCGACCAGCCGATCCAGCGCGGCAGGCCCAGGCCGCGCAAAATCTGGTGCGCGGTGAGTGCGGCGGCACTGCCGAGCGCGATGCCAACCGGCAACGCGGCGAATGATCCCCATGGATAGACCGCAAGCAGCAGTTCCAGCAGCAGTGCCGCAGTACCGTGGCGGACGATCGCGCACAAATGCGGAGCGACGCCCTCTCCCCAAGCGGGCTCGTGATGGCCGCCGACATGGTCCTTCCACCAGCGGGCGATGACGGGGCCGAGGTGGCGACCGGCCATGACGCCCGCGACGAGGCACAGCAGCACGAAGCCGCCGGCGATCGCCACCTCGGTCAGGTCGGCGCGGTCAGGCGTGTCGAAGCCGGTGGAATGCCACCAGACGGCAAAGGGGTTCGCGCCCCCCGTGGCAAGGACCGGCGGTGGCGTCATCCCCGCGCGGCGGCAAAGCGGGCAAGGCCGCGGTCGAGATCGGCGATCAGGTCGTCGGCATCCTCCAGCCCGATCTGCAGACGGATCATCGGCCCGGCGTGTTCGCGGCGGTTGACGCTGCGGTGGCGATGCGGATCGACGGGAATGGCAAGGCTTTCATAACCGCCCCAGCTATAGCCGATGCCGAAATGAGCGAGCCCGTCGATCAGGGCGGCACGCTCGGCCTCGTCGCCGCCGTTTAGAACGAACGAGAACAGGCCGGCGGGGCCGCGGAAATCGCGAACGAAGACGTCGTGGCCGGGGCAGTCGGGCAGGGCGGGGTGGAGGACGGTTGCGATCTCCGGCCGGCCCTTCAGCCAATGCGCGATCTTCAGCGCGCTTTCGCCATGTTGTTTCAGGCGGATCGCCATCGTGCGCAGGCCACGGCTGCCGAGCCACGCATCGTCGGGGGAGACGTGCTGGCCGAGTTGGAAACTGGTGTCGCGCAAGGCGGCGAAGCGGCCGGGGCCGGCGGTGACGGAGCCGAGCATGACGTCGGAATGACCGACGATATACTTGGTGCAGGCGAGGATCGTGTAATCGATGCCGAGCGCGATGGCGGGCAGCAGCAGCGGCGTCGCCCAGGTGTTGTCGAGCAGGGTCGCGATGTCGTGCGCCTTCGCGACCGCGACGATGGCGGGGATGTCCTGTACCTCGAAGGTCAGGCTGCCGGGACTTTCCATGAAGATCGCGCGCGTGTTCGGCCCGATCAGGTCGGCGATGCCGGCGCCGATCATCGGATCGTAGAAGCGGGTGGTGATGCCGAAACGCTTGAGCAGCCCGGTGGCGAGCCCACGGGTGGGATCATAGGCGCTGTCGACCAGCAACAGCTCGTCACCCGGTGACAGGATCGCGAGCAGCGCGGCGGCAATCGCGGCGACGCCGGAGGGATAGAGGAAGGTGCCCTCTGCGCCCGGCTCCAACTCGGTCAGCGCATCGGCAAGCGACCATTGCGTCGGCGTGCCGCGCCGGCCGTAGAACAGGCGGTGATGCGTATCGCGGCCGGCGGACTCGCGCAGATGCGCGACCGAATCGTACAGGATAGTCGACGCCCGCCAGACCGGCGTGTTGACGATGCCGGCGGTCCATTCGGGACGGCGACCGGCCTGCACGACCTGCGTGGCGGGTTTGTCGGAACGGGAATCGTTGCTCATGCGGTGCCGGTCGCCTTTGGGGTGGAGGGATCGCGGCCCCATTCGGACCAGCTGCCGTCATAGATCGCGGCCTCGCGGCCGAGCAGATGTACGCCAAACGCAAGCACCGCGGCGGTGACACCGGAGCCGCAGGTGGCGACGATGGGGGCGTCGAGATCCAGATCGGCGAATTCCACGGCGAGCGCATCGCCCTGTTTCCACGTGCCATCGGCGGTAAATAGGCGACCGTATGTGATGTTGCGCGATCCGGGGATATGACCGGGCGCAGCGCCGTGCGGATCGCCTTCATCGCCGGTGAAACGCGCAGGCGAGCGGGCGTCGATCAGTTGTTCGGCGCCGCTCGCCAGATTGGCGCGGACCTGCGCCATGTCGCGCAGTCGGGCCTCGTTGAACGACGGCGTTGCGGGATGCGGCGTAGGGGTGGCGGAGCCGATGGCAAGCGGGTGGTGCTCTGCGCGCCATTTGGCGATGCCGCCATCGAGGATCGCCACGTCGCCGATGCCATAGCTGCGGATCAGCCACCACGCCCGCGCAGCGGTCCGCCATGGCGATGCGTCGTAAAGGACGATGCGCTTGCCGTCGCCGATGCCAAGTGCTGACAGATGCGCTGCGACCTTTGCCGCGTCGGGCAGCATGTTGGGCAGGGACGACGCGGTATCGCGCAGGATAGCGAGGTCGAGGAAGACAGTGCCCGGGATATGCCCGGCCTCGAACTCCGCCCGTGCATCGCGGCCGAGCGATGCGTCGAGCAACGTCGCATCGACGACGATCAGATCGGGCGCGCCAAGTGCCTCGGCGAGCCAGTCGGTGGTTACCAGCGAGTCCATGGTCATGGTCAGTAACCAGCGTCTCCGCTGGCGTCGAGCCGGCTGAGAAAACGGGCGGCCTGTGCGCGGGTGTCGGCCTTGGCCTCCTCGGGCTGCTTCGCCCAGGTGCGGTAGGGCATCGCCATGCGGCGGTTGCGGCCGAGCGTATCCTCGTGACGGGCGATAAAATCCCAGTAGAGCGCGTTGAAGGGGCAGGCATCGTCGCCGATCCGCTTCTTCACGTTGTACCGACACTGCCCGCAATAATCGGACATGCGATCGATATAGGCGCCCGACGAAATATAGGGTTTGGAACCGACAAGGCCGCCATCGCCGAACTGGCTCATGCCCAATGTATTGGGCAGCTCGACCCATTCATAGGCGTCGATATAGACCTCCAGATACCATTCATGGACCTGCTTCGGGTCCGCGCCGATCAGCAGCGCGAAATTGCCCGTCACCATCAGCCGCTGGATATGATGTGCGTGCGCGGTGTCGAGCGTCTGGCCGATCGCCTCCGCCAGACAATGCATGTCGGTGTCGCCCGTCCAGTACCAGCCGGGGAGCGGTCGGTGATGGTCGAGCGCGTTACGATTCACATAATCTGGCCCCTCCCGCCAATAGATGCCGCGCATGAATTCGCGCCAGCCGATGATCTGGCGGACATAACCCTCAACCGAATTGAGCGGTGCGCGGCCGGCGCGGTATTCGGCCTCCGCCCGGCGGCACAGGTCGAGCGGATCGAGCAGGCCGGAGTTGATGTAGGGGCTGAGGATCGAATGCCAGAGATGCCGCTCGCCGGTGAGCATCGCATCCTCGTAATCGCCGAACTGCGGCAGGGCGTTGGCGAAGAACGCGGCGGCCTGTCGCTCGGCATCGACGGCGGTGACGGCATAATCGAATGCGTGGAGACTGCCGGGATGATCCGCGAAGCGGGCGGCGACGAGATCGAGCACCGCTCGTGTCGTCGCGTCGGGCGGGAACGATAGCGGGCCGGGCATCAGCAGGTCCGCCTTGGCCGGCTTGCGATTGTCCTTGTCGAAGTTCCAGCGATCGCCGGCGGGCTTGTCGCCGTCCATCAGCAGCCCGGTCTTGCGGCGCATGACGCGGTAGAACCACTCCATCGTCAGTTCGACGCGGCCGTCGTTCGCCCAATCGTCGAATTCGGCATGGGTGGCGACGAAGCGGGTGTCGGGGCGGATGTCGACGGGGATGCCGAACAGCGTCTCCCAGGCATCGATCATCGCGGCGACGCGCCACTCTCCCGCCTCGGTCACGACGATGCGGTCGGGGGCGTGGCGGGAAACGGCGCGGGCGATCTCGCCGGTGAAGCTGCCGCTGTTGTCGGGATCGTCGAGCGTGACGTAATCGACCGTCCAGCCGGCATCACGCAACGCATCGGCGTGGTGGCGCATGGCGGACAGGATATAGGCGATCTTGCGCTTGTGGTGGCGGACATAGGTCGTCTCGTCGGCGACCTCCATCATCAGGACGAGGGTATCGGCGGGGTTCGCGTCGTTCAGCGAAGACAGTGTCATCGTCAGTTGATCGCCCAGCACCGGGATCAGCGTTTTCATCGAGCCGTCGATCTCCTACATGGTCGCGCATGACACCCATGCATCTTGGCCAGACCAGCGCGCTTCCCGCTACACCGGAAGAGGCGGTGCTCGATTATGTTCCCAATCCCCGGCCCGGCAGCACCTATCTGGTGCGCTTCGCCGCCCCCGAATTCACGTCGCTGTGTCCGGTGACGGGGCAGCCGGATTTCGCGCACCTCGTAATTGATTATGCGCCGGGCAAGACGATCGTCGAATCCAAGTCGCTGAAGCTGTTTCTCGGCAGTTTCCGCAATCACGCCGGCTTCCACGAGGATTGCACCGTGGGCATCGGCGAGCGGCTGTTCGAGGAGATGCAGCCGCGCTGGCTGCGGATCGGCGGGTATTGGTATCCACGCGGCGGCATCCCGATCGATGTCTTCTGGCAGTCGGGAATTGCGCCGGCCAACCTGTGGCTGCCCGATCAGGGCGTCGCACCGTATCGCGGGCGTGGCTAACCTCCACAATCGCAACGGTAATTCTTATTGCGACGCACCATGTCCATGCAACTTTCCGCCAGATGAACGGTTTACGCTTATGGTGCAGTTTCCGGGAGTGCTGTGACCACGCTCATTTAGAGGACTAAAGATGGCGGAAGCGACGAACGCGACGGCAATCAATCATCTGGCGCTGATCGGTAATTTTCTGCCGCGCCAGTGTGGCCTCGCGACGTTCACCACCGACGTCTACACGGCGGTCCGCCACCGTTTTCCCGATACTCGCGTCGATGTGTACGCGATGGACGATCATCCGGGTAAGTACGACTATCCCGAAGCGGTCGTCGGCACGATCCCGCAGAATGACCTGTCGGCCTATTTCGATACCGCTCGCAAGATCGAGGCTAGCGGGGCGAAGGCCATCTGGCTGCAGCACGAATATGGCATCTATGGCGGCCCTGCGGGGGAGCACATTCTCGCGCTGCTCGACCGGACGACGTTACCGGTGATCGTGACACTGCACACCGTGCTGGAAAAGCCGAGCGCAGATGAGCGTCGCGTGTTGGAAGGACTATTGCGCCGCGCGGCGAAAATCATCGTGATGGCTGAGCGGGGGCGCGACATCCTGCAACGCGTCTATGGCGCCAATCTGCGTCAGGTGGTGATGATCCCGCACGGTGTGCCTGATCGTGCGCTGGTCGATCCCGCCGATGTTAAGGCAAACTTCGGCTGGGCCGGGCGGCCGGTGGTGCTGACGTTCGGGCTGCTCGCGCCGAACAAGGGTATCGAGACGATCATCGCGGCCCTACCCAAGGCGGTGGAGCATCATCCCAACCTGCTCTACGTCGTGCTGGGCGCCACGCACCCGAACCTGGTGGCGCACGAGGGCGAGAAATATCGTGACCGGCTGAAGGCGCTGGCCGAGGAAAAGGGCGTCGCCGCCAACGTCGAATTCGTCGATGCTTTTCTGGAGCATGACGAGTTGATCGATTATCTGCAGGCCGCGGACATCTACGTCACGCCTTACACCAACCCCGCCCAGATCACGAGCGGCACGCTGTCCTATGCCATCGGCGTCGGCAAGCCGGTGGTGTCGACACCTTATGTCCATGCGACCGAAATTTTGGCCGACCGTCACGGCGTATTGGTTGATTTCGGCGATGTGGCTGCCTTTGCGCATGAGATCGATGCGCTGTTGTCCAACGATGGCGACCGCCGGCGCTTGTCGGAGCGCGCCTATGCACGTGGCCGTACCATGATCTGGCCGCGACTGGCCGAAGCGACCATGGAAGAGACCGAGGCGGCGGTGGCCGCTCGCCCGCGACGGATCGCCAAGCCAGCCCCCAACGTGAAGCCGCTGACCCCTGATTTTTCGGCGGTCGAGCGGATGAGCGATTCGACGGGCATGTTGCAGCATTCGATCTATTCGATCCCGGATCGCCGTCACGGCTATTGCATCGATGACAATGCTCGCGCGCTGATGCTCGTCAGTGCGATGGCCGATTTGGATGCCGAACGGCGCGACAAATGGATGACGATCTACGGATCGTTTCTTCAATATGCCTGGAATCCCGATAAGCGCCGCTTCCGTAACTTCATGAATTTCGACCGGACATGGTGCGAGGATGAAGGATCGGAGGATTCCAACGGCCGGACGCTGTGGGCGCTTGGCGTGACTGCCCGCGATGCATTGGAACAGAAGCATCGCGACTGGGCCGGGGCGATGTTCGACATCACTGCCAGTATCGCCTTCGACCTGGGGTCATTGCGCGCTCAGGCGTTTGCGATGCTCGGCGCTGCAGCGATGCTGGAAGCGCGGCCGGGACATGAATTGTCGCGGTCGATCCTACAACGCTTTCCCGACATGCATCTCGAAATGCTCGCCGGCACGCGTCGGCCGGAATGGCAGTGGTTCGAGATTGTACTGGCCTATGACAACGCGCGTTTGCCTGAGGCGTTGATCCGGGCGGGACGGGCATTGGGGCGCGACGATCTGGTGCAGTGCGGTCTGTCGACACTGGAATGGATCTGTACGACGCAGACGTCGCCAGAGGGCCGTTTCCGTGCGGTGGGGACGGAAAGTTTCCATCGGCCATACGGCGAACCGCTTCAGTTCGACCAGCAACCCCTTGAGGCGCAGGCGACGGTCGATGCCTGTCTGGCGGCGTTCGAGGCAACGGGCGACGAGCGCTGGATGAAGGAAGCCAAGCGGGCCTATGGCTGGTTCCTGGGAATGAACGACCTTGACCTGCCATTGGCCAGCCCGAACGACGGGGGTTGTTTCGATGGCTTGATGCCGACCGGCCTCAATCGAAATCAGGGTGCGGAATCGATCCTTGCGCTGCAATTGGCGAATTGTGCCATTTCTAGGCTTTCGCAAGAGGCCGTCCCCGTGGCAGGAGAAACCCGCGCCGTCGCGTAGCCCCGCTCGCATCGGCGTGCCGAAGATCACGAGCGAGGCCGTCTTTTTGCGATGAATCTGTTCACTCACGAGCTTCGGTTGCACGCCGATCCATCGCGCGTCGTGGTGCGCCCCTTTCACATCGCCTGGGGCGGGAAGGGCGCAACCCCGAACCGGACCGAGCGACTGGTGGCGGAAGTGCTGGGCATGACGCCCGCTCAGGCGCGCGAGCAGCTCGAAGTGGTGCTGAAGGATTTCGAGGCGCGTCACTGGCAGACGCGCCGCGTGTTCATGACCCGGTACGACGAGATCGAGGATCTGCTGGAGCTGGACGGCGCGCATATCGGCGATGAGAAGCGCCAGCTGATCGGCGCGTATTTCTGTCACGAGTATAGTTACGCTGCGGCCGCGCTGATGAACCCTAGCGCAGTGCCGCATTTCGACCAGTCGGGCATGCCGCCGGGATCGCTGCGCATTCTGATGTCGATGCGGGCGGTGGGTGAGGGGCACATTTCGTCAGTGGCCTTCCGTGAGGGGATCATCACCGATCACCAGGAAATGAAGCTGGCGCCCGAGCCACCCTTCGCCACCGCCACCGATGCCGTTGGCAGCGATCTGGAATCGATGCCCGAAGGGCCGATCACCGTCCATCGCCACCGCGATTCGACGCTGTCGGGTACAGTGATCTTCCCGATGACCGCCGCCCAATCCAAGGGGCTGGAGGATTTGCGTATCGTCCATTTCCAACACGACGACGGTTCGTGGGAATGGATCGGCACCTACACTGCCTATAACGGTTCGCAGATTCAGTCGGAGTTGATGCGAACCCGCGACTTCCGTGCATTCGATCTGGTGCCGATGACGGGCGCTGCCAGCCGTAACAAGGGCATGGCGCTGTTTCCGCGCAAGATCGACGGCCAGTATATGATGATCGGCCGGTCGGATGGCGAGAATCTGTTTCTGCTAAAATCGGCCGACCTGACCCACTGGGATGACGGCGCCAAGATACTGACGCCGGAATATCCGTGGGAGCTGGTCCAGATCGGTAATTGCGGGCCACCGATCGAACTGGACGAAGGCTGGCTGCTACTCACGCACGGTGTGGGGGCGATGCGTAAATATTCCATCGGGGCCGCGCTGCTCGACAAGCGCGATCCGTCGAAGGTCATTGGCCGCACAAAGGAACCCTTGCTGGCCGCGAAGGATCAAGATCGCGAGGGATATGTCCCCAATGTGGTCTATTCATGCGGCGCGATCCGGCACGGCAATTCGCTGTTTCTGCCTTACGGCATCGCCGACAGTTCGATCGGGTTTGCGTTCGTGCCAATCAGCGAGCTACTCGCCGAGATGTGAAGCCGCCCCGCCGGCGGCCGACTCAGACCGGTTCGCCGGTCGGGACAAGCGCATGGCGATGGAAGATCGCCATGATGTCCGCCGCCAGCGTTTCCAGGCATTGCGCCTCGGACGGCGAGATAGGTTCGCGAGGTTCCACATCGATGACGCAGATCGTGCCGAGCGGCAGGCCATGGTCGTCGATGATCGGCGCGCCCGCATAGAAGCGCAGCTCCATCCCGTCGGTCACGACGGGATTGCCTGCGAACCGTGGATCGCGCGTCGCATCCGGCACGCAGAATGTCGTGTCGGGTGCCATGATGGCGTGGCCGCAGAACGATGTGGAGCGGCGATAGACACCCGCCTTCATACCCTTGGTTGCGATCAGATATTGCCAGTCGCGAAAGACGATCGACACCGACGACATCGGCGCCACAAAGGTCTCGCACGCCAGATCGACGACGCGCTGCAATTCGGCGCGGCCGGTGGCGTGCAGCGCGCCGGATCGGATCACCGCCTGCTCGCGCTGGGCCTCGTTGGCCGGATGCGGTGACATTTCGTAACTGGTAATGCCCATCGCCGCGCCGGACCCCGTCTCTCAACCCCGTCTGTTGTGACCCGTAAGCAGTGAAGTAGATATTAATCCACCATTTTTAAAACCAAAAGGACAGTGATCGTCCCAGATTTTATAACTGTATTATCCTACACAGAATTCTATTCGAAAATCGGCTGAACAATCAGGCGGGGCGCACCATCCGCTGGGCATAGCGATAAAGCAGGACGACGAGAATCAGGAACAGGGCGGTTCCGCCAATCGCGGCCGGCACTGCCCACGAATCGCCGACCAAGGCCAAGGGCGCGTCGCTTCCGGTTGCATAAACGATGCCGGCAAAGGCGACCCCCCACAGGCTTTCGCCGACGATCATGCCGGTCGCGGCCAACACGCCCATCCGCTCCGCCGCTTCCGGATCGGCCTGTCGCTTCGCCCAGCGGTCATAGACGGAGCCGATGACCGCGCCGATCACGACGGGCAACGTCACCGTCATCGGCAGATAGACACCCAGGCCGACACCGAGCGGCGGCAGGCGCATCCGCCCCGCCCGGCCCAGTGCCTCGTCGACGACGATCACGATTGCGCCGGCCAGCGCGCCCCAGCCGATCATCGCCCAGTTCAGGTCGCCACCCAGCACGCCCTTCGCCAGTGCGGAGATCAACGCCGCCTGCGGGGCGGCCAGCGCATTGGGACCAGCGCCGGGCGCCCCCACGAAGCCCAGCGTGCTGCCGAGCAGGTTCAGGACCGGTGGCACGACCAGCGATCCGAAGATTACGCCGAAGATAAGCGCGACCTGTTGCTTCCACGGCGTCGCGCCGACGAGTTGGCCGGTCTTCAGGTCCTGAAGATTGTCGTTGGAGATGGTGGCGACACCGAACACGATGCCGGTGACGACCAGGGCATAGGCGACCAGCGCCTGCGTCGTTTCCGGCGGAGTGCCGCGACCGAACAGGCCGACGAGCATCAGGCTGGCGGCAAGGACGGAGAGGATACCGATGCCCGACACCGGGCTGTTCGACGCGCCGATCAGCCCCGCCATGTATCCGCATACCGCCGCGATGACGAGGCCGATGACCAGGATGAACAACAGCGCACCGCCGATCAGCGCGGCCTCCGACCCCGCCAGCGGCCCGCCGGCGATGACCGACCAGAGGAGCAGGCCGATCGGGATCATCATCAGGATCGAGACGAGGCCGACCAAACCGATCGGCAGGTCGCGCTCGGTATCGGCGATGATCGCCCCACCGCGCCGCGCGCGCGACGCCGCGAGTGCCGACCGGATGCCGTTGATCACGGGGCCGATGATGCGCAGCAGCGTCCAAATCGCTGCGATGCCGATCACGCCGGCGCCGAAGAAACGCACGTCGCTGCGAAAAACGGTGCCCGCCCATTCGGCGATGCCGGCGGCGGGCATCGGGCTGGCGGCGGTCAGGATCGGCAGGACGATCCACCAGCCGATGACGATACCGGCGAACATCGCGAGACCGACCGACAGGCCGACCAGATGCCCGGCGCCGATCAGGGCGAACGACAAGCCGCCGGCGATGCCGGTCGCGCCACCGCCGGCGCGGAACCACAGCGCCGCCTCCGCCACCGCCAGCTTGGTCTGGGTCAGGATGGCGAAACCGCCCGATACCAGCGCGCTCCAGACGATAACCCACAGTCCGCGCGCGCTTTCCGCCGCGCCTTCGCGACTGCCCGCACCGACCTTCAGCACCTCGGCGGCGGCGCGGCCTTCGGGATAGGGCAGGGGCGTGTCGATCACGAGGGCACGGCGCAGGGGGACGGAGAACATCACGCCCAAGATGCCGCCGAAACCGGTGATCGCCGCCGTCGTCAGATACGGGAAACCCTGCCACCAGCCGATCATGACCAGGCCGGGCAGCACGAAGATGATCGCCGCCAGCGTGCCGGCCGCCGAGGCGACGGTCTGGACGATGTTGTTTTCCAGGATGGTCGCGCCGGGCAAATAGCGCAGGATCGCCATCGAGATCACCGCCGCGGGGATCGAGGTGGCGAAGGTCAACCCGACCTTCAGCCCAAGATAGACGTTGGCGGCGGTGAACAGCAGGGTAATCAACCCGCCGAGCAGGATGCTGCGGACGGTGAGTTCGGCGATCGGCCGGGTAGCGGTCGTGGTCATGCGCCGACCATGGCGCGAACGCCGGTGCTTTGCAAAGCCGGCCGGCTCGCCTAGTCGCTGGCCATCAAGATCAGGAATTCATGACGATGGCAAAAGCGTTGCGGGTGGCGTTGGCGGGACTGGGCACGGTGGGCGGCGGGGTGATCCGCGTGCTGGACGCCAATCGCGACCTGATCGCGCGGCGGGCCGGCCGGCCGATCGATGTCGTTGCGATATCCGCGCGCGACCGGACGCGCGATCGCGGGATCGACCTGTCGCGCTTCGAATGGGTGGACGACACCTCCGCACTGGCGGCGCATCCGGACGTCGATGTCGTGGCGGAACTGATCGGTGGATCGGATGGTCCTGCGCTGACGCTGGCGCGGGCGACGCTGGCGGCGGGGCGTGGCTTCGTCACCGCGAACAAGGCGATGCTGGCGCATCACGGGCTGGAGCTGGCCGAGGCGGCGGAGAAGGCCGGCTGTCCACTGAAGTTCGAGGCGGCGGTGGCGGGCGGCATTCCGGTCATCAAGGGGCTGCGCGAGGGCGCGGCGGCCAACGAGATCGGCCGCGTCTATGGCATCCTGAACGGCACCTGCAATTTCATCCTGTCCAAGATGGAGGCCGAAGGCCGCGACTTCGCCGAGGTGCTGGCGGAGGCGCAGGCGCTGGGCTTTGCCGAATCCGATCCGACGTTCGACATCGACGGCATCGATGCCGCGCACAAGCTGTCGATCCTGGCGAGCATCGCTTTCGGCACCCGGCCGGCGTTCGGCGGTGTCCTGACGCAGGGCATCCGCCATGTGCTGGGCGCCGACATCGCCGAGGCGGCGGCGCTGGGCCACCGGGTGCGGCTAGTCGGGCTGGCGGAGTCTGGTCCGAACGGGCTGTTCCAGCGGGTGCACCCGCATCTGGTGCCGTTCGACCATCCGCTGGCGCATGTTACCGGATCGACCAATGCGGTCGTGGCGGAGGGCAATTTCGTCGGCCGGCTGTTGTTCCAGGGGCCGGGAGCGGGCGAGGGGCCGACCGCGAGCGCGGTGGTGGCGGACCTGATCGATATCGCGCGCGGCGAGTTCGGGCCGCCGTTCGCGATGCCGGCGGCGGTGCTGACCGACGCGAAGCCGGCGGACAGCGGCGAGCGGCGCGGACGGGCCTATCTGCGCTTCACGGTCGAGGACCGGGTCGGCGTACTGGCCGAGATCGCCGCGGCGATGCGTGATGCGGGCGTGTCGATCGAAAGCCTGATCCAGCGTGGGGCGACGGTGGATGACCGCGTGTTGGTCGCGATCGTGACGCATGAGGGGCCGGAGCGCTGTGTCGCACAGGCGCTGGAGCGGCTGCGCGGGTCGCAGAGCGTGGCGGGGCAGCCGCTGTGGATGCCGATCCTGGGGTAAGGAGCGGGCGGCGGAAAGTCCCGAAAGTCACACCCACGTACGCGTGCGCCACGCACGCGTACGTGCGCGGGGCGGTGCTGATCCGTGGGGCTGAACGGTGTGAAAGAGCGGTCGCCGGTCGGGTATAGTCCGATGGCTCGCTGTAGGACATCCGGCATGTCGATTGCCGTCATCCCTGCGGAGGCGGGGATCCAGAACCTTTGAAGCCGGTGGATCCTGCCGCAGCGTTCGCCCGTATGGATTCCCGCCTTCGCGGGAATAACGGGATTGTTGGAGTCGCGTTCTCGGCTTCTGCTAGATTACGGCGACAACCTGCCCGCCGTAGAGGGCGGCGGCGCATCCAGCGCGATCGACACGCGGTTCGACTTGTCAGGTTTCTTCCCGAAAGCCCGTTTGATGCCGCCGACCATGTCGCCGATCAGCATGCCGGTGCTGGTCGACTCGCCGGGGCGTTCGCAGCAACTGTTGGGGTCGATCAGCTTGCCGATCAATCGGATCGCGGCGGTGCCGCCGCCGAGTACATCCATCCCGACCTGACAGCCGCCCTGAAGGGTAGCGCAGGGCGGGGCGGCTTCGGCCAGGGCGGTCGCGGGGGTTAGATCGGGGTTGGACGGCACGGGATGATCGGGCGGGCCGCGTTCGGCCGGCAGCGGCAGGCGCGGTTGAGCGATGGGGGCGCAGACGGTGATTTCCTCGCCGGTCGGTTTGGGACAATTGGACGCGAGGATCGATATGCGCTGCGGCGGCGATGCCGGTTGCAGAGGAATGGCGGCGGTCTGTGCGGCCAGAAACAGCGTAAGGATCACGGTGCCAGTTTCCGCATGCCGCCGACACTGGTGCTGCCGCCGCCAGTGGTCATGGTGACGCCGGCAAAGCCGCAGCCCACTTGCATCGCGCGCTTCTCCTGACAATTGTCGGTGCGGGCGAGCAGGCGGTTACGCTCCGCCGACACGCCCTCATGGCGCGGGTCGCCGGGATCGTGGACGACGAGGGGGACGCGGTAACGATCGGCGTGGCGTAAGCCGCAGACGGTGATGTCGGTCGTGTCGGCGGTGGCGACGCAGCGATGCTCGGCGGCGGTGCGATCACGTGCGGACTGGATCAACGCGCCCATGTCGTCGGCCAACATCAACATCAGCAACAGCATCGGCACCTCCCGCTACGGCGGCGATCATGCCGGGCCTGGCTCCCTCGGTAAAGCGATGTTGCGCGCGAGCAAGTCAGGCGGCCGGGGCGATACGGGCCAAGCCCAGCCGGGGAATGTCGATCGCGGGGCAGCGGTCCATCACGACCTTCAGGCCGGCGGCCTCGGCCCGTTCGGCGGCGTCGTGGTCGATCACGCCGAGTTGCATCCAGACGGCCTTCGCGCCGATCGCGATCGCCTGATCCACCACCTCGCCCGCCGCGGCGGATTTGCGGAAGATGTCGACGATGTCGATCGGGTCGCCGAGTTGCGACAATTCGCGGAAGACGAATTCGCCATGGACATGTTCGCCGGTGATCTGCGGGTTCACCGGGATGACGCGATAGCCGTGGCGCTGGAGCATCGCCATCACCCCGTAGGACGGTCGGTTCGGGCGATCCGACGCACCCACCAGCGCGATGGTGCGCGCGGATTCAAGCAGGTCGCGGATCTGGGCGTCGGTCGTCAGCGGCATGGCGGGAACTCCTGATCTGTCGCCCGCCTCAACGTCCGCCCGCCGTTCCGGGTTTCACCGCGCGGCGAGCCATGCCGCGACCTGTGCGGCGAGCGGCGCGAAGACGGTATCGTTCGGCTCGGCGGCGGGTGGCCTCCCTGCGTCGGAGGCGGTGCGGATGGCGATCTCCAGCGGCACGCGGCCCAGAAAGGGGATGCCGAGATCGCGGGCGGCGGCTTCTGCGCCGCCACGGCCGAAGGGATCGGACACTTCGCCGCAATGCGGGCACTGGTATCCGGCCATGTTCTCGACCAGCCCGATGATCGGCACGCCCGCCTTCACGAAGAAATCGATCGCGCGGGTGGCGTCGATCAGCGCCAGATCCTGCGGCGTCGATACGATCACCGCGCCGGCCGGGCGATGCTTCTGCACCATCGTCAGCTGCACGTCGCCGGTGCCGGGGGGCAGATCGACCACCAGCGTGTCGGCCGCGCCCCATGCCCCGTCCACCAGCTGGCTGAGGGCGCCGGCGATCATCGGCCCGCGCCATGCGATGGCGCGGCCGGGTTCGACCAGCTGGCCCATCGACAACAGGGGGACGCCGAAGGGGGTGGCGACGGGGATCAGCTGCTTCTCCAGCGCCTCCGGCCGGGTGCCCTCCGCGCCCAGCAGCCGGGGCTGCGACGGGCCATAGATATCCGCATCGACCACGCCGACCCGCCGGCCGCCGCGCGACAGGGCGATGGCGAGATTGGCGGCGAGCGTCGATTTGCCGACCCCGCCCTTGCCGCTGGCCACCGCGATCAGGGCGCGCGCCACACGTTCCGCGGTGACGATGACGCGGGCGGCGGGGGCGGCGGCGCGGACGGCGGCTTCCATCGCCTCGCGCGCAGGCTGCGACAGGCCGGTGGCGTCGATCACCACGCCCATCCGCTCGCCATCCATCCGCACCGTCGCCCGCGCGCCCGCCACCGCGACGATCGCCGCTTCCATCGTTCTCATATCCGCCATGGCGCACCAGATAGGCCGGCAATGGTTCCTTGCCACTGTTTTTCGCGCGACGGCCTTCCTATAGAGGAAGGATGACGATCCTGCCGCGCTGGTTCAAGCGCCCGATTATCCTCGCCGCCGACAATCCGAAGGGCCCCTGGGGCGGCTCGGACGAAGGCAATGACGGCGGTCCCCGCAACCCCTGGGCGTTGCCGCCGGGGGGGCGCAAGGGCGCGTCCCGGCCCAGCGCGCTGGACGAGTTCCTGAAAAAGGCGCGCGGTCCGGGTGGCGGCGGTGGTTCGGGCGGCGGCTTTCCGGGCCTGCCCGCCGGGGCCAATCCGCGCATGTTGTGGGCGATCGGCACCGCGATCATCGTCGCGGTATGGGTGCTGTTCACCTCGATCCACCAGATCGGGCCGCAGCAGCGCGGGATCGTGACCTATTTCGGTCGCTATGCCGGGGTGCTGCAGCCGGGCGTGCAGCTGACTCCGCCGGCGCCGATCGCGCGGGTGCAGACGGTGGACGTGCAGCGGTTCCGCACCGAGAATTTCCCGCGTGGCGACGGCGTCAATCTGGCGCTGACGGCGGACCAGAACATCGTCGACCTGACCTATTCGGTGCGGTGGAACATCGGCGATCCGCGCGATTACGTGTTCCAGCTGGCCCAGCCCGAGGAAACCGTGCGCGCGGCGGCCGAAAGCGCGATGCGCGCGGTGATCGCCACGACGACGCTCGACCAGGCGCTGGGCGCGGGGCGGACGACGATCGAGCAGCGGGTGGCGGAATCGATGCAGTCGATCCTCAACAGCTATAAATCGGGCGTCCGCATCCAGGGCGTGTCGATCAACCGGGCGGCGGCGCCGCAGCAGATCGTCGACGATTTCAACAAGGTGACGGCGGCGCAGCAGGAAGCGGTCGGCGCGGTCAACAAGGCGCGGTCCTATGCTCAGCAGGTGATCGCCAGCGCGCAGGGCGAGGCCGCGGCGTTCGACCGGGTGTACGAGCAATATCGCCTCGCCCCCGAGGTAACGCGTCGCCGCATGTATTACGAGACCATGGAGGCCGTGCTGGCGAAGTCCGACAAGACCATCGTCGAACCATCGGGTGTCGTATCCTACCTGCCGTTGCCCAGCGCGAAGCAAGCAGGTGAGCCGCAGGCCGCCCAGCCGGCGGCGCAGGCGCAGCCACAGGCGTCCGAACCGACGGCGGGAGCGGGACAGTGAACGCCATGACGTGGAAAAATCCGGTCATCCTGGGCATTGCCGCCCTGCTGATCGTCATCCTGGCGGCGGCAACCTTCGCGATCGTCCCGGAAACGCAGCAGGCGGTGGTTTATCGACTGGCGCAGCCGATCCGGGTCATCAATCGATATCAGGCGGGGCAGGCACCGGGTAACAGCGGCGCCGGCCTGATCGCGCGGGTGCCGTTCATCGACCGCGTGACCTATGTCGACAAGCGGACGCTGGACCTCGATCTCGAAAACACGCCGGTGCTGTCGACCGACCAGTTGAGACTGAACGTCGATGCATTCGCGCGGTTTCGCGTGGTCGATCCCCGGTTGATGCTGGCGACGGCGGGCAGCGAAGAGGGTGTCGTCAACCAGTTGCGGCCGCTGTTCGGATCGACGCTTCGCAACGAATTGGGCAAGGTGCGTTTCGCCGTATTGCTGACCGCCGAGCGCAGCGAAGTGATGGATGCGATCCAGACCGGGCTCGACCGGCGCGCGCGCCAGTACGGCGTCGAGATCGTCGACGTGCGGATCAAGCAGGCCGAACTGCCCGAGGGTACGCCGCTGGAAAGCGCGTTGCGCCGGATGCAGACCGCGCGCCAGCAGGAGGCGATCACGATCACCGCCGAGGGTCAGCGGCAGGCGCGTATCGTGCAGGCGGACGCGGACGCCGCGGCATCGCGCGTGTATGCGCAGAGTTTCGGCAAGGATGCCGAGTTCTACGACTTCTATCGCGCGATGCAGTCCTATCGCCGCACGTTCGTGGCGGATGGCAGCACCGATGGGCGTGGGTCGACGCAGATCATTCTGTCGCCGAACAATTCCTATCTTCGTCAGTTCGAAGGTCGGACACGCTGACCAACCGTTCATATTCAACCGTCGTTCAGCCGTTTTCGTCGATAAGCCGACGGGTTCGAACGACGAACGAGAGGAACTAAACACAGTGCGCTACGCCTACGCTATTACCGGTGCGTTGCTGCTTGGCGGTGCGACCGCCACGCTGGCGCTCCAGCCGACCTCCGCCCAGACCGCGCAGAACGAGCCCGGCGCGATCCAGGCTGCCGCGCCCAAGGGTGGCGCGCCGATGAGCTTTGCCGATATGGTTGCCCGGTTGCAGCCGGCGGTCGTGAACATCTCGACCAAACAGTCGATCGCGGCGCCGCAGCAACAGGCGAACCCGTTCGCCGGCACCCCGTTCGAGGGTATGTTCGGGCAGGGTCAGGGCGGCGGGCAGCCGCAGAAGCGCGAGGGCCAGTCGCTGGGTTCGGGCTTCCTGATCTCGGCTGATGGCTATGTCGTCACCAACAATCACGTCGTTGCGCCCGCGCGCGGCGCGACGGTGGAATCGATCACCGTCACGCTGAACGACCGCAAGGAATATACCGCGCGCCTGATCGGTCGCGACGAAGCGTCCGACCTTGCTCTGCTGAAGATCGATGCGACGGCGTTGCCGTTCGTGAAGTTCGGCGATTCGGCCCGCGCACGGGTCGGCGACTGGGTGGTCGCGATCGGCCAGCCGTTCGGCCTCGGCGGTACGGTGACGGCGGGTATCGTATCGGCGGTGCACCGGGTGACCGGTCAGGGTGGCGCGTATGACCGCTTCATCCAGACCGATGCCTCGATCAACCAGGGCAATTCGGGCGGGCCGATGTTCAACCTGAACGGCGACGTGATCGGCATCAACAGCCAGATCTTCTCGTCGTCGGGCGGCAACATCGGCATCGGCTTCGCGATCCCGGCCGAAGAGGCCAAGCCGATCATCGCGACCCTGATGAAGGGCCAGAAGATCCAGCGCGGTTATCTGGGCGTGACGTTGCAGGGCGGGCCGATCGACGACGATACGGCCGCAGCGCTGGGCATCGCCAAGAACCAGGGCGAGTTGCTGGCGGGCGTTGCGCCCGGCGGTCCGGCCGAAAAGGCGGGGCTGCGACCGGGTGATGTCGTGACGAAGGTGAACGGTCAGGCGGTGACGCCGGACACGACGCTGTCGTATCTCGCCTCCAACGTCCCGCCGGGCCAGTCGGCGAAGCTCGACGTGCTGCGCAATGGTCGTCCACAGTCGTTCAACGTCGTGGTGGCCGAGCGGCCGAGCGACAAGCAGTTGGCGGCACTGAGCGGTCAGGGTGATGATTTCACCACCGATGAGGGCGACGACAGCACGCCGGGTATGACCTCACCCGCCGGCAGCAACACGCTGGGCCTGACGGTGCAGACGCTGACCCCGGCAATCGCCCGGCAGGTGAACGTCGATTCGACGGTGCGGGGCGTCGTGATCGCACAGGTCGATCCGGCCAGCGACGCGGCCGGCAAGCTGCAGCGCGGCGACGTGATCTCCGCCGTCAACGGCACGCCGGTTCGCACGCCCGCCGAAATGGCGAGTGCGGTGGCGCAGGCCAAGGCGGCTGGTCGCCCGCAGGTGCTGGTGCTGGCGCAGCGGGGCAAGAGCCCGGCGCGGTTCCTGCCTTTGAAGATCGCCAAGGGCTGAGGGTCCGGCATATCGATAACGGCAAAGGGGTCGTCGCGGGAAACCGCGGCGGCCCTTTCCTTTTGAACGCGACGGGGCGTAGGGTGATGGCATGACCGACGGTATCTTCATCGGGCTTGGGGGCGGCAAGCCACAGGCGATCGACCTCAAACGCGCCAACCGCCACGGCCTGATCGCCGGGGCGACAGGCACCGGCAAGACGGTGACGTTGCAGGGGATCATCGAAGGGTTCTCCGCAGCCGGCGTGCCCAGCTTCGTGTCCGACGTGAAGGGTGACCTGTCGGGGCTAGCAATGGCGGGATCGGCGACGGGCAAGAACCACGCGATGTTCGCCGCGCGGGCCGCCGAGGTGGGCGATACCGGCTGGGGATATCGCGACAATCCCGTGCAGTTCTGGGACCTGTTCGGTGAGCAGGGGCATCCCGTGCGCGCCACGATCAGCGAGATGGGGCCGCTGCTGCTGGCGCGGCTGATGGACCTGAACGAGGTGCAGGAAGGCGTGCTGACCATCGCCTTTCACCTGGCGGACAAGGAGGGGTTGCTGCTCCTCGATCTCGATGATCTGCAGGCGTTGCTGGCGCATTGCGCGGAGCGGGCGGCGGAGTTGACGACGACGTACGGCAACGTGTCGAAACAGTCGGTCGGCACGATCCAGCGCGCGCTGTTGCAGTTGCGTGCCCAAGGCGGCGAGCATTTCTTTGGTGAGCCGGCGCTGGAACTCGCCGACATGATCCGCACCGACGACAGGGGGCGCGGGGTCGTCAACATCCTGGCCGCCGACAAGCTGATGGCCAGCCCCAAGCTGTACGCGACGTTCCTGTTGTGGTTGCTGAGCGAATTGTTCGAGGTGCTGCCCGAGGTGGGCGATCCGGACAAGCCGGTGATGGCGTTCTTCTTCGACGAGGCGCATCTGCTGTTCGACGAGGCGCCCGATGCGCTGCTCGAAAAGATCGAACAGGTCGTCCGGCTGATCCGATCGAAGGGCGTCGGCATTTATTTCATAACGCAGAATCCGCTGGATATCCCCGATAAGGTCGCCGGGCAGCTGGGCAACCGCGTGCAGCATGCCCTGCGTGCCTTTACGCCGCGCGATCAGGCGGCGGTGAGGGCAGCGGCGGAGACGTTCCGCGCCAATCCGGGCGTCGATGTCGCGACCGCGATCACCGAGTTGAAGGTGGGCGAGGCACTGGTATCGCTATTGATGGCCGATGGCGCGCCGTCGCCGGTCGAACGCACGCTCATCAAGCCGCCCGCCAGCCGGGTCGGCCCGGTAACGGCGGACGAACGCAAGGTGCTGATCGAGACCGACATGATCGGCGACAAATATGATCACGTGATCGACCGCGAGTCGGCGGAAGAACTGCTCGCCGCCAAGACGCAGGAAGCCTCCGCTTCCGCCGCCGCCGCGCGGGCGGCGGGCGACGCCGAAAAGGCCGCCGCGCTGAAGGCGAAGGATGACGCCAAGGCCGCCAAGGAAGCAGAGCGGGCGCGGATCGCCGAACAGCGCGAGGCGGATCGGCAGGCGCGCGCCGACGCGCAGGCGCAGCGGGAGGCCGAACGCGAGGCGGCGAACAGCCCGTGGTCGAAAATGGCGACGTCCGCCACGCGCGCGGCCTCGTCGTCGATCGGACGTCAGGTGGCGAACGAGGTCGGCAAACAGATATTCGGTGGCACCACGCGGCGGCGATCCTCGTCCGCCGGTGGCGGCCTGATCGGGCAGATCGCCCGCGGCGTGCTGGGCGGCCTGTTCCGGGGTTAATGGAGAAGATGCGATGAGCCTGGACGATTCCGGCCCCGCCGACTGGCAGGGCGCGAGTGACGCGGTGTTTGACGAGGTCGTGGCGCTGCGCCGCGCGATCCATGCCGAACCGGAGATCGGCCTGCACTGCCCGCGCACGACCGACAAGATCAAGGCGGCGTTGGCCGGCCTGCCATTGGAATATCGTGAGGGGTCATCGACGACCGGTCTGATCGCGATCCTGCGCGGCGGTGGTCGGCGGGGCGGCGACAATGGCCGGACCGTGTTGTTGCGCGGCGACATGGATGCGCTGCCGATGCAGGAAGAAACGGGACTGCCCTTCGCCAGCACCATCGCCGGCGCGATGCACGCGTGCGGGCACGATTCGCATACGGCGATGCTGGTGGGCGCGGCCAAGGCGCTGGCGGCGCGGGTGGACGACCTGCCGGGTACGGTGGTCTTCATGTTCCAGCCGGGCGAGGAGGGGTATCACGGCGCCCGCTTCATGATCGACGACGGTCTGCTCGCCGATCCTGCACCCGACGCCGCGTTTGCGCTGCACATCACGCCCAATGTACCATCGGGCGTGGTGGTGACGCGGGCGGGATCGATCATGGCGTCGGCGGAGACGGTGCATGTCGTCGTCCGGGGGGCGGGTGGCCACGCGGCGATGCCGCACGACTGCATCGATCCGATCCCCGTGGCGTGCGAGATCGTGACCGCGCTCCAGACCTTCATCGCGCGGGGCATCGCCGTCACCGATCCGGCGGTGCTGTCGATCACCAAGATCGAGGCGGGATCGGCGCACAACATCATCCCGGGCGAAGTCACAATGCTGGGGACGTTGCGTACCCTGTCAGAGGCGTCGCGGGTGACGATGCACGCGGCGCTGAAGCGGATCGCGGAAAACATCGCCGCCGCGCACGGCGCCACCGCCGAGGCGTGGATCGACAAGGGCTATCCCGTCACGGTCAACGATCCGCGCGGCGCGGCGATGATCCGCGATGTGGCGACGGGCCTGTTCGGCACCACCGGCTTCGCACCGATGCCGCAGCCGATGATGGGGGCGGAGGATTTCTCTTATGTGCTGGGCGCGATCCCCGGTGCGTTCGCCTTCATCGGCGCGGCGCCCGAGGGCAGCGACCCGGCGACCAACCCGCCGCTGCACAATACGCGGATGACGATCGACGAGGCCGTGATGGCGCGTGGCGTCGCGCTGCATTGTGCCATGGCGCAACGGTTTCTGGAGCGCGGGTTCGACTGACGATGATGCCGGCGGCCTTGCGGACGACGCTGGCGATGGTCGTCGGCGTGATGGCCGGGGCGGCGGACCCGTGGTGGGTGATCGGTAGCGCGGCGGTGGCGCTGCACGGGGCCGATGGCGTCGAGGTAGGCGACGTCGATGTCCTGTTGAGCGAACGGGATGCGCCAGCGGTGTTGGCGCGGCTTGGTGTCGCGGACGTCGCCGGCGCGGGGACGGCGCTGTTCCAGTCAGCGGTGTTCGGGCGTTGGGACGGGCCACCATTGACGGTAGAGTTTATGGTCGGGTTTCGGTTCTGCGGGGCCGATGGCTGGCGGGCGGTTCGGCCGGTGACGCGGGAACTGATGATGGTGGACGGTCGCGCGGTGTTCGTGCCGGCGAAGGCCGAACTGATGGCGATGCTGCTCGGCTTTGGCCGCGAGAAGGATTTGGCGCGAGCCAAAGCCCTCTCCCCCTGAAGGGGGAGAGAGCTTTTTTTGGCTACGCCTTGATCAGGCCGATCTCGACCAGGCGTTCATGCAGGTAATCATGCGCGGTGATCGGTGTCGGATAGCGGTCAGGGTTCTCCGCCGTCACCGTCTGCGGCAGCGTTTCGATCAGGAAATCGGGCGCGGGGTGGAGAAAGAACGGCATCGAATAGCGCGAATGGCCGCGGCGTTCGGGCGGCGGGTTGACGACGCGGTGGGTGGTCGAGGGCAGGACGTGGTTGGTCAGGCGCTGGAGCATGTCGCCGACGTTGACGACCATCGCCCCCTCCGGCGGCTTGATCGCCAACCAGCGGCCGGTGGCGCGGTCGAGCAGTTCCAGGCCGGCTTCCTCGGCACCCAGCAACAGCGTGATGAGGTTGATGTCCTCATGCGCGCCGGCGCGGACGCCTTCGGCATCGAGGGGGATCGGCGGGTAATGCAGCAGGCGCAGCACGCTGTTGCCGTCCTTCACCGCCGGGTCGAACCAGTCGGGGGCAAGGCCGAGATGGCGGGCGATCGCCGACAGCAACTGGTCGCCGGCGCGGTCGAACGCAGCGAACAGCTCGATGAAGGTGTCGCGAAATTCTTCCGGCCGGGTGGGCCAGATGTTCGGCGTCATCTGCCCCTCGAACCGGTGGCCGGCGGGCAGTTCGCGGCCGACGTGCCAGAATTCCTTCAGGTCGACGGCGCTGGCGCCCTTGGCGATCTCCGTCTTGAACGGGGTATAGCCACGGGCGCCGCCGCCGCCGGGGATGTGATAGCCGCGCTTCTCGTCCTCGGGCAGCGCGAACAGCGCCTCGGTTTCGGACCAGGCGCGATCGATCAGGTCGAGCGGGACGCCGTGATCGGCGATGACGGCAAAGCCGTAGCGTTCGAACGAGGCGCCGAACGCGGCGGAGAAACCGTCCGGGTCGGTCGCCTGATCGGCGAGGCTGAGCGTGGGGACGTGCGCGGCGGGGGTATCGAGCATGACATATCCTTCGAGATGACCGTAACATAACCCGTCGCACCGGCGGGCGATAGGGTTCCGCCGCGCGTCGTCAGCGGCTAAGGGCGGCGCATCATGGAAAACCCGGATCATCCCACGCCGGACCTGCCCGGTGCGCCGATCGGCTTTGTCGAGTTCGTTGCGCTCGTCGCCGCGCTGATGGCGCTGGGGGCGCTGGGCACCGATGCGATGCTGCCGGCGCTGCCCGCGATCGGCGAGGCGCTGGGCGTGGCGGATGAGAATCGGCGGCAGTTCGTCGTCTCCGCCTTCCTCGGCGGGTTTGGCGTTGCGCATCTGGTGCATGGGCCGCTGGTCGACCGGTTCGGCCGGCGGCGCGTGCTGTTGTGGGCGATTACGGGCTATGTCGTGGCGAGCAGCGCGGCGGCGGTGGCGGGCAGCTTCACGCTGCTGATCGCGGCGCGCTTGGCGGGCGGTGCCACCGTGGCGGCGACACGGATCGCCACGATCGCGCTGGTGCGCGACTGTTATCATGGCCGGGCGATGGCGCGGGTGATGTCAATCGCGTTCATGGTGTTCATGATCGTCCCCATCCTGGCGCCGAGCGTAGGGCAGCTAGTGCTGTTGTTCGGCAACTGGCGGGCGATATTCTGGGTGATGGCGGGCAGTGCGGCGGCGTTGCTGGTGTGGGTGACGATCCGCCTGCCCGAGACGTTGCGGCCCGAAGCCGCGTTGCCGATCGCAGCGGGGCGGATCATGGCGGGCTGGCGCACGTCGCTGACCGATCGGCAGTCGGTGGGATATACCGCGGCGGCGACGTTGCTGACGGGGGCGCTGTATGGCTACCTCAATTCGATCCAGCAGATCATGTTCGACGTCTATCATCGGCCGGCCCTGCTAGCGGCGGTGTTCGCGGGCACGGCGGCGACGATGGCGGCGGCGAACCTGCTGAATGCGCGGTTCGTGATGCGGCTGGGCACGCGGCGGATCGCACATGGCGCGGTCGTGGTGCTGGCGATCGTGTCGGGGTTCCATCTGTTGCTGGCGGAGACGGGGCAGGATTCGCTGATCGCGTTCGGGGTGTTGCAGGCGTTGACGATGGCGTGCTTCGGTCTGGCCACGTCCAATTTCTCGGCGATGGCGATGGCCAATATGGGCGCGATCGCCGGGACCGCGTCGAGCGTGCAGGGATTCATCAGCATCACCGCCGGTGTGCTGATCGGCGCGGTCATCGGGCAGGCGTTCGACGGGACGACGGTGCCGATGATTGCGGGCTTCATGGTCGTCGGTATCCTGTCGCTGGGAGCGATCGCGTTGACCGAGCGGGGGCGGCTGTTCGACGCATGACCGGCTGAAACCCGGGAACCGCCGGCCCCTCCGCACCGTTCGCGCTCTATCAATCCAAGGAGAGTGATATGGGCGGACATCAGGTGCCCGGCATGGGTTCGGGCGACGACGGATACGACGAGGAAGGCTATGACGAGAGCCAGCGCGCCGAAATCCTGGAAGCCACCCGCTCCGGGCCGACCGACGGGATCGTCCTGACCGATCTGACCCCCGATATGGGCGATGACGACGAGGAGGAGGAGTCGATCGACGATCTCGGCATGGACTCCGAGGAAGTCGGCAAGGCCGATTCTACCGTCACCATGGACGAAGATGACATGGATGAGGACGACGTCCAGGACGATTTCGACAAGGGCGAAGTCGACGAGGACGAACTGGACGATGGCGACGATGTCGCGCTGAAACCCTGATCCACACCCTGATGTGGAAGCCGGCGGCGGTGGCGACAATATCGCTGATCGCCGCCGGATGCTCGACGGACCGGCTGGCGGCCGGCCGGCGGTCGACGGCGACCGCAACATATGATTGCGGGCACGACCATGTCGTGTCGGCGCGGTTCAATAACCGGGCGGACACGCTGACACTGGCGGTGGCCGGACACGTTGTGCGGTTGAGGCAGCAGCGGGCGGCATCCGGAATCTGGTAAATCGGTGATGGTGCGAAACTGCGCGCCAAGGGTCGCGTGGCCACCATCACGCTGCCCGCTACAGCGCCGATGGAATGCGTGGCCCGCTGACTTACCGGGCTGTTTTGGTATTGCCCCATGCCCGGCGGGAACGGGGCGGAAATGGGGCAGCCGACGGTTAAACCACTATATTGCCATGCTTGGTTCATCTGGATGACAGGAACCGTGGCCGATCGGCAACACATACCAATTAGCGATCCGAAAGTGCATTTTGCACTGCAACCAACCGCCGGTTTGTGGCTTTGAGCGGGTCTGGATCGGGCCGAGGCCCTGCGGTCCGGTTTGTTGTAGCAGATCAAGGTTTCATTTTTATGCGTAAGCTGTCCCTCGCCGTCGCACTCGCGGCTGCGGTCGTTGCCGTCCCCGCCGTCGCGCAGGACATGGCACCCACCGACACCACGATGTCCACCACCAGCACCGATGAACCCGCCCGCGCGCCCGATGGCACGCGCGCCTTCGGTATCGAGCCGTACGTCGCCGTCATGGGCGGCTGGGAAGGCTTCGATCGTCGCGTCGGCCACGGCATCCCCAACACGCCGATCGGCGGCAACAAGCTCGATGGTGCGATCGTCACCGGCATCGTCGGTGTGAACGTGCCGCTGGGCCCGTTGTTCGTCGGCGCCGAAGGTGAAGTGACCAAGGGCGTCGATGGCGATATCGATTGGGGCTACGGCGCCGCTGGTCGCTTCGGCTTCCGCGCGGGCGAGAGCGGCCTGTTCTACGGCAAGGTCGGCTATCGCTGGGTGAACTTCGATCGGTTCGGCAAGAACAGCCCCGATTTCGACGCGATCACCTATGGCGTCGGCGCCGAGATCGGCCCGAAGGACATCGGCCTGGGCGGCATCACCGGCAATTCCGGTATCCGTTTCCGCATGGAAGTGTCGACCTTCGGTTCGGCGAACAGCTTCCGTCCGCAGGCCGGTATCGTCGCTCACTTCTAAGTGATGCGCGGGCGGTAAACGCCTGACGATCGATGGGGCGGGGGTGGCCGATGGGCCGCTCCCGCCCTTTTCGTTGCGCGTCGTCGATCCAATATCCAAGCGATGGGCGGCAGAGTGAAGCGCAGGGCCGGGCTGGCAGCGGCCGAGGTTCTGATGGAGCGGGCGACGCCGCCAGTGTCCTGCGCGCTGTGCGGGCGGCCGCTGGGCGCGCGGGTGGAATGGCATCACTTGGTCCCCAAGAGCGAAGGCGGCCGCACGACCGCCCCCGTCCACCCGATCTGCCATCGCACGATCCATGCGACGCTGACCAATGCCGAACTGGCGCGCGACCATGCCGATCCGGCCGTGCTGCGCACGCACCCAGAGATTGCGCGCTTCCTGCGCTGGATCGCGACCAAGCCCGCCGATTTCCACGCGCCGGTGCGGCGAGGGCGATAGGCCGCCTGCCGACCAGTCGTTGGCCGGACCAGAAGCTGGAAAGTCCCGAAAGTCACACCCTCCACGCGCGCGTGATCGCGCGGGCGCGCACGGGAAATCACGCATCCCCGCCGGTCGGCGCATCGTTGTCGCCCCATTCGTCGATCGGATCGGCGGTGACGGGGCTGTCGGTGAGCGCCGCCATCGTCGCCATCAGCGCGGCCGGATCGGGCGCGACGTGGAGCGCGGGCGCGGTGCCGGCCTCCCGACCGAAGCGGGCGGGGGCGAGGTGGCGCAGCAGGAACATCAGCATCCGGTCGGACGGCTCGCGGATATGGCCGACCAGGACACCGTCGCGCCAGATTTCCTTGGCGACCCCGCACGTCGCCCGTTCGAACGCGATGGCGGTCAGGCAGCCGACCGCCAGATGCAACGCCGCGTCCCACCCCGCCGCGAACGCCGCACCACGCGGATCGGCGCGCAGGCGATAGGCGGAGCGGGGCGTGATGCCGGCCTCCTCACACGCGGTGGACACGGTGCCGGTCTCGGCGAGCGCGGTGAGGAAGAGACGCTGGCGCTCGGCGGTCCAGCCGTCGTGGCGGGGGCGGAGGGTAAGCTGATCCATGTGATGCTCCTTCGATGCGAGGAGCCGGACCACTTATATGAGGTTTGGCGTGTAGGACATATCACCGGGTAACATGCCTGCTTTTAAGCAAGTTCTTCTAATAATTCACCAATAAAATAAATTTCTAATCAATTAGTAATTCAATCCGCAAATTCATCTATCAATTTATAGGGTGTTGGGTCAGAATAATTTGCGAACTCTATCGAATTCGCGTCCGCTGGATCCATTCTTTGCTGAGGAAGATGTCTTATCGATCTAGCGATTGAATGCTCTCCATACAGAGCTTCATTTGCTGAAATGCCATCGGGGTATCTGCCAAATCTACGCATTTGTATGTGGTGAGGTTTTGGCAATATTATAAGTGGACTGCTAATATAGAATGTTCGATTTGCTAAATTCAGAAATACATTCATCAAGTAGCTTTCAAGGCCTTCTATATTAAAAGTATCGGCGGCGGCGTTTCCACCAATTTTAGCCAAGAATCACCATCTTTAACGGGTGAGGTATAATTAAAAATTTCTAATGTAGATTTTCCACTTTTAATATCTGCAAAAGTAGTAACTACATTAAGGTTGAACTTAGAAAATCGTTTAATAGTAACTGATAATCCATGTGATTCGGGGATTGCATAGGAAGAATGAGTTACAAAAACGCCTACCAATAGACAGTCTATACTACTATCGTATGCTCCGATGCGTCGTATTTCATCTGCTTTTCGACGATGGATAAATTTTGGTTCATGAGTTCCAAATGATTGACACAATATAGGCCAAATGAACGGCTGATTTTTCAGCCGCCGTACTACCGCGTATCCCTTATGCGAAGCTCGAAGGCCAAATCCTATCTCATGCGTTATAGTGTGAACTGGTGGGTCGCTCATCAGACTTAAATGAACGGAAACTTTGCGGGACCTTGGCCTTTCGGTAATGCGTCCCGCAATTTTTATAGCTTTGGGTGGGGTGAAGCCAATTAGAAGATCACCAGAGCGTCGTTCTTCTACAGAAAATATTTGTTTTTCTGTTTGCTTTTGCGAGATCAAAAATCTCGTTTTAGGCGTCGTCATTTTGGCCTCACATGATTATTCCGCCGCCACACCAGCCCGCGCGAACATGTCACCCATGCCGCTCAGTTCCTCATTCGCCGCCGGCATGATGATCTTCGCCTTCTGGCGCTTGTCGAAGCTGTCCCAGACGTCGTTCCACTGGCCCTTGGTCGCGGCCTTCGAATATTCGGTGGCGCGCTGCTCGAAGAAATTGGCGTGCTCGACGCCGTTCAGCATCGGGGCGAGCCAGGGCAGGGGGTGTTCGTCGATCATGTAGATCGGCTTCAGGCCCAACTGGCCCATGCGCCAGTCGGCGATGAAACGGATGTACTTCTTGATCTCCTTGGGCGTCATGCCGTTCACCGGGCCCATCTCGAACGCGAGGTCGATGAAGTTGTCCTCCAGCCGGATCGTCGTCTGGCACACGTCGGCGATGTCGTCCTTCACCGCCTTGGTCAGGCACTGGCGCTCCTGACAGAAGGTGTGGAACATCTTGATGATGCCCTCGCAATGCAGGCTCTCGTCGCGGATCGACCAGGTGACGATCTGGCCCATGCCCTTCATCTTGTTGAAGCGCGGGAAGTTCATCAGCATGGCGAAGCTGGCAAAGAGCTGCACGCCCTCGGTAAAGCCGCCGAACATCGCCAGCGTGCGGGCGATATCCTGATCGTTGTCGACGCCGAAGTTTTGCATGTAATCATGCTTTTCCTTCATCTCGGCATATTCGAGGAAGGCGCCATATTCGCTCTCGGGCATGCCGATGGTGTCGAGCAGGTGGCTGTAGGCGGCGATGTGGACCGTCTCCATGTTGCTGAACGACGTCAGCATCATCTTGATCTCGGTCGGCTTGAACACGCGGCCGTATTTCTCGTGATAGCAATCCTGCACTTCGACGTCCGCCTGGGTGAAGAAGCGGAAGATCTGGGTCAGCAGGTTGCGCTCGTGATCGGACAGCTTCTGCGCCCAGTCGCGGCAATCCTCGCCCAGCGGCACCTCTTCGGGCAGCCAGTGGAGCTGTTGCTGGCGCTTCCAGAATTCGAACGCCCAGGGGTATTCGAAGGGCTTGTACTGCTTGGAGGCGTGAAGGAGGGACATGCGGGGTTACTCCGGTACGAATAGGGGAAGGGGTACGAAAAGGGGGCGGGTCATGCCATGCTCCATCGCCACATCGCGGTGGCGGACATGGCGAGCACGATGCCGGCGGACGTCAGCATGATGCCGATCATCCGATACGCATAGACCTGTCGTTCCGAGATGGTGGCCGAGCGCAGTCGTGCAAGGAGCACGACGCCGACCAGCCCCAGCACCGCGGCGACCAGATACATGATGATGACGCCATACGTCATGCGACCAACGCCGGATTCGCGCGTTGAGCGGCCGGACCCCGAAAAGGAGAATGACCATGGTCGATGTTACGCAGATCAAGGAACATGCCGCAGTGATCGGTGCGGACGGCGTGCACGTCGGCACCGTCGATCACGTCGACGGCGACCGCATCAAGCTGACCAAGAACGACTCGCCCTCGACCCAGGACGGGCAGGGGCAGAAGCATCATTACCTGCCGATCGGTCTGGTTGCGGAAATCGAAGGCGACACGGTGCGCCTGTCCGCGACCGGCCAGAACGCGGTGGATATGTTCGAAGAAGCCGAGTGAGCTGACAGTCCCTCTCCCCTTGTGGGAGAGGGAGGGGCCCGCTGCCATCGGCAGTGGGAGGATGAGGGGGCCGTCCATCAGGGGCGGCCCTTTTGCGTGAACGCGTCGAGACAGCGGGTGATCGTCGCGATCACGCCATCCGGATTTGCCATGATATCGGCATTGGCGAAGCGCACGACCCGGTATCCCTCATGTTCGATGGTCACTGATCTGGCCGCATCATAGTCCGCGTTATGCGCGTGACCGTCGCCGTCGATCTCGATCACCAGCTTCGCCCGATGCGAACAGAAGTCCGCGAAGTAGCGAGCGATCGGCACCTGACGCCGCCATTTGCTATCCGGAAATGCAGTTCGGAGGGCATTCCACATTCGCTTTTCCGGCTCGGTCGATGCGCGGCGCAGGCTTCTGGCGTGAGCGATGGTGTCGGCGGGCAGCAACTGGCGTTTGGTCAGGCCGTCCGCATTCCCCCTCACCCTCCCACGCCGCTGCGCGACGCGGGCCCCTCCCTCTCCCACAAGGGGAGAGGGGATTAGTGAGGCGTCGGCACCGTCCATCTCACTGGCAGGCCAAGCACTCGTCGTAATCCGTGCTTTCCAGCTCGTATTTCGGCTTGGCGATGGTGTTGTCCGTCTCCACCCCGCCCGCGAAGCCCGCGCGCTGCACCGACTTCGAACGCAAGTAATAGAGCGACTTGATGCCCAGTTCCCATGCACGGAAGTGGAGCATCAGGAGGTCCCATTTCTCGACGTCCGCCGGGATGAACAGGTTCAGCGACTGCGCCTGATCGATGTACGGCGTGCGGTCGCCGGCGAGTTCGAGCAGCCAGCGCTGGTCGATCTCGAAGCTGGTCTTGTAGCAGTCCTTTTCCTCGACTGAGAGGAAGTCGAGATGCTGGACCGAGCCGCCATTTTCCAGGATCGAGTTCCACACCGCGTCGCTGTTCTTCGACTTTTCGTTGAGCAGCTTTTCGAGATACGGGTTCTTGACCGAGAAGCTGCCCGACAGCGTCTTGTGCGTATAAATATTGGCCGGGATAGGTTCGATGCAGGCGCTGGTGCCGCCGCAGATGATGCTGATCGACGCGGTCGGCGCGATCGCCATCTTGCAGCTGAACCGCTCCATCACGCCCATGTCGGCGGCGTCGGGGCAGGGGCCACGCTCGACGGCGAGCTGCATCGACGCCTCGTTCACCTGCGCGTTGATCTGCTTGAACATGCGCAGGTTCCACGACTTCGCCATCGCGCCCTCGAACGCGATACCGCGTGCCTGCAGGAACGAGTGGAAGCCCATGACGCCCAAGCCAACCGAGCGTTCGCGACCGGCGCTGTACGCGGCGCGCTCCATGCCGGGTTCGTGGCGGTCGATATAATCCTGCAACACGTTGTCGAGGAACCGCATCACGTCCTCGACGAAGCCCTTCTCGTCCTTCCACTGGTCCCACGTCTCCAGGTTGAGCGAGGACAGGCAGCAGACGGCGGTGCGGTCGTTGCCAAGATGGTCGCGGCCGGTGGGCAGCGTGATCTCGGAACACAGGTTCGAGGTGGATACCTTCAGGCCCAGATCGCGGTGATGCTTGGGCATGGTCGAGTTCACGTGATCGGCGAAGACGATGTACGGCTCACCGGTGGCGAGGCGGGTTTCCACGAGCTTCTGGAACAGCGCGCGGGCATCGACGCGGCCACGCTCGGTCTGGTCCTTCGGGCTGCGCAGAATCCACTCGCTGCCGTCACGCACCGCTTCCATGAAGGCGTCGGGGATCAGGACGCCGTGATGGAGGTTCAGCGCCTTGCGGTTGAAATCGCCCGAGGGCTTGCGGATTTCGAGGAACTCCTCGATCTCCGGGTGCGACACGTCGAGATAGACAGCGGCCGAACCACGGCGCAGCGACCCCTGCGAAATCGCCAGCGTCAGCGAATCCATGACGCGGACGAACGGGATGATGCCGCTGGTCTTGCCGTTCAAGCCGACCGGCTCACCGATGCCGCGCACGTTGCCCCAATAGGTGCCGATGCCGCCGCCGCGGCTAGCGAGCCAGACATTCTCGTTCCAGGTGTCGACGATGCCGTTCAGGCTGTCCGGCACCGAATTGAGGTAGCAGCTGATCGGCAGGCCGCGACCGGTGCCGCCGTTCGACAGCACGGGCGTGGCGGGCATGAACCACAGCTTCGAGATATAGTCATAGATGCGCTGGGCATGGGCGGCATCGTCGGCATAGGCGGAGGCGACGCGGACGAAGAGGTCCTGGAAGGATTCGCCCGGCAGCAGGTAACGATCCTTCAACGTCTCCTTGCCGAAATCGGTCAGAAGCGCGTCACGGCTGTGATCGACGTCCAGCGCATAGGGCTGCGGCGCGACGGCGCGACTGTCGAGCGCCACCGGGCCGGTGGCCGGCGCGGCGGCGGCGGACTTTTCGCTTACAATGTCGATCGTGTCGGTCATATCGCTATCCCGGCCGTTGCTGAAATCCATCACCGCGCCACTCCTTGTTCTATCCAGACCGAATCGCGGCGCGCCATATCGTTACCACCAAACCGCAGTGTGGAGGAGAACAAAAAGGGTCCATCGATCCGCATGTCACCTGCGCGAGCGTCGCAGCCAAGATGACGAGGTTTCAACGAACACACCATCACTTGGGTCCGCCCCCGGTTCACACCGCTACTGATTGTGGCAGATCGCGGTCGGGAGCAAGTGGCTTTCGGGCCGGGCGCGACGAACCGTTGGCCGTTGGCGGGCGGCCATGCGCCGCGACGCGTGGATCTCTGCGGGGTTGGCGAAGTGCAAGCGGAATGTGCCGCCCATAAAATAAAAAGGAGCCCCGATCGCCGATCGAGGCTCCTATCACGACTGCCCGGCCGAAGATGCCGGGATCGGTTCAGGCAAAGACGCGGCGAAGGCTGCGGCGACGATGGCGGGTGGTGGCGCCGACCAGACCAAAGCCCAGGACGAGCATCGCCCAGGTCGCTGGCTCCGGCACCGCGGCGATCGTCGACGCGGCGACGCGGAGGTCGTCGACAGCGAGGCCGTCGTCGCTGCCGCTGTTGTCCATATCCGTCCAGCGGATCGCGAAGGTCGATCCGTTCAGGATCGTCAGGCCGGACAGCGTGCCGGTCAGTGCGGTACGATTTGCGACCGCGTTGCCATTGAGCGCGCCGGCGGTGCTGGCGTTGGGCGAGGTGAAGGCGAGCGAGGCGACATTGATCCACGTCGCGGCGACGCTGTCGATGCTGGTGGCGTTCAGCGAATATTGGAACACCAGCTGGTCGGTCGCCGTGCCGCCGCGCCATTGCTCACCGGTGTAATCGATCGACAGGCTGTTGATCGTGGCGCCCAGCGCGTTCTGGAAGAAGGCACCGTAATAGAGCGGTGCGTTCGACCCGCTGCCGAGGCTGCCGAGCGCGCGATCGGTGGAGCCGTCGGTGCCATAGCTGTAGACGTTGCCGGTGTTGCTGCCGCCATCATCGATGCCGTAGTTCGTGTTGGCGTTGCTGCCGTTCTCGGACACCTGCCACCCGGTCGGCAGGGCAGTGCCGGTGGCGCCGGTCGCGGCGAGCGTGTTGAAATTCTGCGTATAGGCAGCCGACGTCAGCGAGACGGGCGCGGGTGTGGTCGGATAGACGGTGGCGCCGGCGGCGGTCGAAACGAACGCGATCAGCGGCAGGCTGTACTTGAACAGAATCATCGGATGCTCCCCCGGATTGATACCCGCGCGGCGGCATTGCCGGTAAGCGGGCGGTTAACCATCAATCCTATGCATCGGTCATGTTGCGGTGCGGTGGCAGAACCGCGTCAGTTTTACTGCCGTGCCGATTATCCCCCGCGCGGCTTATCCGGCCCGGCGCGTCTGGCGGGAGACGGCGAGGATCGACAGATCGATCGGTTCGTCGAATTGCAGGCCGGCACGGCCGCCTTCTGCCCAGCGGACGCGGGCGGCCATCATCTGGTTTTCGACCAGCTCGATCAGCACGTCCAGGCCGACCGGCTGTTCGCCCAGCGTCAGGCCATCGACCATCACGCCGGTGGTCGAGATGTCGCGGATGCGGACGTCGCCCGGCCGGCCCTGCACCATGATCCGGGCGGAGCGGAGCAGGCGGGTGCGCGGCGCGCGGCTGACCTTGAAACCGATCGGGCTGGCATGGGGATCGATGCCGAGCGCCGTCGCCACCTCGACCGCGGGGGCGGGCCGGCCATAGACATAGCCCTGGATATGGCTGCACCCCAGATCGCGGACGAGGTCGATCTCGTCCTGGATCTCGACACCCTCGGCGGTGGTCTCCATACCCAGCGTGTCGGCCAGCGTCACGATCGCGCGGATGATCGCGGCGTTGCGGTTGTCGGGCTGAGCCGCGCCACGCACGAACGACTGGTCGATCTTGATCTTGTCGAACGGCGCGGTACGCAGATAGCCGAGGCTGGAATAGCCGGTGCCGAAATCGTCGAGCGCCAGCCGCACGCCGATGTTCTTCAGCGCCCGGAACATCCGGTCTGAATCGTCCGAATTGTTCAGGAAGACCCCCTCGGTGATCTCCAGTTCCAGCCGGTCGGGCAACAGGCCGGATTGCGCCAGCGCGCTGGTGACGATGGCGGGCAGGGTCGGATTGGCGAACTGGATCGGCGAGACGTTGACCGCGATACGCACGTCGCGCGGCCAGCGCGCAGCCTCCGCACAGGCGGTGCGCAGGACCCATTCGCCCAGCCCCTCGATCAGGCCGCATTCCTCGGCGACGGGGATGAAGTCGGCCGGGGAGACCAGCCCGCGCATCGGATGCTGCCATCGCACCAGTGCCTCGTACCCGACGATGCGGGCGTCGGCGGTGCTGACGACGGGCTGGTAGCAAAGATGGAAATCGCCACAGGCGAGCGCGGCGCGCAGATCGGTTTCCAGCTGCTGGCGGTTGCGGGCGCCGAGCAGCATGTCGCCGTGATAGAAACGATGGACGCCGCGGCCATCGGCCTTGGCGGCATAGAGCGCCAGATCGGCATTGCGGACCAGCGTCTCGGCATCCTCGCCGTCGTGCGGGGCGATGGCGATGCCGATCGAACAGCCGATCGTGACCGACGTGCCGGCGATGAAATAGGGCTGTGACAGTGCGGTGATGAGGTCGATCGCCAGCGTCGCCAGCGGCTCGCGCGTGTCCATGCCGGGCAGCAGCACCTGAAATTCGTCGCCGCCCAGCCGGCCGACCAGCCCCGATTCGCCGACGCCGCGTTGCAGGCGCTGAGCGACCTGTTTCAGCAGGGCGTCGCCGGCCTGATGACCCAGTGTGTCGTTCACCGCCTTGAACCGGTCGAGGTCCATCAGGAACAGGGCAGACGGGCGATGCTGACCCGTGACCTGGGCCAGTGTCTTGTCGAGCGACAGGCGCATCCGCTGGCGGTTGGCGAGGCCGGTCAGGCCGTCGAACAGCGCCAGGCGGGTGATTTCGGCTTCCGACCGGCGCTTTTCGGTCAGGTCGCTGCCCGATCCGATGAAACCCTGGAAGCGGCCGAGATCGTCGACCATCGGCCGGCCTGAGATCGACCACCAGCGGCTGCCGTCGCGATCGCCCATCGCGCAGACCGAATAGTCGGAGAACGACGTGCGCGACGACAGGTGAAAGGCGAGCGTGCGTTCGGTGCCGGGCACCGCGCCGTCCATGCGGAAGATGTCGGTCAGCAGGCGGCCGATCGGCGCGGGATCATGCTCCGCGATCTCGGCGGCCACCTTGGCCGACAGATAGGTGACGCGACCATGGCGGTCGGCCTCCCAGAACCAGCCGGTGCCGTGGACCTCGAATTCGGCGATCATCTTGGATGCCTGCTGGCCCTCGTCGACCTGCCCCGCCTGCGCCAGCGTGGCGGCGTGATCGTGGCGGGCGAGGCGCCAGGTCGCGATGGCGAGCGCGATCAGCAGCGCGAGCGCCTCGACCAGCACCAGCGACGGGCCGACCATCAGCGCCATCGTCGCGACCAGCCCGACACCGAAGCCCAGAATGGCGGCGCGGACCGGATGCACCGCCAGCCCGGCCATGCCGATCGCGCCGGCCAGCGTGACGGTGGCGGCGGCCTGAATCGATCCCGCGGGCGCGTGGGCGGCGGTCCAGAGCAATCCCAGCAGGGCCGCGGCGAGGAGGGCCGCAGACGCGGTCATGCCCTGCACCCGGTGATGCGGTCGCCAGTCGCGCGGCGCGGTGGCCGCGACCAGCATGATTGCGGCGGCGGCGGCGGCGATCAGCGCGGCGAGCGAGAGTGCCAGCGCCGAACGACCGTTGGCGACGCAGCCGGTGGCGACGGCCAGCCCCTGCACCAGGGCGGCCAGCGGCCACGATGCCGCGACCTGCGCCAGCCGCGGCAGCATCCGCGCCTCGTCGCCCTCGCCGGCGGCGATGCCCAGCAGCACCGCCGGCGAGGCGGGGGGCGGGGCCGGGGGAAGGGAGGCGCGGATCTGCATGGTGTGGTGATGCACCCATTCCTGTTACGATTCCCGCCTGCGAAACTGGTCAACGAGCTATTAGGAACGAACCGGCGATCGAACGGCCGCGGATTGCGTTGGGCGCGCCGGTGTCGCAAAAGCCCCGGCCATGACCACGATCATCCGCGATACCGACCTGATCGAGAGCGTCGCCGACGCGCTCCAGTTCATCAGCTATTACCACCCGATGGATTATATCCGTGCGCTGGGCGAGGCGTATGAGGCCGAACAGAGCCCCGCCGCCAAGGACGCGATCGCGCAGATCCTGACCAACAGCCGGATGTGCGCCGAGGGGCATCGCCCGATCTGTCAGGATACCGGCATCGTCACGGTCTTCGTCAAATGGGGGCAGGATTGCCGCCTGTCGGGCGACCGATCCCTGCAAGAGGTGATCGATCAGGGGGTGCGGCAGGCGTATCTGCATCCGGATAACAAGCTGCGCGCGTCGATCCTGGCCGACCCCGCCTTCACCCGGCGCAATACCAAGGACAACACGCCGAGCGTGCTGCATGTCGAAATGGTGCCGGGCGCGACCGTGTCGGTGGACGTGGCGGCCAAGGGTGGTGGCTCGGAGAACAAGTCGAAGTTCAAGATGATGAACCCCAGCGATTCGATCGTCGACTGGGTGCTGGAAATGCTGCCGCAGATGGGCGCCGGCTGGTGCCCGCCGGGGATGCTGGGCATCGGTATCGGCGGCACCGCGGAAAAGGCGATGCTGCTCGCCAAGCAGTCGCTGATGGGCGCGATCGACATGGGCCAGCTGAAGGCGCGCGGGCCGAAGAACGATATCGAGGCGCTGCGCATCGAGCTGATGGACAAGGTCAACGCGCTGGGCATCGGCGCGCAGGGGCTGGGTGGCCTGTCGACGGTGCTGGACGTGAAGATCCTCGACTGGCCGACGCACGCCGCGTCGAAGCCCGTTGCAATGATCCCCAACTGTGCGGCCACGCGCCACGCGCACTTTACGCTGACCGGGGAGGGGCCGGTCTATCTGGAGGCGCCCAAGCTGGACGAGTGGCCGAAGGTGGACTGGACGCCGGACAAGGCCGCGATCCGCGTCGATCTCGACACGCTGACGCCAGAAGTCGTGCAGACGTGGAAGCATGGCGATCGCCTGCTGCTCAACGGCAAGATGCTGACCGGGCGCGATGCCGCGCACAAGCGGATCGCGGACATGCTGGCCAAGGGCGAGCCGCTGCCGGTCGATTTCGCGGGTCGCGTCATTTATTATGTCGGACCGGTCGATCCGGTGGGCGAGGAGGTGGTCGGTCCCGCCGGCCCCACCACGGCGACGCGGATGGACAAGTTCACGCGCATGATGCTGGATCAGGGCCTGCTGGCGATGGTCGGCAAGGCGGAACGCGGCCCGGATGCGACGAAGGCGATCGCCGAGGGCAAGTCCGCGTATCTGATGGCGGTCGGCGGTGCGGCCTATCTGGTGGCGCGCGCGATCAAGGGATCGAAGGTCGTCGGATTCGAGGATCTGGGCATGGAGGCGATCTATGAATTCGAGGTCGCCGATTTCCCGGTGACGGTGGCGGTGGATGCGGAGGGGCAGAACGTCCACCAGCTGGCTCCGCTGGTCTGGCGCGACAAGATCGCACGCGAGGGGCTGCTGACGCCCGCCTGAGGGAACGGGCGGCCGGGGGAGCGGTTGAGGGTATACGAGGTTTCCCCCGAACAAGGAACGATCCCATGAAGAACGTCCTCATCGCCCTTCTCTGCGGCACCCTGATGACCGGCACAGCGACTGCGCAGACAGGGGCGGGTGGCCTTGGCGGTCTGGGCGGTCTGCTCGGTGGGGCATTGCCCAATGTCGCGTCGGCGAGCGCGGGCAACGCCGCCGGGCTGCTCGGTTATTGCATCAAGAACAACGTGCTGGGCGGCAATGGCGCCGCGTCGGTACTGGGCAAGCTGACCGGCAAGCAGGGCGTCGCCGCCTCACCGGGCTTCGAGGCGGGCAGGCAGGGCGAGTTGCAGACGGGCGATACCGCGCTGTCGCTCGATTCGCTGAAGGGCCGGGTGAAGACGCAGGTGTGCAGCATGGTGCTGAAGCGGGCGCAGTCCTTCCTGTAAGCCGGACGTCTCGAAAGGTATCGACCGCGTCGCCATGATCCCACTCGCTTGAATAGTGGGGCGATCAGGCGTTCGCTCAGCCTTCGCTGGGCAAGGGCCGATATCGCCAGCTTGCATAAAAGGTCGGCAGGATCGCACTCATGGTCATCAGGTAGAAGGTCAGCGTGATCAGTTCATTGCGCAGCCGCAGGACATCCCATGATGCCATCATGCTCACTACGACGATGATCGAGAGGCTGGCGATGGCCAGCGCCATCGTCGTCCAGTGACCGAGCATATGTGCGTGCTCCCGCTCGGCCCGCTCGCGTTCGTCGACCTGTTCGGCGGTGCCGAACGATTTGACCGGACCCAGCAGGCGGACGAACCCGGCAACGCCGAAGCAGAGCATCGTCAAGGTCTGCCCCGGCCAATAGAGCGATGCGCCGTGTAGCGTGGCGCCGATGCCGCCGGTGGCGAGCAGCAGGATGACGAGCGAGGTCCAGCGCAGGGGCCGTCGATGCTGCGTGCCGGCCGCCAAGGCGGGAATACCCGTCCAGCGGACGCTGTCGTCCAGGCGTTCGACAAACGTCTTGTGGGTCACGGCGTATCCTCCTCGGCATCGGCTGGCATCGGGATGGCGAATTCGGCGATGCAGGCGGGCAGGTTCGTTGCGATGACCAGCAGGCCCATGCCCAGCGCCGCCCAATCCGCCGGTTGGGTCGGCAATGGCCATCCGCGATAGGTCGCCATCCAGCCATAGCCGCAGCCGGCGACGATCAGGGCCATGATCGTGCGATAAGAGAGGAGGGTCGCCCATTCGACCGTCGACCGCTCGAATTCATCCAGACCGCCCTTATCGGGGGTGGAAAAGCTCGATCGTGCGAACGGCGAGAAGCCCTGGCCGCCAAACAACAGGAGCGTGAACAACCAAAAGCTGTCGGGCAGGAGCGCACCGGTCGGACTGAAGGCAATATCGGCGACGGTCATCCCCGCTGCCGCGATGATGCAGCCGATCAAGACCCAGCGAACCCAGCGGCGTCGCGCTATGACCGGCTTGCCGCGGGCGAGCAGACCCTCGGACGCATGGCGGCCGGTCCAGCCGCTGCTGTCATGGCGCATCATGCGTCTCCTGCCAGACGCAGCGCGTCGGGGAGCGAGGGAAAGGGTGTCAGGGAAAAGACCAGATCGACCGGCACGCCGAAATAGGCGGCGATCTTCATGCCCAGTTCCAGGCTGGGCTTGTAATCGCCGCGTTCCAGATAGCCGATGGTCTGGGGATTGACGCCTACTGCATCGGCCAGCTGACGCCGCGACACGGCGCGGTCGTTCCTAAACAGGGCTATGCGATTAAACACACCAGATTTATGATCGGATTGTTGTGTTTACACAACGATTCATTTCGTCTGCGACATCGCCAGATATGAAAAGAGGTTGCCGAGCATCCCTCAGGATGCCCGACAACCCCCAGACATGGTCAGCGGCCGGAGAGCTCCAGCCCGGAGGACCATGCGTGCCTCTTTATCCTGTGAGCCTGTCGTTGATTGGAGGAGGATACCTCCCGACCGGCCCGGCGGACTTAAAAGCGCGTCCCCCGAACGAACCGAACCGAACTCACTGCTGAACCATGAGACATCGGATCACCTCCTTTCGCTAGTTGATAAACGACGCGGCCATCTCTGCCCGCAACCGGAATGTGGGCGATCCCCGGATCACATACAAGCCTTGTTTTACGCGATAATCCGGCCGAATATCCGCGCCCCCGCCGACCTGAAATCAGGGGCGGCAGTCCTGGATCACGCGGCCGACTTCGGCCCAGGCGGGCAACACCACCGGCGGGCTTCCCGCCTGTTCCACCACGAAACGCCCGCGGCTGAACGCCATGGCGTCGAGCAGCGGATCGGTGGCGGGCAGCGTCGCCTGAAGGACGATCGGCGCCCACACCCCGGTATTGGCGATCACGCGGCCCGGCAGGGCGCGGGTGACGCTGGTCGTGCGGATGGTCATGGCGGTGGCGGTGGTGCCGGCCGTGGTCAGCGTGACCTGGCGGGCGGCGCGGTTGCACGTCATCGACAGCGCGGGTTTGCCGGTCGCGGCGCCATAGGTCGCGATGGTGTCGGTCGGGGTCGCATTATATCGCCAGTCGCCGGGCGTCCGCGCCCAATCACGCCAGTCGGCGGCCAAGGGCGCCGGGCGCGGTGGCGGCGCGGGGGCGGGTGTCCGTTCGACCGGCGGCGGCGGCGACGCGGGCGGCGCGACGCAGGCGGAGACGGACAGCGACAGGGACAATAGGGCGAACAGGATCGGCTTGGCGCGCATGGTCGCGGCTTAGGCGCGACCGCTTCCTCGCTCAACCCGGGGGTGGCGATGGAACCGGCAGGACGCTCCGCCGGTTCGACCGGCAACCAAACAGGAGCCACTTATGTCGACCGAGACGATCCCCACCCAGATTCTGATCCAGTCCAATGTCTCGCAAAGCGTGAAGATCGAAAGCCGCGACGGTGATGCGGTCGGTTCGGTCTATTCGTTCATGGTTCACAAGGGCACCGGCAAGGTGACGCATGCCGTGCTGAGCCTGGGCGGCTTTCTCGGCATGGGCCGCAGTTTCTATCCGATCCCGTTCAGCCTGCTGACCTTCGATCCGGTGCGCGACCTGTACGTCGTGACGATCGATCGTCGCTTGCTGGAAGGCGGCCCGAGCTGGGCGAACAATGCGCCGGTGTTCGACCAAGCCTATGCCGATCGTGTCGCCAGCTATTACGCCGTCGGTTCCGAAAACCTGTCGGTCGCGTGATCGATCGACGACAGGAGATTGTGACATGAGCATTTTCGGCAAGATCAAGACCGCCATTTTTGGCGACAAGGGGCCGCTCGGCGGGCAGTTCAGCGGCAGGAAGGACACGCCGGTGGCACCCGCTCCGGTTACGCCCGCGCCGCAGACGACCGCCGCAGAACCATCGCCAGTGCCGCCAGCGGCACCCGTTGCCGCGTCCCAGCCCGTCGATGTCGAAGCGGTGCTGAACGGCATCGCGGCGCGCAAGGGCGGCGCGGACCTCAACTGGCGCACCTCGATCGTCGATCTGATGAAGCTGCTCGATCTCGATTCGTCGCTGGCCAACCGCAAGGAACTGGCGACCGAGTTGGGTTATTCGGGCGCGAAGGACGGATCGGCCGAAATGAACATCTGGCTGCACAAGGCGGTGATGCGCGAGCTGGAGAAGAACGGCGGCACCGTGCCGGCCGGGCTAAAGGACTGATCGATAACAGAGCGGGGGCGGCAATGGCGTCGCCTCCGTCTATGCGGCGTCGGTCCGCTTTCGGCGTATGGCCGATGCGATTGCCGCGCCGGTGATCCATAACAATGTGACGCACAATGCCACGACGCTGGCGAACCATCCCATAACGATCGCGAAGCTCGGGCCAATGCCCTGATCGGGCCGAAGGTCGGTATACAGCACATAGCCCCATCCGACGGCGAGTATCAGCGCAGTGACACTCCAGATGGCGCGCGGGTGATGTCGGGACAGGCTGGCAATCACTAACGGTACCGCGATGGGCAGCGCCAGCATGGGAAGCTGGGTCGCCAACAGCGAGACGCTTTCGTAATAGCTGCCCACGGTCATGATCGCGATCGTCGCCACCGCCGCGACCAACAGGCTGAGCACGACCAAGGACCGGCGGCGCATCACCGGCCCCCGCGCCGGCCCCCCATCCGCATCTTGCTTTCCTTCCCATACCGCGTCTTGCGCGTGCCGGGTTTGCCTTCATTGCTGCGGCCCATGATCGGCAGCTTCTGCTGATCGACAGGCAGGCCGAGTTCCTCGTTCTCCAGCTGGCGGATTTCGTCGCGCAGGCGGCCGGCGGTTTCGAATTCCAGATCGGCGGCGGCCTTGCGCATCTGCTTTTCGAGGTCCTCGATATAGGCGCGCAGATTGTGGCCGACCATGTGCGGGCGATCCTCGTCGATCTCGACCGTTACCTGATCGCGGCTAGACACGTCCTTGATGATGTCGCCGATGTTGCGCCGGATCGTGGTCGGCGTGATGCCGTGTTCGACGTTGTACGCCTCCTGCTTCTCACGCCGGCGCGAGGTTTCGTTCATCGCCCGCTCCATGCTGCCGGTGATGCGGTCGGCATAGAGGATGACGCGGCCGTCGACGTTGCGCGCGGCGCGGCCGATCGTCTGGATCAGCGAGGTTTCCGAGCGCAGGAACCCCTCCTTGTCGGCATCGAGGATCGCGACCAGCCCGCATTCGGGAATGTCGAGGCCCTCGCGCAGCAGGTTGATGCCGATCAGCACGTCGTACACGCCCAGACGCAGGTCGCGGATCAACTCGATCCGCTCCAGCGTCTCGACGTCGCTGTGCATGTAGCGGACCTTGATGCCGGCTTCATGCATATATTCGGTCAGGTCCTCCGCCATCCGCTTGGTCAGCGTGGTGACGAGGGTGCGGTAACCGAGTTCGGTGGTCTTGCGCGCCTCGACGATCAGGTCCTGCACCTGTTCCTCGACCGGCTTGATCTCGATCGGCGGGTCGATCAGGCCGGTGGGGCGGATGACCTGTTCCGCGAAGACGCCGGCGGCCTGCTCCATCTCCCACGGCCCCGGCGTCGCCGAGACACACACGGTCTGCGGGCGCATCGCGTCCCACTCGTTGAAGCGTAGCGGCCGGTTGTCGATCGCAGAGGGCAGGCGGAAACCATATTCGGCCAGCGTTATCTTGCGACGGTGATCGCCGCGCGACATGCCGTTGATCTGACCGATCGTCTGGTGACTCTCGTCGACGAACAGCAACGCGTTTTCGGGGAGATACTCAAACAGCGTGGGTGGCGGCTCGCCGGGGAGGCGGCCGGTGAGGAAGCGGCTGTAATTCTCGATGCCGTTGCACGATCCGGTGGCGGCGATCATCTCCAGATCGAAATTGGTGCGCTGCTCCAGCCGCTGATGCTCGATCAGCTTGCCCTCCGCTTCCAGCTCCTTCAGCCGCTCGGTCAGTTCGTGGCGGATCGCGTCGGCGGCCTGCTTCATCGTCGGGCCGGGCGTGACATAATGGCTGTTGGCGTAGATGCGGACCGAGTTGAGCGAGGCGGATTTCTGGCCGGTGAGGGGGTCGAATTCCACGATCTCCTCGATATCGTCACCGAAGAACGAAATGCGCCACGCGCTGTCCTCATAATGCGAGGGGAAGATTTCGAGATTGTCGCCCTTCACGCGGAAATTGCCGCGCTGGAACGCGGCGTCGTTGCGCTTGTATTGCAGGGCGACCAGCTTGCGGACGATCTCGCGCTGGTCGGCGGTCTGGCCCTTTTTCAGGTCGAAGATCATCGCCGAATAGGTCTCGACCGAACCGATGCCGTACAGGCACGAGACAGAGGCGACGATGATGACGTCGTCACGCTCCAATAGCGACCGGGTGGCGGAATGGCGCATCCGGTCGATCGATTCGTTGATCGACGATTCCTTCTCGATGTACGTATCCGACCGCGCGACATAGGCTTCGGGCTGGTAATAGTCGTAATAGCTGACGAAATATTCGACCGCGTTGTTCGGGAAGAACGACTTGAACTCCCCGTACAACTGCGCCGCGAGGATCTTGTTGGGCGCCAGGATCAGGGCGGGGCGCTGCAACGCCTCGATCACCTTGGCCATGGTGAAGGTCTTGCCGGACCCGGTGACGCCCAGCAGCACCTGATCCTTTTCGCCGCGCAGCGCGGTGTCGACCAGTTCGCGGATCGCGGTCGGCTGGTCGCCCGACGGGCTGTATTCGCTGACCAGTTCGAAACGCTTGCCGCCCTCCACCTTGGTCGGTCGCTGCGGGCGGTGGGGGACGAAATGCTCGTCCGTGTCCGGTTCGGCGAGGCTGGTGCGGATCTGGATGGCCATGGCGACCGATATGGGGAACGGGTACGGAACAGGCAACGTGGGGCGTGGCCAAGATGTGCTATGGTTGACCCATGTCGCCCGCGACCATATTGCGCGGCGTTCGCAATTCATCGGAAGATTCATGACTGACGTGCGCGCGCCTGCGCTGATCCCCGAAAACGCCGCTTTCCTGAGCGCCAAGGTGCTGTGGGTACGCCACTGGAACGAGCATCTGTTCTCGTTCGCGATCGAACGGCCGGCGAGCTTCCGGTTCCGGTCGGGCGAGTTCGTGATGATCGGGCTGCCGGGTGAGAAAAAGCCGCTGATGCGCGCCTATTCGATCGCGTCGCCGCATTATGCCGAGGAGCTGGAGTTCCTGTCGATCAAGGTGCAGGACGGGCCGCTTACGTCGCGATTGCAGGCGATCGAGCCGGGCGACGAGCTGTATCTGGGCAAGAAGCCGACGGGCACGCTGGTGCTCGACGCGCTGTTGCCGGGCAAGCGGCTGGTGATGCTGTCGACCGGCACCGGGCTGGCGCCGTTCCTCAGCCTGATGCGCGATCCCGATGTCTATTCGGTGTTCGACAAGGTGGTGGTCGCGCATTCGGTGCGGCGGGTGAGCGACCTTGCCTATCACGAGGAAATGACCGGCCGGCTGGCGGAAGACCCGCTGGTGGCGGACGAGGCGGCGGCACAGTTCCATTATGTGCCGACGGTGACGCGCGAGGCGTTTCATACGTCGGCGCGGCTGGGCGTGCTGATCGAGGACGGGACGCTGTTCAGCGGAATCGACGGTGGCGCGACGCTGGACCCGGAGACGGACCGGGTGATGCTGTGCGGGTCGACCGAGATGATCCGCGACTTCGCGAAGTCGCTGGAGGCGCAGGGTTTTGTCGAGGGGTCGAACGCCAATCCGGGTAGCTTCGTGATCGAGCGGGCGTTCGTGGGGTGAAGGCTTAACGCAGCGCCCTGACCGCCGGCGTATCAAGGCAGCGAGCCATGGCGGCATCCGACGTCGTGGTCGCCGCCACCTGCGTCCCGATGGGGGCGATGGCTTTCGGTCGCCCGATCGCCACTGGATCAAAGCCGGTCCGCCCCGCACACGCCATCGCCGCCTTCAGCAACCCCGGCGGCGTGCGGTATCCCTCATAGGACAGGCGGAACGTGCCCCAGTGGATGGGGATGGCGGTGGCGGCGCGCAGGCGCTCGAACACCTGCACCGCCTGCGGCGGCCCGATATGACTGCCGCTCGCCATCTGGCCCGGCGCGAAGCGGAACGCGCCGATCGGGATCAACGCGAGACGGATCGGCCCCAGCGCGGCGGCTTCTGCGGGCCAGCGACCATCGCCCATGCCGGTGTCGCCGGCGAAGAACAGGTTGCCGCCGGGCAGCGTCACGACGAAGCTCGACCACAGCGCCCGGTTGCGGTCGGCGAACCAGCGGCTGCCCCAGTGATGATTGCGCGTGACGTGAACGCGCACCGGCCGGCCCCAATATGTGTTGGCACCGACGCGCGGGCGACCCTCCACGGTCACCGCCTGGTTCCAGTCGGCCGCCACCGCCGGAATACCACGGCTGCGCAGGATCGCGTCGTTGCCCAGACTGGTGACGATCAGCGGCCGGTCGCGCGCCCAGAGCCGTTTGAGCGTCGACAGGTCGAGATGATCGTAATGATTATGGCTGAGCAGGATCAGGTCGACATGCGGCAGATCGGCAAAGGCGATGCCGGGGGCCGCCAAGCGTTTCGGGCCGAAACCGAACGGGCCGCTATGGTCGGCCCAGACCGGATCGGTCAGGATGTTGAGACCGGGCGTCTGCACCAGCACGCTGGCATGGCCGATCCAGGTCGCGACCATGGGCGTCGCTGTGACCTGCGCCGGCGTGGCGACGGTGAACACCGACGGGGCGGGCAGCGGTTGCAGCAGTTCGGCGGGCTTGGCGGCGTGGATCGGCACGCGGTCGGGCCATGCCGGCCGACCGTCACGCCCGGTCATCGCGTTCCAGAAAAAACCGGCGCGGCTGCCGCCGGTCGGCGGCGCGGCGGTGTCGGCATCGCCGTCCGGGTTGAAAAAGCGCTGGGTGTCGAAATGGCCGCTGGCGGGGCCGGTATAATAGATCCGGTCGAGGAAATGCGGGACGATCGTCATCGCCAACCCCGCCATCACGCCCAGGAACAGCAGCACGATGGCGAGAAGGCGGGCGATGGCAGTCAAATCGGGTGTCCTGGAAAAGGCCGGATGCATTCAACGCAGGTTGACGGCGTCGGTTCAGCGTGATGGCATATCTGCATCAAGGGTGATGGTGCATTTCGACCATCCCGCCATCAAGTCAGGGAAATCCATGCGCCGATCCCCTCTGCTATTGTCCGTCGGCACGCTGCTGGCGGTTATGCCGGTGACCCCGTCGGCGGCACGGACCGTGGCGGTGGAGGAGCGGTCGATCGACGATCTGCGGGCGATGATGGCGGCTGGCCGCGCGACCAGCGTCGATCTGGTCCGCGCCTATCTGGATCGCATCGCGCGGATGGACCGCAAGGGGCCGACCCTGCGCGCGGTGATCGCCGTGAATCCCGATGCGATCGCCCAGGCACGCGCACTGGATGCCGAACGCCGGGCGGGGCGGGTGCGCGGGCCGCTGCACGGGATCCCCTTGCTCATCAAGGACAATGTCGAAACCGCTGATGCGATGCCGACGACCGCGGGCAGCCTGGCGCTGAAGGACAATCTCACCCGCCGCGATGCGCCCGTGGTGGCGGAACTGCGCCGGGCGGGGGCGGTGATCCTGGGGAAGACCAATCTGTCGGAATGGGCGAACATCCGCTCGTCCCGGTCGATGAGCGGGTGGAGCGCGGTCGGCGGTCTGGTCCGCAACCCCTATGCGCTGGATCGCACCGCCTGCGGTTCGTCGTCCGGATCGGGTGCGGCGGTGGCGGCCAGTTTCGCGGCGGCGGCGGTCGGGACCGAAACCGACGGGTCGGTCATCTGCCCGTCGTCGCTGAACGGCCTTGTCGGGCTAAAGCCGTCGATCGGCCTCGTCAGCCGGACGCATGTCGTGCCGATAAGCCATTCGCAGGATACGCCGGGGCCGATGGCGCGCAGCGTGCGCGACGTGGCGGTGATGCTGTCGGCGATGGTCGCGCCCGATCTCGCCGACCCGGTGACGAGGGACGCGGTGCGCCACGATTATGCCACCGGCCTGTCGGCGAGTGCGCTGTCGGGCCTGCGGGTGGCGGTGCTGCGGCCAGAGATGACGCGCGATCTGGCGGCGCGGTTCGACGCGGCGCTGGCGGTACTGCGCGCCGGCGGCGCCACGTTGGTCGAGGTGAAGCGACCCCAGCTCGACGGGTTGGGCGATGCCGAGTTCACCGTGCTGAAAACCGAGTTGAAGGCGGACCTGAACACCTATCTGGCGACCACGCCGGCAGCGGTGACGACGCGGACGCTGGATCAGGTGATCGCCTTCAACCGCGCCAACGCGGCGACCGAGATGCCGTTCTTCGATCAGGAGACGTTCGATGCGGCGGCGCTGACAAAGGGGCTGGCCGATCCCGCCTATCGCGCCGCGCGTGCCACATCGCTGCGGCTGGCGGGGGTGGAGGGGATCGACGCGATGCTGAAAACCGCGCGCGCCACCGTTTTGGTCGAGCCGAGCTACGGCGCGGCATGGTTGAGCGATCCGGTGCACGGCGATCAATATGGCGGGCCGTCCTCGTCCGAATTGCCGGCCGTGGCGGGCTATCCCAATCTGACGGTGCCGATGGGGATGGTGCGCGGGTTGCCGGTCGGCCTGTCGTTCATCGCCGGCAAGTTCGGCGAGGCGGCGGTGCTGGGTGCCGGATATGCGTATGAACAGCGGGCAAGGGCGCGGGTGGCGCCCGCCTATCGCGCCAGCGCCGATGCGGGGCCGGGGCTGGAGGGCACGCGCTAGGCGTCAGTCGCCCAGATATTCCTTGCGGACGTGGATCGCGCGCAGCGACAGTCGCACCTCGAACATGAACGAGATCAGCGAGGCGATCAGCATCACCATCGCCAGAATGAAACAGATCGCGACCGCGCTGGCGAAATGCAGATTGGCCAGCGTCGCGACGAACAGCGCCGCCACGACCAGGCTGGTCATCACCGCGCTCGACACCGCCAGGAACAGCGACGCGTTAATGATCGAGATGCGGCGATCCAGCAGGCGCAGTTCCCAGATATGCCGGTCATGTTCCGGCCCCGTCGATCGCGGGTGCAATTGCTCCAGCGATCGGACCCGGTCGATGACCCGGCTCAGGCGGCCGGTCAGCACGTTCAGCAACTGGCCGATCGCCGTCAGCATGAAGATCGGCGACAGCGCCAGCGTGATGGTCTGCGCGACGGTGGTGATGCCGGGAAGCGTCGGGATCATGCGATACCTGATAAGGAAAGCGGGAATGACAGGCTGCCACGATGACCGCGGACTTGCCAGAGGCGGGTAGTGGCGGTCGGCGCGATCAGCCGCGCCGGATCACGACGACACCGATCAGCATCAGCGCGGCACCGGCCAGCTTGGTGATGCTGACGGGATCGCTCTTCAGCCCGAACCAGCCGAAATGATCGAGCGCCAGCGCGGTGGCGACCTGTGTCGCGATCGCCACGGTCAGCGTGGTCGCCAGCCCCAGTCGCGGCGCGGCGAACGCGACGGCGGCAATGAAGCCCGCGCCGTACAGGCCACCGAGCCATGCCCAACCGGGCACGCCCTTCAACGTGGCCGGCGAGGTGCGGTCGAATGTCAGCCATAACGCGAGCAGGATCGCGGTGCCGACGACGAACGACACGAGCGCGGCGAGGATCACCGATCCGGACGCCTTTGCCAGCGCCGCGTTGGTCGGCGCCTGAACCGAAAAACCGATGCCGGCCAGCAGCACGGCGATCAGGGGAAAGAACGGGGCCATGGGGCGGTTAACGCGCCGGAACCGATCGGGGACCGTCAGACGCGGCGATAGCGGAAATACCACACCTCGTGCCCCTGCCGCCGCGCCTTGCGTTCATAGCGCGTTTCCGGCCAATCGTCCGGACGGGTCAGGAAATCCTGCGGGCCGGTCGCGAGCCATTCGAAATCGCGACGCTGATCCATCACCATCATCGCCCAGCGACAATAGATGGGATCGTCGGTGCCGAGGCGGAATTCGCCGCCGGGCGCCAGCTTGGCGGCGATCGCGTCGAGCGGGCCGTGGTTCATCATCCGCCGCTTGGCATGTCGCGCCTTTGGCCAGGGATCGGGATGGAGCAGATAGACCCGCTGAAGCGCGGCGTCGGGCAGCCGCTCGACCACCTCCAGCGCGTCGCCCATGTGCAGGCGGATATTGCCCAGATCGCCGTCGCGGATATGGTTGAGCGCGCCCACGACGCCGTTCAGGAACGGCTCGCACCCGATGAAGCCGGTGTGCGGATGGGCGGCGGCCTGCCCCGCGAGATGCTCGCCGGCGCCGAAGCCAATCTCCAGTTGCAACGGGCGGTCGTCGCCAAACAGCGTAGTGGCGTCAAGCGGACCGGTGTCGGGGACGCTGATCGACGGCAGCAGTTCTTCGACCAGCGCGGCCTGACCGGTGCGCAGCTTGTGGCCCTGGCGACGGCCATAGAGGCGACGGATGACGGCGGGATCGTTCATGGCGCGGCTCCTAGCCGGGCCGGCGCCGGGAGCAAAGCCGGGACCGGCTCGTTACCCGATATGAATGACCGATCCCCACCCCGATAGCGCACCGGATGCCGGTAACGATGATGTCGAGGATCTGAAGTCGGCGGACGCGGTCGAACTGCACCGTGCGGTGCGTGAGGCGGGCGAGGAGGAACTGGACCGCCCCTTCGCGGCACTGTTCTGGTCGGCGCTGGCGGCCGGGCTGGCGATCAACACTTCGCTGATCGTCGAGGCGGCCCTGCACCGCGACCTGCCCGATGTGCCATGGCGTGGGCTGGTCGTGTCGCTGGGCTATCCGATCGGCTTCCTGATCGTGATCCTGGGGCGGATGCAGTTGTTCACCGAAAGCACGGTGACGGCGATGTTGCCGCTGGTGACGCGGCCATCCTGGTGGGCGCTGCGCCGAACGGTGCGATTATGGGGAATCGTGCTGGGCGCCAATCTGGTCGGCACCGGCATCGCCGCCGGCCTGATCGCGGCGGGCCTGCTGGGCGACGACAGCCTGCGGGTGGCGGCGATCGAGATCTCGCTGCGCATCACCGAACTGGGGCCATGGGCGACGTTCCTGAACGCGATCCCGGCTGGCTTTCTGATCGCGGTGTTGGCGTGGACGTTGCCCAATGCGCGCGATCAGGCGTTCTGGATCATTCTGGCGATCACCTATGCGGTCGCGATCGCCGGGTTCAGCCATTCGGTGGTGGGATCGGACGAGGCGTTCCTGCTGATGTTCGCCGGCCAGGTCGGCGTGGCAAAGGCGCTGTTCGCGCTGATCGCACCGGCGGTGCTGGGCAATCTGGTCGGCGGTGCGGGCCTGTTCGCACTGCTGGCCCACGCGCAGGTGCGCAGCGACAAGGAAGATGGACATGGCTAAGCCGAAAAAGGCCGCGAAGCGGGCAGCAAAGGCGGCGAAGCGGGCCGATATCGAACAGACCCACCGCGCGACGACCCACCCGGATGGCCCCGTTGCGCAAGTGGCGGGCAAGGCCAGCGAACTGGCCGACCAGCCGCCGTTGATCGCGATCTGCGCCGCGACCATCCTGCTGGGCGCGACGATGCGGCGGCCGGCGGTGCTGCGCAGCGGCGTGCGGATGCTGGCGAGCCATTTGCTGGCGACGGCTGCGAAATCCGTCCTGAAGGCCAGCATCGACCGCACCCGGCCGGCGCGGGCGGTGAAGGAAGGGCATCGGATCGAGAAGGGCACCGGCGCGAAGGACAGCTCGCTGAACTCGTTCCCCTCCGGCCACACCGCGGGCGCGGTGGCGGTGGCGCAGGCCGTCGCGACCGAATCGACCGCGGCGGGATTGCCGCTGCAGGTCGCGGCGCTGGGCGTGGCGGCGATGCAACCGGTACGCGGCAAACATTACATGAGCGACGTGCTGGCCGGCGCGGCGATCGGCTGGGTGGCCGAACGGATCGCCCATGCCGGGCTGCGGGCCGGCGAAGCGGGGCTAAAGGCCGGCATCGCGCGGTGGAAGGCTTGAGCGTTATTGGGCGATGCTGGAATCGACCGTGACGTTCAGCTTGCCGTCCGTTTGCCGGGTCCGTGTCGTCGGCGCCGTCTTCATGACCATCGTCAGTACCTGTTCGGGGGCCGGCAGCCGATCGAACATCGGATAGGTCGCGGCACTGCCATCGATATCGCGCAGGGTAATGGCAAAGCCGGCATCCGGCTTGGCGGCATCGAGAGACAGGCCGGGAAAGACATCGACGACACGGCCGGAATCGCCCAGCGCCAGCATATAGCCCGCCGTCACATCGGGCTTGCGATAAACCGCCCATAATGGTTGGCCTTCGCCATTGCGGCACCATGGCGCCGCGGCAGCGGCATCGACCGATGGCTTCCTGTTCAGCATCGCTGCCCCGGCGATCAGCGATCCGAGCAACGATGCCTGCAAATCGGCCTTGCGCAACTTCGCCATGTGAAACGTCGTCGTCGCCGGACAGGCGGCGATCGACACGGCGGCGACAGCGGGCGTGGCGGCCGGCCAGCGGATGTCCGCGATCAAACGGCTCAGCACCGCGTCCAGCGCCGCAGCATCGGTGGTCTTGCCGCTGATCCGAATGACGACCAGCCAGTCGCCGCTGGGGATCGCGGCGATCGCGGTCGTGGGGAAGGGGCCGACCGGCACGACATAGCCGCGCCGCAACGCCGACTGGATCGTACTGCCGGGCGGAGCGAAGGCGATCGCGGCCGGGGTCAGCGGCGTCGCACCCTTGAACGCGGTGCGGCCCAGCATCGCGGTTTCGGCGCGATCGAACCAGAGCGGCACGCTCGCCTCGGCCGGGCTGAACAGGAAGATGGTCGCCTGTACCGCCTCGTCGGCATCGGCGAACTGGGCGATCACGTCGCGTTCGGCGGTGCCGTTGTCGCTCAAGCCGGTGCGGGTCAGGCCAGCCAGCGTCGGCAGCAGGACCAGACCCGATGCCGCGTGCTGCCACCCCTTGCCGGCGGGTACCGCAAGGTCGCGCGCCGAGGCGGCGGTCGATGTCGCCAGCGCCACGGCCAACGCCATCGTCGCGAGCGTTACAGCGCGCATGAAAAAGCCTCCCCCGGTGATCGGGGGAGGCTAAGATCATTCGGTCCGTCTGTTCAAGCGCTTATGCGGCGACGGCGGCCTTCAGCCGGTCGACCAGATCGGTCTTTTCCCAGGTGAACAGATCGCCCTCAGGATCGCGGCCGAAGTGACCATAGGCGGCGGTCTTGGAATAAATCGGCGCGTTCAGCTTCAGGTGTTCGCGAATACCCTTGGGCGTCAGGCGGACCAGCTGCGGCAGGATCGCCTCCAGCTTCGCCTCGTCCACCGTGCCGGTGCCGTGGGTGTCGACATACACGCTCAGCGGCTCGGCGATGCCGATGGCATAGGACAGCTGGATCGTGACGCGACGGGCAAGGCCGGCGGCGACGACGTTCTTGGCCAGATAGCGCGCGACATAGGCGGCCGAGCGATCGACCTTGGTCGGGTCCTTGCCGCTGAACGCGCCGCCACCGTGCGGGGCGGCGCCGCCATAGGTGTCGACGATGATCTTGCGGCCGGTGACGCCGGCGTCGCCGTCAGGGCCGCCGATCTCGAACAGGCCGGTCGGGTTGACGTAGATCTTGTCCTCGGCCGGCAACCAGCCGTCGGGCAGGATGTCGGCGAACACGCCCTTCACATACTCGCGCAGTTTCGCCTGACCGGCGTCGTTCGACAGGTCGGCGGAATGCTGGGTCGACACGACGAGCGCGGTGGCGCGGACGGGCACCTCGTTCTCGTACTGCAGCGTCACCTGGCTCTTGGCGTCGGGCTCCAGGAACGGCGCGGCGCCGGAATGGCGATCGGCGGCCATCCGCTCCAGGATCTTGTGGCTGTAGTACAGCGTGGCGGGCATCAGACCGGGCGTCTCGTCGGTGGCGTAACCGAACATGATGCCCTGATCGCCGGCACCCTCGTCCTTGTTGCCGCTCTCGTCCACACCCATCGCGATGTGCGCGGACTGCGGGTGCAGGTTGTTCTCGAATCGGAACGTCTGCCAGTGGAAGCCGGACTGTTCGTAGCCGATCCGCTTCACGGTTGCACGGACGGCCGCCTCGATCTCGTCCTGCACGCCCTCGGCCCAGTTGCCGTCGGCGTCCATGATGCCCTTGCCCCGGATTTCACCGGCGAGGACGACGAACTGCGTCGTCGTCAGCGTTTCGCACGCGACGCGTGCCTCGGGGTCCTTGGACAGGAACAGGTCGACGATCGAATCGCTGATCTGGTCGGCGACCTTGTCGGGATGGCCCTCGGAAACGGATTCGGAGGTGAAGATGAAGGAAGAGCGCATCAGTGCCTCATAACGATATAAAGATAGCTTTATATGTCCTTTATCGTCCGCGACGTCGGATGGCAACGCCGACCGCGAACAGACCGATCGCGACGACCGCCGCCATCGCATTGCCGATGCGCGCGAACAGGGTAGCGGGCAGGGCGGGCGGGATCGGCCGTTCGATCGCGCCGGCGGTTTCGTGCGGCACGGTGGCGATCAGGCGGCCATCGGCGGCGATGATCGCGGAGATGCCGGTGGGGGTCGATCGGATGATCGGCAACCCCTCCTCGATCGCGCGCATCCGCGCCTGCGCCAGATGCTGTGGCGGTCCCCAGCGACCGAACCACGCGTCGTTCGACGGGTTGAACAGCACGCGTGGCCGATGCGCGCGATCGACGACCTCGCCCGAAAAGACGATCTCGTAGCAGACCTGGATGCCGATCGGGCCAAAGCCGCGCCAGTCGATCGCGCGCGGGCCGGGGCCGGGCGTGAAATCGATATCGCCGGGAACCAGCCGGGCCATGCCCAACGGCCTGAGCAGCGCCGGCAGCGGCAGATACTCCCCGAACGGAACCAGATGCGCCTTGTCATACCGCGCGACGATGCGGCGGTCGGCGGTGATCGCCAGCACCGAATTGCCCGCACCGGCAATCCCGTCATTGGGGTTGAAGGCCAGCGTGATCGCGTTCGTCATCAACAAGTCGCGGGGGCCGAGGGTGCGGGCAATCCGCGCCCGCGTCTCCTCGGGCCAGTGGCCGGCATAGACGTAAGACGGATAGTTATCCTCCAGCAGATCCTGCACCAGCCCCTCCGGCCACACGACCAGCCGGGGGATGGCGCCGGGGGCGCCGGACAGCCGGATCAGCCTGGCAAGCGCCAGTTCGCCGCCGGCCTCGCCGCGTTCCTCGTTGCCGATATTGGGCTGCACAACGCGGACCAGCGGTGTGCCGGGCGCCGCATCGGGCGCGTTCGTCCACAATGCCGACAGCGCGGCTAGGCCGGTTACACCGCCCGCCAGCGCCGGCAACGTCCAGCGCCGCCGCGCGAGGTGCAGCAGCGCGCCCGCCGCGACGATCGTCAACCCCGACAGCGCATAGGTGCCGACCCACGCCGACAGCCGCGCGACGCCGATGACGGGCAACCAGACGACGCTGATCGGGTCCCACGCATAACCGGTAAAGATCACCGCCCGCAGATATTCGGTCGCGATCCACGCGGCGGCGAAGAACAGGACATACGCCGCATCCGGCGCCCGCCCGCGCAGACGCCACGCGATCCCCGCCGCCATCATCGGATACACCGCCAGATACAGCGCCAGCGCGACCGCCGCGAAATAGCCCAGCACCGGCGGCATCGCGTCCTGAAAGTCGAACGCGTGCTGGAACCAGTTGTTGTTGACGGTGAAATGACCCAGCCCGAACAGCCAGCCGCGCGACAGGGCGGTGCGGAACGTCGGCGCGGCATGGATCAGCGCCATCCACGCGGCCACGCAGATCAGGGTCAGCGGCCACAGGTCCAGCGGCGCGAAGCCACAGGCGGCCACCGCGCCGAGCAGGATGCAGGACAGCGCGGGACCCAGGGCAGGACCAAGAGCAGGGTAACGATTCATCCTCGTGCTATGGGTCGGCGCGCCCTTTGCCGCAATCCTTGCCGCCGCATCGCCCGATTGCCGAAAGGGCACAGGGATATCTTTGCGCCGCCGATCATTCTGCCGTCATGCCGCGTCGTCCGCGGTCCCCCTATCATATCCAAGGAAACCTCCATGGCGATCAAAGCCTATGGCGCGCACGCCGCCGACCGTCCGCTAGAGTCGATCGAGATCGAACGGCGTGCGCCCGGTGCCACCGACGTGCAGATCGACATCGCCTATTGCGGCGTCTGCCACTCTGACCTGCATCAGGTCCGCGCCGAATGGGAAGGCACGCTGTATCCCTGCGTACCGGGTCACGAGATCGTCGGCCACGTCACCGCGGTCGGTGACGGTGTATCGGGCTTCAAGGTGGGCGATACCGTCGGCGTCGGCTGTCTGGTCGATAGCTGCCAGCATTGCGGATCGTGCGACGAGGGGCTGGAGCAATATTGCGAGAACGGCTTCACGCTGACGTACAACTCACCGACCGAGGACACGCCCGGCCACACGCTCGGCGGCTATTCGCAGCAGATCGTCGTCGACGAAAAGTTCGTGTTGCGGATCAGCCACCCCGCCGAACAGCTCGCCGCCGTCGCGCCGCTGCTCTGCGCGGGGATCACCACCTATTCGCCGCTGAAGCACTGGGGCGCGGGGCCGGGCAAGAAGGTCGGCATCGTCGGGATCGGCGGCCTCGGCCATATGGGCGTGAAGATCGCCCATGCGCTGGGCGCGCACGTCGTCGCCTTCACCACGTCGGAATCGAAGCGCCAGGACGCGCTCGATCTCGGCGCGGACGAGGTCGTGGTATCGCGCAACGAGGACGAGATGGCGGCGCACGCCAACAGCTTCGACATGATCCTGGATACGGTGGCGGCCAGCCACCTGCTCGACGCGTTTACCGCCCTGTTGAAGCGTGATGGCACGCTGGTGCTGGTCGGCGTGCCGGATCAGCCGCATCCCTCGCCCAACGTCGGCGCGCTGATCTTCCAGCGTCGCCAGATTGCCGGTTCGCTGATCGGCGGCATCGCCGAAACGCAAGAGATGCTCGATTTTTGCGCGGCCAACGACATCGTCTCGACGATCGAGATGATCCCGATCCAGAAGATCGACGAGGCGTATAATCGCATGCAGAAGAGCGACGTGAAGTACCGCTTCGTCATCGACACGGCGTCGCTGGCGGCGTGATCCAGACGGACGGGGCCGGTGGCTTACCGGCCCCGGCTGCCGTTATTTTTATCAAAGGCGCGGGTGCGGGTGATAACCACATTGTCGCGCACCACCTGCATCCGGCCGTCCAGTTCGCGACGTTCGGCATCGGACAGACCGTTTTCGCCATACATGCTGGCCAGCAGGCCGACCGACGCGGTTTCCCGGCGAAGGCCGCGCGCCTCCCGTTTGGATAGCGCGCCGTTGTCACGCGCCGTGTCCACCCGCTGGCGGACGTCAGCGACCTCGTCGTTGATCGTCGGACCAGCCGCGCGCTCCACCGGTAATCGTGGCGACGACCAACTGTTCGGCGGCGGGCGATCGCCCGGCAGGCTATGCTGCTTGAACTGGGCCTGCGCCTCGACCGACAGCGACAACAACGTGAACCCTATCGCCAGCCACCGCATCGCCTGCTCCCCTGCGTTTCGACACGCATCCTCTCGCCCGCCCAATGAACGATCGCTGACCGGAAACGACGGCGTTCGTGACGGTATGAGGAAGGCGTCGTCCGGCCGATCCTACCGCCTGTTCGCCGCGAATGCTGTCCTACAGCTAGCGATGCGGCTATACCCGCCACCGACGCCGCTCTTTTCCATTGCCGCTTCCATCGTCCTCCTGCCGGGGAGGAAAATAGGGACGGTTTAGGCCTAACTTTAGCCTAACTTTCCGATCGCCACGGCGCCGCTTCCACGATCGCGGCACTCAGGATAGAACCCGCAACATGACCCTGCGCCCCTTCCATCTCGCCTTTCCCGTCCACGATCTCGCTGCCGCGCGTGCCTTCTACGGCGATGTGCTGGGCTGCGCGGAGGGGCGGTCGAGCGACCAGTGGATCGATTTCGATCTGGGCGGGCACCAGATCGTCGCGCACCTCGATCCGGCGGCCAAGCCCGTCGCGGTCGAGAACGGGGTCGATGGCCATCATGTGCCGGTGCCGCATTTCGGCGTCGTGCTGACGATGCCCGACTGGGAGGCGATGGCCGACCGCGTTCGCACGGCTGGCATCTCGTTCGGCATCGAACCCCATGTCCGCTTCAAGGGGCAGACCGGCGAGCAGGCGACGATGTTCTTTTACGACCCCAGCGGCAACGCGCTGGAGTTCAAGGCGTTCGCCGACGACGCCTCCCTCTTCGCCAAGGATTGACCATGGGCCAGCCTATCGAACTCGATATCCCGCATAGTCTCGGAAAGGCCGGCGTCCGCCAGCGGCTGGACGGCGGCATCACCCGGATCACCGAAAAGATCCCCGGCGGCGGCCATGTCGATCATCGCTGGGAGGGTGACACGATGCACTTCACCGTCTCGGCGATGGGCCAGACGATCGCGTCGAGCGCCACGGTGTTCGAGGACAAGGTGCACGCGGTCGTCGATCTGCCCGGCTTCCTCGGCCTGTTCGCGGGCAAGGTCCGCGACGTGATCGCGCGCGAGGCGCCAAAGCTGTTGAAGTGACCAGCGCGCGGCGCTCAGCCAGCCGGCGCGCGGCGTACCGGGGGCAAGGCGTTGCAGATGTCCGCCCCGCCCGCCGGCACGACGAAGAACGGCGGCGCCCGGTTCTCCCGTGTGGTGATCCAGGTGGTGAAGCGCGGATTGTCGGTGCGGCGATACTGAAACCGGGGCCGCTCGGCCGCCGGTATTTCGCTCGCCAGCCGAACCGACGTGATCGCCACCTGCTCGCCCGGCGTCTTGTAGAAGCCTAGATCGCCCGTCCCGCGCGGCAGGGCCGACAGCCGCTCGATCCCCTCGACCACCCGGCCGACGATCGCCACGTTGCGGTCGAGCGCGCGGGGACCATGGCCGATCGCCGCATACAGGTCGCCGCCGCTGCCGGTGCTCGGCGCCAGATCGCGGGCGACGCCGACCATGCCATAACAATGCGGCACCCATTCGGTGGTCGCATTGCCCGCCAGCGGCCACCCGTCGCGGCTGTATCCGGCCCATGGTGCATAGGGGTCCGGCTTCGTCAGCTTCGCCACCGCGGTCGTGCCGGCATGGTCATATTCGGCGGGTGGATTGGCGACGATGCCGGGCGGCAACGGCTTCTTCTCGGTCGCATCACCCCATTGCGCCACGTAATTGTCCTGCACCCGGTACACGCTGGCCCCCGCATCCCACCACCGCGCCGCCGCCAGCCGGCGAATATTGTCGACATGCACCGGCGCAGAGGCCGGCGCGAGCCGAACCGCCACGGTGCCACCGCCCGCCAGTGTGACCACCATCACCTCGTCATCGGGAATTGCCACCCAGTCCTCGGGCAGCGGATCGGACACCGAAGCGGCGGGCGCAGGTGCGGCAGGGGCGGAAGCGGCCTGAATCAAGCCGGCAAGAACAAGCGTGATCATCATCGCTTTAACGTGCCCGAGCGATCATCCGCACGCAATGTCTTGCGCCGCCGTCCACTCCCGCCTAGTGCCGCCCCTTCCAGAGCATGCGGAGCGGTGGCCGAGTGGTCGAAGGCGCTCGCCTGGAAAGTGAGTATACGCCAAAAGCGTATCGAGGGTTCGAATCCCTCCCGCTCCGCCACTTAGTCTGACATTTACGAGAGAAGCACCACGGTTCCCCTGAAAACCGCGCTTTTCTGCGCCATTCTCGCTTCCCCTTGGTACCGCAGAGAACCCTGCCAGCCTTTCGTGGTGCCCATTTCCGCCGCTTTTCTCCGTCGGCTTCGGCGGCAGTACCGTTCCCACGTTGATGGGAAAGTAGTGGGAATATCGAGCATTCTGCCGCTTCTCGCGGGCTGACCCCGTGCTTCGGATGCCCGGCGACCGCCACGTCGACCGGCTTTTTCCATATCCAAGGTTGCTGGGAATCGTGTCGTCTGATTGCAGCGCGCCCGTGACGTTTGCGCGAACAATCTTGCTCGCAGCAGCCGATGCGGCTAAACAGGTTCCACGGCGACTGTCACCAGGCAGCGTCTGCTGTGACCTCGGACATCGAGGCGCAAATCCCCACCACGGACCGAGTGGCGCACGCATTCCGCGTGCGCTGAGTTATCGTGATTAGGATTTGTAAGATGTCAGGTATCAGAATCACCTACGCAGCGACGTTGTCGCTGCAGCCGTACAAGAGCGGCGCACGCCAGCATTCCAAAAAGCAGATCGAGAAGCTCAAAAAGAGCATCGTCGAGTTCGGCTGGGTGAACCCGCTCATCGTCGACCAGCACGGCATGGTCCTGTGCGGGAGCGGCCGCCTGGCGGCAGCCATTGCACTCGGCGTGGACGAGGTTCCCACCGTGATGCTGTCCCACATGAGCGACGCCCAGAAGGCAGCTTATGTTCTGATGGACAATCGCCTTGCCGAAGAAGCGACCTGGAGCAAGGCGCTGCTGCGTACCGAACTGCAGGGGCTTATCGAAATCGGGTTTGACGTTGAGCTCACTGGCTTCGACACGCTGGAAATCGACACGCTGTTGTCGTTTGAAGCTGGCGACCAGTCAGTCGATGACGATGTTCATCTGCCTGGTGCGGAGCCGCCGGTGTGCCGGGTCGGGGACCTGTGGCAGATCGGCAAGCATCGGCTATATGTTGGCGATGCCCGCGACGGTGCCGCATACGAGGTGCTGATGGCCGGCGAGCGTGCGCAGCTGGTCTTTACCGATCCGCCGTATGGCTGTGCCATCGCCGGCAACGTGTCAGGCTTGGGCCAGGTCAAACACGAGAACTTCGTTATGGGTGCAGGCGAGACTTCGCTGGGCGAGTTTGGCCAGACGTTGCTGCGGCCGGCGTTCAAGCAAATTGCCCGCCATGTCGTGTCAGGCGCCATTGCCTTCGTGTGCACCGACTGGCGCGCCGCGCCTTATTTGGTCGATGCCGCGCAAGGTGTTTTTCACGAATTGAAGAACCTTATTGTCTGGTCAAAGACAAACGCCGGGATGGGCACCTTTTATAGATCGGGTCACGAGCTGATCTATGCTTATAAAGTACTGCCGGGTAAGCACATCAACAACTTCGGACTAGGCGAAGGCGGACGCCACCGCAGCAACGTCTGGGTCTATCCTGGCGCTAATACATTCCGTGCCGGCCGAATGCAAGACCTGGCGGACCACAGCACGGTTAAGCCCAAGCAGCTTGTTGCGGACGCCCTACTCGACTGTTCCAAGCGCGGCGCCATCGTCCTTGATCCGTTCTGTGGATCAGGCACCCTCCTGGTGGCGGCCGAGATGACCGGCCGCATCGGCTACGGCATCGAGCTTGATCCCAAATATGCCGACGTCATCCTACGCCGTGCCGCTGAAGCGACGGGTAAGACGCCGACGCTTGATGGCACTGCCTTCGACGACGTCGCCCGCATCCGCGGCGAAGAGAGGGAGGCGAGCCGTGGATGACCATCACGAGCCCGGTCGGCGGATCGACGGCAAGCCCTACAAGGACGGCAACACCCGGGAGGACGGCAGCTACGACGTTGGCAAGAGCCGCCCGCCCGAAGCCACGCGCTTTGCCAGGGATGATGGCCGCGCCCGCGGTCGCCGCGCCAAGGGCACACGCAATCTGGCGACTGACTGGAAGGAGGAGCTGGCCGAGAAGATCACGATTTCGGAAAACGGGAAAAGCATGAAGATCACCAAGCAGCGTGCGGTGGTGACGGCGACGGTCAATCGAGGCCTGAAGGGCAGCGAACGCGCGGCCGAGATTGCATTCCGCCACGCAGGCGAGCGCGACGTCGAGGCAGGCAAGCTGCGGATCAGCGACCAGGACATCATCGAGCGCTGGATGGCACAGCGGCTGAACTCGTCATCCGATGGCGTGGTGAGCGATGACGCAGAAACGTCCAATGCGGATCAGTGACGAGGCCGCGGCAGACGCCCTGCTGCGGCAGAACTTTTCGCTGTTCCTCCGCTTTGCCTTTGGCGAGGTAGGCGGCGGTCGCGCGTACCAGCACAATTGGCACATCGATGCGATCGAGCATCAACTCGACCGCGTCCGCGATGGCACCAACCGGCGCCTCATCGTCACCATGCCGCCGCGGCATTTGAAGTCGGTGACGATTTCATCTGCCTGGGTGGCCTGGATGCTGGGGCGCGATCCGGCCAAGCGCTTCATCTGCGCCAGCTATGGCTATGAGCTGTCGGAGAAACATGCCCGTGACTGCCTGCGGATCATGACCACGGACTGGTATTGTCGTGCGTTTCCCAAGCTGCGGCTGACACGTCGCAGCGTGCTCGACTTCGAAACCTCGGCCGGCGGCGGTCGCTTCTCGACGTCGGTCGGCGGGGTCGTGACCGGCCGTGGTGGCGACATCATCATCATCGATGACCCGATGAAGGCGGATGAGGCGTTGTCCGAGGCTCGGCGCGACGAAGTGCGCGAGTGGTTCTTCACCTCGATCCAGTCGCGGCTCGATGATCAGACAAAGAGCAGCATCATTCTCGTCATGCAGCGGCTCCACGAGAGTGACCTTGCCGGTGAGCTGTTGCGCCGGGGCGGCTGGGAGGAGCTGCGTCTCCCGGCTATAGCAACGCATGACGAGTTGATCCCGCTGACCCAAGGCCGTGTCCATCAGCGCCGCGAAGGGTATGTCCTTCATTCAGCGCGCACCCCGCTCGCGACATTGAACGAGATCAGCGCGCAGGACCCCTATGTATTTGCCGCGCAGCACCAGCAGGACCCAGTCGGGCGTATCGGCGCCTTCGTGATGCCGGAATGGTTTAGCGTCTATGACGAGCCGCCGCGGGCCGGGGTCGTGGTTCAAAGCTGGGACACTGCGGTCAAGACTACTGTCCGCAGCGACTGGTCGGTGGGGATTACCGCGATCTATTACATGGGCCGATTCTACATCATCGATGTATTCCGCAAGCGGGTGGAATTTGGCGAGCTGAAGCGAAGCGTGCGCGCGCTCTGCCAGCAGCATCGTGTCAGCCGGCTTTTGATCGAAGACGCCGCGAGCGGCGCGCAGCTCATCCAGCAGCTACGCGAAGAGCCGCAGCCGGATGTGACGTTGCCCCTGGCGATCCGTCCGACAACCGACAAGATCGCCCGCTTCGAAGCAAGCGCAAGCCGCATCGAGGCGGGGACTGTGGTGCTGCCACGCGTGGTACCGTGGCTTGGCACGTTTATCACCGAGGTGACCAAATTTCCCAACGGCCGCCATGATGATCAGGCGGATGCGCTAACCCAGATGCTGGCCAACCCGCCGATTCAGATCACTACGGTGCTCGCAGGACCGGAGCTGGTTGATCCTTTCGCCGAGGAAAGGATTGAGTGCGACGAAGCAATTGATCCTTGGGGAGCGTATTGACCACTGACTCGCCACCTTCGTCGATCTCAGCGTTCTTCAACACACTTATGTCGTCGGCAATTTTATCCATAGCTTCGAGCGCGACTACGTCTGCGTGAACTCAAGGCTCGATGTCCAGATTGTCAGCAAATTCGCCAGTCTGGTTCAGTCATTATGACAATGTCCAACCCATCGGTGCCTCAGCCGTATGTCACATGACAATTAAATTTCTTCAACCTGCGGGGCACTGTCGGCTGGTTACCGGGCGGAAAGCAAATTTCAATCGTCGCCGATTTTTTTACCGGTCCACGCTCGACAGAGATCGACACGTATTTCGATCTTGGCAGTTTCGAGTGTACTGGGACAATCAATTCATAATGGAGATTTGCTGCGGCCTAGTTCTTTATGGGATGAGCGGACCGGTATTTAGCCACGGCCGCAAGCAGGCCAGCTGCTTCAGCCGGCGTCATGCAATCTTCCCAATTAACGCCGCTCTGCGCGTTGAATTTGAACCCCCAGAGCGGTGAGGCGCCCGACACGTAGGTGTTGGCAATATCCCGCATGAGTGCATCAGGGACGTCAAAGCCAACATCATCGCGATAGGTGCACACACCATACGCACAATTGATGACCTCATGTTTTAAGGTGCCGAGTTCAGCTGATCGCGGACCAGCGAGGGTCCCGAAATTGACCGAGCGGAAGTCGCGGAACACGGAGTTGTACGTCACTGTCTGGTAGACTTGGTAGCGAACCGCACCGGTAGCCTTGATGATCAATGCGCGCAGAAAATTGTCGGATTTAACTGGGTCCGTGAAGCGACCCTTGTTCTTGTAGCCCTCCGACGTGTCGAGAACGGCAATCGTATCAAGGTCGCCGTCGTTCGTGGTCGTCGTTTGCGTAAAATGTTCCGGCGTTAACGACAGAAGCAGCTTCATCTGCTTTTCCGAAAGCTCGATGCGCTCTTCCTTCGACGGTGAAACGACATTCTGCGCTGACGCGGCGGTTGAGAGGATGCCAGCAAGCCCGAGCAATGTAACGCCCTTGATCGTCTTCATACAACCCTTCCTGAACACGATGAGTGACAACCGGCATGCTCTCGTCCAACCGACAGTCAAGCCAAATGTCACTCATCGTCTGTAGATCGATCGACGACAGGCGCGTCTCTGGGCGGCCGTGGATATTCGCACGCGCCTGGCCCGGAATGTACGTCGATTGCGCGAGGGAAACGGCTGGAGTCAGGAGGACTATGCCGACCGCGCCGGCATTCACCGTACCTACGTCAGCGATATCGAACGAGGCCGACGCAACCCGACCATCACCATCGTGGAACGGCTAGCGTCGCCATTGGGGGTGACGCCCAGCGAGCTCATCGGATGACAACGAAAGCTGCGGGTCGACTTCTGCGATACAACCACACTTGGTGGTCATGAAAGACAACGCTGAAAGCTAGCTCGTCGAGCTACTTCTAACCGAGGCGGGTGCCATGCTCGAAGATGCCAGGGCACTTGCGTTGCTGCAACGGGAGCAATCCCTACCCCAACGTCTCGAATATCTTTCGAAGGTACTGGAGCGCCTCACGGCGTTGATCACGGCAGCCGCAACCCTCGTTGATCACGACGGAGAAGCATCCTGATGACATATCTCGTAGCAGGATTGGCAGTGCCGATTGGCTGGTTTTACCGTGATTTTTGGTGGAAAGCCGCCTGTCCGCTTTGGGGCACTCCGATGGCGTAAGCGGACCTCTGTTCATAAAGCCTGCAGTGACAGCTACGCGCCCAATGATGGTCGTTGCGTTCAGGTTCATATTTGCACGAAACTGCCGTTCGCTTCGTCGTTGCAGACCGCATCCTAGGTAACGGGCCTTTTGGTCAACGGCCATGACGCGCTGCTTCGCCCATGGGACGCGACCCGGCCCTACGATCAGCGGCTCGAGAATTTTCAAGGCCAAGAAGGCCGAGGCCGCTGCCAAGGCCAAAGCCGAGGCCAAGAAGGGACCGAAGCACTGAGGCGAGGCGCGAGCAGCATCAAGCGGCTTGCTCACCACGAATCCCGCGCGCTAAGGATCGCGTCATGGGGGTGTTGCTCAACGATCTGGATGTGCGAAGAGCGGCCTATAACCGCTTGCTGACGCATGCCTGCCGCTGCCCCCACACCCTTGTCATCGACGAGCTCGGCCTCGACCATGGCGCCTGCCGCGTCGATATCGCCGTCATCAACGGGCATTTGCGCGGGATCGAGATCAAGGCCGAAGCGGATACGCTCGCCCGGCTCCCCCGCCAAGTCGCGGCCTATGGCGCGGCGATGGACAAGGCCAGCCTGATCGTCGCCGAGAAGCATTACGATGCAGCACGCACGCAACTGCCGGACTGGTGGGGCGTGATTCTTGCGCAGCGGACTGCGGGCGGGTCCGTTGCTTTTCGTCGTCTGCGCCCCGAGCGCAGCAACCGCGACACGCAGCCCTTGGTGGTGGCTCGGCTGTTGTGGCGGCCCGAAGTGGCCGGCCTGCTGCGCGGCCTTGGCGAGCCAGAGCGCGCGCTGCGCGGACCCCGCGAGGAGCTTTACGAACGTCTCATCGCCTCGGTATCGCGGGCGACGCTTGGCGCCATGGTCCGCAAGACCCTCAAAGCGCGTGCAAGCTGGCGAGGTCATGCACGACCCGCGTGATATGATGGTTGGTGCCGACCCATTTCCAAGTCGTGCTATTGCCGCCATTTTCGGTCCCCTTGCGGCAGCCATGAATATAGGCGCTCCCTTTTGAGAAGCCCGCCGCGGTCAGCTTGTCGGCGGCGAACAGCCGTTCGCACAGCTGGACATAGGTCTTCTTGGTTCCGCCATTCTCGCGCTTGCCTTTGACGATCACCCAGGCATCCGCGATCGTGAAGCGGACATTGGGGGACCCGCGCATGAAGCGCATATCGCCCTTAGGAAATTCGATCGCCGAGATGGCATAATCGCCAAAGCCGGGCCGGCGTGCGGTGCCGAGCTTTGTCAGCAACCCTTATAGAGCAGCCACTCGCTGCGCTGGACGACATGGATCGGTCCGTCGAGCGTCGACAGCGTTTCGGGAAAGGAGGTCGCGATCAGGGTGACGCTGCGCGCCGCGCGGACCGTCGCCGAGGCGGTTAGCGCCGCCACTAATATGTCGATCAGCATGTCCTGCGGCTCGAACGCCGGCGATCCCAGGTCGAGCAGTAGGTCGATGCCATCGGCGGCAAGTCCCATCGGCGCCAGCAGCTCGGCCACGCGCGTGTCGAGATCGGCGTCGAGCGTATCGTCGAGCGCACAGCGCAGCGCCAGACCACGCCGGTCGGTGGCGACGATCGCGGCGACCGCGGCCTGATAGTCGAGGTCGCGGGCAAAACCAGTGACCGGGATCAGCCGGCCATGATGCGCGCGTGCCGCGCCGAACAGATAGACCATCGGATGGGTGCCGTCGCGCATCCGCGTCGCGGATTTGAGCTGCGCGCCGTCGAGCAGGGCAGGGCGCCAGTCCCAATGCTTGTGCAGCTGTTCGGCAAGGGTAAGGGCGCCGCGAATGTCTGCACGTGGGTCGCCGCGCCCCAACACGCTTTCGGCGGGTGTCGACCAACCTACGACGTTCCGCGGCCGGGACGTGAATGACCGCTCATACTGAAACCTGCCGGTTGCCGCGGGGAAACCGAATCCGCAGCTAGGCGCCCACGATCGGTCGTTCGCATTCAAACGATCGTCCCGAAAAGCCGTCCTTCGACCTTAGGGCGCTAGTCTGGTTCTGCAGCGCTTTTGCGAAGGCGACCCTCCCCATGTCGGACGTAGGTCGGCTACTCTCTTGAAGCTTGGGAAGAGGTTATTCTTCGGCGTCGCGCCGGAAAAGTTGATGCGAATTTCGCCGAACCAGCCTTTGCCTACAGACGAGATGATTTTACGCGAAACGAGCCAGGCTGCGAGCGCAGCGTTGGTCTGCGTGTTTTCGAGCAGCGGAATTCCATAGCCTCGCTTGATCTCGGAAAAGGGCCTGGGGAGCTCGGCCAGAATCTCGCGGACGTCGTCGTCGCTTAGAAGCGACTGATAGCGATTGAACAATCTAACCTGAACCTCGATCGGCCGCGTGGCCAAGATGATAGCGCGCGCGGCGCCCGCGCTGAGCCCGGGCAGGTCGGCTCCGGTTCTTTCCAGTATGGCACCCACGACGCGCGCCCGTGTCGCTAGCCCGGAGAGCTGAGCGAGATCCATCGATCGTATGATCGCCACTTTGTGCCCGTCACCAATCGGGCTGCCAAGCAGGGCCTCCCGGAAATCGTCGTCGATCGAAAGCCTGGCCTGCTCGTTCAGGAACGGTTCGATGTTTTTGATCGCAAACGCAAGGCGAAGGTCATCGTGGGCGCTGAGGAAATCCAGCGCCTCGCCCGAAAAAGCGACTCTTCCCTCTTCGATCAAGATCTTCAGCTTGGGTACGCCCACGCCATCCGGGAATTGCGAATGGCCTCTCGGCAAGGCCCTAACGTAGGTCCGATAGGCCGCCTCGGTCAGTCCATCATTCTCGATCAGGAAACGATGGAGGGGCGCCGCGCCTTCGTCGTCGGGCATGGGTTCGGCCGAAAGCGCCGCTTGCGGCGCGTCCATATTGAGAAAGGTGGTGAAACTCTCGGAATCGAATACCTCGCTGGAAAGGAAGGCTCGAACGTTCTCCCAAGACGGTGCGATCCGGCCCAGTTGAAACGCCTGGCTATGGAAGCGCGCCGGCACCGCTGCCAGAATGGGGATGACTGCCGACTGCGTCCGGAGAAAGGCGACCAGATCGTCGAAATCTGCGTCGTTTCGCGCGAGGATGGCGAGGATAGTGGCGGTGCTCTCTTGCCGATTATCGGGAAGACCTATCAGGACGAGCTTCAGATGCCCCGCGAATTCACGCTCGATTCTTGCAGTCAGCGGCGTGTTCGCAATCTGGGAGATGGTGGTATAATGACGCGTATGCAGAGACTGCATGTCGCTCTCGCCCAGGACGGTCTGAACGACATAGTCCAGATTGTCGATCGTAAGCGTGTAAAGCCCCGCCTCGAACAGGAAACGCGCGATCAGCAGTTGCGGGTGCACCTCGCCGACTTCATGGCAGCCTACAATTTCGCCCGCCGGCTCAAGACGCTAAGTGGCCTCACGCCTTACGAATACATCGCCAAAATCTGGACGTCAGAGCCCGATAGGTTCATCATCGATCCGATCCACCAGATGCCGGGACTAAACACCTAAGACTGCACTTGCGCGGAGTGAGCGATCTCGACCAAGCCGAAGCGTTTCGTGATTACGGTGTCCCTCCCGCGGACTGGATCCACATCGCCAGCGAAGTGATGAAGTCCAGAAAAGTGCAAGCCGAAGCGGCGCAAGTCGTCGGGGAGCAGGCACGATTGAACTATCTCGAGCAGACGATTTCAGGTCTGCAGCAGAGAATTGACGCGTCCAAGACCCAGACTTCGTAAGACGAAGAACGTTCGATACGATACAATTTGGTAATTCCAACCGGGTTAGGTCGGTTCCCGTATGTTTTCTTCGGGCAACGACGGACGCCAGAGGGCAGATTGTCCAGAAAGAAAGCAATCTTGCACGGCAATCCCGCGGCTACGGCGCAGCCTGGTACAGGGACGACGTTCAGGCATATGCCATGCCGCCCAGCATTCCTGGCCGAAAACTCCGGATCATTCCCGTCAGATGCGACAGAACCGAGCAGCAGGATCGACAGCGTTCGGTAGAGTCCCGCGCTCGCTCAGCGGGAAATCCTTTGCCGATCCCCTGCCATATGCTCTCCAGACTTGAGCACCGCCGCCTCGGCCTCAACCTGCTTCACCTCCCCAATGTCCGGTAGGGCCCGTTGGAAAACTGAGTTGAGAGAACTCATCGCCTTGTGGAGCGCCGTTGGTTGTATGGACCAAGGGGCCCGCCTGAGCCGGACTAGGCGACACAGCGCGAAAGGATCCGCTAGACAATGTTTTTGTTTGGACTCCGTTCAATCACTCGGGAGGTAAATGACCGTGGACGACAAGACCAAGTCAGAGATTGCACGTTTGATCCGTCAGATGCTCTTGCCACAGCCAGAAGAAGAGCAGGACGAAACATACGAAAAGATAGGGCGGCTATCACCCGATCCAGATTGGTCGAACTACATATTTCACTCTTCGGAATTCTATGACGAAGCCGAGGATCTTGACGTAGAGGGTGTCGTGGAGAAAATCGCGTCATACAAACCGATCATTCTCTAGGCGGACGGGTCGGGATCTTTTGACCGAATTGCGATGACTTCCGCGGATTGGACTGTTGACATCCCGGACAGCGGCGACGGTCTGCCTGCGGGGCTCCGCCCCGAAGCGCTCGGCATCGGCGTGGGTGACCCAATGGATCGAACCGTCCATCGTTTATCAAAGTGACGTACCCGATAGACTGAAAGGTAAAACTTTGTGAAGTTGCGAATGGAAGGTGATTTGCAATGGAAAGTAGTCGTCAATTAGAGAAGATCGGCGTCGCAATCGCAACGATGCTTAGTGAAACAGTATCTGAAATCAGAGTCATCACAGAAGTTCATGACGATTGGCTGGAGAGGCGGTATGATTTGGTGCAGAACGGAAAGCTCGTGGAAGGCGTCGAAGGTGAGCGATCCGTGAACCGATCCGTCAACGATGCTCTATCGGCATTGCGGCGTGACATGCTCAAAGAGGGCCAGGAGGACTGGCATCATTGTTCGTACGTCTTAAAGGCTGACGGAACATTCAAGATCGATTTCGATCGTAGCAAGCCGCCTAGCGTCTGAATCCGCCCCAGTGGAGACGTGGTCATCTCACCATGCAGAAGCGGAGCCTGCGTCGCCCGTCGGTCTTCTTGGAGAGCGGGGCGTCGCGAGGGGTGGGAGGAGGGCCTGGAGATGCCGACGGACCGAAGGCATTCGACGCTATGCGTAGCGTTCGAACCAGGTGACCCGGCGAGCTTCGGGTTCTCGCCGCCCGCCATACAGCATCAGCGACGCCCATCCGATCTCGTCTGAGACGGCGTCGTCGTCGACAAATGCGGTCCAGATCCTGCTTGAACTCATCCGTGAACCGACGTTTTGTCGCACTTGCCATCATCCACCATCTGGCTCCGCAGAGCCTATCATCGGTGTCCGTCAAACCGAGGGAAGATCAAGCTTGACGCCCAGCGACTTGATTCCCCGTGACGCCTTTGGCAACCCGGCTGACGGCGCAATATAGTTTGCGACAAGGAGACGACGATCATGGCAAGGCTGTCCCAAGAGGGACCGGATAGCGGCGTGGAACTCGGCGTACTTAAAGATTTCGCCGGCTACCATTTACGTCGCACTTCGGCTGCGTTCGCTGCCGACTTTGCGCGCGCGCTTGTAGGGACAGGGATGCGCCAAGTGCCGTTCGCCGTGCTGTCCGTCGTTGCCGCTAACCCAGACATTAATCAGGGCTTGGTCGGTCGAACCCTCGGCATCCAGCGGGCTAACATGGTCGCGATCATCAACGAACTCGTCGGGCTGAATCTTGTCGAACGCGAAGTGTCGAGGGAGGACCGGCGCGCCTTCGCACTACGTCTTAGTAACACGGGCACCGAGATGCTTAACAAATGCATTGGGCTAATTTGTCTGCACGAGGAAAGGTTGCTGTCCGATCTTGCCGATGACGAAATAGATATGTTAATCCACCTCCTGATGCGGATTGAGACGAGGGAGCAGTCCTGAGGTAAGGCGATTTATACTAGTATCGTTCTTGCATACTGAAAATCATTCATTTCTAATATCGCTATATTGCACGCAACGATAGTTGTTTAGTGACCGTTCGACGCTAAAGCACCGCGCCACAATTTAGCGCCACGCCGCCAGGATCAGCGCATCCAATGCCACCGCACCCTGTCCGCGCGGATAAACCACCACTGGGTTCAGATCGATCTCGCGGATCGCCGGCGTGCCAAGCAATACGCGTCCCACCGCGGTGATGATCGCTGCTACCGCGTCTACGTCGAGCGGCGCGGACCCGCGAAACCCGTCGAGTAGCGCCCCGCTCTTCAGCAACCTCAATTCGGCGACGATCGCATCGTGCGTCAAGTCGGGCGCGAGCAGCCTGACGTCCTGGAGGAGTTCGGCCTGCACGCCGCCGAAGCCGACCAGTATAATCGGCCCCCATTCGGGATCGCTGCGCGCGCCGACGATCAATTCCGTACCGCGCGCGCCCATTGCCTCGATCAATGCGCCGTCCAGCGCGATCGTCGCGTCATAGGCGGCGACGTTCGCGAATAGCGTGTCCCACGCGGTGTCGAGCGCCGTATCGTCGGCGATGTTCAACAGCACGCCGCCGGCCTCGCTTTTGTGGCTCAACGTGGCAGCCTGTGCCTTCAGCACGATGGGATAGCCAACCTGCGCCGCTGCCGCTTTAGCCTCGGCCTTCGAAGACGCGAAGCAGCCGCGCGGAAAAGGGACTCCCAGCGGTGCGAGCAATTCCTTGGCGCGATATTCGGGGATGACGCCGGTCGGCATGTCGATCGTCGTCGATGCTTCGTCTGACGTTGCGGTATTGCGTGCTGCCGCTGCCATCAGGCGGGCCAACGCGCGGAATGCGCGGTCTGGCGATGCGAAATAGGGCACGCCCGCCGCGCGCAGTCCTGCGATATAATCCGCGGGCACGGGCGCGCCGTCGTCCAGCCCGGCGAAGATCACCGGCGTGTCCGGCGCGAGCCCGTTGACCGCATCGATGATCGGCGGGAACTTGCGCGACGCGGTTGCCGGATCGGTCTGGATGATCCCCAGCACAACCGCAGCATAATTTTCGTCAGCCAGCAGCGGCGCCAGCGTGCGGCGATACAGATCCGGATCGACCAAGGCCTGCGCGGTCAGGTCCATCGGATTGGAAACGGGGATGAAATCGGGGATCGCCGCGCGCATCGCGGCAGCGGTGTCGCCGGTAATCGGCGGTAGCGACAGTCCGATCCGTTCGGCCAGATCGAGCGTCAACGCCTTGAACGCGCCGGACTCGGTCAGCACCGCAGTCCCGCCGTTTCGTACCGGCTTCGCGCGGAAGGCAATGTCCAGCACATCGCCCAGTTCCTCCAGGCTTTTGACCAGGACGACGCCCGCGCGTTCGACCTTGGTCTTCATCAACTGCCAGTCACCGGCCATCGCACCGGTATGTGTCGCAGCGGATTCGCGTGCCGCGCTTGATGTTCCGGGGTGCAGCAGGATGATCTGCTTGCCCGCCGCCCGCGCCTTCGCCGCCAGCTTCAGGAAGCGGGCAGGCTGGCGGAATTGCTCTACGATCATCCCGATCACACGCGTGTGCGGTGCATCGATCAGATGTTCGACATAGTCCTCGACGCCCGACGCAGCCTCGTTGCCGGTCGATACCGAAATCGCGATACCAAGATCCTTGGCCATCAAAGTCGTGCCCAGCACAACCGCCATCGCGCCGGACTGACTGACGACGCTGATGCCGGCATTGCCCTCCAGCCGCAACGCCGGCGTCCCTACGAAGGTCAGCGGCACGCCCGCGACATAATTGGTCATGCCGAGACAGTTCGGGCCTTCGATCACCATGCCGCTGTCTGCTGCAATGCGCGCTATCTCGGCCTGTGCGGCAAGCCCTTCCTCGCCGCCTTCGGCAAACCCGGCGGCGAAGATGACCGCGGCCCCAACGCCCTTGGTGGCTAGCGCACGCACCGTTTCCAGCACCGCGGGACCGGGGATCGCCAGCACCGCGGCATCGACGCCGTATGGCAGGTCGTCGATCGATTTCAGGCAAATGCGGCCGTCGATCGTCTCCCGCTTCGGGTTTATCAGGTGGATGTCGCCTGAAAAGCCGTGCCGTTCCAGATTGTCGAACACCGATTTGCCCAGAGCGCCGGGGGTCGGGGAAGCGCCGACGATCACCACCGAACGTGGAGACAGCAAGCGGGAAAGATCCTTGGGCATCGTTCATCCTCGAATTCCCGCGCCTGAAAAGGGCCGGGGGGCAACCGCATGACAGGGCAGGGCTCCCTCCTTCCCGGAACCGGTCCGGAAAGGGGAAGCGGTCGATCAACCCGAAGCCTTGTCCTTGTCGTACGCGCCGAGACCAGGCTTGTAGCTTTTCTCGTCGATGAACTGGCGGATGCCTTCCTTGCGACCATGATTGTCGTAGCTGTTGGCCGCTTCCTGCGCGCGGATGAGGTAATCCTCGGCATCGTCATAGCTCATCACCGAGACCCGGCGGACAGCGTCCTTGGTCGCCTTCAATGCGACGGGGTTCTTCGCCTGCAAGACCTTGGCGACCGCGGTCACGCGATCCTTCAATTGCGCGAGCGGCAGTGCCTCGTTGACCAGGCCCCATTCGGCAGCGGTCCTGCCGTCGACATTCTCGCCCATCATGGCGTGGTACATCGCCTTGCGGAATGGCAGCAGTTCGACCGCGACCTTTGTCGCGCCTCCACCGGGCAGGATACCCCAGTTGATCTCGGACAGGCCGAACTGCGCTTCCTCTGCCGCGAAGGCCAGGTCGCATCCGAACAGCGGGCCGTATCCGCCACCGAAGCACCAGCCGTTGACCATCGCGATCGTCGGCTTCTGATACCAGCGCAGGCGACGCCACCAGCCATAGCTTTCGCGCTGCGCCTGACGTGTCGCACCGAGGCCCTTCGACTCGGTCTCGCGGAAATACTCTTTCAAATCCATGCCCGCGGACCAGGCCGTGCCTTCGCCCGACAGGACCAGCACGCCTACATCGTCGCGAAATTCGAGCAGGTGGAGCACTTCCATCATGTCGCGGTTCAGCGTCGGCGACATGCAGTTGCGCTTGTCCGGGCGGTTGAAGTTCACCCAGGCGATGCCGTCGACGACATCGTAGCTCACGGTCTGGTTGCTGCTGTATTCGGTCATAGGAACGTGGATCCTGTCTGTGCAAGGCAATGATTGTACGGAGATCAGATCGGATAATGGCCGGGCTGGGTCTCGATCGTGATCCAGCGCAACTCGGTGAAGGACTCGATGCCTGCCTTCCCGCCGAACCGGCCGTAGCCGGACGACTTGACGCCGCCGAAGGGCATTTGCGCCTCGTCGTGCACGGTTGGGCCGTTGATGTGACAGATGCCGGATTTGATCTGGCGCGCGACGCGCAGGCCACGCGCTGTGTCGCGGGTGAAGACCGCGGCGGACAGGCCGTATTCCGTGTCGTTGGCCAATTCGATCGCGTGGGTTTCGTCGCGCGCGCGGATGATGCCGACGACCGGGCCGAAGCTTTCGTCGCGGAACAGCTTCATTTCTGGCATCACCTTGTCGATCACGTGCGCCGGCATCAGCACGCCGTCGCTCTCACCGCCATTTATCAGTACCGCGCCGGAAGATAGCGCATCGGCGACCAGCGACGATACGTGATCCACCGTCTTCTGGTCCACCACCGCGCCCAGCGGCGTCGATCCCTGCCGTGGATCGCCGACCGGCATGGTGCCGACCTTGGCCGCGAACTTCTCGACAAAGGCATCGGCGATGCTGTCGACGACGATGATCCGTTCGGTCGACATGCAGATCTGGCCGGAATTCATGAACGCGCCGAACGCCGCGGCCTTCACCGCCTCGTCCAGATCGGCATCGTCCAGCACGATCAGGGGCGCCTTGCCACCCAGTTCGAGCAGCACCGGCTTCAGGTGCCCGGCAGCACGCTGGGCGATGATACGACCGACATGCGTAGATCCGGTAAAGTTGATCCGCTTGATTTCGGGGTGGTCGATCAATGCGCCGACGATCTCGCCCGCATCGGCGGGAGCGTTGGTGACGATGCTCACGGCACCTTCGGGCAATCCGCCCTCAGCGAACGCTTCGGCGATCAGCGAGTGGGTACGGGGGCATTGCTCGCTCGCCTTCAGCACGACGGTGTTGCCGCAGGCAAGCGGTACGGCGATCGCGCGCACGCCAAGAATGATCGGCGCATTCCACGGCGCGATACCCAGCAGGACGCCGACCGGTTCGCGCAGTGCCATAGCGATGCAGCCGGGCTTGTCGGACGGGATCACCTCGCCCGCGATCTGCGTCGTCAGCGACGCCGCCTCGCGTACCATGCCGACCGCGAGCATCAGGTTGAACCGCACCCAACCCTCCGTCGCGCCGATTTCGCCCATCATCGCATCGACGAACTGGTCCGCCTTCGCTGCCAACGCATCCGCAGCCTTGTTGAGCACAGCCCGACGCGCGTTGGGGCCCAGCGCGGACCAAATGGGGAATGCTGCGGCGGCGGCATCGACTGCGGCGTTGGCGTCGGCGACCGTTGCGGCGCCGGCGGTGGTGGCGACCAGTCCCGTGACGGGGTTCAGGCGGTCGAATGTCGTACTGCTGCCGACATTGCTACACGGTTCTGCCAAGGCGACCATAGTTCCTCTCCTTATTATTGTTATCTTGTATAGCTAATAATTTGATCCTGCAACTCGATTGTTATTCAATAAAACAATATTTGGCTCGACTAGAATGCCGAGAGTTAACCCGCGACGGATTGCCTCCGCATCGCCAACAGAGCGAACGCAGCGATCGTCGATCCCAACGCCATCAGAAACGCCACGCCGGACAGTCCGTACCCCGCCGCGAACAATATCCCCGCCAGGGTGGGGGCAAGCGCCGACCCACCTCGGCCGACCCCGATGATGAACCCCGTGGCGGTCGCCCTGACGCTCGTTGGAAACGTCTGAGCAATCAGTGCGTAGAGCCCAACGACGCCCGCATTGGTCACGAACCCGGTCGCTGCTGCAATCGCGGACAAGTTCGCGAGGTCGCTCTGCCCCTGTCCAAAAACGATGACTAGCAAGGTCGACAGGATCATCGCCCCGACCGTCAGCGTGAACAGCCGCACGCGCGCCGTGAGCAGGCCGAGCACCAGAGACCCCGTCGCGCCGCCGACACTCGCCCAGACCAGCACGCCCGCGGCATCCGCTGGCGGGAAGCCCATGTCGACGACGATCTTCGGAATCCATTTCAGAATGAAATAGAAGGTCATGATGTGCGTCAGATATGCGAGCGTCAGCATAATCGTGGCGCGGGACAACGCCGGGGCGAACAGTTCGGCCAGCGGCACCGACGCAGCCTTCGGTTCCGGATCGGGCAGCGCGTCGATCGTCGGATGCCCCATGCGGGTCAACGCGGCGTCGATGCGCGCCAATGCGTTTGCCGGACGCCTGTGCATCAGGAATGCGATTGATTCCGGGGCGCGCCACCAGACGAGCGGGATGAAGCACAGCGTCACGATCGATCCGAATACGAACACCGCTGACCAGTCGTAGCGCGTCAGCAGGACGGCCGAGATCGATCCGCCGATGATGCTCCCGACGGGATAGCCGCTCGCCATCAGGACGACGCATAGCGCGCGCCGTCGCGCATTGGCGGCTTCCGCCACCGCTGCATTCGTCGCGGCCAGCATTCCGCCAATGCCGACGCCTGTCAGCACGCGCCAGCCTGACAAGGTGAACACGTCGCGAGCGGTGGACGCGCCGAACATACCGCAGGCCATAATTGCGAGACAGCCAAGGATCGTCGCACGCCGACCGATCCTGTCGGCGACGCCGCCCAGTATCAGCGACCCGATCGCCATTCCAACCAGTTCCATCGACAGGACGAAGCCCAAGGCGGCGCGATCGATCCCCCAGGCGGCGGCAATCCCAGGCGATGCAAAGCTGATCGACAGAACGTCGAACCCGTCGAGCGCGTTCAATCCAACCATCGTCGCAACGATGCCCCATTGAAAGCGCGACATCGGTTGTGCATCGATTATTGCCCGCGGATCCTTGGCCATTGTTCCACTCTTGATAAGAATTTTAGTCCAAGCTGATCTGTTCTATTAAAATAATTCGGTAATTATCGATAAGAGACGGATGCGGTCGCGGTAGAATGGCTGGCAAATAGTATTGCGAATTTTCTCAGCTCAACGAAGATGCAATAGAAATTGTTGCCACCGGCGTGCGCCTGACATGCCCTTGTCGGTCAACGTACTTCATGGCCTTTCAGTTCACGTCTCAATATCGATCAAAGCTTGATCACGCCGACCCCGTTTTCGATAGTAATCTTCGTACCGAACGGCTTTGAATACTCGATGATCTCAGCCAGGATTTTTGCCGCCACCGTGGGCGTCGGAACGCGGGGTATACCGATCTGCGTTCCGGGACGCGGCGTCTGCCCGAGATCGACCGGATGGAGCCGCACTTCGACCAGTCGCCCATGATCGAACCGTGTTTCGGCGAGGATCGCTTCCAGATTGGCCTTCAGCTGCCAAAAGCCCTGTACTTCATGCTCACCGACGATAGCGTTTTCGTCAGCCGTGGCTGGTTTGCCGCGTTCGTCGCCCACAGACAATCCGCCGCCGCGCCGCCGTCGCTCGACCAGATGCTCGACGCCAGGCACACTCGGCAGTTTTCCTTTGCTTTCGGGCATGATCGCCGACTGGAAAATGAAGTTGGACAAGCCATAGAAGATTGGCTTGCCCTTGTAGATTTCGATCCCCTTGATCGTGTGTACGCCTTGCGCGGCAAAGACATCGACGCCTTGGTCGATCGCGTCATGGGCAAACGCAATTTCGAAGTCGGCCGGAAAATGGTCGTGAGAATAGGCCTGGAAATCGTATCGGTTCTGATGCCAGTGCGCGTTCAGGATCAGAAGGTCTGAAGCCTGCTTTGCGGTGCGGACCTGAACGAGGATGTCCTTGAGGTCCTTGGGATCCATGTCGAAGCTGTGTTCGCCAGGCCGGTCCATCAGGCGGAATCGCGTACCGAATGCTTCGAGGTCGCCGCTTCCGACGACACCGGCGATGCCGCGCAGCATCGCCATCTGCGCGGCGGTTACGCCGTGGAACAGGGTCAGATGGAGCGAGTTCTTGTAAGCGTCCTGCGGGCCGGGGGCGACCTCGCGATACGCGTCCTCTGCCGCGGAGGGAGGAGCCGTTTCACCTTCTACGCCGGGTAGACGGAAGGTCACACCGAACACCGACACGCTGCCCTCCGGCTCGGCGGGCGGGTTGCGGGCAGGTACGTCGACCTCGTTACGCCGCGCCAGAATTGAGTCGCGAATTCCACGAACGGCCGTGAGCTGGGCCGGGGTGACGCGGACGATCTGGCCACCGCCGCAGCACATGTCCAACCCGCCATCGGCCGATACACCGATCTCGCCCACCAGTCCCTTGGGAGTCGCGAAGTAGCGGGCCATGCGGGCCTCGGGGAGGCTACGGGCGACCCCCGTATGGATGATGCCGACGCGCTCGACCTGATGAAAGTTCTCCCAGATACCGGGAGCGCGGTTCGACTTGTTGTTGGCGCGGCTCACCATGTCGATGCCCATGAGCGCCCAATCGTCGGCCACCTCCTTGGTCGCGAGATTGCCGCCGGCATGCCCGAAATTATCGAAATCCATGATCTCGTTCTCGAAATCGCCGACGGCAACGTCGGCCTTCCGCAAGACATCCAGCAGCGACTGGGTTCGAAGATCGGCGGTATTCGCGAACGGCTGGAACTGCAACAGATCGCCAACGGCGGCGACTGTGAATGGCGCTTCGATCTTGAGCGCCAGCTCCTGCTTTTGATCCGGATGATTCGGGACGCCACGGCCGGGATCGGCGACCTTCGCACCGTAGCCGACATTCGTCGCAACGCGCTGCGCCTGCGCATTGCCTGCCCCCAGCAAAGCGCTGGCTGTGAGCATCAGCGCACAGCGGCGGGACTGCAAATACCGGGTCGTCTTCATGGCATTTCTCCAAACAGGGTTGGGGCGTTGGCAGCGAAAGGTGGCAGCATTATTTCAGCTCGCCGTCGCGCTTTTCCGAGCCGAACGGCAACGGCCGATCCCGGAAGGTTTTCTGGTTCGATCTGGCGAGCAATAGCGTTGCCGCCAGACTGATGACCGCTGCGAACGACAGCCAGACACCCGGCATCGCGGGATTGCCGGAGCGGGCGATCAGGTAGGTCGACAAGGCCGGCGTGAATCCACCGAAAATCGCCGTCGCCAAGCTATAGGCAAGCGAAAATCCAGCCGTGCGTGCGCGCGCCGGCATTACTTCGGCGAGGTGGACGACCATCGCGCCATTATATGCAGCGTAGACCAGAGCGAGCCATAGTTCGACACCAAGCAGTCGACCGAAGCTGGGTGCGCTAGTCAACCAGGCAAGCGCTGGATAGCCGGTCATTATGGCCAGCAGCGCCGATCCAATCAGCAGCGGCGTACGTCCGATACGGTCCGATAATGCCCCCATCGTCGGCAGCATCGCAAAGTTGAGAAGCCCGACGCACAAGGTAACGGTCATCGCGCTTGGCGCCGACAATTTCAGCACGCTGTTCCCGTAGGTCGGCGTGTAGGCGGTGATCATGTAGAAGAAAACGGTCGTCATGACCGCCATCAAGGCGCCGAGCGTGATGACGCCTGCATGGTCCGCGACCGTCGCGAAGATCGCCTTCATGTCGGGGCGGCTTTCCTCCAACGCGCTCACATCTTCCTGCAGCATGCTGCGTATGACAAACAGGAAGGGAAGCAGCGCGGATCCAATGAAGAAGGGTATCCGCCAACCCCAGGACGCGATCTCCGTCGGCGGCAGCGTATAGCTCACTGCCAATCCGATCAGCGCGGCGAATACCACCGCGACCTGTTGAGACGCGGACTGCCATGCCACGTAGAAGCCACGGTTGTTCGGCGATGCCAGTTCCGCCAGATACACCGATACCCCGCCGACCTCTACGCCCGCAGACAACCCCTGGATGAGACGTCCCGCCAGGATGAGCAGCGGCGCGAATATGCCAATTTGCGCGTAGGACGGCATGCAGGCGATCGACAAGGTGCCGACACCCATCAGGGCCAGCGTCAGCAGAAGACCGCGCCGACGCCCGTGCCGATCCATATACGCTCCGAGAACCAATGCGCCGACCGGCCGCATCAGGAAGCCCGCCCCGAAGGTCATCAGCGAAAGAAGGATCGATGCGGATTCGTTCTGTGTCGGAAAGAACGTGGCGCCGATCGCCTTGGCGTAATAGCCAAAGACCATGAAATCATACATTTCCAGGAAGTTGCCGCTGGAGACGATGAAGATCGACTTCAGTGGGCTAGCCTTGGCGCTGCTCGGTCGGGTCATCCGCTTTACTCTTGGCAAGGGAAAATGGGGTTCCGGCGACCTGCATGTCGATCAGAACCGTCCTCTGACCGCGACTGGACCATATGGTCGGCCTGATCGCACGGTTTCAGGGCCGTCGGCAGAGGGGGCAGGGCGCTAGTGATCGGGGCGAAGACAGGTTTCATCTAAGGAAATCTATCGGCGCGGGGCGGACACGCGCCCGCGCTCCTGTGCGAACGCCTGCTCGGTCCGGAGAAAAACCGCCATTACAGCAGCATGAAGTAGCGCAGGAACAGCACCTCAGGGTGCCGCTCACCAATGCCGACGAACACGTGCTTGGACAACCATTCATACTTGCCTAGCGGCGCTTCGAAGCGGGTATAGGTTCGAAGATAGTAGCCGTTCGGATCGGCCACTGCGCGCTTGGCGTCGAGCACCGCCAACGTTTCCGGCGGCGCGTGGCGATATCCGGTGTTGATGATGTTGATATAGACGCCGTCGTCCGTCTCGAACGTATAGCGCGCGTCTACGATACCTACACCGTCTGGGCGCAGCAGAGGCCAGTCACCGCCGCCGGGAAGGATCTTTCCGCGCAATTTGGGCCCCTCGAAGTCACCGCCCAGAATTTCCAGCATCTTGCGGTCACCTGATCCGCCGACGTTACCCAGCACCCGGAGTTTGGGGTTCACCAGCACACGGGTCTGCATGACGAAGTCGAGCTCGGGCTCACTGACGCGAGTGGGTTGGATATCGGGCGTAAGTTCGATAGGCATGACAGACCCTTCAAGACCAAGAACAGTTTAGGAGACGGCGCTTTCGGCGCGTTCGATATCGTGCGCGACATACCGCGCGCCGAAGGCATAGAGCAGGCAGGCCAGCAGCGCGCCCGCCGCCGGGATCAGGAGGGCGTAGCGCAACGCAGCTTCGCCATGGCTGGCATGCAGCGCATCGCTGGTCGCACCGATCGCCAGTGCGCCCAGGCCCATGCCGAACAGCTGCGTGAGGGATACGAACAATGCGGCCGCAAGCGCTCGGCTCCGGATCGGCGAGACGGTCTGGATCAGCGAGAAGACCGGCCCGAGTTGCGCTCCGATGGTCATGTTGACCAATCCCAGGCAGACGATGGCGACGGCAAGACTTGGTGCGAAGAGGAAGGCGAGGAGCGCCAGCCCCGATACACCGCAGATGCAGGCGGGAAACAGCATGAACCACCGCTGCCCGTAGCGACGGACGCACCAGGTAGCGATCGACCCACCGGCAACCGCGCCTGTGACGCTCAGGCCCGCGCGCAGGAGGGCGATGGTCGTCCCGACGGATGCGGTATCCAACGCATAGATGCGGCGAAGATAGCTCGGGCTCCAAACCTGGATCCCGAAGATGTTGAGACCCATCGCCATGCTGGCCAGTACGGCGATAACAAAACTGGGTCGCTGCGCCAGTTCGGCCAGGGCCGCACCGAACGGCAGAGCCGGCAGGCGGTCGATGGTCTCCCCTCGCGGAGGCTCCTTGAGCGTCAGGTGCATGATCACGGCGAGGACGATGCCGGGCAGGCCTGCGACGAAAAACGCGGCCCGCCAGCCCCAGATGTGGCTGACCCAGCCACCGACGAGAAAGGCCAGGATCACCCCGATCTCACCCCCCGCACCCATGATGGAAAATGCGCGCGGACGTTCGGCCTTTTCGAAGTTGCTGGACAGCAGGGCGTGAGCGGGACCGGTCAGGCACGCCTCACCGACGCCGACGCCCATGCGCGCGATCGCTAGCAGGATAGCGCTTGTCGCAAGCCCGCTGAGACCCGTCATCACGCTCCACATCAAAAGTCCGACGATCAGGACGGTCACGCGGCGGGAGGTGTCGGCCAGGCGCGCAAGCGGGATACCCAGCAGCGTCTGGAATGCGGTGAAACCGAACCCGGTGATCAAGCCCATGATCGTATCGGAGAGCTGATACTCCTGCTTTATCGGATCAAGCAGCAAGTTAATGATGTTTCGATCGGCGTAGCCCAGGGCATAGACGGCGGTGAGCAACGCAAGCGTGTAGCGAGCATCCCGTGGAGCAACGCTCATGCTCGCGTCCCCAGATGGACGGGTCGTGCTTGCAGGAGGCAAAACTGGTCTCTCCTATCCGCCACGGCTGTCATCTGCCTTCTCCTTATATGCTATTTGAGAACGTCGAACACGAACGGTTCATCGGTTGTCAGGCCGGAGCCTGACATCTGCATTGGCTGGACGGGGAAAGTCGCACTCCATTTGCAGAGTCAGGCATGGGATCGCACCGCCGTATTTTGGCTCTCAATGGTATGCGGACATCGCGGGACTGCACCCTTAGTACCGGACTCGGGCGCCGAACCGAAACCGCCGGCCGGGAACATCGTAATAGCTCGCAGCGGTTCCGCGGTTGAAGTACTGATACGGAATTTCGCTCGGCGGATCGGTGTTGAAGACGTTGTCGATGCCACCGAAGAATTGGAACTTCCCTCGGGTCGATGTCGGTACAGTCCACTCGGCCGAAAGGTTCAGATAGGCAATGGCCGGAACCTTGTTGGGACCCACCAGCTTCCCTGCAGGGGCGAATTTATCGAGTACGGAACTGCCGGTGTACCGGACGTTCGCCAGGATATTCAGATTGTTCACGTTGTAGTTGACGTTGGCAGATCCGGTCCAGTGCGGCGTATCATCTCCGGGGAAAAAGAATCCTCCGCTGATCTCGCCGGCACGATTGAAGGTACCGAGGGCGTCGCTCGTCGTGAACTTGTCGACGTAGGTGGCATAGGTGCTAAGGTCGAACCGACCGCCCAGGGCCTGAAACCCGTAAGCCAATTCAAAGTCCAGCCCGCTGGTGCGGATGCTGTTCAAATTGGCTGGCGAACTGTCGATGAGCGGTACGCCGCTTACGACGCTGATCCGCGAACAATAGTCTGTCAGACCTTGCTGTTGGCAGCCGTTGATGAGCGCCTGCGAAGCCACCGTCGCGATCGCTCCCTTCAGACGAATGTCGTAATAATCCACGCTGAACCGAAAGCCGCGCAAGAAAGTGGGCGAGAGGACAAGCCCGAAGCTCAGCGTATCGGCCCGCTCGGGCTTCAGGTTCGGATTGCCGGTCGTCCTGGTATTCGCCAACGTCGAGACGCCATTGTAGATGACGGCGTTCTGGGACGTCGTCAGCGGCTGGAAAAGCTCGGACAGGTTCGGCGCCCGGATATCGCGCGAGCGGGTGCCACGGAAGCGCAAGCTGTCGTTTACTTCCCACGTCAAGCCGCCCTTCCATGTGGTGACGTTCCCCGCCTGCGAGTAATGCGTCTGCCGCACGGCTCCGTTCGCCTCGAGGCTTTGAAAGAATGGGACGTCCCGCAAAAGCGGAACACCGACTTCGCCATAGCCTTCATAGACGGTGGTGGATCCGGCGATCGGCTGGGTGTTCCCGAGATTGAACGCGCGTGCCAATGAGCCCGCGTCCACAGTGACATCCTGGCTGTCGCGCCGATACTCGGCTCCGACCGCTACCGACACCGCACCGGCCCAGGTCGAGAACGGACTACCGGCGATATTGGCGGCCGCCGAGGTCCGCTCCGTGATTTGACTGACGTGCTGGGTGCCGACTAGCCAAGCTTGTTGGGCAGCCGTCAGGGACGAATTCTCGCCGAAAATGTTAAACGGGGTGCATCCGGGCGATGTTACCGTGACTCGGTTGACGCGACAGACGATCTGGCCCGCCGAATTGGTCACCGCATCGATGGCGTTCTGGAACCGGCGTGTTCCCACGGGATCGCCGGGCAGGGCGCCATCGATCCGCGTGGTCAAGTCGTAGTCGATCTTATTGCGACCGTAGCCGACATAGGCGTCGTACTTCCAACCGCCCCCCAACGCCCCGTCTACGCCAACACTGCCGCGCCACAACGTGTTGTCATCGGAGTAGACATAGGCACCCAGGTCGCGGGAAATCCGACCGACCGTAATGGTGCTGACGCCTGCCGCCGCCATCCCCGTTCGCACCGACTGCGGCAGAAATGCGTTGTCGTTCCGGATCGAGAGCGCCGCATCGCGAGCATAGAGGAGCGTGTGAGGAGCGCCAGAGCCGGCGTAGTTGACAGTTGCATGCACGTTAAACGCGGGACTGAACTCATAGTCGACACGGGCGAGGGCGGTGTACCGTTTGTAAGGCATGGAAATTTGCGCTGCATCGTAGTTGAAGCTGCGCGGATTTCCGCCACCTTGCTGGGTAGTGGACGTGGCATTGCCGAAATTGTTGCCGTACGCGAAGCTGTACGGTGCGCCGCCCGCGCCAAAGGCCGTGCCGCGAAGTGGGCCGCTGTTGATGATGCCGCCGTACGTCTGATTGCTGAGCTGGAGGTCGCTCACCAAATACTGAACGCCATTGGCACCCGCCACGATTCCGCCAGCGCGACGCGACCAGTCGCGGGCCTGCAGCGTGCCTATACCCGCACTCTCCGCATAATCGCCGCCGAGCAGCACGTGCCCGCCCGCGCCGAAGTCGAAGCCGCCTATGATACCGGCGCGATAAGTCTGGTTATCACCATATTGGGTGACGCCTGCCTGTCCTTCGGCCTGAAGGCCCACGAACTTCTTCTTGAGGATGAGATTGACCACGCCCGCCACCGCATCGGAACCGTACGCAGCCGATGCGCCGCCGGTGACGACTTCGACGCGATCGAGCATGATCGACGGGATGATGTTGAGATCGAGGGTGCCGGTCGTCGTGGTGGGCACGACCCGCTCGCTATCGATGAGCACCAGCGTGCGCGTGACGCCGAGACCGCGAAGGTTGACGAAGTTGCCGCCGGCCCCCCCGCGGAAGGAGGTGGCGGTTGACGTCGAGGACGTCGCCGACGAACGGACCGCCGGGATCTGATTGATGAAGTCGGCGACGTTGGATTGTCCCTGCCGCTCCAGCAAGGCGGAGCCGAGGACGGTGGTCGGCGACGGCGCGGTGAAGCCTGTCGTTGACAGGCGCGACCCGGTGACGACGATATCGCCCGTACTGGTCGAGGAATTACCGGTTGCGGCGTCGGCCGTGGTTGCTGCATCGGCCGTGCTCGTCGGGGACGCTTGCTCGGAAGGCAAGGTTCCAGGCGCAACGGCCGGGCTCTGACGGACAGGCTGTGCCGGCGCATTTTGCGCTTGCGCCTGTGCGATCATGGCGGTGGCAATCACCAGTGCGCTGGCAGTGCGTTGAAGACCTGCCGCGCCGAAAATTATAGTTGCGTGCTTCATGCTATCCTCTCCTCACGGTCGATGGCTCTGCCGGCCCGTTGGCATGACTTTGCCTTTTGAGTGACAGGTGTCAACCTTCAGTTTATGTCATTCAACCGGTTGCGTTCATCAAAGTGACAGGTTACTGGTGTTGACACTCAAGCTCTGTCATCAATCCAATGGTGAAAATTGGAGGGGCGTTACGTTTGGGTTTGGAGGGTGTTGCCGTGTTGCTCGATCATCGTCGCAGGCCGTTCCGCGCCTTCTGAACACTGTCGGGCGCACCCGGCAAGTTGCCTACGAACTATGTTCATTCCCAATAGCTGAACGGCTTGCAACGCCGGTGGAGGACCATGCACAGTTACAAAACGCCCTTTCTCTGGATCGACGGCGAGCGGCTGGGTCCGGATGACCGTGGCACGATGCCGGTAGTCAACCCTTCAACGGGGGAGGTGCTCGCTGAGCTGCCGCTGGCTGATGAGAAGGATCTCGACCGGGCGGTTGCTGCGGCGCAGCGGGGTTTTCAAATCTGGCGCGCTACATCCGCCTATGATCGGGCGAAGGTTCTCCGACGGGCCGCCGAACTCCTGCGAGAGCGCAGCGAGGAGATCGCGATTCAGATGACGCTGGAGCAGGGAAAACCGCTCCACGAGGCCAGGGGCGAGATCACCGGCACGCCCGACTTCCTGGATTGGGACGCGGACGAAGGACGGCGCATCTACGGGCGCCTGATCCCGTCGCGGGTGCCCCGCCAGCGACAGATGGTGATGAAGACGCCGATCGGCCCGGTCGCGACCTTCACGCCGTGGAATTATCCCTTCATGATCCCTGTGCGGAAAATCTCGTCGGTCCTGGCTGCGGGGTGTTCGTGCATCATCAAGCCTGCCGAGGAGACGCCGAATTCGGCGCTCGCGATCGCGGAGGCTTTCGACGAAGCGGGTTTGCCGAAGGGCGTGCTCCAGGTGGTCTTCGGCGTGCCTGCGCAAGTTTCGCAGCATCTGTTGACGCACGCCGGGATCAAGGGCTTCGCCTTTACCGGATCGACCGCGATCGGCGCCGAACTGGCGAGCCTTGCCGCGCGGCAGGTCAAGCGCTCGGTTATGGAACTCGGTGGCCATGCGCCGATCCTGATCTTCGACGATGCGGATATCGAGGACGTCGCGCAACTGACCTACGCGCGCAAGTTCCGCAACAGCGGGCAGGGGTGCATTTCGCCGTCGCGGTTCTATGTGCAGGAGCGTAGCTACGACCGGTTCTGCGACCGGGTGGCCGAACTGGTCGGATCGATCAAGGTCGGCGACGGCTTTGCACCGGATACGCAGATGGGACCATTGGCGCACGAGCGCCGCGTGCCGTGGATCGAGGCGCTGATCGCCGACGCGGTGAGCAAGGGGGCCCGGCTCCTATGCGGTGGAAAGCGTGTCGGTGACACTGGCCACTTTATCACTCCGGCTGTCCTGGCCGACGTGCCGGACGATGCAAGGGTGATGCATGAGGAGCCATTCGGGCCTTTGATTGCGTTGAACAGCTTTACCGACACCGACGATGCTATCGCCAAGGCCAACGCCACGGAGTTCGGCCTCTCGGCTTATTGCTTCACCCGCGACAACGCGACTGCCATCCGCGTCGCCGATGAGATCGAGGCGGGCATGATCGGGATCAACAGCTTTGCGGTAGGCGCGCCCACCTCCATCGCCTCGCCGGAAACGCCGTTTGGGGGCATGAAGGCTTCGGGCTATGGTTCCGAGGGAGGTATCGAGGGTCTCGAGCCTTATCTCGACACCAAGTTCGTCAGCCAGTTCTAAGGGAGTAGGAGCCGGTGCGGATCGACGTTCACGGACATTATACGGCGCGCCCCTTTTACGAGGCGCTCGAAGCCTTGCCGGGCGTGACGGTGGAAAGGCGCGCCGCCGGGGTGCATTTCCTGAAGCGTAACGGATCGAACTGGTTGCCGTTTTGGGATCGGATGTTCGATCCAGACGAGCTGTTGCGCGATATGGACGCCAAGCAGATCGACCGGCGCATCCTATCGCTCTCCACCCCCAGTATCTATGAATTTCCGCCGGAGGCACGCATCGCGCTGTGTAGGGCGGAAAACGACCGGATCATCGCGCGGATCGCCGCCGATCCCGACCGGTTGAGCGCGGTCGTCACTCTTCCGCTGCCCGACGTCGAAGCTGCCTTGGCAGAGCTGGAGCGGGTGCGGACGGCGCCTGGCGTCGTAGGGCTTTCGCTCGGCTCCAACCTCGATGGCGTCCCTCTAAGCGATACCCGCCTGGAGCCGCTCTGGGCCCGACTGAACGAGCTTCGTTTTCCGGTCGTCGAGCACCCGATGGTGCCGACCTTCGCTGGCGCGATGGACGAGTTCGCGTTGGGGGTAAGGGTGGGCTTTCTCTACGACACCAGTCTGGCCATGGCACGGCTGATCTATGCCGGCGTCTTTGAGCGTTACCCGGACTTCCCGTTCGTGGTAGCGCATACCGGCGCTGCGTTCGTCGACCTGCTCGAACGGCTCGACAATGGATATCGGAACTATGCCGATTGCCGTGCGCATATCACCCAATTGCCGAGTATGTTCGCTAAACGCTTTTGGTACGATACCTGCTCGTTCTACCCGCCGTTCATCGAGATGGTGGGTGGCATCGTCGGGTGGGACCGCATCTTGTTCGGGACCGACTATCCGTTTGTCGACCTGGGTGCCGAACACGTCACAGCGTTGAACATCGATGACGTCACCCGCGCTGCGGTGTTGGGCGGCAATGCGCAAAAGCTCTGGGCGTTCTAGGCACAAAAGGAGGTCGTGATGTCCACGCTGTTTCCCAATGAGTTCGTCTATTCCGGCTTCATGAAGCCGAACCGGTTCGAAGGAGACATCTTCGAGCTGGAGGTCGAGGGCGAGGTCCCGGCTCATCTCGACGGCACCTTCTATCGCGTCGGTCCCGATCCTGCGTTTCCTGCCAAATCAGGCAAGGACATCGCCTTCAACGGCGACGGCATGGTCACGACCTTCACGTTTCGCGACGGTCATGTCGACTTCAAATCGAAATATGCATTGACCGACAAGCTGAAGCTGGAGCGCGCGGCACGCCGTTCGCTGTTCGGCGCCTACCGCAATCCCTTCGACGACGATCCCACAGTCCGGGGTCAGATCCGCGGTACCGCCAACACCGGCATCCAGCTGCACGGTGGGCGCCTGCTTGCGATGAAGGAGGACAGTCCGCCATTGGAGATGGATCCCATCACCCTCGAAACGGTCGGCTACACCGATTTTGGCGGCAAGCTGTCGTCGAAGACCTTTACCGCGCATCCCAAAGTCGACCCGAAGACCGGCGAGATGTTCGCCATGGGCTATGCCGCCAAGGGCGAAGCGACGCGTGACCTGGCCTATTACGTCATCAGTCCGGACGGTGAGATCATCCACGAGGCGTGGCTGGAGGCACCGTATTCGGGAATGATCCACGAATTCGTCATCGGCGAGGACTATGTCGCCTTTCCGCTGACCGCGGTAACCAGTGACATCGAGCGGCTGAAGAAGATGGACGTCCACTTCCGCTTCGACCCCTCGAAGGACAGCTATGTCGGCGTTCTTCCGCGTTATGGCCGCGGCGACGAGGTTCGCTGGTTCAGCGGTCCGAACCGCTTCGCGCAGCATTTCGCCAACGGATTTCAGGAAGGCCGGCGCATGCATCTCGATGCGCCGGTCGCGCACGGCAATGCCTTCCCCTTCTTTCCCGACATCAACGGCGCGCCATTCGACGAAGAGAAGTCGCTGTGCCGGTTGACCCGGTGGACCGTCGATCTGGATGACAACGAAGGCAAGATCGTCGAGACGGTGCTGTCGCCAGCTACTGGCGAGTTCCCGATCGTCGACGACCGCTGGCAGGGGCAGGCCTATCGCACCCACTTCATGATGGTGCAGACGCCGGGCCAGGCCTTCGCGCAGGGCAAGAAGATGATGTTCCGGACCATCGCGAAGATCGACGTGACGAGTGGTGAGACCATCTATCACACCGGCCCGGACGAGGTGATCTTCCAGGAGCCGATCTTCATCCCGCGGTCGCCGGACGCGCCTGAAGCCGATGGCTATCTTGCCTTTCTCATCACTCACATGACGGGGCAGCAGCTTTCCGAATTGTGGCTGGTCGATACGGCGGATTTCGAAGCGCCGCCGATCGCGAAGGTAAAGCTGCCGATTCGGCTGCGTCCCGGTCTGCACGGCGAATGGTACGAGCGCTCGTTCATCGAAGAGCAGATCCGGATTGGCCGAGTACGTGCAAGCGAATAATATCCACGCGGCTTTGCTTGAGGCATTTCGTGTCGGCTCCTACACATCGGTTGTGCCGCTTGATGGGAATTGAATTTGGCTGAGACTTCTACACCGGTTTCCGACGTCCCCGATATGCGCGAGCGCATTTTGCAGGCGGCGGAAGATCTTCTGCGTCGGCATGGTCCTGCAAAGACGAAGGTCGTGGACGTGGCGCGCCATCTGGGGATGAGCCACGCGAACGTGTACCGACACTTTAACAGCAAAGCCGATATTCAGGATATGGTCGCAGCGCGCTGGCTGCGCGGCATTGCCGAGCCTCTTTACTGTTTCGTCGCGCAAGATTCTCCGGCCGAAGCTCGGCTCCGTGGGTGGGTAGATGGGCTTATTGCGGTCAAGCTCGACAAATTGGCAAGTGATCCGGAGTTGTTCGCTACGTATAATTCGTTGGCAGAAGCATCACGCGACGTGATTGCAGAACATGTTTCGCATTTGCGTGAGCAAATCGCCGCTATTGTTGCGGATGGCGTAAAGCGCCGTGAGTTCAAAGTGAATGACATATCACGTGCGGCTCGCGCGATTCACGAAGGGACTAGCCGCTTTCAGCACCCTTATTTCGTCACACGCGGCGACGCTCGGCCGGACGGCGTCGAGGCGGTAATGGACTTGCTTATCGCTGGGCTGAAAACCGGCGTAATCTAAGAGATTCTGTAATTCAGCACATATTCTGGCCCCGAAATGAAAGATCGAGCAGAATGAAAGATAAGATCTACGGTAGTTCAGCGGCGGCTCTCGAGGGGCTTTTATCCGACGGCATGACGATCATGTCCGGCGGCTTCGGCCTGTCGGGCAATCCCGAAAGCTTGATTCCCGAGATCCGCGCGAGCGGGGTCACTGGGCTGACGGTGATCTCCAACAATGCCGGCGCCGATGGGTTTGGGCTATGGACACTACTGGAAAGCCGGCAGATTGCCAAGATGATCGCGAGCTATGTCGGCGAGAACAAGCTGTTCGAGCAGCAATATCTGAGCGGCGAGCTTGAGCTGGAATTGACGCCGCAGGGGACTCTAGCTGAGCGGATCAGGGCGGGGGGGGCGGGCATCCCGGCCTTCTACACCAAGACCGGCGTCGGCACGGTAGTGGCTGAAGGCAAGCCGGTCGAGACGTTCGATGGCGAGGACTATGTCCGCGAGACGTGGCTGCGAAGCGACTTGTCCATCATCAAGGCGTGGCGCGCCGACCCGGCGGGTAACCTGATGTTCCGCAAGACCGCACGCAACTTCAACCCGAACATGGCGACGGCGGGCAAGGTGACCGTCGTCGAGGTCGAGGAGATCGTGGAAGCCGGAACGTTCGATCCCGACTGCATCCATGTGCCCGGCATCTATGTCGACCGCATCGTGCTGTCGACGATCAATGAGAAGCGGATCGAGAAGCTGACCGTACGTCAGCGGGAGGTGGCGTAATGGGCTGGACACGAGAACAGATGGCGGCGCGCGCGGCGCGCGAACTGCAGGATGGATATTACGTCAATCTTGGCATCGGGATTCCGACACTCGTTGCGAATTACATCCCCGACGGCGTGAACGTGACGCTGCAGTCGGAAAACGGGATGCTTGGCATGGGGCCGTTCCCGTTCGAGGGTGAGGCCGATCCAGACTTGATCAATGCAGGCAAGCAGACGATCACCGCGCTGCCAACATCGAGCTTTTTCTCCAGCGCAGAGAGCTTCGCAATGATCCGCGGCGGGCATATCGACATGGCGGTGCTGGGGGCGATGGAAGTCGCCGCCAATGGCGACATCGCCAACTGGACGATTCCCGGCAAGATGGTGAAGGGCATGGGCGGCGCAATGGATCTCGTCGCTGGGGTGAGGAAAGTGGTTGTCGTGATGGATCACGCAAACAAGGCGGGCGAGCCCAAGATCCTGGAAGCGTGTACGCTGCCGCTCACCGGCAAGCGCGTGGTTGATCTGATCGTCACCGATCTGTGCGTGTTAGCTTGCGACAAGAAGGCTGGCGGGCTGACATTGGTCGAGCTCGCACCGGGCGTGACGCTACAGGAAATGCGGAGCAAAACCGGCGCGGCGTTCGATGCGGCGGCGTTCGAGAGCGTTGCGGCATGAGCGACGTGATGCCCTATACCCGCGAAGACGCGGATTTCGCGCCGTCGCTGTCGACGGACTACCGTTCGACCGTGGATCGCAGCCCGCGTGAGCCCTTGATCATGATCCCGCCGACGCTGACCGAAACGACCGGACCCGGTGCCTGGGACCGGCTGATGGTCGGCCCGTCCGGAATCGACTTGACCGCGCAGCACAAAGACGTGCCACAGGGCCAGCGCATCATAGTGTCTGGACGGGTGCTTGATGATCGTGGGCGCGCTGTCCCCGATACGGTCATCGAAATCTGGCAGGCCAACGCCTCGGGCCGCTATGTCCACTCGGTGGACAATTGGGACGCCCCCCTCGATCCGAACTTCACCGGGGCTGGGCGTGTGGTGACGGATGCCGAGGGGCGCTACAGCTATGTGACGATCAGGCCTGGCGCATACCCGTGGGGCAACCACATGAATGCGTGGCGGCCGGGGCATATCCATCTGTCACTCTTGGGACCGGCGTTCGCGACGCGGCTTGTGACGCAGATGTACTTTCCCGACGATCCGCTGATCGAGATCGATCCGATCGCCAATGCCGTCCCGATGCCCGCGCGACAGCGAATGGTCGGGCGGTTCGACATCAAGACGACCAAGCCCGCCTGGGCCTTGGGCTATCTGTTCGACGTCGTGCTGAAGGGCCGCAACGAAACGCCGTTCGAGGATCACGATCATGACCATTGAGACGGTTGTCGCCAACATACCCTTGGAAGACCGCGAGTCCGCGCCCCGGCTGGATAATCAGGATCCGACGATCTTCGGGCAGACGCCGTCGCAGACAGTCGGGCCGTTCTTTCACTATGGGTTGCCGTGGAAGGGCGGAGCAGATCTGGTCGGCAAGTCCGATATGGGCGCGCGGCCCGATCTGTTCGGGGAAGAGCATTATGTGCTCAACCTTTCGGCGCCGACCGGCATCCCCGAAGGCGAGGTGATCGAGATCGCGGGGCAGATCTTCGACGCGAAGGGCGTGGCCATCCTCGATGCGATGATCGAGATCTGGCAGGCCAATGCCGCCGGCCGCTATGCCAGCGTCGACGACACACGCGAGGACGCCCCGCTCGATCCGCACTTCGTCGGCTTCGGCCGGGCGTCGGTCGATCCCGACGGCATCTACCGGTTTCGCACGATCATGCCAGGTCGTGTACCGGGGCCCGGCAACACGCTGCAGGCGCCGCACTTGGCGGTGTCGGTGTTTGGGCGAGGCCTGCTCAATCGTCTTGCGACGCGAATGTATTTCCAGGACGGCGATGGCAATGGCGATGACCCGGTACTGGGCGCGGTGCCCGACACGCGGCGGCAGACGTTGATCGCTCGGCGGCGAGACGACGGACACTGGTGGTTCGATATCCATCTTCAGGGCGAAGCCGAGACGGTCTTTTTCGCGCTATGATCTCGACATGACCGACCTGCTTCGTAGCCGTCCAGTCGCGACGCCCACTATGTTAGCTGTATTCGATGACAATGCCACGATTTGCCATGCGCTGGCATTCGAAGCTGCGCTATCACGTGCGGAAGTGGCGGTGGGGCTGATCGCGGCAGATGTCGGGCAGGCCATCGCCGATGCTTGCACGACCCTGGCGATCGATCCGGTGATACTCGCCGACGAGATGGCGCTTGCGGGGACACTTGCCATTCCGCTGGTTGCACGATTACGCACTGCGCTGACAGGCTCGGCTGCCGAGGCCGTGCACAAGGGCGCAACCAGTCAGGACGTCGCCGATACTGTATTGATGATGCAGATACGGGCGGGTGCCACGCTGTTGCTCGCCGATCTGGACCGTGCGACCGCCGCGCTACGTGACAAGGCCGCGCGCCATGCCGAGACGCCGGCGATCGGACGAACGCTATTGCAGGATGCGATGCCGGTCGCGTTCGGCCTGCGGTTCGCGCACTGGATGGCGGGAATTGGCGCTGCTGCCGAGCGGCTGCGTACCGACGTCGTCGAAAATGCATGTGTGCAGTTCGGCGGGGCGGCGGGGACGCGCGCAGGCCTGGATGGTAAGGGCGCGGCTGTCGCGGCGCGGATTGCGGCCGATCTCGGGTTGGCTAGAAGCGAGCCTTGGCATGCGCGCCGAATCGGGATTGCGGCGATCGGCTCCAGTCTGGGCATAGTGATCGGTGCGCTCGGCAAGATGGCACGGGACATCTCGTTGCTATCGCAGAACGCTGTCGGTGAAGCTAGCGAGCCCGCCGTCGCCGGGCGTGGCGGATCGTCCGCGATGGCTCATAAACGTAACCCCACGGGGTGCCAGGTCGCGCTGTCGGCCGCGACCCGAGCGCCGGGCTTGGCCGCCGCACTCCTCGGCGGATTGCCGCAGGAGCAGGAGCGCGGTCTGGGCGGCTGGCAGGCGGAAGGTCCTGTAATCGCCGATCTGTTCCTGCTTGCCAGCGGTGCCGCGGCAGCAATGGCGGATGTCGCGGAAGGCCTTGAAATCAACGAGGCGGCGATCGCTCGCAACCTAGATAGCGCCGGCTTCGGCACTGATATCGGAGAGAGTGTCGCGATCGCCTGTGCACTAATCACCCGGTACGAAAGATAGACTATGCCCTTTGCAGCCAGGGGCGGCGTCCGCCTCTATTGGAAACTCGACGGTGCGCCGGACCTGCCGGTGCTTGTCCTGCTCAATTCGATCGGCACCGACATGGCGTTGTGGGATACGACAGTGCCCCATCTTTTACCCGCCTATCGTCTGCTCAGGATCGATACGCGTGGACATGGCGCATCGGATGCGCCCGACGGTGATTACAGCCTCGGCATGCTGGCCGACGATATCGTCGCGGTGATGGATGCGGCTGATGTGGAGCGGGCGGCAGTGGCGGGCGTGTCGCTGGGGGGCATGATCGCCATGGAACTGGGCCTCCGCTACCCGAGACGGGTCAAAGCGCTGGCGCTTATCTGCACATCGGCGGCGATGGATGCGAGCGCTTGGGCTGCGCGGATCGCTACCGTGCGAGATAGGGGCACCACAGCTATTTCCGACCTGGCCATGGGGCGGTTCCTGTCACCGCAATTCGTCGCGACCCATGCTGGCGTGGCGGAAAGCGTGCGGCAAGGGCTGATCGCGATGCCGGATGCCGGCTATGCCGGATGCGGCGCCGCGATCCGCGACATGGCGCTGATCGACCGCCTGCCGCAGATCGCGGTGCCGACTTTGGTCCTAGCAGGCGACCGCGATACGTCCACGCCGTTCGCGGGACACGGCGAGCATATCGTCGACGCGATTCCCCACGCGCAGGTGGTGCATCTGGACGCAGCGCATCTGGCACCGATCGAAACACCGGCGGCGCTGGCCGCGACTCTGCGCGCGTTCCTATCGCCGGACGATGGCAAGCGCGATGCCGCCGAGACGTTGTTCGAGGCGGGGCTTGTCAATCGGAGGCGTGTCCTGGGTGACGCCTGGGTCGATGCCTCGCTCGCCAAACGTACTGCCTTTACCGCCGATTTCCAGGCGATGATCACGCGGATCGCCTGGAACGAGATCTGGGGCCGGCCGGGGCTCGACGATCGGAGCCGGCGATTTATCGTGCTGGCCATCACGCTGGCGCTCGGCCGCTGGGAGGAGTTCGCGTTGCACGTCCGAACCGGATTGATGCGCCACGGATTCACGCGCGAGGAATTGAAGGAAGTGCTGATGCAATCGGCAATCTATGCCGGTGTTCCTGCCGCCAACACTGCCTTTGCCGAAGCGGGCAAGATTATCTCCGAGCTCGACTCGGCCAGCGAAGGATTGAACTGATGGCCGACGCCTTTCTCTGCGATGCGATCCGCACCCCGATCGGGCGCCTCAACGGCTCACTAGCAATCGTGCGCGCGGACGACCTCGCGGCCATTCCTATCAAGGCTTTGATGGAGCGTAACCCAGGCGTTGACTGGGATGCGGTAGACGACGCGATCCTCGGCTGCGCGAACCAATCCGGCGAGGATAATCGCAATGTGGCGCGAATGGCGATCCTGCTAGCCGGCCTCCCTGAGGGCGTGTCGGGATCGACGATAAACCGGCTGTGCGGATCGGGACTCGACGCGATCGGATCTGCGGCACGCGCGATTCGTAGCGGCGATGCGCAATTCATGATCGCTGGCGGCATCGAGAGCATGACGCGTGCACCCTATGTGATGGGCAAGGCGCAAGCACCGTTCGACCGCGCGCAGAAGCTGGAGGACACCACGCTCGGCTGGCGCTTCGTCAATCCGGCGATGAAGGCAGCGTACGGGGTCGACGCCATGCCGCAGACTGGCGAGAACGTCGCCGACCAATGGAAGGTCAGCCGTGAGGATCAGGACCGGTTTGCGCTTGCAAGCCAGGAGAAGGCGGCTGCGGCGCAGGCGAGCGGCCGTCTCGCAGCCGAGATCGTGCCGGTCACGATCCCGCAGAAGAAAGGTGATCCGATCGTTTTTTCTGCGGACGAACATCCGCGTGCGACTACCCTGGATGTGCTCGCTAGGCTGAAGCCCGTCGTTCGCGCAGACGGGACCGTGACGGCCGGCAATGCTTCAGGTCTAAACGATGGCGCGGCGGCGACACTGATTGCGTCCGAGAGAGCCGCATCGCAGCACGGCCTTACGCCCCGTGCACGGATCGTAGCTATGGCTGCGGCAGGCATCGCGCCGCGGATCATGGGCGTCGGGCCGATCGAGGCCGCGCGCAGGCTAATGACGCTGGGCGGCATTACGATTGATCAGCTCGACGTGATCGAGTTGAATGAGGCATTCGCGAGTCAGGCGATCGCCACGCTTCGGGATCTCGCCATAGATCCCTTCACCGACCCGCGCGTGAATCGCAACGGTGGCGCGATTGCGCTCGGTCATCCGCTCGGCATGTCGGGCGCACGGATCACCATGAGCGCCGTCGAGGAACTCCACCGCACAAGTGGCCGCTATGCGATGGCGTTCATGTGTATTGGGGTCGGGCAAGGGATTGCTCTGCTGCTCGAACGGATCTGACGGAAAAGCTCTGTTAGATTAAAAGCTTCGTGTAGTAATGACACGGGGAACGGGGAAAAGATTGGCGATCTTGGCAAGGCACAGCACTTTCCGATCACCGATCGGCGAGCCGATTCATTCTTGTCTTAAGCAGGCGGAACACTACCACATCTGCCGTTCTGTCGGCAGGAGCATTCTCGTCCGGTTGGGTGAGGCCTTATGGCCGAAGACATTCGCCGACCCGTATGCAAAAGAAGGCGCTCAGAAGGGGACGGCACCGCCCTCTAGCAGACGTTCAAGTACAAAGACGTACGGGTTGCGCTGCCGGAACGTTGCGTTTTTATTTCATGCGGACCGTCCTTATTGGGAAGGAAAGCGGACGGGCGGCTTACGGAGCAGTTTAATGCGATAGCAGACATAGCGGGGCGCGGGCTTTTCCCGAAGACGATGGTATTTCTGGAAAGCTAAGCCTGTAAACCGATATCGCCTTCAGGGCTCTTCTCCCGCGTGCTCCCGATCAAACATCTTCTGTGATGCGCGAAAGCTGTCAACGTTCTCGACGATCCACGTCCAAAGTGGAACCATCCTGACCAGTAGATTCAGTCCGGTTTCGGATAGAGCATATTCTACATGAGGAACCACCTCCGCGAAGTCCTGACGCACCACCAATCCATCGCGCTCCAGATGGCGCAGCGTGCGCGTCAGCATCCGCTGCGTGATACCGTGCATCCGTCGGCCGATTTCCGCATGGCGAAGCTGGCCGTACACGCCGAGCGTATGGATGACACCAAGAGACCAGCGGTTGCCGGCATGGGCCAACACCTCACGGCGAACCCCGTCGTCATCGTCCCGCAGGCCATCACAAACCGTTTGTGAATATCGGAGGATGTCGTCCTCGCTTAGAGATTTAACGGCAGTATCACGCATGTACCCATCTTTCACGCTTGCCCCTGGCTTGCCAGATCACCGTCATCCACGGTGAAACGAGTTAGAACGATGAACGATACAGTCTCCAACGTGAAATCACGCAATATCCTCGTTCTGGGTGCCGGCGAGCTTGGCATGCCAGTGCTTCGCAATCTCGCGCGTCACGCCAATGGCATCGACGGTGCCAAGATCAGCGTCCTTCTCCGCGAGAGTGCCGTGGAGTCGGGCGATCCCTCCAAGCGGCGTGACATCGCCGAAATCCGCGAAGCGGGGATCGAGATCGTGCTCGGCGACCTAGTGAACGACACGATCGATGAGCTGGCATCGCTCTTCTCGGACTACGACACGGTGATCGGCTGCGCGGGCTACGCAGCGGGGATCAACACTCCGATGAAGCTCGCCAAGGCGGCGCTGCAATCCGGTATCCCGCGCTATTTCCCTTGGCAGTTCGGCGTCGACTTCGAGGCGATCGGCCGCGGCGGGCCGCAGGACATCTTCGACGCGCAGCTCGACGTGCGCGCGCTGCTGCGCTCGCAGGACAAGACCGAGTGGGTCATCATCTCCACGGGCATGTTCATGAGCTACCTGTTCGAGCCGGACTTTGGTGTCGTAGATTTGGAGAATAGCGAAGTTCATGCGCTCGGCAGCCTTGATACCGCTGTGACGCTGACGACGCCGGATGACATCGGTATGCTGACCGCCGAGATCGTGTTCTTCGAACCGACGATCCGCAACGAGATCGTTTTCCTAGCCGGTGACACCGTCACCTATGGCGAGGTGGCGGATAAGTTGGAGGTAGCACTGGGCCGGCCGTTCAAACGGTCGGTTTGGACAGTGCCTTTCCTGATGGAAGAGCTAACGAACGATCCAAAAAACATGATGCGCAAATACCGCGCCGCCTTCGCGATCGGTCGCGGTGTGTCTTGGCCGAAGGCAGGCACGTTCAATCATCGGGAGGGCCTTCCGGTTACGGACGTGGTGGCCCTGATCGATGCCGACCTGCGAGGTGAAGCTTGATGGAGACGTCGGTGTCCGCGGTGCTGTGCAAGATCGCCGTCGGGATAGCTGGAGCATTAGGGTCACGACTCATTGATCCGAGCCAGAAGATGACGGTGGCGGCGAGCGCGATAGCGGAAAAGAAGACGGTCGGGCATCGATCGTAGCGGGTAGCGACGCGGCGCCAGTCCTTCAGACGACCGAACATAATCTCGATACGGCTCCGGCTTCGGTAGCGGCGCTTGTCATATGTGACGGGGATGATCCGGGATTTTCGGCCGGGAATGCAAGGCGTTATGCCCTTTGCCTGAAGGGCGTCCCTGTACCAGTCTGCGTCATAGCCGCGGTCGCCCAGCATCCACTGCGCCTTGGGTAGATCATCAAGCAGCGCGGCAGCGCCGGTGTAGTCGCTGACCTGGCCCGCGGTCATGAAGAAGCTGAGCGGTCTGCCTTCTGCATCGGTGACGGCGTGCAGCTTCGTATGCTCGCCCCTTATCCGAATCGTTGTCATCCTACGACAGCAGGTCGTTTGAGGAAGGAGCGAAGGTCATGGACGTATCGGTTCTGGGAATTGATCTAGGCAAGAACAGCTTGAGCTGCTGCCGGTCCCATGGACACGAAGTTAGGCTACATGCGCTTGCCGCTCGAAGTCCATGGGGCTGAGATAGCCCAGGGTCGAGTGCCTGCGCGTCGGGTTGTAGAAGCGCTCGATGTAATCGAACACGTCTGCCTTCGCGTGATTGCGCGTTCGATATGTCTTCCGACCAATCCGTTCGGTCTTCATCGATGAGAAGAAGCTCTCCATTGCCGCGTTGTCCCAGACGTTGCCCGACCGGCTCATCGAGCAGGTGACGCCATTATCGGCCATCAACCGCTGGAACTGCTCGCTCGTATATTGGCTGCCCTGATCCGAGTGGTGCAGCAGCGCATCGGGCTTTCCGCGTCGCCAGATCGCCATCATCAGCGCATCGGTCACGAGTTGGGCGGTCATGGTGTCGCTCATCGACCAGCCGACCACGCGGCGCGAGAACAGGTCGATGACGACAGCGACGTAGAGCCACCCTTCGGCCGTCCAGATGTATGTGAAGTCGGCGATCCACCTCTGGTTGGGCGCCTCGGCGGTGAACTGGCGGTCGAGGATGTTGTCGGCGATGACCGACCGCAGGCCGTCGTCCTTGGGCAAGCCACGACGTCGCGGACGGGCCCTCAGGCCATGGACACGCATCAGCCGTTCGATGCGATGCAGACCACATGAAAGGCCTTCGGCCAGAAGGTCGTGCCAGACGCGCCGCGCGCCGTAGGTGCGATAGCTGCTGACCGTTGGAACTTCCCAATTAGAGTCTGCTTGCGGCCTAGCCCGCGCAATAACGATCTGATCAGCTACCGCCTGAACGGCTCGCATGCGACGCCGTCGCCATCACCGTCCATGTGAGCGCCATAGCCTGGTTGCCCGCGCCGCAATGGAGTGGCGCCAGCTCGGCGAGCCTCGCCGCAGTTGCGATAGCTCCAGCCTGCCTCGGTTGCTGGTGGCGCCGGATGAGCAGCGCGAGAACTCAACCGACGGGGTGAAGCCGGAATACTTGTCAATTGCTTGGTGGCGCCACATCCAATCCCGATCTCGCCGAGCAGGTCCCAGTCAGAACGGTAAATTGCATGCCCGCCAGCAAGCTGCGCGCAGGACAGATCCACGCCGTTGACCCGCACCCGCGCCAGTGTGCGATCGTACCGATCGTAAGCTTGGCGGTCGATTTCCGCCGTTCCACGGGATGCAGCCGCCAGAGCCTCCTTTGAGGCTATCGGGTCTCCGGGAGCGCAACTCCGCTCTTTTTGGCAGTGGCCGGGCAATTCGGGCGCATCGATGCCGATCAGGCGAATGCGTTCCTCACCACAGCGCAAAGTATCGCCGTCAACGGCGATCAGGGTGCAGGCGAGTGCAAGGAGCAACATAGGAACCTAACTTGGCATGTCGGCCTTAACGAGACGTATCAATCCGCCGGCCAAGCCAGGTAACTGCGTCAGGAGGCATTGGATGGTTCGTCCCGGGCGGCAGGAAAAACGTCGGTGCCGCGTGCTATTTGGCCGCACCCGGCCGGGCCATTGTCCACGTGAATGGGACGTCTGATTTCGGGGGGAGCCGACCCACGGCTGAATGTCTGATTCCGGGTCACGCTGTCCGGCAGGAAAACTCGAGCGAGCGCGGTCAAAGTCTGAAAGCCCGTACATGCACCATTTATTCAGAAGCTGGATTGTAGACGCCGCCCTTCCTTCACCAAGGCGGCGGTCATCCTAGGGTCCGCTGCGCCGGGAGGGGGGCCGGTCGTTCTCGCCCGGGTGTGGCTGCGGCGACATTGACTGGACGAAGTTTAGTCGTCGGAGGAGGCCCGCCGAGGGTTGTTCCTCAAGTTGGTATCAAGTCCGACCCGCAGCCACGCAAACCCGAGCGTCATGCCGACAGGGGCGAACGTATCTCCAAAAATGAACGAACGGCGGGTTTGGAGAAGGGGCGGAGGGGCTCCGAATGACCGCCTTTGTGAAGGAAATCGGGCACCGGCAGGTGTACGATTTCCTCCAAAGCAAGAAGCCGCGGGCCGCGAGCGGTAACCTATGGGGTTTTCGGGTTTTGCCTTGGTGAGAGGCGGGCGTCGCGGTCGTTCGGGTCCCCGACGTTGGCCGGCAGGACAGCGTCCATGAGTTGCATTCTGCATTGATTGTGCCCGGAGCTGGGGCACCGGATGGACATTGGCCCGGCAGGTGACATCGCCGGCGCGAGCGGCACCATTGCCGGAAGCGCAGGGGCTGCGGGGCGGGATGTATTGTGGCCATGCCGGGTCATGACGTGGTGGTCCGGGTCGATGCAGGGTGGTGTGGCGGAGCGCGGGGCTGGCGCCAGCGTTCGAAGGTTTCGATGACGAGCATGCGCCCGCCGCAACACGGACATGGCGGGCGGGCGTCATCGGGTTCGACCGGCTCAGCAGTGGTGACGGGCGGGACGGCGCCAAGCAGTTCGCGGGCGCGTTCGAGATGCGCCTTGCGAGTGGCGCCGGCGAGCAGGCCGTAGTGGCGGATGCGGTGGAAGCCTTTTGGCAGGACGTGAAGCAGGAAGTGACGGATGAATTCGGTGGCGGCCAGCGTCATGACCTGCTGGCGGTCGGCGCCGCCCCGGCGGTAATCCTTGTAGCGGAAGGTGACGCCGGTCTGGTCGAAGCGCAGGAGCCGGCTGCTCGAGATCGCGACGCGGTGGGTATAGCGCGACAGATAGGCGAGCACTGTCTCCGGCCCGGCGAACGGCGGCTTGGCATAGACGACCCAGCGCTTCTTCCGGACCGGGGCCAGGTGGCGCAGGAACGTACGCCGGTCGGCAAGATGCGTGAGGCTGCCATGGAAGGCGAGCCGCCCGGCCTCGTGCAGCGCCATCAGCCGGGTCAGGAACAGGCGACGGAACAGCTTGCCGAGCACGCGCACCGGCAGCAGGAAGGTCGGGCGCGACGAAATCCAACGTTGCCCGTCCAACGACAGTCCGCCACCCGGCACGATCATGTGGATGTGCGGGTGATGGGTCATCGCCGAACCCCAGGTGTGCAGGACAGCGGTGATACCGATGCGTGCGCCCAGATGCTTCGGGTCGGCGGCGATGGTCGTCATCGTCCCGGACGCGGCCTGGAACAGCAACCCATAGACCGCCGCCTTGTTCTGCCACGCGATGTCGGCAACCTCGGCCGGCAGCGTGAAGACGACGTGGAAGTAGCCGACCGGCAGCAGGTCGGCCTCGCGCTCGGCGAGCCAGGTGCGGGCCGCCGCGCCCTGGCAGCGTGGGCAGTGCCGGTTGCGGCAGCTGTTATAGGTGACCCGCCAGTGGCCGCAGTCGGTGCAGGCCTCGACATGTCCGCCCATGACGGCGGTGCGGCAATGTTCGATGGCCGACATGACCTTGAGCTGGTCGAGGCTCAGATGCCCCGCACGAGCGACCCGGTATGCAGGACCGGCTGCGCGGAAGATATCGGCGACCTCAATGGAGGCGCGCACGTGGGTGTTACCCGGCCGGCGTCCTGCCCTCCATCAGCGCCATCAACTGGTCGAGCGGGCCGGTCACCGCGCGGATCGTGCGCGTCGCGACCTTGGTGTAAAGCGCGGTGGTCTCGAGTTTGCTGTGCCCGAGCAGCACCTGGATGACGCGGATGTCGACGTCCTGCTCGAGCAGGTGGGTGGCGAAACTATGCCGCAGCGTGTGCGGGCTGACGCGCTTGCGGATGCCGGCCGCCTCGGCTGCCTCGTGAACCGCACGGTGCAACTGCCGCGTCGAGATCGGGTCGGTGTAGCTGCGACCCGGAAACAGCCAGCCGTGCGGTAAAAGAACGCTGCGCCGCTTGCCCTCGCGCCACCAGAGCCGCAGCAACTCAAGCAGTTGCGGCGACAGCATCGCGTTGCGGTCCTTGCGGCCTTTCCCCTCCTCGATGCGGATGAGCATGCGCTCGCTGTCGATGTCGTCGGCTCTGAGGTGCGCCACCTCCGACACGCGTAGACCGGCGCCATAGGCCACGCCGAGTGCGGCCCGGTACTTGATGCCCGGCGCCGCCTCCAGCAGCCGTCCGACCTCCTCGACGCTCAGCACGTCGGGCAGCTTGCGGGGACGCGGCGCCAGCACCAGCTTGCGCGACAGGTCGGGCCGGTCGAGCGTCACGGCGAACAGGAAGCGCAGCGCCGATACCGTTGCGCCGATGACGGACTCGCTGACGCCATGTTCACGCTGGTGAACCTGGAAGCGTCGCACATCTTCGGCGGTCGCGGTATCCGGCGAGCGTCTGAGAAAGGCCGCGAAGGCGCGGACGTGGCGGACATAGTCGTGCTGGGTCCGCCCCCGCATTGAACGCATCGCCATATCGTCGAGCATCCGCTGGCGCAGCGGGGTAACTGTCGGTTCGACAAGTGCAGTAGCCATGATGGATTTCCTCTTGTTGAAGGATCTCCATCGTCTGCCCCCGCTGCCGCAGGGCCAAACCTCAGTGCTGACGCGCTACTTCACCGCCAACACCACTGCCGCGCAGCGGCTTCGTGCTGTGGGTCTAACGGCCATCTGGCAGAAACGCCCGCTCCTGCGCCGCCCAAAGCGGTGCGATCGCATCGGTAGCGGTAAGCGCGGCACCATCGACGCCGTGCCTGAGCGTACCGGCCAGGATAGCGTCGGTGACGGCGGGGGCAAGGAAGGCAAGCCGCACGACGCGGGTGACATAGGCAGGGTTCACGCCCTCGCGGGCGGCAAGCGCGGCAATGTCGAGCTCGCCCTCCCGCAGGGTTTGCCACCAGCGTCGCGCCTTCAGCACGAGCCTGACGAGCGAGGCATTGGCGCTGCGGGTCAGCGCTGCACCATCGTCCTGCACCAGCCGCATCACCCGCCCGGACAGGGTCAGGCGGGCATCGAGGACAGTCAGGATGGTGGCAGGCGCGTCCGCGGTCAGGCTGGTGCCAAGCAGGGTCGCGATGGCGGCGGTGTCCGAGACGATCTCGATGCGCTGCTCATGCAGGCGAACCTCACGGATCAGGTCGCGCACGGTGGCGCGAAGGCTGCCCGTCGGCCCTGCGGCGATGTCGCCGGCGCGGGCCGCGACAGAGGCGATGGCCGCCGCCGGCACCGCCAGCCACGGGCTAGTGGCAAGCGACAGGCCATCGGCGAAGAACTGCGCGGTCCGCTGAGTGACCGCTGCCTCAAGTTCGGCGGCAGGAATGCGCAGGCCACCAGCGGCGGTACCGGTCTGCAGGGTCCGGCTGACATAATAGCGGTAGCGGGCCTTGCCCTTGGTGGCATGGGTGGCGACGAGCGGTTCGCCCGCGGCATCGACGATGCGCCCGGCCAGCAGGCTGGCACCAGCGCTGGTCCGGCTGCGCTGGCGGCCTTGCGTGTTGTCGGCAAGCTTTGCCTGGACGGCGTTCCAGGTGGCACGGTCGATGATCGACGCGTGCAGGGCGGTGTGCACCTTGCCCTGATGATGGATCTCGCCGACATAGGTCGGGCATTTCAGCATGGCGTGGAGCTGGCCGCGGCTGAAGACGACGNCGTGCAGGGCGGTGTGCACCTTGCCCTGATGATGGATCTCGCCGACATAGGTCGGGCATTTCAGCATGGCGTGGAGCTGGCCGCGGCTGAAGACGACGTCGCCAAAGGCTTTGCCGGTCAGTGTCATGCGCCGCGGCGCACGCACCCCGTCGCGCTCCAGTGCCTGCGCTACCAGCCGGACGTTGCCGAGGATCAGATAGCGCGCATAGACATCGCGGACGATGGCGGCGTGGGCCTCGATGATCACGAGGCTGCGCCCATTAGGGGCGTAGCCAAGTGGCGGGGTCCCGCCCATCCACATGCCGCGGGCCTTGGAGGCGGCGATCTTGTCGCGGATACGCTCGGCGGTGACCTCGCGTTCGAACTGGGCAAAGGACAGCAGCATGTTGAGGGTAAGCCGCCCCATACTGGTGGTGGTGTTGAACGACTGGGTGACACTGACAAAGCTGGTGTCCGCGGCATCGAACGCCTCGACGAGCCGGGAGAAGTCGAGCAGCGAGCGGGTGAGGCGGTCGACTTTGTAGACGACGATGATGTCGATGCGCC
>NZ_LMRS01000044.1 GCF_001426195.1 Sphingomonas sp. Leaf339 | reverse complement strand
CGCCAGTCGGCCTGTAAGCCGGGTTCTGTACGTTCTATGCAGAACGTGACGACCATTCCTCTGGGACGRWCGTTGCCGMCCGCCTCKAGCAACCAACCCGGGCGACAGTCCCGGAGACAGGTTGAAGGCAAAAGCTCGCGCTTAAGGCCTTCCGTCGCCCCTATTCGGTCTTGCTCCCGGCGGGGCTTGCCGTGCCCCGAACGTCGCCGTTCGGGCGGTGSGCTCTTACCSCACCCTTTCACCCTTACCGCTYGCGCGGMGGTTTGCTTTCTGTGGCGCTATCCCTGGGGTCGCCCCCGCCGGACCTTATCCGGCGCCGTGTCTCCGTGGAGCCCGGACTTTCCTCTGCATTTCGGCAGCGGCCGTCCAGC
>NZ_LMRS01000043.1 GCF_001426195.1 Sphingomonas sp. Leaf339 | reverse complement strand
CCAGCGCCGCGCTGGCGGATCGGGGCGCCGTGCTGGTGCCGGTCGATACGATCGGGGCGCCTGCGGCATCGCGGGCGTCGCCGTGGCGCAGGATCAACGAGCGCGTCCGTCGCCGTGGCGCAGGATCAACGAGCGCGTCGCCATCAGCCGGGCAGCTTCGCAACATTCGGCGTCACCTTGTTCTGAATGGTGACATGAGGCCGCCATCCGCCGGCATCCTGTGGCGTCAACAGCCCGGCGAAAGCCGTAAAAAAGTGATCGATGTGCCGGTTGCAGTCCAGAAAGTAGGTAAGGATTCTACATTGGCGATGGCCGACACGCGATCGGCATCGGGCATGGGATCGGGCGGGATGGTATCGAAACTGTCCGCCGCGCGCATCGCGG
>NZ_LMRS01000042.1 GCF_001426195.1 Sphingomonas sp. Leaf339 | reverse complement strand
TCGTGTACCTGGCGGCGACAGTCGGGCTCGCCGCGGCGGCGTTCCGGGCCGGCTCCCGGCCTCGCGAGGTGCCGGGCGACCTGCGCAGAGCCCGCTGACCGCGGCGTCGTCGCTCCGCCGGGTCTCGTGTGGCGCGAGTCGTCCGGTTCTGGCGCCTTTGCCGGTCCGGTGTCGGTGCTCGCTGGTTCGATGTYCGTATGGCAGTTGCAGCAGAAATSAGACCCGCGGAGGCGTCACTCGACGCGATCCGCGAGGGCGCCGACGAGGTCGGCCGGCTCGCCCGGAACGCCGCCCCGGCGCTGCTCGCGTCCGCCGAGAAGCTCTACGAGGTGTACCGGGCAGCGCTCTCCATCCCGCTCGCGTTCGCCCGCGGCGGCCTGTCGAGCAGC
>NZ_LMRS01000041.1 GCF_001426195.1 Sphingomonas sp. Leaf339 | reverse complement strand
ATCCTTTAGTAACAATTAAAACTATTGGGCATCAGTGATATTGATCTTATGAATATACAGATTTTGCTAATATTGAATTTGATTCATATATAATTCCTTCTAATGAAATTGAAGACTACCACTTTCGACTATTAGATGTTGATAACCGAATTGCTGTTCCCTATAATTCTCAAATTCGAATAATTGTTACTGCTGCAGATGTTCTTCATTCATGAACAATCCCATCTATTGGTGTTAAAATTGACGCCACACCAGGACGATTAAATCAAATTAGATTTATACTAAACCGAACTGGTATTTTCTTTGGACAATGCTCAGAAATTTGTGGGGCTAATCATAGATTTATACCTATTGTAATAGAAAGAATCTCTCCTGAATATTTTATTAGATG
>NZ_LMRS01000040.1 GCF_001426195.1 Sphingomonas sp. Leaf339 | reverse complement strand
GGCGCGCACGCTGATGCACGCGTGGAACGGCGATGCGCGGCTCGGCATCCTGAGCAACCCCGACCCGGAGCGCTACCGCTTCGTCTGGCCGTCGGAGGGCGCGAACCTCTGGCAGGACAACTGGGCGATCGTCGAGGGCGCCGAGAACGAGGACGCCGCGTACGCCTTCATCGACTACGTGCTCGACCCCGAGGCGTCGCTGAAGGAGCTGACGTACATCGGCTACAACACCGGCGTCGAGGGCATCGAGGAGGCAGCGACCGCGGCGGGCGTCGAGCGCCCCGACCTGATCTTCATCGACGACGAGCGGATGTCGAAGCTCGTCTACAGCCAGATGACGACCGCGACGCAGGACGTGATCGCGATCTTCGACGAGATCAAGGCGAAGGCCGGGCAGTGACG
>NZ_LMRS01000039.1 GCF_001426195.1 Sphingomonas sp. Leaf339 | reverse complement strand
GCTGCTGATCCTGTTCCGGCACGGGTCGAGCCTGGGCGGGTTCAGCATCGTCGCGCTGATCGCGCAGGAGCGCCTGGGCTGGCGGGCCGGCTACGTGATGATGGCGCTCGACGCGTGCGTGATCGCCGCCGCGCTCCTGGTGGTGCCGCCGGTGAACGTGCTGATCTCGGCCGCGGGCGTCGTCGTCCTCAACCTCGTGCTCGCCTTCAACCACCGGCCTGGACGCTACCTGGGGTCGTGATCGGCGTCTCCTCCGCAAGCCCTGGATCGCCGCCGCGGTCTTCGTAGGCTGGTCGCGACCCGCGCTCGCGGGCGCCCCCCTCGAACGGAGACCCGGATGTCCGACTGGACCTACGACCCCTATGCACGGCTCGGCGAGGTGCCGACCTTCTCGCTCACGAGCGACGACATCGCCGACA
>NZ_LMRS01000038.1 GCF_001426195.1 Sphingomonas sp. Leaf339 | reverse complement strand
GGTCGGAACTTACCCGACAAGGAATTTCGCTACCTTAGGATGGTTATAGTTACCACCGCCGTTTACTGGGGCTTAAATTCTCAGCTTCGCCTTGCGGCTAACCGGTCCTCTTAACCTTCCAGCACCGGGCAGGCGTCAGTCCGTATACATCGTCTTGCGACTTCGCACGGACCTGTGTTTTTAGTAAACAGTCGCTTCCCACTGGTCTCTGCGGCCTCCAAACGCTTTCGGAGCAAGTCCTGATACGTCGAAGGCCCCCCTTCTCCCGAAGTTACGGGGGCATTTTGCCGAGTTCCTTAACCAYRRTTATCTCGATCKCCTTGGTATTCTCTACCTGATCACCTGWGTCGGTTTGGGGTACGGGCGGCTWRAACCTCRCGTCGATGCTTTTCTAGGCAGCATAGGATCACCGAATCCCCCCATACGGGG
>NZ_LMRS01000037.1 GCF_001426195.1 Sphingomonas sp. Leaf339 | reverse complement strand
GGAGCAGGTTCKCATCGAAAAAGTCTGTCAACTTTTTCGGAACCKGCTCTGAGCCGGCCAGTTTCTGACTTTAGCTGCTGAAAAATAAACAGGCCCCGTGGCGTAAGCTCACGGGGCCCTTTGCTTCGCTTGGAAGCTAGTCTGGATTGTCCAGTCCATGATCGGGCGCCCGATGCTTGGCCTTTGCGTGCGGCCGCCCGCAAGATTGTCGATGTGTCTCAGAGGATGGACGGATCAAGCAGCTGCTCCTGATCGCCCAGTGACCGGAACCAAACGCCGGTCAATTGGTCTGACCCGGTGGCGTCATGCTCCTCTCGCAACGCTGTTGCTCGGTTCGGCCCATCAACAGGGGATTTCTGGGCCTATCCTGGATCGCGTTCGCATCGAGGTCCCGCCCGAGCGAGCCTGCCGATCATGCTGTCGGATCGAC
>NZ_LMRS01000036.1 GCF_001426195.1 Sphingomonas sp. Leaf339 | reverse complement strand
GAACGGCGTCGTGTCGTACGCGTCAATGCATCGCGGTTGATCCGGGCGAGCGGTAGCGACAGCGTGTGGATCACCTGCTCCACCGACAGCCGCACGAACGGCGTCGTGTCGTACGGATAGATGACCTTCACGTCGCCGGGGAAGCCCTTGGCGATCTCGGCGAACCCGCGCGGGGACAATGAAGGGATGACGCTGGCGAAGCGCGATGACATGATCCCCGCCTGGATCAGGTGTATGCTGGTTGATTCCAGCGGCTCCATAAACCCGCTCGCCAGTCCGATCGCGACCACGTCAATTCCCGCCGCGCCACTGGTGGCATAGGCGGGCAGGGGCAGGTCCAGGCCGTTCGACAGTCGCTTCACCGCGATGCGTATATCTCCGCCCGCAACCGGTCATATTGATCCGGCGCCAGCGCCGATCCGTCGCCCGGAT
>NZ_LMRS01000035.1 GCF_001426195.1 Sphingomonas sp. Leaf339 | reverse complement strand
GCGATACCGGTCACGCGCAATTCCCTGGGAGCACATTGGAGGAGAAGGGTATGAGCTCAACGACTGACACAGCAGCCCGGGCTGCTGCTGGCACGGAAGCTGTAGTTGACCTGAAGGGCATGTGGATCGGCCTGGCCGTTCTGAACGGGTTCTATCTGGTCGTTCGCATTTACGAGCAGATTTATGGCTGGCGCGCCGGCCTGGACTCGTTTGCGCCGGAGTTCCAGACCTATTGGATGTCGATCCTTTGGACCGAGATTCCGCTTGAGCTGATCTCGGGCATTGGCCTTGCGGGCTTTCTTTGGAAGACGCGCACGCGCGACTTCTCGACTCTGACGGCGCGCGAAGAAATGCGCCGCCTGGTTGTCGAAGTGCAGTGGCTGGTGGTTTACGCCGCGGCCATTTACTGGGGCGCGTCGTTCTTCACGGAGCAGGACGGCACCTGGCG
>NZ_LMRS01000034.1 GCF_001426195.1 Sphingomonas sp. Leaf339 | reverse complement strand
TGATCTTCCCTCGGTTTGGCGGACACCGATGATAGGCTTTGCGGAGTCAGGAGGTGTATGATGGCGAGTACGACGAAGCGTCGGTTCACGGACGAGTTCAAGCGGGAAGCGGTGGCGCTGTGGGAGACGAGCGGTCGGCCGCAGACGGAGATTGCGGGCGAGTTGGGGATCATGCCAACGATGCTGCGTCGCTGGCAGCGCAAGTTGCAGGAGAGTAGCGGCCCGCCGGCGGGCCCGACGGCGAAGCCGCCAGTATCGACGATGGCGTCGCCGGCTGATCAGGCGTCCGAGATTGCGAAGCTGCGGCGCGAGCTGGACCGTGCGCGGATGGAGCGCGACATATTAAAAAAAGCCGTCGGCATCTTTGCGGAGATGCCGCGATGAAGTTCGCCTTTATCGAGCAGCATGCGTCCACCTGGCCGGTGAACGTCATGTGCCGCATGCTCGGCGTGTCGCGCAGCGGCTATTACGACTGGCGTGGTCGGGCACCGAGCGCGCGAACGACGGCGAACCTGGTGCTGCTGGACAACGTGCGCCGGCTCCAGGCACGACATCAGGGCCGATACGGATCGCCGAGGATGCATGCCGCCCTGCGGGCGGAAGGCCATCGATGCAGTCGTGGCCGCGTCGAGCGGCTGATGCGTCGGCATCGTATCCGAGCGCTGGCCGGACGCCGCTTCCGACCATGCACGACCGACAGCCGTCACTATCTACCGATCGCGCCAAACCTGCTGGCGCAGCGCTTCTCAGCACCGACACTGAACCGGATCTGGCTCGCCGACATCACGTATATCGCGACCGGCGAAGGCTGGCTGTACCTGGCGGCGGTGCTCGACCTGGCAACCCGCAAGATCGTGGGTTGGGCGATGCGCGACCATATGCGCACCGAGCTGCCGCTCGCGGCGCTGATGATGGCAGCACAGCGACAGCGACCAGCGCCCGGTCTCATCTGCCACTCGGATCGCGGGTCGCAATATGCGGCTGGCGCCTATGTCGATCACCTGGCTGCGATCGGCGCGGTGCCTTCGATGAGCCGCACCGGCAATTGTTATGACAATGCCCCGATGGAGAGCTTTTTCCACACCCTGAAGGTCGAACTCGTCCATCAGCGCCGATGGGCGACGCAGGCCGAGGCGAGACAGGCGCTGTTCGGATACATCGAGGGCTACTACAATCGAAACCGCATGCACTCGGCCCTCGGGTATCTCACGCCCGAACAGGCCGAGCAGCGCATGACCAGCTAACCCAGCGTGTCCGCCGAGTCAGGGAAAGATCAGCCGCATGCACTCGGCCCTCGGGTATCTCACGCCCGAACAGGCCGAGCAGCGCATGACCAGCTAACCCAGCGTGTCCGCCGAGTCAGGGAAAGATCAAGACCAGCCACGCATAGGATGCGGGATGCATGTGTCCGGTGGTATAGTATAGGCGGGTCGTCTGCCCCGCGGAAACGTGATGCGCGGGTACGTGTGAGGCAGCTGCGCTCCACCGACGCCCAAATCTGGCTAGCGGTTCGTCGCGCGCCTGAATTTAGATTGCTGCTCGCGATACATTCGGCAAGATGAGCCGACGGCTAAAGTTGGGAAGCGGATAACCCCGACGAACTTCCGCTACTGGTCAGCTCCGGGGGGCGGCGTGGTGTCGTCGAAAGCACGAAGTTACGGATGGGAATGGTAGCCATCTGGCTATTGGCGCCTAAAAGCCGCCCTTTGGATCACCGAGAAGGCCGAATAAATTCACGCGCCAGACGGACTTTCCTTTTTCGCTTTTTAGCCGCAAATAAGAGCTAGATGGCGCTCTCACCCGACTATTATTCTGTTCTAGGGGTGCCATCGACGGCAAGTCGCGACACTATCCACGCCGCGTGGAAAGCGCTGCTCCGTCAATATCATCCCGATGCCAATCATGGTGTGGATGTTTCTGCTCGTGCGAAAGAAATCAACGAGGCGTATGCCGTTTTGGGAAAGCAGGAAGCACGCGCAGCCTATGATCGCTCGCAGATCAGGCCGTCTGCTTCTCGATCGACCGCGGATCGCCCGTTTCACCCCAGGAAAGCCGGCAGGCGCCCGATGCGACCTCACCCGTCAATGCAGCCCAGCGGTAGCTTCTCGCAGCCACTAGCGACCAACGAATGGCTGATGGGCCTTTTCCTGCTGATCCTCACCGCCGCACCGATCGCTACAATCCTGGTTTTGTACAATGAGGAATCCGGATTGGCATCTCCGGTTCGACGTAGCGTCGACGCTCATCCCGTGCCTGAGCCTCCTGCAAAAGCCGTCCGCAGCTCATCGGGCGCAAAACTCGGACTTGGCCAGCCTGCTTCCTAAACTATCGCCCATTCGCGACATTCGAGTTCTAAGGGCCATGCGCCAAAAGCGGTCGTAACGCGGAGAAGAACGAGCGGCCGAAGTTGGGAAGCTGGGCAGGGGGCGGGGACGTCTGATTATGGGTCATGCCGAACTGTTCTCGCTTTGCACGGCGGCATGATCGTAGTTTGGAGCAGGCCGCATTTGACGTAAGCCTGAGTGGATTATCGATTGTGAGCATGAGGCATCAATACCTTCAGCATGGCCTTGATGCCGACAGTAGTTCCGTTTGCGCTGTGGCGGCCTGCTGGTTCGGGCCGGCTAGCAATTGGCGATCCGCGCGACGATAATCTTGACCGCATCACGGTCGAGGGGCGCGCAATCGATCGAATTGTGGATGCCGATACCCTCGATTAACGCATCAAGCGCGCGCGCCGTGAGCGGGTCGAAGAAGCGGCTCAGCGCCTCCCGGCTGCTGTCCATCCAGCGTTGCATGACCGCGCCGACCGGCGGATGCCGCGCGGCGAAGGCGTAGAGTTCGTAGCTCAATAACAGCGTGCGGGGCTCTGCCCAGACGTGGTTCGCGATGATGTCGATGACCGCCGTACACGCCGTTACCCGGTCCGTAGCGGCCTTCAGGCGCGCGCGAAAAGCGGCAGACGATTCCGCCGCTAGTTGCAGGAAGGCTGCCGTGAGCAATTCTTCCAGCGTCGCGAAGTAATAGGTGACCGATCCCAGCGGCACCTGCGCAGCCGCAGCGATGCGGCGATGAGTCGTCGCCGCGGTTCCGTGATCGGCGATGACCACCAGCGTCGCATCGATGATGCGCTGTCGGCGCGCTGGATCGTTGCGCCGAGACTGTTGGGTCATCGCCTGTTTACCTCGTTCGCGAGTTATGTACACATGTACATAAAGTCGATGATCGTTAAAGGCACAGACTTTGATAGAAGATCGGGTGAGCAGGCGAACGGTAATCGGTGGAGCTGCGGCACTTGCGATCGCGGGCAATGCCGGTACCGCGACGGCACAAAGCGTGAAGGCCTCGGCGCTTGAGCGCCGTGACGGCCGCTGGGTGAACGCGCCGAAGTCCTGGAAGGTCGCCCCCGGCGGAGACCTGACGCTCGTCACCGACAAGGGCAGCGATTTCTGGCGCGAGACGCATTATGGTTTCACCCGAGACAGCGGTCATTTTCTTGGCTTCACCGCGCCTGCCGCGTTCACCGCCCAGCTGCGTATTCGCGGCCAGTATCAGAAGCTCTACGATCAGGCGGGCATCATGGTGCGTGTCGACGAACGGCGCTGGGTCAAGGCCGGGATCGAACTGTCCGACGGGCGCGCGATGCTGAGCAGCGTGCTGACTGACGGCAAGTCGGATTGGGCGACCGGACCTTACGAGCATGACGCGCAGGATTTCTGGATGCGCGCGACCGTCGCCAATGGCGTCCTGCGGTTGCAGGTTTCGGCAGATGGCAAGACCTGGCCACTGGTACGGCTGGCGCCCTTTCCGATCGCCGCGTTTTATCAGGTCGGACCGATGGCGTGTACGCCCGAATGTGCTGGCCTGGAGGTCATGTTCTCTGACCTCAGCATCATCGCACCGCTGGGCAAGGACCTCCACGACCTGAGTTGATCGCGACGAGGCAGAGGCAACGTATGTCGGCAAGTACGCTCTGCGTCGCCGACGATCCGCGAATGCGGCACGCGCCGCTGCGTGACTTGATTGCTACAATCGCGCTTCCACGGGGACGGCGGCAGAGCGCCGTACGCTACTGTCAGAACGGCTTGGTCTCGCCGAGCGCGTGAAACGCTCAGGCCGCCGGTGCACTGCGACTACGGCTCCAACATCCATCCGTGCGATCTGGCTATTCGAGGCAAATGCTCGAGTTCCGGCCGCCCGTCACCATCGGCTGAAACGTCTGGATAGGCGGCGCAGAGCTGATCCTGCCTGGCACACCGTCGGCGACGACGAGATCGTTGGCGCAGGCAGTGTCGTCACCCGCAATGTCCCCGCTGGTGTAACGGTTGCCGGTCATCCCGCTTGCGCGCTGAGATCGTGTCGGAATGCTTATGCACGTCAGGTTTCGCAAGGATATGAATGAGCGTCCGATGTTCGGAAAGTCAAAAGCGCCTGTCAACGTCCGGGATTGGATCAGTCACCGCCGCGAAGCAGATCATCGATAGCCCGCAGCTTGGAGTTCAAACGGTTCCGCATAGCGGCCTCCGCCCGCAAGCAGATCGCTATGAGTGCCGGACGCCTCCACCTTGCCAGCTAGGCACTAGTAATCTGCGTTTGCCCAGCGTTGGCGAGCTGGAGTGAGGCCTGACGGCCGATAGCAAGCGGCATCGCCCGAACCGCAACGGTCAGCGACAGTGTAGCGCCCGGTCATCGGTCAAGTCGGACGAGAGGCATCTCCTGATACCAGCCGCCATGCTCGCCGGCAGGCTCAAATCCAGCCTTGGCGAACTGCTGCTCAAGATGAGCAAGGGTTACCGCTTCTCCATCTTCTCCCGGCCCACGACCCGAAAAAGCGTCGGACGAAAGTTCACGTACGTCGACCTTTGTTCCGGTGGGGGAAATTATCGGAGTCGTCGCGCTGGCGAGCATTAGAGAGAGGAGCATCATGAACGGCAAAGGAGCGGATCAAATCTATGATTGCAAAGGAATAACAGACAGGCCCGGGTCCTCGGCCAACTTTGGTACGCACCCGGTTTTCGTAACGGATAGCTGATTAGCCGGTTGCGGTGTCGCCAAAAGGCGCCTTCACAAAACGTTAATTCCATCTGAGTCATTGTCCGGATCTGGTGAACCGGTACGTCACGTTGAATCAGTGAGGATGGGTCGTTTCAGTTTCGGAGCGTAAACCAACTCGCACACGACGAGCGAGATTTAAGGATCAAGCGGATCGATGGGGTCTACGCGCCGTGAAGCCGCATCGGGGCGGAACGTGATCGCATTTTGCGAGCGGCGTGGCCCGATTCGGCCCGGTTGATATCCAAGTTCTCGCTGATTGCGCGTGGTGAATGCCGGACTGGCGATCGCATCGATATGTGCGGTGTTGCTGACGACGAGCGTGTCGTGACCCAGCGGCGCGCCGAGTCGAATAAGCTGCCGAGTCGCGTTGCGCAGGTTGGTGGTAGTATGCCGTGCATAGGGTTCGACTATGATTGCGTTGGCCGCAATACCAAACCGATCGATTAAAGCACGGCGCATCTCCACCGCCTCGACATGAGGTGTGTCGCGAGGGTGGACCGCGCTGCCGCTGACGATGATAAAAGGTGCCAAACCTTGATTGAACGCATTCGCAGCCAGCCTGACGTTGGCCTTTCCGCGAGCGCTGAGCGGCGTTGTAAGATCGTCGGGTCCGACGCCCAACGCGATAATCGCGCTGTATTGGAAGCGCGACCAGTCCAGCCGCTGAGCCTTCGCTATCGCGCCGGCATTGTATCGCTTGTCGAGCGGCTCGAATGCAATCGCCTGGTCTTTGTCGTTCACGTCAAGCAAGGCGAGAGCCAGAGAAAGGCTGGGATCGCCTTTGACCGCGGGATCGTCACCCTGCAGCGTGGCGAGCGTCACCGCGTCAGCGACTTTCGCCGCAAAGCCGGCGCTGCCGAACGCCTCGTCCGAACCATCGATCAAGGGATAGCGCGGCAGCTTGCCGACGCCATAGACGCGCAGCACTTCGTTCAAGCCGTCGATCTCACGCCGCACGTCGTCGGCAGCGGTGCCGGCACCGCGAGCAAGCGCCTCGCGCTCGTCGTCGCGCCAGATCGCGGCCTCGACCAAACAGGGCGCGGCACCAGCGCAGGCAGCGATCCGCCGTTGCCTTTCCGTGCCCGCCAGTGCGCGCCCGCGCAGCGACGGGAACAGCCGGTCCGCCATGGCGGCCAGATGAGCGTCGCGAACAGGCACCGCCGCAGCCGGGATCACAGCGAGCAAGGCCGCGATCATCATCGCTGCGGCGCTGTGTCTCACCACGACTTGCTGACGATGAAGCGCACGCTGCGGCCGAATATCGGGCGGCCATAGATCGCGTCACGTGAAGTCTGTCCGTCGAGCTGGTCGGTGCGGGGATTACCCTCGGTCAGGCCCTTGTTGTTGAAGATGTTGTCACCGACCACCTGGAACTGGAAGCCATTGGACGTCAGCGTCCCACCCAGACCGAAGGTATTATAGGATGGTAGCCGAGTGTTGTTGAAGAGGTCGACAAAACGGCGGCCGACATATTCATAACGACCATAAAGTTCGACTTGGCTGCTGCCGGCTTCGAACGAGAATGTGGGGCGCACGTTGCCAAATACCTTGGGCTCGCGGATGATCTGGTTACCGTTGACGGCGGTGGGGTCGGCACCGGCGGTGTTCTCCAGATTCTTGTACTTCGGGTCCTGATAGGTGAACGATCCCGATACGAAGAACCAGGGCACCGGCACCAGCGCACCGTCGATCTCGACGCCTTTGACCTCGGCCTGGCCGATGAACGGCACCGCCTGGTCATTGCGGCCGGTGGTGGGGTTGAATGCCACGAACGACGCGTTGAACGGATCGAACTTGGTGTAGAAGCCGGTGAGGTACAGGTAGTTGCGGCCGAACGACGTCTTCAGGCCGGCTTCGTACTGATCGGCCTTCGTCTTCACCAATACCGGGTTGATGCCGTAATAGCTGCTCGACTGCGGCGGTACTTCCAAATGCGAGGCGCGGGCGTAGCCACCGAAATTGTTGCTCACGTCGTAGTTGACGCCGATCGTCCAGTTGGTGGCGGTCGGACTGTCCTTGCGCGATTGGCGGGCACCGTCGAAGCTGCGGACGTTGTTGCCGGCCAGCGTGGTGGGGTCGCCCAGATTAACTGATGTCGAAGTCAGGCCGTAGCCATCGATATGATACCATTCGTGCCGAATGCCGCCATCAAGCCGCAGGCCGCGCGTAATCTCCCAGGTGTCGTTGCCGTAGAGCGCATAGACGGTGGAATCGACCTTGCCCTGATTGAGCGTCGTGCCGTAGCGCAACACGCCGCGATCGGTAACTGAACCCAGCACAGCGCCGGTCGCCGAATAGGCGACCAGATCGAGCGTCCGCGGCTGGCCGCGCACCTCCATCAGATAATCCTGATAGACCGCCTTGTTGGTCAGGCCATAGGCAGATCCATAGCCGCCGATCCGCAGGTCGTGCGTGCCGATACCGGTGTCGAACTTGCGCGTGACGCTGACATCGCCCTGCCCTGAATAGAAGCTCGAGCCAACGCCGCGATACTGGCCCTGCACGACCAGCCCCGATGACGCATAGGGATCATAGGCAGTGGCGCCGTTCGTGCCCGACAGCGCATAGCCCAGCCGCGCTACCGGCGTCGCGACAGTACCGAAGGCGGTGTTGGCGGCCGAGCGGAAACCGGCGGCGAAAGTATTGGCGTCGACCGGGTTGGACGTCGAGTAGAGCGCATCGAAATCCAGGCGCCCCTTGGTAAAGCCGGCGCGCACGGCCAGCTGCCAGCCGCTGAATTCACCGTCATATTGTAGACCGATATTGCCGTATTCCATATGCCGGCCATCGGCGAGATCGCGCGTCTCGCTCTGCGTCACACCGGCCGCATCGCGGTACTTGAGCGTCACGCCACGGAACGCTGGCGAGTTGAGCGTTCCGCTGAAAAAATTGATATAGGGGTTGAGAGATACCGAGGGGTTGCGTGGATCGGCGACCGGGATCGGCAGATAGAAGCTGTTGTGATCGTTCAGATAGTTGACGCTCAGCCGCACCGAACCATTGTCCAGATCGTGCTTGATGTTCGCCCGGATCTGGCCGCCGCGATCGTTCGGGAAGCCATTGTCGCGCTGGCCGCCATCGCGGCGAAGATAGCCGCCGACCGCATAATAGGTGCCCCCGCCAAGCGGACCGGACTGCACCGCGTCGAGCCGGTAGAGATCGGTGGTGCCCGCCGTCACCTGCACCTTGCCGCGCGGCGTGTCGCCGCCCGTCACGGTGATGTTGTTGACGATTGCGGCTGCCTGGCTGGCGAAGATCGGCGCGGGGCCGCCGCGCACCACCTCTACCCGCTCGGTCATCAGGTCGTAGCGGTTGAGACTGTCGCCGCGGAAGAAATTGCCGTTGATGTCGTGGAACAGTGGCAAGCCGTCCTGCTGAAAAACGGCATAACCGTCATCGGTCGGGATGCCGCGGATGCGGGTGACATTCTGCACCTCGCCGCCGGTCGCCTCGACCTGGATGCCCGGCAGCTTGCCCAGCAGATCGGCGAAGTTGAGTGGCGCCAGCCGCTTGATGTCATCCTGCCCCAATGAGTTCACCGCATAGGAGACGTCGAAGCGGCGCTGCCGTCGCGCCGAACCGGTGACGATAATATCCGATCCGATATCGTCCTCCGCTGTGTCGGTGCCGGCTGCCTGCGCGGTATCTGCATTCTCTGGCGTGCTTGGCGCAGCGACCGGTGTGGCGCTCTGCGCGGATGCCGCGCCGGCTGGCAGCACGATGCCGAGCATGGTGAGACAGGTGCCGAGCAACAGCACGGACTTGGTAGAAGCGATCATTATTTCCCCCACGCATTCTTGTGACGAGGCGCGTTGCGCGAGTTTGCGTCACTTTGATGAAAGGTCACGCATTATCGGGGGGTGGGCAGGGTGATTGCAGCGGCCCTGTTACCTGAAAGCCGCTATAACGCTCAGATCGTAACACTCAGGTTGCCATCATGCGACAGCGCCGCCTGGTCGACCGCCCAATCCGTCAATGCACGGCCGTTCCGTTCGACGTGATCGAGCGTGCTGCCATCGGCCCTGTCAGCCGGATCGATACGGCGCGACATTCGGCCAGATCGATCCGTGCGTTCGTGATCGCCAAGGTGGCGACAACCTGCGATGGTTCGCCCGGCGCGAGCGGATAGAAGCTAGGCTTGGCCGAGGCGTACCAGGCGGTTATCGCGCCGGCATCGTCGTCCATGCCTTTGGGAAAAGCCTGCGGCGCTAGCGCGAAGCTGGCGGCAGCGGCGCTGTGCAACGTTTTCCTTTGAGGCGCCGTTGGCAGCGGCAACCGATTGGAACTGGTGCGCTCAGCAGACGTCCTCGGTTATCATGAATGGATGTCCGGTTCGGGGAGGCCGCAACACTGCCCCTGCGTCCGCCACTGGTTTTGATGAACGGCCATCGCCAATGTAGAATCCTTACCTACTTTCTGGACTGCAACCGGCACATCGATCACTTTTTTACGGCTTTCGCCGCCACCGTCGATCCGGTCTGTTTCGGTTTGACATAGCGGTCCAGCCAATCCGTCATCTGCCACAAAGTCTCCTCGGTCGATTCCAATGCGCGATAGCCATGCGGCTCGTTGGGCAGGACGACGTAGCGCACCGTTGCGCCATTGCCCTTCAGCGCCGCGTACATGCGCTCGGACTGGATCGGGAAGGTGCCGCTGTTATCGTCCGCGCCGCCATGTATCAGCAGGATCGGCGCCTTGATCCGGTCGGCGTACGTGAACGGACTCATCTCAGTGTAGGTTGGCGTTGCCTGCCAATAGGTGCGCTGCTCGGCCTGAAACCCGAATGGCGTCAGCGTGCGGTTGTAGGCCCCCGACCGCGCGATGCCGGCGCGGAACAGATCTGTATGCGCAAGCAGATTGGCGGTCATGAACGCGCCGTAGCTGTGCCCGCCGACAGCCATCCGGCTGCGGTCACCGACACCCAGTTTTACCACCGCGTCAACAGCGGCCTGCGCATCCTGCTGCAGTTGTTTGACGTAGGTGTCGTTGGCCTCGGCGCCGCCCTCGCCGATAATCGGCATCGATGGATTGTCGAGGATCGCATAGCCCTGAGTCAGCAAGAACAGGTGGCTGATGCCGCGTGGGCGGACGAACCGGTTGCCCTGATCGACCGTCTGGCCGGCGACCTTCGCGTCGGTGAACTCTGCCGGGTATGCCCACAGCAACGTCGGCAATGGCCCGTCGCGTCTCGCGTCATAACCGGCAGGCAGATACAGTGATCCTGACAGTGGCAGTCCGTCGGCACGCGGATAGGTGATCGTGCGCTGCGTGACGCCGGCAAAAACCGGGGTGGGATCAGTGAACGCCGTGATCGCCTTGGCGCTGCCGCCGTTCACACTGCGGATCATGTAGTTCGGTGCTAGCTTCGCGCTCTCACGCCGTGTCAGAATGCGTTGACCACGGTCGTCCATCAAGGCGACTACCGTTTCGTAATAGGGCGCCTTGGCGGTCCACAGCCGCGTCTGGTTGCCCCCGGCCAGCGGCATCGTCGCTAGGAAGGGGAACGCGCCTGCTTTCGTCGCGCCGTTGCCTGTGGCGTAAACGCCGTCGTGCGCCGGTGTGAAGCGCATAGCCGGTTTGCCTGCGGCATTATCTTCGATCATCGGTTCGCCAGGATCGCCATATTGATCCTGATAGTTGAGGGTCGATATCGTCCGCGTCTGGCCTGGTCGCGATGGCTTAATGGCCAACCGATGCTCAGTGCGCGTGCGCCACTCACGGTCGATGACCATCGCGAAGCCATCATCTCCCCACAGGATCTCTGCATAGCGGGCGGGGGTCTGCGCCAGTTCGACCGGTGCCGCAGCGAACGGCGCCGCCTGCATCATCACCTTGTCGTGGAACGCCATTTTCATGCGCGGATTGCCACCGTCGAGTGCCTCGGCCCAAACTAGTGTCGCCGGTGCATCCGAGCGCCAAACCGCCTCGCGTGGCCCCTTGACGGTGGCATCGAAATCGACCGGCAGATCGTCAGCGAGCGGGCGATCGACCAGCGTTTTCACTGGTTGACCGTCGATTGTCGAAACAGCGATTTCGGTCGGGAAAAAACTGGCGGGCAGCAGATAGGAATAAGGCCGCTTGAGTCGCTCGGTCAGCAGGTAGCGACCGTCTGGGGAGACGCTGAAATCGGTGATCAGGCCCGGCGTTCCGATCGGCTGCGCGGTGCCGGCGAGATCGATCCGGACCAGCTGGCCGGTAAAGTAATGGTCGAATAGCGCCTCGTCATGCGCATCGCCGAGCAGATCCTCATAGGTCCGCGCGGCCGAGGTGCGGCCGGCGCTTTCCTGTATCACCGGGCCGGTCGGGGCGCTGCTCGCGACGGGCGCTACGCCGCGACCCGCTGGCACGGTGTAGGCGATCAGAGCCTTGCCATCTGGCATCCAGGCGAAGGGTGTGCCGAACGTGCCGTTCAGACCGCGGGCGATCATGCGGGTGCTGCCGTCGCGCTCGGCGATCCATAGCGACAAGCCGTTGGATCCTTGCGCGTAGAAGGCGACCCGAGTGCCGTCAGGTGACCAATCGGGCGCGGCAAAGCGCATGCCGGCGGGTAGCTTGACCGCCACGGTTCGCCCGGAGCCTACGTCCTTGAAGCTGAGCGCGTTCAACCTTTGCACGCGCACCTCGGCCAGGCCGTTGGTGGCTGGATCGATGCGGTAGCCGCCCAGCCGCAAGATCGGCTTCGACAGATTGGCGATCGACGGCAGATTCTCACGGCCCAGGATCGCGAGCGTGCGATGATCGGGGCTAACGGCGACGCCGGGAGTGGGGGGCGCCTCAAGTGCCTTGGCGATTGCATCGGGCGCGCGATGATAGGCACTCCCGCTGGGCGTCTCAGCGTAGGCAGTGGTAGAGAGAAGCAGGGCGATCAGACGGGCACCGGCGCGCATTCGAATTCCTTTTTCTCGATCGCAAAGCTGTTCAGCGTCTGGGTTTTGTATGGGCTGACATCAAGGCGAGAGGTCGAAGATTACGTGAGTTTCTCTATGGAGCAAGGCTTGGTATTCCTTCAGCCCCAACATGAACGAACGTCTGATCATAAGGAGCGGCTGGTGGTCGTTGGAACCGCCGTACTTGGGTTTGGGTCGACGCCCCGATCAGGTTGGGCTAACCCCATCCTCATACTCGCAACCGTCTGCCGCTCAGCTGACCTTACTTTCAACGGTGATGGACCCAGCGGTTCGCGCATGCTCTGGACGAAGCTGGCACCAGGACCGCACGAATGTGGTCAATGACCGTATGGACACGGACGGATACGGGCCGTGGACGGTCAAGTCTGGCTGACCCAGGTGAAACCGCCGTTCGAGATCCTGGAGCGGATGGGGACGCTTTGCATGCACCTGGACGCGGTTAACGAGCGCAACGCGCCCCTCCGCATCGTGCCTGGCTCGCACAGGCTCGGCCGCCTGCCCGAAGCCGAGATCGAGCGCGTAGTGGCGGCGTTCGGCGAGCGGCTATATTTGGCCGAGCGCGGCGACGTGTGGTTGTACGCCACGTCGATCATCCATGCCTCGCTCGCCGCTGATCCGCTGCGACGGCGCCGCGTCCTCCAGGTCGACTTCTCGGCCTACGCGACGCCAGGTCCGCTTGCCTGGCGCGGCGTGTAGGGGCCAGGGTTGAGCCCCCGCCGCACTCAGACCGTGCTGTTCTTATGCAGCCAGAACAGACTTTGCAGCCCCACCGCCGAGCAGGTGTTTGCGCGCCGGCAAAACCTGGAAGTTGACTCTGCTGGCACCAATCATGACGCCGACAACCCGCTCACGGCCGAGCTGGTCGCGTGGGCCGACGTGATCTTCGTCCTGGAAAGGCCCATCGCGGCAAGCTGCAGCGGCGCTTCCGGGCGGCTCTCGGTGGCAGGCGCGTATCTGCTTAGAAATACCGGACAACTGCGGCTTAATGCAGCCCGAATTGGTCCGGGTACGGGAGATCAAGGTGAGCCGCCATCTGCCTGCGATGCCAGTGCCGCAAGAGCCAAAGCTTGATCGACCGGCTCGAAATCGCGAGTGGGCTGCCTAGCTGTCGGCTAAATGAGCGACCGAAGTTGGGGAGTTGGCAGGGGGGGCATTAATGTCCGCCTCTGGATCAGATAGATCGATTGGCCATCTAAAAACCCGACGAATAGGCCACAGCTTCGATAGTGATCCTGTCGTTCAGCCAGCCATAAATAAATCACACCAGAGCAATTTCAGCGCAAATAATGCGCAGCTTTTCATGATCCGGAACGCGGTATCAAATTATGATTTGAACGGCTGGTTTTAGTATGCATATTATGCGCGACGAGAGGTGTGGACCAAGTAGCACCTCCGTTGGAGGGTGGTTTATGAAGTCGGGGGCATCACGCGGGCGATTTCTGTTGAACGCGTCTTACATGGGGTTGGTCATAGTGCTGGCTTCGCCGGGGTTCGCCGTTGCACAGACGGTTCAGCCTACTTCTCAGCCAGGTGGCAGCGTACCGGCCAATAGCGAGGGACCGGCCGCGGATCCCAGCGGAACTGCCGGTAATCCACAGGCGGTGGATGCGACCACCACCGCAGATGGTCCGGACATCGTCGTCACCGGTTTTCGCGCTAGTCTGAACAGTGCCCTTAATGCCAAGCGCTCCGAGAATTCCGCCATCGACGTCATCAAGGCGGAGGACATCGCCGATTTCCCCGACAACAATCTGGCGGAGTCCCTTCAGCGGGTCCCAGGCGTGTCAATCAACCGCGTCGGCGGTGAAGGCCGGGCAATTACCGTCCGTGGGCTGTCTGGCAGCTTCACCCGGGTGCGGGTCAACGGAATGGAAGCGCAGGCGATCTCTGGCGCCACGACGTCCGATCGGGGGATCAATACCGGGCGCGGTTTTGACTTCAATGTGTTTGCTTCAGAGTTGTTCAATAATCTGGTCGTTCGAAAGACCGCCGATGCTGAAACGATCGAAGGATCGTTGGGCGCCACAGTTGATTTGAACGTCGCAAGGCCTTTTGACTATAAGGAACCGACCCTCGTCCTAAGCGCACAGGCGGGGTATAATTCGCTGGCCAAAAACGTTGATCCCAAGCTGACGGGCGTTGCCTCGCGCACTTGGGATACCGGAATTGGAAGGATAGGCGCGCTGGTGTCGGCAGCTTTTAGTCGGCGGCGCTATTACGAGGATCAGTTCGGATCAGGCGGTTGGAACCCGGCCACGACCGATGGTGGGTTTTGTTCTCCCGTTGGAGTTGCGCCTGTATCACCCGCGTTCAACGCAGCGCAGGGCACTGACGCGGCGAATTGCGCGACTGGAGTAGCACGTCCAGCGGCAGGGGATCAGCTGTATGGGCAGGTAAACCGATCAACCGTCTTCCTCCCTCGCTTGCCACGTTACGGCCGATTCAACCACAACCAGCAGCGGCTCGGGGTGACAGGGTCGCTGCAGTGGGAACCCACCGATGGTGTCGAGATTGGGGTCGATGCGCTGTTCTCCGACTTTAAAGTAAAGCGCGAAGAGAATTGGCTAGAGGGCTTCTCGTTTGCTCGGGCCATTGCTTCGCCAAATTTTGGAAAGCCACAGACCGCGATCCGCGACGCCGTACTTCGGCCGGCGGGTACCAGCGGCACGCAAGGGGTAAACTTCGGGCAGCAGGTATCGGATATCGCGTACGGCGTATTCGATGGCGTCGATGTACGATCGGACACCCAATATGACCGCTTTCGTAGCAAGTTCAGCCAGTACACGCTGCATGGCAAATTCGATATTACCGACAATCTGGTGGGAAGTGCGCTGTTGGGCATTGCCAAGACCGATTTTCGTCAGAAAGATCAGACCACGTTTCTATTTGGGCGCAACAACACCCGGCAGACGATCGATTTTCGCGATAGCCGCAACCAACCGACCATCGGCTTCGGTTTCGACGTAACCGACCCATCTCAATTTACGCTTGCCCCAGGCAGCGCCGAAATCCGCGCCACTCCGTCCACCCTCGATAACAAGAACCGGACTTTCGAATATAACCTCGCCTGGAAGTTTGATGATGGATTCACGGTAAAGGGCGGCATTCACTACGACAAATTTGATTTCGAAAATCGGGTCTACCAGCGGGCGAATAATTTCATTGTCCCAACGCTGACCGCAGCGGAGCTAGCCGGACTCACCAGGCTGGTGAATGATTTTGGCGACGGGATGCGTGAGGGTGTTTTTCCTACTTCGTGGGTAGCCATCAATTACCCAGCCTTCGCCAAGCAATATGGCTTGGATAACTATACCGGAACCTTTGCACTCATCGAGAACCTGGGCGCATCCCGGCGGGTACATGAAAGGATTTTCTCTGCCTTTGGTCAGCTTGATTTCAATCTGAACCGCTGGGGGCTTCCAGTCCGCGGCAATGCCGGTCTACGCTATGCAAAGACCGATCTGACCTCGACAGGGTATTCCAGTGGGATCGCGCAGTTCGTGACGGCGGGAAATAAATACGACGACTGGCTACCGTCGATCAACCTCGTCGGCGATCTGACATCGAATCTGCTGGTACGTACCGCCTTCGCGAAAGTCATCACGCGGCCAGAATTGGCATTCCTGAGTCCTGGTGCGAGCGTTACGATCAGTGGCACACCCAGCGTCAATGGGGGGAATCCTGCACTAGATCCGATCCGTGCCAATACTTACGATGCATCGCTTGAATGGTACTTTTCGCGTAACTCGCTGCTGTCGATTGCGGTCTTTTACAAGGACATCAAATCATACATTCAGAATCAGGCGCAGCAGCTGACGTTCAATCAGACCGGCCTGCCGGTTGAACTGATCGCTAACAGCGGTCTCGACCCGAATGTAACGCTGTTTACCGTCAACCAGGCACGCAATACGCCGGGAGGGCCGCTGAAAGGCGTCGAGGTAAATTATCAGCAGGCCTTCACCTTCTTGCCTGGACCGCTAGGGAATCTTGGTGCCCTGTTCAACTACACTCACGTCCAGTCAAAGATCACCTATTTCCTCGCTGCCAGTGCTGCTAATACTACCAAGCGTGACCTGCTGGGTCTGTCGCGTGACGCTTTTAATGCTACGCTCTATTATGAAGACAAAAAAGTAAGCGCACGGATTTCCGGTTCTTACCGCGGGCCGTATATCATTGCCCTCCCTGCCAATAATCCCCTGCAAGATCTCGAAGGCGTAGATAAGAGCCTCGTTTTCGATCTCTCGGCATCTTATCAAGTTACTGACAGAATCAAGTTAACGTTTGAAGGGTTGAACATATTTGATCGTTTTTATCGCCAATTCATCGACTCAACGCGTAATAGCACGTTCGTCTACAGCCATACAGGGCCACAGTTTTACGCGGGTGCTCAGTATCGATTTTAATGAAAGGTGAATAAATATATATACGATCAAAAGATTGGTATATTTGTGTAAATTACCAATGCTCGAATAAGTTATAATCAGTCGTATTGGTACTAGTGCATTTGCAATAAAATTGCAGAGGCTTTTATTTGTATACGAAAGAGTGATAGCGATACTTTTAAAGTAACTCGTTTTAAAATCTATACGATAATATAACCAAGCTCTTTAGATAGATAATAATTTCTAATCTAATGTGCTGCTATTAGTGGCAGTGCAAGCGTTCGCTTAACGGCACCGAGTGCGAGTCCGGCGCAATTATATCCTGACACCGCGGCTGGTCGCACTCCCCTCATCGCCAGCCTGAACACCAGCGTGATTGCCATGCATGCGAGGCTGTGAACGTTTTCAATCATCCAGTCGATGCGCCGCTCGAAATCCGGGCAGTGCCGGCTGAGATTCAGGATGGGCCTCGAATGGCTACTACTCCAGAGCAGCGCTCGATGGTTCGCGGCCGTCCATTTACTGGATCAATCTGAAGAGCGTTGGCAATTGGGCGAAATATATCCTGCCCACACTGACTTTCACGAGGGTCTGCCGGGGCATCACCGCCAGATCTCGATCGCCCAAGCCGCTGACACGCATGTCGTGTGCAAAACAAGCTTCTTCGGGGCCTCTCTGAAAGGGTGGGCATTGTAAGGCGAATAGTCGGGCATCAGGAGGAGTGATCCTGTCCATCAACCCCGCAACAGGTTGCCTGAACGGGGTCGAGAGCGCCGTCGTCGACCAAATCGCTCTGTGGCAATATGCGGTGCCTAGCGAATGCCCGCGGGTGAATGGCATTCGCTCAATTTCGACAAGTTGCTAAAGCACAAACTTCGTTCTAAATTGCATTCGAATGCAAAAGGAGGACGAGGGTGCGCTATCTGAAGAAGGGACTGGGACACGAAGCTCGTGTCGAAAATAACCGGTCAGTGCGCGAAACGGTGGAGGGCATCCTTGCCGATGTTGAAGCGCGTGGTGACGAGGCGGTGCGCGACCTGTCGATCCGCTTCGATCGTTGGGACCGTGACAGCTATCGGCTATCGGATGCTGAAATTCAGTCCTGCACAGATCAGCTAAGCCCTCAGGATCTCCGTGACATCGAATTTGCGCAGGCCCAGGTGCGAAATTTTGCACAAATCCAACGCGCAAGCATGAGTGATGTCGAGGTAGAGACGCTTCCCGGGGTTATTCTCGGGCACAAAAATATCCCGCTGAACGCAGCAGGATGCTATGTTCCCGGTGGTAAGTATCCGCTCCTCGCAAGCGCCCACATGAGCGTCATCACTGCCAAGGTTGCCGGCGTGAAACGAGTGGCGACCTGTGCGCCACCGTTCAACGGCGCAGCGGCTCCGGCGATAGTTGCCGCGCAGGCAATGGCAGGTGCTGACGAAATTTATTGCCTGGGTGGTATCCAGGCGGTTGCGGCAATGGGTCTGGGTACCCAGTCAATCGCACCGGTCGATATTTTGGTTGGCCCCGGCAACGCTTTCGTTGCGGAAGCCAAGCGACAACTATTCGGCCGTGTCGGCATCGATCTGTTCGCCGGCCCGACTGAGACTCTCGTGATCGCGGACGAGATCGGCGCAGATGGTGAATTGTGCGCGACCGACCTGTTGGGTCAGGCCGAGCATGGCCCGGATAGCCCCGCAATACTGCTTACCACGTCGGAGAAGCTTGCACATGATACGCTTGCGGAAATCGACCGGCTGTTAAAGATCCTGCCGACTGCCGACTATGCTCGCAAGGCGTGGGAGACGTACGGTGAAGTGATCGTCGCCGACTCCGACGAGGAGATGCTACAGATTGCAGATGATATCGCGTCAGAGCATGTCCAGGTGATGACCCGCGATCCCGATTACTTCCTGACTAACATGACCAACTACGGGGCGTTGTTTTTAGGGCCACGGACCAATGTCGCGTATGGAGACAAGGTGATCGGGACCAACCATACGCTGCCGACCAAGAAGGCGGCGCGCTATACAGGCGGGCTTTGGGTCGGCAAATTCCTGAAGACATGTACCTATCAACGGGTGACCAGCGACGCGGCATCGGCGATGATCGGGGAATATTGCAGCCGGCTGTGTGCACTGGAGGGCTTTGCGGGACATGGTGAGCAGGCCAATGTCCGCGTGCGCCGCTATGGTGGCCGCAACGTCCCCTATGCCGGCCGGGCCGAGCCGGTCGCCGAACCGGCGTGACGCTGCCGCGGACGCCCTCGTTCCGGCTAGATGACCGGCGCGCTCTGGTAACCGGAGCGGGGCGGGGCATTGGCCTGGCTCTCGCTGTGGCACTGGCGGAAGCGGGGTCCGAGGTGGTCCTTGTGGCTCGATCGGCGGACGAGATCGAAGCGGGTGCGGCCGCAATTCGCGCGGCCGGTGGGCGTGCTGATGCGGCGACGCTTGATGTTGCCGATGCCGAGGCGGTTGCCACCTTCTTCGACGAAAACGCTCCGTTCGACATATTGGTCAACAACGCCGGTACCAACCGGCCAAAGCCAATGCAGGAGGTGACCGCCGGCGATTACGATGCGGTGCTAGATCTGAACGTTCGCGCCGCGTTCTTCGTGTCGCAGGCCTGTGTAAAGGCAATGCTGGCCGGTGGCATCCGGGGCTCGTTGATTCATATAAGCAGCCAGATGGGACATGTCGGCGGACCGAACCGGTCGCTGTATTGTGCTTCAAAATGGGCGCTGGAGGGAATGAGCAAGGCGTTCGCGCTTGATCTGGCACCACACGGCATCCGATCGAACACGATCGCACCGACTTTTATCGAGACACCGCTGACCCGTCCCTATTTCGAGGATGCCGCGTTCAAGGCCAGCGTGCTAGCGAAGATCAAGCTTGGGCGGCTCGGTCAGGTTGAGGATCTGATGGGAGCTGCCGTCTATCTCGCCTCCGACGCCGCGGCGATCGTGACGGGTACCAGCCTGATCGTCGACGGCGGCTGGACTGCCGACTGACCCAAATCAAAAGAAAGCACCGCCATGCCCGATCATATCCAGACGACCCATGTCGGCTCGTTGCCCCGTAGTGCCGAGGTAACCGAACTGATCTTCGCGCATGAGCGCGGTGAATCCGTCGATGCTGACCGTTTCGACACGGTTTTGACGCAGGCGGTCGATACCTGCGTTGCGCGTCAGGTCGCCTGTGGCATTGATCTGGTGTCGGACGGCGAGATGGCCAAAATCTCGTATGCTACATACATCAAGGACCGGATCACCGGCTTCGATGGCGACAGCGAACGCACGCCGCCCGCCGATCTGGAGGCCTTCCCCTCCTTTCTCCAGCGGCAGGCGAAAAGCGGCGGCACGCCTACCTATCGCCGCCCGTGCTGCGTCGGCCCGGTGGCGCCGAAGACATTGAAACCGTTAGAGGAGGACCTTGCCCGCTTCGACGCGGCGATCGCGGCGCACGGGCCGGCGGGCGGTTTCATGAACGCTGCATCGCCCGGCGTGATCGCGCTGTTTCAGCCCGATCGGCATTACGGCTCGCAGGACGCGTACCTCGAGGCGCTGGCAGAGGCGATGCGCCCAGAATACGAAGCGATCGTCGCCGCTGGCCATGTGCTGCAGCTCGACAGCCCCGACCTCGGTCTGGGTCGGCACATGATCTTTAAGGATCGCAGCGACGATGACTATCTCATCTTGATCGCCCGCCATGTCGAGGTGCTGAATTACGCGCTGCGCAACGTGCCGTCCGACCGCGTTCGTATGCATGTCTGCTGGGGCAATTACGAGGGCCCGCATCACTGCGACGTCGAAATGCGGACGATCCTTCCGGTGCTTATGGAGGCCAAGCCGCAGGGACTGCTGTTTGAGACCTCCAACCCGCGCCACCAGCACGACTGGCAGGCGTTTCGCGACCTCGCCGCACTGATCCCGGACGATCGCGTGTTGATCCCGGGTGTCATCGATTCAACTACCAACTTCGTCGAGCATCCCGAGGTCGTCGCGCAGCGGATCGAGCAGTTTGCGATGATCGTGGGCCGCGAACGAATAGTGGCCGGCACAGATTGCGGCTTTTCGACATTTGCAGGCTTCGGCGCGGTCGATCCCGAAATCGTCTACGCGAAGCTCGCGACGCTTGCCGAGGGAGCTGCGCGTGCCAGCGAGCGGCTGTGGCGGGCGGCATGAGCGGCGGTCTGAAGCAGCGGCTCGCCGCTGGCGAGACGATTGTCGGGACCTTCATCAAGACGCCATCGCCGATCGTGGTCGAGGTAATGTCACTGACGGAGCTCGACTGTTTATGCCTCGATGCGGAGCATGCACCGTTCGATCGGCTGGCAATAGACGGCTGTATTATGGCGGCGCGGGCGGCTGCCACCGATGTACTGGTTCGTATTCCGCTGGTCACGCCCGAGCATGTGTTGAATGCGCTAGACTGCGGTGCGACCGGTATCGTCGCACCGCATATCCGTTCAGCGGAGGAGGCAGCAGCATTGATCGCGATGACGCGCTATGGTCACGGCGGGCGCGGCTATGCAGGATCGTCACGCGCAGCAGGCTACACAACCCGAACGATGGCGGCACACCTCGCGGCCTCGGCGGAGCATACGGTGGTTGTAGCGCAGATCGAGGATCCGGAGGCCATCGACGCGATCGACGCGATCGCGGGGGTGCCGGGGCTTGACGCGCTATTCGTCGGTCGGGCCGATCTGACGGTAGCTTATGGCGCCGAGACGCAGGACGACCAACGCGTTGTCTCGGCGGTTGAGGCGGTGTGCGCGGCGGGGAGGAGACACGGCGTGCCAGTCGGTATGTTCCTGGCCCGTGCATCTGACATCCCGCACTGGCAGGGGCAGGGCGCGACGTTGTTCCTGCTGGGATCGGACCACGGATTCATACTTGCCGGCGCAGCGTCCCTGGTTGCGGCGGCGAGGGGCTAAATACGACGTCCCGGAAGTAGCGGATTGGGGTGCGTCTCGGGTAGCCATAGCCAGATCAGCGCGGCCGCGGTGAAGGCGGCCGCGGCCGTCCCCATCGTGACGCCTAACCCGAAGCGCGTCGCAAGCGTGCCGGTAATAAGCGGCGCAAAGAAGGAGACCAGCCGTCCCCAGTTGAAGATCGACGCTGCGGTCGATTTCAGATGGGCAGGATACAACTCGGTCAGCCAAGGTCCCCAGATCACGCTGGTAGACAGCATGAAACCGTACACAACGCCGATCGAGCCGAGCAGTACTGCGTCGGTCTCGACATGCAGATACAGCAGAATTGCTGCAGCGGCTGCCAGAAAGCCGAGGGCATTGAAGCGCCGCCCAAACCGGTCGCCCGCCCAGCCCCAGACAAATCCGCCAATAATGTTGGCGCCAAACTGCCAAGCAACCAGACGGCCCATCGCGGTCGGATCCAGCCCGCGAACGTCACGCAGATATGTCGACAGCCAGCCGCTATAAGCCTGATAGCCGAAGAAATTCAGGCCGGTCAGTGCTGCCAGGAGCAAGGTGCGGGCGCGCAGCCCTGGGGCGAACAGTTCCAACACAGGCAGGCGTGCCGTCTTATCGATAACCCGCGCACGCACGTCTGCCGACTTCGGGATCAGAACGAAGGCGAGCCCGGCAAGCAGGATCGGCGGCACTCCCCCAGCCAGCAACAGCGCTCGCCAGTCGCCATTCAGCCAGCCGCTCGCAAGGCCTAGTATGGTGATCGCGCTGGAAAAGATCGCGTTGATGAGGCTGGCGAGCCGCCCGCGTACGCTGGGCGAGAACAGGCCGACATAAATGCCGACGACGATCGGAAATATGCCGCCCAGAAACAAGCCCAGCACAACCCGCTGTGCCAGGTAGGCTGAATAGCCGTTAACAAAACTTCCTGCGATCAGCGTTGCGCCATAGCCAACCATGACCAGCGCTAGCATAGCGCGTCGGCCGAACCGGTCTGCCAACTGCCCGATCACCACCGCGCCTACCAGCGCCCCTGCGCCTTGTGCGGAATAGCCCGATCCCGCCTGGGTGAGCGACAGCCCCAAGGTGTCGCGCATGTAAGGACGCAGGACGTCGACGCTGTTCCATGCCCAGCTGTAGAAGAACTCTGCTACCATCAGGAAAGCGAAGGCGACCACCGCACGGCCCAGCGGCGGGCGGCAGGTCGCGTCCTCATGGAGAGCGGATGGTTCCGCCAGTGTACCGGGGGCGGCGTCCGCCACCGGAAGGATGGCGGACGACATCGACTTCAGTACCGAACGCCGACCCGCAAGCCGTACACGCGCGGTGGTCCATATGACTGCTGGATGCGCTGGTTGTTGCCGACCGTGGAGCTGTATAGCACCGCTTTCTTGGTCAGGTTGTTGCCGAATGCTTCGACGTAGAGGCTGGAAGTAGCTGAGGTCCAGCGCAGGCTCGCGTCGAGCAGCGCATAGGCGCCCTGCCGATCAAGTCGGGTATTGTAGTCGGTGGAATAGTAGGACGTCGAATATAGCACGTTCACCGACGGCGTGATCCGCGCGCCGCTCGCCATTTCAAGGTCGTAATAGACGCTCGCTGTGCCCTTGAACGTCGGCGACATCGGAACGTCCTTGCCCGCTAGATCGACTGTCACAGGATCGCCGTTAACTGCGGTGTAAAACGGGTTGGGGCGCGTGTAGGCAGTGAACTGAGCATCGAGCAGCGCGCCGGTCAGGTCGACGTGCAGTCCCTGCAAGGGAAGGGTGCGTAGTTCGACCTCGGCGCCATAGCTGCGCGCGGCACCGGCGCTGGCGTAATAAGACAAGTTGGTCCGCTGATCGAGAATCGTGATCTGCAAGTCCTTATAGTCGTTGTAGAACGCCGACAGGTTCAGGATCATGCGCCCGCCAATCAGCGTGTTCTTGCTGCCAATCTCGTACGCGGTAACCGTCTGCGGCGCGTAGCTGAATGGAATTGCCGCGTTTGAGGAATTGTTGTTGATACCCCCCGACGAAAAGCCGGTCGATACTGTACCGTACAGCATCATCCGGCGACTGGGTGTGAATTCGACGCCGCCCTTCCACGTGACCTTGTCGAAAGTCGGCTCGCCAGTCGCACGCGCGGCGGTCTGTGTGGTAAAGTTAAACGTTCCCGGGGCAGCGGTGAAGTTTGTGATCAGATAGCCCTTACTCTCGTCGGAGTAGCGGACACCGCCGATAATCTTTAGTGTATCGGGAACGATCGCCAGGCTTGCCTGGCCGTATGCGGCGTAGGCCTTGGTGTTGATATCAGTTCGAGACTGTGTGCCGCGGGTGGTGCCGGTCGTGTAAACCTGCTGGTAATACTCGGTGATCTTGTCGTGGAAATAATAACCTCCGACAATCCACTCGAACGCCGATGATCCGGCCGAGGCGAGCTGCACCTCCTGCGTCAACGAGGTAGTGTAGGTGTTTGCCGCCTGCAGACCCGAAGCGGCGAATCCACCTGCCGTGCCCGTAGCGGGAAAAACAACGCTCGTCTGGTCCAGATCGGCGCTGCGATAGGCGTGGAAATCGGTGTAGCCGGTGATCGAGCGCAGTGTGGCAAAGCCCAAATCAAACGCGATCAAGCCACTGCCATACTTCTGTCGGAGTTGTTCGAACGGTTTATAGTCCCACGAATTTGTGTAAGGATCATTGGTCACCGACACGCCGATGTCGACACCGTTAATAAAGTTGCTGCCATTCCGGGCACTGGGATTCACCGCATAGGGCTGACCATTGATAGAACGCAATCCGGTCGCCGGATTGATGAGCGTACCGCCGACGCGGTATCCGTAAGCGCCGCCGCCGGTGTTGTTCCGCTCCCAGTAACCGCCGCGTGCGTCAATCTGGATTTCGGGCGTCAGCGTGATCGCTATCGCACCGCGCAGCGCGGTCTGATCCTCGTCGAGCAGGCGAAAACCGCCTGTCGAGCGAACATAGCCATCATGCTCACTGTGATAGCCGGCGACGCGTAGCTGGACAGCATCGCTGACGGGCAGGTTCAGATAGCCGTCAAACTGGCGCAGGTCATAGTTGCCCATTGTGCCGTTCGCCCCGGCCTCGAACCGTTTGCTAGGGGCATTGGTCGTAACGCTCAGGTTGCCGCCGAAGGTATTACGGCCATACAGAGTGCCTTGAGGTCCGCGCTGCACCTCAACCCGCGCCACGTCGAACAGCGGGATGCTCTGCTGCTGGGTGCGGCTCTGATAGATGCCGTCGAGATAGAAGCCGATTACCGGATCGCTCTGCGCGCTGACCAACTGGGTGCGTACACCGCGGATTGCCGGAAAAGAGTCCGAACCCTGTTGACCCCAGGTCAGGCCGGGCGACAGCAATTGCAGGCGGCTGGCATCGGTGATGCGGATCCGGTTCAGGTCCTCCGCACTGACCGCGGTGACGGATAGCGGCACGTCCTGCAACCGCTCTGTACGGCGCTGGGCTGTGACAACGATATCTCCCAGCCCGCCAGTATTGCTTTCTGTCGGCTCGCTCGCGACGCGGTCGGCGGCGGCTGGGGATTGTTCGGCGGAACCCGCAGATGCGTCGATAGGCGCCGTTTGCGCCACTGCCGGCAGCGACAGCATCGCCGCCAGGATCGTCAAGGACACGCCGCCCAGAACCCGCTTGCTCATTCCCCAACCCCCAATCGTTACTAAACGGCTCTGCCGCTTCGTTGGACAATGGCTATCGGCGGCTGATGTCACTGTCCAGTCAAATTTGCATCCGAATGCAGGATGTATTTGGTCATGATATTTGAACAGGACAGCGGTTTGCCATTTCCATTTGAGGTTCAAAAGGGTCAGCGCTGACTAGGAAATCGCTCTAAAACCGGGCAGATTTCCCGGGGACGAATGCACCGACGAAGGAACGACGCTCCGCCGGTAAGGTAGGATCTTCAATCCGTTCCATCAGCATCTGCACCGCCGCGGCGGTCATCCGGCGCACCGGCTGGCGGATTGAGGTAACCTGATAGCTCATCCAGCCTGCCGGATCTGATCCGTCAAATCCGACGACGGAGATATCATCTGGAACCCTTAATCCCAGATCGAAGCGGCATCCGTCGATGGCTCCGATGGCCATAACGTCGCTGACACATACAACTGCGTCCAACGACGGTGTAGCATTGGCCACTATCGCGACCGCTTCCCGGCCGCTGGCGTAGCTGAAGTCGCCCCGCACGACGGGCGTGTCTACGATGCCTGCTTCGACCAGCCGCGCGAGGGCCGCCTGACGGCGTTCCTCACCGACAGCGCTGTCCTCGGGGCCAGCGACCACGGCGAAGCGGCGATGACCGGCAGCGAGCAATCTATCGATCAGGTCACGCTCTCCCGTCGTCGAGTCGCACCAAACGCTAGGCGTCAGATGCTCGCCGGCGGTCCTATTGTAGAGGACGATCGGGATACCATGACGGCGGATGCCGGCGATTTGATCGTTATCGAGGCGCGCGGCCGAGATGATGCCATCGACATCGTGGCGCCAGACCTGTTCGAGGATAGAGTCGATCTCGCTCTCAGCGGTCAACGCGAACAGCAGGACGCGGATGTCGCGGTCGGTCAACTGACGGCTGATTTCTGCCAGCACTTCCGGATAATGGAGGTTGGTCAAGCGCGAGATGAATACTGCCACTAGATTGGTGCGCCGGGTGATCAGCGCCTGTGCCAGTGCGTTGGGGCGGTAGCCAAGCTCGGTTGCCGCCTTCATGACCTTCGCACGGGTTGCCGGTGCGATGCTGCCGCCTGGCGCGAAGCACCGCGAAACGGCCGACTGCGATACGCCTGCCATACGTGCGACATCATAGGACGTCGCCCGCCGCACGCTGCCGAACGCAACCGGATCGACCGATGTCGCGACAGTTTGCTTGATGCCATCTTCACTTTTTCGATCAGACTTCGCCACCAGACCCCCGTGACATTTGCATCCGAATTCAATATGATCTTCCCAGCGCCACGGCGTGGCAGCGCAGAGGAGAACGAAATGGCCGACGTGGCACCGAAGGGGTTCGAGCAGACAACAGTGTATGTCAAGGCGCCTGCACGCGACTCGATCGGCGATCAGCAGGGCGTGTCGGGGTTGGTCGAAGTCATTCTGACGCACGTTCGTACCCGCGGCGATGCAGCGGTCCGCGAATACTCGGTGAAGTTCGATCAGGCGGATGTCGATGTGTTTGAAGTATCCATGGCCGACCGGGAGGCTGCGGTCGCTGAACTCGATCCGCAGACCCGCGCTGACACGGAGTTCGCAATCGACAACGTCCGCCGCTTCGCTGAGGCACAGCTGGCGACCATACTGCCGCTTGAAGTTGAGCCAATGCCCGGCCTGCATCTCGGTCACCGCGTGATACCGATCGATCGGGTCGGCGCCTATGTGCCTGGCGGCCGCTTCCCGCTGCTATCGGCGCCGATCATGACGATCGTGCCGGGCAAGGTGGCAGGGTGTCGCGAAGTGGTCGCCTGTCTGCCGCCTAACGCCCATCGCGCAATGATCGCCGGTTGTCACTTGTCAGGCGCTGACCGAATCTTCCGTATCGGCGGTGCGCAGGCAATCGCCGCCATGGCGTTCGGCACGGAAACCGTACCGCAGGTCAACAAGATCGTCGGCCCCGGCAACGCCTTCGTTAATGAGGCAAAGCGGCAGGTGTTCGGACCGGTTGGGATTGACCAGCTGGCAGGTCCGTCTGAGATATTCGTACTCGCCGATGCCAGCGGCGACCCCCGTCTGATCGCGACCGATCTGCTAGCGCAGGCCGAGCATGACGTGCGCACCCGCGTCGGCTTGATCACCACCGATCGCGCGGTGGCGGAACGGACTGCAGATGAAGTCACGCGCCAGCTGGAAATGTTGAAGACAGCGAACATTGCAGGGGTCAGCTGGGCGGATTATGGCGAGATTGTGCTGTGCGAGGACGAGGCGGCGATGATCGCCTATTCAGATCATGTGGCAGCTGAGCATTTGCAGGTACACACTAGCGACGCGCATGGGCTGGCCGCCAAACTGCGCAACTATGGATCGCTGTTCATAGGCGAGAACGCCAGCGTCGTTTATTCGGACAAAACGGTAGGGACTAATCATACGCTGCCGACGATGGGCGCGGGACGTTATACTGGCGGATTGTGGGTTGGTAGTTACGTCAAGATCGCCACACATCAATGGCTCGACGACGAAGCAGTTTTGAAGGTCGGTCCGCCCGCGTCGCGGCAAAGCGCCAGCGAGGGGTTGGACGGTCATATGAAGGCGGCGCAGGTGCGCGTCGACAAGCTGCACCAGATGGCGACCGGCTGAAGAACGGCGGGTCAGGGCCGGATCATAATCCGGCCCGCCGCACCCTTCTCAGTTATTCGCACTGCATCGTTGATCGCGGTTAGTGGCAGGATCGCACCAATCTGCCGGTCCAGGTCAAGCAGACCGTCTTCATAAAGCGCGAAGATGCGGCCAAAATCGGTCGCAGGCTGGCCGCCGCCATAGATCGAGCCGATGATGCGTTTCTTTGAGCCCGGAAAGCCGCTCGCCGGTATAGTAATGTCGGTGCCGCTGGCAGTGATCCCCACGACGACCAATGTACCTGCCGGCCGCGTAACGGCATAAGCAAGCTGCATGGCCGATGCTTGCCCGGTGCACTCGATCGCATGATCGACGCCGCGCCCGTTGGTCGCGGCGCGGATACGATCCACGGCATCGCTATCGCGCGCATCGATGAATATATTCGCGCCAGCCGCTGTTGCCGCGACTTGTTTGTCGGGATCGATATCCACTGCGACGATCGTGCCGGCACGTGATAACCGCGCAGCCTCCAACGCGTTAATCCCGACGCCGCCGATGCCAAATACGGCGATGCTGTCACCAGGCTGGGCCCCGGCGTCGTAGACGACAGCGCCGAACCCGGTCGTGACCGCACATCCGACCAGCGCGCCAACCGTGAAGGGCACGGCATCAGGCAATCGTACGCATGCCGCCTCCGGCACGACCGCGTATTCTGCAAAAGACGAGATGCAGCTGTAATGCCGGATGGATCCGGCAGAACCAAGGCGGCTGGTGCCGTTCCACAGCGTGCCCGTGGCTGCCGCCGTATTATAGACGCTGCACAGCGTCGGATGATCGCGTTTGCAATAGAAACAGTGCGCGCAATTCGGTGCCCAGGATAAGGCGACACGGTCGCCAGCGGCGATCCGGCCACCGCCGCCGCCTCCAATTTGCTCGACGGTGCCGGCCGCCTCATGACCCGGTATCAGCGGCAGCTCAATCGGTACCTTGCCGCGGATGACGCTGACGTCACTTTGACAGATGCCCGTCGCGGCAATGCGGACCAGTATCTCGCCCGGTTGCGGCGGGGCAATCACAACGTCTTCGACGCAAAGGTCGAGGCCAGTTCGGCGCAGCACGGCTGCTTTCATTAGCAGCGGTTGATCCGAAATCACGATGCCGGCGTCCGTGGCGGGATGTCGACGACGAATGATGGATCGATCGGCGGTGGTATCGGAATGTCGGATGCTGGTGTTCGCGAGGGCAGCGTTTCGCGCTGTTTCAGCCAGATGATCGCCGCAATCGTAAATGCGACGGCCGCTGAGGCCATCGGCGCAGTCAGACCGTAACGATCAGCGAGGAAACCAGTGATAAGCGGCGCGAAGAAGCTGATGATGCGTCCCCAGTTGAAGATCGACGCTGCGGTCGAGCGGAGGTGAGGAGGATAGAGCTCGGCAAGCCAAGGGCCCCAGATCACGCTGGAGCACAGCATCGCCCCATAAACCAAACCGACCAGCCGGAAGAGGAGCATGTTTGTGGGCATCGCAAGATACACCAGAATCGCTGCCGCCGCGATGAGGAATCCAATTGCGTTGAACCGGCGGCCGTAGCGATCGGCCGCCCAACCCCAGACAAAACCCCCGGCGATGTTGCCCGCGAATTGCCAGGCAACCAGATCACCCGCGACTGCCGCCGACAGGCCGCGCGTATCGGTCAGGTAGGTAGTCAGCCAACCGCTATAGGCTTGGTAGCCAAAGAAATTCAGGCCCGTCATTGCCGCCAATAGCAACGTCTGACGGCGGACCGTGGCATGGAACAGTTCGCGCACGGGCAGCTTCTCGGCGCTGCGGACATGATGACGATCAACGCTCGATCCTGCCGGAATCAGCAACAACATGACCACGGCAAGTATCAGCGGCGGCACGCCACCTAGCCATAGCAGAAGGTGCCAGTCATGCCCGCCAAGCCGCCCCAAGGCGAGGCCAAGCGCAACGATCGAAAAGCTGAAACAGGCGTTCAACGTCCCTGCGACGCGGCCGCGAAAGCCTTCTTCAAAAAGGTTGACATAGATGCTGACGCCGACTGGAAAGACGCCACCCGCGAACATGCCGAGCAGGAAACGCTGCATCAGCAATTGCGGGTAGCTCGCTACCAGCAGACCGGCGAGCAACGACAGTCCATAGCCTGAGATGATGGCGGCCAGAACAAGGCGGCGTCCAAATCGATCGGCCAACTGTCCAATCATCACCGCACCGATAAGGGCACCGGCCCCCTGAGCTGAATAGGTCGATCCCGCCTGAACGAGAGAAAGTCCCAAGGCGGTACGCTGGAAGGGACGCAGTACATCGACGCTGTTCCACGCCCAGCCGTAGAGGAATTCTCCGATCATCAACGCGGCGAATATTGCGAGCCGCCGCCCCCGGGTCAGCGGCGCTGCCAGTGATAGCGTCTCCGGCTCACTGCGATCTGTCATCAGGTCAGCCCTCCCCTCGCTATTAGATTGCATCCCAATTCGCTTGTAAAGCGAGATAAAAGACTGACTAAAAGGCGGGTTCGGGTGTTCAATCCGGAAAACGTGACTATTTCGCAACAAAATGCCAAAGAAAAGCCTTTGTAATAGCTTTTTTAATATTACGGCATCTTGCCCATTGGTGCATTCCCATTCACAAATTTGTCGACGCTGAACCGATGGGTGGCGGCGCAGGGCAAAAGTTTGGCAAGGTGGAGGAATGCGCAATGAGCGGGACACACTGGCTTCGTAATGCATCGATACTGGCGATAACCGTCGCTGCGGCGATCGCCACGCCAGCCCTTGCGCAGGATGCGCCGATCCCCGCGTCGGGCAACGTTGATGCTACCCAGCAATCGTCGTCATCGACCGACCAGACCAGCGATCTGCTTCCCGGCGAGATTGTTGTGACGGCGCAGCGTCGGGCCGAGCGCCTGCTTGACGTGCCGATCTCAATTACTGCGGTCAGTGGTGCGGATTTACAGCGTCTGCATGCTGACAATGTCAGCCGCCTGGAATTCATTGCGCCCGGCTTCACATGGGGCAGCCAGGGGTCAGACTCATTTCCGGCAATCCGCGGCGTGCGTACGAGCCTGGTCAGCGCGCAGAACGATCCAGTCATCGGCTTTTATATCGACGGCATCTATCAGAGCCGCACCCAGCAGCAGAGTATCCCGCTGTTCGATATCGCACGGGTAGAAGTGCAGCGCGGGCCACAAGGTACGCTGTACGGCCGCAACACGTTTGGCGGCAATCTCAGCGTCGTCACCGCCTCGCCGACCAACAAGTTCGAAGGCGGGCTGAACGTCGATTTCGGCAATTATAATTCACAGCGGATCGATGGATTCGTCAATACGCCGCTCAGTGATACGCTCGCGCTGCGGGTGGCCGGTGTCTATCAGGATCACGATGGTTATGTCCGCAGCCGCGCCGGTGTCAGGATCGCGGATCTGCAGGAATATGCCGGTCGTGCCTCGCTTCGCTGGACACCCGACAGCCGCCTGGAGGTAGAACTGCATGGTGGCTTTTGGCGCCGCAATGATGCTGGCGCGGGCTCGTACGGCTACAAGATAGCGGGCACTCTTATCAATCCGCAGACCGGGTACCAGTCGATCAACGGCGTACCCTATGCTGTCAACCCGTCGGTCAAGAACGGATCGGTACTGGTCAACGGCGTCGACATCGGTGTCGCCGTGACGCCTGGGCCGTACACCAACGATTGGGACTATCAGCCGTTCGAGCGCATTCGCGAAAATTACGGATCGGGCACGGTCAGTTATGATGTCGGCGCGGCAACGGTGCGTTCAATCACTGGCTATACCTTCTTCCGCGCGCATCGGAGTGCCGATAACGACCAGAGCAGCGTCGTCTTCCAGGCGCCCGCGCTTGGCTTCGGATCGGGGCAGCAGGAACCAAACACGCGCGCCAAGACGTTCACGCAGGAACTGCAGCTGGTCTCGAACAGCACCACGCCGTTCCAATGGATCATCGGGGGCTATTACCTGCACGATGATATCTTCGAGACGTACCAGCAAAAGATCGACGCGCCGAATTCGGCGGTGCCGGGGTTCCGGGCCGATGCCGCGCTAAAGACTAACGCCTATGCTGCCTATGCGCAGGGTACCTATGCCATAGTCCCTGATACGTTGCGCCTGATCGGTGGCATCCGTTATTCATACGAGAAGAAGTCGTTCGATTTTGCGGACTTCGCCGATGGCATTCCCAATACCTACACCTTCACCACGCCGTACAGTGTGACGTCGGGATCGCCATCGTTCGACAGCGTGACCTGGCGCGCGGGCGTTCAGTTTACGCCGGATCGGGCAACGATGATCTATGCCACGGCATCGACGGGCTTCGCGTCAGGAGGCGTAAACGATACCGGCGGCAGTGCGGCAATTCCTGAGTCCTACGCGCCGCAAAAGGTGAATGCCTATGAGGCAGGGATCAAAAACCAGTTCCTGAACGGACGCGTCCAGACCGAGCTGGCGCTCTACTATAATAAATATTCGAACCTGCAGATTAACGTTTATACGCCGCAGGTATCCTATTTTGGCAGCGCCGGCCGCGCTCGCAGTTACGGCGGCGAAGTGAGCGTACGGACGTTGCCGCTGCCCGATCTGCACATCGACGCAACGCTCGCATATCTTAATGCGGAATATACACGCTACATCAGCGGCAATAACTTCTATGGTGCCTCGAACGCTGCGGATCCGGTCTCGCTGAACTTGGCGGGGCGGCGCATACCACAATCGCCACGACTGAAGACAACGCTGGCTGTATATTACAACATCGACTTGGGCACTAATGGCACGATCGCGCCATATGCCAACTGGCTGCATTCCAGCAGCTACTTCACCACCGACTATAACACCGTCCTCGATTTTCAACGCGCCTATGACAAGTTTGATGTGTCGCTCCGTTGGACTGAGCAACGCGGGCGGTTCTACGTCGAGGGATATGGCAATAACATCACTGACAAGGCAGTGTTGCTAAGTGCCGTGGTCGGCCGCGCACAACGGGTGCAGGTATCCTACGGTGCGCCAGCGACCTATGGAGCCCGTGCGGGTGTTAAGTTCTAATCGGGCGTTACTTCGGGCGGGCGTATCGGTAAGCAGCGGGCTCGCAGGTACGCCCAGCCTCCATGCCATTCGACTAGAAAATTTGTCTGGATGGTTACCACGACGGAATTAATCGCCGAGGCATTGCCCGCTCGATTGCGGCGCCGAGTGTAAATAGCGTCGGTTCGGCATTGGCGCGCGCCAGCAGCTCAACCGACAGGGGGAAGCCCTGCGCAGACTGGCCAACGGGCACTGCCAGGGCAGGCCAGCCGCTGCATGCCGCCAGTTCGGGCGCCCATCCCCCCTTTGGGTTATCCATCGAAAGCGGGAGCACGGCCGACGGGGGATAGAGTAGCGCATCGTAGCGCCCTTCATTGATGATCGTGTCGAGTGCCGATCGCAGATGCGCGTGCCTGATCAGGATGGCGGTACGGATCTCCGGATTGCGAGGACGTGCCCTCGCCTTCAGATTTATGTCGTACTCCGGCAAATATTGGCCGCTCGCGATCAGTGCCGCTAGCGAAGCCGGAGCCGTCTTCTCGTGAAAATTGCCACGCAAATATCGGTCGAATGCTAGGCCGAACTCTTCGTCGACGATGTGGTCGCCGGCGGGGATGAGGTTTTGTGGCAGGTCGGGCGCGTCATCGACATCGACACCTGCGGCGCACAGTGCCGCGACTGCGTTTTCCAGCCCCGCCGCGATCATCGGCACCGCGCCCGTCAATTGCCGGATAACGCCGACACGCATACCTCTGGCGGAGCGAAGACGCTGATTATGATTTGCGGAGAGGACGGCGAACATCGTCATCGCATCGTCAACGCTCCGCGTTATCGTGCCGACCGTATCGGTCGATGGCGCGAGCGGCGCCACACCGGTGATCGGTACGACGCCCCAGGTCGGACGCAGGCCGACTAGGCCGTTATACGCGGCAGGAATACGGATCGAACCGCCGGTGTCGGTGCCGAGACCGGCCATTGCAAAACCGGCGGCGACGGCGACCGCGGTGCCGCCGCTCGATCCGCCGGACGTGACCATGGGCGCGAACGGGTTGCGCGTGTCGCCGCCGAGCGAGCTGCGCGAGCGAATTTCGAACGAGAACTCTGAGAGGTTGGTCTTGCCGATAACGACCGCACCGGCGCCGAGCAGCGCCGCGAGCGCCGGTGCGGTCTTCCGCGGCATTGCGCCGGCCAGGGCGCGGCACCCCGAAGTCGTCGGATCGTTGAGCAGGTCGATATTGTCTTTCACGGCGATTGGAACGCCTTGCAGCGACGGCAAGTTTTTGGCAGCGCCGCGGAAACGTTCACGGTCACGGGCGCGGGCGACCTCGATTGCTTCCGGGTATACCCTTAGCATTGCGGCCAGTTTCACGCCGTTGCGGTCATGCGCGGCAATGCGCGCTAGGCACGCACGTGCGGTTTGCTCTGCCCCAGTGGCTTCCGTTGCACACCTGATCTGGAATGACCGTATATCCTGATCGTCATCTGACATGTCGTCGCCCACCTGATCGAATGAATGGGCAGCGTGAACGGCATGATGCACGGACGACGCCGCCCAAAAGGCGGGTTAGCCAGCCGCCCGGTGGAGGGCGGCCAGCTTGACCTGTGCCAGCATCGACAGTTCGTCATAGACGGCCCATTCGTCGATAATCTTGCCATCGCGAACGTGATAGTGAGTGATGCCCATGACTGAGAGGGGATGGCCGGTAGGTGCGCCCAACGGACCATAGCCAAGATGATGGCCTTCCAGCGTCCAACGGACAGCGTATTTAGTGCCGCCTTCCTCGCTGTCTACCGAACAGATGTGCTGAGGCACATAATATCCGTCGGAAATCAGCGCGACCAGTCGCATCGTCTGCTGCAACACCGCCGCGACGCCGTAATATTCCCGCATTAGCGGCCCGTGCCACTGGCAATTCGGGGCGTATAGTTCATGAATGCGGCCGAACATACGCTTGTTGTAGATGTAGTGCAGGTCACGCAGTAACTGCGCTTCGCTGTCATTATGTGCGATCGACGTGTCGGCATCGGTCTCCGGCGGGTACTGGCCGAGCAGGCGGCGGTTCTCGACCACCTCCATGATCGGTTCGTTTGCCTCAAACTTGCGGTTAGCGATGTCCTGCGCATAGGCATGGGGGTCAAGCCCAAGCTGAATAACTGGGCCCATATTGTCACGGACGATCCACTCCTTGTAGATCTTGTTTTCGATAATCATGCAATCGGCGACGGTGCGTGTTAAGAAGGTGCGGCCTGTCGGTTTGCCGTACATGCCATATTGGCTGTGACGGCCCTGCCCATGCGTCATATGGCTGGTGTAGAAACCGTCGCTGTCATTACCTCGCCAAATCACCTGTTGAGCAAGCCCGCGACGATCCGGAAATTCGACCAGCCGCTGGATTGTGTCGCGGATGTGCGTTTCGCGATCGTACATCGTGCCCATGGTCGTGTAGGCGACGCAATTGTGCGTATAGTGTGTATAGATCAGACCAACGTCGCGTTCGTCCCAGATGCGGTGCGTGCAACGAACGATGTAATCGACGATATCGGTGTAGATCGGGTCGAAACCCCGCATCCCTTGCACTCGCGCACGATCCGTCGGAACCAACTCGGTAAAGTCGCGGCGTTCGACCTGCAGTACAGTGCCATCCGTCTCGGCGGCGGTCGCATCGGCGCGGCGAGCCGGTTGGTGCGAAGAATCGGTCTTGGTCATGTCGTCTCCTGTGCGGAACGGGGTTAATGGCCGGATATTAGATGAGAGAGCATGATCGACCCGCGCGAGCCAGGCCGCGACATGCCCAGCAACCTGGTCCGGAGCCTCCAGCGGCGCAAAATGGCCGGCGCCATCGATCAGGACGAGGGTCGCTTTGGGCAAGCCATCGGCCAGCTCATGCTGCATCGGCGGTGGGCAGAGAAGGTCGTCCGCCCCGGCGAGGATCAGCGCTGGCATAGTCAAGCGGGACAGCTGGTCGCGCTTGTCGGTGCGGGCGCAAGCCAGTCTCTCCTGCGTGGCGTGGGTCTGCGGGCCGATGCCCTCGGCCATAGCGTCCAACAGCGCGCGAAGGACTTGATTGTCATGTCCTGCCAGACCGGTAGCGCGCGGCCACATCGCAGCAACAGCCGCCGCCGGGGGGCCAGGATGGGGTGGCGCGTCGCCAGCGCGGGCGCGGGCGTTGCTGTCGACAAGGGCGAGTCCCGCGACCCGGTCCGGTGCGAGCAACGCCATCTCCAGTGCGACAAGTCCGCCGAGCGAAAAACCAAGAAGGGCGAACTGCGGGGGCGCCATGTTGAGGAGCGTCGTGGCGAGGACAACCGGATCGTCGTCGTCGATTGGCAGCACCATAGTGACGCGCTCGGACAGCCGTGCCAACAGCGGCGCGAACAGGCGCTCGTCGCACAGGGTGCCAGGCAACAGCACGAGCGGGACCGCCATGGCGCTATCTTTGCGCACGATCGGAGAGCGGATCGGGGAAGTCACGCTTGGCATTGCCCTGTAGCTGTCGTCTTGCATGACGATCACGCTTGGTCTAGCTGTTCTGCATTCGGATGCAAGCATGTTTGCCGTTACCGGGAGATGGATGTGAATTGGACTGAGGAAGCCATGAAGGCCCGTCTGGTGCGGTATGCCGATCTGGTGCCGTGCCGCACCGCGTTCATCGATACCCGCACGCCTGGGTCGACGGAAAAGGAGAACTTCACGATTATCGGTGCGGGCGTTTCGGAAAGTGCGGACCAGCATGTCCACATCACCGAACGGCATGGGTTCAATATCGGCGCGGCGCGTCAGCCGTTCGGCTGCGTCAACTCGCAGCACAGCCACGATACCGCTGAGGTGTTCATCGTCCATTCCGGTCACTGGCGGTTGCCGTTTGGTCCGAACAAGGAAGACGGGTCGATCGTCATTGGTCCCGGCGATGTCGCTTCGGTGCCGATCCACATGTTTCGCGGTTTTGAGAAGCTTGACGAGGGCGTGGGGTTCCTTTTTACAGTTTTAGGAGAAGACAATCCCGGCAAGGTCACTTGGGCGCCGGCGGTGTTCGAGGCCGCGGCTGACCATGGACTGAAGCTCGCGAAAGGGGGGCGGCTGATCGACACCTCGCAAGGCGATTATACGTTGCAGGACGTTGAACTGGCTGAGGCCACCGGTGACGATACCGCCGCCGAACTGAAGACGCCGCCGATGGATAAGCTTCGCCAATGCGTCGTCGCGGCTGATGCGATGACAGGCAACCCGAATTCGCGGCTTGCGATGGAGGGCGTTGAAGAAGCGGGGGTCATCACGCCGGTGGCGACCGACGACGGGTTCAAGGCGGGTCCGATCTCAGGCTGGTGGCCCCATGGGTTTAATGTGCGTCGCCTTACAATGTCGGCCGGGGCCTATATCCCGCAGCATGCCCGCGCAGAGGTCGAGGTGATATTTGTTCATTCCGGCACGCTGGAAGTAAGCTGGGACGGCGGCGCAATCATAATGGGCGCTGGCGACACGTTGAGCGTTCCGGTCGGTCTGCCGCATGCATTCCGGAATACGGCATCGGTCGATCTCGTAGCGTTCGTGGTACGAGGGGGGGATGCGCCGGGGCTACCTCAATTCGTTGCCGGCGTTCCGATGATTTAGGGCTCTGTCAGCCTCCGAATGCACCGGCTGATAATGAGGGTAGGGCAGGCGAGGCCTATGCTCCGCCCCCGCAAGCCTGCAACGCTGTTTCGGTACTTCAACTCATCGCTTGGGTGATCCGGCTCGTAGTTCTGATGGTATGTCCGCTTTCCGCTGCTATGATCGCGGGCGAGGTGCTGGAGAGCTATGTCACGAAGACACGCAAAAAGGCGGCGGCGCTCACTGTCATGAATAAGACCCGCAACGCCATGGCTCACCGGAAGCGATCACCACCGATGGCCCGCGTTCTTATCGAACCGCGATGAACGATCCTGGCAACACCGAGAAGCGGGAGGTGGGCCGCTGGGCGAAAAGGCGGGTGGAGAACTCTCACCTGCCGTTCCGACGGCGGGAGAGGGCGTTACGAAGCTTTAGGCAGATCAAGACGCCGCAGAAGTTCGCATCGGTTCATGCCAACGTCCACAACCACTTCAGCCTGGAGCGCCATCTCCCCGACCGACAGCCCTTTAAGGATCAAGGCTCAGCCGCGCTGGCTAAGTGGCAGAACCTTGCGAGCAGGGCCGCCAGCGTTAAAGACCGCCGTACATCATGTGGAGAGCGGTTCGCATTAGACTGACGGCACCTTCGCGCTGCCATTTGGCATCGTAATAACAATTCATCATGCGTCGATGCAGCGGCTACCCCATGGGGTAATCCCATCCGGCAAAAAGGATCTGGCGAACTTCTGCAATGGTCGGCGGGTTGGTCCATTTGATATCGACTGGGCGCCGTCTTGATCCGGGACCGGATGATCCTTGTTCGAAGAAGCGGGAGTCTGCGGCGTGGAATAAGCGGTTCTTGCTGCCATCGGGTGCGGTGCCGGCCATGCTCGTCCAGTGATCCGGATGAATGTGGGCGTCCATGAAACAGTCGATGAATATCGCCTGCCCGATCGCCTGCGGATCGGCATAGCGTCCGTCGGGGAACGTCGTTGTCGGATGCCATGGCCGCCCCAGCGCGACCGAGCCATCGGCTACGCCCGGTTCGCGCGTCAGGCGCGAACGATAGATCACGATGCCGATCGGCTGGTTCGCCGGGGTAGATGGGGCGGTGATGAACGAAGCAAATCCGCCCGGCGGAATCGATGCAGCCCGTCGTCGCGAACGGATCGTGCTATTTTCGATCAGCAACATGCCACTGCCGAAGATGAAGTCGATGTTGCCGGAAATCACCCCGTTTCGGAACAGCGCGCGCTTGCCATGGGTGAAGAGCGTGTCCTGATATCCGATGAGATGTACCTTGTCGAAAGATATCCGGTCGCTGTCGGTATCCAGTAACACAGCCAAGCCCTGAGAATTGCTGATCTTGCGCGGGTCGCCCGGCGGCAGGGCGTCGTTCGCCAGATAATCGAACGTGTTCTCGATCGTCAGTTTACGGATCGCCACGTCGTCGGCGGCGATGGCCAGCGTCGCGGAACCGGGCGTGCCCCAGTTGTCCCGGTCGTAATGGCCGGCGTATTCGGCCACCGAATCGAAGTGCAGTCGTGTCCGTGTCGGGCCGGCACCCATAAGACGGATTTTATCGCGGTTGAGGACGACCTTTTCATTGAAGTCGCCGGGACCCACGTCGACCAGGACCCAGCCGACGGACTGGTCGTTTTTCGCCGCATCGACCGCCGCCTGGATGGTGGTGAAACACCCGGTCGGTCGGTCACAGATTTTCCGCACGTGGTAGGTGGCTGGATCATCAGACCGGGCAGGCGCGGTGATGGTACACGCCAGCAGTGCAAGTGTGGCGAGGCGCCACCAGCGTGCGGCAAAGCTGAAGGAGCGTGCCGCCACGGCGCCGTGTATCCGCTGGATCAAGCTCATCCGTCATCCCAATGGTGCGATCCGGTTGTTTCCCGGTCTGGATAGCTGGTCAGGCTAATGGATGCGCGATGCGCCGTCCATCATGAGCGGGAACGCGCATACCCAGATCAGGCTTCACCTATTCCCACGTTTACCGACCGAGCGACCGTTCCCCTTCACTACGATGAGCCGGGCTCGATGCTCTGAAGCCGCGCCACGGCCAGCCCGGCGAGGATGGGCGCCTTGGTGGGAGCAGATGTTGGGCTAGCTGTACCTCGAACTCGATTAATCGCGCCGCTTCATCCGATGAACTGCGATGTTCATGTTGGATGCGGTGTCAGCTCTATACGTAGTGTTCAGGCCGCAGCCGGCCGCGATCCCGCGCTGCACAGGCGGGTGGTCAATCGATCAAAATGCGCTGATCCGGTTGGATCAGAAACGATCGTGTCGGCCGGCCGTTTTGCGACAGGGTGACGTGTTGCGGCGCGGGGTCGATGCCAAGCAGGCTGATCGGCTTGCCCTGCTTGTCCGTCGACACGCGGACGCTGCCGCCGGCCACCCGCATCGACAGGCTCTTGCCTAGGAGGAGCGTGGCGCCGGTCCGATCATATCGGATTGTCGCCATGTTGCCGGCATCAAGCGGCATGGCCAGCATGGCATCGCGCGCGGCGGGATGGCGGGGGCGGATGTTCCAGTCGAGCCGATCGCGTTCCTCACGCACGCCGACCAGCCGCCATGTGTAATCCACCATGACGAGCGACGTCGGCGAATAGCCGGGCTCATCCGCCTGCGTGAAGGCCCCGTTCTGCGGATCGACCTGTTGACGCATCGTCGGGTCGGCCTGGATCGCATCGCACCAGCGATCCATCATCGCGCCGAACGCGCTGGCGCGGTTGTAATGATCGAACCAGCGACCGGCGCGCAATGCCGTCAGCGCCTGCGCCGCGCCGCCCCATGAATTGGCCGGGATCGGTCGCACGAACCGGGGATCGTCAAGCGCGATCGAGGGAAGGGGGCAGGGCGCCCAGAAGGCGCGGGGATCGTGGATCTGCCGGGTCCACAGCGTATCGAACATCGCCTGATCGGGGACATGCTCCCCGCACACCCGCGTCAGGATATCTGATCGGATACGCACGAAAGCATCCTGCGCATCGAGATCATAGAACGCCGCATCGGCGGCGACATACAAACGGGCGATGATCGCCCGGCGGATCGTCTCGGCCCGTTCGGTCCAGCGATCCGCCTCGGCGGTCTTCCCCAGCGCGGTCGCCATCGACGCCAGCGCGCGTCGCGCGCCATAGGTCGTTGCCGACAGGTCCGGACACAGTCGCGGCAGCGACGCGATGGGATGATGAGCGCGCGCATTCTTGTTCGGACACTGGTTGGGCATTCCCGCCCAGCGCGGGCTGTTGTCGTGCCCCGTGTCATAGGTGCAGAACCCCTCGACCAGCCCGGTCCCGCGTGTGTTGCGATATCGGTCGAGCCACCCGTCCCACGCGGCGCACCCGCGATAGGCGGCGTCGAGCAGCTCGCCATCACCGGTCGCCTCCGCCAGCTCCCATGCGGTCGCGGCGATCGGCACGACCATCTGGATCTGGCCGAAACTTGTCTCCACCAGCTTGTTGTTCGCCGGCAGCTGCCCATCGGCGCGTTGCAGATCGAAGAAGGTGAGATGACTGTGGCGTGCCACGTCAGGTCGCCATTTGCGATAGACCAGCGCTTCGTGCGGTCCGCATTCTTGCCAGATGCCGCGATAGCTCGCGCCCTCGATCAGCACGGGCTCGCTGCAATAAGGCATGACCTGTACGTTGGCGGCGAGCACGGCCAGCGCCTTGTCATAGGCGTTCTGCCACCGGGCGTTGCTGGTCGAATAGGTCGGAGCGTCGGCCAACACTTCGGCCCCGGCGGCCGGCGGCATCGCGCCTAGTGAGATGGCGGCGGTGCCACCGGCGATGAAAGAGCGTCGGTCCATGGCACAACTCCTTAGGATCAGGCGGTATCGTCAGTTCGTGGGGCGGTGATCAACCCGGACCCAATCGATATCGACATGCCCGCCGCCGCCACCCTTGTTGAAGGAGAAGAGCGCTGGTCGTGACCCTTTCCACCACGAAAACCGCGCCAGGGGAATGGGCGCGCCGATCGAAAGGAAATGCCGCGATCCACCGACGCTATAACTGTAACGGACGGTCTGGTCGGCGCCAACCTCGGCACGTAGATCGATCGTCCGTGCGTTCAGCGCCGTGACCGGCGTTTCGATACCCTGATCGGCGCCCGTTATCCGCAGACGGCCCGCGTCGCGCACGATGCCGATCCAGCTTGGACGCACGCCGAACAGCGTAAGCCCCGCGCGTTGCCCGTCCGCCATGCCCGATACGTCGATTCGGGCGCTGATTTGGCTGTGGGGGCCTTGCAGTATCTGGGTGAGCGTGTTGCGGGCGGTGACGAGGTGGTCCCCGGGCAGCGCGTTCAGCCGCAGATAGCCGGGACGGGCGGTCAGGCTCCAAGCGCGATCGTCGGGATTGTGGTTCCATTCCCAATGCAGGCCCAATCGTCGCCTTGAAAAATCATCCGACCCCTGCAACCGGTCACGCGTCGGCGCGTGTCCGGTATCTGGCATCGTGTGACGCAGGACGGGTTCGCCGGCGTTGCCGATCACCGGCCAGTCGTCGGTCCACCGCAGCGGCTCCAAATAGACGATGCGTCCGAACGCGCCGGCGCTGTTGAAATGAACGAACCAGCCCTCGCCCGATGGCGTCTCTACCCAGCCGCCCTGATGCGGCCCTTCCAGCGCGGTACTGCCCTGGCGTAACACGACGCGGTGTTCGTAGGGGCCGCGGATATCGCGCGAGCGCAGCGCGACCTGCGCGCCCTTCTCGACGCCGCCGAACGGGCCGAGGATGTAGTACCAGCCGTTCCGCTTATAGAGCTTGGGGCCTTCGAGGATCGGCAGGTTTGTCTTGTCCTCGACGATGGTCGTGCCGGCATCGAGGACGCGTGTACCGTCGGCACTCATGCGGTGGAGAATCAGGGGACCGGCGCCGTGGCGCGAATGGACGAGCCAGGCAGCGCCGTCATCATCCCAGAATGGGCAGGGATCTTCCAGCAATGGCTGGTCGATGACCTTGACGGGTTTGCTCCAAGGACCGGTCGGTTGTGCGGCAGTCGCCATGAAGACACCCTCATCCGGCGTCGCCCAATAAACGTAAAACAGGCCCGCATGATGGCGGATCGACGGCGCCCACACACCACCGGCATACCGGGTGCCGCCCACCAGTTTCGACAGCGCGTCCGTTAGCGTGTGTGGCCCTGGCATGTCATATTCGGGCGCGAATGGCAGGGTCGGCAGGACATGGCCGATGATCTTCCAGTGAACCAGATCGCGCGAATGCAAGATCGGGATGCCCGGCGAGAAATGAAAACTCGAGGCGACAAGGTAGTAATCGCTCCCGACTCGGACGATGTCGGGATCGGAATAGTCTGCGAATAGGATGGGATTCACATACGACACAGGGGCCGTGGTCGCTGCCGATTCGACCGCACCACCGGCCCAGATCACGAGCGCTACCAACGTCGCACGGCATGGGTAGCCATTGATGGAAAATCGGGACCGGCTGCCTTTTATTGGGGGTGCGATGTCCAAGGCGAGCCTCTCCTGATCATTATTTTGCTAGTTGCCACCGGTGGCAACTTTGCGGTATCGGTATCAGCAGTGATCGGATTAGTCACTATAGATGTCGTATAGCTCTACTGAATAAATTTAGTTCGTAGAATAGTTTGATGTGATATTTGTCAAGTTACGTAAAAACAAAGTAAATAATGGGGTATACCAATTAATCGCAACCAACGCGTCACGCGTTAATTTGTTATGGTACCGCTAATATAAATTAAAAGTCACGGTGATTAGGCGGAGCAACCGCCAGCGCAAAAGAGGTCTGTCATGCCCAGTGCAGGGCGCAGCAGAACAAACCGAATAGGGGAGGATGTATGAATCAGATCGTCAAAGGGCGTCACGTACGGTATTTCTGCGGCACTGCCGCTTCACTGATCGCCGCGTTTGCGGTTTCGTCGGCCACCGCACAAACCGCGCCGCTGCCCACGACTGCGGCCACCACCGATAGTCAGGAGTCCGCGACCCCGCCGGGTGCAACGATTGATCCGGCGCCGGAGAATGCCCGCCCAGAGGCTACGGCACCCGATATCGTCGTTACTGGATCACGCATCGCCCGGACCGGGTTCGACGCCTCGACCCCGGTCAACGTCGTCAATCAGGACGACATCAAGCTGTCGGGTAACGTCAACATCGAAAAGACGCTGGTGCAGTTGCCACAGGCGGTGGGTTCGGCGCTTGGTAGTGCCACGTCGAACACTGTTCCGGGTGGCTATGCCGATGTCAATTTGCGCGGCTTCGGCTCACAACGGAACCTCGTGCTGGTGAATGGTCGCCGTTTTGCGATCTTCGGGCCGGAACAGGTGACCGATCTGAACACGATTCCGTCGTCGCTGGTCGCGCGTACCGAGATTGTCACCGGCGGATCGTCCGCCGTCTACGGATCGGATGCCATCACCGGCGTCGTGAATTTCATCATGCGGCAGGATTTCAACGGGATCGAGGGTCGTGCCCAGTTGAACATGGACGGGCCGACCGGCACGCCCGTGTATAATGTCGACCTGACGATGGGCGGTAATTTCGCCGAGGGTCGCGGCAACCTCGTGGTGTCCGGTAATTACCTGAAGCGTGGCTCGATCACCCGTGGTCAGCGCGGCGGTTACGCGTTCGACTCTCTGGTCGATGGCTGCGTCGTCCCCGGCACAGGCAGCGACAGCCGCGCCGGCACGCCATTCCGGTCCAACGCGGTCAGCGGCTGTGCGGCGGCGGGCGGCGAACTCGGCTTTCTGGCCGGCGGCAGTGGCGACATTCCGAACGGTCGCTTCTCCGGCATCCCGGCGGCGGGCGGCACGAATACCGCGCTGAACGCGGCCTATGCCGCCGCTGGACTGGGCGCGCTCGGCACCCGTGGCTTCACGTTCAACGACACCGGCACCGCTGCCCGCCCGGCGTTGACGCCGCAGGACGATTTCAATCTCGGGCCTTTCAATTACCTGATCCAGCCGCAGGAACGCTGGATGATAAACAGCTTTGGCCATTATGATTTCAGCGATGCAATCACCGGCTACATGGAGCTGCATTACAGCAACAACACCGTCGATGCTCAGTTGGCGCCGACCAATGTCGGTACATCGACACTTTTCAATGTCGATAATCCGTATCTGACGGCGCCCTTGCGTGAGGTGCTGCGCCAGCTCGATCTGGCAGAAACGGGGACGACGACAGTCGGGACCGGCACCTCGACACGGACGACGGTGCGAGGCGACGGGCTGGCGGTGTTGACCGCCGGTCGCCGCTATGTCGAAAACGGTGCGCGGTTCGCGACGGAGCGGCGCAACGTGTTTCGTGGTGCATGGGGTTTCCGCGGCGATCTAGGCAACGTGTCGGACTCGTTCCTCACCGACCTGAAATACGACGTCTATTACACTTATGCGCGCAGCGAAGACACGTTGCAGCTGAGGAATGCCGTTTCGCGCAGCCGGTTGCAAACAGCCCTGCTGTCTGCAAACGGCGCGGCGCCCGTCTGCAATATCTTTGGCGCAAACGTATCCGCCGCGTGCGTCAGCGCCATTTCGATCGGCGCGACCAACTCGACGATCGCGACGCAGCAGGTCGCGCAGGGCAGCATCACCGGCAACCTGTTCCAACTGCCCGCCGGCCCGGTCGGCTTCTCCTATGGCTATGAATGGCGCAAATCGCAGGCGACGTTCACGCCCGATAGTTTCCTGTCGTCGGGTGACGTTGTCGGTTTCAACCCCGGTCTTGCCACCAGCGGATCCGTGTCGGTCAAGGAAGTGTTCGGAGAAATCCGCGTTCCTTTGGCTCACGACACGCCATTGATCGATAGTTTGGTGGCGAACGGCGCGTTCCGGTATTCCAAATACGGTTTGTCAGGGATCGGCGGTGTCTGGACATATCTTGGCGGGCTCGATTGGCGGGTCAACCGCAGCATCGCCTTCCGCGGCCAGTATCAGCGCGCGATCCGGGCACCGAGCGTCGCTGAGTTGTTCGGCGGATCGAGTCGGTCGTTCATCACCGCAACCGACCCCTGCTCCAGCCGCGCCGCGGCGGCGCAACAGACTGCGGCGGTGCGCGCGGTGTGCGTGGCGACCGGGGTGCCGGCGGCATCGGTCTTCAACAATTCGATCCAGCCGAACGCGTTCTTCCCGGCTGATTCAGGCGGCAATCCCAATCTTGGCGCGGAAGTGTCCGACACCTATACCGGCGGGGTCGTCTTCACACCCAGCTTCGCGCCGCGCCTGTTCGTGAGCGTCGATTATTTCAACGTCTCGTTGGCAGGTGCGATCGCGCCACTGGGTGGTGGCCTCCAGAATGCACTGAACCTATGCTATACCATCGTGCAGGATGCCGGCAGCGAGTTTTGCCGCGCCGTGCAACGCAATCCGGTGACGGGTGAGATCAACGAGCCGTTCGCGGTTCAGGTGCGTAACGCCAATACCGGCAACCTGAAGACCTCGGGCGTCGATTTCGCGGCGCGCTACCGCCACACCCTTGGGTTCGGGATGCCGGGTCTCGGCAATAGCAGCACGATCGATTTCGGCATGAATTATACATGGCTCGCGCAATTCGATTCAGTGCCGGTGGCGGCGTTCCCAAACGTCGTCAACCGGTGTGCCGGATCGTTCGGGCCGACATGCGGCCAGCCATTGCCACGCTGGCGGGGTACGTCGCGCGTGACGTGGACGACCGGCGATCTCGGCCTATCGGTACGGCATCGCTATATCGGCCCGGTCACGACCGACCGTTACGTTGTGCCGCTGCGCCAGGGATCGGTGGCGACGCCGCTCCTGTCCGCCATCCCGTATCCGAAACTGGGCGATCAGCATTATTTCGATCTGTCGTTCAATCTCGATGTCCTGAAAAGCGTGCAGTTGTACGGCGGCGCCAACAACGTGTTCGGCAAGGATCCGCCGGTCACCACGCAGGGACCGAACGCCAACACGTTCTCCGCCACCTATGACGTGATCGGCACCGAATTCTTCCTGGGCGCGACGCTGAAGTTCTAGGACCGGATGACAGGGGGGGCGGACCTTGGTTTGCACCCCCTGCGACACAGGAAGGGAATGACATGACCGTCAACCGGCGTTCGTTAATTTTGGGTGGAGCAGCGGTCGCGGGCTTTGCCGCGTTGCCGGCGTTCGCGGCGGGTGAGGGGTGGACCAGCGTCCGCCGTTTCGGCGCCAAGGGTGATGGGGTCACGATCGATTCTGCGGCGATCAACCGCGCAATTGACGATGTCGCGGCCCGTGGCGGTGGAACCGTCTGGTTTCCGGCCGGCACCTATGCCTGCTACACCATCCGCCTGAAAAGCCGGGTGACGCTGATGCTGGATAGCGGTGCGACGATTCTAGCCGCGGCGCCGAGAGGTACGACCGGTTACGACCTCGCCGAGCCGATCGACCCCGCCTATGCCGCGTTTCAGGACTTGGGCCACAGCCATTGGCGCAATAGCCTGATCTGGGGAGAGGGGCTGCATGACATCGCAATCGTCGGCAGCGGCCTGATCTGGGGCAAGGGGTTGGGCCGGGGTGACGGCAAGGACGATTGGCTGAAGGACCCCAGCGGCCCCGGCACCGGCAACAAGGCGATTGCGCTGAAGAACTGCCACAACGTCACGCTGCGCGATGTGCGGATGCTGGAGGGCGGGTGGTTCGCCCTGCTGGCGACGGGGGTCGATAACCTGACGATCGACAACGTGCTGGTCGATACCAACCGCGACGGTTTCGACATCGATTGCTGCAAGAATGTGCGGATCAGCAACTGTACCGTCAATGCGCCATGGGACGATGCGATTTGTCCCAAGAGCAGTTACGCACTCGGCGCGCCGCGCATCACCGAAAACGTCACGATCACCGGTTGCTTCGTATCGGGCAATTACCAGGTTGGATCGGTGCTCGACGGCAGCTGGCGCAAAATGCCTGCCTCGTTCGCGCCCAAGATCCATGGCCGAATCAAATGCGGCACAGAATCAAACGGGGGTTTTCGCAACATCACGATCAGCGACTGCGTGTTCGAAGACAGCCGCGGGCTGGCGTTCGAGACGGTCGATGGCGCGATGGTCGAGGATATCGCGGTCAGCAACATCACCATGCGCGGTACGGTGGATGCGCCCATCTTCCTGCGGTTGGGCAAGCGGATGCGCGGGCCGGCGGAGCGACCGATCGGCACGCTGAAGCGGGTGTCGCTCCAGAACATCGTCAGCTCCAACGCGACGATGCTGCCGTCGGTCATCGCCGGGCTGACGGATCACCGGATCGAGGACGTGCAGATCGCCGACAGTCATTTCCACCATGTCGGTGGCGCACCGGTCGCCATGGCGAAGGTCCGCCCGCCCGAGGCGGAATTGGGCTATCCCGAGGCGACGATGTTTGGAGGCTTGCCGGCCACGGGTTTTTTCGTCCGCCATGTTCGCGGTCTGGCGATGCACCACGTCGAGATTGCAGTGGCCGCACCCGATCCGCGGGCGGCGATTGCGTTGGACGATGTCGAGGACGCGGATTTTGCCGGTATGCGACTGCCCCATGGCACCGGTTATGCGCTGGACCGGGTAACGGAATTCCGCAGCATCGGCGGTCGGGGCGCTGCGGATCGATCGATTGCCGGCCCCTATTCAGGGCGCGTCTGAGGATGCCACGTTCAGCGTGATACGACTGAGCAACCCCGATGGGGCAGGCGCCAGCTTGTCGCGGTCCTGATCGACGAAGCGTTCGCCATACCGCATGGTCAGCAAACGACGATCCGGTAGTGTCCGCGCGGACAAGGCGTTGGTGGCGCCGTTCATCACGGTGACGTCAATCTGGTTCTGGCCGGAACGCAGGAATGGCCCGATATCGATCTGCCACGGCGCCGCCCAGACGGTGCCCGCCTCACGATCATTGATGCGGATAATCGCGGCCTCGCGCACGGGGGCGGCGATCGCGGCGCGCGGGCGATCGCCGCCGATATCCGGCAATGGCGTTCCCTCGCCGAAATCCAGGATCACTCGTCCTGACGATCCGCGTTTCGGTAAGACGAAACGCCGAGAATAGCGGATCGCGCCCGAATAATGGCGCAACGCCGCGACGCTGGTCCAGGATGTTCCTGGCGGCGGCGCACGCAGCGTCATCTCCCACCCGGTCGACAGGTCCATCAATGGTCGCAGCGTTTGCGCCGCACGTGCAGCCGGCAGCTTGGGCGACATCACCAGCAGACGCGATTGATAGGGGGCGAGGCTGAGCGCGATGTCGCCGCCGCCTGCCGCTTGTCGGGTGCCGGTCAAGGGGTCCCACCATTCGCCGTTACCGGTGTCGCCCGCAAACCGCGCGGTCGTCCGTATCGACCGGGCGCTGGTGTTAACGACAAAATAGAGGTCGCCACCCGGAATCTTACGCCGGACGAAGCCGACTGCCGCATCTGGCTGCGCCAGCACCATCGTGGGCGACGTGATCCGTCGCAATGTCTCGCCCAATGCTTGGGGCGGTACGATCGAGGCGTTCTTCATTCGGAAAATCGACCGCACCAACGGGCGAACGGCAAGGCTCCCGGCCCTGCCATCACGTAGACCACCCGCAGCAGCGGGAGCGGCACCGGTCGCCACCAGCAGGCCGCCGCGATCGACCCACGTCGCGATGGCACGCAGGGCTGCCGGATCCATCCGCGTCAGGCCGGGCAACACCAGCACGCGCGCGTTCAGCTTTCCCGCCACCACCGCCTGCGCATCGACAAAATCAAAGCCGTGTCCTGCATCCAGCACCTGTGCCACGACATCGCCGCGCAATCGGGACCGCTTCTCCTCGTTCACCGATGCGTGCGCCGGGCGCATATCGGCAAAGGCATCCTCGATGGGCAGATAGATCGCCACATCGCCATCAGGCGTCCCCTCGCGCAGCATGGCGCTGACGCGTTGCAGATACTGCGTCACCGCCGGCATCGCGGGATACCAGGGATTGTGATCGCTGAGCGCCGCCGCTGCATAAAAGGCCCAGCCGGGTTCGCCCGCGCCCGGCGGCGAATAGGGCCAGCCATGACCGACGATCTGGTTGACCCCTTGCAGGAAATGTCGATCGGCCTCGACCTTCATGTCGAGCGGTGTTGCCGCCCAGGCGGGCGAATGCAGCCACGTCCAGGTTTCCGAGGACACGACCGGGCGGCCGTACAGGTGCGCGGCCGACGTCGCCCACCGGGTTGAGGTGAAGGAACGCCAGTCGGCGCCTTCGCCCTCCGGCAGATCGACCAGCGCGTTGCTCGACAGCGTCGGCGGCGGAATGCCATAGACCTGCGCCCGGAACCGGGTGCCACGGGCATGGGCCCAATCGGTGATCGGCCGCAGATAGCGTTCATCGACCAGTTCGGAGAGGGTTCGCGACCAGTCGAAGCGGACGGCCGCGCTGTCGGGCGTATCGGCGAACAGTGCAGGCAGGTGATCGAGCAGGTCGTAGCCGCGACGGCGTCGGAACTGTTCGGGCAGATCGTGCGTCCAGCTTGAGCCATAGACCTCAAGACTGTCGGAGAACATCGCATAGGGCGGCGCCGTGCCGGCGAACGCCGATAACAGGCGGTCACCGACCGTCTTGAGATGGTTCGTTACGGCGGCAATGCTGACGTGATCGATCACGAACCCTTCGGCACCAACCGCCGCACGTTTCACCTGCTGGCCGGTGCGGCCAGCGCCGAACAACATCGCCTGACGCTCGATCGGGCTTGCCTTCACCGATATGGTGTCCGCCCCGATCATGGTGAGGCGTTGCCCGTCGATAAAAATTGCCAGCGCCCGCTCACCTTGCTGCATCGACGGCAATGGCACGCGATCGGCACCCGCCGGCACGGGTAGTTTCACCATATGAACCTCCGCCGCCGCCTGCGACACCGGCACATGCGGACCCCCGAACGGCCATCCGCTGCCGATCGTCACATCCATCCGCATTCCTGTCGCATGGGCGGTGTCGCCGACATGACGAAGCGCGGACAGGAATGGATCGGATAGGTAGGGCAGGGTACGGATACCGACCGCCGGATCGTCCAGCGAAAGGGGATAGGTCGGTTGCACCTCGAACCCGCCGAACCCCCCGGCCTTCATCGCCACGATCTCGCGATCCAGTTCGGCAGTATCGACGGCCGGGCCGAACCACCACCAGCGGACCATGGGGCGGGCGTCATTTGGTGGTGACTGGAAACGGTCCCATAAATCGGATCCACTCGATGGCGCGTCCTGCGCCGCGACGGGTACGGTCGACACCAGAGCAAGCAGCAGAATGAAGCGTTTCATCGATCGATAATTCCCGGGCGGCACATGGGCGACCGAGATGTTGAGCCACGGTTGTTGGAAAGGCCAGTGATGTTGTGCCATCCTGCCGCCACGGGAGCCCGCCGACATATTATCGCTTGAACCGCCGGCATTGGATGGTCAGTCTTGGGAACAACTTACCCGCGCACCTGTCTGTCTAGCAGGCCGGCAGCGGGATAACCGACCCGGCGAGGAGAAAGCGGACCATGACGACGCCGTTTCAAACCCGTCGTGGCTTCACCTTGTCGGTTCTGGCCTCGGCGCTGTGGACTCAGATGGCGAAAGCGAAGCGGATGCCATCGGATCGAGCGGTCGTCACCGATTTCGGCGCGGTGGCGGATGGCATCACCGTCAACACCAAGGCGATTCAGTCGGCGATCGACCATGCGGCGACGCAGGGCGGCGGAACGGTGGTCGTGCCATCCGGCATATTCGTCAGCGGCGCCCTGTTCCTCAAACCCTGTGTCAATCTGCATCTCGCTCGGGGTGCTGTGCTCCGATGCAGTACCGCGATGGAGAACTTCCCCCGCCAGCGAACCCGGATCGAGGGGCATTTCGAACCGCATTTCACGCCCGCCCTCATCAATGCTGATGGCTGTCATGGTCTGCGGATCACCGGGCAGGGAACGCTCGATGGCGCAGGGCGGCCGATCTGGGACAGGTTCTGGGCGATGCGGGCGGCATCACCGGACCCCGCTAGCTTTCCGAACGTCGGACTGGCCCGTGCCCGGCTGGCGATCATCGAGAATGCGAAGGGGGTCGTGATCGACGGCATCACCTTCAAAGACTCGCAGTTCTGGAACCTGCATATCTACCGGTGCGATGGCGTACAGGTGCATAAAGCCCGGTTCGAGGTGCCGGACGATTACAAGCAGGCACCCAGCACCGATGGCATCGATCTCGACAGCAGCCGGAACATCGTAATCGAGGGCTGCTACTTCTCGGTGACCGACGACTGTATCGCGGCCAAGGGTTCCAAGGGCCCACGGGCGACGGCAGATACGGACAGTCCGCCGGTCGAGAATATTCGAATACGACGCTGCCATTTCCGTCGCGGGCATCAGGCGTTCACCTGCGGCAGCGAAGCGACGATCGTCCGCAACGTGGTGATGGAGGATTGCATAGTCACCGGCGCGATCAACCTGCTGATGCTGAAACTGCGTCCCGATACACCGCAGCGGTACGAGGATATCCACGTACGCAACATCACGCTCGACAGTTCCGGCGGGCGGATGCTGTTGATCGAACCATGGTCGCAATACGAGGATTTTGGTGGTGCCGAACCGCCGACGTCGACGGTCCGCAACATCACCCTGCAAAACATCCGGGGGCGCTTCGGCTCCTTCGGCACCGTCCGACCCAATGTCGGGCAGACGACGATCGACAACATTCGACTCGCCGATATCCGGGTGCGGTTGACGGTGGAGGCCGCCTTGGCCGCCACGGGCGCGACCGGAATCATGTTCGATAAGGTGGTCATCAACGACAGGGCGGTGTCCGCGCCGGGCTATGTCGCGCCCGATCCCGCGGCCAATGCGCCGACGTACCGTGTATCCGGTTAACGGGTGCAGCCAGTCTATCTGACCGTAGGAACAGATATGATAACCTGATTGCGTGGGTGATCGGCCCGCCATATGATCCGGGCAAAGCAAGCGCAGCGACGCTCGCGGAACGAGAGGGATCACCACATGCGCGCTTCTCCCGGTTGTCTGACACGTGCGTTGCCTTTGCTGCTTTCCGCGAGCATGTTGGCCACCGGCACCCCTGTGGCGGCGCGGGCGCTGGCACCGATAGCTGTCGCAGGAGCAATGGATGAGGCACAGGTTCTTGCCCTGCTCAATCGCACCGCGACCGCGCAGATAGCGGCGTTGAAGGCGCAGAATCTGAGCCTCCCCAACACGATGCGTCAGGTCGCGCCGAACTGGATATCGGCGACGTTCCTGATCGGTCTCGGGCGCCTCGCCCGCGTATCGGACGAATCCGGCGCCCGACAATATCTGCGCGACGTAGCGGACCATTATAATTTCGGCTTGCTCGGCGGCTGGTCATCCTATGGCATGCTAGATGCCGACAATCTGGCGATGGGCGAGGTCTATCAGGAGCTTTATGCCCGCTCCGGCGAGGGCGGTGAGATCGCCCCGCTACGCACCAGGCTCGACTATACCGGCCAGTATCTCGGCATCGAGCCGGCGCCGAAGCAGCTCGTCTGGTGGTGGGCCGATGCGATGTTTATGGCGCCGCCGGTCTTCGCCCGCGCGGCAGCGCAGTTGCATGACCATAGTTATCTGACAGCGATGGATGCCGGCTGGTGGCGGACCTATGACCGGCTCTGGTCGAAAGAGCATCACCTCTATTTCCGCGACGAACGCTTCGTCGATCGTCGCACGCGGAACGGCAAGCCAGTCTTCTGGGCGCGCGGCAATGGCTGGGTCGTGGGTGGCCTCGCGCGCGTACTCGATACCATGCCGGTCAAATTTCCGTCGCGGCAACGCTATGTCGATACCTTCACCGCGATGATGGCCAGTATCGCCACCGCGCAACGGCGCGAGGACGGCTTGTGGACGGCCAATCTGCTCGATCCCGCCGATCCGGTCGGGCCGGAGACGACGGGATCGGCCTTCTTCACCTATGCCATGGCTTGGGGGATCAATCACGGCCTGCTCGACCGGGCGCTGTATCTGCCAAAGGTGGAGCGCGCCTGGGCAGGGCTGGCAGGAAAGATACAGCCGGATGGGCTGCTCGGTTTTGCGCAACGCGCGGGCGATCAGCCGGAACCGGCGGTTGCGGGCGACCATGCGCTTTATGGCACGGGCGCGTTCCTGCTGGCGGGGGTGGAAGTCATGAAGCTGGGCGTGCCGGTCAGCGCGCTTCCGGTCGCCGAGCCGCCCCGCGATGCGCCCGGCCCGATGCGCCTGCCGATTGCGCTGCGCGATCGCCCGTCCGACCCTGCCCTCATCCCGGCATGGGAACGCATCATGGCGGAACGGCAGGCGATGGTCGATCTGGCATACAACCCCGCCGCGGCGAAACCCGCCGACGCACCAGTGCCCGGCCCCGATGGCGTCGTCATGCCGCGCATCACGCTGCCGCTGACGCCGCCGCCCGTAGATCAGCGCGCCGCGCGGGCGAGCGTGAAGTTCGCGCCCTATCGCTTCGACGATCTGTTGTGGGAAAACGACCGCACGGCGCACCGCATCTACGGCCCCGCCCTGCAGCGAGAGGAACCGCCATCGAGCAGCGCCATCGATGCCTGGGGCAAGAACGTCGAATGGCCGTTCATGGAACGCCAGTTGAAGACCGGCAAGCAGCATGATTATCACGGTGAAGGCATCGATTTCTACAACGCCGGCACCACGCGCGGGGCAGGCGGGCTAGGCATCTGGTACGACGACAAGCTGTGGGTGTCGCGAAACTGGACGGAATACCGCATCCTGAAGGACGGGCCGGACACGGCCGATTTCGAGGTAGATTACGCGCCCTGGCCGGTGGACGTGAAGCGCACGGTCTCGGAAACCCGCCGCTTCACCTTGCCTACCGGCACCAACTTCACCCGGATGGTGTCGACCCTTCATTCCGACAAGCCGGGTCCAATGGTGGTCGGCATCGGTATTCAGAAGAAACCGACGACGACCACCGCTGGCACCTTTACCGCCGACCGCGCGCGCGGTCGGTTCAGCTTCTGGACCCCCACTGATCCGGACAAGGGCGCCATGGGTGTCGCGATCATGGTCGATCCGGCGCAGATCGCGGATGTGGTGGAGGATTCGGACAACTACCTGATCCTGGTAAATGTCACGCCGGGTAAGCCGCTGGTTTATTATATGGGTGCAACGTGGAGCAAGAGCCGCGACTTCCACGATCGCGCGACGTGGGAACGCTATGTGATGGCGCAAACGCCGAGTTTCACACCGCCGCGCTGACAATCGGCGGTTGACGAGAAAAGGGCGCCGGCATCGCTGCCGGCGCCCTTTTCTTGACGTCAGGCGAAAGCCTTCAGAACTTCACCGTTGCGCCCACATTGAACGTCCGGCCTAACCGTGTTTCGAACAGCGTGTCCTTACGCGTGCTGTCGATATACAGCGTGTTGCGCTCGTCCGTCAGATTTTGCGCTTCGATGATCAGCTTGAAGTTGTCGGTCAGGTTGTACGACGCGGAGGCATCGACGAACAGCGTGGATGCGTTGGCGCGCACGTCGCTGTCGTTCGCACCTGACGGAATGCCGCGATTGAAGCTGGACCGATAGCTCGCCGTGCTGCGGATGCTGAACCGCTTGTCCTCGTAATACAGCGTGCCGCTGGCCGAATTCTTGGACAGATCGATTAAGTCGTCGGTCGTCGTCTGCGTCGGCACGCCATTCGCGCTGGCCAAGATATAGTTGATCTTGGATTTGACGTAGGTGTAGCTGCCCAACACGCCGAGGTTCGACAGGAAACCGGGCAGGAAGCGCAGTTGGAGCTGGGCATTGACCTCGACACCGTTAAGTGAACCGCCCGGCGTATTCGCCGACCGGTTGACGGTGAACAGATCAGCCGGGGTCGATGGCGTCCCCGCCAGCAACTCGTCTGGCAGGCCCAGTGAGCTGTAAGGCACCTGGCTTGAGATCGACTGGATATACGATCCGATATTCTTGTGAAAATATGCGACCGACAATAGCGATCCGGGAGCGAAATACCATTCCAGCGCGGCATCCAGCGTGTTGGCCCGGATCGGGTCGAGGAACGGGTTGTTGACCGAGCCGGTTCGCGTCGCGACCGTCACGCCGGAGGTAGGGGTTAACTGGCCCAGTTCCGGTCGCGACAGCACGCTGGCCGCGGACAGACGCAGTAGCAGGTCGGACCTCAGTTCGCCAACTATGTTGATCGACGGCAACCAGTCTTCATATGACCGGCTGACATCGCCGCGCCGACCGACCGTTGGGTAGGTAGATCCCGCCGGCGCCACCACCGGAATAAAGCCAAACGAGTCCTGATCGGTGTGGACGTAGCGGACACCCATGTCGCCGCGGATCGGGATCGGCAATATGTCCTCGGTGTTGAACGTCGCCATCAGGTAACCGCTCTTGATCCGCTCGCGCACACCCGAGCGCTGGGCACCGCATTCGACGCCGCAATACTGGAAGCTGTCGAACCCGACGGCCTGTTTCCACTTGTCCGGATCGATCGCCGAGAATTCGGCTGGCGACCCGTCACCCAGCAGTTTGCCGAAATTTGTGATCTGCCGCGTGATGCTGGCCAGTGTCGTACCGGCCGGCAGGGCGCGCACCGCGACCTGGCTGGGAATCAAATTGTTACCTGTGATCTGGAGATTGCTCTCACGGAACTGGCCACCGGCCTTAAAGGCAAAATTATCGGTGACGTTCCATTCGAGATTGCCCTCGAATGTCTTGTTGCGGGTATTCTGAGTCAGCGGCCGACCGGCTGTGCTGAATCCGCCCAACACCGTGAAGTTGCCGTCCGGGCTCGGCGCATAACTGAAGTTGGCTGGGTTCGCCACATCGACGCCGAAGCCGATCTTGGGAATGTTGCCGCCGTCCCGGAAGTCGATCGTGAAGCCATTAGCATTGATGACGTCCATGAACGTCTGCAATCGCAGCGGACTATAGAACCGCGAGTTGGAGATACCGGCGAGCCCGGTGAATTTGAAACTGTCGGAAAAGCGGTGTTCGACGTTCAGATTTACCTGTTTGAAGGTCGACACGAACCGGTCGACCAGTCCCTCTGACCGAACATCGACGCCGTCGAACACGCCATATTGCAGCGAGCCGTTCTGGTCGAACTGGATGTCTCGCACCGATGTCATCGGCTTGCCGCCGTTGGTGGCGGTACGGCCGAACGAGATCGCGCCGATGTAATTGTCGCGCCGCTCGACATCGAACCGCGAATACAAGCCATCGATCGAGATATCGGTGTTATCGTCGGGCTTCCACTGCAACGTCAGCGTGCCGCCCAGCCGCTCGGCGTCCTGCTCCGAATTGACGTAACGCGGGATGCGCGGGAAAAACGCGCCGCCGCCGGGCTGGTTGGTGATGCCGCGCAGGTTCTGGATAGTGTTATACGCCGCAGTCGTGCTGGTGCGGGGATTGTTGGTGCTGCAATTGGCGGCGTTGGTGCCACGGGTGGCATTGGTCGCCGGGTTCTGCGGTGCATAGCCGACCGGCGAACAGAAGCCGCCATCGATGTACGCCGGCAGGATGTTGACCGCCGAATAACCGACCTCGCGCAGATTGCGCTTACCATAGGCGAACGAGCCGAGGACGCCGAGTGTGCCGTTGGCGAACTGCTTGGCCACCAGGATCGAAGCGCGCGGGTCGACCTTCTTGGCGACCTCGTTATAGATGCCGCGCGCGGTGGCAGTGATCACGAAGTCGGTCTTGAAGTCGAGCGGGTGTGGTGCCTTCAGATCGACGGTCGCACCCAACGATCCTTCCTCGATATCCGCCGATGGCGTCTTACGCACCGCCAGGGCCGCGAAGATTTCGGTGGGGAATGCGTTGAAATCGAAGCTGCGACCCGAATTCCCCGCGCCATAGATGTCGGACGCGCCAGTTTGCGACGTGCCCTCCATGCCGTTGATCCGAACGCGGGTGAAGCCGGCACCCAGGCCGCGCACCGAGATGTTCTTGCCTTCGCCGCCGTCGCCGCGCGACAGTGCGACGCCCGGTATGCGCTGCATCGATTCAGCGAGATTGCTGTCGGGAAACTTGCCGATATCTTCCGCGACGATACTGTCGACTGCGGCGGTTTCGTTGCGCTTAAGGTTGATCGCGCTGTTGAGCGATGCGCGAAAGCCAGTGACGACGATATCCGCTTCCTCGCCCGGGGCAACCGGGGTGGCCGTGCCGGTTGCGGTGTCGCTAGACGGGGTGACCGGGCCGCTGGTCTGCGGCTCGACGGTGGTGGCCGACGGCACCGCCGTTTGAGCCACCGCCACGGTCGGCGCGATGCCGAAGCCAAGCGCTAGTAGCGAAACCGCCCCGAACAACGACTTGCCGTTACCGTGGAACTGCCTGTTCATCCTCATCCCTCTCCATAAGGAGACGATCGACCGGCGCTGTACGCTTCGGTCCATCCCTCCCAACCCTGATCATTTTCTTGTTATGCCGACGGTATCGCCAAGCAGTGCCCGTTTGTAAAGGATTTGTATCACAACTACTACGTTATTGCACGTAGTCGTGTCAGAACAGGATGTTGAGATCGCCGCTTGACGGTACACGCGGTGCTGCGGATGTCAGCGAGGCGCACCAACCTGGTCAGGGGTCGCGGATGGAAAGACCAGACCCTGCCCATTACCCGCCGCGATCGGACCACCGCTGCGAAGCATGGTGATGATCTCGGCGCCCGCCATCAGCACCGGTCCGTATCCGTGCGCCGCCCGCACGTGCCGTGGGCGGAAATAGTAGAAGGCGGGATCGAACCCTACGCCCGTGCCGACGCAGACATCTTCGACTTCGCCAGCCGCGGAAACTTTCGTCGAAACGCCATTCCATCCGAGCATCGCGACCGGGGCATAGGCGCGGCGATCGATCCAACCGCGGTTGATCGCCCGTGCCATTGCATAGGTGTACATCGCGCTGGCCGACGTCTCGAGATAGCTGTCCGGCCGGTCGAGCAACTGATGCCACAGCCCAGTGGCCGATTGCACTCGCGCCAATCCGGCGACGTGTGCACGTAATTGCGCCAGCACGGCCACACGACCGGGGTGATCGGCGGGCAGAACGTCAAGCAACTCCACCATTGCCACGACCGCCCAGCCATTCGCCCGTCCCCAATGAAATGCGGGATGGGGGTCCATGCCCTCGGCCCAGCTATGCATGTACAGCCCCTTGTCGGTGACGAACATGCGCTGAGAGAATTGTAAAATCTGGCGGACTGCGTCGTCGAAATAACGCCGCTCGCCGGTCAGTACGCCCATCTGCGACAGGCCGGGGACGCTCATATATAGATCATCCAGCCATAGCGTGACGGGCAGGGGCCGCTGCCGCGCGAGCGTACCATCGGGCATCCGGAACTGCTTGTTGGTGATCCAGTCGAGATACACGTTGATCTGCGGGCGAACGTTCGCATTGGCGATACCCGCCCGCTGCGCCTTGATGAACGCGGCCGACATCGCACCCGAATCGTCCAGCCGGTCGGGTGCAAGCATGTTGCGCACCGGCGTGGTTTGCGGATCGACGCGGCCAGCGCGATAGCGCGCGGCAACATCGGCGACGAAGTTGATCCGGTCCGCGGCATAGCGGGTATAGCGTGGGTCGCCTGTCACTTGCCCGGCCAGCATCGCCCCGGAATAAGTCACCCCCCACTCATAGCTCGTCAACCGGAAGCCGGGTTTGAACCGGCTCTTGCCGTCGAGCCGGTTGATCGCGACGGTGCGCCCCTGATCGTCGGTCATCCCGATCGGGGCTTCCCGTTCGATATAGCCTAGCACGCGGTCCATCACCGTCTTCACCGCCGTGTCGGACGGGTTAAGATAAGGCATTGGATAGGCCGGTGTCAGGCGGGTCACCGCGTCGCCGACGTCGGTGACGGCGGTTTTGTCCGCCTGTCCGGCCACCGGTTTTATCTGGGCACCGGCGGGCGCGACCTGTGCCAGCAGGGCGACGGCGACGATTGTCAGCCCCGAATGTAGAAACGTAGCGCTGTTCATCGCGATCCTCCCTGCCGGTCCATTGTCCGTTGCACGAAGGGTGGATTGATTTATCGTACAACACAAGGGGTACGGATCGACCTATCGACGGATCGTCACGTTGCAACCACGGGAGAGAAGCCATGCATGATAGTCTGAGCCGGCGCACATTGCTGGCAGCCGGTGCGGCCATCGCGACGGGGGCGCATGGTCGGGCACCCGCGACCGATGGCTGGGGCCGGGCGACCGCGATCCTTGCTCGCGTCCGACCACCACGCTTTCCTCGTCGCCAGTTCGATCTTCGTCGTTTCGGTGCCACCGGCAACGGCCAGACGCTGTGTACGCAGGCCTTTGCCGACGCCATCGCCGCATGCGCCGCGGCGGGCGGCGGGCGCCTGCTGGTCCCGGCGGGCCGCTGGTTGACCGGCGCCATCCGCTTGCTGTCGAATGTCGAGCTCCACCTCGCGGACGACGCGACGATCCTGTTCAGTACTGATTCGGGCCATTATCCGATCGTGCCGACCCGGTTCGAAGGCGTCGAGTTGATGAATTATTCGCCGCTGATCTATGCCAGCGATGCGCGCAACGTTGCGGTGACGGGGCGGGGCACGATCGACGGGCAGGGCGCAGCCTGGTGGTCGTGGAGCGGCGGCAGCCATCATGGCTGGCGCGAAGGGATGCCCAGCCAGCGCGCCGCCCGGTCCCGCTTGTTCGCCATGGCTGAAGCGGGCACGCCGGTCGCCGCGCGGCGCTTCGGCGAGGGTGGCTATATCCGACCGAACCTGATGCAATTCCAACGTTGCGAGAATGTGCTGATCGAAGGCGTACATCTGCGGGATTCGCCCTGTTGGAATGTCCATCCGGTACTCGCGCTCAATGTCACGATGCGCGGCGTCACCGTCACCGGTCTTGGGCCCAATAATGACGGCTGCGATCCGGAATCGGTCGATGGGATGGTCATCGAACATTGCACATTCGATACCGGCGACGATTGCATCGCGATCAAGTCCGGCCGCAACGCCGATGGCCGCCGCCTGAATGTGCCGGCGCGCGATATCGTCATTCGCCATTGCACGATGAAGGCGGGGCATGGTGGCGTCGTCATCGGCAGCGAGGCATCGGGTGGCGTCGAACACGTCTTCGCCGAACACTGCGCGATGAGCAGCCCCGATTTGTGGTACGCGCTGCGTTTCAAGAGCAATGCAGTACGCGGCGGGCGCACCGCCCACATCCGCGCCCGCGACATCACCGTTGGTCAGGTTGGCCGCGCAGCACTCACCTGCGACTTCAACTATGAGGAAGGCGCCAAGGGTGCGTTCATACCTGAACTGGACGATGTCGTCGTAGAGCGGTTACGCGTCGCCAACGCGATCCGGGTGCTTGATTGCCAGGGATTGCCACAGGCCCCGGTCGGCCGATTGACGCTGCGCGATTGCCGGTTCGACGGGGTGCATGAACCAAGTATTGTGACCCGCATTAACAAGCTGACGCTGGAGAATGTGAGAGTGAACGGCAGGACTGTCGACCACCTCTAGGATCTCGATATCACTTCTTCGCTACCGTGCTTGTCATATAACAATGGCGCGTTTAGCCTTCCTAAAACAAGAACGAATCCTCGGGAGGATGCGACATGGAAACGGATGGCACCGGCGTTCACCGCCGCGCGGTATTGGCGGGCATTGCCGCAAGCGCGGCCTCGGTCGCGAGTAATGCGGCGGCCGCATCGGGAAGGCGGCGTTATGTGCAGGTTGGCTGCGGCAGCCGGGCGCGGATGTACCAGGATGCAATCTGGGGACCGCACAAGGCTCATGCCGAACTGGTTGGCACTTGCGACACAAATGCGGGGCGGCTCGCGCTGGTCGGCCGCCGCGCCGCACAGGCCGGCGCGGCACCGCCAAAGGCCTATGCCGCCGCCGACTTCCAGCGGATGCTCGATGAATTGAAACCCGATGGCCTGATCGTCACTACGCCAGACGTTACGCATGTCGACTATATCATCCGCGGGCTCGACGCCGAGCTGGATGTCATCACCGAAAAGCCAATGACGACCGATGCGGCGAAGGTTCAGGCGATCATCGATGCCACGCAGCGCAACAAGCGGCATGTGCGCGTCAACTTCAATTACCGCTATGCGCCCTATCGCAGCCAGGTGAAGGAACTGCTGATGGCAGGCACGATCGGCGACGTGCTGTCGGTGGATTTCCACTGGTTGCTCAGCACGGTTCACGGCGCCGATTATTTCCGCCGCTGGCATTCGCAGAAACCAATCTCGGGCGGTTTGATGGTGCACAAGGCGACGCATCATTTCGATCTGGTCAACTGGTGGCTGTCCGACGTGCCGGTCAGCGTCAATGCCACCGGCAAGCGCGAATTTTATACCCCCGCAATGGCACGGCGCCTGGGGTTGAGCGGACCGCACGAGCGCTGCCGCACTTGCCCGGAAAAGGCCAAATGCAGCTTCTACCTCGACATCGCCGCCGATCCCGGTCTGAAGGCGCTATTCGCCGATAACGAGGCGCTCGACGGCTATTTCCGCGATCGCTGCGTCTTTCGTGACGACATCAGCATCGAGGATACGATGAACGTCATCGTCGGCTATGCCGGCGGGACGACGCTCAGCTACAGCCTAAACGCGTTCAACGCGTGGGAGGGATATCATGTCGCGTTCAACGGCACCAAGGGACGGTTGGAGCACAGCGTCGTGGAAAGCGGTGGCACGGCGGGTGCGGCCGACGACGGGCCGAAGGATATCGTGACGACACGCATCATTCCGATGCGGGGCAAGGCGCAGATCATCGAACCCGCAGCCGGGGCCGGTGGCCATGGCGGCGGCGATGCCGTGATGCTGGCCGATATCTTCGATCCGGCCCACACCATTGATCCGCTGCTACGAACAGCGGACGAGCGCGCTGGTGCTGCCTCTTGCCTTGTCGGCATCGCTGCCAATCGTTGTTTCGAAACGAAGCAGGCGGTGCGGATCGATAGTCTTGTTTCCGGTCTTGCCCAGCCCAGTTTTACTCCAATGCCCAGCCACATTGCGCCGGTGCCAATGCCACGCCGTACGAGGGCGTAGTCCGGCGACTTTTCAGCTGGAATGCGGTGCTTGTTAAGGGGAGGGGAGCGGGGCAAGGCATTTGCCCCGCTCCCGCAAAACCGCCGCTCACCTGCTCAATCGGTCGTCGTACGCCGGCTCGCACTAATGTACCGCGATACGTTGCTGCCGAGGACATCCAGTGGAACGTTGCCGCCGTCGACAACCGCCTGATCGAAGTCGCGAAGATCGTAGCGGGGACCAAGAGCGTTCTGCGCCCGGGTGCGTTGCGCGACGATCTCGGCGCGACCGACTTCGTAGCCGCAGGCTTGTCCCGGCCAGGCGCAGTACCGGTCAACCTCGCTTTCCGCGTTGCTGCGCGGCAATCCGGTAGCGGCAACGAATTCGGCCAATGCCTTGTCGCGTGACCAGCCCATCGCATGAATGCCGGTGTCGACGATCAGTCGTACTGCTCGCCAGGCTAGCCCCATCAGATAGCCCAGTCTTCCTGATGGATCGCCCTCGTACATGCCAAGTTCGTCGGCGAGTTGCTCGGCGTAGAGTGCCCATCCTTCCGAATAAGCGTTGAAGGCGAGGATAGAACGGATCAGCGGTAGCTGCTGCGCATACTCGCCCTGCCAGACGTGCCCGGGAATGCCCTCGTGGTAGACGAGGTCGGGGATCGTCACGCGGTTGTGGATCGAGGGATCACCCAGATTTACCCAGACCTTGCCCGGCACACGCCCGTCGATCGTACCCGGACCACCATATGCGGCGGGCGCCCCCGGTTCTTGGGCGAGCGGCATGCGCCGGATCTCAAGATTACCCTTGGCGAGGCGACGGAACGCACGCGGTAGCTGAGGACGGATCGCATCAATGCGACCTTGCATGTAGGCTACGATCTGGCGCCGGCCCTCATCGCCATCGGGGAAGCCCAGACCGGAACGGCGCTGGTACGCGATCGTTCGCTCGGCAACGCTGCCTTGCGTCAGGCCCTCGGCTCGAAGGATCACATCCATCTGGGCTTGAAGGTCGGCGAGCCGCGCACGACCGGCGGCGTGGAGATCGGCTGCGCTCCGCTGCGTAGTGGTGCCAGCGCGCAGGCCCCACGCATACCATTCGGGGCCATGCGGACGCGCACCCAAACCGGCCGCGTCTGTAGCCACGGCCCGCTCGGCGCGTAACTCATCGAGTTGCCGCATCAATGCCGGGACAATAACGGAGCGAACGATGCCAACTGCTCGCGCCGTCCAATCGCCGGAGATTGCCGCCGACTTGCGCGTGAGAGGTCCAATCAGCGGGCCGTTGGCGTTTGCCGCCTCGGCAATCGTTCGCTTCATCCCGGCGATTGTCTTGTCAAGGAGGAAGGAAGGCGGAACGAGCCCGCGGCCGCGCGCAGCCCGTATGCGCACCGTTTCTCCATCCAGTTGGTTAGGCATCGCGGCAAGACGCGCCAGATACGCCTCTGCATCCGCGGCGTCGCGCAACGGCTGGTCGCCATCGAGCAACTGCGGCACATCGAGCCAGGCGCCGACGTTCTGTGCAACCGCGTAGGGCGTATTGCGCCATTCACCGATTGTCGCAACGCCGTAGGGTAGCATCATACCGTCTAGCGCTGTCTGGAAAGCGCTTTGTGTCACCGCCAGACTGGTGAGAGAAGTAGGATCCAGGTCGCTGCGGGGCATCCGCTTCAGTTCGGCCAGCGCACCCTTCAGAAAATCGCGTCGCGCCGCTAGCCCAGCGGGCGAACGGTTCTCCAGTCTTTGGCGTAAGGCTGCGTGTTTGCCTGCGTCGACACCGAGCATCGTAGCGCGCTCTGGAACGAACTCGAGCAGTCGCCAGGCGAGACGATCGAGCAGCACCGTGGCGCTGCTTAAAGGTACGACGCCGCGAACGGCGGTCGCGGCCGCCACTGCCGTAAAGCTTGCCAGCGTTTCGCGACGGGAGAGACGGAGGGTCATCGTCTTTTAATGACGATCCGGCCGTCTGCGGTCAAACAAAGAGCTTATCGTTCGACTAGTTATGGCTTGCGATGAGCAAACGACCGCAGTCAGGATAACGTGAAGCGACACTCAGCGTTCAACATTAGCCCGCCTTGCAAAGGCGGCGATTGAAGTGGCAAGCGGTTCGCGGTGTTCGCCTCTGACGTGGACGAGGCCATATGGACTTCGAGGCTCCCCATCTCGGATCGCGGATGTCGCGCAGATGGCCAGATGCCCTCGACACCTTACCGGCAGCGCACCACATCTAAGGTATGGCCAGCTACGCCAAGAGCGAAGAAGCCGTTGCCGCTCTGACAGCAGAATGGTACCGAGCGCCCGGGAACGGGCGCGCTCCTGAAGAATAAGGAGGTCGGCATCTACGTCGACGTCGTCTCGGGCGAGCCGCTGTTCGCCAGCACCGACAAATACGAGTCCGGGTGTGGATGGCCCAGCTTCACCAGGCCTATCGACGCCGTGAGCGTGAAAGCGAAGCGGGACTGGTCGATGCTCATACCGCGCACCGAGGTTCGCTCGGCTCAGGGCGACAGCCATCTCGGCCACGTGTTCAAGGATGGACCGCGTGATCGCGGCGGCCTGCGCTATTGCATCAACTCCGCAGCGCTACGTTTCGTATCGCGAGCCGATATGGTCGAGCAGGGCTATGGTGCCTATCTGGATCAGATCAAGGCTGCGCCCACCATGACGCAGCGCGCCGTGCTCGCCGGGGGGTGCTTCTGGGGCATGCAGGATTTGATCCGCAGGCTGCCCGGCGTAATCTCGACGCGGGTCGGTTATTCGGGCGGCGACGTGGCTAACGCCACGTACCGCAAACACGGCAGTCATGCCGAGGCGGTCGAAATTATCTTCGATCCGGCCCGAACAAATTTCCGCACGGTGCTCGAATTCTTCTTCCAGATTCATGATCCAACCACCTTGAACCGCCAGGGGAACGATCGCGGCGCGAGCTATCGTTCGTCTATCTTTTATACGGACGACGAGCAGAAGGCGGTGGCCGAGGACACGATTGCGGACGTTCAGGCGTCGGGACTTTGGCCGGGCAGCGTCGTCACCGAATTGGCCCCGATGGGCGAATTCTGGGAGGCCGAGCCGGAGCATCAGGACTATCTACAGCGTCGGCCCAACGGCTACACCTGCCACTTCGTGCGGCCCAACTGGAGGCTGCCTAGGCGGGTACCCATAGTTTAGCAGCGTAAAGCCTGATTTCTCATCCTTTTGCGCTCCTATCGCAAACGTCAGACGATGTTGAATAATCCTCGAGGACCCTATCGCTCCGCATCCGGCGCCGCGACAGGGTGCGGATCGTCGCCGGAAGCGTAGCCCCCGAACCCGCCGCCCCCGCCGCCAGAGCCGCTGCCACCGCCGCCGCTCCGGCGACCATCCTCCTTGCTACCGCCCGACGACGCTGGACGCTTGGGGCCCTGCATCGCGATCGTCAGGTCGGCCGGGATCGGATCGAGGTCCAGAGCATCACGCACGAACGCCCGCAGCGAGACTACCAGTTCGTGCGTGTGTACCGGACGACCGGCGACCAGCTCATGGATGGCCCTGTCAGCAAGTCGGACATGCTCCTCGGTGCCGAGCAGAATGATGTCGGAAAGCGCAGCCTCCACTGCATCGCGGATGCGGCGCGTGCGGTCCGATTTCAACGCGCTCTCCGCGCTGAGGTCCAGGGCAGCCAGCGGCTTTTGCGCGACCGTGTCCTGTTCACGCCGCCGCAAGTCTCGCCTGTGCGCCGGATCGACCGTCAGGTCGCCCGTGAACGATCCACCGAGAACCTTGTAGGCTGCGATGAGCGTACGCAGACGCTCGTTGATCTGACGGTTCATGCGCTCGCGGCGCTGCTGGAACGTCATCTGTGTGAGTAGGCGGATGCCGACACCAAGCAGCGTGACCAGCGTCAAGCCGAGGATCGTCGCTAACAGGCTTTGCCAAGAGCTGAAATCTAGACTGCGCAAAATCACTCTCCCCCAAACCCAATTTATGGAACGATTGGTTACTCGTCAGGTGCCGGAAAGCTTCGTGGCAAGATATAGATTCCCCCGGTTTAATCTGCTGAGCGGGCTAAACGGGCTTCCTGAATTGCGGACTACGCCTTGACGGCGAAACGTTTGCAGATGACCTTGCCATCAGGCCGCTGATGGCAACGTCGTTGAATTGGGCGGTAAATTCCACGGCCGGCCCCTGGCACGTGGTCGATTGCGTGCCGGTTGATGAGAGCATCAAAGGTCGATGCGTATCCTCATGCCTGCGATGAATACGACATTCCGGCTTTTATCGCCTGCAGGATCGATCACGATCTGCAGGTCAGGCTGCACGATCAGGAACGGCGTCATATTATCGGAGTAAGTTACCTCGAAGGCCGTTTCGGCCAGCGCCATAGGTCGTTCGGCATCGCGCAGGTTTTGACGGTAGCCTCGCGACAGATAGCCCTGATTGACCCCAATCGATGCGACGCTGTCAGGGCGACTGGAAAACGGGTGCGCGATTAGCAACCCGGCCTGCCAGCCACCTCGAAACGGTGTGGTATAACCATCCGAGATGCCTAGCCGGAGGAAAGCGCTAGCCGGATGAGTAGCGTCCACCGGACCAATCGGATGTTCGGCGACCGCGTAGGGTCCATGCGCCTTTTGCTGGGCGGGATTGCCGGCGCTGTCGATCGCTCGGATGTCATTCTGTCGCTTCGTGTAACTCCAGCCGCCCACCGCAATCTTGCGTCGTCGTCCGATGCCCGCTTCAGCGATCAGTAACGCGCCGTCGTTAAACGTCAGGTTGACCCCCTGCGTGTCGCCTAATGTGCCGGCTGAGGCGTTCAACGCCGCGAAACGGATATAGCCACTGTCGCCGATATGGTGATCGATACGGACCGACAGCGCCGTCGAGGGCAATATGGAGGGGCCGTTGGGTCCGGTCGCCGCGATCTCCGACCCCACGCCGAACGCCGGCGCGATCAGCAAGCCGGCCGACTCGTTTGTGTAGAACTCGCTATTGAGATCGTAGAGACCCGCCCGCACCGTGGTCGTACGGCTCAGGCTCTGTTCGATCCAAGCTTCGAACAGGCGCAGACGCTGGCCCGCTACCTCGATATTATCGATGCCCTGCAAGGTGCCAGCGTAATTATTAGGATTGCCGCCGAAATTGTTGAGCAGATGAAGGTGCCCGGTGCCGCCGGACCAGCCGATGAGCCGATCGAGATCCAGCGTAGCGGTCAGGTCCAGATTGTCGAGGAGATCGGCATGGTCTGGTTGATCCGCCGACATCACGCCAATGGCGTCGATAACGTACGACGCGCCCAGGTCGATCGCTGGCGGTGCCTTCTCCTGCGCTGAGGCCGCCATCGGCAGGGTCTGGAACGAGGCGACGCCAGCCATCAACGTCCATCGGAACTTCATACCGCCAACCCCTTTGCTCCAGTCATTATATGAGGGCGGCAGGACCTCCGGCGCATTGTGTCGACTATAAATGGGAGGAGTGTGGATCGGCCCCGGCCAGCTCAGTCATGGCGAAGTGTGGCGGGGCGTTAGAAGGGATCACTGCCTTGAACACCTCTCTCCGTCACGCCGCGCGAAAGGTGAGCATCGGCATCATCGCCCTCATTATTTTGTGCGGCGGCGTTGGCATTTGGTCTTCGTGGCAACTGAGCAATGCGTTGCGCGAACAGGCATCGGCGGCCGACCTGTTGCGCAATCACATGACCGCCGACATGATGCACGACGCTGTTCGCAGCGATGTCCTGGCTGTGTTGTTAGCGCAAGAGCCGGGCAGCGGAATCGATCGAGAGAAAGCCGCAAGCGATCTGAAAGAGCACGCAAACACCCTGAAAAAGGCGGTCGAAACCGATATTGCTTATGGTGAATCATCCGAGATCACGGCCGCGACCAGCCTGCTCGGCCAATCGACCGAAACCTATGTGGCGGCGGCGGAGGCGATCGTGACGTCGAACGCTGGCCGCGCGATGAATCTGGCTCCGTTCATGGCGCAGTTCCGCAAGCTGGAGACCGGCATGGCCACCGCCACGGATGCGATCGAAAGCCATAGCGATCAGACGGCTCAGAAAGCGGCCTGGCTCGGCGCCTTCGCCATTTGGCTGGTCGTCGCGGCGCTCGCCGCGTCGGTCGTTGCTGCATTGCTTGCCGCTCGCGCCGTCGGCACGCGGCTAGTCGCACCGCTGATCGCGCTAACCGGTGCGGTGCGAAAACTTGCCGAGGGTGATCGCAGCGTGGTCATCCCGTCAGTCGGCCGTCAGGACGAACTCGGTGCACTCGCAGGCACGATGGCAGACTTCCGCGATCAGTTGCAGGCCGCCGACCTCGCTAAAGAAGCTCAGGCGCGGATGATCGTGGACAGCCTGGGCAACGGACTGACCGCATTGGCTCAGGGCGACCTGACGGCAAGGATCGATACCGATCTGCCTTCGGTATTTGCGGAGTTGAAAAGCAACTTCAACGACGCGCTGGGGAAGCTGCGCGACCTGATCGGTGCGGTGTCGGAGAGTGCGACGACGATCCGGACGGGATCGGGGGAGATTGCGCAGGCGTCGGAGGATCTGGCGCGGCGGACGGAGAGCAATGCGGCTTCGTTGGAAGAGACGGCGGCGTCGGTCACGCAGATGGACGGCCGCCTGCGGGCGTCGGCGGGTGCGGCGGCGCGGACGGTGGAGCGCGCGGACCAGGCGATCGCGACAGTCGGCGGCGGCCGGGCGGTGGCGGACGAGGCGGTGCAGGCGATGGGCCGGGTGTCGGAAAGCGCCAAGGGCATCGACAGCGTCATCGAAGGCCTCGACAAGATCGCGTTCCAGACGCGCGTGCTGGCGATGAACGCCGCCGTGGAAGCAGGCCGGGCGGGTGATGCCGGTCGAGGCTTTGCGGTGGTCGCCGATCTGGTGTCCGCACTGGCGATGCGTGCCGAGGAGGAAGCCAAGCGGGCACGTGACCAGTTGACGGTGACGCAGACCGACATCGTGACCGCGGTCGAGGCGGTGACCAAGGTAGACGGGGCGCTCGCCAACATCTCAGGCGACGTCACCCAGGTGCACGAACTGCTGGCGACGATGGCGGCGGACAACCAGGCACAGTCGGCAGCGATCACGCAGATCTCGGCGGCGATCGGGACGATGGACCAGTCGACGCAGCAGAATGCGGCGATGGTCGAGGAGACGTCGGCGGCGGCCCGCAACCTGGCCAGCGAAGTCGGTAACCTCGCCGATAAGGCGGGGCGGTTCAAGGTCGCCCATAGCGGTGGCCGTGCGGTCGCCCCGGCACGCAAGCCGGATTATGTGACGCCCGGCGCGTACACCTCGCCGATCAAGCCGCTGCCCGCCGCCGCCATCCCGGCGATGGTGCGGGTGGATGACGACTGGAAGTCATTCTAATGAATGATAATTTGCTGCAGAATTAGGTCGCCGCCGGTCTGGTCCACCGTGCGATGGAAGGGCTAGCTGCCGAGAGGCTAAACTACGAACCGTCACGATGGATGCGGCGCTGTCTGAAAGAACGTCGTGCCACATCCAGCCTGCGAGCTAAAAACGGAATTTTGGGAGCCTTTTGGTCGTGCGACGCTGCTGGACGATTTCCCAGAGATAGAGGCTGTTTGGCAAGCGCGGCTACGGAGCCGATTGGTTCCAAGGATGCCTTACAGGCGAAAGGCCAGAGCCGACCAAACACTCCAGGCGTCGCAATGAAGCCGCAACCGTATCGACCCATGTTTCAACGGCCGAAGGACTGGCGCGGCGTCGCCAACCACGCCGCATGGTGTCCGAAGGTCTTTTTCGACATCGCCCTCGCTGCCACGACCGTCTTCTGGCTTTGATCCACCAGTCCTGACACTAGGCAAGTTTAGGGTGCCCAACCTGACGCATTTGTCCCTACTGCTTGGAACATTTCTACTAGGCATGGTGCATCAATACCTAGGATACACATCTTGGTGTCGGCAGTTTGACGTTCAGCTTTCGTGTCTTCGCAACCCATCTATTCCGATGGCGTGACATGAATTCGACGATAGGGGCGCTTCACCATGGGAAAAAGAACAATAGTACGGTCCACCCTCAGCGTCACGGCTGGTGTCGCGGTTCTGTTCGTTGCGGGTTGCGTCAATCCATCGGCCAAGATCGCGACTTCGCTGGAAGGCTATGGTTTCCAGCCCGCGCAATCGCAGTGCGTCGGTGATCGGCTTGAGGCCAATCTTTCTATCGGGCAGCTCCAGCAACTTGGCCGTGCAGCAAGAGCTTCGAAGGAAGGCGATACTACGCCCGGCCGTTTGACGACGAGCGACTTCATCCGCGTCGCGGGTCAAGTGAAGGACCCCAAAGTGCCGCTTGAGGTCGGCAAAGCCGCGGTAGCCTGCGGTATCCTGACCGACCCCGCCTCGCCGCTTTGAACCGGGGTGATGACAACGGGCCACAGTGCCTGCCCGCTCCGACGGCATAGATCAAAACAGGGACATATTCGATGGAAGATGTAGGTTACGCGGGAGACACGGTCGTGTCGAATACCCGCGATTTCGGCGCTCGCGCGCTCGATTATGCTGAGATTTGGGGGCCACGGCTGATTGCCGCGCTGGTTATCCTCGGAATCGGCTGGTTGATCGCGCGCGGCGTGAAGTGGGGGGTCGCAAAGCTGATCAACCGGACGCCGCTGGCGCGCCATGCCAACGAGCCAAACGCGAATGAACGTCATCCTTCGACCATCGGTGTGCAGGTAGGCGATGCGGCCTATTGGATCGTGCTCCTTATTGCGCTGTTCCTTGCGACACAGCCGTTGGGGCTTAGTGGCGCGAGTGGCCCGCTTGGCGATATGCTTCGGGGCTTCGGGCAGGCGGTGCCGCGGATCATCGGCGCGGGGCTCATTTTCTTCCTAGGTTATGTGCTCGCCAAGGTGGCCAAGAAAGCGGTCGAGGCCGTGATCACCGCCAGCCATATCGAAAGATTCTCTAGCCGTATGGGTGGAGCCACGCCGGCCGATCCAACGACGCTTCCGCGGACAATCGGTGGGATTGTCTTTGCGCTTATCATCATCCCCGTATCGATCGCAGCGCTCGACACGCTTAACATCGCCGCGATCTCCCAGCCTGCTACGGCCATGCTGCGCATCATTCTTGACGCCATCCCTCACGTCATTGCCGCGGGCATGATCCTCGCTCTGGCGTTCGTTATTGCAAAGTTCGCGTCGCGTCTCCTAACCGAGTTTTTGGTAACGACCGGTTTCGATCGCACACTCGGCGCCACGGGGCTGTTCGTCTCGATGACTGAGCGGCGGGATGATCTCACCGGTCAGACCCATTTTGGCGAGGCGCCCACCTTCGTGCCGTCGAAGGCAATTGGAACGGGTGCGTTCATTGCCATTCTGATCTTTGGCTTGATGGAAGCGTTTCGGCAGCTGAATTTTGCCTACGGCTCCAAGATCATGGCCGAAGTCCTTACGCTGTTCGGGCAGGTCGTATTCGGTGCGATCATCATCTTCTCGTCCGTCGTCATCGCCCGGCTCATCGCCCGCGGGATCGAGCGCAATGGCGATCAGAGCACGCGGATCGCAGCGCCGGTCGTCCGGGTTGCTATCATCATCCTCGGCACCGCCATCGGACTGCGCTTCATGGGACTGGCGGACGACATCATCAATCTGGCCTTTGGCCTACTCCTGGGAGCGATCGCGGTCGCCTTCGCGCTGGCATTCGGTCTTGGCGGGCGAGATGCCGCGGGACAAGCCGTCAAACGCCTGCTGAGCAAGGCGGGGGCGAATGATGTCGACGCCAGCGGAACAGACGATGCAACCGGGTCCAGCGGGGTCGATCGCGCGACGGAAAACGGGCGCACAGACACCGTACCACCGCGCCCTGTATTCTGACGTTCACCCATAACTTTCACACATAAGGAGCATGATTATGAACAGCGACACCATCACTGGATCGGCCACGGACTTCAGCGGCAAAATCAAGGAAACTGTCGGCGGCGCGATCGGCGATAAGAGCCTGCAGAGCGAAGGTGCAGCGGACCAGCTCGGAGGTACCGTGCAGAAGACGATCGGAGAGGCTCGCGACACCGTTGAGGAGACTATCCGTCCGCTGATCGATTATGTGCGTCAATTCACGCGTGAGCGCCCTTTCACGGCAGCCGCAGTCGCCGGTGTGCTGGGCATCGCCGTGATAAACACACTGCGAGGCAAATAGTCCACGCATCGGGGAGGGGCCGAATAGCCGCCTCTCCCCGCCACATTTCAGCGGACTTCGTAATCACCTCTTGTCGAGACCAGCCGCAATGAATGAAGATCAGCCTCCGGTGACAGCTCGCTTCACCAGCGATCGCACGCCAAGACCTCGACGAATCGCGACGGCCCGCAGGCTGGCGGCCGAGGCGATCGGAACCTTCTGGTTGGTACTCGGCGGATGTGGTGCAGCCGTATTGGCGGCAAGCCCCGGCATCCCGGGAACGATCGGGATGCCCGGCGTCGCACTCGCTTTCGGCCTGACCGTATTCACGATGGCCTTTGCGGTCGGCTTCATCTCTGGCGGTCATTTCAACCCGGCTGTCAGCTTTGGCTTGACCATCGCCGGACGATTTCCTGCACGAGATCTGCCCGGCTATGTGGCTGCCCAGCTGGTCGGCGGTATTGTCGGCAGCGCGGCGCTTGCCACTCTCGCGTCTGGTAGTCCTGGCTTTGATTTGATTGCCAGCGGCTTTGCAGCGAACGGATTCGGCGCTCACTCACCAGGCGGCTACGGCGCCACGACGGCGTTCTTGGCGGAGGCGATCCTGACCGCGGGTTTCCTGACCGTCATCCTCGGTGCGACGGATCAACGGTCGCCGGCGGCCTTCGCACCGCTGTCGATTGGCCTCGCGCTGACGCTGATTCACCTCATTTCAATCCCGATCGATAACACGTCGGTCAATCCTGCGCGCAGCACGGGTCCGGCGCTTTTCATGGGCGGCTGGGCGTTGTCGCAGCTATGGCTGTTTTGGCTCGCCCCGCTGACGGGAGCTGCCGCGGCGGGGCTCATCGGACGGTGGCTCTTCGCGCATAGCGAGGAGGATCAATCGCCTGGCCCCATAGGCGACAATCCAATCGAGCGGATGATCGACGGCGATCGTCCAGTGGCGGAGCGGGAATCGTCATGAACGACGAACCGGACTCAATCCGCGAAGATTGGGAGGCGTTTTGGGATGGCGAGCCTCGCAAATGGATGCCTCGTTACGCGCTAACGACCCTCGTGGGTGTGACGGGGGTCATCATGGTGGCGGCATGCGTTAGGTTGGCGGCAAGAGACTTATTGGTCCGCAAAAGGCGGATCATTCCCTCGGCGGCCGACATCCATGTACGATACCCTCCTCCACGATGATCCTTAACCCCTCAGGCCGGTATCTTACGCGCTAGCCGCTGCCGACCTCGACCTTTCGCACTCGCTCAGCCGGCCTCTGCGAAACGCAGTCGATCCAAAAAGGCCGGGACGGTTTGAGAGGCCGGTCACCAATTTTTAGGCGGCCGCGCCGCCGTCTATGTTGAGCGTGGCGCCGGTGATGTAGCTCGCGTCAGGCCCGGCAAGGAACGACACTGCCCCAGCTATCTCCTCGACCTTGCCGTATCGACCAAGCGGAATAAATCCGATCATTTGTTGGGCGAAGTCGCCGTCGGCAGGATTCATGTCGGTATCAATCGGGCCCGGCTGCACTGCGTTGACCAGGATATTGCGTGATGCCAGGTCTTTCGCCCAGCCACGCGCAAAAGCCGCCACCGCCGCCTTGGTTGCGCTATATACGGCGGTCGCCGGGAACGCGAGCTCGCCGGAAATGCTGCCTATCAGGATGATCCGCCCACCATCGTTGATGTGCGGTAGCGCCGCGCGCGTGCCAACATGCAGGCCCTTCACATTAACGCCAAATTGGCGATCGAAGGTTTCATCGGTGTCGTCGGCGACAGGAGAGAACTCCGCTACTCCGGCATTGTGAACCAGTATGTCGAGGAGCCCAGCGCCGCTGCGGCCTGTTCGACACCGGCGCGCTGCGATGCAGGGTTACCCGCATCCGCCTGAAACGCAAATGCTGTGCCGCCTGCGCTCTCGATCGCCGCCACAGTCGCGTCTGCGGCGGATTTATTGCCAGCGTAGGTGATCGCGACCGCCGCGCCATCGGCCGCCAGCCGCTTGGCGATTGCCGCGCCGATACCGCGCGATCCACCGGTGACGAGCACCTTCTTTCCCTGCAGTGACATGCGAGTTCTCCAAATATGTGGCCCGCGATCACGCCATCGTGTGCTGCCGGCAGCACAGCAAATAGTGCCATATTTTCACGGTTCAATAAAACCGAACTATTAAATCGTTCGTTTGGGCCTATATGTCTTCAATGCCCCGTTTCACGCATCCCAGGTTGGAGGACGTCCCACTCGATCTGGCGCTGCATGCGCTGGCCGATCCCAATCGGTTGGGCATGGTGGCGCGCCTGGCCGCGACCGAGCGCTTGAGCTGCACTGACGCGGCGCCGTGTGACTCTATCCCTAAAAGCACGTTGTCCAACCACCTTAAGCTGCTTCGGGCTGCGGGTCTGATCGAGACGATCCAAGCTGGGCGTGAAATGATAAACACGCTTCGACGCGCCGATTTCGACCGGCGTTTCCCCGGCCTCCTCGATGTGGTGCTCGCCAATCAAGCGGCCTGACGCATAAACTTCAACGCAGGCAGCATGAGCGTCTTATAGATTCCTCGCCTCGACCAGCAACTTCAAGGGTGGACGACCAGTTAGCGACCCAAGCTTGTCGCCGGCATCGAACAGCCGCTTGATAGTGCGGCCCGAGCGCCATCACCGCGAACGAAGATCCAACGTAGGTTGCGCGCATTGCATCCCGACCGTCGCGCAACGCGTTTGCCTCCGGTGTGACGCGTGAACGAAGAAGCGTCGTGAGTTTACCGGAGCTGCCCTATGTCAAAGACCCTCATCGCCGACCTGTTTGCCGAAACGCTCTATCTGGCGGGGGTTGAAAGAATTTACGGCGTCGTTGGCGACAGCTTGAACGGATTGACGGACAGCTTGCGGCGCCATGGCAAGATCCAGTGGATCCATATGCGCAACGAGGAAGCGGCCGCGTTCGCAGCAGGGGCCGAGGCGCAGCTGACCGGGCGGCTCGCGGTTTGCGCCGGATCGTGCGGCCCCGGCAATATGCATCTCATCAACGGCCTCTACGATTGCAACCGAACGCGCGTGCCGGTTCTCGCGATCGCTGCGCAGATACCGAGCGGCGAAATCGGGTCGAACTATTTTCAGGAAACGCGACCCGAAGCGCTGTTTCGCGAATGTAGTGTTTATTGCGAGACGATTTCCGATGCGGACCAGATGCCGCGGACGTTGGAAACCGCGATCCGTGCGGCGGTTGGCCGTCGTGGCGTTTCCGTCGTCGCCATGCCGGGTGACGTTGCGCTGCGGACGACGACAGGTACGCTGGCGCGATCCGCCGCTGCGTTGCTTCCGCCGCCATCGACGACGGTTCCTGCGGAATCGGATCTGGCGGCCTTGGCATCGTTATTGAATAGCGCGAAGGTCACGATCCTGGCCGGGCGAGGATGCCGGCTCGCTCATACCGAATTGATGAAGGTCGCCGAGTTGCTCCAGGCGCCGATCGTCCATGCGCTCGGCGGTAAAGAGTTCGTCGAATACGATAATCCTTATGACGTTGGAATGACGGGGCTGATCGGGATTTCAAGCGGCTACGATGCGATGATGGAGTGCGATGTGCTGCTCATGCTCGGCACCGATTTTCCTTATCGGCAATTCTACCCGGACAAGGCCAAGGTCGCGCAGATCGACCTGATCCCGGAGAACCTCGGACGGCGGACCGCGATCGATATCGGCCTAGTCGGTGATGTCGGAGTGACGCTGCGGGCGCTCATTCCGCGGCTGACAGGCGATAGCGACGGTGCATTTCTGCAATCCGCACGAAAGAACTATGTCGAAGCTCGGAAGGGTCTGGACGAACTGGCAGACGGCACGCCGGGCAGCGGCGTCATTCACCCACAGCATGTCGCGCGCGTGGTAAGCGCGCTGGCCGAAGACGACGCGGTCTTTGCCTGCGATGTCGGCACGCCGACGATCTGGGCGGCCCGCTATCTGGAGATGAACGGGCGGCGGCGGTTGATCGGATCATTCAACCATGGGTCGATGGCCAACGCGCTGCCCCAGGCGATCGGCGTGCAATGCGCCTTTCCCAAACGGCAGGTCGTGACGCTGTCGGGTGACGGCGGGTTGGCGATGTTGATGGGGGAACTGCTGACGCTACGTCAGCTAGGACTGCCGGTGAAGGTCATTGTTTTCAACAACGGCACGTTGGGTTTCGTCGAGATGGAGATGAAGGCGGCAGGGCTGGTCGAGACCGGGGTCGTCTTGGACAACCCCGACTTCGCGGCGATGGCGCGCGCAATCGGACTCCACGGCGTGCGGATTACCGATCCGGGCGAAGTGGAGGCTGGCGTGCGCGAGGTGCTCGCCCATCCGGGTCCGGCCTTGCTTGATGCTGTCACGGCGCGAACCGAATTGTCGATGCCGCCCAAGATCACGCTCGAACAGATGAAGGGTTTCACGTTGTATATGGCGAAGGCAATCATCTCCGGCCGGGGCGATGCGGTGGTCGAACTCGGCAAGACAAATGTCGGCCTGCTGAAACAGTTCTTCTAAGGGCGGCGGCAGGAGGGCCGAGGCCACTTCTCAGAGCCTCTTTGGCGCAGCCGGATTACCCTTCTCGCGCCGTGGATAACCCGGCGATCCAGGCTGTCATGGGAAAGAAGCGCAATGTCATCACTATTGGTTGTCAAATTAAAATTAAAAAGTCGATTTTGTAGTATGCTTCCCTGCTTTTAACAGTAAATCTAGAGCGCCATTTATCAACTTGCTCATCAACGCTGAAGCGGCAATCGCATCGCCTCTCAGGATGGCAGTCGCCACCCGCTTGTGATCGATGGCGCTCGCACGGTTGACGCCGGCATACTCGTTGGTCCGGCGGATGCTGAACCGCAATGTCGCCTCTGAAAGATCGGTGAATTGTCGCATGAAGCGGTTATTGCTCGCTTCGATCACGGCGCGATGAAACGCGATGTCGGCTTCCAATGGGTCGTCCTTTCCCTGTTCGGCGCTGAACATCCGGTCGGTTGCGTGGCCGATCGCGGATCGCTGTGCGCCGGTCGCGCTATCGGCCGCCAGTCCGGCCGCGCGCGGCTCAATCGCCATTCGCATCTCGGTGAACTCGATGAGCAGATCGATCGAGAATTTCCTCTCCAGGAGCCATTTGAGCACGTCGGGGTCAAGGAGGTTCCAGTTATCTTCAGGCTGAACCACGGTGCCGGCGCGCTGACGGGCGCGTAGCAGTCCTTTCGCGGTCAGCATCTTCACAGCTTCTCGCACCACTGGTCGGCTGGCGCCATATTGCTCGCAAAGCTGTGCTTCGAACGGAAATCCGGTTGTTGTGGTGAATTGCTCGGTGACGATTGCCCGGCCCAGATCGTTGGCGATCCGTCGGGTGATGTTCCCGCTTCCTTCTCTCCGCGCCGCCGATGGCTTGCCGTTGCTGTCCATCCCTGTCGCATACCGGATCGTGGTCGCAGGGTCACCGGGTAGGGGGAGAAGGCTAGCCAGTGAAGCGGCTGACGGGAAGGCCGATGCATCCGGTGTCCACCTCGAACAGCGCCCCGGCGCATGGCTCCGCCTCGCAACCCAGCGTCGAGGAGGGGACTCTGCGCATGGGCTTTGGCGTCGCTCAGGTGGTTGCCCGGACGGTCGGCCTCCGCGTTGCCGATCAGCCGCCATTCTCCCGTCTCGACATCGAGGATGTGGAGCCCGCTGCTGAAACCGGCGACGAATGAGAAGCCGTTAAACCGGGTAGCACCCAGTCGATCAATTCCTTCAGCTTGATCGACGCGATCACACCATCGACCAGATTGAGGCGGTGGCGGGGCTGCCGGCCGATGTGGTGCGTGGTCGGCCCTCGGCATAAAAAATATGATAAATTCTTGACGGTTGTCGAGCGCGATTGTTAGGATTGCGCATGATCGAGCCACTTCAGATCGGAGTATGTCGATGACCGCCGTTGGCGTGGATCGGATCGGCCGGATCGAGACATTCCTGGTTCGTCCCCGCTGGCTGTTCATCCGCGTCGAAACGGAACAGGGGGCGATCGGGTGGGGTGAGGCCACGCTGGAGGGCCATGCCGAGGCCGTGGTCGGCGCGCTAGAGGCGGTGCGTGACCGCCTGATCGGGCATGACCCCGACCGCATCGAGGATGCGTGGCAGATGCTACACCGGTTGGGGTTCTATCGCGGTGGCCCGGTCCTGCTGTCGGCCATCGCCGGGATCGATCAGGCGCTTTGGGATATCAAGGCGCGCAAGCTGGGCGTGCCGGTCTATCAGTTGCTGGGCGGGCGGGTGCGCGATCGCATCCCGGTTTATGCGTGGATCGGCGGCGATCGCCCCGCCGATGTGGCCGCTGCTGCCCGCGCGCGCATCGATCAGGGTTTCACCGCGGTGAAGATGAACGGCACCGAGGATTTCGGCTGGCTCGATAGCCCGGCCAAGGTCGACGCCGTCGCCGCGCGGCTGGCGGAGGTGCGGGCCACGGGCATCGATGTTGGCATCGATTTCCATGGTCGCGTCCACAAACCGATGGCACGCACCGTGCTGCGCGCGATCGAGCCGCTGCGTCCGCTGTTCGCCGAAGAGATTGTGCTGGGCGACAATCCCGACGTCTTCGCCGGTCTGGCCGGTTTTTCCAGCGTGCCGCTGGCGATGGGCGAGCGGTTGTACAGCCGCTGGGATTTCCGCCCGTTTTTCGAGAGCGGCGCGCTGGATATCGCCCAGCCAGATGTGGCGCATGCCGGCGGTATTTCCGAATGCCGCCGGATCGCCGCGATGGCCGAGACGTATGACTTGGCGTTCGCGCCACATTGTCCGATCGGGCCGATTGCGCTGGCGGCGTGCCTGCATCTCGCCGCGGCAACGCCCAACTTCGTCATCCAGGAAATCTCGCTCGGCATCCATTATAATGGCGCGGCTCAGGAACTGGCGACGTTGATGCGCAACCCCGACCTCTTCCATATTGACGGCGGTAGCGTCGCCGTGCCCGAAGGCGTCGGCCTGGGCGTCGATATCGACGAGGACGCGGTGCGGGCGATGGCGGTCGATCCCCACCGTTGGCGCAATCCGGTGTGGCGGGGACAGGACGGGGAGCTTCGCGAATGGTGATCGGGCGCGGCGTGATCGTGACCGGCGGGCTGGGCGATATCGGCATGGCAGTGGCCCGCGCCTTCGCGCGGCAAGGCGCGTCGCTGATGCTAGTCGATGCGCGCGAGGATGGCGGCGGTGCGGCCGAGGCACTGCTGGCCGAAGGCGCATCGCAAGTGCTGATCCGCACTGCCGACATCGCCAACACGAATGCTGTAGCAGCCGCGGCGGCCGCCGCACAGGAAGCATTCGGATCGCTCGACGTCGTCGTGAACGTTGCGGGCATCATGATCTACAAACCGCTAGCGGAACTGGAGGCAGCGGACTGGCGCCGGCTGCTGGACGTCAATCTGGTCGGCGCGGCAATGTTCATCGGCGAAGCGTTTCGCCGGATGACGCCGGGCGGCTGCATCGTCAATATCGCCTCTGTCCATGCCCGGCGCACCTCCGCGCTCGTTGCGCCCTATGCGGCCGCAAAGGCGGCGCTGGTCAGCCTGACCCGTTCCGCCGCGATCGAGGGCAAGCCGCTGGGCATACGCGTGAACGCGATCCTGCCCGGTGCCATCGAAGGTGCGTTGCTCCGTGCCAGTCCGACCATCGCGTCGGGTGCGGAAGTGGTCGACCCTGCCGATCTCGGCCAGCCAGATGACGTCGCCGCGCTGGCGGCCTTTCTCGCCTCGGATGCGGCGCGGTTCATCACCGGCGAGGACATCGTCGCCGATGGCGGCCGCATGGGGAGGCTGTAGAATGCACGTCGTCGATCTCGGGGGGACTGACGACAGGGTCGACGCACCAAGCGCGACGGGCGCGGTCTGGCTGGCGGCGGCGATATCGGCATTGGGCGGTTTGCTGTTCGGATACGACTGGGTCGTGATCGGCGGCGCCAAACCGTTTTACGAAGCCGCGTTCGCGCTGGATACGCCGTCGGCGCAGGCATGGGCGGTCAGTTGCGCGCTGATCGGATGCCTGGTTGGGGCGATGGTGTCGGGCGTGATCGCCGATCGTCACGGCCGCCGACCAGCGCTGTTGATCGCAGCGGTGATATTCGCGGTGTCGTCGATCGGTACGGCGCTGGCTAGTGGCTTTGGCATTTTCGTCGCGTGGCGCATCGCGGGTGGCGTCGCCATCGGCATGGCGTCCGGCCTGTCACCGCTCTACATCGCCGAGATCGCGCCATCGGGCAGTCGCGGCAGGCTGGTCGTCCTGAACCAGATCGCCATCGTCATCGGGCTGTTGGCGGCGCAGATCGTGAACTGGCTGATCGCGCAGCCGGTCGCGCCCGGTGCCACGGCCGCCGACATCGCGGCGTCATGGAACGGCACGCTGGGTTGGCGCTGGATGTTCGCGGCGGCAGCGGTGCCGGCGATCGCCTTCGTGCTCGGTTGCCTTCTGATCCCCGAAAGCCCCCGCTGGCTGGCACTGCGTGGCCGGTGGGACAATGCGCGAGCCGTGCTGGCCCGGCTGTACGGCGAGGAGCACGCACAAGCGGCGCTCGACGACATTCGCCGCGCGATGGACGCGGCACCGGGTCGCAGCCTGCGGGCGGTGTTGCGGGAACCCCGTTTCCGCCGCGTCCTGTTGATCGGCGTCGGCCTGGCCGTGCTGCAGCAATGGTGCGGCATCAACGTCATCTTCAATTATGCGCAGGAGATATTCGCCGGCGCCGGATACGAGGTGTCCGACACGCTGTTCAATATCGTCATCACCGGCGTCGTGAATTGCGTGTTCACGCTGGTCGCGTTGGGAACGGTGGAGCGCTGGGGGCGGCGCCGCCTGTTGCTGGTGGGCTGTGCCGGCCTTTCGGTCATCTATGCGGCCGTCGGCGCGGGGTATGTCATGGGCGTGCAGGGGTGGCCGTTGCTGCTGCTGGTCGTGGCGGCGATCGCCACCTATGCCATGACGCTGGCGCCGGTGACCTGGGTCGCCTTGGCGGAGATTTTTCCGGGCGAGGCCCGCGGCGCGAGCATGGCGATCGCAACGACGGCCCTTTGGGCGGCGTGCTTCCTGCTGACCTCTACCTTCCCGCTGCTCAACGCCCGCGCAGGGACGGGCGTGACCTTCTGGATCTATGGGGCGATCTGTGCGGTGGGGTTCGTGTTCATTCATCGGATGCTGCCGGAGACGAAGGGCAAGACGCTGGAGCAGATCGAACAGGATTGGTGACGGGGCGTTGCAGATGGCTCCGTCAGTTATCTGGGCGCAGCGCGGTCCGGCCAATGCCCGCATCTATCGTTTTTGGGTAGAGGGAAAACCTCTCAGGTGGTCGTTCCAGAGATGGGGCGCCGGCACCCATGGTCTTAAGGTCTGTTCAGACCTCAATGGCCTCCGTGGGTTATGGCATCGGGCATCAAGATGTCCCCCCGTATCGCCGATCTAAGCTATCGATTTCGGCGTGAGTTTTGAAGGATGTGCGGGCAAGAGGCGCGTTGTTGAATCTGCCACGTTACGCAGGAAGGGCAATGTGGCGCAGGGCACGTCTCTGCTTCAGTTCGCCTGCATCACCCCATCTAAAATAGCTGATTGTAGCATTGATGATATCGCTGTCGGCGTGCGACTGTGGTCTCCAGCCGATGTAAATAGACCGAGGTGTACAACATGTCGCAAGGCGCGCCGGTGCATTCGGAAACGCGGTCCCGGTCTTCGTGGACCAGGACCGCTTTTTACGAACCTTCGGCTGTCAGGCCCGGGCCAGCCGCCGTAATTGCTCAGGCGAAACCTGTGACGTCGGCCGAAAACTCTCTCCCTGCATGTAGGCCTCAAGGCTGGCGACCAGTTGCCGGCTGACCGGATCCTGTGCACCGGGATCGCCCAGCTCGAAGCCACATACGATCGCGCGACCCTTGCCGACGGCGACTTCCACCACGAGCGCCAGGGGGCGGGCTGTAAACCAGTCGTCGATGATCCGGACGATCGGTTTCACTCCGGCCGGCAGCAGATCCAGTCGCAGCGCTCCGGCACGGTGGATCAGATGCCACCATTGCCAGTTGCTGTGAGCGTCGGTCGGAAAATCGGCCAAGGCAGCGTGAGCAGGATCGCACATGATGCCCAGCGTCGTCGGCGGTTGTCCCTCGGTCCAAAGCGTGTTCCAGAAGATGCTCGAAAAGCCGAGCTGCACCGGGCGTTCGGGATAGTTCGCGACGGTCTTACTTGGGAGACCGATCAACGCATCGCCGCCCTGCACGAGGTGATCGAGCACCGATTGATCGATACGATCCGTTCGGAGGATGCGGTGACTGACTGGCGATAACGTGGTGATCGCCGGATAGACCCAAAGATCCCAATCGTTCTGTACCGACTGCTGGCCGGCTCGCAGCAGGGTAATGGTCAACCGAGCCGCGCAGGCCTTCGTAGCGGTCAGCGAGGGCGCCGCCGCAAGGCCGAGCGGGGCGTTTCCGAGCGGCATCGCCTGCTTTGCAAAGCTGCCTCGGGCCAATTCAACGCCGTCGGTCGTCTTGATGTCCCATTCCACGTCGGCTTCCATCGCCTCGGAACCGAAATGCGCGACGTCGATCGTGAACGGAAAAGGTTCGCCGGAGCACGCCACGCGCGATTTCATGCGTGCCAGTGGCACGGTCGGTGAACAGAACCGGCGATATTCAGCCCCGGTCACATAGCCCTTGTCGTCCCAGAACGGATCCAGCACGCCAACGAGCGCCGTCCCCTGGCCAGGAAAGTCCTGCAGCCCCAGAAGCTGAAATCCCCCCATTCGATGCGTCCGAAGAACGCTCTCGATCTCTTCCTTGTAGCAAAGCACCTGCAACCGGCCGGATGCATAGAGGAACTCTGCCGCCTGATCGCTTAACCCGTTCTCACGCAGTCGGTCGGCGAAGATGTCGAAGCTCTTCGCCTTCAGGTGACCAGTGTATTTCCGGCGCGCATTCAGGTCTGGATAGACGCACCATTGTCCGATCTCGTGACTGACCACTGGCACGGGATATTGCCCGATGAACCCGGTGTAATCCGTCTGCGTCTCTGGCGGCTGGCTGTTGATGCGTGAGGACAGGCCCTGGCCCCAGTCCTGGATACGGGGTTTCGGGGTCAGGTGATACTGATTTTCCTCGATCAGTGGCCAACCGGACCCGGCGGTCCACAGTCGACGTTCGTCGAGTGCTCGATAATAGCGAACATACGCGCCCAGAAACGCGTCGCGTTTCGCTTCGCCTTCGGGCGTTTTTCCGCCGCCGGGCTCATTGCCATGGGTCATCAGCACGAACGACGGATGGTTGCCGTGCGCAGCGATCACCCGATCGGTCTCAGCATACACCCATCGATCCACCGGCAGGCCGCTGCCGATCATCACCGACTGGTTCGCCCAGACCGTTTCCACCTGCATGTAAATCCCAGCCTCATCGGCGGCCTCGAACGCGGCCTCGGGCGGGCAATAGCTGTGGAAGCGCAGGTGGTTGAGCCCATACTCCTTCACCCGCTGCATGATCCGTTGCCAGCTCGGCAGGTCGGTTGGCGGATGGCCGGTCAACGGAAAGATGCTGCATTCGAGCGCGCCGCGTAGCATCGCGGGCCGTCCGTTCATCGTAAAGCCGGCGGCGGTTGACGCAAATTCACGCCACCCGAACCGGCCGTGCCATTCCTCATCGTTATCCAGTCGAACCATCACTTCGTGCAGGACGGGATCGAATTCGTCCCAGGGCCGGGACTGAGCAGTATCGGCGGGGTCGGCGTGGACCTGATGCTCGAACGTGCCCACCTCGCCGTTCCACCTCACCTTTGCCGAAGTCTTACTGTTGCCGAACAGGATATGCGCCGTCCCGACCTCGGTCGTGGCCTGCGTACGACGCAGCTGCCCACGTACCGTTAATATGCGGTCGGCAAAGGCCGGATGCAGATCGACCCGATCAATCCATACCGGTGCGGTCGCGCGTAGTTCGACCCGGCCCGCGATGCCGTTCCAGTTACCTTGTGTATGATCGGTCACGCCGTGGCCGTTATGGCCGATTTCGACGATCATGCGGTTGTCGACGCGGATTGTCAGTCGATGGGTGCCGGGTTTCAGGACACCAAGGTTGTAATGATGCGGAACATGCAGGGCGTCGCTGCGCCCCAGTGCACGCTCGCCAAGCCAGGCCCTTGTCTCCCAGTGGGGACGTTCCAAGAAAAGCTCGACGTGCTTGCCATTCCAGTCGGCGGGAATGACGATGTCGCGTTGATACCATGCCGGCCCCCGGTACCAGCTGTCTGGCTGAAGAAAGAAGGGGACCTTGACGTGACCTGGTTTCCGGTAGGCGGCATAATTGGCGGCCGTGAAGAATGAGTGATCGTGCATGTCACCGGTCCACGGGGTATCGACCGTAACCGCATTGCCGACACCGCGTTGCTCCAGGCTGCCAGGGATAGGCAGCACGTCGTCGAGCGTCTCGGCGTACCAGCGCCGCGAAAGGCCTTTGTCCGTGCGATCGAGCGCCCGTCGCCATAGGCCACCTAGGTCGTCATGCGGTCCGCTGCTTTCAGCGGCATCGACTGCGGTTTCGATCAGCCCGAGGAACGGCGCAATGGTGAGCGACTGGATCAACTGGCGACGACCGATATTCCACGGGATACCGCTCTTCATCTGCCGCTCTCCTCATGCATGGCGCAGGAAACAATTCCGCCAATTAAGTCATACATTATTGCCCTGGCTTCTTCAATATTGTGAGAAAGCAGTTCCGGCGGATCAGGGGCGAGGAGCCAGCTTGAGCGCAAGCAATTTCGGATCGAGCCCTGTCTGCGAAGCGTGGTAGCTGGATATCAGTCGATACCCCACGTGCCGAGCAAGGTGACGTTGCGCGTGACAATATCTGTTTGAATCAACCGCTCCGGAGTGTCGCGGCGGGACAACCTGCGGCTTGCGGCAGGGTGAAATGCCTACGTGCCTCTTTTGGAAGGCAGTTCGCGTTTAGATTGATCTCACTCCTGAATGAAAGGCGCTTCGATGGTGACGTGGGCGACCTTTACCCGCGGCTTCTGAGAGAGATGGACACGTCCGACATGAGAGCGCGATCAGTTGCTGATAACAGGGTAAGCCAGTCCTGAAGCACGCGGCGAGGGAAGCATGCAGATGCGATTATCGATCACTTTTGCTTTTCTTTTGTCGGCTGTCGGCGCGGCGGGCGCAGATACGCTGCACATCGCCGCACCTTATCGGGATGCGGCTGAGATGGTTCCCCGGGCGGACATGCCGCACGGCACGCTCCAGAGCTTCATTATGAATTCGGCGGAGAGTCGCAGCTATTCAGGTATCCGCCAGCTCGATAACGAAACCACCCGTCGCCGCGACGCACAGGGCAACCGGCTTGCCGCGATCGCGGACCAGCAATCCGAGCCTGCGCCTTATCGGCGTGAGGTTTTCGTCTACATTCCTGCGGGGTACCGTCCCGGTACGAAGGCGCCCCTGCTCGTCGTGCAGGATGGGCGTGACTATGCGGCACGGGTGGCCGCTGCCCTCGACAGCCTGATCGCCGCGCACCGCGTGCCGGCGATGGTGGCGGTCCTGATCCAGTCAGGTGGTGGCGATGCGCAGGGGTCGGAACGGGGCCTGGAGTACGACACCGTGTCCGGCCGCTATGCCGAGTTCGTCGAGCAGGAAGTGTTGCCGCAGGTTACGCGTCTGTACGGCGTCCGCTTCACGAGCGATCCGGAGGGTCGTGCGACGATGGGCGGCAGCTCGGGCGCCGCGGCGGCGTTCTCGATGGCGTGGTTTCATCCCGAATGGTATCGCAAGGTGCTGTCCTATTCGGGCACATTCGTGAACCAGGCTTCGCCTGTGGATCCCCAGACACCGCACGGCGCGTGGGATTATGCCAATCACCTGATCCCGGAAGCCGCGCGCAAGCCGATCCGCATCTGGATGGAGGTGGGCACGCACGACCTGCACTGGCAGGATCCCGAGGACAGCTTCCACAACTGGCCGCTCGCGAACAACCGCATGGCAGTTGCCCTGGCGTCCAAGCATTACGATCACCGGTACGTGGTGGCGGAAGGGGCAGGCCACGTCGACGCCGACGTGGTTATGCACACCCTGCCCGAGGCACTTGAATGGCTTTGGCGCGATTACCCGCGCTAAGCTGACTGTTCAGCAAAGCTGAGAAGGGAGGGCGGCTACCTCACACCCGCAAAATCCACCCCTGTCGATCGAGCATCCAGGCAAAGAGCCAGCATAAAGCGGTGTAAGCAACCGCACACATCAAAGAACCCGCTGGCCCCCGCACGATCTGCTGAAAGATCGCGATCCCAACCCATTCATACGCGTGCATATCCGGGCCGACCGGGATCAGCGCCAGCGTCGTGACGAACAGCTCGGAAAAAAGGTAGATCGCGAGCGGATTGCGGCCGGGAATCGTGAAAATTCGTGTTCCCTTCCGCCAGCCGCGGCGCTCCACCAATTCGACCAGTGCCGCCAGCGCGATCAACGCGAGCCCAATGGTCAGCAGCGCATAGGATCCGGTCCATAGCTTCTTCGCGATCGGCATCCACGGTGCCCATAACGCAGATAGGGCGATTGATCCGGCGCCAACCAGGGCTAGGCCGGCTACGGTCTGCCCGGTCTTGCCGCGATACCGCACGAACCGACCGGCGAGATAGCCGCCCAGCACGTTGACGATGGCGGGCACGGTGCCGAGCAGACCCTCTGGATCGAAACCATGATCCCGACGGTAAAGATGATCCGGGCCGATCAGCAACAGGTCCAGCCGGGTGCCGATGTTGCCCATCTTATCGTAGGCTAGGCCGGGTCCGCTCAAGCCGGTCAGTACCAGCCAGTATCCGATCAATAACGCCGCGGCCAACAGCACCAGCCCCCGCACGTCCAGCCAGCGTATCGCGATCGCCGCAGCGACGTAACAAAGCGCGATCCGTTGCAGCACGCCGGGAATACGGGTTTCAGCCAATGGTTTGATCGCCCAACCGCCATCGGGCGCCGCGGCGACGAAGGGGTACCAGTACATCAGGAAGCCGAGCAGGAACATCAGCGCCCCGCGCCGCACCACCTGCCGCAGGAACGGGCCGGCGGGCGCATCGCGCCGTAGCGAGAAACTCATCGCCGTCCCGACCGCAAACAGGAACGACGGAAAGACCAGATCCGCCAGCGTAAATCCCAGCCACGGCGCATGCCTCAACTGGTCATAGGATTCCGCTCCCGGTCCGGCGGTGTTGACCACGATCATCAGCAGGATCGTCAGACCGCGAAATACATCGAGCGACAGGAATCGTTCGCGCGGGGCTGGCGGGGCTGGCGGGGCGGTGGGGAAGGCGGTGTCGCTCATCGGGCTGCCATCGTGGCAAGCCTTCGGGCCTGTGCGACCGGATCGATCGGCGCTGGGGCGGCGGGTACGTCGCGTCTTGCGACCCACGCAGTTTCCCAGCGGCGAATCTGCGCGATCGTCGCATCTTCTTCGAACGGCCGTCCGGCTATTGCCGCGGTCCGCATCGCGCGAAGAAACATCGTCCACCGCGGCAGATAATATCCGGCGTATAGTCCGGCCCACGCCTTTGACGCATAATCCGACAGATGTCCCTGTCCGCCCCAGATCGTCACCTGCGCGCGGGCGTTGCCCTCGTAAGCGTCCCGCTCCGCAGGAGTGTCGCCATAAGCGCGGGCATCGCCGATCCAACTGGCCAGACTTTCCCGCTGCCCGCCGACCAGCCGATCGGTCGCCATGGCCAGCGCCGTCATGGCGGCGGTCGCCCGGTCTCCTGCCGCCACGTCGCCCGCCGCGTAGGCGGTTACCGCCGCCTGCAATTGCCGGTCGGCCTTCATCGTCGCCAGATGACGCACCAGATCGATCAGGTCGCGGTGGAAAAGCGGTTCCCGATCAAACCCGCTGGCCGCCGACAACAGTCCGTCGATGCCGCGTGCCAATAGTGCCGGATAACCCGGTGGCCCGGCAAAGGTCGTGATCCGCGCGGTCGGCCGCTTGAACAGCAGATAGGCGCCGGCCTCCTGCTCCCACCAGCGCGGTGTCCAGTATTTCGTCGAATAGGCGCCGGCGACGATGTCAGACCATGCCGCCAGCAATGCCGGGGTGGTCCGGCCGTACCGGGCACGCAGATATCGCGCGATCCACGCCTCAGTTGATTCCGCGCCCGCACCCCAGGCGAGATCATAGGTATAGGCATAGACGACGGCATTGCTGTGCAGACCTTCGGGAAACATTCCGAACCCGGCCAATTGCCCCTTGCCGGCATTGGCCTGCACGTCCGCCATATCGCGACGGTAAAAGTCCAGATCGCCGTACACCGGGTTGCTGCCACCATAATTATGGACATAGCCATAGACCCAGTTCTTCCCCTCGAACGCGCGGGTATCGCGCCAAACGCCGGGATAGCGATCGTTGCCGATATCGAGCAGCAGCATCCGGTCGTCGGGCACCTTGCTCAGGAAGGCGGCGATCGCGGGCGGCGACCAGAACGTCTTGTCCGCCCCGAACAGCCAGCCCTGCATCACCCATGTCGCGCCCGGCGCAGCATCGGCGATCGACCGGTACAGCCGCTCGCCATAGGCGGCGAGGCGACGGTCGCGGATTTCAGGTGGGATCGCGGCGACCTTCACGGCGGCGGTGTTCGCCGTCGCATCGCCATAGCTGGCGTCGCGTGCGTCGCTGCCGTCTTCCGCGATCGGCGGTACCATCTCATTGAAAGCATCGGCGAGATAGTAACCGCCGACACCATAGGTCCTGGTGTAGAGCGCGATGAACCGCGCCGCGAGGTGCGCGAACAGAGGGTCGGCGGGGTCCAGCCAATAGGTCGGCGGAAATCCCTCCCATTGGCGCATCCGATAGATTCGCGCTTCTGGATGCCGATCGGCGAAGGCCTTGGGGACATAGCCGGCAAAGGCGGGCAGCACCGGTTTCATCCCCAGTGCTTTCATCCGGGCGAGGATGCGCAGTTGCAGGCGATGCTTCTTCTCGATCCAGCCGGCGGCAAGCGGCGCGCGATAGCCCTCGATATTGCCCATCCGTTCCCATGGCAGGAACGCGGGACCGGAGAAGTGACCGGCGATCGCCGCATCGTCCAGCCCCGCCTCGCGCCACAGTGCGCGCCAGACATATTCCTGTCCTTCCAGTGCCAGCGGCATGTCGACACCGTTGGCCGCCATCCAGTCGATCTCGCGCTCCCATCGCGCCCACGTCCAGAACGGCGTCGTGTAACCATAGGTGCAGGTATTCAGATAGGCACGGTGCCGGAACGGCGATGCGGTGCGGTTGATCACCGCATCGGGCAGCCGCGCCGGCAAGGCGACGCGATTCCCCTCCCAACTGACCGACGCCAGCCCGGCGCGATTGAGATAGGCATAGGCGCCACGCACCAGCGCTACCGGGGACGATCCCTCGATCCGGGCACGCCCGTCCGTCGCGTGTACCGTGTACCATGAGTCCGGCTGAGGGGTTAGGCGCATGTCGAACGCGGCGGCGCGCGGGCCGATCAGACGGGTGACGGCAGCCGCTGCGGCGGCTGTTCCCGATTTTTCATGGCGAAGGGTTGGGACCGCCGATCCTGCGGACTTGGTAGCGGAATACGCTGGCGAGATCGTCGCGCCGATGCCCGCTGCCACGATTATTGATCGGATGACGATCTGCATCGTTCGTTCCCTCGTCCTGCTGCCTTCCACCATCGATCCGTCGCGGCGCCAATGGCGGTGCAACGACTGCTTCTTACAACCGCACGCTGATGATAAGGTGGTATCTCTGGCCCGCGAGGCCCGTCATCTCTCACTGATCGCCAGAAACCGGCAGGTGCTCAGGGCGCCCCTTTCAAGCCTAGCTCAGCCAGTATGCCGCTGAGATGAGCCAGCGCTGCTTCAGTTGGCCCCGGATAGGGGCCCGGTGTGGGCTGCTCACCGATATAGCCCATATCGTCCTTGCCCTGGGGCAAGCTGTAGAACCCAAGGACGAACAGTTTGCGCAGCGTTTCCATGAAGGCGATCGGCGCGACCATGCTCGCGGCAGGGACGGCCTCGCCAAGGCCATCGAGGATGACGCCGCGTTGCTGTGACGAGATCGCCGTGAATGACTTGGCGTGCATCAACCTGCTTTGCGCGTCGAGCCAGCCGAGGCCCCCGATCACCTTTGACCGGTCCAGCCGCTGAACGGGGTAGGGGGCGCTGATCCACTCGTCGATGAATGCTCCGACGCCGATCGTGCCGGCGCCGGGAGAGATGTCATCGGCGGGCAGGATCATGTCACCCAGCAGGTCGATCATGGCTCGCTGGGGTTTGTCCAACGTCAACGACCACGGCACCTTGGGTTGGGTAAGATCGGGGTCGCGGCCATAGCCCTTCGCCGGCACGGGCTCCGGTACGTCGGGCCAGGGGGCGACGACCTTGAACGGCGCGGCCGCGACGTTGCCGGCGACCAGCGTTGCGGCGGGCGACCAGCGCGCGAGCGGCAGCAGGGTGGCCGTCATCATCCATTGCATCGTGGTGCGGCGCGACGGCGTCATGCGAATGCACCCGTCTTGAAGCGGGCGGCCAGTCGCTCGGACGCACGCAGCGCGAGCGCGAGGATGGAGAGGGTGGGGTTCTTATGGGCGCCCGATGCGAAGATCGCGCCATCCATCAGCACCAGATTGCCGACATCCCAGGTCTGTCCGTATCCATCGACGACTGATGATCGCGGATCGGCGCCCATCCGCGCGGTGCCCAGTTCGTGGATAATTTCACCCCCGGCGGTCATGATCTCCTCAGGCGGCAGGTCCGGATCAAGGACCGTACCCTTGAGGCGCTGAAAGACCGCATGCGCGGTGCGACGCCCATGCGCGACCTGATTCACCTCGTTCCGCGACCAGCGGAACGCAAAGCGCAACACGGGAATACCGAACCGATCCTTTACCGTCGGATCGATCTCGCAGAACGTGTCCTTGTTGGGGATCATCTCGCCGCGCAGCGTCAGTCCGATCGTCGCGCCCGATGCATTGCGTACCGCTTTCTTCAGCGCCGTTCCCCATGTTCGGGGAAGTGCTTCGGCCGGAGGGATGCCGAAGCGACCACCGATTTCGAAATGATAGCCACGCGCGAAGTCCAGCTCGCCGCGCTGCTGCTCCTTATAGAGCCAGAACGGAATGTATATGTGCTGACCGCCGATCCCATCCTCATTGTAACGGGGCCGGCCGGCAAGTGCGGGGATGTAGGCGCGAAACGATGCGCCGGTGGAATCGGTGAGGTTGCGACCCAGTTCGCCCGACGAGTTCGCGAGCCCTTGTCGCCCTTCACCCGAATTCAGAAGCAATCGCGTCGTCTCTCCCGTGCCCGCCGCTAGTACGACGGCGCGTGCCTTGACGACGTGGCGCTGGCCCGTTTTCCGATCGACATACTCGACGCCAGCCGCACGGCCCGGCGCGGCCATCACGATGCGGGATACCATCGCGTCTGTTACCATGGTCAGTCGCCCGGTCGCCTTCGCCATCGGCAGCAACGAGGTCGTCGTTTGAAACATTGCCCCGATCGTGCAGCCGCGCGTGCATGGCGTCGCGTTCAGGCAAGCGCTGCGGGGGGCTACATCGTCGGGCATGTCACGCGTCAAGACGGCGGTATGCGCCGGTCGCACCGGGATGCCGAGACTTTCAGCAGCGGCCTTGATCAGCATCTCGGGAACGCGCGGATGCGGCGGCGGCATCAGGCAATCGGCCGGGGAGTCGGGGTGGTTCTCCAGATCGATCCGGCCGCCATTGACACCGATCATCCGCTCCACGCGATCGTAGAATGGTGCCACATCGTCATAACCGATCGGCCAGTCCACGCCCAGCCCGTCTCGGGAGAACGGTTTGAAGTCGTATGGCCCCAGCCGTGGCACGTGGCGTCCCCAATGGTTGGTACGTCCTCCCAGCATCCGTGGACGATACCACCGGAAATCCGACCCCTTACGCATCGTGTAGGGCTCACCGTCGATCTGCCATCCGCCACCGACCGTTGCGTCGAAATATCCGAACGGCTTGTCTGGCGTCGATGTGCCGCGAAGCGGCGCGTCGCTCTCAGGTGCGAACATGTTGACCTCGGCCTGCGGATCATAGTCGCGGCCGGCTTCCAGCATCAGACAGCGCAGACCCGCCTTGGTCAGGCTGAATGCCGCCATGCCACCCGCTGCACCCGATCCGACGATGATTACGTCGACCGCGGTATCCACCGCACCAACAGCGGGGCTCGTCATCTCTCGGCCACCTTCGCGCTTGCGCCAATCCGCCGCAGCTTGATGTTGCGGAACGCGACCGGCTCGCCGTGATCCTGAAGAGCGATGACACCGCTCGAAAGGGTGCCGAAGAATGGCATCTTGGCGAATTTCGACTGCGCCACCAGTTTTCGCCATCCATCGTCACCATACGGGACATCGGCGGTCGGTATGCCGTTCAACCATTGGCGAATGCGACCGCGCTCGACCAGCAGTCGTGCATGGTTCCATTGTCCGGCCGGTCGCGAGGCCTTCGGGGGCGGAACCGTGATATCGTAAAGCGCCCCGGCATGATGCGATGGTATCTTGCCGTCGGGGTGGCCCGCATCGTCGAGGATCTGCATCTCCAGGCCGGTTTCATAGACCCGGGTCGTCTGTGGCAGGTTGCGGGCCAAATATATGACCCCGCTATTGCCACCGCGATCCACCTTCCAGTCGATCGTCATTTCAAACGATCCATATTCGTCGGCCGTCACCAGATCGCCGCCGCTCATCTGCCCACTGGTCGCGGTCAGTTCCAGCAATCCGTCATGCACTTTCCACATCGCGGGCGCCGTTCCGCCCTGATACGATCGCCAACCGTCCAGATCCCGCCCGTTGAACAACAGCCGCCAACCCGCCGCCCGCTCGTTCGGGGTCAGGCTATTGTTCGCCGCGTTATCTCGGCTGGCAATCGCGGACGTCGAAACCAGAGCCAATATCGGCAATAATAGCACCGAAACACATCGCATATCCGTCTCCTAGGCTGTCTCGACGAATGCGAGTATCTTGGGCCTACCTACGGACACCCGTATTCCATCATAGTATCGATGTCGCAAGCTTTGGAACTACACGAAAGCCTGATCGCCTATTCTCGGAAATCAGCGATTCAGGATCGATCATATTTCGGTACCCGACGGTGGAGCGCGCCCGTCCGATCGAAGCAAACAATAGGTTGGCCGGCAGATTGGTAGCCGCCGAACCGGGGAGACCAGTCGACAGCGTCAATCGCGGATGCGATCGGCCGCTCGCCAAGTCGCTTCAGGGAGCTCACGCCATACTCCATCCGCCATCGATCGTGTGCAACTGGCCGGTCGTATAGGCGCTCTCGTCACTAGCCAGGTACACTGCGAGGAATGCGATCTCGTCCGCCGTGCCCAGCCGACCAAGTGGTTGGCGTGCGATAAAGGCGGCACGCGCGGCCGCTTCATCCCCGGTGGCGGCCAGCCGTTCGTTCAGGCTAGGCGACTGCACGGTACCCGGGCAAATCGCATTGCACCGGATATGGTCGCCGACATGATCGACCGCGACCGCTCGGGTCAATCCCGCGACCGCCGCCTTGCTCGCGCAATACGCATAGCGACCTGCGACGCCGATGATCGGGCCAGCGACGGAGGCCATGTTGATGATCGATCCGCCGCCCCGGGCGATCATGCCCGGCACGAAGGCGCGAAGCATGTAGGTGATGGCGTGGACATTGAGATCAAAAGACAGGCGGTATCCATCGTCCGAGGTGGTGACCAGGGTTCCAGCATCGACATATCCCGCGCAGTTGAACAGAATGTCCACCTCGCCAGTGTCACGTCCAAACGCCGCAATCGCTCTTTCGTCGGTCAGGTCGAGTACGTGCTGGCGGCATCCGGCCACGCTGGCCAGCATGTCGGCGTTGCGATCGACGGCGATCACGTCTGCCCCTTCGCGGGCGAACATTTCCGCCGATGCGCGACCGATACCTTGTGCCGCGCCGGTGACGATCGCCCGCTTGCCCCTCAGTCGTGTCATGCCATTCTGTCCTACCGGTACCGGGCATCCGCGAGGATGCACCCTTTGCGCGAAGCCGCCATGCTGGTCCTGCGCCGATGACGGCCCCAGCGCGATTTCTCAGAAGCGAACGCGTACGCCCGCCGTTACGCGCCGACCGTTATCCACGATACCGCGCAGCAGCCCGACGCCGGTGTCGTTGATGATCTTCGCGTTGGTCGCATTGGTCAGATCGGCGTTCAGGGTCACCATGCGGTTCAGGTCGTAGCTCGCCGAGATATCCAACTGTCCATAGGAACGCTGATAGTCCCCGTCGCCGAACGTGCTGGTCGGGTCGTTCACGAAGCCGTTGCGATAGTTATACGAGGCGCGGATGCCAAAGCCGGATTTCTCATAATATCCCGCGATATTGTAGCTCCGCTTCGATGCGCCGGAGATCGGAATGGCCGGCTGTCCCTGCGTAACCACGACGTCGCCCAGGTCGAGGTAGGTGAAGTTCCCCAGCACGCCCAGCCCGTCGAACGGCCCGGGCAGGAACGTGAACGGAACCTGCGCGCCCAACTCAAAACCCTTGATCTTGCTGCTGGCGCCATTGCGCGGCTGGCGAAGCAGGAACACCTGCTGGCGGCTACCGCCTTCCTCCAGCTGCACGGTCTGCGTCACCGAGTTCGCCGAATTGATGATGAAGTTCTTGACGTCCTTGTAGAATACCGCCGCTGACAGCAGTCCGGATTTCGCGAAATAATATTCAAGCGACAGGTCGATCTGGTTCGACAGGTAAGGCCGCAAGTTGGGGTTACGTGCATTGATGGTGCTGGTGTTGGCGTCAACGCTGAGCGTTGGCGAAAGCAGGCCGATGTCAGGCCGGGTCAGCGTCCGCGCGACAGCCCCGCGTATCTTCAACTGCGGGGTCAGATCATAGGACAGGTTGGCGCTCGGCAGCCATTCGGAATAGCTGTTGTCGATCGATACGGGTGTCGTTCCCTGCACGACCGTGATGATACCGCCGCGCCGCACGAGTAGCGTGGACAGGTCGGCGGCATTGCCATCCGACGTCTGGTCGGTATGAACGTAGCGCAGCCCGACATTGCCGTTGAAACGATCGTTGAGCGCCCGGATATCGAGCTGGCCATAGCCGGCATAGGAGCGTTCGGTGACCGTGAAATCGTTGGCGAGCTGCGCCTGCGGCGGTGCGAGCGACAATACCGTCGACAGCGGTATCCGGTCGAAGAAGGCATTAAGGTTCGGCGCGAGATAGACGCCGAGCGAAGGCTGCACGAACTTCGAGTAATCGACCTGCCCCAGGATGGGGGCAGCCGAGGTGCTGCCGCCCTCCACATTGGCGTTGTATGGCTGACCCAGAGCGGCGGCGAACTGCTGCGACGTCAGGTTGAACGTCCGCGAGTTGAAGGCGCTTTTCCGGTTCGCGAACATGCCGCCCGCCTTCAATACCAATTTCGCATCAGCCAGGTCGATGTCCCTCGCTACGTCCAGCCGTCCATCGTAATTGCGGTCGATGCTGGGCGCGCGGTACGTGCCGCCGACTGCAAGCAGATTGAAGGTCGAGGGATCGAGCGGGTCATAGCCACGCTGGAACGCGACGGTGGGTTCGCGCCCTAGGTTCCCCCCGGTGTCGTAGCTGGCCCGCGCGCGCGAATTGATCGCAAAGCCATAGTTGCTCGAGATGCGCCGCGCCTTTGAATAGGTAAATTCGCTCGACACCTTCAATTGGTCCAGCGTCCAGATGCCGCCTGCCGCACCGGTGAACAGTTTGTCGCGCGTGTCGATCGGCCGCGTATCGGAGCGGTGATCGACGCCGTTGGCATCGAGCGCGGTCAAATACCCGTCAGCGACGGTGCTACCGACGATCCCGGCGCCCGTACCCTGGATGTTGGTGAAACGGACCTGGTGCTCGTTATAGATTGAGTAGTCTTTGAAATCGGAGAAAAAGCCGTCGGCGTACAGGTCGAGCGTATCGGTCGGTTTGAACTGAAACCCGCCGATCATCGTCACGCGTTCGAACTTTCCATCCTGCGCGACCAGGTTGGTCGTGTGGATAAACCGGTAGGCATCGTTGAAATCGCCATCGCGATTATAGTCGAGCGGTGGGTTGCGCCGTGCCTCGATCCCATTTTCCGCGCCATAGCCCAGATAGCCGGCTGAGAGGACGCGGCGCTTTTCATAGTTGATGCCGAAATTGGCGGCGAAGCGGTCATTGATGACCTTGTTGACGAACAGCGATGCGTGCGGCGTGACGCGGTTCGGATTTTCCTCGTAAATACCCTCGGCGGTGACGGCGATCACGTCGCGCCCGGCGTCCAGCGGGCGTGCGACGCGCACGTTGACCAGACCGGCAAGGCCGCCCTCGACTTGTTCGGCGCTTGGCGACTTGATGACCTCGACGGCGCTGACAAAATCGGACGACAGCGACGTGAAGGAGAAGCTCCGCCCGCCACCGGGCGTCGCGATCTGCCTGCCATTGTATAGCGTCTGCGTGAAATTGGGCCCAAGGCCGCGCAGTGCGACGCGCGATCCTTCACCCTTGTTACGCGTGATCTGCACGCCCGTGACGCGCTGGAGCGATTCCGCGAGATTCTGGTCGGGAAAACGGCCGATGTCTTCGGAGGAAATGGCGTCGACGATGCCGATGTTGTTGCGCTTCAACGCGGTGGCATCGGCCAAACTGCGGCGAATGCCCGTGACCACGATCTCCTCTCCGCCCGCGGCGGCGTCGACCGGATCATCTTGCGTGGCCGGTGCGGCGACGGGCGTGGCTGGCGCCTCGGCAGGCACGGTCTGCGCCATGGCCGATGACGCGACCGTGATCGCCAGCAGCGATGCGGTACCGGTCAGAAAAGATGTCGTCATTCTACTCTCCCTGTGATGGCGCCCGCCCTTGGTGACGGGTCGCCGATGATGATTGTCACGCCCGAGCAGCGCCGATGTTCAACGTGATGGTGTCGCCGCGACGACCGGGAACATGCAGTCCGCCGTCACCGGCGCGGATGGCGACCGTCGCGCCATCACGCGTGGCCGCCAGCAATTGTCGCCCGGCGGGCAATCGGATCAATGCATCGACGCCGCTGACGAAATGCAGGTCGGCGCCATCCAACTGTCCCGCGCTCCAGCGTTGATCGACGGTGATGCCGCCCCGCGCGCGCAGGCCGCGCGCGCTGCCGCTGCGCCACGCCGGCGGCACCGCAGGCAAAAGTGCGATCGCGCCGTCATGGCTCTGCAACAGCATCTCGGCGATCGCTGCGGTGATCCCGAAATTGCCGTCGATCTGAAAGATCGGCCCGTTGCCGGAGGGGTGCGTGTCGAACAGATTGTCGAGAACGCTATGAGCGAAGAACGCATCGATCGATTTTCCCGATCGTGCATCGTCCCCCATCCTTGCCCAGATGCAGGTCGCCCAGGCACGGCTCCACCCGGTTGCCGCACCGCCATTGTCTTCTCGACGTTGCATCGACGTCGCCACCGCCTTGGCCCAGCGAGGCGTACGCGAGGGCGTGAACTCGTTCCCCGGATATAGCGGATATAGATGCGAGACGTGCCGGTGACCGGGCTCGGATTCCGGGAAATCACGCGACCATTCCTGCAACTGGCCGTGCGAGCCGATCTGGTACGGCGCCAACCGCTTCGCCAGATCGGTCAGGTGGGCCGCAAACGGCCCGTCGACTCCCAATATCTGTGCGGCCGCAATACAATTCGTGAAGATTTCGCGCGTCAAGGCGAGGTCCATGGTGCAGCCGGCACTGATGGACGCGGGCTTGCCATCGGCGGCAAGAAACTGGTTTTCCGGCGATACTGACGGCGCAGTCGTCAGCCGGCCATTCTGGGGATCGGCGACCAGCCAGGCGGCGCAGAACTCTGCACAGCCGCGCATCAACGGATAGCCACGCTCCCGCAAGAAAGCGACGTCGCCGCTGAACAGGTAATGCTGCCATGGATGCTGGGCGAGCCATGGACCGCCCATCGGCCAGTTGGCCCAGACCGGCGTACTGTCCCTCTCGCCGACGGGATTTGCCATCGCCCAGACGTCGCTGTTGTGATGAAGGCACCAGCCGGGCATGCCGTAATAGTCGCGCGCGACGGCACGACCCCGTACCGCCACATGCTCCATCCAGTCGAACAGCGCCGTGTGACAGTCCGCCAGATTGGCCGTCTCCGCCGGCCAATACATCATCTGGGTGTTGATGTTCGTCGTGTGGTTGCTGCTCCACGGCGGTCGGACTTCGGCGTTCCAGATGCCCTGCAGATTGGCAGGTTGAGTGCCTGCCCGCGAACTGGCGATCAGAAGGTATCGACCGAAATGGAACAGCAGCGCGGCCAGTCCCGGATCAGAGGCGCGAACATTGCCCATCCGCCTAGCCCCGGTCGGCTGGTCGGCCGATCCGCCGTCCAGCTGTAACGACGCGCGTCGGTAGAGTTGCTGGTGATCGGCAACATGCACGCTGCGCAGTGCGGCAAAGCGCTTGCCAGCCGCGGCTTTCAATACCGCGGCCGCTCTGGCTTCGATCTCGTCGCTCGACAGGTCGGGCATTTGGTCGAACCGGCGAAAGCCGGTGGCGGCGGCGATGCGCAGGACCACTTCGCTGGCGCCCCGTACCTCGATCATCCTATCCCGCGCCGTGGCCTTGCCGCCGCGTGTTTCGACATCGACGAGGGCGACGAAGGCCATGCCTTTGCCCGGTGCGTCGTCATAAACTACCGGATCGGCAATCTTGCGATAGTTCGGCGCGCACGAGGCCGGCGCTTTGCCGCGCAGGATCAGCCGCTTGCCCACCGCCCGACTCTCACCGCGCAGCAAGGTGGCCATGGCCAGATCGCAGTCGATGGCACCACCTTCCGCCGTCAGTCGCACCACGATCAGCTGATCCGGATGAGAGACAAAAACCTCCCGGCGATAACGGGTGCTGCCAACTGCGTAACTGACCGTCGCTTCGGCCTGATCGAGGTCAAGCGCGCGACGATAGCCTGACGCCGATCCGCCATGATTCATCGTGATGGTCAGGTCGCCGAGCGGTTCATAGCTTTGGCTGAACGGGCCCTGCAGTCGCATGGCGCGCTTGTCGGCTTCGTGGTTGTCGCCGGCGAACGTCGCCTCACGCACGCCGGGAAGGGCGCGGATCGCCTCGCTGTTTGCGTTCGGTGTGGGGTAGCCGGACCAGAGCGTGTCGTCGTTCAAAGACAGGACTTCGCGCATGACCTCCCCGCGGACCATCGCCCCCAGCCGCCCGTTACCGACAGGCAGCCCATCCACCCAACGGGTCGCGGGTGCGTCGAACCACAGCCGATGATCATCCGTCGAAGAAGCCGGCATGGCGCGAAGCGGAAGGGCGGCAAGACCGGTGGCAGCGACCGCGATGCCGCCAGCTTCCAACAGATCGCGTCGCGAGAATTCGCCGGTCATCCACCTCTCCCGTCTTTGCTTATATGAAAAAGTATATTCGCTGATGAGAGGGTGTCAATAGGACAGTACGCGACCCTGACGTATATCAGCCCGGTGCAAACAGATGTTTTCCGGCGAACCATATGCGCCAACGGCTAATTCCATCGTTTCCGAGCACGTCGAACCTCAACCTCAGCACGCAAGGAAAATGCCGATGACAAGCACCTATCTTGCATAAGAAGAAATACTATTTCATATGTGGAATAAGACAGAGCAAAATCTGAGAGGGAAGCCAACGATGCGCGTCGTGATGTGTCGAGAACCACTATCTCTCGAGGTGATCCAGAGCGCGCCGCCGGTCCGTGCGGAGGATGAAGTCGAGATCCGCATCCGCCGCGTCGGCCTGTGCGGCACGGACTATCATATCTTCACCGGCAACCAGCCATTCCTCAGTTATCCCCGCGTCATGGGCCATGAATTGGCGGGCGAGGTTTTGGCCGCGCCGGATGGATCGGCATTGCGACAGGGCCAGGTGGTCACGATCAACCCGTATCTTTCGTGCGGCGCCTGTGTGGCCTGTCGGAGGGGCAAGCCCAATTGCTGTGCTCGTATCGCGGTATTGGGGGTTCATATCGATGGCGGCATGCAGGATCGCATCGTCGTCAGACAGTCGGCGGTGGTCGATGCGACGGGCCTTTCGCTGTCGCAGGCGGCGATGGTCGAATTCCTTGCGATCGGAGCCCATGCCGTCAACCGTGGCGGCTTACGATCGGGCGATCGCGTGCTCGTCGTCGGTGCTGGCCCGATCGGTATCGCCGCTGCCCTGTTTGCGCGACTGGACGGTGCGGCGGTCACAATCATTGATACTCGCGCGGCGCGGCTGGATTACGCCCGTCAACGGCTGGGCTTCGACAGCACCGTGCTCGTCGATAGCGCGATCCATCAAACGCTTGCGGAGCAGACGGACGGCGACTTCTTTGACTGCGTCTTCGATGCCACCGGCAACATCGATGCGATGTGTACCGGCTTGAATTATGTGGCCCAGGGCGGAAGTTATGTTTTGATCAGTGTCGTCAAGGGCGACCTGGTCTTTCCCGATCCCGAATTCCACAAACGCGAGACGACGCTGATCGCCAGTCGAAATGCGCTTTCCACCGACTTTGACCGGGTGATCGCGGCGATCCGAAACGGCAAGATCGATACCGATGCGCTTCACACCCACAGTGTGGATGCGGACGAACTCCCCACGCGGATTTCCGAATTGATCGCCGGCGCCGATCACGTCTTGAAGGCGATCGCGACGTTCTGACGGGGCTACCCGCGGCGGCGCATGTTGCTCCGGCGCGTGATTGTTCTGACGTGACGCAACCGTTACCGTCGATCCCGTCGACGGGAGAAGATATGACGCGAGAAGGCCCCAAGGGAAGCTATGCCGCTCCGGCTCTTGAAAAGGCATTTGAAATTCTGGAGCTGCTTGCCAAGCAAAACAGCGGCGCCACGATCAGCGAGATGTCCGCCGTCCTCGACCGGTCGGTTGGGGAATTGTTCCGCATTGTCATCGTGATGGAACGGCACGGCTATCTTCAGAAATCGCCGGTCACCGATCGCTATTCGGTGGCCTATAAGCTGCTCGACCTCGCATTCAGCGCGACGCCCGCGCAGAATGTCGTGGAGGCGGCTCTACCGGAAATGCGGGCGTTGGCGCAGGATATCGAACAGTCCTGCCATCTGGTCGTCGTCAGCGGCACGCAGGGTATGATCGTGGCCCGCGAGGAGAACCCGGCCACCCGCGGCTTCGCGCTCCGCCTGGGCGCCAGCATCGACCTGTTGAACAGCTGTTCGGGACATATCCTCTTGGCGATGTCGCCACCCGACAAGGCAGAACTGTTGATCGACAGGCTGCTGCATGAGCGGCAACCGCCGGTTGATGTGGCGGCACTTCAGCTACGCCTCAAAAGGGTGCGCGCTGAAGGGTTCGACGTGCGGCGAAGCCCGGTCACATTCGGCGTGACTGATATGAGTTATCCGCTCTTCGGCTTCGACGGCGGACTGATGGCGGCCCTGACGATCCCATTTCTGGAATTGATCGACGGCTCTCAAAAACTTGACGCAACCGCGGCTCGGCTGCGCCTTGGCGAAGCGGCGGCACGGATTTCGGATCGACTGGGATATACCCGTCCGCAGCTCGACTAGCCGATCGTCGAGCTACCGATTTTATCTTGCGATATCTGCGGATGCAAACTAGCTTTTACCGATAAAATAATATTTATGTGAGAGGCGCTTCGATGACCAGCTTGGATAGCGGCGACTTCCATCGGTTCAGGGCGTTTCAGCCGTTCCCCGTACCGGTGGCATTTTTCAGCAACGCGGAAAGGGGCGCCTGATGCACGCAGCCCCCGATATCGTGGATGAAAACATCGCCGATCCCGCTGGCATCGGCGACCGCAATTATCGCCCCGCTCTCGTCATCACCGTGTCCCTCTTTTTCTTGTGGGGAATGGCAAATAATCTGAACGATATTCTGATCGCGCATTTCAGGAAGGCGTTCACCTTATCGGATTTTGGTACCAGCTTCGTTCAGCAAGTTTTCTACCTGGGATATTTCATCTTTGCCATTCCGGCATCGGCGGTCCTGCGGCGCTATGGATACAAGGCCGGGATCGTAACGGGCCTTTCGCTCTACGCAGCCGGCGCGTTGCTCTTTTACCCCGCGGCACTTCTCAGCGCTTATCAGCTTTTTCTCTTCGCCTTGTTTGTCATTGCGGCCGGTCTCGCGTTTCTGGAGACCTCCGCCAATCCACTGATTACCGAGCTGGGTGATCCATCCACGGCGACGAGACGACTGAATTGGGCGCAAGCGGCCAATCCGCTGGGGGCCATCAGTGGAATTCTGATCGGTCGCAATTTCATTCTGTCGGGCATCGAGCATGATGAACGGGCGCTCTCGGCCATGAGCGATGCCGCTCGCACGGCATTCCTGCAGTCCGAAGTCCAGGCCGTGGCCGTGCCCTATCTGGTGATCGCCGGCGTCGTCCTGCTGTTCGCCGTAACGGCGGCATTTTTACGTTTTCCAGGAGGCGTTCGACGTGAAACAGGATCGGGCGCCCGACCGGGAAGTTTTGCCGATGTCTTGCGCCGCCCCCGGCTGGTGGGTGCGGTGGTCGCCCAATTCTTCTACGTCGGGGCACAGGTCGGATTGTGGAGCTACACGATCCGCTACGCTCAGGGAAATCTCGGCGTATCGGAGCGCGGTGGCGCAGATGCGCTGTTCGCCTCGCTGATCCTGTTCTCGGTTGGTCGTTTTGCCGGCACCGCGTTGATGGCACGCATCGCGCCTGTCCGTTTGCTTGCCGTATTTGCGGCGATATCGGCCGGGCTGGCGATCGCTGCCGCGACGCTTGACGGTCACGCGGGGCTTTATGCCTTGGTCGCCGCGAGTTTCTTCATGTCGATCCAGTTTCCCACGATTTTCGCGTTGGGCGTGGAAGGGCTGGGACCGCTTCGTCGTTTGGGTTCGTCGCTCATCATCATGGCGATCATCGGCGGGGCAGGGGTCACTGCCCTGACCGGATGGGTTTCCGACCGAGCCGGCATTTCGACGGCAATGCTCGTACCGGCAGTCTGCTTCGCCGTCGTGTTCGTGTTCGCGATGGCCTGCACGCGTTCGGATGCGGGCTCGACGAAAGCCATGGCATGACGGCCATTCCACGACGGTCGTTAGGCGCGACTGATCTCCTCGTCACCGAACTCGGCTTCGGGGCAGCGACGCTGGGCAATCTGTTTACCCCGGTCAGCGACGCGGTAGCACGGGCTGCTCTCGACCGCGCGATCGAGGCCGGGATTGGCTATATCGATACGGCACCGCATTATGGCCGCGGTCTGTCGGAACGGCGCACCGGAGACGCCGTGCGGTTACGAACCGAGCTGATCGTCTCCACCAAGGTGGGCCGATTGATGCAGCCCGATTCTACCGTGATCGATGACCGGGAGCGAGACGGTTTCCGGTCACCGATGCCGTTCCAGATGACATACGACTATACGGGTGATGGCATACTCAGGAGCCACGACCATAGCCTGCAGCGGCTGGGCCTGGATCATGTCGATATCCTGTATGTGCATGACATCGGACAACGGACCCATGCGTCTCGCGCTTCATATTATTGGGACCAATTGACCACGGGCGGCGGCTTCAGGGCACTTGAACGTTTGCGCGACGAGGGGGCGATCAAGGCATTCGGTCTTGGCGTGAACGAGATCGACGTCTGTTTGGACGCCATGCATGAGACCCGTCTGGACGTCATATTGCTGGCTGGTCGCTACACGCTTCTTGAACATGATGCGCTCGACGAACTGTTCCCCGCCTCAGCGTCTGACAATACGTCGATCGTGATCGGCGGACCATATAATAGTGGCATTCTGGCCATGGGAACCAAGGGCGGCGGGGTGGTTCATTACGACTATGGCATAGCACCCGAACATGTCGTGGCGCGCGTCCGTCAGATTGAGGATGTCGCTGATCGGCACGGCGTCAGCCTGCCGGCTGCGGCCCTGCAATTCGTACTGGCAAACCGCCAGGTGGCCAGCGTTATCCCCGGCCTCGGCAGCGCCGACCGGGTCCAGCAGACGATGACGCTATACCGCGAACAGATTCCCGACGATTTCTGGAATGAGTTGCGCGAGCAGAACCTCATCCGACGCGACGCGCCCGTGCCGACGGCTGCCCGGTGACGACGGCCGTGATCCAGCTGACGTCCACAGACAATGTCGTCGTCTGTTGCCGCGATATCGAGGCCGGTGAGACCATCGCAACCGACCACCAGGAATTCATGGTCACCGTCCGTGTGCCGCTGGGTCACAAACTGGCGCTGATCCCGCTAAAGGTCGGGGACAAGGTCGTGAAATACGGGATGGCGATTGGGTCGATGACGGCCGATGCCGCGCCTGGTGAGTGGATCCACATGCACAACATGAAGAGCGATTATATGCCGGCACATCTGCGTGATGCCGCTGGGGATCAGGCATGATGAACGCGTGGCTGCGCTCGGACGGCCGCAAGGGCATCCGAGATGCGATCCTGGTCGTATATCTGGTGGAATGCGCGCACCATGTGGCACGGCGGGTGGTCCAGTCATTCGACGACCCGCGCGTTCAATTGATCGGCTTTCCCGGATGCTATCCCAACGATTATGCCCTCGCGATGATGAAGGCGCTGACAACTCATCCCAACGTCGGTGGCGTCGTGCTGTTGTCACTGGGATGCGAGAGCTTCAATCGCGAAGCGCTCGCCGCTCACGCTATCGACCATCATCGCCCGGTAGAAACCGTCGTCATTCAGCAGGTCGGCGGTACGCGTGCGGCGATCGCTGACGGCGTGGCGGCGGTGGGGCGGGTTATTCAAATGGCCGACGACCGGGCCGTCAGGGTGGCGATGGATCGATCCGAACTGGTGATCGGCACCATCTGCGGCGGGTCGGATGGCACCAGCGGAATCACCGGAAATCCTGCTGTTGGCCGCGCCTTCGATACGCTGATCGACGCGGGAGCGACGTGTATTTTCGAGGAAACAGGCGAGATGATCGGCTGCGAAGGCCATATGGCCGAGCGGGCGGCATCGTTCATGGTTGCTGACGCGATCATCGCGTCGATCCGACAGGCCGAGCATTATTATCGCGCGATGGGATATGGCAGCTTTGCTCCTGGCAATGCCGAGGGGGGGCTTTCCAGTCAGGAGGAAAAATCCGCCGGCGCATATGCAAAATCCGGCAGCCGTCGGATCGACGGCGTGATCCTGCCGGCGGAACAGGCATCGGCGCCGGGCCTGTATCTTCTCGATGTCGTGCCCCCCGGTGATCCGAAATTCGGATTTCCGAACATCGTCGACAATGCCGAGATCGCGGAACTGATCGCATGCGGCGCGCACATCAACCTGTTCGTCACGGGCCGGGGTTCGGTCGTCGGCTCGGCAATTTCTCCCGTGATCAAGATTTGCGCCAATCCGGAAACGTATCGTCGCATGGAAGACGATATGGATATCGATGCCGGTCGTATCCTCGAAGGGGATGCCACTCTTGATGAGGTAGGGGCGGAAATCGTCGAGCTGATCGAAATGGTGGCGGATGGTCGGAAAACCAAATCGGAGGATCTGGGGCATCAGGAATTTGTCTTAACCTACAAGACTAGCCAGCCGGCGGGGCCAGGATGTCTCGCTCGCGGGTCGTAGTCGGATTGGGTTCTGTCAGAACTGATACACAGGCTGCGCATCGAGTCATGATTCCGTCTACCCAAATACACCCGACAGGACGACGAGAGGGCCGAAGCCGAAGATCGAAGTCATCGTGTCGCCGACAACATTGATGGGACGGCGGGTTTCATTCCCGTAGGCATCTCGCAGACCTAGGACGATATAATCGCCGTCCTTACTCCCGACCATCGCGCCCCGTTCGCCACCTTGTCGCAATCGGACAAGGTGGCGAACGAGTGTCGTTACATGCGGTATGAGACGCGAAGATACCCGAACTGACCAGGGACATCGTAAGTCGTCGGGTCGTAGTTCGGACCGGTGCAGGTCGTGCAGGCGGGCGGATCCTGATCAAACACATTGCGAACGCCGACCGTGAAATCGACCTTCTTATCGAGGAAGGACGGCGCGAAGATCAGCTGGACATCACCGTAAAAGGTATTGGCCAACCGGTTTCCCGTGTTCTCGGTAACGTGATTGATATAGCGGCCGGTGAACGACGCTTCGAAGTCAGCGAGGCTCCAGCTGACGACACCGGTTCCCTTGAACTTGGGATAGGATTGATCCGGCGAACCACGGGTGGTGCCGCGATAGCTGATCGCACTGAACCCGGTCGAGGTCGGCGTCGTTTCGGTGTACTTCATCAGGTGGTTGCCGTTCAGCGACAGGCCAAAGATGCCCGCGCCGGTCTGGGGCGACCGGTAGTTGAGCGTCAGATCGATACCGCGAGTGCGGATCTGCCCGATATTCTGCAACAGGCCGATGATGCTGGAAATCCGACCGCTGCTGCTGCGCACCACGTTCGTGCAGCTCAGCGCATCGCCCGCCTCTGCGCAACGAGCCAGCGTTACCTGCGGGTTGGTTGAGGCGATCGCGCCCGACACCTTGATGTCGTAGTAATTCGCCTCCAGCGCGAACTGGCTGGCGAAGCCGCTTTCCCGGACAAAGGCCGGGCTGATGACGCCACCGAACAGCCACGTCTTGGAAGTCTCGGGCGCCAGTGCGCGATTGCCACCCGTTGTCACGCCCAACTGGCCGATCGGTTCCTGATAGCTGCCGTTGGCGGGCACGCCGTTCGCGGTGCAATTTGCGCGCACCGTTGCCGATGCTTGATAACGGGAGCCGGCGATATTGCTGCACGGATCGGGCACGCCGATATCGGATCGCGACTGTGCGCCGAAAAGCTCGCCGATGCTGGGGGCGCGGAAGCCTTCGGCGAAGGAGCCGCGTAACAGCAGATCGGGGATCGGCTTCCACAGTCCGGTGGCGGTGAAGGTGGTATTGCTGCCGCTCGTCGAGTAATTCACATGGCGAACCGCGCCGGATGCCTCCAGCGAACTGAAGAATGGTACGTCCTTCAGCAGCGGAATGCGGATTTCTCCGTACACTTCGTCCGAATTGAAGGCGCCCCGCGCGGCCTGCGCGGGGATGTCGGCGCCAAAGCCCGCCTGGATCAGCGGATCGGGCGTGAACGACCCCTCTTGATAACGATGTTCGTAGCCGACTGCGATACCGACCGGACCGCCGGGCAGGTCAAAGAGTTCGCCGGACAAGTTGGCGGTGTAGTCTTGCAGTTCCTGGTTGCTCTTGGCGCGCTCGACAAAGCCGACATAGGCAAGCATTTGCGGCGTGATCGAACCCGCGCCGCCGAAAATGTTGAACGGCACGCATTCGCCCGTGCATTGCGAAAGCGGGCCCAGTGCTTGTGCCAGGCGCTGCGTGTTGATGTTGCCGGTGAAAACCTGCTTGGCGTCGTTCAAGCCCTGTACTGCGTTCACGTCCCAGTAGAACCGCTTTTCGCCGATCTGGAACTTGCCATCCAGCGTGGCGCTCAGGGTCATCGTGTCGACCTGCTGACTATAGGTGCGCTGACCCGCCTCGACGAGGCGGCGGCCGATCAGCGCGTAATTCGCGGCCGGCTGGCCGGCCCCGCCGGCTGACAGCGTGACACCGAAGGGATTGAACGGGTTTGTCGCATCGATCGAAATCCGGTCGGTGAGCGTGCCGGTGCCTGCGTCGGGTCCGACGTTCAGCGGCAGGAAGGCGGCCTGGTTCTGCGAGTTCCGGCGATTATAGACGGCCTTCAGGCGTAGATTGATATCCGAGCCGAGTTCCTGCCTGAAGCTGCCGAACGCACCATAGCGTTCGGACGGGGTCAGGAAATAGTTGAACGGCGCGAAGTTGAAGCGGTCCGCCGCGGTGAACGCGCGAAAATCGCCACCGACCAGCGTGGGATCATAGACGCCGCGAGTGGTGAGGCCGTTTTGGCGCACAGTGATGGTGCCACCCTGGGGGCGAATGGCATTGCCGGCATTGAATACCACCCGGCCGCCAAGCGCTGCGCCCGAACAGCCGCCACGCGGATCGGTACAAGACGTCTGCCCCGGATTGGGAAACTGCGAAATCTCACGATCCCGCGTTCGAACGCTTCCTTCCTTCACATAGCTGGCGCCGATGACCATCGACGTGGACGGTCCCTTCACGCCATAGCTGATGTCGCCATTGTAAGAATGTCCGTCGCCCGCGCGAAACGTGCCGAATTGGCCGGACATGCGCAGGCCCTGCTGGCTGCTCTTCGTGATGATATTGACGACCCCGGCGATGGCGTCCGAGCCATAGAGCGGTGACTGGCCGGATTGCAGCACCTCGATGCGCTCGATCGCACTGTTCGGGATGGAGTTCAGATCGACCACGCCGGGGATACCGCTGGCCGAGGCGCCATTGACGTAGCGAAGTCCGTCGACGAGCACGAGCGTGCGCTTCGCGAGCAGATAGCGAAGGTCGATTTCGGCCGAGCCGGCGCCGACCCCGCCACCATCCTGCGGGTTGCCGATATTACCCGAGTTGTTGGCCTTGGTGTTGAGACCGCCGGCCGCGCTTGGCAAACGCTGCAGGATATCCGCCACCGAGGTGAGACCGGTTTGCGCCAGCGCGGCGGAATCCAGCGTGACGACGGGCGAGCGTTGCTCCAACGGGCTCTGACGAATCCGCGATCCGGTAACGATAATGTCGTCAGGCTCGGACGTATCGGCCGCCTCGCCGGTGGAAGCATCGGCCGCGACCGCAGGGCCGACATCGACGGCTTGAGCGTATGCGGTGGTGCCGCTCATCAGCACGGCAGCGAGGCACACGCCAGAGCGCAGCAAGGTTCGGTTCATCATCGGTATAGGCCCCCCTGAATTTGGTGAGGACAGACCTTCTGGAAAACACGCCGGGCTGCAATAGAAAGTCCGAGGTGGGCCTAATACAAGTAACGAAATTTCAATACCTGTAACCGAATTGCAACATGATTTGTATGCGAACACAAACCCGCGCGAGCCCCGTCATCGGGATCATCGCGCGTCAGCGGTGCAGTGCTGCATCACAAGGTTCACGACGGCGACAGCCCGCCTCGCGCTTGTAGCAAAAAATCAAATGAGTGTTGGCGTGCAGAACTTGAAGATACGAATAGCGAGGCTGCCTGCGATCAAGGTGTCGATACGCCGCGTGAATCGCCGATCTCCAGCCAATAGCCGTCCGGGTCCTGAACATAGATTTGGCGGACGCCGTCGAACCGGATTTGCATGGTGCGCGGTTTGCCGGCGAGATCGGTCCAGACGAGACCGCGCCGGTCAAGCCAACTAGTGACCACCGCCAGATCGTTGACGTGAAGAGCGAGATGCTCATCACGGTTTGATGGCTTCGGCGCGGTGCGGCCATCGAGAATATGGAGCGCCAGTCCGTTGCCGAGATCAAGCCATCGACGGTTCTTGAGCGGCGTCGGTATCATCTTCAGACCGAACGCCTCCCGATAGAAAGCTGCGCTGCGATCGATATCCGCCGACTGGATCGCAACATGCTCCGCCCGCACCGGAGCGTCGGCAGGCAATTGTGGCGCCGAGGCTAGCGCCAGCAGAACGAGATATGCGATCATGGTCGGCTTCCTGAATCCCTGGAACGCCGAGCCTAGCGGATCACTCTTCAATCACAACCAGCGCTGATCGACATCAGCATTGTCGTTTCAAACCGATGCCGGACGAGCGCAAAGGCTGACCTGGCCGTCCGCATTACACGATATTTATGATGGCAGAGTAACGACGGCCTCTACAATATTGCGATTTTTCAACATCGTAGTTGCGGCTATGGCGGAGACGGAGTCCGCCATCAGGTGTTCCGATGTGGACCAATGTAATCCAGATTTGTATTGTAAACCAGTTGTTTAGCGGAATGGTTTGTCCGTTGAGATCCGACACGATCCAGCGTATTCCAAGTCTTTATGTTGGTCGCTATGTAGGGCGCTATGAGCGGTATTAAACCAACCGGACAGCATCGGGAGAAGCGTCTTAGCGCTGCCTTTGTGCGGACAATCAAGGTCGCCGGCTTCTATGGCGACGGCCACGGTCTTTACCTAAAGGTTGATGCGTCGGGCGCTAAGCGATGGGTCCAACGGATCGTAATTCAGGGTAAACGCCGGGATATCGGCTTAGGCTCTGGCGATGCTGCCGGAAAGACGCTCGCGGAAGCCCGTGAAGCAGCCCTACAGAACCGAAAGGCTGCAAGGGTAGGTGATGACCCCATCGCGGCGAAAAAGCGCTCTACGAGCATCCTAAGCTTTGAGGAAGCGGCAAAGAGTATCCACGAACTATCAAAGCCAACGTGGAAGAACGATAAGCACGGTCAGCAGTGGATTAATACGCTGACAACTTACGCATTTCCTTACATTGGTAAAAGGCGGGTCGATATTATCAATAGTAGCGACGTATTGGCTGTCCTTACGCCGATTTGGAACAGTCGACCGGAAACGGCGCGTCGGGTGAGGCAACGGATTGGTACCGTACTCGATTGGTCGATCGCCCAAGGTTGGCGAACGGACAATCCTACGAAAGCGACGATCAAGGGTCTTCCCAAACATGACCGGTCGAAGGTCGAGCATCGTAAGGCTTTGCCCTATGACAAGGTAGGTGACGCTATCGCCAAGATACGCGCCAGCGATGCCGGTATAGCTACAAAGCTGGCATTCGAGTTCCTTGTTCTTACCGCAACGCGATCAGGCGAGACACGGGAAGCGGTGTGGAGCGAGTTCGACCTATCGAATGCCGTGTGGACTATCCCCGCTGCCCGTATGAAGGCCAAGAAGTCTCATAGAGTGCCGTTGTCCACCCGTTGCCTCGCCATCTTGAAGGAAGCGAAGGCTTTAAAGCGGCAAAGCGACGACCTTGTGTTTCCCGGCACCAAGGAGGGGAAGCCCCTGTCTGATATGACGCTCTCCAAGCTCGTTAAGGAGCTTGGCATTGAAGCTGTGCCGCACGGCTTCCGGTCGTCCTTCCGTGATTGGTCTGGCGAGACGACGGCACACCCGCGCGAGGTAATCGAGTTGGCTATGGCGCACGGCATAAAGGACAAGGCCGAAGCCGCCTATGCTCGTTCCGACCTTTTTGAGAAGCGCCGCGCGTTGATGAATGACTGGTCATCCTACGTCGGTAACAACAAGATCTAGGACTTCGGGCTAACAGCTTAATCAAGGTGACCAAATTGAGTAACTTATGAAAAGTTTCGCAAATTGCGGAAGTAATAATATACTAACGGTTTTTTACCCGACGCGGATGCCCTATGAATAGGCTTCCAACAACGGAGCAAACCTATGGCAGCTAACCCAATCCTTCGCCGAACTGAACTGTTACAGTTAATCGGCGTAAGCCGTTCAACCCTCTACCAGTGGATGGCGACAGGCCAATTTCCACGCCCCCTGTTGCTCGGTAAACGTGCCGTTGGTTGGAAAAGCGAGGCGGTTGCTGATTGGCTGTCGTCTCGGCAACCCTCTATCTAGATCGAAAGGAAATGATCATTACCACCGTACAAGAATTATTACGTAAACGAGAAAATCGACGCTTTGAGGCGCAGTATGAAGAAGCGATTAAGGTCGAAGCTGAGCTTCAAGAAATCATTAGCTTTCTCTATATGTGCTTGGAAGGAAAAGCGCTGGATTGGCAGGAGCGCGATCGTGTTAAAAGTGTTGTTCATCAATTGACTACGACACAGATAGTTGTGGCCGCAAGCATAAGCCGCCATGCCGATACTATTCGGGGCTTAAGGGAATTCGAGAGCGCTTAAGCCCGATAGGCTTACCATCGCGCAAGCGCACGGGCGAGAGGCACGTTAGAGCTAGCCGCCCGTATCGCACCGTTGGATATTACCGGCGAGTTAGTTCTATCGAACTACGCCACCAATGCCCTCAAAACCCGCCTAGGATCGCCGTGCAGCGGTGTTCAGAAGACTCCTGCTCATTGGAGAGCCAAACTTACAAATAGGTCTGTAAAACGATCTACCGGCTTAGGCGGACGAGCAGTCACTTTACTCTCATATTTGCTTATTAGACGCCGAAGCTACGGTGAGGATACATTTTTGTTAACCTAAAGGCGTCGCATCGATACTTTACGATGATGAAAAGTAGGGACTTCGCGCCTTAATACCACTGCATTGCCATTCGCGCTTTGTTTATATGCTATGAAATCAAACCATTACACTATGATATAAACATCATTATTCACTTACAGTTAAACATACCCAAACTTGGATAAACATGAACATTGAAACCGTATCGTACACAACGTTAACCGATCAAAACCGTTACCCTAAATGTAATCACAACAAACTAACACCACCTAATTCTTATCCTAACCAATCTATCTTGTTTGAAAGGAAGATAATAAAAGTAAACAGCAAAACTCAGAGGGACTTCAGCACCTTCAATACCCATATGATGGATGGCGCTTATTTGGCGCTTATCTATCTACCTTGTAGTAACGTGGCCAGAGCTATGATCGATGATCTGGCGATCAGGGTATCTAAGGCGGCAGGAAAGAAGAATAAGCCAACAACGTGTTTGAATACAGCTTTAGGCGCGCTGGTTTATGACCTTCTTGTATTGGAAGGAAGAGACAGGGATACCTACGGATACCGGCAGATGAAGCCGGAATGTTTCACCGGATTACATATCAGCTACCGAGGATTTAGTGATTGCGTCCACGGCCTTCGGGTCGCTGGATTGACCGATTACGAAAAGGGAGAAAAGGATTGGAAGGGCGATAAGTCGTTTGCCACCCGATCCAAGGCTAACGCCGATCTGCTGGCCTACGCCGCCGGTTATGGCATCACACCGGCAAACCTGATTGACCATTTTGAACACCTGCCAGCGGCGGCATCGATCCCCGACCCAATCGTCCTTAAGACGGCCAAGACCTACATTAAGGAGGGGGTTCGGATGCGGTTCGATCGCAATCATTCCACCGCCATCCGGTACGCGGAGCAAGTGGATTTCATCAATGCCTATTGGGCTAAGCAGCGCCTGACGAACGCTACCCATTACGCCTTTCAACGCGTCTTTGCCCGTGGGGATATCGATGGTGCCAACTTAGATAAGGGTGGCAGGTTGTACGGTATCGGTGGGTCTACCCTACAGGGGATGCCAGCGGAAGAACGGAAGGCCATCCTCATCAACGGCGAACCGACCGTTGAGGTTGACGTGAAGGCCAGTCATATCACGATCCTTCATCGGCTTACGAACACCCCGATGCCGAACCGCCCGGACCTATACGATTTTAGTGATTTCCCCCGTGCAGTCATCAAGGCGTTCATCACCGCCAGCCTTGGTTACGGCGCCTTTCATGCCGATTGGCCCGAAGAGACGGTTGAGACGGCGAAGAGGAAAAGCAAAGACAAGCTTGATCTGCAAAAGTATGATTTTAATGCAGTCAAGGAGGCTACTCTAATAGCCATTCCGCTGTTACAGGACTGGCCAAACTGTAAAATCAGATGGGGCGATCTGCAATTCCGAGAAAGCGAACCGATGATTGCTTCGGTTGTCGAGCTTGCTACAGTCTATGATATCCCGGCTTATCCTATTCATGATTCACTAAGGGTGCCGGTGTCAAAGGTCGAGATCGTCAAGACGGTAATGCAGCAGCAGTTTCAGCGATATCTTGGTTTAAAACCCATGCTGGATATCAAAGAATAGTCCAAGCTTTGTGTGAGCCTAGCTTATACGGACTTATACTAAATGACTGCAATATATACGATAATCCCACATATTGGTACGACTTCGGCTTCAAGTATCCTAGATTATACCGTCCCAATCGGCACAGCCTTCATCTGCCGCGTCTCTTTCATAAGCTGGTGAAGTTCCTTGCCTGTAGCCCCTGCCATCTTCCGCACCCCTGCCGGTGTGTTGCAAGATGGCGAAGGCTCTAGGACGGTCGCTAGGACGAATAACAGGGCGTTGGCTAGGTCGGGGCCATGTAGCTCTGTTTCGTCGCTATAGGGTTCCTTCCCGCCTGATTCTCCTACCACTTCCTTTTGTATGGCGGCGATCAGGCGTTCTACCCGGGCATCGTCGGTGATGGCGGGCCATGGGTTGGTTGGTTTCATGATCGAGGGATGCACCGGTCCCCGTCTTCCAACAAGCGGCGTAAATGTTGTGTTCTTGATATGTACTTTTTTCCTGTCCTACAGGTACCGGGCTTTGATAAGTCGATGACGAAAGGAGTCGCGTCATGGTCATTCCAGATTCATCGTTGCTGATCGCTGTAGCGGCAGTCATCACCAGCCTATCAAGCTTGGTATGGGCGTTTCGTCGCAAGGTCTGAATCAACCTAGTCAAGGGCGGCAGGGCAAAGACTAGCCACAATGCCGCCCTCATCCCATTTTGGCTTATAGATAGCTTGTCGGTGCTTTAGCTGCCAGCATGACAAGTCGCCCTTGTTGCCGGCGATGGTAGCTATTGTACGTCCGTAGCGATCTTGTTTGTATCGCTGGATAGTCATCCTGCCTTGCATCGCTGCTCTCAGGCTTTCAGTCGAACGGTAAGGGTCACCGGGCGCGCAAGCTCGGCCCTGTCGGCAATGACCGGGCAACTCGGGGGCATCGATGCCCATTAGCCGTATGCGCTCTTTACCGCACCGGATGGTATCACCGTCTGTCACCCGGCAGCCGTAAAGGGTGTCTGTCGTATTAGCAGCGGCATTACCCGTAGAGGCTGAAAGCAATGTCGGGGCGATCCCAATGGCAACGCCGACGACGGCACTCGACGCTAGCACAGTCATAGCGACCAACCATGACCGTACCTGCTTCCGGCGCCTTTCAGCTCGGTAGCGCGCACCTAGCTTGATAGGCACGGCACGGAAGGGTTTCTTGAAGCTCATAGGACCCGTATCAATGAGGAAGCTTGCCAGCCGGTTATTGATTGGGATGCGGACTATCCCCGAATCTTCGCCATCATCCGCTTCCATTCCCCCTCGCTGACAGGAAAGAAGGGCATATGGTTAATCCCCTGTCCGGTCGGACGGGGCGTTGGATTCCTGGTCCCACATCGATGACAACGGAAATGGTCCATCACGTTCCCGTCGAGGCTCTTAGGCCAACGCCAGATAGAACCCCATCGCCAGACCAGCCCGCTATTCAGGACAGCCTTGTGGCGACACCGATGGTTCCTGCATTCCAGATGCAGATTAATCCCCTGTCGGGTGAAGTCGTAGAGGGTGTCAAAGCGCTGATTGCTGCCCACTTGTCACAAGGGCAGAGGAAGCTGGCTACCGCCGTCCACAGGGAGCGCATACAGGGCGTTATAGACGTGGCTGGCTACTTCATGCCGTGCGGCTTCCCGAAGGCCCTCTTGTGGCATCGTTAGGGCGACCAGCGCCCAACCCGGCGCTTCCTCAATTAGCTCCGCAATCCGCTCGACCGTTATGATGCCCATGGCTGACTCCTTGCTCTACTAGTAGAACGGAACGGGAACATTGGACAAGGAGATTCGATCCCGGCTTGTGGAAGGGAGATACCAAAAAGGGCCGCTGGTCTTTCGGCCAACGACCCTCCACCGCGCCTAAGACGAGGGCATTAGGCGTAACGAACTTGGGCGCCCTTGCGGCGATAGCGGGCGGTTGCACCGATCATACCGAAGCCGACCAGAATCATGGCCCAAGTGGCAGGTTCGGGGATGGGGGCGGCAGGTGCCAGCCCCCATGTCCCAACGCCACCTATATGGAAAGTTGGAAAAGCGCCAATCCAGTCAAGGTTGGCGTTACAGCTCATTAAGAATGACCCTTGGCCATTATTAAGGATGGCTACACTTCCAGAACCTCGACATGCGTAAGATGCACCGGTACTCGTCGTCCAATATATAGGAGCGAATGGTGATAAAGCAGCATAGCCGCCAACAGAAGTCTGCTGATTGAAAGCGGCGTCATTGGGAGTATTAACATTTAGAAGGTCACTTACATTCAGAAGCCCAACTCTATCAATTTGATAGCTATGATCTATATAGCCCCCTTGAAGATCAATATCAGTGGAAATGTTAAATTACTTGCTGATAAGGTTGTTTAATCCCAAGGTATTCTCGACATCATTGAATGATGTTATCTTCCCAGATAGGTAATACGTCACGTTTGCTGCATATGCCGACGGAGACGCGGACAAAACTATCGCGATTATTGCTCCTTTGATATACCAAATCATCTGATTTCCCCAACAACCGCTTCTACTGAGCTATGTCGGCCTTCCATTACCTGAATGACCAAGGCATGGAAGTGGGCGCATTTATCGTCTGATGATTTTACCGATAGGATTGGCAGCGGAGTAGCCTTCGCCATATCCGGCATCGTAGAAGCTGTACTTGCGTAAGGGTGCGGCTCGGTCTGCAACGCGGACAACCAGCTTCACCGTATTTATCTTGCGCTCGCCAATCGCTGTCCCGGTCGTGGTCGAGCTACCGGACAGGCCACCAGCTAATAGCCCTACAGGCCCCAAGGCAGCGGCACCGATAACGCCGCCCACAAGCTGCGATCCCCTGTTGCTGCTGGTGGTCGAACGGGACGTGGTAACGTCCACTCCATCTATCTCAATTTCCGCTCCCCTAATGTCGTCAAAAGGGATGCCGATAGCGCGGTCTGGATCGTCACCCATGACAAGCTGTTCTTGGTCCCACGCGATACCGATGCATCGGCATTCGGGCAGGGTCGCATGATAGTCGCCAGTGCCGAAGCGTTCGGTAAGCTGCGCTATGGATGCTGCCAACTTGGCTTGATTCTTCGTGATGACGCCGTTCATCATTACGAGAAAGCCGACAAACAGGCCAAACGCGACAAGGATGATAATTAGCAGGATAGCGCCAAAGCCCATCGTTTTCCCTTTCGGTTCGAAGCTATCAGCGCACCAGCGCGGCGAAGTCGGGTGATGCCACTGCCCTGCCGATGATATCCTGCACCGCCGGGACGAAGGCTTTTGCCACGTTGTTACAGGCGGCGGTCGCAGCAAAGCCCGCACGGAAGTCATAGGTGTTGGACGTGGTGAGGGATGCGCCATTGCTCGATTGAAGCCGCAGGGTCATCGACCAGCGCCCGTTGTTCGATCCCAAGCCGGATGATGAATCTATCTCGACCAAGGCCCCGGTGATCGTCACGCGGGCGGGCTGGTTTGCATAGGCCCCGGCAACCTTCAATTCGTCGGCGACGGCCTTACGAACATACTGAGCATGGGTAAGGCCGTCCTGCATCCGCATCTTGCCACTGCACGGCCCTTAAACGCCGCCCCGGCGCATGGCGCATGGCGCATGGCGCATCAGCGTTTCGGTAACCGCTCATTGCTCTTCCGCTAATTCAAGCTACCAACTGGTTGGTAAGATAAGGCGGATTACATTTGAGCTTTTATACCCACTAGCAATTAGATAGCCTGGGGTGGCAAAACCCAATCCTCACACCAAGGATATTCAGGGTATTTTACTGACTACGGACTACTAACAGGCATCCTTGATCCTATTAGGACTTCGGGTCTTCGTTGGCTTTATGAAGTTGCTTGGGCTTTGTGTATTTGCGGAGGCTATCGCTGTTGAAAAGTTTATCGAGTGACGCGATGTTCGCTTCTGTATCGACCGGCAGCCGTTGTACAAAAGATAGACCGGTGAAAGTGACCGTGGTCGGTCCCTCGCCGCTATGTGGCACTGCCGTTATTCCATGCAATAGATACAAAGAGGAATCAGTATAAGCCTCTCCCTTTACCGCATAGGAAGATTCTAATATCAGTGGAATGTCTCCTTCGCCTACCGAAACAAACCCCGGTTCCTTCGGCGTCATTCTTTCCTCGCTAAAGCGACTGATAGCAGCACAGGCACTGTGCAGGAAGTGAACCCAGCCGCTTGATTCAATTTTGACGGGGGCGCTATCTATGAGTGTAGGCAGGAATGCTCGTCCCTGCTGATACTGAAAACCTTCTGCTATCGGCTTCACGCTCCAATCCTCGCAATGCAATGGACCGGGTTCTTTGAAGCTACCGGTCAATACAAGCTGCCTGTCTTGCCTGTATTGGAGCCTTGTCTCATTTAAGGCATCATCGGATATGGCACAGCTACGTATCGCAACTAGAAGCGACATAATAGAAAGCAGCATAGCACCGACCGCTACCGGATCGGCCTGACCCCGCAACTTACGCAAAAGCGTGATCAGACTCATGTGATTATCCTTATCGACCTGTATCACCCGCCAACATGACCAAAGCCGACGAAACTGCATTCTTATCTGCGGCAGCGCACGTTATACACTCACACTGTCGGACACTACGAAGCACTCCTACTCCCAGCTCAGATTCTTACTTTAGGATGCTGTCTCCATACAGCCACACTGCCAAACCAACTACCAGAGCCATTATCGTAGCTATGGCACTGCCGTTACTCAGCCAGCGCCCCCAGGTCGACGCCTTCTCCAAGGAAGTCGGGTGGCCTCCTAGATGAACAATAAGATCCCTACCGACATTCGCCCCGTTGAACCCTGATACGGGCTGGATGCCCGCCACAGGAGGCGTGGGAGGTGGCTCTTGTAGCCCATGTGAATCATTAATCGTACCAATGTACTCCGAGCACTCCGAGAAGTGACCCGTATCGAGCAACCGATACTGCGGTGACCAATACTTGTCGTACTCTGCGCTTGTCATCGGGAATCCCGACATATAGGGAAATGAGTTCGAAGGGTCGAACAGTGCAACCTCAGGGCACATATGATTAACATAGAAGTTATTGCTTCCCCCAGCGAGAGTAGCCTCTTCAACCATTTTCACCACTGGACTTTGCGGCTCATTTGGAAGAACATAATGCTCTCCGTCGTTGTATCGGCTGACCTTAATCGTGAAGGTGCGACGTTCGCATCGCTGCAAGATTGGACACCTTTTGGGCAGACCTTGTTCTGTGGACAAAGCGAAATAATCCCGCTTCGACTTCGGGGCGCCTTCAGGCAGAGCTTCTATGGAAAGTTGACTATCCATTTACTGGCAACCTATAGCTTGTTGGCGTCATGCCGGCATCGGCGGCGTCGTGAAATGTATCGCGCCCTAAACATACCGTATGATCGTTAGCGTCAATAGCGGGGTAGGCTAATTTCATAGGCCTCGCTTCACAATCGGCCCTTGCACCACCGTAAGCCGGTGTTACATCAGCTTCAACGAACGATGAAGCAAATGGAACGACTCGATGGCGACCGGCAAACATGTGGCGTACTATAGGGTCTCAACTGCTAAACAGGGCCGCAGCGGTCTTGGCCTCGAAGCTCAACAGCTTGCAGTTCGTACTTTTCTAAACGGCGGATCGTGGGACCTCGTAGGAGAGGTAGTTGAAATCGAGTCTGGTAAGCGCTTGGACAACCGTCCGCAGCTACAGGAAGCGCTACGCCTATGCAGAGCGATGGGCGCGACGCTCATAGTCGCAAAGCTTGATCGGCTATCGCGTGACGCCGCATTCCTTATGCAACTGCAAAACTCTGGGGCATCGTTCGTAGCGGCAGACATGCCGGGCGCGAACTCGTTCACAGTCGGCGTAATGGCGCTGGTGGCCCAACAGGAACGCGAAGCTATATCGACACGAACAAAGGCGGCGCTGGCGGCAGCGAAGGCAAGAGGGGTAGTTCTCGGCGGCTTACGTGGCCACACGCTGCCATCGAAAGCGGCAGCAGCAGCGAGCGCTAAGGTTCGTGCCGCGACGGCAGATCAACGTGCGCGTGACGTTCTTGTGTCGGTCGAACATGCGAAGAGCAAAGGGGCAGTGTCGCTAAGAGAGATAGCTGCGGCCCTTACCGTAGAAGGCATTACAGCGCCGCGAGGCGGTGAATGGAGCGCGGCACAGATCAAACGGGTAATCGAGCGTCGTAGGCCCGAAACCGGCGCTACAAACCTAGCCACCACAGAAAACTCTAGGGGCTACATTCCGAGCCCCCTAGAGTGTGTCGCATCGAATGCGACCGTTTAGGTTACCCCTTCCCTTGCGTGGAGACACGCTCCGGTTCACCGCCACATGTTACGGACCCAGCAATAAGCACGGATGATAACTCCAGCGTTAGGTGCGCCTTCTAGCGCCTCGAACTCCGTCGCCTGCCGAGACTGTGGCGGCACCTCATCTGCGGCTAGCGCACCCGCCAGGGCATTCAGAACGACCTCCGCAACGGGCAGCGCGGCAGCTACTTGGGACATTGTCATATTTGTCCCGCCCTGATGAGAAACTAGATGCCGATTAGTTATAATATCATAGTATGGTTGAAGGTTTAAATCGCCGACAAGCGACGAGATTACATCACCCTCGCCGCAGCCGAACTTCTGCAAAACATCATTTATCTCGGACTTTTTTACTCTTTTTAACATATGCTCATGGGTCTTTGCTACAAAGTACGCCACCTTACGGTCTTGAACCTGTGAGATTCTCGCAGCTATGATCCCTTTGACGTGTTCCTCAAGCTCCGAGTAGAATGCCACTAGTAGATACTGAACAAGATAGCTTTCAACCAAAGGGTTGTTCTCACCACCGCGTAAGAACCCTTGGACTTCGTCTAAAGCGAATGCAGTACGAGCAAGTCTCATATTAGCTTAGGTATTCTACAGTAAGGTCTAGTCTTTCCTCAACCACTGCCTCGTCACTTGTGTTAAACGATATGGCAAGAATATAATCCTCGTCCTTCAAAAGCCTGTCATAGCGATTTTTCAAATCGATTGGCGCAACGTCAGCTAAAGTCGCAGCCATTATGGAGTCTAGGGCACCAAAATTCAGACGCCCCCTCACATGAAAAGGCCGCTCACCAAGCTGATCAAGAACGTACTTCGTTGTACGTTGAAAGTTATCGATCATGTCACCAAAATCGGCATCCTTCCCACGGTGCTTTTCCATGTACTTATTTAAAAAGCCTTTCATTGGCTTTTCGTACTGACGCCCCTCTTCTGATAGAGCAAGGCACCGCAATACTAGCTCTACGTCTCGAAAACGTTTATCGACCTTTTCCTGCCCAATTAGCTTTCGCCAGGCGACGTCTTCGTTCATGCGCTTCAGGGCGATGACAAGCGGACTATAGGATACGCACTGACGCACCTCCATAGGATTAAGATTGACACCACCGGTATTTAGGCGTTCAAATATTTGATAAATACTGGTGTCATCAAGAGGATTGATTTGCTGAATGATTGTAGCACGAAGGACAGAGCTACGAATCTTAAATTGATCGTCTTCGTCCAAGTCAAGAAACGACTTTCCTTCAAAGCGAGCGCTTACGTTTTTCAGTCGGAATACGGAATCCTCGAACGTTCCTTTTATAAAACGGACAACGGACGTTATTCTTTGCTGACCATCGATTACAAGGAAGCCGGGTTTCGATTTCTGCTTGTAAAGAAAGGTTCCAGGAACTGGAAGCCCTAGCAGAAAGCTCTCTATAAGCTTGCTTGCCCTGACCCGATCCCAGACATACTTCCGTTGAAAATCGGGGATTATGAGTTCGTTCTTGTTCCAATAATCGACGTACCCGCCTAAAGTGATATCGGCAGGGTAATTCATTATCTCGTATTCGAGTTTTGGTTCCGGTTCCTGGTCCGGACTTTCCTCCGTGTCTTGCACGCGCCATTCGTCATTGTCGGGCATCAGATGGGTCCCACGGTCACTGCTCTGGGTATGGTCGCGAAGAATTGACCTGTCTACCGCCGCCCGGTTCGGATCGTGACGGCCTTTCCAGCGCACCCAAGCTAGCGACGCCAATCTGTTGCAAAACGCGGTCGCCTGTGTTCCCTTCGTGTTCTAGCGTGTGGACAGGATTCGTACGTTGGGATAGCAGGCCCGCAATGACACAAGGGAAGCCTCGGCTATGACCGATCGTACAGTGATCGATCTTTTTTGCGGAGCCGGAGGGCTTAGCGAAGGCTTCCGGCAGGCGGGCTATCATGTCCTCGCAGGGAACGACTTTTTTGACGCTGCTGGCGCTACGTTCGTAGCGACGCACCCGGAAGCCAGATTCTTGCCCGGTCCAATTCAGGATCATTCCGTACAGTCGATACTGAAAGTTGCAGGACTAAAGCGCGGTGAGCTTAACGTTCTGGTCGGCGGCCCCCCTTGCCAAGGGTTCTCGGTTTATAACCACCAACGCGGACTGCACGATGCAAGGTCATCCCTCTACCATGAATACCTTCGCGTGGTCGCAGGTCTAAAACCGCAGTGGGTAGTACTTGAAAACGTGACAGGGATGACCTCTGCCGGCGGCGGCGGAGCCGTCACCGGCATTGTAGAAGGGCTTGGGGCGCTAGGTTACAACGTGTCTGCGAAAATTCTTAGAGCAGAAGAATACGGTGTTCCACAAGAACGAAGGCGGCTTGTCTTTATAGGTAACCGTATTGGCGTTCCTATAGAGTTCCCGAAGCCGACACATGGCGTCAACCTTGAACCGTTTGTTACAATCGAGGACGCCATTTCCGACCTGCCCCGCTTAAAGAACGGAGAAGGGTACGAAGTATCATCTTACGAGACCTCGCCAACGTCTTCGTATCAGAAGGCAATGCGAAATGGGCAGAATGGCGTAACAAATCATGCGGCGGCTAAGCTATCTAAAGTGAACCTCGACCGCCTTCACCACATTCCGCAAGGTGGCTCATGGCGCGACATTCCCATCGACCTTCTTCCTGAAGGGATGAAGAAGGCGAAGCGCTCGGATCATACTAAGAGGTATGGTCGCCTAACGTGGAAGGGCTTAGCTTCGACCATTCTGACCAAGTGTGACCCTCACTGGGGTGCGTACTTTCATCCCGATCAGGATCGAACTCTCACGGTTAGAGAGGCAGCAAGATTACAGTCGTTCCCCGACTCATTTGAATTCAAGGGGTCGAGGACGGAGCAGTACGTTCAAGTCGGCAACGCTGTACCGCCGCTGCTTGGCAGAGCTATAGCAGAGCGAATCTTGCAGATGACCAATTCTGTAGGCTACCTTGAAGCTGCCGAATAGGGGGGTCTAGTACCCTTACTCATCGGGGAGTTCGATGCCTCCTACGTGGCTCCCGCCGTCTATAGGCGGCGTAGGCGCACTTAGGCGAACGACCTTTGCCAATGATCGCTTATCGCTACCAGTCAAGAAAGTGTTTACTTGAGCTTCAAATACCTCAAGGCTAAGAGGCACGCCTGCTGTCAGAGCCTCGACAGAACTCTCTAAAGTAGTGAAGACTCTTTCCGACAGGATGATAGAGCCGTCGTCAGGCGAGTAGTCAACGACGAACCAGACTATATCGCAGTTCGACAAATGCGGCACCCTCGTAAGCTTTCCAAGCGATGAAAAGAAGGGCTGGTCAACTAGGACGGCCATCTTCTTTCCCCAACGCCTAAGCGTAGGCACCTTTATCTGCAATTGTGGCATTAGTCGCTTTGGTCCAGATGACCTGTAATCGGGCCGACGTACCTTATCCGGGAATACAGGTGCTTGTTGGGTTGCACTGTATTGCTCGATATGAGAGGCCATACTCGGCCCTGAAAAGTAAACAGCCTGAAGTTCTAGCGCACACCAAAGCGAACTGTCAGCCGGATCAACAAGAACTGAATCTATACGACCCACTGCATCCCCGATTTCCTCACTATCCTCTTCGACAACAGAGGACAGGAAAGGTACCTCCTTAACAAGTGTTGGCTCTTTTGATCCCAGGACGGTCTCGCCGATCCACCTAAAGACCTCGTTGCCAGCCCAAAATCGTGATGGGCAGACCGTGACGGCAGGCCCAACCAACTCGACCCCACCGTCGTCCTGCAAGGCGTGGCGTCGCAGCGTACATACCCCACCTTTCTTGTTGCACTTAGCACCCGGAGACGCGGCTTGACGAAAAGGGCAGGGTAGATTCGAGAGCTTACCACTCCCAATCGCTGCGAAGCTTTTAATTTCATCGTGCGTCAAGGTCGGAACAAGGCGCCCGTACCACTCGGCGATGCCATACCGCACCTTTTCTAGCTTAACTGCACTGCTAGCCACGTACCGCCCCCTGATATGAAACTAGCTGCAACTCGATGTTGGGCGGGATGATGGTCCAAACCCACAATTCGAACTAAAATTGTGTAAAATCAAGGGCTTGCGCAAGCCGATGGCGGAGACGGAGGGATTCGAACCCTCGGTACCAGTAATCCCGGTACGGCGGTTTAGCAAACCGCTGGTTTCAGCCGCTCACCCACGTCTCCGGCTCGGCAGAGGGCGGCTATAGCCAGCGGTGGGGCCGGGATCAACGGCCTTGTCGCGATTGTTTGTCGATCATCGATCATTGCCATCGTTCATTGCACGGCAAGGCGGGAATTGCTTAACGGGGCACGGTCGAACAATCGGGGTGAACGGGTCATGCGCAGTATCTGGACGGGTCTGGTCCTCGCGATGACGGTGGCAACGGCGTCGGTGGGCGCGCAGGTGCGCACGATCGACCCCAACCGGGCAGTGGATGGCGATCTCGCCGGGCCGCCGCCGGCCTCCACCCCCGCCGTGCGGCAGTCGCGGCCGGCGTCCGAGCCGGTGCCGGTCGATCCGGTTCCATCCCAGACGCCGCCAGCAGTAGCCGCCGATCAGGCGGCCACCACGCGGGCGGAGAACACGACGCAGGCGGCCGACACCTATCAGCGCGACGACCTGATGGCGGCGGGCGAGGGCGTGTTCGGCAAGGGGGCCGAGGGTCTTGCCGGTATCCTGGAGAAGATCCTGAAGGAGCAGGGGCGCCCCAACGCCTATATCGCCGGGCGCGAGGCGTCGGGCGCATTCATCGTCGGCCTGCGGTACGGCTCCGGGGTGATGACGCACAAGGTCGAGGGGCAGCAGCCGGTGTACTGGACGGGGCCGTCGGTGGGCTTCGATGTCGGGGGCGATGCCAACAAGGTCTTCGTGCTGGTGTACAACCTCTACGATACGGCGGATCTGTTCCACCGGTTTCCGGGTGCGGAAGGGCGGCTGTATCTGGTCGGCGGTTTCGCCGCGACGTATCTGCGGCGGGGAAATGTGGTGCTGATCCCGATCCGCCTGGGCGTCGGCTGGCGCGCGGGCGTCAACGTCGGTTACATGAATTTCACCCACAAGACCCGCTGGCTGCCGTTCTGATCTGCACGGCGAAAAGTCTCTAAAGTCACACTCACCCACGTGCGTGCGTGCGTGTGCATGCGCGCGCGAGGTATGATTATAATCCGGCAGGCCGGTGAGAAATAACGGATGATGGAACGGGCATAATCCGCCATCGCCGTGTAGGACATACCCCTTCAGCCGGACCCAGCCGCGCGTGTCAGCCCAGAGCCGCCAGAGCACTGTAACGGGCGCGGTCGATCGGGATGATCGTGCCGTGGTTGGCACCGGGCGGCATGGTGATGCGATCTGATACGTCGCGCCATGTCTTCAGGTCGCGCGACGCGACGGCGGCGTAGCGTTTGTCGATGTAGCGATCGAAGAACACCACCGTCTCGCCATCAACCTCGATCGCGGTGGGGCCTTCGCTCCACGCCGGGGTGATTGGGGGTGAGAGCGCGCCGAACGGGCCGGTCGGCGATTGGGCCTCGCACCACTGGATCACCTTGCGCAGCGGTTCCTTGCGCTCGTCCTTCACGAACATGATGAGGCGTTCACCGACGCGCTGGAAGGTGGCGTCGATCACGCTGAACCCGGGATCGTAGATTTTGCGCGTCGGGGTGAAGGTACGGAAATCGCTGGTCATGGTGGCGTAGAGGCGATGGTCGCCTTCCTTGCCCGCGGTGCCGACCGTGCTCGACCAGAAGATCACGAAATGGCGTTTCGCGTCGTCCCATATCAGCTCGGGCGCCCAGCTGTTGCGGGTGCCGGGGAAGGCCGCCATCACCGGCATTGCCTGTTGCGCGGACCAGTCGATCAGGTCGCGGGACGAGGCATGGCCGATGGTCTGGCCGGTCCAGCTGGTGGTCCAGACCATGTGATAGAGGCCGGCGCGGGGATCGCGGGCAACGCAAGGGTCGCGCATCAGCTTGTTCTCGCCGACCTGCGGCACCACTACCGGCGCGCCGCCGCGGACGGGGCGATAGGTGAAGCCGTCGTCGCTGATCGCCAGCCGCATCCCCGCGCCGCCATCATCGGCGTTGCGGAAATAGGTGAAGGCGAAATGGCGATCAGTCTTTGCGGCCAATGCGGGGGCGGCGGCGGTGGCGGCGAGGCCGGCGCAAAATAGGCGGCGGGTTGGCTGCATCGTCATCGCCCCCATGTCGTCGGCTTGTCCGCGAGCGTCAACGCCAGCGTGCCGCCGCCGGTGATGTCGGCCTGCCGCAAGAACGGCGTCGTGACCGCCCGGCCATTGAGCATGGCGGAGGCGATATAGATGCGACCGGGTTTCCAGTTGCGGGCGGTGATGGCGAAGGTCTTGCCATCCTCCAGCGTGATCGTGCTGCGCGGCTGGTGGGGGGCGTGGAGGTAGAACAGGTCGGTCGTCAGCTTGGGGAACAGTCCGATGCGGTTGAAGACATAGTGCGAACTCATCGCGCCATTGTCCTCATCGCCCGGATACGCGTTGGGCGTGAAGCGCAGGTAGATGCGGTTCGCCCAATAACTGGCCAGATCGGGGCGGCCGACATCGCTGAACAGCCACGGCGTCGCGAAGCTGGGTTCGTTGGTGATATCGATCAGGTTGGTGTCGAGCGCATGGCGCAGGCGTTCGACGAACCGGTCGCGACCGCCCATCGCGGCGATCATGCCGGGCAAATCGTGCAGCATGGTATAGGAATAGACCCACGCCGTGCCCTCGTAGAAGCCGACATTCTCGTATTTCTTGCCGTCCCAGCCGATCTTGGGATCGAGGTTCTGGAAACGGCCATCGGGATAACGCGGGATGATGAAACCGGTATAGCCGTCGCTGCGGGCATCCTTGTTCCAGACGTTGCGCCAACTGCCGGACCGTTTCAGCAGGGCGGCAGCATCGTCTGGCTTGCCGGCGGCGGCGGCGAGTTTGCCGGCGTAGAAATCGTTGAGCGCGAAGGCGGGGGTGGACGAGCCGGAGCGCGCGCGCTGGTTGTCGGGTTCGGGGCTCTTGTCGCCGACGCCGAAATACCCATCGATCAGATAACGCGGGCGGCGTTCTTCATAGGCGTTGTGCAGCGACACCTCGGCCGCCTGCTTCCAGTCGATGCCGGGCACGCCGCGGATCAGCCCTTCGCCCAGCACATTGTCGACTTCGTCGCCGCCCTGGCCGACATGATAATTGCGGCCGGCGATGAAGGCGGTGTGAGCGGCGCCGAACCGTTCGAACGTGCGGATGATCGAGGCGGCGTTGCCGGCATAGACGCTGGGGCGCAGCAGCGACATCAAAGGGAAGCCGGTGTGGCACGTGTCCCACAGCGTGTAGTAATCGTCCCAATGCGGCGTCGCGCGATCGGCGGGCGCCTGATCGCGGGTGCGGTCGCGCGGCTGGATCGTGGTGTGATAGAGCGCGGTGTAGAAACGCCGCTTGTCCGCCGCGCCGACACCGTCGATCGTGACGCGGGCCAGTTCGTGGTTCCAGGTCGTCTGCGCGTTCCGGCGGACGGCGTCGAAGTCCCAGCCAGGAATATCCTCGGCCAGCAATTCGGCGGCGCGTTGGGCGCTAGTGAACGACACGGCGACTTTCATCATCACCGGCTTGCCGGCATCGAATTGCCACCACGCCGCCAGTTTCGTGTCGGCGGGAACGCTGGCGCTGGTGGCGCCGGCCTGCACCGTGTCGCCGTGACGGATGCCCCATTTGGTCGGCGTACGATCTAGCTGGGCGACGAACCAGATGTCGACGTTGGCGGGGTTCCAGTAATCCTTGGTCCTCACCCGGCCGACGATGCGGCCATGCACGGGATCGAGTGTTACGTCCGCCCCGGCGCTGCCGAGTTCGCCGCGAATCTTGCGGGTGATGTCGAACACCATCGTCGCGGGAGCGCCGGCCGGATAATCGAAACGGTATAGCGCGGCGTTGGCGGCCGGCGTCACCTCTGCCTTGATGCCATAGCGGGACAGGGTGACGGCATAGCGATCCGCCGCCGCCGCCTCGTCCGCCTTGGGCGACAGGTGCTGCGCCTCGTCGAATTGCGGCTCGCCCGTCTGGGGCGAGACGAGGAAGGTGCCATAGGTGGTCCGGCCGCCGGACCCCTGCGTATGCAACTGCGCGAAGCCGCTGAGTGGCGCCGCCGGGTCGTAACCGGCGTTGCTGCCGGTCAGGGTTTCGGGGCTGGGATGGATCGATCCGGCGGGCAAGGTGGGGCCGGGGACGGTATCGCCCTGGTCGTCGTTGCCAGTGCCGACCAGCGGATCGACATAGCGATAGAGTTGCGGATCAGCGGGCGCGGCGACGCCGGTGGCGGACAGGAGCAGACCGGCCAGCGCGGCGGCACGGAGCGACGGGATGGACGCGCGGGACATGAACCCTCCTGAAACGGCCGCGGCTGACGGACCCCGCGGTTCTGCGCTCGACGTAGCGCGAACCAGGTGGCATGACCAGCCCGGCAAACCGGCGGCAGACTGGCCAATCCAATATTGGAGGGATTGATGATTTACGGGCGTCGGATGATGGTGGCGACCAGCGCAATCATGGCCATCGCGGCACCGGCGATGGCGGCGCCGCTCGATCTGGGCCGGGCGACGATCGTGGCGGGCGATGATGCGACGATGCGGCTGGCCGCCGACATGCTGGCGGGCGATCTGGCCGATCTGGGCGCGCGGCGGCCGGCGATCGTGGCGCGGCTGGCCGATTGCGCAGCGACGTGCATCGTCATCGGGGTTCGGGAAACGCCGTTGGTGGCTGAGGTCGCGCGGGCGGGCCGGGTCGATCTGTCGATGCTGGCAAGCGCGTGGGAGCGGCATGTGCGCGCGGTCGTGACGATGGGTGATCGCCGCGTGCTGCTGATCGCGGGCTCCGATCGGCGCGGGGCGATCTATGGCGCGGTCGATCTGTCGCGGGGGTTGGGGATTTCGCCGTGGCGCTGGTGGGCCGATGTGGCGCCACGGCGGCGGGCGAACGTGACAGTGGATGATGCCACCTTCGTGTCGAAAGCGCCGTCGGTGAAGTATCGCGGCATTTTCCTGAACGACGAGGATTGGGGGCTGCAGCAATGGGCGGCCAAGACCTTTGATCCGGCGAAGGGGAATATCGGTCCGCGCACTTACAACCGTGTGTATGAACTGATGTGGCGGCTGAAGGCGAATACGCTGTGGCCGGCGATGCATTCGATCTCGACGCCCTTTTACGGCGACGCCGCCAATGCGCCGCTGGCAGATCGCTATGCGATCGTCGTCGGGACCAGCCATGCCGAACCGATGATGCGCAACAATCTGCGCGAATGGGACGAGGCGACGCGGGGTGCGTTCGATTTCACCCGGCGGCCAGAGGCGCTGGTCGATTACTGGCGCGAACGGGTGACGGCGACGCGGGGGCAGGAGGACATCTACACGCTCGGCCTGCGCGGTATTCACGACGGGCCGATGCAGGGGGCGACCAGCACCGCCGCAAGGCAGGCGATCCTGGAACGGGTGATCGGCCTGCAACAGGATCTGCTAGCGAAGACGTTGCAGCGGCCGATCGGCGATATTCCGCAGGTGTTCGTCGCCTATCACGAATTGCAGGAGGCGTATGACGCCGGGCTGACCGTGCCCAAAGACGTGACGCTGATGTGGACCGACGACAATTACGGCTATTTGCGGCGGCTGAGTACGCCCACCGAGCAAAAGCGGCCGGGCGGGGCGGGGGTATATTATCATCTGTCATACTGGGGCCGGCCGCATGACTATCTGTGGCTGGGAACGACGCACCCGGCGCTGATCCGCGAGCAGATGGAGCGCTCCTGGGATACGGACGCGCGGCGGATGTGGATCGTCAATGTCGGCGACATCAAGCCGATCGAATATCTGTCGCAATATTTCCTCGATCTCGCCTTTGACGCCGATCTGTTGCGCGCCGATCCGGTGGCGCATCTGCGCGGGTTCATGGGCGAACAGTTCGGCGTGGGCGAGGCGGACGGGATCGCGGCGATCATGATGCGCTTCTATGCGCTGGCGTGGGACCGGCGGCCTGAGTTCATGGGCTTTGGCCAGACCGAATGGGTGACGCCGAACCGTCCGACCGATTTCGTCCATTCCGATGGCGAGGAGGCACAGGCGCGGCTGGCGGCCTCTGCCGACATCGTGCGCCAGGCGGAGGCGATTGCGGCGCGGATGCCGGCTGATCGGCGCGATGCGTTCTTCGAACTGGTGCTGTATCCGGTGCGGGCGGCGGCGAAGCTGAACGAGCGTATCCTGTCGCTCGATCTGGCGCAGCTTTATGCGCGGCAACAGCGGGCGAGCGCCAATGTCTGGGTCGCGCGGGCACGGGCGGCGCACGCGGTGCTGGTCGCCGATACCGCCGCCTATAACGGGCTGGCGAAAGGCAAGTGGCGGTACATGATGGACATGGCGCCACGCCGGCTGCCGGTGTTCGACGAGCCGATGTGGCCGGCCTGGGCCGCCTCCACGAAAACGGGCTGCGACAGCGCGCTATGGGGCGGGTGGATCAACGACGATAATACGCTGACCTTTGCCGCTGGTCAGCCTGCGACGCGCACCGTGACGGTGTATGGTCATCAGCCGCGCGACGTGGCGTGGAAGGTTGCGCGCGGGGCGGGGGGCGTGTCGTTGTCCGCGTCGTCGGGCACGCTTTCGGCCGCCAATGGCTATGAGCAGCGACTGACGGTCAGCTATGACGGCCGGGGGGCGGGCGGCACGGTCGATTTGATCTGCGACGGCCGCGCGCTGCCGCTGCATACCGCCGTGGTTACGGCGCCTGTCGCGGCGGCGGGTGTCGTGGCCGAGCGGGAACGGCGGGTGATCGTGCCGGCGCTGGCCGGGGTGGCCGGCGCGGACTGGCAGGCGGTGGCGGGGCTGGGCAGCCAAGGCGGGGCGCTGCGGTCGCGGCTCGATCTGCCGAGTCGTTCGCCGGCGCAGGTGGGAAATCTGACGCCGACCGTGTTTCGGTTATCGACCGTCACCGCGACGGGGGCGAAGCTGCGCATCGTCGGCCTGCCGGTGCATCCGCGCGATCCACAGCATGGGTTGCGGATGATGGTCAGCATCGATGGCGACGCGCCGGTGATGGTCGACCTGGCGACGGTGGGGCGGAGTGATCAGTGGCGGCTGAACGTGCTGGCGAACACCGCGACAGGGACGATCGCGTTGAAGACGCTGCGGCAGGGTGAGCATGTCATCCGGGTCTATGCGCTCGATCCGGGCATCCTGCTCGATCGGATCGAACTCGTGTTCGACGGGGCGCGGCCGTTGTACGGCGCGATGACGCCGGGCGGGTAGGGGGCTTCCGCTTCGCCCCGATGGGAAGACACGGCACAATGACAACGTCGTTCTCCCGGCGCAGGCCGGGGCATCGGGTGGTTCTTAGGTCAACCCGCCGTCGCGCGCTGCCACTCATCCGTGTCGCCATGGCTGATGCCCAGCCGGTGCGCCACCTGTACGCGGCGCTGGTGGATTTCGCTGCGGGCGCGTTCCATCACGTCGAGTTCGGTGGCGGAGAGCAGATCCTCGACCACGCGGCGAAGATGCAGGTGCATCGTCCGGCGCGCCTGTTCGGGGTCGCGGGCACGTAGCGCATCGACGATCAGTTGATGCTCGTCGACACGCGGGTTGACGCCCTCACCCCGCGCCTCGGCGAACATGTGCGCGCACAGCGGCGAGTGTTCGCGGATATTCCACAACGACTCGACCACGGAGTTGATGACGGTATTGCCGGTCGCCTCGGCGATCAGCGTGTGGAAACGGCGGTCCGCCTGCAACGCTTCGGCACTGGCGGGATCGAACGCGGCCATGTCGGCCAGTGCCCTGTCCAATTCGGCGAGCGTCGCATCGTCGATCACCGTGGCGGCGACCGCGCATGCCTCGCCTTCGAACAGGATGCGCGCCTCGATCAGTTCGAAGGCACCGACATCGAGCTCGGGTGCCGCCTCGCTCTGGTTCGGCAGACTGGTGACATAGAGGCCTGACCCGTGCCGCGCCTCGACCAGGCCACGAATTTCGAGCGCGATCATCGCCTCGCGCACGGTGGGGCGGCTGACCGAGAAGTCCTCCGCCAACTCGCGTTCTCCGGGCAGGCGGGTGCCGATCGCGTACTGGCCCTCGCCGATCGCGGTGGCGATCGCGTTGGCGACCTTCTGATATAATTTTTCGACGCGTGGTTTCACAATCACAGGTTCCCACATCGGGGCAATTGACACAATAGGCCAATCAGGCCACATTGGCCTTACCAAATCAGGAGGGGTCATTTGCCACGGATCGTGTCCGCGCGCGTCATCGTCACATGTCCAGGGCGGAACTTCGTCACGCTCAGGATCGAGTGTGATGATGGCACCACCGGCGTCGGCGATGCGACGCTGAACGGGCGCGAACTGTCCGTGGCGAGCTATCTGGCCGATCACGTGGTCCCCCTGTTGATCGGGCGCGACGCGCACCGGATCGAGGATATCTGGCAGTATCTGTATCGCGGCGCATACTGGCGGCGTGGCCCGGTCACGATGACGGCGATCGCCGCGGTCGACATGGCGCTGTGGGACATCAAGGGGAAGGTCGCCGGCCTGCCCGTTTATCAGTTGCTCGGCGGCGCCAGTCGCGAAGCCGTGATGGTCTATGGTCATGCCAATGGTGCGACGATCGACGATACGATTGAGGCGGCGCTGGATTACCAGCGGCAGGGTTACAAGGCGATCCGCCTGCAATGCGGCGTGCCGGGGATGGCATCGACCTACGGCGTCAGCAAGGATCGCTATTTCTACGAGCCCGCCGATGCTGATCTGCCGAGCGAGAATGTCTGGTCGACCAGCAAGTATCTGCGCGTCGTGCCCGAATTGTTCGAGCGGGCGCGCGAAGCGCTGGGCTGGGATGTCCATCTGCTCCACGACATCCACCATCGCCTGACCCCGATCGAGGCGGGAAGGCTGGGCAAGGACCTGGAGCCGTATCGCCCTTTCTGGCTGGAGGATGCGACCCCGGCCGAGAATCAGGAGGCGTTCAAGCTGATCCGCCAGCATACAACGGCACCGTTGGCGGTGGGCGAGATCTTCAATTCGATCTGGGACGCCAAGGAGCTGATCGAAAACCAGCTGATCGATTACATCCGCGCGACCGTGGTCCATGCCGGCGGCATCACGCACCTGCGCCGGATCGCGGCGCTGGCGGACCTGTATCAGGTGCGCACCGGCTGCCACGGCGCGACCGACCTGTCGCCGGTTTGCATGGCCGCCGCGCTGCATTTCGACCTGTCGGTGCCCAATTTCGGCATCCAGGAATATATGCGCCACACGGCGGAGACCGACGCGGTCTTCCCGCACGCGTACACTTTTACCGATGGCATGATGCATCCGGGCGACGCGCCTGGCCTTGGCGTCGACATCGATGAAGAACTTGCCAAGGGGTATGAATATCGACGCGCCTACCTGCCGGTGAACCGGCTGGAGGACGGCACCCTGTGGAACTGGTGAGCGACCGGGAGCGACAACGACGCGCCTGAAAAGGCGTGCAAACAACGACAAGAGGGGATGAGATGATGAAGACGATTTACGCGGCACGTCGGGTGGCCATGGCGACGGCGTTGCTGGGTGCGACGATGCTGACGGCGGTGCCGGCCTTCGCGCAGGATGCACAGACGACGACACCGGCCGATGTGCCGGCTGAAACCCCGGTCGTCAGCACGCCGACGCCCACCGTCGCCACGCCGGCCAATCCGTCGCAGACGACCGCCGCCGATCCGCAGTCGCAGCCCGAGGCGACCGAACAGCCCGGCGCCGACATCGTCGTCACCGGTTTCCGCCAGAGCTATGCCGACGCGATCCGGTCGAAGAAGAACGAGATCGCGATCACCGACGGCATCTCGTCGGATGGTCTCGGCCGCTTTCCCGACCTGAACGTCGGTGAGGCGTTGCAGCGGGTGCCGGGCGTGCAGATCAACCGCGAGGCCGAAGGCCGCAACGCGACGATCAACCTGCGCGGCCTGCCCGGCGAATATGCCCGACTGACCATCAACGGCGTCGCCTTTGCCGAGCCGGTGCTGGCGGAAGCGGCACCGCTGGGCGCCTTCAACGCCGACATCTTCAGCGCCATCGTGATCGACAAGTCGCCACTCGCCAACGCCCAGTCCGGCGGCCTGTCGGGCAATGTCGACCTGCAGATCGCACCCGCGCTCAGCCGCAAGGAAGGTGGATTCGTCAAGGCTGCGCTGGAATTTAACCAGCTCGGCGATCGCTTCGCGCCGGGCGCGACGGTCGGTTACAATCACCTGTTCTCCGACAGCTTCGCGATCTTTGGCGTGTTGGCGTACAAGAAGGAGAATTTCCGCCGCGATACGCTGCAATTCAACAGCTATTCGGCGTTCTCGGCTGCTCAGGCGCAGGCCAATGCCTCGACGCTCGGCGCCTATTACCCACGGTCGGCTGCGTGCCCATCTTGCACCGGATCGACGACCACCGCCGGCGTCCTCTATAATTCGCAGTTGCGCCAATATTCGCGCATCAATCCCGGCGACCTCTACACCGGCGCGGCGGGGGCGGAGTGGAAACCGAATGACCGGACCCGCATCGGCGTCACCGGTTTCTACACCGATCGCCGGTTGCCGAAGACGACGCAGTATCTGTCGATCGTCGGGAACAACGATGTCAGCACGCTGACGGCGCGGTCGCAGCCGATCGCGCTGGACGACGGACGTTACGTCGTCACCGACATCGATTTCAGCAACGCCGCCGATCCGCGCGCTTCGACCCGCCGGCTGGGTATCGTCCAGCGGGCATGGGGTATCAACGGCAAGGCGGAATATAGCGACGATGTCTGGCGGTTGAGCACGGTGCTGACCGCATCGAAGGCCCGCAACGAGTCTGCCGAGCTTTCGCTCGATTTCGACCGGCTGCAGACGACGAGCGGCAATGGCGGGTCCGGTACGCTGCGTACCGGTGCGGGTAATCTGAACGATTTCTTTTATTCGCTCAGCCCCGATCCCCTCATCAGCAGCGCGGTGCCGACCTGGTATTGGGGCGGCGTCGCCGATCCTACCCAATATTACAACTCGCCCACCGCCGCCGGGCGCACCAATCGCCTGCAGCTGACCGGCACCGAAAGCTATGTCACGACCGAAGTGCTGGCGTATCAGGGAGATGTCGAGCGCAGCTTCACCAACAGCGTGCTGACCGGCATTCAGGCGGGTTTCCGCTTCGAGCATAATGATTTCCGGTCCGAGGGCTATCGCATCTCGGCGTTCGGCATCCAAACCCAGAACATCAACGGCAGCTTCCTGCAGCAGTCGCCGACTGCCGACGATTTCTTCGGTGGCAAGGCGGGAACGTACACCACCAACTGGCAGACGTCGCGGTTCCAATATGCGATCGACCAGCTTCAGCCTGTCACGGTGTTTCCGGGCGGGGCGCTGTCGCCGCAAGGGTTCAACATCCGCTACAACGACAACAATTATTCCCTCTACAATTTCGACAACACGACCGATCTGGCGATCGGTTATGGACAGCTGAAGTATAGTTTCGACATCGGCAACATCCGCATCCGCGGCAATGGCGGTTTGCGGTATGAATATGCCCGCAACACGATCGATGCGCTGAACCGCGTATCGTTGACCGGCACGATCGGTTCGCCCGCGGATTTCCGGACCGTCACCTACGAGAACAAGTACGGCAAGCTGCTGCCGTCGTTCATCGTGGTGGCCGACCTCAGCGACAAGCTGTTGCTGCGCGGTGCGGCGTATCGCACCTACGTCCGTCCGCAGCCGCGCCAGTTCACGCCGGTCACGATCGTCGGCAATCCGGTCAACGGCGTCTATTCGCTGACGCTCGGCAACCCCGATCTGAAGCCGTATGATTCGACCTCGCTCGATCTGTCGCTGGAATGGTACAACCGGCCGAACGGCATCATCTCGGTCGCCGGCTTCCAGAAGCGGATCACCGGGCTGATCGCCACCATCTCCGACCCGCGCCAGCTCTGCCCGCCGAACGCGACCGCGCTGGGCCTCGGTACGCTGACCGTGAATGGCGACCGGTGCGAAAGCAGCCTGGTCTACACGGGCGGTGCGGTGCCGACGCCGTTCCTCGTCGCGGCCAGCGGCTTCGTCAATCAAGACAGCCCGATCACGGTGCGCGGCCTGGAGTTCAACCTTCAGCAGACGCTCGATTTCCTGCCGGGCGCGCTGAGTCACCTGGGCGGCGGCTTCAACTATGCCTTCACCGACATCAGCGGCAAGACCGCGTCGGGGGCACAGGCGACGTTGCCGGGCGTGTCGCGCCACAACGCCAACATCATCGGCTATTACGAAACCGATGATTACGGACTTCGCCTAGTGTACAACGTGCGCAGCAAATACGACCTGGCCTCGGCCGGCACGTTCACCGGCGCGGCGCGCCAGGTGCGGTCGCGCGGTCAGCTCGATCTGTCCGCGTCGTACAATGTCAGCGAAACGGTATCGCTGTCGTTCGATGCGTATAACCTGACCAACGCGATCCGCGTCGAATATGAAGGTGATCCGCGCCTGATCCGTCGTGCGGATTATGACGGGCGGACGTTCACGGTCACGGCGCGCGCCACGTTCTAGGACGGTCAGCGGGTTGTCGAAGTAGGCGCCGGCGTAAGCCTGCGCCTCTTTTTTTTGTGGGCGCGGCTGATCGCGCCGCCGCCGTGCAATATTATATCACGGATTGATCTTGGACGTGATGGGCGTCACGATGCCGGCATGTCCCTTTCGGTGCGAGATTGTTCCATGTTGAAATCTGTCCTGTTTGCCGCTGCCGCGTCGTTGGTGGTGGCGCCCGTCCTCGCGCAACAGGCGCCGGCGCCGAAGACGGCCACCGCACCGGCGGGTGGCGATATCCCGGCCAATTTCACGCCGCCGACCGCGCAGAACGATTACGACAAGCGGGTGGTGATGGTGCCGATGCGCGACGGCACGAAGCTGTACACGGTGATCGTGGTGCCGAAAGGCGCGACGAATGCGCCCATCGTCCTGACGCGCACGCCCTACAACGCCAAGGGTCGCGCCAGCCGCAGCGACAGTTCATCGATGCTCGCCACGTTACCGCTGGCGGACGAGATGTTCGTGAAGGGCGGCTACATCCGCGTGTATCAGGACGTGCGCGGCAAATACGGGTCGGAGGGCGATTACGTCGTGACGCGGCCGGTGATCGGGCCGCTGAATCCGACGAAGGTCGATCACGTCACCGATGCGTACGACACGATCGACTGGCTAGTGAACAAGGCAAACCTGCCCGAATCGAACGGCAAGGTCGGGATGATCGGATCGTCGTACGAGGGCTTCACCGTCGTCATGGCGCTGCTCAATCCGCATCCGGCGTTGAAGGTGGCGGCGCCCGAAAGTCCGATGATCGACGGCTGGATGGGCGACGACTGGTTCCATTACGGCGCCTTCCGCCTGGCGAACATCGCTTGGCTGGGATCGCAGACCGGATACAAGGGTGCCGGCTCGGCGCCGCCGACCGGTGGCTGGGACGATTACGAGAATTTCCGTGACATTGGTTCCGCCGGGGACTGGGCGAAGAAATCGGGATACGACCAGCTGCCGTATTGGCAGCGGATGGTGTCGCACCCCGCCTATGACGGGTTCTGGTCCGGGCAGGCGCTGGACAAGCTGCTGGCGGCCAATCCGTCGAACGTGCCGACGATCTGGGAACAGGGCCTGTGGGATCAGGAGGACATGTACGGCGCGATCACCGCGTGGGAGGCGCTGAAGGCCAAGGGAAAAACGGGCAACAATTTCCTGGTCATGGGGCCGTGGCGGCATAGCCAGGTGAACCGCGAGGGCCGCTCGCTGGGGCCGTTCCAGTGGAATGGCGACACCGCCGCGCAGTTCCGCGAGCAGATGGTGCTGCCGCTGTTCGACCAGTATCTGAAAGACGGGCCGGCGGCGAACCTGCCGGCCGCCGCGATCTACAACACCGGCGAGAACCATTGGGACAAGCTGACGAGCTGGCCGCTGGCCTGCGAACAGGGGTGCGCCGCGCCGCTGACCGCGATCAATTTCGGCGCGGACGGCGGCCTGGGGTTCGGCAAGCAGGCGGCGGGGGACGACAGCTACGTCTCCGATCCTGCCAAGCCGGTTCCGCATCTGCCGCGCCCCGTGAATTTCGGCGATGGCCGCTGGGGCGACTGGCTGGTCAGTGACCAGCGCGGCGTCGATGGACGCACCGATGTGATGACGTACAGCACGCCGGTGCTGACCGCGCCGGTCCGCGTATCAGGCGCGCCGATCGCCGATCTGTTCGCGCGGACGACCGGGACCGACGGCGATTTCGTGGTGAAGGTGATCGACGTCTATCCGGCGGAGAATGCGACGGATGAGAAGATGGGCGGGTACGAACTGCCGATCAGCCTCGACATCTTTCGCGGCCGGTATCGCGATAGCTTCGCCAAGCCATCGGCGATCCCGGCCGGCAAGGTGCAGGAATATAAATTCCGCCTGCCGACGGTGAACCATGTGTTCCAGCCGGGACACCGGATCATGGTGCAGGTGCAGTCCAGCCTGTTCCCGCTCTACGACCGTAATCCGCAGAAACATGTGCCGAACATCTTCCTGGCGAAGAAGGCCGATTACCAGAAGGCGACGGTAACGATCGAACGCGGCGGCGCGACGCCGAGCCGGGTGTGGTTGCCGGTGGTGCCGGTGGATCAGGCTGCGGTGACGGCGCGGTAGTCCTGTTCCCCGGCGGAGGCCGGGGTCCAGTTGGGGGACGTTGCCGAACGGGCGCTTCGCTCCGTTACGAAGACCTTTCCGACTGGGCCCCGGCCTCCGTCGGGGAACGGTATTTAACGCGGCATTACCATCCGTAACACGGTGGGATCGGGAATATCCTCGCTCGGCAGGTCGCGATGCGGTGGGCGGGTCGGCCACGCCAGCGCGATGCCGCTCGCGTCCTCGACCGTGTTCAGCATCATACCCGCCGGCGTGGTGATCGATCCGGCCAGCTTTTCCGCCAACAGCACGCCCGGTTTCTCTTCCAGCCGCTTCAATGTCTTCGCATCGAGCAGAAAGTCGATCGGATTGCCGTCGCGGATCACCGATACGCGGATGCGGTCGCGGCCGACGGGTTCGGCGCCCTTCACGAACAACCGGCTTTCCAGCGAGCCGCCACCACGGAAATCCCAGCGAAATCCCTGCCAGTCGCTGACCTGCGCAATACGCCATCCCTTCGCCTCGTGCCGGGCGACGTAGATCTGGGTGTTTCCCTTGGCATCGAACTTGTGGAACGTAATCATCGCCGCGCCGGCGGGGTCGAAGCCGATGATCGTATTGTTGTTGATCATCCCGCCCTCGACCGGCACGGGATCGACGATCTCGGCGGTGGAAAGCTTGATCGGCAGCGGCAGGGGGGTGCCGTCCGCGCGTTCCCAATGCACCAGATCGCGGCTGCGAGCATAGGACAGGTCGTGGTTGGTTTCCGCCATTGGCGTCTCGCGCCAGACCCAGGCGATATGGAAATATTTGTCCGGCCCCAGCACCGGCCCCATGAAATACGCGTTCCGCTGGCCCTCGCCATCGGTCAGCGGTGTCTGGAGCAGGTGCGTCCACGTCTTCGTCGCGGTATCATAGACGTTGTAGATTTCGTTGCCGTTGCCGCTGCTGCCGTCGCGATATTTATAGACCAGCCGGCCGGCGCCATCGCGCAGGAAGATGGGATAGGTCATCTTCGCCTCGACCGCGGAATCGACCATCACGCGCACCCGCGCCAGCGCGCGGACGTCGCCGGCCACGGTGCTGCGGTAATAGACCATCGGGTCGCCGTGCATGTTGGCGGCGACGTGGATCTGGCCCGGCGTATCCACCGCCATCGCGATGTAATTATGGCTGTCCCAGCCCAACCAGCTGTCGAGCTTGTGATACACCCACGCCGCCGACCGGCGCGGGCGCGACGCGACGGTCAGTTGCCGGTTGGCGTCGTAATAGGCGACGATGATCGCATCCGCCGTCACCTGCAACGCGAAGCGGGCGCTGTGGCCGGACCAGACGCGGTCGATCGCCGACAGTTCGGGACCGGCCGGTACCTCGGCAGTGGCACCCGCCGGACGCTGCGCGGCGATGGCTGGCAGGGCGCAGGCGGCCAGCAGGACGGTCATGAACGGGCGGTGGAACATCGGGCGGCACTTTCCGTCAGGACAAAGAAGGGGAGGCGCAAGGAGGGGAGTGCGCGCGCCTCCCCATCGGGGGTTACAGCGCGAACCGTACCCCGATCTGGTATGTCCGGCCGTCGTAATCGGCGCGGCGTGGTTTCAGCTCCGAATTCTCGAACTCGATGCGCTTGGCGTTGGTTAGGTTGAACGCGTCGGCGGTCAGCGAGATGCTGTCATTGATGTTGAGCGAGGCGGAGGCATCGACCTGGCCGCGCGCCTTCACCTGCCGCGCCGCGCCGGCAAAGGTGCCACCGGCCGCCAGATCATATTTACTGCGGTAGTTGTACGTGCCGCGGATGCCGAAAAGCTTTGTCTCGTAATAGCCGATCACGTTGACGACGTGCTTCGATACGCCGGGCAGGATGGCTTCGGTGCCGTTCGACGCCCGGCCGCTGACGTCGGTAAGCGAATAGTTCACCTGTCCGCCCAGCCCCGACAGAACGCCGGGCAGGAAATCGAAATTCTGTTGAACCGAGAATTCCAGGCCGCGAACGGTGATCGGGCTGGTCGAATTGATGTTGCCGCCCACCACGACCTGCACCGGCTGACCCGCCGACACGAGCGTCGTCGATTGGCAACTGTCGCCGACCAGGCGCAGCGGCCCGAGGCCGAAGCCGCCGCCGTCCGCCGGGCAGAGCAGCGAGCGATCGGTGATCGGCGCGATCAGGCCGTCGATCTTCTTCGAGAAGGCCGCGACCGACACCACGCCGCCCGGCCGGTTGTAGAATTCCAGCGAGGCGTCGAACGAATTGGCAGTGAACGGCTTGATGCCGACATTGCCCAGCGTGACGTTGTACAAGGCGCCGCCGCCGCTGATGACGGTGGAGGGCGATACCTGGCGCGGCTGCGGCCGCACGAACGAGCGGTAATAGGCGCCGCGCAACACCAGCTTGTCGGTCAGGTCGGCGGCGACCAGGATCGACGGCAACCACTCGCCATAAGTGCTGCTGCGTTCCACCGTCGATGGCTGGCCGAGCAACAACTGCGTCGAATCGGTCTGCTGCCGGGTATGTTCGTAACGCAGGCCGACATTGCTGCGGATGTTGATGCCGAGCAGCGTCGTGTCGAGCTTGGCCATCGCATAGCTGGATACGATATCGTTGGTCAGGTTGAAGTTGAGCGAGCCGACGCCGCCATCGGCGGTGTTGTTGACGAAGCCATTCGCGGTCAGCGTCTGGCCCGCGCCCACCGTCACCGGCTTCAGCGCGGCGTCGGTCGCGGCGAAATTCAGTGTCTGCCAGTTGGTGCTGTACCCGGCGAGATTGCCGCCGAAGAAGTCGCCGGCATACGGGCTCTGCACGATCAGGCCCGCATTGATGTTCTGCTGCTGCACGCCGAACACGGTCGACCGGTATTGCTGCGACGTGAACTTGGTCTTCTCGAACCGCGCGCCGACCTGGATACTTTTTAACAGATTACCGTCGAAATAGCGCTCTAGATCGGTCTGGCCGGCATACAGGTTGTTCTTGGCGATGCTCTCGCTGCCCGCGACGATGAACACGTCGCCCGATGCGTTGCGCAACTGGTTGGCATCGAGCACCGCGAATGGCCCCGGCGTGAAGGTGACGGCGGGCGAGGGGTTCAGCAGGAAACGGAAGTCCTCGATATTGCTGCCGCCCGAAAAGGCTGAACCGCTGGTGCCGTTACCCGCAGCGCTGGGCAGTTTGCGGTAATCGAACTGTGTCTGGATGACGGAGTTGCTGGCATCCGAATAGGAGAAGGTGGTCAGCGACCGCCACTCGTCGGTCTTGTAGCCGATATCGCCATAGATGCCGTAGGACTGGATCTTCGACGGTTCGGCACGGGCAGAGGCAAAGACACGCGCATTGCGGAAGTCGTACGCGTTCACATATCGGTTGCCATCGGGCAGCGTGAAGGCGTCGCCGGTCGGGTTCACGACCGTGTTCGCATCGCGCATGTCGTAATCGATGATGTCGGTGTTCGCGTCGCTATAGTTGCGGCGGGTATAGAGCCCGTTCAGGCCAAAGGTCAGCTCGTCCGTCGCCGCCCATTCCGCGCCCGAGGCGATGGTGAAGCGATCGCCCTTGTTGGTCTTCACGAACTGGCGGATGTCGGACGGGAACAGCACGTTGGGGGTGCCGGCGGCACCGAAGCGGGCGACATAATCCGGCGTCGTGGTGCGCGACAGCGGCGTGTACTGCGCGAAGGTGATCGAATCGCGGCGGAAATTCTGCTTGGAATAGGCACCGACGAAATACACGCCGAGCGTGTTGTTCAGCAGATGCTTGGAATAGGAGAGCGAGCCGGCGGGATTGAACTTCTCGGTCAGCTCCTCGTACGCGCCGGCCAGCTTCACCGACAGGGCACCGTCCTTGCGGGCCAGTGCACGTTGGATCTGGAGATCGACATTGCCGCTGATGCCGCCGGGCTGGTCGGCGGCGGAGGGCGACTTGATGATCTGAAACGCGCTGAACACGTCCGATTCGAACGCACCTAATGGGCTGGAGCCGTCGAGCACGGGATCGGCGAAGGTGCTGCCGTTCAACGTGGTGCGGGCATAGGTGCCGGGCAGGCCGCGCAGGTTGATCGTGGCGTCGCGGCTTTCCGCCTCGCGGTTGATCTGGACGCCGGGGACACGCTGCAACGCCTCGCCGACGTTCAGGTCGGGGAAGCGGCCGATGCCATCGGACGAGATGCCGTCGGTGACGCCGACCGCGTTGCGCTTGGCGGCGAGCGCATTGGCGTAGCTCTGGCGGATGCCGGTGACGACGATGTCGGTGTCGCCGACCGGGGCATTGCCCTCGACCTGCGCCTGCACGGCAGCGTCGGCCTGCGCGGGCGGGGCGGTATCGGTCTGCGGATCGGTGCCGGTGACGGGGGTCGGCGGGCGGTTGGTGGCAGAGGTCGCCGGCTGGTCGCGCGCGATCGACTGGCTCTGCGCCATTGTCGGCTGCACCGCAAAAGCTGCGGCGGTGGCCATCAGTGTGACGTACACATTCCGCTTCATTATCCATCCCCCTGGATCGGGGCGGACCGTATGTTCGGACCGTCCTCCCGTTAGGGCCGGATATGTACTATCAATTTTAGGATTGCAATCGGTATTCTATACTTCCGATAGTCATCCCATATAATGGAAATACTGCTATCGATTAATGTCGGTGAGGTCGGCGCTCGACCATCCACCGCCTAGCGCCTGATAGAGAGAGACATAGGCGTTGAGGCGATCGGCCCTCGCCTGAATCAATGTAAGCTCGGCGGTCAGCAGACCGCGCTGCGCATCGAGCTGGTCGATGTACGATGAATATCCGGCCCGGTAGCGGTTCGACGCGTTGCGCAGCGCGCCGGCCAGCGCCTCACGCTGCGCGGCCAGCGCGGTCGCCTGCTGGCCCGAGCGCAGGACGCCGGCGAGGCTGTCGTCGACCTCGCGAAAGGCGGTCAGCGCGCTGCGACGATAGGCGAAGGCGGCGGCATCGCGCCGGGCGGCGGCGGCGCTTGCCTGCGCGCGCAACCGGCCGCCGTCGAACAGCGGTGACAGGATGCTGCCACCCAGCGAGAAGACGCCGATCGGGTTCGACAACGCGGTCGACAGTACGACACCCGCTGATCCGGTGAGGGAGATGCCGGGCAGTAGCGCGGCGCGCGCGCTGTCGAGGCTCCGGTCGGTGGCGACCAGCGTCTGTTCGGCCTGGAACAGGTCGGGACGGCGACGGAGCAGGTCGGCGGGCAGACCATCGGGGATGGCGGGCGCGGCGAGCCGGTCGAGCGCCAGCCCGCGGGTGATCGGGCCGGGCGGATCGCCGATCAGGACGCTCAGTGCATTTTCCTGCCGCGCGATCAGCAACTGCGCTTGTGGCGCCAGTTGTTCGGCGGCGTGATATTCGCCCTCCGCCTGACGCAGTTCGAGGTTCGACGTATAGCCGGTCTCCGCGCGGCGGCGGGCGATGCGCAGCGACTCCGCGCGCGCCGCCAGCGTCTGGCGCGCGACCAGCAACCGGTGGTCGAGCGCGCGCAGCGTGATGTAGCCTGTGGCGACGCCGCTGGCGATCGCCAGGCGCACGGTGTCGCGTGCGCCCTCGCTGGCCAAAGCCTGCGCGCGGGCGGCGGCGCTCGCCGATTTCAGGCGGTCGAACAGGTCGAGGTCGTAACTGGCCTGCACCAGCGGCTGCGCGCCGATCGCCGTGCTGGGCGTACCGAACGGGCTGACGGTCTGGCCATCGGTCAGCGGCACGCCGGCGGTGACGAGCGGCGATTGCTGTGCACGAGCGAGGCGCTCGGCGGCGCGCGCTTCCTCGACCCGCGCGGCGGCGGCGCCGAGATCAGGGCTGTTGGCGAGCGCGCGGGTGACATAGCCGGTCAGCACCGGGTCGCCGAACGCGTTCCACCAGTCGGTGCGGATCGGCGCGCCGGGGCCGAGCGCGGTGCGCCAGGCCGGCGGCGCGACCACCGCGACTCCGGCGGGCGGCGCGGGGCGCGGGCCGGCGCAGGCCGCGAGGGCTAGCACGACCGTCAGCGAGCCGAGCTTCTTCACCGGACGGCGGGTCCACCCGAGGTATCGACACGCGCCTGCACCGACATGCCTGGGCGCAGCCGGTCGATCAGCGGCTGGCCGGGATCGATGCGGATGCGCACCGCGATGCGTTGCGGCACCTTGGTGAAATTGCCGGTCGCATTGTCCGATTTCAGCACCGCGAATTCCGAACCGGCGGCCGGCGACAGCCGCTCGACATGCCCGGTCAGGCGCGCATTGGCGAGGCCATCGACGGTGAACGACGCGGGCTGGCCCACCGCCATCCGCGCGGTCTGCGCCTCCTTGAAATTGGCGATGACCCAGGTTTCGGGGGGCACGAGGAACATCAACTGCGACCCGGCGGTAACGTACTGCCCCAGCCGCACGCCGACCTCGCTCAGGCGACCCGTCTCCGGCGCGCGGACCAGCGTATTGGCTAGATCGATCTGCGCGAGGCGACGGGCCGCTTCCGCACCCGAAACACCCGCCTGCTGGCCGCCACGACCGACCTCAACGGTGCGGATATCCTGACGGGCGATCTCGCGCGCGGCCTGTGCCTGACGCACACCGGCCTGCGCCTGACGCAGCGCCGCCAGCGTCTGGTCGCGTTCGCGTAAGCTGACCGATCCGTCGGTGACGAGGTCGTTGACGCGGTTCATGTCGGCTTGCGCGCGCATCAACTGCGCCTCGGCATTGGCGACGGCGGCGGTCTGCGCGGCGAGGCTGGCCTGACGGCTGCGCGCGGATTGCAGCGCGTTGTCGAGCGTGGCGGACTGGGCGGCGACCTGCGCCTCGGCCTGCTCGACGCGCTGGCGATAGATGCGGTCGTCGATCTGGACCAGCGGCGTACCGGCGGTCACGGTGGCGAAGTCGCGGACCAGCACCTTCGTCACATATCCCGACACCTGCGGACTGATGACAGTGGTGCGACCGCGAACATAGGCGTTGTCGGTCGATTCATAGTCCGACGTGAACGGCGGCAACCGCCACGCCGCGAGCACCGCCAGCACGCCGGCGATGGCGACTAGTGTGATGACGATGAGGGCCGTGCGACTGGGCCGGGCGGGGCGCCAGCCGGAACCGACCGGCGCGGCGACGGGGGCCGCGACCGGCGCGACCTCGGCGGCGCGTTCCTCGGTCACGGGGCCGGGGGAGACAGGGCTGGTGGAGACAGGGGATCGGGTATCGGTCATGCGGGCCCCTACATGGCCACCGCACGCCGTTCGCGCCAGCGCCGACGTGCGAGGAGGAAAGCGAGATAGGCCGACGTCGCCGCCGCCAGGATCGCGACGAGGCGGAATACGTCGTCATACGCCAGTACGTTCGCCTCGCGCGTCGCGGTCTGGGCCAGGATCGCGGCGCCCTCCGCCGATCGCAGCGCCGGATCGCCGACGACGCGACCTACCGCCGCGCCGCCTGCCTGGATACGCTGCGTCACGATCGGGTTGCTGGCGTCGAGCTGTTCGACGATCGCGGCGCTGTTCTCCTTCTCGCGCACCACCTGATAGGTGCCGAGCAAAGCGGCGCCACCAAGGCCGCCGATCGAATTGATGATCCCGAACAGCGCGATGAAGCTGATGATATGGCCGCTCCCCTCCTTCAGCGCGCGCGTCATGCCGAACAGCAGCGATGGGCCGAGGAAGAAGGTCGCGGAAAACGCGATCAGCGCCTGCGTCAGGTAAAGCTGCGGCGCGCGCGTCAGGCTGGTCGAATAGGAATCGACATAGGCGGCGACCGCGACGAGGCCGATCGACAGCATCACCGGATGCGCCAGCTTGTTCACGTCGAGCATGACCGCGCTCAGCACGACCCCCGCGACCGAGGCAGCGAAGATGATCGAAAAGAACGGCACGAGCTGATCGTTGTTCTGCCCCAGCGTCGTCAACAGGCCGACCGCGGCATAGGTCTGTTCGGACAGGACGATGCGCGCCATGATCGTGACGATCGTGAAGCGGACGATGTCGGCGCTGCCCAGCCAGCGGGTGTTGAGCAGTGGATTGGCGCGGTGATGTTCGATCATCAGCGCCGCCGCCAGCATCGGGATGGCGGCGATCAGCGCCCAGCCGATCCACCCGGCTTCCGTCCACCAGACGATCCGGCCAAGACCGAGCACCGCGGAAAACAGCGCCATCGATCCCGCGAACAGGACGAAGGTGAGGAAATCGAGCGGCTCGAACGCCTTTTGCCGCGTGGTCGGCGGCAGGCGGAGCGTCGCGACGGCGGCAAGGCTGAGCAGCGCCAGTCCCAACTCGAACAGATACAAAGTCCGCCATTGCGACATCGCCAGCAGATCGGGCGAGAACAGGCGCGCGAGCGGCGTCGCGCATTGCGGCACGCCGATGCCCAGCACCACCGCTTTCAGCCGCCATTTCGCGGGCAGCGACTGCATCATGTAATACAGGCACAGGCTGGACACGGCGGCGCCCGCCATGCCGCTGGCCGCCCGTACTGCGATCGCCGACGCGAAGCCGTGGACGAACAGATGCGCGAAGGTGAGGAGCGCATAGATACCGAGGAAGATCATCGCGAACGGGCGCAGGCCGAATTGCTGCCTGAACTTTATCATGATCAGGTTGATCGACACGTTGGTCATCACATAGACCGTCGGCAACCACGCGATCTGCGCCGGATCGAGGCCCAGCGCACCCTGCAACGTATAGGTGTTCGCCGAGATCAGCGCGTTGCCGAACCCGGCGGTCAGGCCAAGGAGGACGGCGATCAGGCCGTAGGCAAGGCGGCGATGATGCGGATGATCGGGTGAACCGGGGGAGCCGGGCATTACCGGCGCCTCGTGCGGGGCGAAGGTCCACTGCTCTTCCGAGAGGAAACGGCGCGCACGGTTGATCATCGGTCGTTCGATTAAGCCGATGGCGCGGCGGCGGAAAGCCCCGATCGTGTCGCTCGTGCGTTGGGCCGCTCGATCACACTTCTGCACGCAAGGACGAATCTGCGATGAAACCGACCGGCAACACCATTCTCATCACCGGCGGCGGGTCCGGTATCGGCCAGGCGCTGGCACGCCGGTTTCACGCGCTGGGCAATCAGGTGATCGTCGCCGGCCGCCGCCGCGATGCGCTGGACGAGACGATCGCCGGGCATGACGGGATGGCCGCGATGGTCGTCGATGTCGAGGATCCGGCCGCGATCGCCACGTTCGCCGATCGGTTGATCGCCGATCATCCCGCGCTGAACGTCGTCATCAACAATGCCGGCATCATGCGCAGCGAAACCCTGACCGGCGCACGCGATCTGGCGGATGCGGAGGCGATGATCGTCACCAATCTGCTGGGGCCGATCCGGCTGACCAACGCGCTGGTCGATCATCTGACGCGCCAGCCGGACCCGGTAATCGTGAACGTCACGTCGGGGCTGGCGTTCGTGCCGATGGTGTCGGCGCCGACCTATTCCGCGACCAAGGCGGCGATCCATTCCTACACGCTGTCGCTGCGGCACCAGTTGCACGGGCAGGTCGAGGTGATCGAACTGGCACCTCCCGGCGTGCAGACCGACCTGACACCAGGACAGGCAACGCGCGATATGTATATGCCGCTTGCCGACTATATCGACGAGGTGATGGGCCTGTTCGAACAGCAGCCGACACCATCGGAGATACTGGTCGAACGGGTGAAGATGCTCCGCCATGCCGAGGCGGAGGGACGGTTCGATCAGGTGATGGCGGGGTTGAACGGCGCCGTGTGATGCTCGTTCAGCGGGCATGAAGCGCGCGCGTGGCCGTTTCGCTTCCCCGGCAGAGGTCGGGGAAGCTGTTCAGGACGGCTCAACCTCGATCCCCGACACCATCGCATCGCCGGCTTGCCCCGCAAAGCTCAGGTCAAGCACGCCGTCGCCGACATCGACCGTGAAGCGTCGGGTCAGCGCGGTCATCGCCCCGCCGGCTTCGCGCACCATGTCGATCGGCTTGCCCATCGCCTTCCCCTCGGCCGCGACGGTGAAGACGCGCTGGCCGCGGTGCTTGTCAGCGACCGGTTCGAACAGGTGCAGCGTAACACGATACCGCCCCTTGGCGACGGGAATGGCATAGCGAAAATTCCCCTCGCGCCAGCTTTCATACGGCGCCTGATCCACAGTGCCGGCGACCGGCCGCACTGGACCCGGCTGGCCGCCGCGCGAGGATGAGGGCTGGTCGCGGAAATGGCCGGTGCCGCCGATCATGAAGACGTCCGATCCCCATCGCTTGCCATCCTTGCCTACCCCGCCGGTCAGGGTGCCGGCGCGGATGGCGTAGGTATCGGCGCGGCCGGCAAACCGCCATGTCATCGTATCCGCCACGCCGTCGCCCGATGCCTCGAACCGGTTGTCGCCGGGGGTCAGCGCGACGTTCGGCCAGCGGCAGATGCCCATCGCGCAGGTCGCCGTACCGATCGCGCGGCCGTTCAGTGTCAGGCGCAGCGTTGGCTGGTTGCTATATGCCTTCACCTCGGCCAGCGGATAGGGGCGATCGGCGTGGCGGCTGCCGGTCAGGTGGACGAACGGATCGGCGGACCAGTTCGCCTTGTAGAAATAATACGCGTCCTTCTTCGTCCGGCGGTCGAACGTCACCAGCCCCTTGTCGTTGGTGTCGGTCAGGTCGCCTTCCAGCCGCAGCTCGTTCGAGAAATCGAACATGTTCCACACCCAGCTCGCCCAGACGAAGGGTGCAGCGGCGATCTGGCGCCAGCTTTCTTCCAGGATATAGTTCTGGAATTCCTCCGGATGTGGGCGGCCGAATGCGGCGATCGGGCCACCGCGCGGATCGTCGCTGTGCTGGGTCAGCGCACCGCCCGCACCATATTCGCTGATCGAAATCGGCTGGTGCGGATAGAGCTTATGCAGGCGGGCGAGGTCGGGGCCGAGCAGGTTGACGTCGTTGGCATACCAGCCATGATAGCGGTTATAGCCGATCACATCGGTGATCCCCGCCACCGTATCGAGGCCCGCGCGCGCCTCCGCCGGGATCGATCCGCAGCAATCGGCCAGCGTGGCGGGGCGCGACGGGTCTTCATCATGAACGACGCGCTGCAGGCGTTCGAGCAGCGGCCGGGCGTTCGACGTACCGCGACCCTTGGCGGCTTCGAGGTTCACTTCGTTGGCGATTGACCAGACGGCGATCGAAGGATGGTTGTAATTCTGGCGGATCAATTCGCGCAGTTGCTGTTCGGCATTGGCGGCGAAGCCCGGTGTCGTCGTCGCGCTGGCCCAGGGGGCGGAGCGATCGACCAGCGGTATCTCCGCCCATGTCACCAGGCCGGCTTTGTCGGTGGCGGCATAGGCGGCGTCGGCATGTTGATAATGCGCCAGGCGTAGTGTGTTGGCGCCGATATCCTTGATGATCGCCATATCCTCGGCGATGTCGGCGTCGTCGATCGCCCAACCCTTCACCGGCCGGTCCTGATGACGGGACACACCGCGCAGGGGTAGCGCGCGACCGTTCAGGTGAAAGCCGGTGTCCGGGTCAATGCGGAAGGTGCGGATACCGAGCGGCTGTTCGACCCGGTCCAGCATCGCGCCACCCTTGCCGACAACCTCGACGCGCAGTGTGTAGAGATAGGGATCGGCGACACCGTTCCACAGGTGAGGGGTCGGGACGGCGATCGTCTGGGTGGTGACGCCCGATCCGGTGGCGGCGATGGTCGCGGGGGTGGCGGCGGTCGCGACCGTTCGGCCGGTGGCGTCCAGCACGGTTGCCTGCACACGCACGCCGGCGGCGCGGCGGCGATCGTTTTCCAGCCGCGTCGTTACTGATACCTTGGCGCGCGTCGCATCGGCGGTCAGCGTGCGGGCATAGATGCCGGGGCCGCCGAAATCGCGCATCGCGACGCGGACCGGATCGGTCATGACCAGCGAGACACCGCGGTACAGGCCGCCATACATCGGCCAGTCGCCGTTCATCGGCAGCACTTCCGCGGTCGGCGAGCCGGGATCGCGCGGCGAGCTGTTGTCGACCCGGATGACCAATATATTGTCGCCCGCCGGCTTCAGCGCCGCCGTCGCGTCGAAGCGGAAACGGGCAAAGGCGCCGGCATGACGGCCGAGATGGACGCCGTTGACCCAGACATCGGCGATGATGCTGGCCGCGTCGATCTCGATCCACGCCCGACGATCGCCGAGGCTGTCAGGGGTGGCGAAGGTGCGGCGATACCAGCCGGCGCCGTGGACGTTCTGGTAATCGGTGCGCCGTTCGGCGGTGCCGCCCATCCGGTTCCAGTTGTGCGGCAGGGACACGCGCGACCAGCCGGCATCGTCGAACGTCGCGGCTTGCGCGGCCATGGGCTGGTCGCCGAGCTTAAAACGCCAGTCCGCCGTCAGCGGTACCGTGTCGCGCGGGGCCGCCTGAACGGCCGATGCCGCCAGCATCGATATTGCCAGAATAAGTTCACGATATGGGATCATGGTCCGCATCCTCTTCGATCCGACGTCTAATCGAAGCGCCGGTGAAGGGGAAGCGGGTCAGCGCAACTGGCAGATGTCGAGCACGTCCATGTCGTTGTAATCGAGATTCTCGCCCGCCATTGCCCAGATGAAGCTGTAGTTGCTGGTGCCGGCACCCATGTGAACGGACCAGGGCGGTGAGATCACCACCTCCTCGTTATCCATCACGATATGGCGCAGATCGTCGGGTTGGCCCATATAATGGAAGACGCGATTGTCGTCCTCCAGATCGAAATACAGATAGATTTCGGAACGGCGCTCATGAACATGCGGCGGCATCGTGTTCCAGACGCTGCCGGGTTTCAGGATGGTGAGCCCCAGGCACAGCGATGCGCTCTGGCAGGTATGCGGCAGCAGCAACTGGAAGATGCTCCGCTCGTTCGAGGTCTTCAGGCTGCCGCGCTCCATCGGATTGGCCTCGTCCCGGACCAGCTTGCGCAGCGGGAAGGCGGCATGGGCCGGGACGCTCAGTAGATAGAAGCGCGCGCCGTCGCCCGCGAAGGTCACGTCGGCCGATCCCATCGGTACATATAGCGCCTCGTATTTGGCGATCGTGATCGCCTCGCCATCGACGGTGACGATGCCGTCACCATGGCCGATGTTGACGACGCTCATCTCGCGACGTTCCAGCAGGGGATGTCCCGCCGCGCTGGCCGGTTCCGTCTGGCGGGGCAGGGCGATCGGATCGCCCGCCGGCACCGCGCCACCGATGATGAAGCGTTCGCCATGCGAATAGGTGAGGACGATCTCACCCGCCCGGAACAGCCCGCCGACCAGATACCGGTCGCGCAGGTCCTGCCCTGACGCGGTATCCATCATGTCGGGATGGCTGGCGTAATAGGTGCGCTCGAACATCAGCGGAGATTCAGATCGGCGACGGCGGTGGCCGCCAGCAGGAACGCGCCGACGCCGTAATATTGCGTATCGGTCGGCTCCACTTTTTCCGGTCGGTCGCTGACCTGTTGCACCCAGCCGAGCCGGCCATCGGGCTGGATCGCCCGGACAAGGCCGGCCCAGCCGCGACGCACGACGGGCTCATAGGTCGGACGGTCGAGCAGCCCGGCCTTGATCCCCCACGCCATGCCGTAGGTGAAGAAGCCGGTGCCACTCGATTCCGGCGGCGCATTTTCGGGCGCGAGCAGCGAGGGCGCCCAATAACCGTCGGGCTTTTGCAGGCCCTTCAGTCGCACCGCCATTTCGACGAACAGGCGTTCCATGCGGACACGGTCGGCGCTGCCCTTGGGCAACAGTGGAATGATCCGCGCCATGCCGGCAAAGACCCAGCCATTGCCGCGGCTCCAGAACTGCTTGCGCCCCTTGTCGTCGCGGCGGTCGAAGAAGCGGCTGTCGCGGTAATACAGGTGTTCGACCGGATCGAACAGGAAGTCGGTGGTCGCCCAGAACTCCTTCATCGCGAAGTCGCGATACTGGGGATCGTCGGTCTGCTGCGTCAGCGCGACGAGCGCGGGCGGCGCCATGAACAGCGCGTCGCACCAGCACCACCGCGTCAGGCATTCGGTGTCGCCATAACCCGCCGGCGGCACCGCGAAGGCGAGCGTGGTGACGGCGGGCTTGGCCAGGATGCGGTCGAAGGTCGCCTTGGTCGGCGCCATCGCCGACGCCCCGGCGCCGTTGCGCGCGGCCCAGAGATAGGATTGGGTGATCGCGTGATCGTCGGCGAAATAGGGCTTCGCGCCCGGTTGCCACTCGTTCGCGCGGCCCATTGCCATGATCGCCTGTTTGATCTTGGGCGACTTGCCGGCATCGGCGAGGGCGGTCATGCCGACCCAGAACACCGCCTGTTCCCAGGCGCGCGGGTTCTTCGTCTCATGCGTTGCGCGCGACACGGTGGCGGTGTCGGACATCCGGCCGAGCTGCCATTCCGCCAACCGGGTGGCCGCGGCGATCGCGGCGCGGGGGCTGGCGGTGTCGGCGGCCGCGCTGGTCGGCGCCTGTGCGGCGACGGGCAGGGCAAGCGCTTGCGCCGCCATCAGCGCGACAAGGGGGCGGACGATCATGCGGATGTCTCCGAAGCAGCAAGGGGAAGGCCCGCGCGCGTCGGCGTCAGGCGGGGACTGAGCAGATGAAGTGCGATCAGCCCCAGGAAATACGCACCGCCGGCGACCGCGAAGATCGGGCCGTAACTGCCCGACACGTCGAGGACATAGCCGATGAACTTGGCGATCAGCATGCCGCCGATCGCCCCCGCCGTGCCGCCGATGCCGACCACCGATCCCACCGCCGCGCGCGGGAACAGATCGGACGGCAACGTCAGGAGATTGGCCGAGAACGCCTGATGCCCGGCGGTGGCGAGCCCGATCAGCAGCACCGCCGTCCACAGCGAATCGATATATTGCACGGTGACGATCGGCAGGATCAGGAACGCGCAGGCCAGCATCGTCAGCTTGCGCGCGGCATTGACGCTGTATCCCGCCTTCAACAGCCGCGACGATGCCCAGCCACCCGCCACGCTGCCCAGATCGGAGATGACATAGATCACGACCAGCGGCGGCCCGAAACTCTTCAGGTCGAGGCCGTATCGCTTGCCCAAGAAATCGGGCAGCCAGAACAGGAACATCCACCAGATCGGGTCGGTGAAGAATTTCGGCAGCGCATAGGCCCAGGTCTCGCGCACCGCGAACAGCTTGCGCCACGGCAGATGGCCGGCGGGGGCAACGGGATCGCTGCGGATGAACGCCAGTTCCTCCGCGCCGACGCGGGTGTGTTCCTCGGGCCGGCGATAGATGGCGATCCACGCGATCAACCAGACGACGCTGAACGCGCCCGTCGCGATGAACGCCATCCGCCAACCATAGGCGAGCGCGATGGCGGGGACGAGCAGCGGCGTGACGATCGCGCCGACATTGGCGCCGGCGTTGAACAGCCCGACCGCAAACGCGCGCTCGCGTTGCGGGAACCAGTCGCTGACCACTTTCAAGCCGGCGGGAAAGTTGCCGGATTCGCCCAGTCCCAGCGCGAAGCGGACGACCGCGAACTGCACGACGCTGTTCACCAGCCCATGCGCCATGTGCGCCAACGTCCAGAAGGTGAAGGCGACGGCATAACCGACCCGCGCGCCCGCCACGTCCATGAACCGGCCGACGCACAGGAAGCCGATCGCATAGGCGGCCTGAAACCAGAACACGATGTCGGCATACTGGCTCTCGCGCCAGCCGAGATCGGCCTGCAACAGCGGCTTCAGCACGCCGATCATCTGACGATCGACGTAATTGATCGCGGTGGCGGCGAACAACAGCCCGCAGATCACCCAGCGATAGGACCCGGCGCGCGTCGCCGCGCCGGTGATCGCGGCATCGGCAGTGGTATCGACGGGATCGGTCATGACGTTGCGGATCGATTAGGGCTGGGCATCCGCGGTGTCATCCTCACTGGCGCAGGCTATCGCTGCGTTTCATCATTGTTGTCATATAACTCTGGGTAACGTCAACCGGCGGCATACCAATTTGATCGCGCCACCGGTCATGCACCGTCCCATCCGTCATCCCGGCGAATGCCGGGATGACGGATGGGACGGCGAGTATGGCAGGTCGGAACATTATCCTCAAATAGCTCGCTCGCTTACGCCGCCCGGTCTCGCAGCCGCTTGGTCTCGCTCAGTTGCGAATGGCGGCTGAGGCTTTCCTGCATGTGCTGGCGGGCCGCGGCACGGGCGCGCTCGGAATCCATGCGAACGATCGCGTCCAGGATCGCCTCATGCTCGGCCCGGACCAGCGCGGCATAGGCGCGGTGCGCTTCGTCCGACTGCCCTTCCAGATACAGGTTGCGCGGCGGGACGAGGCGCAGGCCGAGAAAATCGATCAGCCGGACAAAATAATCGTTCTGCGTCGCGCGCGCGATGGCGAGGTGGAAGGCGATGTCGGCGCGGGCGGCGGCGGCGGGATCGTCGCTGACGTCGGCCATTTCCTGCAACGCCTCGCGGATCGCGCCGATATCGGCGGTGGTGCGGCGGGCGGCGGCGAGCGAGGCCATCTCAGTTTCTACCGCGAGGCGCATTTCGAGCAGCTTGATGACATCGGTCAGCTCGCTCAATTCATCGCGCGTGACCTGAAACGCGCGATAGGCGGCGGTATCGGCGACGAACACACCCGATCCCTGTCGCGAATTGGTTAGCCCTTGCGCCGACAAACGCGCCACTGCTTCGCGCACCACGGTGCGGCTGACGTTTTCGGCGATGCAGATATCCTTCTGCGTCGGGAATCGTGAACCGGGGGGCATTTCGCCCGACCTGATGCGCGCCTCCAGCTTCACGAACAGGTCGTCGGTCAGCGACGATGGGCGATCGGTCACGGTCTTCTCCATGTGGCCCTTATCCTTACGGCTTGTGCGGTGGCCATGCTCTTGTACTATCAATCTAACATCGTTCATACGGAGCGTCGATCCCGATAACGGGTCAAGAGGAGAGAGCGTGAAACGTCCCCGCCTGGTCGCGATCCTGTCGGTACTGATTGCCGCACCGCTGCTGTCTGCGCAATCCGCGCCGCCCGCCGCTCAGCCCGCCGCCGCCAAACCGCTTGCCCCGCCGACCGGCACGGCACGCCAGCCGCGCGCGGCGGTGATGCTGGCGGATTATCGCTATGACGATCTGTTGTGGGAAAACGATCGCACCGCGCACCGCATCTATGGCCATGCGCTGGAGGTGGCCGAACCACCGTCCGGCTCCGGCATCGACGCGTGGGGCAAGAACGTCGCCTGGCCGTTCATGGACCGCCAGTTGCGCACCGGCGACCAGCACGCGTTCCATGGCGAGGGGCTGGATTTCTATAATGTCGGCAGCGCGCGCGGCGATGGTGGTCTCGGCGTCTGGTACGACAACAAGCTGTGGACCTCGCGCAATTTCATCCGCCATCGGATTCTGAAGAACGGACCCGACGCGGCGGATTTCGAGGTGAATTACGCGCCCTGGCCGGTCGATGTCGGCCGGCGGGTGTGGGAAACGCGGCGCTTCACCCTCCCGCTCGGCACCGCCTTCACGCGGCAGGTGTCGACCATCTCGTCCGATCAGCCGGCGCCGCTGCTGGTCGGCATCGGCATCGGCAAGCGCGCGACGGGCGATGGCGGCAAGCTGACGGTCGACCGGGCGCGGGGCGTGCTGTCGTTCTGGGGGCCGGACGATCCGGGGCATGGCGCGATGGGGATCGCGATCCGCGTCGATCCGGCGATGATTGCCGACATACGCGACGATGCCGACAATCATCTGGTGCTGTTGCGCGTCACCCCGGGCAAGCCGTTCGTCTATTACAGCGGCGCGGCGTGGAGCCGGGGGGTCGGCGATATCCGCAGTCAGGCGGACTGGGACAAATATGTGATGGCCGCGAAGCTCGACTTCACCGTGCCGGCAAAAGGACGATAGGATGGAACGGCGCGAATTCCTGACGGCGGCGGGACTGGGTGCGCTCGCGGCACCGGCCATGGCGCAGGGCGGCGTGGCGGCGGGGCCGATCACGGGGCCGGCCGCTGGAAATGGCGCGGGCGACCGCCGTTACATGCTCGACCTGCTGATACGCATGGCGACGCCGGTGCTCGAACCGATGGCCAAGGGGCAGTTGCAGGCCCGCTTCGATCCCGAACTCAGCCCCACCTGGGACGGGCGGGACCGGCGGGTGGCCTATCTGGAATGTTTCGGGCGGCTGATGGCGGGCATCGCGCCATGGCTGGCGCTGCCCGATACCGATGGCGCGGAGGCACGGGTGCGCGCGACGCTGCGCGCGCAGGCGGTGGCGGCCTATGCGAACTCGGTCGATCCCAAAAGCCCGGATTGCCTGTTGTGGCAGGGCGCGGGACAGGCACTGGTCGATTCCGCCTATTTCACCAACGCGCTGATGCGCGCGCCCAAGCAGTTGTGGGAACCGCTCGACAAGGCGACGAAGGCCCGGATCGTGACGGTCATCAAGGGGCTGCGCGACATCTCGCCGCCCTATACCAACTGGCTGTTGTTCGCGGCGATGAACGAGGCGTTCCTGCTGTCGATCGGGGAGCAATGGGACCCGGTTCGCCTCGACCTCGCGATCCGCAAGTTCAACGAATGGTATGTCGGCGATGGCTGGTATGCGGACGGTCCGCATTTCCATTATGACTATTACAACTCCTACGTCATCCATCCGATGATCGTCGAAATCCTCGAAGTGCTGGTCGCCACCGGCGCGAAGTTCAACAGCCTGCCGACGAAGGACCTGCTGGATCAGGCGTACAAGCGGATGCAGCGTTGCGGCGAAAGTCTGGAACGGATGATCGGCCCCGATGGCAGCTATCCGCCGATCGGCCGATCGCTCACCTATCGCACCGCCGCCTTCCAGCCGCTGGGCCTGCTGGCATGGCGCAAGCGATTGCCCAAGGCCCTGCCAGAGGGACAGGCGCGCGCGGCGACGGTGGCGGCACAGCGCGCGATCTTCCGCCATCCGTCGAACTTCGATGCGAAGGGGTATCTGACGATCGGGTTCGCCGGGCATCAGCCGACGCTGGGCGACTGGTATTCGAACGCAGGCAGCATGTACCTCGCCTCGCTTAGCCTGCTGGCGCTGGGCCTGCCGGCGGCCGACAGCTACTGGACCGTGCCGCCGCAGGACTGGACAATGAAACGCGCATTTGCCGGCGAACGGTTCGCGAAGGATTATTACGTGGATTATTGACGGGGGCGGCGCGTCCGGTCGCCGCGCGATCTGTCCTACAGGCCCCGGCCTTGGTATGACGTCGTCAAGATCAACGCCGCCGCTCTTTTTCATCGCCGTCATCGAAAAATTAGGGACGGTTTAGGCCTAACTTTAGCCTAACTTTCCGCGCTTTCACCCCCCCCCCGTCCGGCGGGCCATGTCATGGCATGGCGACGCTAGATGACTTGTCGCGGGTACGTCGATAGGATCGGGCATCCAGCCGGAGACCCGTGATCGCCGCTCCCCCATCCCCGACCGAACGTGGCCGTTTGTTGAAGGCGCAGGGCGATCTGCGCGGGGCGGCGGCTTGCTATGCGCAGGCAGTGGCGGCGCGGCCGGACAGTGCAGTGGCGGAGCATAATCTGGCATCGGTGCTGGGTGACCTGAACGACTTCGCGGGCGCGGCGGCGGCGGCGGGGCGGGCGATCGCCAAGGGCGGCGATGCGCCGGAGACGTGGCTGGTGCGCGGCCGCGCCTTGCAGGGGTTGGGCGAACTCGACGCGGCGGACGATGCGCTGGCGACGGCGGTGGCGCGGCGGCCGGATTATGCGGTGGCGCACCGCGATCTCGCGCAATTGCGCTGGATGCGCAGCGCCGATGTGGGCCACGCGCTGACTGCGATCGAACAGGCCCCGCCCACCGCCGCCATCACGCAGGTTAAGGCGACGGTGCTGATGGAGGCGGGCGAGGACGTTCGCGCGGCGGCGGTGCTGCACACGGCGCTGACGATCGATCCGGGCCACGTGGGCTTGCGGTTGCTCGCCGCGCAGGTGGCGGCACGGCTGGGCGATGCGGACGGGCAACTGACGCATGCGAGCACGGCATTGCAGGCGGCGCCCGCATCGATCGAGGCGGCGAAGGCGGTGGCCGAGGCGCTGCTCCACGCCGGCCGCGCGGATGAGGCGGCGGCGCTAGCGGCGCGGATCGTGGCGGCGGTGCCGGACGATCAGGGCGCGATCGCGGTGCAGGCGACGGCGTGGCGGCTGCTCGGCGATCCGCGTTACGCGGCGCTGTGCGAAGACCCGGCGCTGGTGTTGGTGACGACGATCGAGACGCCGGCGGGGTGGCCGGATCTTGCCGCGTTCCTCGGCGATCTGGCGGGCGAACTGACGGCGCGGCATCGCTGGCGCACGCATCCGCTGGAACAGTCGGTGCGGCATGGCAGCCAGACGCAGGAAGATCTGGCGCAGCTCGACGTGCCGGTCGTCCGCGCGCTGTTCGCCGCGTTCGATGCACCGATCCGGGCGTATATCGCGGGATTGGGAAGCGGCACCGATCCCGTGCGGCGGCGGGTGGCGGGCGGCTACCGCTTTGCCGGTGCATGGTCGGTGCGGTTGGCGCCGGGCGGTTTCCACAGCGACCATGTCCATCCGCGCGGCTGGTTGTCGTCGGCCTTTTACGTCGCGTTGCCCGAGGCGGTGGCGCGGGAGCCGGAGGGGTGGCTGGCGCTGGGGCGGCCGGGCATCGCGACGCGGCCGGCGCTGTGGCCGGTGCGCCATATCCGGCCGCGACCAGGGCAACTGGTGCTGTTCCCATCCTATCTGTGGCACGGGACCGAGCCGTTTACGGGCGAGGCGTCGCGGTTGAGCGTGGCGTTCGATCTGTTGCCGGCGTGATTATTTGTCGGGCGGGGGTGTGGTGGACGGCCGGACTTGCGTCATGATGGTTGACCGGTCGCACGTCATGGGGCGGCGACCGACCATATCGGGGGGACGCGATGATGAAGATCGGTTTGCTGTTGGGCACCACGTTGCTGGCGAGCGCGCAGACGCTGCCGGCGCAGGTCATCACCCCGCCGGTGGCGGGCGTAACCGCGCCGTCGCAAGGCTTTCCGACCGAGCCGGGCAGCGATTATTATCTGGCAAACTACGACGCGTATGAAGCGTATCTGAAGAAGCTCGCCAGCCAGTCCGACCGGATGAAGCTGGTCGATATCGGCAAGTCGGCCGAGGGGCGGACGATGTGGATGGCGATCGTCTCGTCGCCCGCGAATCTCGCCAAGCTGGACCGCTACCGCGCCATCGCGCAGCGGCTGGCCAAGGCGGAGGGCGTGAAGGAGGCCGAGGCGAAGGCGCTGGCGGCCGAGGGCAAGGCCGTGGTGTGGATCGACGCCGGCCTGCACGCGACCGAGACGGTGACGACGCAGAGCCAGATTCATGTGCTATACCGGATGCTGACCGGCACCGATGCCGAGACGATGCGGATACTGGACGAGACGATCGTCCTGTTCGCGCACGACAATCCCGACGGCCTGCAACTGGTGGCCGACTGGTACATGCGGAACAAGGACCCCAAGGACCGCGAGTTCCGCACCATCCCGCGGCTTTACCAGAAATATGTCGGCCACGATAACAACCGCGACAGCTTCATGGCGCAGATGCCCGAGACGGTGGCGATGAACCGCGTGCTGTTCCGCGAATGGTTTCCGCAGATCGTGTTCAACCAGCACCAGACCGGCCCGGCCGGCATGGTGGTGTTCGTGCCGCCGTTCCGCGACCCGTTCAACTACAACTATAACCCGATCGTCATGACCGAGCTGAACGAGGTCGGCGCGGCGATGCACAGCCGGCTGGTCTCGGAGGAGAAGGGCGGATCGGGCATGCGCAGCGCCGCGCCCTATTCGACGTGGCACAACGGCATGGTGCGATCGATCGCGTATTTCCACAATTCGATCGGCTTGCTGACCGAGATTATCGGTGGTCCGACACCGGAGAAGATCCCGCTGATCGCCGAGACGCAACTGGCGCGCAGCGACGAACCGCTGCCGATCGGGCCGCGCGACTGGCACTTACGCGACAGTCTGGAATACCAATGGTCGCTCGACCGGGCGGTGATGGATTACGCCGCGCGCAATCGCGAACGGTTGCTGCTGAACATCTGGCGGATGGGCGATCAGGCGATCCAGCGCGGCAATCGCGACAGCTGGACGACGACCCCGGCAGCTGTCGATGCGCTGAAGGAAGCGGGCAAGTTGAAGAAGGCTGACGAGGGATTTGTCGGTTACAACAGCCGCGCGCGCGAAGGCATGGTGGCGCCGGAGTTGTACAAGACGGTGCTGCAGGACCCGGCCAAGCGCGATCCGCGCGGATACATCCTGTCCGCCGATCAGCGCGACCTGCCGACGACGGTGGCGTTCCTGAATACGCTGATCAAGAACGGCGTCGACGTTCAGCGTTCGACAGCGGCCTTCACGGTCGGTGGCAAGCGCTATCCGGCGGGGTCGTATGTGGTGAAGACCGCGCAGGCGTATCGCCCGCACGTGCTCGACATGTTCGAACCGCAGGATCACCCGCACGACGTGGAATATCCCGGCGGCCCGCCCAAGGCACCGTACGACATCACCGGCTATACGTTGGCATACCAGATGGGCATCGGCTTCGACCGGGTACTGGAAGGGTTCGACGGGCCATTCGCCAAGGTGGCGGACATGATCGCGCCACCGCCGGGCCGGATCGTCGGGTCGGGCCGCGCCGGCTGGATGGTCGGGCACGAGACGAACAACGGCTTCATCCTGACCAATCGCTTGTTGAAGGCGGGCGTGCCGGTATCGTGGGTGAAGGCGGAGACGAAGGCCGGGGGCAAGACACTGGCACCCGGCGCGATCTGGATTCCGGCATCGGCGGCCGCGCGCGAGGTGCTGGCGCGGGGCGTGGCGGAGCTGGGGATAGACGCCTATGCCGCCGGTCGCGTGCCGACGGGCGGCACGATGGCGCTGAAGCCGGTCCGTGTCGGGTTGGTCGATCGATATGGCGGGATCATGCCGGCGGGATGGACGCGGTGGCTGCTGGAGCAGTTCGAGTTCCCCTTCTCGGTCGTCTATCCGCAGGAACTGGACGCCGGCAATCTGAACGCGAAATACGACGTGCTGCTGTTCGCGGACGGCACCGTGCCAACGGTGCGCGGCGGGCCATATCCCGGCGGTTACCGGTTCGAGATGCCCAAGCCGAAGAGCATCCCGGCCGAATATCGCAGTTGGTTGGGCGATGTGACGACCGACAGGACGGTGCCGGCGGTGAAGGCGTTCGCGGAGGCTGGCGGTACGGTACTGACGGTGGGCAGCGCCAACCGGCTCGCCACGCTGCTCGCGCCGCAATTGCAGCCGGCACTGGTGACAAAGAAGGCGGACGGCACGCTGGCGGCGCTGGATACGAAGGAGTTCTACATCCCCGGTGCGGTCCTGTCGGCGAGCGTCGATACGCGCCAGCCGCTGGGATACGGGATGACGCCGAAGGTCGATATCTTCTTCGACGACAGCCAGCCCTTCCGCCTCGATGGCGGGTCGGGCGCGCGGGTGGCGTGGTTCGACAGCGCCAAACCGTTGCGCAGCGGTTGGGCGGTCGGGCAGGAAAAGCTGCAGGGCACGATCGCGGTCGCGGACCTTGATCTGGGTCGCGGCAAGTTGTTCGCGATGGGCCCTGAGGTGACGCAGCGGGCGCAGCCTTATGCGACGTTCAAGTTGCTGTTCAACGGATTGCTGTATGGGCCTTCGGTGGCGGCAACGCGGTAAACATTCGCCCTCACCGTTCCGCAACTTTGCCGCCGTTCCTCTCTCTCCCGCCGGGAGAGAGAGGAAGGCAAACAGCATTTATGGGTGAGGGTGGTTGTTTCGTTGCACAGACCATCAAGACAGCAAAATTACTAGCGGGTTCATTTTTTCGGAACTTTTTTACGAAACCGGGGTGAGGGAATGTGACAGCCCCGCGTCTTTCCCGATGAAGCCGCCAACGAAGCGGCCGCAAATCGGGGACACTTCCATATGGTTCGACGCACCGTTCGCCGTTCGTTGCTGGCTGCCAGCTGCGCCTCTTTTGCCTTGATCGCCGCCAGCGCGCCGGCGCAGATCGGCGTGCCGACTGCGGAGAACCCACCGGAGTCCGCAATCGACGCGCAGACGCCGGACACCGCGCCCGAACCGTCCGAGGAAATCCTGATCACCGGATCGCGCATCGCGCGTCAGGATTATGCCGCGAACAGCCCGATCGTCTCGCTGTCGCAGGATGCGCTGGAAAACACCGGCCGCGTCACCGTGGAAAGCGCGCTGACCCAGTTGCCGCAGTTCAGCGGTGCATTCGGGCAGGCGAACGGTGGCAGTACGTCGACTGGCCTGAACGGCGGACAGGCCTACGCGTCGCTGCGCGGTCTGGGATCGAAGCGCACATTGCTGCTGCTCGATGGCCGGCGCATCCAGCCGTCGAACCCCGATGGCTCGGTCGATCTGAACATCATCCCCGATGCGCTGATCGAGAATATCGAGGTCATCACCGGCGGCGCGTCGGCGACCTACGGATCGGATGCGACGGCGGGCGTCGTCAATTTCCGCCTGCGCCGCAACTTCAAGGGGTTGGAGCTGAACGGCCAGACCGGCGTCAGCGATTATGGTGACGGCAACTCGTATCGTCTGACCGGCACGATCGGCGGCGCGTTCGACGAGGGGCGCGGTCGGGCGGTGCTCTCGGTCGATTACACCAAACGCGAACGCGCGCTGCAGAGCGCGCGCGATTATTACACCGCGCGTCAGACCACGCCGGGCCTTGCCACCATTCCGCAGGGCACCGTGCTGTTTGGTGCGAACCTGCCCACGCTGGCGTCGGTCAACGGCGTGTTCAGCGGGTACGGCGTGCCCGCGCTGACCGGCAATGCGGCGGGGCGTTACACCGGGCAGATCGGGTTCAACACCGACCAGACATTGTTCTCGACCGTCGGCGTGCCGGTGCTGAACTTCCGCGATCCGCAGACCGACGAGGCATATATCGTCAACAGCGGCACCAACAGCCAACAGGTCAATTTCGGCTTCAACGGCAGCTCGCTGCAATCCGATCTCAGCCGATACAACGTGTTCGGCAAGATCGATTACGACGTGACGGAATCGATCAAGGCGTTCGTGCAGTTCAGCTACACCAGCTATTCGTCGCTGGGGATCACCAACCCGACGCTGGCATCGAACGTATACGGCCTGACGGTGCCGGTGACGAACCCGTTCATCCCGGCCGCGTTCCGTACCATCCTGGCATCGCGACCGACGCCGAACGGGGCGTTCACCTTCTACAAGGCGCTCAATATTCTGGGGCCGCGATATCAGACCTATGATTACGACGTGTACCAGATCACGACCGGCCTGTCGGGCAAGATCGGGATCAGGGACTGGACCTGGGACCTGTATGGCAGCGTGAGCAAAGCCAAGTTCGTCAACGCGCAGACCGGCGGTGCCAGCGCCAGCGCGACCGCGCGGTTGCTCAACAGCCCGACCGGCGGCACCGAGTTGTGCGCGGGCGGCTTCAACCCGTTCGGCAACCTGACGCCGTCACAGGCGTGCATCGACTACATCTCGCGCCGCACCGTCAATTCCAACGAGCTGAAGCAGCGGACGGTCGAAGGCAATATCCAGGGCGGCTTCGTCAACCTGCCCGCTGGCGAGGTGCGGTTCGCGGTCGGCGCCGATTACCGGTTCAACGGTTATGGCTTCAGCCCGGATGCGGCACTGGCGCAGCCGGACGGGACCAGCGACATCCTCGGCTACAGCGTGCTGCGCCCAGCCGGCGGATCGATCGACACAGGCGAGGCCTATGCCGAATTGCTGGTGCCGTTGCTCCACGATACTCCGCTGATCCAGCAGCTCGATCTCGACCTCGGCTATCGTTACTCGCGCTACAACACGGTCGGCGGTGTCCATACGTACAAGGCGGACGCATCGTGGACGGTGTTCGAGGGGCTGCGACTGCGCGGCGGATACAACCGCGCGATCCGGGCGCCCAGCGTCGGCGAGCTGTTCGCGCCCGTGTCCACCGGATCGGTCGCGATCGGCACGGCATCGGCGACGACGACCAATGGCGATCCGTGCGACACCCGCTCGTCCTATCGCCGGGGCACCGCCGCCGCGCAGGTGCGCTCGCTGTGCCTGGCGCAGGGCATACCGACGACGATCATCGACAGCTATCAACTCGGCACCGCGCAGGTTTTCGCGCTGACCGGCGGCAATCCTGAGCTGGAGGAGGAAACCGCCGATACCTATTCGGTCGGCGGCGTCATCCAGTCGCCGTTCGATTCGGCAATGCTGAAGAACATGTCGCTGTCGGTCGATGCGTATCAGATCAAGATCCGCGACGCGGTGGGGCCGCTGTCGATCGCACAGGCTTTCCAGTTCTGCTTCAATTCGGGCGGCAACAATCCGTCGTACAGCGCGACCAATTATTACTGCTCGCTCATCACCCGCAGCACGGCAAGCGGCGTGCCCGTCAATCCGCTCCAGCCGCTGCTCAATCTAGGCACGTTCCAGGTGCGCGGGATCGACGTGCAGTTCGACTGGCGTTTTCCGCTGAATAGCCTTGGCTTCAACGGCGATGCTGGTCAGATCGCGCTCAATTCGGCGGTCAGCTATACCGACTCATTCAAGATTCAGGCGCTGCCGGGGGCGCCCACCTATGACTATGCCGGCAGCATCGGCACCGGCGTTGAGAGCGTGGCAGGGACGGCGCATCCGCGTTGGAAGTCGATCACGTCGCTCACCTATTCCCTGGGCGGCGCGAGTCTCGGCATGCGGTGGCGGTACATCAGCAGCATGAAGGCATCGGCGCGGGTGGTGTCGCCGACCAGCACGACGCGCGGCGTCGACAAGTACAACGTGTTCGACCTGAACGCCCGGTTCGAGGCGGGGGAGACGACCGAGTTTCGGCTGGGTGCAACGAACTTGTTCAATAAAAAGCCGCCACAAGTCGGCGATATCGAGGGGACGTTCGACGCCCAGAATTACGATGTCATGGGCCGATATTTTTTCATCGGCATCACCAAGCGCTTTTGACCTGACGGGAACCGGATCATGATAAAGACACTGACGATCGCCGCGTTGATGACAGGGGCGGCCATGCCCGCCGCCGCGCAGGAACTGGCGCCGGCCGACCGGCAACAGATACTGGCGGCGGTGGAGGCGGATCAGAAACCGATCGCCGACACCGCATTGCAGATCTGGAAATTCGCCGAGGTCGGGTATCAGGAGCAGCAAAGCTCTACCCTGTTGCAATCAAAGCTGAAGGCGGCGGGCTTTGCGGTGAAGCCCGGCGTGGCGGGCGAGCCGACCGCGTTCGTCGCCAGCTTCAAGAACGGCGCCGGGCCGGTGATCGGCGTGCTGGCCGAATATGACGCGCTGCCCGGCCTGTCGCAGGCGGCGTCGCCCACCAAGCAGTCGGTCGGCGGCGAGGCGGGCCATGGCTGCGGCCATAACCTGTTCGGCACCGCCAGCACCTATGCCGCGATCGCGGTCAAGGAATGGATGGTCCGCAACAAGGTGGCGGGCGAGATCCGCGTCTATGGCACGCCGGCTGAAGAGGGCGGGTCGGGCAAGGTGTACATGGTCCGCGACGGTCTGTTCAGCGACGTCGATACCGTGTTGCATTGGCATCCCGGCAACACGAACAGCGCGTCGCAGGGGCCGTCAATGGCCAATATCAGCGGCAAGTTCCGCTTCCACGGCATCTCCGCCCACGCCGCCGGCAATCCCGACAAGGGGCGGTCAGCGCTGGACGGGGTCGAGGCGCTGGACGCGATGGTCAACCTGATGCGCGAACACATTCCCGACCGCACCCGCATCCATTACGTCATCACCAATGGCGGCAAGGCGCCCAACGTTGTACCGGACGAGGCCGAGGTCTATTATTATGTCCGACACGTCGATCCCAAGATCGTCGTGTCGGTGATGAACCGGGTGAAGAAGGCTGCTGAGGGCGCGGCGCTGGGCACCGAGACGAAGGTTGATTTCGAGGTGACGGGCGGCGTGTACAGCCTGTTGCCGAATGAGGCGTTGATGAAAGTAATGGACCGCAGCCTGCACGCGGCGGGCGCGATCAGCTGGACGCCGGAGGAAACGGCGTTTGCACAGGGCATTCAGAAGACGCTGGCACCAGGTGCGCCGCCACTGTCCAGCGTTGGTGAAATCCAGACAGCGGTGATGGAAGACGATGCGCTGGGCGGATCGACCGACGTGTCCGACGTCAGTTGGGTGACGCCGACGGTGGGACTGTCGACCGCCACGTTTGTGCCGGGATCGGCCGGGCACAGCTGGCAGAACGTCGCAGCGGCGGGCAGCAGCATCGGTGCCAAGGGCGCGGTGCTGGCGACCAAGACGCTGGCATTGGCGGCGGCGGATCTGTTCCGCAATCCGGCGACGATCGCCGCGGCAAAGGCGGAATTCGAGAAGAAGCGCGGCCCCGGCTTCACGTACAAGGCAATGCTCGGCGATCGAAAGCCCCCGCTCGATTACCGCAAGGCACCGGCAGCGGAATAAGGAAGATACCCGTGCCGCCATCCGGGCGGCACGGGTTTTATTGCGGCATCAGCACGATCTGGTCGCGCGTGGTCCGCGCGACACGAGCGGTGCCATAGGCGTCGAGCGCGGCGACCAACGCATCGGCGCCATCACGGGTCAGCAACACGCCACTGAACGGGCGGCGGGCCAGCGCGGGGTCGCCGATGACGATCTGGCGCTTGGTGTAGCGGTTCAACTGGGCCGCAACCTCGCCCAGCGGCATCGCGTCGAACGTCAGCGTGCCGTTGCGCCATTCGGTGTCGATCGTGGCTGCACCGGCTCGCACCGTGCCATGCCCGTTCGCAATCGTCAGGACATCACCCGGTGACAGCAGGCGGGTGGCGTCGGGCGAGGCGACGCGGACCGATCCCTCGATCAGCGCGACCGTCATGCCGTTCGGGGCCAGTTCGACCGAAAACTCGGTGCCGACGGCGGTGACGGTGTTGTCGCCGGCCGACACGATGAATGGATGGACGGCATCCTTGGCGACGGCGAACAACGCGCGGCCCTGTTGCAACGTGACCCGCCGCTCGTCGCCCGGCGCCTGGACCATTGCAGTCGATGCAGTGTCCAGTGTCATGACGCTGCCGTCCGACAGCCGCAGATGCCGCATCTGGCCGGTGGCGGAGGCGATTCGCTCCTCACGCACCGGTGGCGCGCGGCCGGCGATCAGCCACGTGGCCGACGTCCCCACCGTCAACATGATCGCCGCCGCGGCGGCATAGGATCGCCAAGGGAGTGCGGATTTGGCATACGCGTGGGGGCGCATCCGGTCCCGCATCGCGCGCATGGCGGGATCGTCCCGCATCGCGCTCAACCGGCCGTCGACCTGCGATACCGCGTCCCATGCACGCGCATTGGCAGGATCGGCCGCGTGCCAGCGGCGCATGGCCAGACGATCGGTATCGGTCACGTCATCGGCGCGCAGCCGCGCATACCAGCGCGCCGCCGTACCGCCCGCGTCGCGCCGCAGGTCGTCTGACAGATCGGGGCCGCTCATGTCAGGCGATCGCGTCTGCAAGCCGGCGGATTGCCCGCATGATATGTTTTTCGACCGCGCTCACCGATATTCCCATGTGTCCAGCGATGGCCGCATACTGCATCTCCTCGAACCGGTGAAGGACGAAAGCCTCACGCGTTCGCGCGGGCAGGTCCTCCATGGCCGCGAGCAGCATCGACCACTGCTCCTTTCCTTCCAAGACGCGCTCCGGCGACCTGTCCTCAACCGGATGGTGAAATTCTTCCAGACTGTCGTGGCTCGATCGGCACCGCGTCGAATCGCGACGGCCGCGATCGGCGAGCACGCTGTGGGCAGTCTGGAACAGATATCCCTCCACATTGGCGATCGGATCGTCGGCGCGGCGAGTGTGCATCCGCATCGCGACGTCCTGCACCAGGTCGTCGACATCGGCGACCGGCGCGCGTTTCAGGAAGAAACGGCGGATCGCGCCCAGATGCTGGGTGAAGCCCTGGCGCATCTCGTCCGTCCGCGCTGGCCCCCCGGCGCCCCGTTCCATATCAATGGATGCATAAAGTCCCAGCATGACCACGTCCGTCGCCCATCCAATGCAGCCGCCGGCATCCCCCCGTTTATGGCAGCAATCGATCATGTTGCCAGCGACGCGTCAAGCGTGGACATTGACCGATGACGATCGGATGACGGATCGAACGCCAGAAGAGGGTGGCGGACGCACCGGAGGGGACGAAGGGGGTCCGATCCGCCGTTGCCCCAACCTTAACCTGGAGTAGCCGACGAGCCTGCCATGCGCCGCGATACCGAAATGACGCATCAGCGATCGGGGCGGTGGGCGCTTGCAGGATATCGGCGTTCGCTGTGGATCGCTATCGCTCTGTGTTCGCCGGTCGTGGCGCAGCGTAAGCCGCCCCCGGCCACCGTCACGTCGATCCCCGCCGGCCGACTCGATTCGGCGTTGCGGCGGCTGGCGGTGGCGACTGGCCGGCAGGTGCTGTTCGATCCGGCCGTCGTCGGCGATCGCCGGACGAGCGGCGTGAGGGGGCCGGTCGACCGCGACCGGGCGCTGCGCCGGATGCTGGCGGGCAGTGGCCTGGCCGCCCGCACCCTGCCGGGTGGGGTCGTCATCATCGTCGCCACCGCGCCTGCGCCCAAGACCGCTGCGCCACTCCCGATGTTGGTCGAGGACGAGATCGTCGTGACCGCCCTGAAACGACCGACGCCGCTGGTCGATACCGAAATGAGCATCGCCACCGTATCCGCGGCCGAGATCGACGCGCGGGGCAGTTACGACCTGCGATCGGTCGCCCGGCAGTTGCCGGGGCTGGTCGCGTTTAATACCGGGCCGTTGCAGCAGCGGCTGGCCATCCGCGGCGTCTCCGGCACTGGCGAGGCGACGGTCGGCGTCTATTTCGGCGAGACGCCGATCAACGGCCCGTCCGGCACCACCGGCGATCCAGGCGCCTTCGCCCCCGATATCGATCTGGTCGATGTCGAGCGGATCGAGTTGCTGAAGGGGCCGCAGGGGACGCTATACGGCGCCAGTTCGATGGGCGGGACGCTGCGCATCCTGCCGCAACCCGTCAATCTGGCGCGGGCGAGCGCCAGCGTGGAGTCCCGTGTCGACGCGGTTAATGGCGGTGGATGGGGCGGGTCGATCGCGGCGGTCGCCAATCTGCCGTTGATCGATGACCGGCTGGCGGTGCGGATCGTCGCGCATCGCCGGTCGCTGGGCGGCTACATCGACAATGACCGGCTGGGCATCGCCGATACGGGCGGTCTGGTGCGCGAAGGTGCCCGCCTGCGCGTGGCATGGGCGCCGGCGCCGGACGTGCGGGTGGAGGGGCTGTACCTGCACCAGCACACGCGGATCGACGATGGTGGTGCGTGGGACCCGGCACTGGGCCGCTATCGCGACGTGCCGGCGACGCGGACGCCCAATACGGACCGCATCGATCTGGCCAGCGCCACCGTGCATGCCGGGATCGCGGGGATGACGCTGACCGCGACCGGGTCGCACGTCCGCTGGGCGTTGGTCCGCCAGCTCGATTACACCAATGTTCTGACCCGCCAGCGTGAGAGCATGGCGGGGTGCCTGCGGCTCGCCGGCCTGCCGGTCGGGGCGCGGTGCTCGGCCGATCAGATGGCGGTGTTCCGCGCCTATGTCGATGCGCGGCTGCCGTCGATCCTCTATCAGCCGACCCGGATGCGCAGCAGCAATGCGGAGGTGCGGCTGGCCTCTCCCGCCGGTGCGGCGCTGACCTGGACGATCGGCGCGTTCATGGAGCATCGGCGCGATGCGGTGGCCAGCTATGCCGCCCGTGCCGATGCGGCGACCGGCCTCTTGATCCAGCCGCTGGATGTCATCGGTCTGCGTACGATCGCCACCGGGATCGATCAGCAGGCGGTCTTCGCGGAGGGGATGTATGAGGTCGTGCCCCGCCTGTCAGCAACGCTGGGCGCGCGCTATTACCGGTATCAGCGCCGGGCCGCCGGCGCGGTGCCGATTCCCAATATCATTACCGGCACCGCGGGCCTAGCCGAACAGACCTATGCCGGCCGGGCGAGGGGCAGCAATCTGAAGGGTGAATTGGCGTACAGGGTGCCGGACGGGCCGCTATTTTATGCTTTGATATCGGAAGGATATCGGCCCGGTGGCATCAACGTGACGCCGAACCTGACCGATGCCGAACGCTTCTATGATGCCGATCACCTGTGGAATTACGAACTCGGGATGAAGGCGTCGCGGCGCGGCTGGTCGGTCGAGACGGCGGTTTACCGGATCGAATGGCGCAACACGATTTTCGCGGCGAGCAGCGCGAACGGGGCATTCAACTACAACGCCAACCTGACCAATGTCGGGATCACGGGGGCGGAGCTGCGATCGACGGTCGCCGCCGGGCCGCTACGCCTGATCGCCGCCGCCAGTCTGAGCGATGCGCGGCTGGGTGCGGACACCGTGCTGGGCACGAGCGAGGGCATGGGGCGAAAGGGCGATCGCCTGCCCAATGTGCCCCGGATCGCCTATCTGCTGTCGGCTGAGGCGACGCTGCCGCCGCCGACGCCGGGCGATCGGTTGGTCGCGGGCATCGACGTCAGCGGTAACGGCGCGTCGCCGACTGGTTTCAACGCCGGCAATCCGTACTTCACCCACACCGCGTCGCGCACCGAGGTCGCGTTGCGGGCGGGGTATGAACACGGATCGTGGCAAGTTGACCTGAACATCGACAACGCCCTGAACGCGATCGCGCCGGTGCGCCTGTTCTCCAGCGCCTTCGGCGAGCGTCAGTTGTACAGCGCGCGGCCGCGGACGATTAGCCTGCGGTCGACGGTGCGGCTTTGAGCCGTTCCTGCACCAGCGGCGTCACCCGATCGGCGATGCGCGCGATGCCGCGCACGTTGGGATGGACGCGGTCCGCCTGCATCAGCGCCGGATCGCCGATCACGCCGTCGAGGATGAAGGGATAGAGCGTGTCGCGATAGCGCGCGGCGAGATCAGGCCAGATCGCATCGAACTGCACGACATAGTCCGGCCCCAGATTCGGCGGTGCCTTCATCCCGGTCAGCAACACTGGGATGCCGCGACGGTCAAGCTCGGCCAGCATCGCGATCATGTTGTCGCGGGTTTCCGCCGGTGAAATCTGGCGCAGCACGTCGTTGCCACCCAGTCCCAGCAGGACCAGATCGGGTTTGCGCTTCAGATTGTCGAGCGCGAAGGCCAGCCGTTGCCGCCCCGCTGCGCTGGTATCGCCCGACACGCCGGCATTGACCATCGTCGCATTGACGCCAGCGCCGCGCAGCTTCGCCTCGATCGCATCGGGCAGGCTCTGGCCCCGGTCGAGGCCATAGCCCGCGTACAGGCTGTCGCCGAACGCCAACACCAGCCGTTCCGGCCCCGCCGGCCGGGCGACCGATGCGGGCGTCGCGGCGGCGGTGGGAGCGGGGGGCGGCGCGGGCGATCGATCGCACCCGGCGATCGCGAGGGCTTGGAGAAGCACGGCCCCTGCCGCATAGCGCCTTACCCGTCCCGCCAATGCGATGCTCCATTCATGACCGATCCTGATGCTTCTATGGTGATCGACGCGCGCGAAGTCACGCTGGCGCTTGGCACCACCACTATTCTGCGTGGGCTCGACCTGCGCGTCGGGCAGGGCGAAAGCGTCGCGCTGCTCGGCGCGTCGGGATCGGGCAAGTCGTCGCTACTCGCGGTGCTGACCGGGCTGGAACGCGCGACCGGCGGCCGGGTGACGGTCGCCGGCCTCGATCTGGGGGCGCTGGACGAGGATGCGCTGGCGCGCGCGCGGCGGGGGCGGATCGGCATCGTGCTGCAGGCATTTCACCTGTTGCCGACGATGACCGCGCACGAGAATGTCGCCGTGCCCATGGAACTGGCGGGCATGGCCGACGCGTTCGAGCGGGCGGCGGCAGAGCTGACCGCGGTCGGCCTCGGCCATCGCCTCGACCATTATCCCACGCAATTGTCGGGCGGCGAGCAGCAGCGCGTCGCCATCGCCCGCGCTTTGGGGCCGCGCCCGCCGCTGGTCTTCGCGGACGAGCCGACCGGCAATCTCGATGCGGCGACGGGCCATTCGATCATGGACCTGCTGTTCGATCGCCGCGCGGCGACCGGCGCGACGCTGGTGATCGTGACGCACGATCCGGCGCTGGCCGAACGATGCGACCGGATCGTCACGCTGGCGGACGGGCGCATCCAGTCCGACAGCGGTTCCGCATGAGCGGCTGGCCGCTCGCCTGGCGACTGGCCCGGCGTGAACTGGACTGGCGGTTCCGTGGCCTGCGGCTACTGGTCGTTTGCCTGTTCCTGGGCGTCGCGGCGCTGGCGGCGATCGGGAGCCTCGCCGATGCGATCGGCCGAGAACTGGCGGATCGCGGCGCGGCTATTCTGGGCGGCGACGTGGAGTTCGCGGTGTCGCAACGGACCGCGACGCCCGCCGAACTGGCGGATATGGCGCGTCTCGGCACCGTATCGGCGACGGTGCGGATGCAGGCGAGCGCGATCGGCGGCACGCCAGCCGCGCCCACCGTGGTGCCAATTCAGTTGAAGGCGGTCGATGCGCGCTACCCGCTTTATGGTCGGGTGACGCTGGCCGATGGTCGGTCGGTCGGGCCACCACCGACGGGGCAGGCATGGATCGCGCCCGCGCTGGCGGACCGGCTCGGCGTGGGTCGTGGCGGGGCGGTGCGGATCGGCAGCGCACGGCTGACGATCGGCGGCGTCATCGCCGACGAGCCGGACCGGCTCGGCGAGGGCTTCACGCTCGGCCCCGTCGCGATCGTCGCGCCGGCCTCGCTGGCGGCGACCGGGCTGTTGCAGCCGGGCAGCCTGTACGATTACCGATACCGGATCAGGATGGCACCGGGGCGTAATCCCGCCACGGCGATCGATACGTTCCGCAATGCCTTTCCCGCCGGTGGGTGGGAAGCGAAGACGCGCGACCGCGCCTCGCCGGGCGCATCGCGCTTCGTCGATCGCATGGGGCAGTTCCTGACGCTGGTCGGGCTGGCGGCGCTGGCGATCGCCGGCATCGGTGTGGGCGGCGGTGTGTCGTCGTTCCTCGCCCAGCGGCGGCCGGCACTCGCGACGCTGAAGGTACTGGGCGCGACCGGTGGCGACGTGGCGCGGATCGTGGCGATCGAAGTCGGCGCGGCGGCGCTGGTCGGGATCGGCGCGGGCCTGATCGTCGGCGCGGCGGCGGTGCCGTTGCTGGTGGTGGCTGCGCGCAGCGTGCTGCCGGTGGCGCCGGGGTTCGTGCTGGAGCCGTGGCCGCTGGCGCGGGCGGCCGCCTATGGCCTGTTGGTGGCGATCGCCTTTGCCGCGCCACCGCTGGCGAGTGCGGGCGCGACGCCGGCGGCGGGTCTGTTGCGCGGGGCGCTGGCGCCGATGCGCGGTGGTGGCCGGCGCGGCTGGGTGCCGGCGCTGGCGGCGGGCGGCGCGGCGTTGCTGCTCGCGATCGGGACGTCCGACCAGCCATTGCTGGCAGCGGGATTTCTCGCCGCGGTGGCGGCGACGCTACTGCTGCTGGCGGGACTGGGCTGGGCGATCCGGCGCGGCGTGGCGAGACTGTCCCGGCCACGCCGGCCGTTGCTGCGGCTGGCGTTGGCGGCGCTGCACCGGCCGGGTGCGCGGACGGAGGCGCTGGTTGTTGCGCTGGGGCTGGGACTGACGCTGTTTGTCCTGCTGGCGGGCATCCGCACCAGCATCGATTCCGCGGTCGCCACCACCGTACCGGCCCGCGCGCCCGCCCTTTTCGCGCTCGACGTGCCGCGCGACCGCGAAGCGGCGTTCCGCGCTACCGTGCTGTCGGCGGCGCCCGACGCCACGATCCGCACCGTGCCGCTGATGCGCGGCACGATCACCGGTTATCGCGACATCCGCGTCGCCGACCTGAAGCAATTGCCCGAGGGCGCGTGGGCGCTGCGCGGCGAGCGCGGACTGACCTATGCGACGATGGTGCCGGAGGGCAGCAAGCTGACCGCCGGCCGCTGGTGGCCGCAGGATTATGCCGGCGAGCCTTTGGTGTCGGTCGACGAGCGGCTGGCGCAGGCGCTCGATCTGAAGATCGGCGACCGGCTGACCATCGCGCTGCTGGGCGTCGAACGGACCGCGCGGGTCGCGTCGTTCCGGCGGATCGAATGGGATACGCTGGGCTTCAACTTCGTAATGGTCTTCTCGCCCAACGCCATCGCCGACGCGCCGCATAATCTGGCGGCGACGATCGACATGGCCAAGAGACGCGAGGGGGCAGTGACACGGGCGCTGCTGGCGCCGTTCCCGTCGGTATCGGTGATCGAGGTGCGCGGCGTGCTGGCGCAGGTGCGAGGTATCGTCGGCCAGGTCGCCGCCGCCATCGCCGCCGCCGCCGGCGTGGCGGTGGCGGCCGGGATCGCGGTGCTGATTGGCGCAATCGCCGCGGCGCGGGAGGCGCGGACCTATGACGCGGTGGTGTTGCGCGTGCTGGGCGCGACGCGGTGGCAATTGCTGGCGGGGCAGGCGATCGAATATGCGCTGCTCGGAATGGTGCTCGCGATCGTCGCGCTGACGCTCGGGCTGGGGGGCGCGTGGTATGTCGTCACGCAGTTGTTCGCCTTCCCCTGGGCGCCCGATCCGGTGGTCGTCGCGCTGACGCTGGTAGTCGGGCTGGCCGCGGTGGTCGGCGTGGGGCTGGCCGGTGCTTGGCCGATCTTGAGCGTCCGCCCGGCGCGCGCCTTGCGACAGCTTTGATTTCATATGGGAACGATCGGCCCGGCCCGGCGCTATCCGCCAGGACTGATCGTGGGAGAGTGACGATGGACGACAACCGGGTATGGACGTTTGAGGAAAGCCTGTGGACGGGCGATGCGGAGCATTACCGTGCCTCGATCGACGAGGAATGCCTGATGGTCCTGCCGCAGCCGCCCTTCGTAATGAGCGGTGGCGAGGCGATCGAGGCAGTGGCGGCAACGCCGCGCTGGTCGTCGGTCGAGATCACCGACCGGCGGATCGCCCGACCGGAAGAAGGCCTGATCGTCGTGGCCTATCACGCCCGTGCTACCAAGGACGACGGCTCCGGATACGAAGCGCATTGCACCTCAACCTATCGTCGCCGCGCGCACGAAGACTGGCTGGTCGTGCAGCACCAGCAGACGCCGCCGCTCGCCACCACCGCCGCGGTCTGATGGATGGTCGTTGGCCGCGTGCCCGATGCAACCGGACGCGCGGTCGGCGGTTTTCATTCGACTTGCCCCATGGTGTCGGATGAGGAAACAATGTCCGACCATCTGAAGGAGAAAAAGGCAATGTCCGACGATCGTCATGAATCCATCAGCCGCCGCGCCTATGAAATATGGGAGAAGGAGGGTGGCAGTCATGGACGAGATTCGGATCATTGGCATCAGGCAGCCGGCGAGGTCGATCAGGGTGGTACGCAGGTAGCGCCGGATGGCACGACCATCGGCGAGGGCAGCAGCATCACCGATGCGGAAACTACCTCACCCGCGACCCACGAGGCACCGGCCGGAGCGACGGACGAAGCGGAACCGGCGGATTCGCCAGCGGTGGCTACGCCCCGCCCGAAAGCGCCGCCGAAGCGCAAGGCGTCGGCCGAACCCGCTGACACGCCCGCCCCGGCAGCGCCCAAGTCGCGCAAGACCAAAACCAAGTAAACAGCGAGCATTATTTCATGGCCGATGCCCTTTCCGCCGCGCCTCGCGCGGCTTCTTCCGCGTCGGCCATTATTGCCGCTTCGCCCGGACCGGCCGAGTCGGTGGCCAGCGCTAGCCCCCGATTGGTCGTCGAGGAGGTGACGCCGCACGTCGTTGGCGGCGACTTCGCGGTTCGCCGGATCGTCGGCGAAACGGTGACGGTCGAGGCCACCGTCTACACGGACGGGCATGAGCAACTCGCTGTCCATCTGTTGTGGCGCGCGGTCGACGAGGATGTATGGCACCGGGTGCCGATGGTTGCGCTGCCGACCGATCGCTGGACTGCCGACTTCACGCTGCAGCGGCTGGGCCGGCATGAGTTTCTGGTCGAAGGCTGGCTCGACGTGTTCGGCGGTTTCCGCCGCGATTTTCGCAAGAAACTGGATGCCGGTGTCGCCCAGCCGGTCGATTTCATGGAGGGGCGCGGCTTTGTCGCAGCCGCTGCCAAGGGCGTGCCGGCCACCAATCTGGCGGCATGGTCGGCCAAGCTTGAGGCATCTGGCGACGATATGGCAGGCGCGGCGCTGCTGTTGTCGGACGAACTGGCCGCGCTGATGGCGGCGGCTGACCAGCGGCCGTTCGCGCTACGCTCTCCCCGCCAGTTGCTGGATGCCGAGCGCATCGCGGCGCGCTTTTCGTCATGGTACGAACTTTTTCCGCGTTCGATCACGCCCGATGCGAGCCGGCATGGCACGTTCGACGACGTCGTCACTCGCCTGCCGCAGATCCGCGACATGGGGTTCGACACGCTCTATTTTCCACCGATCCACCCGATCGGCCGCACCAATCGCAAGGGGCCGAACAACACGCTGATCGCCGGCCCCGACGATCCCGGCAGTCCCTATGCGATCGGCGCGGTCGAGGGTGGGCACGATGCGGTACATCCTGATCTCGGCGGGTTCGAGGCGTTCGGCCGGTTGGTCAAGGCGGCGCGTGCGCACGGGCTGGAGATCGCGCTGGATTTCGCGATCCAGTGTTCGCCAGATCACCCGTGGCTGATCGATCATCCCGGCTGGTTCGCGTGGCGGCCGGACGGATCGATGAAATATGCGGAGAACCCGCCAAAAAAATATCAGGATATCGTTAACGTCGATTTCTATGGCCCCGATGCCGTTCCCGGCCTGTGGGTCGCGCTGCGCGATGTCGTGCTGTTGTGGGTGGAACACGGGGTGAAGACGTTCCGCGTCGATAATCCCCACACCAAGCCACTGCCGTTCTGGGAGTGGATGATCGCCGACGTGCGCGCGGAGCATCCCGACGTCATTTTCCTGGCGGAGGCATTCACGCGCCCGACGATGATGTACCGGCTCGCCAAGGTCGGCTTCTCGCAATCCTACACCTATTTCACTTGGCGGGACGGCAAGCAGGAGCTGACCGATTACATTACCGAGCTGACGACGGCGGCGCCGCAGGAATTCTATCGCCCGCATTTCTTCGTCAATACGCCGGACATCAATCCGGTGTTTCTGCAGACGTCCGGCCGCCCCGGCTTTCGCATCCGCGCCGTGCTGGCCGCGACCCTGTCGGGCCTGTTCGGCGTCTATTCGGGGTTCGAATTGTGCGAGGCCGATCCGGTGCCCGGCAAGGAAGAATATAACGACTCCGAAAAATACATCGTGAAGCCGCGCGACTGGAACGCGCCCGGCAACATCATTCAGGATATAGCGATGCTCAACCGCATCCGGCGGCAATATCCAGCGCTCCAGACGCACCTGAACACGAAGTTCTTCGTCGCCGGCGACGACAATATCATCTGGTATGGAAAGCCCGATCCCGATGGTGCCGGCATGATCTGCGTCATGGTGAACATGGACCCGCGTGAAGGCCATGAATGCGCGTTTCAGGTGCCGCTGTGGGAATTCGGTCTGGACGACGATGCCAGCATCGCGGTCGAGGATCTGGCCGAGGGTTATCGTTTCAACTGGTACGGCAAGGATCAGACGATCCGGATCGAACCCGACCAACCCTATCGCATCTGGCGCCTGACGGCGGGGAACCTTGCATGAACGCGACCAACGACGTGACGACGACAGCGGATACCGGCGTGGGTCACGATCCGCTGTGGTACAAGGACGCGGTCATCTATCAGGTGCACGTCAAATCCTTCTTCGATTCCAACAACGACGGCATCGGCGACTTCAAGGGACTGATCCAGAAGCTGGATTACATCGCCGATCTAGGCGTCACCTGCATCTGGCTGTTGCCGTTCTATCCCTCACCGCGCCGCGACGACGGGTACGACATCGCCGCCTATCGCGACGTGTCGGAGGATTACGGCACGATGGCGGACGCCACCGCCTTCATCGCGGCAGCGCATGCGCGGGGCATCCGCGTCGTCACCGAACTGGTCATCAACCACACGTCGGACCAGCATCCCTGGTTCCAGGCCGCGCGCAAGGCGCCACCGGGATCGCCGGAGCGCGATTTCTACGTCTGGTCGAACGACGACAAGCTGTACAGCGGCACCCGCATCATCTTCCTCGACACCGAAAAGTCGAACTGGACATGGGACGAAGAAGCCGGCGCCTATTTCTGGCACCGCTTCTATTCACATCAGCCCGATCTGAACTTCGACAACCCGGCGGTGCTGGAGGAGGTGCTGGACGTCATGCGCTTCTGGCTCGATCTCGGCGTCGATGGCCTGCGGCTGGATGCGATCCCGTACCTGATCGAACGCGACGGCACCACGAACGAGAATTTGTCCGAAACGCACGACGTGCTGAAGAAAATCCGCGCCGCGCTGGACGCCGAATATCCCGACCGGATGCTGCTCGCCGAAGCGAATATGTGGCCCGAGGATACGCAGCAATATTTCGGCGACACGGCGGCGGTGGGCGAGGCGGGCGACGAATGCCACATGGCGTTCCACTTCCCGCTGATGCCGCGGATGTACATGGCCGTGGCGCAGGAGGATCGCTTTCCGATCACCGACATCATGCGGCAGACGCCGGACATTCCAGCCAACTGCCAATGGGCGATCTTCCTGCGCAACCATGACGAGCTGACGCTGGAAATGGTGACCGACGCCGAGCGCGATTATCTGTGGAATACCTATGCCGCCGACCGGCGCGCACGGATCAATCTCGGTATCCGTCGTCGGCTCGCCCCCCTGATGCAGCGCGACCGGCGGCGGGTCGAGCTGATGAACGCGCTGCTGCTGACCATGCCCGGCACGCCCGTCCTCTATTATGGCGACGAGATCGGGATGGGCGACAACATCCATCTCGGCGATCGCGATGGTGTCCGCACGCCGATGCAGTGGTCGCCCGACCGCAACGGAGGCTTCAGCCGCGCCGATCCGCCCGACCTGACGCTGCCTGCGATTCAGGACCCGCTCTATGGTTTTCAGGCGGTCAACGTCGAGGCGCAGGAGCGCGACGGCCATTCGCTGCTGAACGCGGTCAAGCGCATGCTGGCGGTGCGGCGCGAGCACCCGGCCTTCGGGCGCGGCACGCAGCGTTTCCTGCGCCCCGCCAACCGCAAGATACTGGCCTATGTGCGCGAGCATGAGGGCGACACGATCCTCTGTGTGTTCAACCTCGGCCGGACCGCGCAGGCGGTGGAACTGGACCTGGCGGAATTCGACGGACGCACGCCGATCGAATTGACCGGCGGCACGCCGTTCCCGGCGGTCGGTCCCAACCCTTATGTCCTCACGTTGCCGCCCTATGGCTTCCTGTGGTTCGCGTTGTCGGCTGAGGCTGATGCACCCAATTGGGCGACACCGCCCGCCGCGCTGGAGGCGGAGCGCTTCACCTTCGTGCTGCGGCCGGGTTTCGGCGATATCGCGGTGGGCGCGAACCGGTCGGTGCTGGAGCGGGACATACTGCCCGCCTACATCGCCGCGCGCCGCTGGTTCGGGGCCAAGGACGAAGGCGTGCGGGCAGTGCGCATCCTGCATCTCGATCCGATGCCGGGCGTCGATGACCTGCTGCTCGCCGAGATCGAGGTGGAAACCGACCGATCGACCTATCGCTACGCCATGCCGTTCGGCATCGCGTGGGAGGGTGATGCGCAGGGCCGCTTCGCCGGTGCGCTGGCGCTGGCCCGCGTGAGACGCGGCCGGCAGGTAGGGTTGCTGACCGATGGCTTCGCAGTCAACGAATTCGCCCGCAGCGTGATCGGCGCTATGACCGCGAACTCGGTGACGGGGGAGGGTGACACCGCGCTCTCCTTCACCTCCGATGACCTCGACGTCGGCACCGACGCCGAACTGGAATGGCTGACGGCCGAACAGTCCAACAGCTCGATGGTGCTGGGCCAGTCGGTGGTGCTGAAGCTGCTCCGCAAGCTGGAATCGGGCATCCACCCCGATGCCGAGATGGTGCGTTACCTGACGGCGCGGGGGTTCGAAGCCGTGCCACCGGTGCTGGGCGAGGTGCGCCGTGTATCGGACGGCACGCTGCTGATGCTGGCGCAGCGCTTCGTCCATAATCAAGGCGATGCGTGGAGCTGGACGCTGGGCGTGCTGGAACGGCTGGCAAGCGCCGACGATGCCACATTCTCCAACTATGCCAGTTTTGCCGAAACGCTGGGGCGGCGGCTGGCGGAGATGCACGCGGTGCTAGCATTGCCGACCGACGATCCGGCCTTTGCCGCCGATACCCTTTCGGCGGACGGAGCGTCGCATCTGGGCACGGATGTTCTTGCCGATGTCGACACCGCCATCCGGCATGTGACGGCAGCGGGGCTGGAGGGCGAGGCGGCCGAATGGCTTGCAGAGAACCGTGATGCACTGGCCGACCGCATCCGTCAGGTCGCGGGCGCTGCGGCCGGGCAACGGCTGACCCGCATCCACGGCGATCTGCATCTGGGTCAGGTGCTGGTCACCGCGGGTGACGTGATGCTGATCGATTTCGAGGGTCAGCCCGCGAAACCGCTCGCCGAACGACGCGCCAAGGATCTGGCGATGCGCGACGTTGCCGGCATCCTGCGCTCGTTCGATTACGCCACCGCCGTCGCTGACCGGTCACGCCCGCCGGGGCCGGATACGGAGGCATTGCGCGCCGAGCATCGCTATGCCCGCTTCTGTCATAAGGCGCGCGAGACGTTCCTCGACGCGTATCAGGCGGCCAGCGACACGCAGCCCGACGTCGCGCTGCTCGACCTGCTGCTGGTCGCCAAGGCGGCGTATGAGGTCGGCTATGAAGCCGCGAACCGCCCCGACTGGATCGAGGTGCCGGTGGACGGCCTGTTCCGTGCCGGGCGTAGGCTGGTGGGCTAGCGACGCCCTAGGAAATATCCCGTTGCGGGCAATAAATGCCCGCAACGGGAACATCATTAGCCGGGAACGGGTTCTCGCGGGCATATCCATCAACGGGGGTTACTGCCTTGAGTTCTTTGCCCGACCGGCTGGAAGCCGGATCGCCCTATCCGCTTGGCGCGACCTGCGTGGGCGAAGGCGTGAATTTTGCGGTTTTCTCCGCCAACGCCGAAAAGATCGAACTGTGCGTTTTCGACAGCGCCGGTAAGCGCGAGTTGAAGCGTTATCCGCTGACCGAGTGGACGGACGAAGTATGGCACGGTTTCCTGCCCGACGTCGGCCCGGGTCTGGTCTATGGCTACCGTGCCTATGGTCCGTACGAGCCCGAACAGGGCCATCGCTTCAACCCCAACAAGCTGCTGCTCGATCCATATGCGCGAAAGTTGGTCGGCCAGATCAAATGGAACGACGCGCTTCACGGATACCAGGTGAAGGGCAAGCGCGAGGATCTGAGTTTCGACAAGCGCGACAGCGCGATGGCGATGCCCAAGGCGATGGTTGTCGACGACCATTTCGACTGGTCGGGCGATCGGAAGCCCAACACCTCATGGTCCGACACGGTCGTCTATGAAGCGCACGTCAAGGGCCTGACCAAGCTGTTCGAACTGGTGCCCCCGCAAGAGCGCGGCACATACAAGGCGCTGGGTCACCCGAAGGTGATCGATCACCTGAAGCGGCTCGGTGTGACCGCGCTGGAACTGATGCCGATCCATGCCTTCACGCAGGACCGGTTTCTGCAGGAAAAAGGCCTGCGCAATTACTGGGGTTACAACACGCTCGCCTTCTTCGCGCCCGAACAGACCTATTTCGCGACCGACAGCCAGGACGAACTGCGCCGCGCGGTGCGAAAACTGCATGCGGCGGGGATCGAGGTGATCCTGGACGTGGTGTATAATCACACCGCCGAAGGATCGGAAAAGGGTCCGACGCTGTCATGGCGCGGGCTGGATAACGCCACCTATTACCGCCTCGTGCAGGGCGATCCGCGCTATGCGATCAATGATACCGGCACCGGCAACACGCTGAACACCGACAAGGCACGGGTCATCCAGATGATCGCCGATTCTCTGCGATACTGGGCGACCAGCTTCGGCGTCGATGGTTTCCGCTTCGACCTCGGCCTGACGCTGGGGCGGACGGCGGAGGGGTTCGATCCCGGCCATGCGTTCTTCGACGTGCTGCGACAGGACCCGGTGCTGGGCCGCCTGAAACTGTCGACCGAGCCATGGGACATCGGCCCCGGCGGTTACCAGCTCGGCAATTTTCCGCCCGGTTTCGCCGAGTGGAACGACAAGTACCGCGACACCGTGCGCAAGTTCTGGCGCGGCGACCCCTCGCAGCGCGGCGATCTGGCGGCGCGCCTGTCCGGGTCGGGCGATCTGTTTGATCGCCGTGCCCGCCGGCCATGGGCCAGTGTCAACCTGCTTGCCGCGCATGACGGCTTCACGCTCGCTGACACGGTTGCTTACGAACAGCGCCACAACGAGGCGAACAAGGAAGACAACAAGGACGGGCACTCGGAAAACTACTCGCGCAATTGGGGCGCGGAGGGGGAAACTGAGGACGAGGGCATCCTGACGACGCGCGGCAACGTGCAGCGGTCGATGCTGACCACGTTGTTCGCCTCGCTCGGCACGCCGATGCTGGTCGCGGGTGACGAGTTCGGCCGGTCGCAGGGCGGCAACAACAACGCCTATTGCCATGATGACGAGATCAGTTGGCTCGATTGGTCAAAAATGGACACGCCGGAGGGCAAGTCGCTGTTTGACTTCACGTCGCGCCTCACCGGACTGCGCCGCCGCTATCCGATGCTGCGCGCGGCCTCTTTCCTCTACGGTCAGGACGATACCGGGCATGGCATCAACGACATCGAATGGTGGGACGAGCGCGGTGAGCAGTTGTCGGGTGACGACTGGAACAATCCGGAGGGTCGCGCCCTGCTGATGCGTCGGGCGATCAAGCTGGAGAGCGGCGAGGTCGAGGCGATTTCGCTGCTGCTGAATGCATCGGATGATCCGATCACCTTCCATATGCCGTCGCCGCACGTCGACCGCACCGTCCTGATCGACAGCACAAAGCCCGACCAGGCCGAAACAGCGATCGCCGATGAATATGAGCTGGGCGCACACGGCGCCGCGCTCGTGACATGGAAGCTGGCAGCGGCCTGATGCGCTGGGGACCGGAACTGACGGCGACAGGCACGACCTTTCGCCTATGGGCACCCGATCGTACGGCGGTAAAGCTGGAGATCGATGGCCACGATGCGGTGGCGATGACGGCGGGTGAGGGCGGCTGGTTCACGGCTGATGCGCCCGTCGGGGCGGGGGCGCGTTACCGCTTCCGCCTGTCGGACAATCTGACGGTGCCGGACCCGGCGTCGCGCGCGCAGGATGGCGGCGTCAACGGCTGGAGCGTGGTCGTAAACCCTGCGGCCCGACCGTGGCGCAACGCCGACTGGCGCGGGCGGCCATGGCAGGACATGGTGATCCAGGAGGTCCATGTCGGCTTGCTGGGCGGTTTCAACGGCGTTGCCACACATCTGCCGGCGATGGCCGATCTGGGTATCACCGCGATCGAACTGATGCCGGTCAACGCGTTCGGCGGCACCCGCAACTGGGGTTACGACGGCGTGCTCCCCTATGCCCCGGCGGAGAGCTATGGCCCGCCCCAGGCATTGCAGGCGCTGGTCGATCGAGCGCACGAACTGGGCATCTCGGTGTTTCTCGACGTGGTCTATAATCACTTCGGCCCAGACGGAAATTATCTTGGTGAATACGCCAGCGGCTTCTTTCACCCGGAGGTGAAGACGCCATGGGGCGGTGCGGTGGCGGTGGACGAGGAGCCGGTGAAGCGCTTCTTCATCGACAACGCGTTGATGTGGCTAAACGATTATCGCATCGACGGCCTGCGTTTCGATGCGGTCCACGCGATCAACAACGACGCCTTCCTCGACACGATGGCGGCGGAAATCCGTGCGAAGGCGGATCGCCCGGTGCATCTGGTGCTGGAAAACGAGAAGAACGATGCGGATCGCCTGGCCCGCGGCAAATACGACGCGCAATGGAACGACGATTTCCACAATGTCCTTCATGTCCTGCTGACCGGCGAGAAAGACGCCTATTACAGCGACTTCGCCGATCGACCGGCCGAACGGCTGGCCCGGTGCCTGGGCGAAGGTTTCGTCTATCAGGGTGAAGGATCGGCGAATCACGACGGCAAGAGGCGCGGCAAGCCGTCCGCACACCTGCCGCCGACCGCGTTCGTCTCGTTCCTGCAGAACCACGACCAGATCGGCAATCGTGCGCTGGGCGAGCGGCTGACGCTGCTGACCGATCCCGCCAAGCTGCGCGCGGCGACGCTGCTGCTACTACTGGGGCCGCAGATCCCGCTGCTGTTCATGGGTGACGAGAGCGGATCGCAGACGCCGTTTCTGTTTTTCACCGATTTCCACGATGAACTGGCCGACGCCGTACGTGAAGGGCGACGCGGCGAATTCGCGAAGTTTGCCGCCTTCGCCGATCCCGACAAGCGTGAAGCGATCCCCGACCCCAACGACCGCTCGACGTTCGATCAATCGCGCGCCGAACCTGGTCCGGATACCGATGCGTGGCGCACACTGTATCGCGATCTGCTCGCCCTGCGCTGCGGCCATATCGCCCCGTATCTGGCCGGCGCGACTTCGCTCGGTGCGGAGGCGGTGGGGGATGCCGCCGTCGTGGCGCTCTGGCGATTGGCGAACGACACGGTGCTGACGATCGCGCTCAACCTAGGCGATACTGCCATCCCGGTGCCGGGCGGAAAACCAATCGCCGCTACTGGCACACCGGGCGCCCCCGCTAGCGCGGCGGCATGGATCGACCCGGCATGAGTGGGCTGCACGATCTCGCCCGCGCGGCCGGGCTCCAGATCGACTGGACCGATGCCGGCGGGCAGGCGCAGCGCGTTACTGACGAGGCGCTGGCCGGCGTGCTCGACGCGCTCGGCTATCGTAGCGACAGCGAGGCGGCGATCGCCGATGCGCAGGCGCGAATCGTGGCGGAGCGTCGCGATCAGGCGGCGGCCTTCGTCTCGGGCGATGTCGGCACCGGGATCGCGATCGACGGCGTGTCGGGCGAGGGCGAACTGATCCTCGATGATGGCGAGCATCGGGCGGTCTCGATCGACGGCGAACTGCCGGCGATCGACCGGCCCGGCTATCACCGGTTGGTAGTCGGTGACCGCACTATCACCGTCGCGGTCGCGCCGGCACGATGCTTCATGGTCGGTGATGCCGCACCGGGCCGCAAGCTGTGGGGGCCAGCGGTGCAGATCCCGGCGCTGCGCGACCACCGCGCCACCGCATTCGGCGATTTTGGCACGCTCGCCCGGACCGCGGCGGTATTCGGCGCCAGCGGTGCGGATGCGATCGGCATCAGCCCCGTCCACGCGTTGTTCCCCGCCGATCCCGGCCGGTTCAGCCCCTATGCGCCGTCCAGCCGTCTGTTTCTCAACATCCTGCTGGCCGATCCGGCGATCGTCGGCCTGCCGGCGGGGGAAGAGGCGGCACCCGACATGATCGACTGGGCCGCTGCCATCCCACAGCGCCTGACGCACCTGCGCACCGCGTTCGAGGGGCGCACCGATGCGATCCGCGATGCCGTGGCCGCGTTCGTGGCGGAGGGTGGCGAAGAACTCGTCCGCCATGCCCGTTTCGATGCGCTGCATGCGCACTTCTTCGCGGACGGCGCTTATGGCTGGCAGGATTGGCCGGCCGCGTTCCACGATCCCGCCGGCGAGGCCGTCGTTGCCTTCGCGCGCGAGCAAAGCGAAGAGGTGAATTTCTATCTTTTTTGCCAATGGCTCGCCGACCGCAGCCTGTCCGAGGCGCAGAAGGCGGGTAAGGACGCAGGCATGGCGCTCGGCCTGATTGCCGATCTGGCGGTCGGCATGGACGCCGGCGGCAGCCATGCATGGAGCCGTCCTCAGGACCTCATCACCGGCCTGTCGATCGGTGCGCCACCCGACTTGCTTGGGCCTGAGGGGCAAAATTGGGGAATAACCGGCTTCTCCCCCGGCGCGCTGCGGCGATTGGGGTTCGAACCGTTCATCGCCACCATCCGCGCGGCACTGCGTCATGCCGGCGGTATCCGCATCGACCATGCGATGGGCTTGCAGCGCCTGTGGGTGGTGCCGGACGGCAAGCCGGCCAGCGAGGGTGCGTATCTGTCTTACCCGATCGACGACATGCTGCGCGTGCTGGCGATCGAATCGCAGGCGGCGCAGGCGATCGTCATTGGCGAGGATCTGGGCACGGTGCCCGAAGGCTTCCGGCCAAAAGCGGACGCGCGTGGCACGCTCGGCATGCGGGTCATGCCGTTCGAGACGGAGGGCGACCGGCTGAAATCGCCGGCCAGTTACGATGCGCAGGCGGCGGCGATGACCGGCACGCACGATCTGCCGACGATCGCCGGCTGGTGGCGAGGCCGCGATCTCGACCTGATCTATGATCTCGGCCGCGCCACCCGCAAAGAAAGCCGCGCCCATGCCGATGCGCAACGCGCGCGGGAGCGGACTGGGTGGTGGGACAGCTTTACCGACGCCGGCATCGCATCGGGCGCACAACCGGCGCCAGATGACGGCGGGGCGGTGGTCGATGCCGCGCTCGGTTTCGTCGGCCGCACGCCTTGCGCGATCGCCATCGTGCCGATGGAGGACGTCGTCGGCCTGATCGAGCAGCCCAACCTGCCCGGCACCACGGACGAACACCCCAACTGGCGTCGGCGCATGCCTAACGACACCGCCACGCTCCTCGCCCACGACGATGTCGCCGCCCATGTCGCCACGATCAACGAAGCGAGAACCGCATGACCCCGCGCGCCACATACCGGCTGCAATTGCACAAGGACTTCACCTTCGCCGATGCGGTGAAGATCGTCCCCTATCTCGACCAACTGGGTATCAGCCACGCCTATCTGTCGCCGATTACCACCGCGACGAAGGGGTCGACGCACGGATACGATGTGATCGATCCGACCGCGATCAACCCCGAACTGGGCGGCGAAGAGGGCTATCGCGCGCTCGTGTCGGCCCTGCGCGAACATGGCATGGGCGTCGTGATCGACATCGTGCCCAATCACATGGGTGTCGCGGGCGGTGAGAACGCCTGGTGGAACGACGTGCTGGTGCATGGCCAGGCGAGTGAATTCGCCGACGTGTTCGACATCGACTGGTCGCGCCCCGTCGTGCTGCCCGTGCTGGGCGATCCGCTGCCCAAGGCGCTGGCCGACGACGCGATCGCGATCGAGGGCAATGAAGTGGTCGCGTACGGGGAACACCGCTTCCCGCTGCGGCCCGACGATCACGGTAGCACCGCGACCGGCGATGAACTGGAGGCGTTGCTCGAACGCCAGCATTACCGCCTCGCTTGGTGGCGCACCGCCGATGACGAGCTGAACTGGCGGCGGTTCTTCACCGTCAACGATCTTGCCGGCGTCCGCGTCGGGCAGGAATCGGTGTTCGAGCGTACTCATGCGCTTTACTTCCGGCTGTGGCGGGAAGGGCTGATCGACGGCGTCCGTATCGACCATGTCGATGGCCTAACCGATCCCGCCGGCTATTGCCGCCGCCTGCGGACCCGCTTCGACGAGATGCCGCGCGACGATGCGCGGGCGATCATCTGGATCGAGAAGATCCTGGGCGCGGGCGAACCTCTGGCGACCGACTGGGGCGTCGACGGCACCAGCGGTTACGACTTCATGGAGGAAGTTGCCGCGCTGCTCCACGATCCCGCTGGCGAGGCGCCGCTTGCAACCGCCTGGGCCGATCTCAGCGGCCGCTCGGCAACCTTCGAGCCGGAAGAATTGCAAGCACGGCAGGACGAACTGGCTTGGCAATTTGAGGGCCAGTTGAAAGGCTGCGTCCGCGCCTTCGCCACCCTGGCGGAAAGCGATCCCAACAACGTCCTGACGCCGGCAATGCTGCGCCGTGCGATCGAACGTTTGTTGTGGGTCTTCCCGGTCTATCGCACCTACGGCCTCGGCGACACCGCCCCCGCCAGCGATGCCGCGATCCGCGAACAGGCGCGCGAGCGGGTCGCACCGCTGATCCCACCGGGCGAGGATTTCGTGGTCGATGCGGTGCTCGCCTGGCTGGCGGGAGAGGGGCCAGGGGATACCGCGCTGGCGGCGGACGCGGTGCGTCGTTTCCAGCAATTGTCGGCGCCCGTCGCGGCGAAGGGGGTCGAGGACACCGCCTTCTACCGTTATGGTCGCTTGCTCTCGCGCAACGATGTCGGCTTCGATGCTGACCGGTTCGCGCGGACGATCGAAGAATTCCACGATGCCATGGCGATCCGGGCAAAAGCGTGGCCGCTCGCCCTGCTGGCCACCGCCACCCACGACCACAAGCGCGGCGAAGATGTCCGCGCGCGTCTCGCCGTGCTGAGCGAGATGCCCGACCGGTGGCTGGCGCATGTCGCGTGCTGGAACGAACTGGCGGCCGCGCCGCTGGAGGGTGTCGATCCGGCCGACGCCTATATGCTCTACCAGACGCTCTATGGTGCTTGGCCGGACGGGCTGGCGGTCGACGATGCCGACGGCCTCGCCGCCTTCGCCGAACGCGTCAACGGCTGGCAGGAAAAGGCCCTGCGCGAAGGCAAGCTGCGATCGTCGTGGGAAGCACCGCAGGAAGAGTATGAATCGCGGTGCAAGGCGCTGACCGACACGTTGCTCGACCCCACGCAATCGGTCGCCTTCCTCGCCGATCTGGCCGACCTGCGGGCAGCGACGGCACAGCCCGCGATGGCCGGTATCCTGGCACAGACCGCGCTGCGGCTGACCGTGCCGGGGGTGCCGGACACCTATCAGGGCACCGAATTCCTCGACCTCAGTCTGGTCGATCCCGACAACCGGCGGCCGGTCGACTACACCGCCCGCACGGACGAACTGGCCGGTGAGCGGTCGCCCAAGCTGGCGCTGATCGCCGATCTGCTAACGCTTCGCCGGGATCATCCGGCACTCTTCACGCATGGCGACTACACCCCGGTTGCGGCCACGGGCACGCGCGCAGCGCATGTGCTGGTCTTCACGCGGCGGGCGGAGGGCAAGCGCCTGTTCGTCGCGGTCGGCCTGCATCTGGCGGAACTGGCCGGCGACGACTGGTGGGGCGACACCGCAGTGGTGATGGATGGCGCGACGATGCGTATGGCCGATCTGTTCTCCGATCGGACGGTCGTGGCACGGGTGTCGGATTGATACTCTGACCTTCAGCCCGACCATCCGTCATCCCGGCTAACGTCGGGATGACAAAGAGAATTTCATCGGACGTGACGTCAGCGCTCGGGACTTCTAAAGCCCACCTATGTTTTCGAACCTGACCGCCAACCGCCCGACCTTCGTCACCCATCTCCAATGCTCGATGACGGGCGAGCGGTACGAGGCGGACCGGTTGCATGGCCTGTCACGCGTCAGCCGCCCCCTGCTGGTCCGCTATGACCTCGACGCCGTCGGCGCGGCCCTGTCGCGCGATGCGCTGGCCGCCCGCGACACCGACCTGTGGCGCTGGCGCGAGTTGTTGCCGGTGCGGCACACCGCCAACATCGTCAGCCTGGGCGAAATCGAGACGCCGCTGGTGCCGGTCCCCCGGTCCGCCGGCCCCAACGTGCTGGTGAAGGACGAGGGTCGCCTGCCCACCGGCAGCTTCAAGGCGCGCGGGCTGGTGATGGCGGTCGCGATGGCCAAGGAACTGGGCGTCACCCGCATCGCGATGCCGACCAACGGCAATGCCGGCGCCGCGCTGGCCGCCTATGCCACCCGCGTCGGGATCGAGACGATCGTCTTCTGCCCGGAGGACACGCCCGAGATCAACGTGCGCGAGATCGCGATGCAGGGCGCGCGGGTGTGGCGCGTCAATGGCTTGATCGACGATTGCGGCGCGATCGTGGGGAAGGGCGCGGCAGAGGGCCGCTGGTTCGACTTCTCGACCCTGAAGGAGCCTTATCGGATCGAGGGCAAGAAGACGATGGGCCTCGAACTCGCCGCGCAGTTCGGCTGGGAATTGCCCGACGCGATCTTCTATCCCACCGGTGGCGGCACTGGCTTGATCGGCATGTGGAAGGCGTTCGACGAGCTGGAGAAGCTCGGCTGGATCGGGTCGAAGCGGCCGCGAATGTACGCGGTGCAGGCATCCGGCTGCGCGCCCATCGTCCGCGCGTTCGAGGCGGGCGAGGAACATGCCGAGCGTTGGGAGGATTCGCACACGATCGCGATGGGCATCCGCGTGCCCAAGGCGGTCGGCGACTTCCTGATCCTGCGCGCGGTGCGGGAAAGTGGCGGCAAGGCGCTGGGCGTCGGCGACCCCGCGATCCTGAAGGCGGTGGACGACTGCGCCCGGCGCGACGGCCTGTTGCTGTGTCCCGAGGGCGGCGCGACGCTGGCCGCGTATCGTGAGGCGCTGCGTACCGGCGAGGTGGACGAGGAGGAACGCGTCGTCTTGTTCAACTGTGCGACGGGCCTGAAATATCCGATGCCGGCCGCGCCGCAGACGCTCGATCGCCACGGCGCGATCGACTTCGACGCCCTGTGATGCCGGCTGTGACCCCGGCGGTGATCCGGGTCGCGGCGCTCTATCGCTTCGCGCGGTTCGACGATCCCGCCGCGGTGCGGGACCGGCTGGAGACGGTCGCGAAGACGGCGGGCATCCGCGGCACGTTGCTAATCGCGGCGGAGGGGATCAACGGCACGATCGCCGGTTCGCCCGATGGCATCGACACGGTGCTGGCCGCGATCCGCGCGTTGCCCGGATGCGCAGACCTGACCCGCAAATTCGCCGAGGCGGCCACGATGCCGTTCCACCGGCTGAAAGTGCGGCTGAAGCGCGAGATCGTGACGATGGGCGTGGCCGACATCGATCCGCTGACCGAGGTGGGCACCTATGTCGCGCCGGTCGACTGGAACGCACTAGTCGATGATCCCGGCACCGTCGTGATCGACACGCGTAATGATTACGAGGTGGCGGTCGGCAGTTTCGCCGGCGCGGTCGATCCCGGCACCGCGAGCTTCCGCGACTTCCCGGCATGGTTCGACGCGCACCGCGACGAACTGGCGGGCAAGCGGGTGGCGATGTTCTGCACCGGTGGCATTCGCTGCGAAAAGGCGACCGCGTTCCTGCGTCGCGAGGGGGTGGACGACGTGTTCCATCTAGACGGCGGCATCCTGCGCTATCTGGAGGAAATGCCCGCCGCCGACAGCCGCTGGCAGGGCGAATGCTTCGTGTTCGACGAGCGCGTGGCCGTGGGCCATGGCCTGACGCCCGGCAGCCACGCGCTGTGCCGCGGCTGCCGGATGCCAGTGAGCGAAGCCGACCGCGCCTCGCCGATGTTCGTCGAAGGGGTCAGTTGCCCACGCTGCCACGCCGCTCGCGACGACACGCAACGTGCGGGTTACGCCGAGCGGCACCGACAGGCGCTGCTCGCTGAGGCGCGGGGGGAGGCGCATGTCGGGCGGGTGCAGGGCGAGGATGGCTGATCCGCCGGCGGCGACTGCGGGAAATCTCCGCGCTGGCGTGGCGTAAATTTGCATAGGATTTATGCATCTCACGAGATACTGAATTCGCGACATTTTTCCGGCAATGCAAAACTTGTAAATTTTACATCAGCGAAGTTGGAAAACGGCCGGTCGGCTGACGCCCAATCGAGGTGGTAGGCGGAGGCTGCGGGTTAACCGGTGCATTTGCAAGCTGGGTCAAACCATGCGAGCAATTTGCTATTGGGGGTGCAAATGTCTGGTACAATGCTTCTTATCATCGCGGTAATTGCTTTTGTCGTTTGGCATTTCCTACCTAAGCGCCAGCCCTCAAAGCCGACACTGAAGTTTCGTCACGAGCCGAGGGCAATCGCCAGCGATCCAAACTGGCAAACCTTCATTAATGAGCATTGTGACTCGCCTGCCGAAACTGCGTTCCTAAAGGCGATGATTGCGGCTCACAAACTACTTCCAGACAATGGTTCATTAAAATCCACCGGCCTCAAAATAGACTTTCAAGTAGAGGTAGACCGATATCGTCTCGACTTTTTGGCTAACGAATGGCTGATTGTTGAGATTGACGGAGCCGCATGGCATTCATCAGATGAGGCCAAGGCGCGGGACGCTGCGCGTGATCGTTTCTTTGTTGAGCTTGGTTACTCGGTGGTGCGGATACCCGCTAAGATTGTATTCAATGATCCTAATGAAGCCGTTAGACGGGTGAGCGCGGCGCTACAGGTTGGCAAACCGGTTATTGCTGAGCCAGTCCAGCGAAGCGGGTTAGAGCGCCTTCGCCAGACTGCGTCTTCAACCAACAAGTTCATGTCTGATCTTAACGCGAGTGTTGATCGCCATAGGCAATTGGCAGAGGCTTTGAGGGCAGCGGAACTGTCATATCATGCTGAGAAGAACGTTCTCGGTAGCGCCGTCGATGCTGCCGAACGGCAGATCAGGATTGACGAGGAGTTGGGAGACGATGCTGAAAAACGGGCTTCTTATGACGCCTTTACGGAGAAGCTCACCAAAGCTTTCGAAGAGTCAGATAAGCGCGATCAAAAGAACGTGACGAAACAGAGAATCAATGTGCCGCCATATCTTCGTCCACAGCTATCGGGAGACGCTGCAATCGACCGCGAAATCGAAGAACGGTTTGTTAGCATGAGTGCTGATCGAGATGCCTACTTTAATGGAATTCGTGAGAAAGTGGGGAAAGATCACCGGTTAGCACCGTTGGTTAGAAACAATCTAACTAGTTTTGGATGCCCGCAAGTTTGGGAACGCACCGCCTGATGCGAAATTCTTGAGTATTTTTGAGTTTTGCATCAACGAAACCCCCGCAATAAACTTTCATACACCTCCACCCCCGGCGCGCCCGGCACCTCTTCGCCCTCGCGCAACAGATAGGCGTGGCGGATGATTTCCGCCTGTTGCTCCAGACCATAACGGATCAGCGGCCAGCCCGGTTTGATCGTATAGCTGTACCGGCAGAACGGTGCGCGGGCGAGGGGGAGGTAGATGCCGCGCTGCCATTGCCAAACATGGGCGAGTTCGTGGACGAACAGGCCGCGCCGGTCGATATCCGCCTCCGCGAAGTCGTCGCTCCAGCCATTGCCCTGCGGGTGGAAATGGATGTGGCCGCACGGCGCCATCGCGACCTGGCGCGGCTGGAAGAACGCCCATTTCCGCCGCCTGATCTCGACCCCGGACAGGTCGATGCGATCGCCATAAACCGACCGGGCAAGCGCGATCTCGCCAGGTGTGAGGCGGCGGGCCGCGCCGGGGGCGGTGATCACCATTATTCGGGCGCGGAATCGCCGGCGCCGACCGCCAATGCCTTGCGCTGGATGCGCGATCCGTCGGCGAAGGTGAAGGTCAGCAGCGTGTTGTCGCCCGGTTTCAGGTCGCGGCTGACCCCGAACAGCATCAAGTGGCGGCCGCCCGGCTGGAACGTCACCTCGCCACCGGCGGGCAGGGGGACGCTGTCGATCTTCTTCATCGTTGCCATGCCGCCGGACATCATCGATTCGTGCATTTCGGTACGGATCGCATAGTCTGCCGACACCGCGATCAGCGTCGCCGCGCCGGTGCCGCCGTGCAGGGTGAAATACCCCGATCCGGGCCGCCCCTCGACGGCGGGCAGGCGGACCCAGACGTGATCCGCCTCGATCATGGCGGGCTTTAGGCATCCCGTCAGAAGCAGCGCCCCCGCCACTGCCGGCGCCACCATCGCCATCATCGCCCGCATGCCCGCCACTCCCGTTTTGCGCGGGCGCTCGCCCGCATCCTGTTGCATCATCGTCACGCTGGAGCGGTTCGTAGGTTCCACGCCTTCTTGCGGCAAGCGACATGCCACCTATATCGCGCCCATCACCCGGAGATTGCGTTTCCGTAACGGAACGTGATCGCAAGGCTTTTTTGTAATGTGATGAGGGGCATCAAGGACTCATGGCAAAAGTAATCGGTATCGATCTGGGCACGACCAACAGCTGCGTTTCGGTCATGGAAGGCGGCAAGCCCAAGGTCATCGAGAATGCGGAGGGCGCCCGTACCACGCCTTCGATCGTCGCCTTCGCCAAGGATGGCGAGCGACTGGTCGGCCAGCCCGCCAAGCGGCAGGCGGTGACCAACGGCGACAACACCATCTTTGCGGTGAAGCGCTTGATCGGTCGTCGTTTCGACGATCCGATCACCAAGAAGGATACCGAGCTGGTCCCCTACAAGATCGCGCGCGGCCCCAACGGCGACGCGTGGGTCTCGGCCGGCGGCAAGGATTACTCGCCGTCGCAGATCAGCGCGTTCACGCTCCAGAAGATGAAGGAAACCGCCGAGTCCTATTTGGGTGAGACGGTGACGCAAGCGGTCATCACCGTGCCGGCGTATTTTAATGACGCCCAGCGCCAGGCGACTAAGGATGCCGGCCAAATCGCGGGCCTAGAAGTGCTGCGCATCATCAACGAGCCGACTGCGGCTGCGCTCGCTTATGGGCTTGAGAAGCAGGACGGCAAGACCATCGCGGTCTATGACCTTGGCGGCGGTACGTTCGACGTCTCGATCCTGGAAATCGGCGACGGCGTATTCGAGGTGAAGGCCACGAACGGCGACACGTTCCTGGGCGGTGAGGACTTCGACAACAAGATCGTTCAGTATCTGGCCGACGAGTTCAAGAAGGCCGAGGGCATCGACCTCGCCAAGGACAAGCTGGCGCTGCAGCGGCTGAAGGAAGCGGCCGAAAAGGCAAAGATCGAGCTGTCGTCGGCGGCATCGACCGAGGTCAACCTGCCCTTCATCACCGCGGACCAGAATGGCCCGAAGCATCTGGTGAAGACGATCAACCGCGCCGATCTGGAGCGTCTGGTCGATGATCTCATCAAGCGTACGATCGAGCCGATGAAGAAGGCGCTGGCGGATGCCGGCGTGAAGACCGACGACATCTCTGAAGTCGTCCTCGTCGGCGGTATGACGCGCATGCCCAAGGTGCGCGAGGCCGTGAAGGCGTTCTTCGGCAAGGAGCCGCACACCGGCGTGAATCCGGACGAAGTCGTGGCGATGGGCGCTGCCATTCAGGCGGGCGTGTTGCAGGGCGACGTCAAGGACGTGCTGCTGCTCGACGTGACGCCGCTGTCGCTGGGCATCGAGACGCTGGGTGGCGTGTTCACCCGGATGATCGATCGCAACACGACGATCCCGACCAAGAAGTCGCAGACCTATTCGACCGCCGACGACAACCAGGGCGCAGTGACGATCCGCGTCTTCCAGGGCGAGCGCGAAATGGCGGCGGACAACAAGCTGCTCGGGCAGTTCGATCTAGTCGGCATCCCGCCGGCCCCGCGCGGCGTGCCGCAGATTGAGGTGACGTTCGACATCGACGCCAACGGTCTGGTCAACGTGTCCGCGAAGGATAAGGGCACGGGCAAGGAACAGCAGATCCGCATCCAGGCATCGGGCGGCCTGTCGGATAGCGACATCGACCAGATGGTCCGCGATGCCGAGCAGTTCGCCGAGGAGGACAAGAAGCGTCGGGCCGGTGCCGAGGCGAAGAACAACGCCGAATCTCTGATCCACACGACCGAGCGCCAGCTGGCAGACAATGGCGACAAGGTTGACGAGTCGCTGAAGTCGGAAATCCAGACCGCAATCGATGCTGCGAAGGCAGCAGTTGAAGGTGGTGACCCGGATGCGATGAACGAGAAGGCGCAGGCACTGGCGCAGGTCGCGATGAAGCTGGGTCAGGCGATCTACGAGAAGCAGGCGCAGTCCGAGGCATCGCCGCAGGGCGATGGCGCGCCAGAGGCGAAGGCCGACGACGTCGTTGATGCCGAGTTCTCGGAAGTCGACGACTCGCACAAGGCATAACGACACCATGATCGCGCCCCGTCATCCCATCGGCCGTCCCGGCCGGGGGATGGCGGGGCGCTTTCTGTGAGGCGATCATGAGCACCCAGGTGGACTATTACGAGCTGCTCGAATGCGAGCGGACCGCGGATGCGGGGACGATTAAGACGTCCTACCGCAAGCTCGCCATGAAATATCACCCGGACAAGAATGCCGGGTGCAAGGATTCGGAATCGAAGTTCAAGGCGGTGTCGGAAGCATACGACATTCTGAAGGACCCGCAGAAGCGGGCCGCCTATGACCGGTTCGGGCACGCAGCCTTCCAGAACGGCGGCGGCGGTGGCGCAGGCGCGCAGGATTTCGGGGGGTTCTCCGACATCTTCGAAAGCGTGTTCGGCGAATTCATGGGCGGGCGCGGTGGCGGCGGCGGTCGCCAGCAGGCGCGGCGCGGCGCCGATCTGCGCTACGACATGGAAATCACGCTGGAAGAGGCGTTCCACGGCAAATCGACCGAGATCACCGTCGATGTATCGGCCGAGTGCGACACCTGTCACGGATCGGGCGCAAAGCCCGGCACCCACGCCTCCACCTGCCGCCAGTGCAACGGCCATGGCAAGGTGCGCGCGCAGCAGGGCTTCTTCGTGGTGGAGCGCGCCTGCCCGGTCTGTCAGGGGTCGGGTCAGGTCATCGCTGACCCGTGCACCGATTGCCGGGGCGAGGGGCGGGTCGACAAGACGAAGACGCTCGCCGTCAATGTGCCGGCCGGCGTGGATGAGGGCACCCGTATCCGCCTGACCGGCGAGGGCGAGGCGGGACCGCGCGGCGCGCCGGCGGGCGACCTCTACATCTTCCTGCACGTGAAGCGGCACGCGTTCTTCGAGCGCGAAGGCACGACGCTGTTCGCGCGCGCGCCGATCAGCTTCACCACTGCTGCCCTTGGCGGATCGCTGGCGATCCCCGGCCTCGACGGCAGCACGCATGAGATCAAAATCCCGGCCGGCGTCCAGTCGGGTAAGCAGCTGCGCCAGCGCGGCGCCGGTATGCCGGTGTTGCAAGGGCGCGGTGCCGGTGATCTGGTGATCCAGATCGAGGTGGAAACACCCACCCGCCTGTCTACCCGTCAGCGCGAGCTGCTGGAGATGTTCCGCGAAACGGAAACCGGCGATGAATGCCCGGCAAGTCAGGGGTTCTTCGCGAAGTTGAAGGGTGTGTTTGCCGGCGAGTGACCGGCTAGATCGGTTGTTGCGTTCTGAAATCCAGTGACGTCCGGTTTGCCCGCCCTTGTAACAGGGGCGGGCAACCGGTCGTGCGACGCTGGTTCAGAGCGTGGTAAAGACCACTCCGACCACCAGCGCCTGTGCCGCGATCGCCAGCATGGAGCTGGTCACGGTTTCGAACATGCGCATGTAAGGTCTCCGATGCCGGAGAAATATCCGGCAAGCGCGATATGGCGATCGTTTCGCGTTGACGCAATTTTGTAACAGTCCATCGCAGTTGCATCAATTGCAATTCAGACTGATGCAGACGGTGTCCATCGCTGTCCTTGCCATTACTATAGATGCTGCGGTGGCCGCCCCAGAACCGCACCCCGGATATCGGCCGTATTCGCTGATGCCCTGCCTCAGCCTCAGCCGCTGCCGCTTCCCTATCACGCAGGCAGCGGTCGCGCGGACGTGGCCGCGGCCCGCGCGATCAAGGCACAAGCGCTTGCTGATCGATCTGCGCGGCAACTGGTGCCTTGATTGCCGGTTGCTCGCGGGGGTGATGGACTTGCCGCAACTGCGTGGCTTCGTCGCCCGTAATTTCGAGGTCGTGACCGTCGATATCGGCCGGTTCGACCAGAATCTGATCGTGCCGGCGTCCTATGGGTCGAAGGGGCGGCTGGCCGGCGTGCCAGCGCTGTTGATCGTCGATCCGAAGACCAATCGCCTCGTCAATCGTGGCCACGAAACCGCGCTCGCCGATGCCCGTCGCCTGACGCCGCAGGCGCTGGCGGACTGGCTGGCGGGCTGGACGGCCTGATCCGCCCAGCCGCCTGACGACGGCGCGGCGTCAGGCCGCGCCGAATACCCGCGCGAAGATCGTGTCGACGTGCTTGTAATGATAATCGAGATCGAACTTCGACTCGATCTCCTCGACCGGCAGCGCCGCCGTCACGTCGGCATCCGCCTTCAACAGGTCGAGCAGCGATAGCTCGCCGTCGGATTCCCACACGCGCATCGCGTTACGCTGGACGAGGCGGTAGGAATCCTCGCGGCTGACGCCGGCCTGGGTCAGCGCCAGCAGCACGCGCTGCGAATGGACTAGGCCGCCCATGCGGTGCAGGTTCTTGGCCATCCGCGCCGGATACACGACCAGCTTGTCCATCACCCCGGTCAAGCGCGCGAGCGCGAAGTCGAGCGTGATCGTGGCGTCGGGGCCGATATAGCGCTCCACCGACGAATGGCTGATATCGCGCTCATGCCACAGCGCCACATTTTCCAGCGCCGGCGTGACATAGCCGCGCACCATACGGGCGAGGCCGGTCAGGTTCTCGGTCAGCACCGGGTTGCGCTTGTGCGGCATCGCCGATGAACCCTTCTGGCCGGGCGAGAAATACTCCTCCGCCTCCAGCACCTCGGTGCGTTGCAGGTGGCGTACTTCGGTCGACAGCCGCTCGATCGAGCTGGCGATGACGCCCAGCGTGGCGAAGAACATCGCATGGCGATCGCGCGGGATGACCTGCGTCGACACGGGCTCGATGGTCAGGCCGAGCTTGCCGGCGACATATTCCTCCACGAACGGATCGATATTGGCGAAGGTGCCGACCGCGCCGGAGATCGCGCAGGTGGCGATATCGGCGCGCGCGGCGACCAGGCGATCGCGGTTGCGGGCGAATTCGGCATAGGCCTGCGCCAGCTTCAGCCCGAAGGTGACGGGTTCGGCGTGGATGCCGTGGCTGCGCCCGATCGTCGGCGTCAGCTTGTGTTCGATGGCGCGGCGCTTCAGCACCTCCAGCAACTGGTCGAGATCGGCAAGCAGGATGTCGGCGGCACGCGCCAACTGCACTGCGAGACAGGTGTCGAGCACGTCCGACGAGGTCATGCCCTGATGCAGGAAGCGCGCCTCCGGCCCGGTCCGCTCGCTGACATGGGTCAGGAAGGCGATGACGTCATGCTTGGTCTCCGCCTCGATCGCATCGATGCGCGCGACGTCGAACGGGCCGGCGGCGGCATCGGCTTCCCAGATGCGGGCAGCGGCCTCCTTTGGCACGACGCCCAGCTCGGCGAGCGCGTCGGTGGCGTGTGCCTCGATCTCGAACCAGATGCGAAAGCGCGCTTCTGGCGTCCAGAGCGCGGCCATGGGGGCACGGGAATAGCGGGGAATCATGATACCTCGTCTCGGTTCGGCCACGGGTCGTCGTGACTCCGCCCCGGGGGCGGGACGAGTTGCCGTTAGCAGCACTCGCGCCCCCCTTCAAATCTCGCTGCGGGGAACATACCTACAGTATTGATGGTTATACCGCACAGATTTCCACACTAGCTTCCAAGAATTGAGAGGGGAGCCGGCGTCACTTTCGAAGGAGACATGATATGTTGAAGATGATCTTGCTCGCCGGAACGATGACCATCGCCGCACCTGCATTGGCGCAGACCATGGCACCGGCCGATTCGGGTGTGCAGACGGCGCCGCAGACCACTACCGTTGACCCGTCGACAACTGTGCCGCAGACGGCGGTAGATCCCGCCACTTCGACAACGGCACCGGCAACGGCGGCAGCCCCTGCGCAGACAGCGGAAGCAGCGCCGGCGGCCGATGGTACGCAGGTGGCCTCGGCAGTCGACACGCAGTTCGGCACCTATGACAAGAACGCCGACGGCAAGCTGAGCCAGGCGGAATTCTCGTCTTGGATGGTCGCACTGAAGACCGCGAGCGATCCGGCCACGAAGGCCGGCAGCGCCGAGACGAAGAAGTGGGTTGGCGCGGCATTCGCGCAGGCCGATACGGACAAGAACAAGTCGCTCGACAAGACGGAAGTCACCGGCTTTCTGACCAAGGGCTGACCTAAACCCCTTTACCCCTAGCGGGTGAACGCAACGCCGCCGGCACTCCCCCTGTCCGGCGGCGTTGTCGTGTCCGCCTCAGATCAGGCCCTGCGCCCTGAGAGAAACATGGCCGGCGGTACCGACGATCAGATGGTCGTGCACGGCGATCCCCATCGGTTTTCCGGCGGCGACGATCGATCGTGTCACGTCGATGTCCGCCCGGCTGGGGGAGGGGTCGCCCGATGGGTGGTTGTGGACCAGGATGATCGCCGCCGATTGCAGGTCGATCGCCCGGCGGATCACCTCGCGGACGTGCACCGCGGCCTGATCGATCGATCCCTTGCTCATTACTTCGTCCCGGATCAGCATGTTGCGCGTGTTCAGATGCAGGACTCGGAACCGCTCGACCCCGTGATGCGCCATGTCTGCATGAAGATAATCCAGGAGCGCCTGCCAATTGCCCAACACTGGCCGCGCCGCCACCTCGCTCTGTAACAGCCGCGTCGCGGATGCGGTGGCGATGCGGATCGCGGCGGTCGCCGTGTCGCCCATCCCGTCCACTCGCGTCAGCGCCTCCGTATCGGCCGACAACAGGCCGCCGATGCTACCGAACTCGCGCAGCAGCGCCTTGGCGAGCGGCTTCGTGTCGCGGCGCGGAATTGCGAGGGCGAGCAGGTACTCGATCAATTCGTGATCCAGCAGCCCGGCCGGATCAGTCAGCAGGCGGCTGCGCAGCCGGGCGCGGTGGCCGGCGGTATCGGACGGGGGATCTGCATCGGCCATCGGCGGCGACCCTATAAGCCTGTCGATGACAATCAAAGGGGGATGATCAAGGGGTACCCGTCACCCAAGCAGCGGTTGGTTGCCGCTTGGTCCCGCACCGCCTATCTCTTGGGCATGGCCACCACCGCATCCGAAGTCGCCCTGTCCGCCGCCGCCGCCGCGCGCGTGGCGGCGATCGCCAATCGTCAGGGAAAGCCCGCGATCCTGCGATTGTCGGTGCATGGCGGCGGCTGCTCCGGATTTCAGTATAAATTCGGTCTCGCCGATGCGCCCGAGGGCGACGACATGATCGCCGAGACGGACGGCGTGCAACTGGTGGTGGATTCGATCAGCCTCGATCTAGTGCGCGGATGCCGGGTCGATTATGTCGAATCGTTGGGTGGCGCGGCGTTCAAGGTGGATAATCCGCAGGCGGCATCGGGATGCGGCTGTGGTACCAGCTTCGCGGTCTGAGGCATGAAGATCGTCACGTACAACGTCAACGGCATCAAGGCACGGCTGCCCCGCGTCATCGAATATCTGACCGAGGACCAGCCGGATATCGTCTGCCTCCAGGAACTGAAATCCAGCGACGAGACCTTCCCCCTCGCGGAGATCGAGGAGGCGGGATACGGCGCGGTGTGGCATGGGCAAAAGGCGTGGAACGGCGTCGCCGTGCTCGCCAAGGGATCGACTCCCGTCGAGCGTCAGCGCGGTCTGGCCGGTGAACCGGAGGACGAGCACAGCCGCTATCTGGAATGCGAGATCGGCGATCTGGTGGTCGCTTCGCTCTATCTGCCCAATGGCAATCCGCGTCCCGGACCGAAATTCGATTACAAGCTGCGCTGGATGGAGCGCCTGGCCGACCGCGCGCGTGCCATTCTAGCCGAGGAGAAGCCTGCCGTGCTGGCTGGCGACTATAATGTCATCCCCAATGACGACGATACCTTCTCGGTACGCGCGATGCAGGATGACGCCTTGATGCAGCCAGAAAGCCGTGCTTCCTATCGCCGCCTGTTGGCGCAAGGGTGGACCGACGCGCTGCGCACCCGCGAGCCAAAGGGTCGGGTCTGGACCTTCTGGGACTATCAGGCCGGCGCGTGGCAGCGCGACGCCGGCTTCCGTATCGATCACCTGCTCCTCAGCCCACAAGCCGCCGACCGGCTGACCGGGGCGGGCGTCGATAAGGCGTATCGCGGCCGTGAAAAGGCGAGCGATCACGCACCGACCTGGGTGTCCCTGCGATGAAAGCCATGGTGTCCGCCTGGCTTGTGCTGGTTATGGTGCCGGGGGCGGCGGTGGCGCAGGGCCGCGATCTGTGCGCGCACCGGCCGGGACTGGGCACGCCCGCCTGCACCGTCGATCCCGGCCATGTCCTGATCGAAACCGGCGTGGCGGACTGGACCCGCGCCGACAGCGGCGATGGCCGTATCGACACGATCCAGATCGGATCGACGCTCGCCCGCTTTGGCGTGGACGATGCGACCGAGCTGGAGCTCGGCTGGACCCCCTATGGCGACCAGCGCGAGCGAACCGCCACGGGAGACGTGGCGCACATGAGCCGGGTCGGTGACGTGACGGTGGGCATGAAGCGCAGCATCGTGAATCCAGATGGCCACGGCCTGTCCTTTGCGGTGCTGCCGCTCGTCACCCTGCCCGTGGGCCGTACGCCGATCGGCGCGGGCGACTGGGGCGCGGGGCTGACCGCACCATTGACTTACGACCTATCCAATTCGGTGCAGCTGGAATTTACGCCGGAGGTGGATGCAGCGGTCGATGAGGACGGCCAAGGCCATCACCTCGCCTATAGCGCCGTCGTCGGTGCGGAATGGGATGTTGTCGAGACGGTCGAACTGATCGGTGAGGTACAGGCGATCCGCGATCGCGATCCGGGTGGCCGGGCGACGATGTATCTGGCCGGTCTTTCCGCCGCGTGGCAGCCGGGCAAGCGCTGGCAGTTTGATATCGGCACCGCTGCGGGGCTGAACCACGATGCGCCGACCGTGCGCGTGTATGGCGGGATCGCCGCGCTGTTCTGATTACCGGCATCCTTCGGGCAAATTTCGCCAGACAATAGGATAATCTTCGGGCCGGTGGTGTACTTCACCAACACAGCTTTTGCTAAGTTATTGTAATACCGTCATCTGCCGTTTGGCACGGGCCGTGCAAAGTGGTCCATGCGGAATGATCCGCATCGAAAAAGGGTGATGGAAATGTTCGGTTCGAAAATTCTTCTGACGGTGGCCGGCGCAACGACGATGCTGACGGCGGGCGTGGCACAGGCCAGCGAAAAGCCGGTCGTCACCGCGACCAGTGCACCTTCGGCGATGGCATCGGTCGACCTTAACCAGCGTTATTGCATCGTCAGCGATACCACCGGCTCGCGCATCCCGCGCAAGGAATGCGCTCCGCTCGGCCAGTGGAAGGATCGCGGTATCGACCCCTCCCAGATGCGCCGCCGTTGACGGCGATCGCCCCGCGACGCCCGGCGTCGCGGGGCAGCCCGCCTACAGATGGCGCTCGTAGATGATGTAGGTCTTGTTGACCTGGCTCTGGATCGTCTCGGCGATCGATCGCATTCCCTGATTGTCATCAAGAATCCAGCCTATCTCCGCCCGGCTCGCGCCATAGCGCTCGACCGCCGACCGGCGGATATATTCGATCAGGGTAAAGGCCAACTGGCTCGCCATCCGTGACGATTGCAACTCCTTCACCACGCCCATCAACGGCACCCGCACCGTCCGCACCTTGGGCTTGCGCAGCCACAAGAGCAGTTTCGCCCAGCCGAACGGCAACAGCGATCCCTTCAATGGCGCGATCGCTTCGTTCAGATCGGGCAGGGTAATCATAAACGCGACCGGCTTGCCGTCCAGCTCGGCGATACGGATCAAATCCTGGAAAACGATCGGCTTCAGCTTGACGCCGACGTCCGCGATCTCCGGCTCGGTCAGCGGCACGAAGCCCCAGTTGTCCGACCACGCATCGTTCAGGATGCCCAGGATGATCGCCGCCTCCGCGTCGAATTTCGACTTGTCGACCTCGCGGATGCGGATGCGCGCGTTCTTCTCGCCCGACTGGATGATACGGTTTACGATCGGCGGAAATGGCTTGGTGATATCCAGGTCATAGGTCAGCAGCGTCTTGACCGGGGCATAGCCCGCCGCCTCGATCCAGCCGCGATATTCGGGCTTGGCATGGCCCATCATCACCGTAGGCGGATGGTCGTACCCCTCGACCAGCAGGCCGGGTTCTTCCCAGATCGACATCGAGATCGGGCCGAGCGCCCGGCTCATCCCCTCATCGCGCAGCCAGCCTTCTGCGCGCGCGAGCAGCGCCGTGAAGATGTCCTCGCGCTCCGCCTCCATCAGGCCCCATTGGCCGACGCCGGGGCCAAACCCCTGCGCCGGCGGCATGGTCAGCGCCAGCGTATCGATATGCGCGGAGATGCGCCCGACGACCTGACCGTTCTCTTCCGCCAGAAAAAGCTGTGCCTTGGCATGGCTGAACCAGCCGTTCTTGGCGGGGGTAATGAGGCCGAGCGCCTCGGATTTCAGCGGTGGAACCCAGTTGGGGTCGTCACGATACAGGCGGAACGGCAGGTCGACGAAGGTCTTGCGATCCCGCGCCGTCCGTACTTCCCTGATCGTCACATTGTTCGTCATCGTTCCGCCCCCACATCCATTCCACTGGCCCGCTCCCGGATCGGCGCACGTCGTAACCGGCGTATCCGATCATGGCGAGTGGCATTTCCGTCATCCGGTGCGCACGTCAGCGTCTGTAAAAGCCACGCTGCCGCCATTATCTGGTGGCAATGGATCAAGCCATGAACACCACGCTAACCCTGGATCGCGCGACCCCCGGTGGTGCGAAGCCAAACCTTCGGATCGCCGATGATAAGGCGATGCTGCGCGCCGCGGCGGAATTGACCCGCGATCTTGTGCAGCCGAATCCACGCATCTATTGGATGGACCTGATTACCTCGGTCGTGATCGGCTATGGCGCGTTGGCGGTGGCAATCGCATCGCAATCGACCGGCCTGACGGTCGCGGCGATCGTCGTGGCGGTGCTGGGCCTGTACCGCGCGCTCAGCTTCATTCACGAAGTATCGCACATGAAGCACGCGGCGGTGCCTGGCTTCCGACAGGGGTGGGACACGCTGGTCGGCATCCCGATGCTGACGCCGTCCTTCATGTATGAGGGCGTCCATAATCTGCATCACGCCAAGACGCGCTACGGCACAGCCGAGGACCCCGAATATCTGCCGCTGGCGTTGATGAAGCCATGGACTCTGCCGTTGTTCATCGTGATTTCCGCCCTCGCGCCGGTGGCGCTGATCGTCCGTTACGCGGTCCTGTCACCTATCTCCCTGCTGTCGTCCAAGCTGCGCCGCGTCGTGGTCGAGCGGTATTCGGCACTGGCGATCAATCCTCAATTCCGCCGCCGCAGCCCGGAGGGTGATGCGGCAAGCCAATGGGCACGGATCGAAACCGCAGCGAGCATCTGGGCGATCACCCTGCTGACGCTGGCGGCGACGGGCGTGCTGCCGCTGCGGTCGTTCCTCATCATCCTCGGCGTCGCATCCGCCGTGGCGGTCATCAACCAGGTCCGCACGCTTGTTGCGCATCTGTGGGAAAACGAGGGTGAGCCGATGACGGTCACTGCCCAGTATCTCGATACGGTCAACGTTCCGCCGCCGGCCTTGCTGCCTGCTCTGTGGGCGCCCGTGGGTCTGCGTTACCACGCGCTGCACCATCTGCTGCCGGGTCTGCCCTATCACGCCCTGGGCGAAGCGCATCGGCGCATCTCGTCGGCGCTCGACATGGCATCGCCGTATCATAAAGCCAATTATGCCGGACTGCCCGGACTCGTTCTCAAGATCGGTCGCAGCACGATGGTGTCGCGCTCATAGGATCAGAGCCTACGCGATGATTAGCGTCATCTGAAATTGACAGTTATTGGTCGCCGCGCTGGAAGATGGCGCTGTAGAAAATATAGATAATCCATAAGCCGATGATCGGCAGGATGACGTAATACGACGCGTAATGACAAAAGGCATTCCATCCAGCCAGTATGTCACTCAACATGTCGTTCGGCCTTATGGATTAGCATATGACGAGAACCTTGTTGCATCGACTGCAGCGCTTGATCGCTATCTCACCGTCGACGACAGGATTGAGGGGCGTGCTGTCGATCGCTTCAACGATCTGCTTCCGCGACCACCGATGTCCCCAGAAGCACCTCAACACGTTCCCGATTCCTAATTCACGGATGTCACTCTGCTGTCCGTTTCTGTAATCGCGCGTTGTTAGGCAAGGCGGCGGACGGGTATGTCTGCTCCGTTGTGGACATAGTTCTTGCCGGAATCGGGCAATGTGATGAGCGGCGAACCGGAAGGCACTGGTCAGCAGCCGTGAACTGATGGTGCGTGCCGCCGTGATCGGCGGCCCACACGGTGCCGCACGACACTTCTTCTGCCTGCATTGTGGGAGCTGGATCGTCATCCGGCCAACGCGGATGGACGATATCGTCAACGCCCGCGCGACTCTGCCGAACAATGCCGCCAGCTATCAGCCGTTCATCGAAACCTTCACCAGTGAAAAGCTGTCATGGGCGACGACCGGCGCCGACCACGGCTTTACCGGCTTCCCGCCGCCCGAACGATTTGCCGATCTGATAACGGCATTTGCCTACTGATCCTGAAGACCCGGCCGCTATTCCTCGGTCCGGAACAACACCGCTTCACCGATAAACAGGAACAGCAGGAACGGCGCCCAAGCCGCCAGAAACGGCGGATAGGCACCCAGATTGCCCATCGCCAGCGCGAAGTTATCCGCGACGAAATAGGCGAAGCCCAGCGCCATACCGATCACGGCGCGCACGAACAGCTTGCCCGACCGGGCGATACCGAACGCCGCGACCGCACCCAGCAGCGGCATCAGGATCGCCGACAGCGGTCCCGACAGCTTGTGCCACAACGACCCCTCCAGCGCCTTGGTCGGGCGTCCCGATTCCGCCAGATCGGCGATCGCCGCACGCAACGCGCCGAATGACAAGCTATCGGCATCGACCGACGCCAGTGTGAACTGGTCGGCGCGGATACCGCGGCCTATCACCAGCGTATCGAACGGAATCAAGTTGCCGCTCGCCACATCGAACCGTGTACCTGGCCCCACTCGCCAGCCGCCGGCTACATAGACGCCGCGCGTCGCCCGCACGATCGACCGCAAATTGCCGCCGGTGCGATCGTACAGCGTGATACCACCCAATTGCGTCGTCGCACCACGCCCTCGCGTCTGGTTCACCTCGATCAGGTCGTCACCGTCGCGGACCCAAACATTCGCCCGGTCGCCGCGGTCGATCGGCATCTTGCCATAATCGACATTCTGCCACTGCGTCAGCGTCGCGGTAGAGCGTGAGACGACGCGGTCGTTAAACACGAACGATACGATGGCGACGCCCAGGCTGGCAACCAGCAGCGGCGCCAGCACCTGATGCGCCGACAGCCCCGCCGCCTTCAGCGCCACGACCTCGCTGTTCTGATTCATCGTGATGAGCGTCAGGATCGTCCCCAACAACACGCAGAACGGCAGCAGGAACGAGATGATCTGCGGCGACCGCAGCGACACATACGTCCAGATTTGCGACTGCCCGTTGCCCGGCGCCGCCAGGATGTCGCCGGTGGTACTCAAGAGATCGAGCGTCTGGAGCACCAGCACCAGACCCAGCAGGATCGCAAAGGTGCGGACCAGAAACAGCCGCGCCATATAGATCGCGACGGTGCGCGACGGGAAGAAGCTGGTCATTTTCATGGCGCGACTGCCACCTTGCGCCGGCGTCGGCCGGGCAGGCGGCGCATGATCGCCTGACCCGCCTTCGAAAATACCCGTTCCAATGCGCCGATCGGCTGGCCACCGGGGACATAGGCGACGGTGTAAAACATCCAGAACACCAGCCCTGCAAAGATCGCAAACGGCACCCACAGCGCGATGGCGGGGTCGACACGACCCAACTCACCCACCGCCTGCGCATATTCGTTCACCTTATGATAGGTGACGATCATCACGATCGACAGGAAGACACCCAGCGCCGACGACGATCGTTTCGGCGGGATGCCGAGCGCCAGCGCCAATAGGGGCAGCAGGAACATCGTCGACACCTCCGCCAATCGGAAGTGGAACTCCGCCCGACTGGAATCGCGCTGTTGCTCGGTCGCGCCGTCGCTATGGCCCAGACGCGCCAGCTCTGGCAGCGTGAATTCCAGATTACGCCCGCCGCGCTGGCGGAAATTCTCCAGCCGCGGCAGGTCGATCGGCAGATCGTGGCTGCTGAACTGTAACACGCGCGGGGTCGGGAATTCCGGCCGGTTGTGGACGAGGATGCCATTGGTCAGGCGAAAGATGATGACGTTGGGATCGTCGGTCGCCATGAAACGCCCATGCTCCGCGGTCACGCCGATCCAGTCGTTCTTGGGCGTCTGGACATGGACGAAGATGCCGCTCAGGTCGCGGCCCTTGTCCTTGCTCTCCTCGATGCGCAGCGTCATCTTGGGGCCGAGATGAGTGAATTCGCCCACCTTGATCGACGCGCCCAGCGCGCCCGTGCGCAGTTCGAACCGTAATCCCTCGTAATAATACCGCGCGATCGGCTGGACATAACCGACGATCGCCAGGTTCACGAGCGCTAGGCCGATCGCGTACATATACGGCACGCGCAGCATCCGGGTGTAGCTCATCCCCACGCCGCGCATCACATCCAGTTCGGATGAGGTCGCCAGCCGGCGAAAGGCGAGCAGGATGCCGAGCATCAGTCCGATCGGGATGCCCAGCCCCAGATATTCCGGCAACAGGTTGGCGAGCATCCGCCATACCACGCCGATCGGTCCGCCCTGCGTCGCCACGAAATCGAACAGCCGCCGGATGCGGTCGAGCACCAGCAGCATCGCCGCGATGATGAGCGTGGCGAACAGCGGCACGGCGATCAGCTTCGCCAGATAGCGGTCGATGGATTTTAGCAAGGGCGGGGCTCGGACGACAAGGCCTGCCGGCTATAGGCGGCGGCGCGTCGGGCGTCAGGGGAAAAATGACATGGTCGATGCCAAAGACGTATCGCCCTGGGGCATGGGCGGGCGGCTACTCTGCCGCGACCCGGTCCGGCGAGGCCGGATGGCCATCCATTGCCGCGGCCAGCGCCCGTTCCAGTCGCATCAGCGTGAACGGCTTGCGCAACACCTGGTATCCGCTCAGTTCACCCGCGCCCGCATCGCCGGCAAAGCCGGTGACGAACAGCACCGCGACATCGGGGAACCGCGCGCGCAGCCCGGCGATCATCTCCGGCCCGGTCTGGTTCGGCATCAGGACGTCTGACACCACCAGATCGACATGTGGCAATCGTGCCAGCAGATCGGGCGCGAGCAACGGATCAGCACAGGCGACGGGGCGATGGCCCAGCTCCTCCAGCGCATCGACCGTGGCGGCCAGAACGCGGGGATCGTCCTCCACCACCAGCACGTCCAGCCCCGCCCGGTCGGGGGTCACACCCAGCGGCGTCTCCTTGGCCGGCTCGGTCGCCTCTGTGGCTACCTCGCGCGGCAGATACAGCGACACGGTCGTGCCGGCACCCGGCGCGGTCTCGATTGCGATCTCGCCGGCATGCTGGCGCACGAACGCGAAAATCTGGCTGAGGCCCAGGCCCGTTCCCTTGCCGACTTCCTTGGTGGTGAAGAACGGCTCGAAGGCCCGCTCCGCCACCTCCGGCGTCATGCCGCAGCCATTGTCGGCAACCGACAGCATCACATAATCACCCGCCGCGCAGTGGCCAACCGCGTCCGCGGCCAGCGTCACCGCCCTGGTGACGATCCGGATCGTGCCGCGTCCAGCCAGTGCGTCGCGCGCATTCACGGCCAGGTTCAGGACGACGTTTTCCAACTGTACCTGATCGGCGCGCACGCACCATCCCTGTGATTCGTCGCGCCGTGCCAGTGTGATGCCGCCGCCCAGCGTCCGTTCGAGCAGGTCGGACATATCCGCGATCAGCGCCCCGGCCACGATTGCCTCCGGCTTCAGCGACTCCTCCCGGCTGAACGCGAGCAGCCGGCGAGTCAGCGCCGCCGCCCGGTTCGCCCCCTCGGCCGCGCTGTCGAGATGGCGCAGCATCGACACTGGATCGCCATCGGCGTGTCGCCGTGCCAGCTCCAGTCCGCCGACAACCACCGCCAGCATATTGTTGAAATCATGCGCGATGCCGCCAGTCAGCTGGCCAACTGCCTCCATCTTTTGCACCTGGCGCAGCTTGGCTTCCTGCAGGCGTAACTCGGTGGTCGCGGTCGCCACCGCCGTCGCCAGCGCCTCGGCCTGTTCGCGCGCGGCATCGGCCTCGGCGCGCGCGACGATGCGTTCCTCCACAGCGCGCAGGCTCATCCAACCCAGCATCACCGCACCTAGCACCAGCAGCACGCCGAACACCGCCAGCACGCCTGCGATCCGGCTCGATCGATCGACCGACGCCGTCGCTGCCGCGATCCGCTGGTCGAGCAGGGCACGTTCATGGCGGATGATCCCCGCCAGTTCGCGCTCGATCGCACCTAGCGACTCGGCCTTCCGTGCCCTGTAATATCGGGCATAGGCCAGATTGTTCTTGCCGTAACTGGTCGACAGCGCCGTGGTCGACAGCTCTTCGCCGCGCGTTTCGTATGCTGCGCGCAGCCGTTCGATCGCCGGGTCCTGATCCTTGTTGTCGCTGGTCAGCCGCGCCAAACGGTCGATCTGCGACCCCGCCAGCGTCCAGTCCTCAAAATACAACTGGCCCTGCTGCTTGTCGCTGGAGATCACGTACCGGCCCAGCGACGCTTCCGATCGCGCGATGCTGCTCGACAGCGTGCGCGCCAGGATCATGACGTCATAACTATGGCGCTGAAGTTCCAGCGCCCTGTCCCGCTCGCGATTGGAGCCGCCCAGCGTCACGATGAGCGCGACCAGCACAGCAGCCGAAAGCAGCGCCATCACGATCAACGTGACGGTCTGCCACCATGCTGCGCCCCTTCGCGCGTCCGTGTCGCCTTCGCGTTCCACCGACACGGCCTACCTTAACTGTATCGCAGGGGAAAGGTGTCGGCCGACCGACCGATCAGCCGATCGCACCCACCGCGCGACCGGCGGTGGCGAACTTCGCCAGCACCGCATCGATCTGAGCCGTCGTATGCTCTGCGCACAGCGAACAACGCAGTAGATACGTCCCCGCCGGGGTCGCGGGCGGCCGCGCCATGTTCACATACAGCCCGTCTTCCAACAGCATCTGCCACATCGCGACGGCCTGTTCCTGATCGTCCAGGATCACCGCGACGATCGCGCTGTCCGGCGACTTGGTGCCCAGCCGAAAACCCATAGCGGTCAGCCCGCCGTGCAGTTGCCGCGCGTTCGCCCACAATTGCGCCCGCTTATCATGTGCGGTCATCAGCTTGCGGATCGACGCAGCCGCGGTCGCCACCACCGACGGCGGCAGGCTGGCGGTGAAGATATAGGGGCGACAGGCAAGGCGGATCGCCTCGAACTTCGGATGGTTTGACACGCAGAAGCCACCGACCGTGCCGACCGATTTCGAGAAGGTGCCGATGACGAAATCGACTTCGCCCTCCAGTCCCTGATCCTCGTACACGCCGCGTCCGTTCGGGCCATAAAAGCCCATCGAATGCGCCTCGTCCGACAGCACCATCGCGCCGTGCTTCTTGGCGACGGCAACCATCTCCTTCAGCGGTGCGACGTCGCCCAGCATCGAATAGACGCCTTCCAGCACAACCAGCTTGGCCGGCTCCTTCGGCAACCGGCCCAGTCGCTTGTCGAGATCCTCGACCGAATTGTGGCGGAAGCGGACGATCTCGGCATTGCCCTGCGCGCAGCCGTCATAGATCGATGCATGGCTATCGGCGTCGAGGATGACGTATTCGCCCTTGGCCGCCAGCGTCGATATCATGCCCAGATTGGCCATGTATCCGGTAGAAAACACGATCGCGCCGCTCATGTCATAAAAGTCGCGAAGCGCGGCCTCGGCCTCCATATGGTCGCGGAACGTGCCGTTCAGCATCCGGCTGCCATTGGTGCCCGATCCGAACTGGTCGAGCGCGGCGTGGCCGGCAGCGATCACGTCCGGGTCGAACGTCATGCCCATATAGTTGTACGTGCCGAGCAGGATCGTGTCGCGACCGGCGATCACCGCTTCGGTCGGCGATTTCACCTGATCCATGACGATCGCGAACGGATCGATCACGCCGGTGTCGATCAACGCCTGACGCTCGGCGATCAGGCCGTCGAACTTGCTCATCAGGTCGCGTTCCGGCGCGATCGCCGGCGGGTCCATCGATATCGTCTCGGACTGAAAGCCTGCGTCGGTCATCGATTGCCCTTCAGCGTCACAACCGCATCGACCAGCTGGCCGACCGTCTCGATCTCGGCCTGCATGTTCATCGTGATGATGATGTCGAATTCATCCTCGATCGCCGCGACGAAATCCATCACGGTCAGGCTGTCCCATTCCAGATCGCCCTGGAACGTGGTCGCATCGCTCAGCGCGACGCCCTTCTTGTTGAAAGGTTCGATCTGGGCGGTGACGGTGTCGAAGATGCTCTGGCGGTCGGTCATGTCTGTTCCTTGATCCGCAATTGCGGCACGGGTGCGGCGCTATAGCAGGCCGGCGTGGCGATACCATCGTGCGGTATCGGCCAGCCCGGCCATGGTGGGGATGGACGGCACCCAGATCGATGGCGGCGGCCGCCTGTTCGGATCGATCGTCCAGTCGGGATGGCAGAAATACGCGACCCGGTCGGCAGTCAGCCGCGCCTTGTCGCCCCGCCACCAGCGATCGCCGCGCGCGATGATCGACAACAGCCCCTGCGGCAGGTGCATCGGCATCACCCGCCGACCGACCGCCGCGCCGATCGCGCGGGCGAAACCGTCATAGGTCCAGCCGGCCGACCCGTCATCCGCCTCATAGATCGTGCGCACCGGTTCGGCGGCGGCCAGCGCCAGCAACAGCCGCGCCAGATCGTCCACGGCGATCAGCGACAGGCGGCCGGGCGGCGGCAGAAAGGCAAGGCCGTATCGCGCGATCCTGAACAGATCGAGCTGGTCCATGTCGCCGGGGCCATAGATACCGGGCGGCCGAACCATCGTCCACGGCAGCGCGCTGGCCGACACCAGTCGCTCGGCCTCCGCCTTCGACCAGCCATAATTCGACAGGCCGGGCTCGCGCGCGGCCAGCGACGACACATGGACGAAGCGGGGGCTGCCCGCGCGGCCGGCGGCGGCCAGGATCGCGCGCGTCCCCTCGACATTGCCGGCGACGAATCCGGCGCGATCGGGCGCATTCACTACGCCCGCAACATGCACGACCGCATCCGCACCCTCGACCACCCGGTCGAGCGCCGCCGGATCGTCCAGCGCCCCCGCGATCCACACGACCCCGTCACGCTCAGGCTGCGCCCGCCGCGCGAGCGCCCGCACCCGGTGCCCGGCCTCCACCGCCTGCCGAATCAACGCCCCGCCGACGAACCCCGTCCCTCCAGTGATTGCGAGGATCATGGGGCGGGCCGCCTCATCCACTCTTGTTCCCAGGCGGAGGCCGGGGTCCAGCTGCAAAGATGGTGGTGGTGATGCACCGATGTTCCCCAACTGGACCCCGACCTCCGCCAGGGAACGACACGGTCATCCCAAACGGTCGAAACCTCACCCATCACAGCAAAGCCAGATGGTTACGATGCACCAGCGCGGTTCGCGGCGCATATCCCAATATCGCCTCATGCTCGTCGCTGCGCCGCCCCAGCAAGCGCTGTGCATCGCCCGCATCATATTCCGACAATCCACGCGCGACGGCGCCGCCCGGTCCCATCACCGTCACCAGATCGCCGCGCAGGAAACCGCCCTCGATCCGGACCGCGCCCGCCGCCAGCAAGCTGCCGCCGCCGTTCAGCGCCGCCGCCGCCCCGGCATCGATATGGATCGCCCCCGCCGCGGTCAGGCCGCCCGCCAGCCACGCCTTGCGCGCCGGTGCGGTCCGTTCCGCGACGAACAGCGTATGCCGCTGCCCGCCCGCCAGCGGTCGATCGACCCGGCCCGATGCGATCGCCAGCGGGATACCGGCTGACACCGCGATGCGCGCGGCGGACAGTTTCGATACCATCCCGCCCGATCCCATGCCCGATGCCGATCGCGTGTCGGCCATCGCCGCGACGGCATCGATCCGCTCGACCACCGGGATGTGCCGCGCGTCGGGGTTATGAGAGGGGTTGGCATCGTACAGCCCATCGACATCCGACAGCAACACGACGCCCTGCGCGCCCGCCGCCTGCGCCACCCGCGCGGCGAGGCGGTCATTGTCGCCGAACCGGATTTCCTCGGTCGCGACGCTGTCGTTTTCATTGATGATCGGCACTACGCCCAGGCCCAGCAACCGCCCCAGCGTCGCCGCCGCATTCAGGTACCGCCGCCGATCCTCCAGATCGCCCAGCGTCACCAGCATCTGCGCCGCCGTTAGCCCCTCTGCACCCAGCAATTCCGCCCATGTCTGGCTGAGCGCGATCTGGCCCGTCGCGGCGGCGGCCTGCGCATCCTCCAGACTGGCGCGACCGCCCTTGGCCAGACCCAGCCTGCGCGCGCCCAGCGCGATCGCGCCCGACGAGACGATCGCCACCTGTTGCCCATCACGCGTCCGCGCGGCGATATCCTTGACCAGCCCCGCCAGCCACTCGCGCCGCACCGCGCCGTCCGGATCGACGAGCAGCGCAGAGCCGACCTTGACAATCAGGCGCGCGGTGGAGGCGGGGGAGAACAGCGTCACGTCGCCGTCCTTACCGTCGGTAACGGCCGCCGCCAATCCGGCAGCATCCCTCTGGCCGCTGCGGGCGTGTCCCTATCGCGCGCGCCACGCGGTGAAGGCGGCGAACACGCACAGCACGGATACGACCAACAACGCGCTTTGCAGCTCCAGCCAGTTCAGTTCGAGATTGAATACAGGCTTCACGGCCATTCCTTTGATGCGGGGGCAAGAGCAGTCCTTAGCAATATAGCGCGTCATTCTTGCTGCATCGCCGCGGCTATGTGACGAAGTGTTGCTGTCCACGCGGCAGCCGGATGATCGCCGACAGCCCGCCCGTCGCCCGGTTCTCCAGCACGACGCTGCCCCCCTCCGACGCCACCGCCCGCGCGACGATCGACAGGCCAAGGCCGAACCCCACCGTATCCCGCCGCCGCGCCGCATCCAGCCGGACGAACGGCTCGAACACCAGCAGCAGCGATTCGTCGGGGATGCCCGGCCCGTCATCCTCGACGCGGATCTCCACGCCCTCGTCCGTCACCGCAACGTGGACATCGATCCGCCCGCCATAATGCAGCGCATTGTCGACCAGATTGACCAGCGCCCGCTTGAACCCCACCGGCCGCAACCGGTGGTCGAGATGATCCGGCCCGTGATACGTCGCCGCCCGCCCGCGATCCTGCGCGTCGTCGACCAGATTGGCGCACAGCACCGCCAGATCGACCAGCACCGCACCCTCCGAATCCGCCTCGCCCCCCAGAAAGGCGAGCAGTGAGGCGACCATCACCTCCATCTCGTCCAGTTCGCCCCGGATCATCGTTCGCATCGCCGGATCGTCGATCCCGTCCACCTCCAGTTGCAACCGGGCAAGCGGGGTGCGCAGGTCGTGGCCCACCGCCGCCAGCGCGCGGGTGCGTTCGTCGATCAGCCGCATGATCCGCCGCTGCATCGCATTGAACGACTGGGTCAGCCGCCGCACCTCGCCCGTCCCGCGTTCCGGCACCGGCTCGGGATGCGCGCGCCCCAGCCGCTCCGCCGCATCGGCCAGCTGGCGCAGCGGGCGCAGCGTCCGCCGGATCAGCAGCCCGCCGATCGCCGTCATCGCCAGCGCAGGGGCCAGCGCCAGCATTACCCGGCTCAGCGTCAGGTCGATCGTCCGCACCGCATCGCGCGTCTCGAACCGCATCCAGCTATCGTCCTCCAGCCGGATATGCCCCGAAATCACCGATCGCGGCCCCGACGACAGAAACCGCAGTCTCAGCCCGGCGTCCTCCAGCGTCGGTTCCCACGCCACGATTTGGTCGCGCATCCCGTCCAGCGCCGGCGCGACCGGCGGCAACAGCGGCGCCTGCGGCGACCAGCGGACGACATAGCGATCGGTCGTCAACTCGTCGGCGATCGCGGTGCGTTCCTCGACCGGGCGTTCCGACAACAGCCGGTTCGCCACCACCAGATGCTCCGCCAGCCGACGCGCCTCGTCGTCCTGCACGGCAAAGGTACTGGCGCGTTCGTACAGCAAGGTGCTGACCCCGAAATCGATCGCCATCGTCAGCAACAGGATGCCGACGATCTGTCCCACCAGACTGCGCGGCAACTGGCGCAGTCCCTGCCTCAGCGTGCGGGGGGAATCGTCGCTCACCGGATCAGCGCTCGACCGCCACGTTCAGCATGTACCCGATGCCGCGCACCGTCACGATCGGGGCGGGCGCGCCGTCGCTCGACAGTTTCCGCCGCAGCCGGCTGACCAGCACATCGACGCTCCGATCGGAGGCATCGCCGATCCGCGCCCGCGACAGCTCGATCAGCCGCTCGCGCGCCACCACCCGCTGCGCATGGTCCAGGAACGCGACCAGTAGGTCGAACTCCGCCCCCGTCAGATCGACCACCGCGCCGCTCGGCGACAGCAATTCGCGCCGCGGCAGGTTCGCGGTCCACCCGCCGAAACGCAGCACGCCGCCCCCGCTACTGCTCGTATTGCGCGCGTCGGCCGCGCCCGTCATCTGTCCACGGCGCAGCACCGCCCTGATGCGCGCGACCAGCTCGTGCGTGCCAAACGGTTTGGCCAGATAATCGTCCGCGCCCAGTTCCAGCCCGACGACGCGGTCCGTCTCGCTGCCCTTGGCGCTGACGAAGATGATCGGCACCGCGCTCCGCTGGCGCAATTGCCGGCACAGGTCGATGCCGCTGGTGCCCGGCAACATGATGTCGAGCAGCACCAGATCGACGCCGCCGGTCTCGATCCCCTGCCACATCTCCGGCGCGGCGCCGGCCAGCCGCGTGGCGAAGCCGTTCTGTTGCAGGGTTCGCGCGATCAGCGTGCGCAGCGCCGGGTCGTCCTCGACGATCAGGATGGTGGGGGCGGTCATCCGCTTCCCCGCTAAGGCCCGATCGCGCCAGGATCAACGTTGACCCCGCCGATCGCACTCGGCGACCAGCGGGGTCTTGCGTCAGGTGTCAGGCGAACCGGACCCGCGTTGTAACCCCACGGCGGCGGCGCAGGGCGAACGCCGTCAGGCCGAAGCCGGTCAACATTAGCGCCCAGGTGCCCGGCTCAGGCACGGCCGCGATCGCGATGCCGAAGAGCGACCGATCGACCAGCCCCACCTGCGACAGCGCACCCGTGGCCAGGTTCACGTTGTACAGCGTGCGCCCGTTTAATGCGAAGGCGTCCGACCCGGCAATGTCGAAGCTGGTCCGCGCACCGACATTGGTGCCGAGCGACCCGACCGTGTTCAGCGTCCCCGCGCTGTTCGCCTGCCGCGTCAGCACGTCGAGTGCAGTGTCGATCGCGTAAAGCTGCGTCGATGCCGCCGCCGCGCCGAAGGTCGAGCTGGTATAGGCCAGCGCGGTCACATCGGGATTGGCCCCAACATTCGCGTCGCCGGCGGCATAGAATACCGGCGTCGCCGTCGTCAGCGATCCGTCATTGGGATTGAAGACGTAATTGTCGTTGCTGTTGCTGACGATGCGCAGGCGATCGATCGTCGGATTGAAATCGAACCCGAATTCTGTGCCAGTCAGGTTCAGCACGCCGCTGACCGCGCTCGCCACGCCGGTCGCGGTATTGATGGTATAGACCACCCTATCCGTGCCAAGCCCATACAACATGTTGTCCAGCGGCCGGAAATCCAGCGCCTGGATGCTGTTGGTCACGCCGGTGATCGCCCGCGACGACGTCGTGATCGCGGGATTGCCGCTATCGATCGTCACCAGATTGTTCAGCTCGTCGACGCCAAAGATCGTCGCCGCCTGTGCCGATGTCGCGGCGGTCAGCGCCAGCAACGCGGCCATTCCAGTCTTCAACATATCGTACCTCCCGTTTGACGTCCGGCGATGCCAGACCGCGACAGGTACGCGGCAGCACCGCTGCCGGATGTCGAAAGATGAAAATATTGTTAAAATCGTGGATCGAGCATCGCATACGGCCCTTCTTTACCGGCGCGTAACGCGGTATCGATCGCTCATAGTCCTCTCGACGAAAGACCCGACAGATGCGCACCGGCCACCTCATGCTTGCCTGTCTCACGCTCGGAATTGGCACCGCCGCCATCGGCCAGCAGGGCGTTACCCCTGCACTGACCGCTGCGATCAAGGCGCCGACGCGGACCCCCGCCAACGTCGCTCGGGACCCATATCGCCACCCCGCCCAGACGCTGGCCTTCTTCGGCGTGAAGCCAACCGACACGGTGGTCGAGATCTGGCCGAGCGGCGGCTGGTACACCGAAATCCTCAGCCCCTATCTGGCGGCGCGCGGCACGCTCTACGCCGCCGGCCCCAGCGACAAGGGGCTGGCCGGCGTGAAGGCCAAACAGGCCGCGAACCCCGCCGCCTATCGCGCGGTCCGATACGCGACCTTCCCCGCCAGCACGACCGCTGCTGCCCCGGCCGTTCCCGCCGGCACCGCCGACGTCGTCCTAACCTTCCGCAACGTCCATAACTGGCGCTTCGGCGCTGCCGACCAGACCCAGGCCGCGTTCGACCAGATGTTCGCGATGTTGAAACCCGGCGGCACGCTCGGCCTCGTCGAACACCACCTGCCCGAGCAATCCGGCGCAATCGAGGAAGCCAAGAGCGGCTACATGAAGCGTTCGTCGGTGGTGGCCTATGCGACCAAGGCGGGGTTCAAGCTGGCCGCCGAGAGCAAGGTCAACGCCAACCCTCGCGACACCCGCGACTATCCCAAGGGCGTCTGGACGCTCCCTCCGGGCTATGCCGAAGGCGACAAGGACCGTGCCCGCTACGCCGCGATCGGCGAAAGCGACCGCATGACGCTGAAATTCGTCAAGCCGAAGTAAGCGAGGTCGTCTCGGTTCCAGTGAAGGAAGGAATGTTCGCGCGGAGGCGCGGAGGCGCGGAGAGGCAGAAGATCACGGAACCGTGATCGTCGGGGAACGGCGGCAGCGGTCGCGGGCAGCGCCACAATCTTCCAGCTTCGTGGCGTGACAGGCCTTCGCCGTAAAAGGCTGTTCCCCGGCGAAGGCCGGGGCCCAGTTGGAAAAGCCCTCGCGGTTAAATCACGCAGCTTCACCCAACTGGACCCCGGCTTCCGCCGGCAACACCCGGCCGTCGACGGGCAAACAGACCCGTCCGTCGTTGCGAGCGCAGCGAAGCAACCCGGTGTTCGCGTGACGCCCTCGGTTACTTCGCTCTGCTCGCAATGACGGGTCAAACCGACGTCATCACACGCTGAGGCAGGCCCACGACCGGCCCGAACATCAGCCAAAACCGTAACCCCTCCGCGTCCTCCGCGCCTCCGCGTGAACCAATACTTTCTTCGCGCCTTCGCGTGAATTCAACCGCCGTGCCTAAGACGATCGACCCCGAACCTCGTCCCGCAACTTACCCACGCCAGCACGTCCGGAGACACCCGGCCGGCAAACCCGCGCCATCGGCTGGCAGGCAATGCCCGGCATCGAACACCGCCGCACCCCGCGATCGGCCACGCAAGCCCGGCACTGCCGCTTCACGTCGGTGCAACCCGCAGGTGTCGCCAACGCGACCAGCATCATCAGCAACACGCCCGACCCTCCGTTACGCGGGGCCGGTCACACCGGCGACCATTCCACCGCATCCTCTTCGCCATCGTCATCCACGGCCTTGCCCGATTCCGGCCCGATCGCCTCGATCATCCGGTCCAGTACCCAGTCGACACCGACGCCGCTGACGCCGGAGATCGGGATCACATCGACCCCCGATGCCTCGGCCAGCTCCGCCGACAGCACCTCGATCAGTTCGTCGTCCAGCATGTCGATCTTGTTGAGCGCCACGACATAGGGCTTCTCGATCAGCCCGCCGCCATAGGCCGCCAGCTCCTCGCGCACGATGCGATAGCTTTCGCCGACATCGGGGTCGCTCGCATCGACCAGATGCAACAGCACGCGGCACCGCTCGATATGCCCCAGGAACCGGTCGCCGATGCCCGCGCCGTCCGCCGCGCCCTCGATCAGGCCGGGGATGTCGGCGACCACGAACTCGCGCTGCTTGTGCCGCACCACGCCCAATTGCGGACGGGTGGTGGTGAAGGCGTATTCGCCGACCTTTGCCTGCGCATTGGTGACGGCGTTGATGAAGGTTGACTTGCCGGCATTGGGCAGGCCGACAAGGCCGGCATCGGCGAGCAACTTCAGCCGCAGCCAGACCCACGCTTCCTGATGCGGCCAGCCGGTGCCGTGCTGGCGTGGGGTGCGGTTGGTCGACGTCTTGTAGCTGGCGTTGCCGCGCCCGCCGTCGCCGCCGCGCAGGAACACCTCGCGCTGGCCGGCATGGGTGAAGTCGAGCAGGACTTCCTCCTTGTCCTCGCTCAGCACCTGCGTGCCGATCGGCACCTTGATGACCAGATCGTCGCCACCGCCGCCGGTGCGGTTGCTGCCCGATCCGCCGGATCCGCGCGGCGCCCGGAAATGCTGGGTGTAGCGGAAGTCGATCAGCGTGTTGAGGCCGGCGACCGCCTCGAAGATCACGTCGCCGCCCTTGCCGCCATTGCCGCCGTCGGGGCCGCCATATTCGATGAACTTTTCACGGCGGAAACTGACGGCGCCGGGGCCGCCGGCGCCGGAACGGGTGAAGATCTTGGCCTGGTCTAGGAAATGCATGGCGCCGCCTTACGCTGCCGGGGCGGGCGCGTCATCCTTTCGTGGCATGTCATGCTCGCGCGCCGCATCCGATCCCAGCAGCGCCGCCAGCGCCAGATCGCGCGCCCGCGTTCGCGACAGGCCCAACGCGCGCGCCATCGGGGCGCCGAGCAGCGCGTCGCCCAGCGCCATCAGCACCAGATGCAAAGTCTCCTCCGCGATCGGCCGCGCCCCGATGCCGGTGCCGGCGGCCAGCTGATCGACCAGCCGATGGATCGCCTGCAGGATCGGGTCCAGCGCATCCTCGTTGCCCGTCAGGATCATCCAGCTTGCCAGCGCGCCCGCGCCCTCACGGTCGAACGCATCGAACGTCAGGTCGACGATCGCGCGCGGATCGCGGGTGCCGGCGCGCGCGGCCAGCACCGCCTCGCCGATCGTTGCGGTGATGTCCGCCGCCATCCGCTCCGCCAGTGCCTTTTGCAGGCCGGCGGCCGATCCGAAATGGTGGAGCAGGTTGGCATGCGTCCGCCCGATTCGCGCCGCCACCGCCTTCAGCGTCACCGCCTGCGGTCCCGATTCGATCAATAGCGCCCGCGCGGCATCCATCGCGGCCGCGCGCGATTCTTCTGGGGCAAGGCGGCGACGATTTGACACGGGGTGGGGAGGACCTTACTTACACAACTGTCAGTAGGGCGCGTTTGCCCGTCGATATGCACGACCTTGGAGAATTTGATGGCGAAGGCAACCACCCCCGTCGATCTCACCATCACCCCCCGCGACGTTCGCTTCGGCCGCGGCACGATGCTCGGCCGCTACTGGCTGAACGACGACCCCATCGGCACCGCCTTCTACAATGCCTTGTCGGTAACCTTCCCCAAGGGCGAGGCCTATTTTTGCGAGAGCGTGAAGGCGTTCCGCGCCGGCACGCCGCCCAAGCTCCACGCCGAGATCCAGGCTTTCGTGAAGCAGGAGGTGATCCACAGCCGCGAACATGTCGCCTTCAACCGCCACGTGGTCGATCAGGGTTATGACGTGTCGCTGCTGGAGCGCCATGTCGACGAGGCGCTGGCGTTGACCAAGGGCCGCCACCCGATCGGCAATTTGGCGGCGACGATGGCGCTGGAGCACTTCACCGCGATGCTGGCGCACGAGTTAATCGCCAACCCCCGCCACCTTACGGGCGGCGAGGCGCAGGCCAAGGGACTATGGCAATGGCACGCCGCCGAGGAAATCGAGCACAAGGGCGTCGCCTACGACACCTGGCTCCACGCTACCCGCGACTGGACCCGTTTCCGCCGCTGGAAGGTGAAGTCGATGGTGATGCTTATCACGACGTGGAAGTTCTTTCACGGCCGCCGCAAGGGGATGCTGGAACTGTTACGGCAGGACGGCATGACCGGGCCGAAGGTTTGGGCGAAGCTGGCCTGGTACGCGTTCGGCCGCCCCGGCATGGCGCGCAAGGTTGCGGGGGTGTGGTTCAGCTACTTTCTGCCGGGCTTTCACCCGTGGACGCACGACGACCGCGCGCTGATCGGACTGGCCGAGAGCGAGTATGAAGACGCGCTGTTGCCCGGAGCGCGCAAGCTGATCGCGGCATAATCTTACCTTCGTGCCGAGCGCCGCATGGCTGCTCGGCACGACGAGCTGAAGTTGGAGCCACTAACGCCTACGCCGCGATCGGCATCGGCACTCGGTCATCTTCCGCCAGATCGAGTGTGTATTCCACGCACGCTGCCTGCTCGCGCCGTCCTGCCGATTGTCGGACGATCGTCGTGCCCGTGGGGCGGAAGCCGAGCTTGCGCAACACGCGGCCGGAGGCGGGGTTGTCGGCGAAGTGCCACGCGTCGAGTCGGTCGATCGGCAGCGCATGGCGCGCCATCTCGATCACCACACGCCCCGCCTCGGTCGCATAGCCGCGGCCCCAGGCATCGGGCGTCAGCCAATAGCCGAGTTCCGGTCGGCCCTCATACTCGCTGATCCCGATCCCGCCGATCAGGGCGGGCGCGCCGCGATCATGCGCCTCGATCACGAACCGCGGCTCATGCGGCCCGCGTGGCTGCGCGACCCAGCAGTCGGCATCCTGCGTCGTATAAGGATAGGGGACCCGCGACAGCATCCGCACGACGCGTTCGTCGCCAATCGCGCCCGCCAGGGCAGGGGCGTCCTCCGGCCATGCCGGCCGCAACGTCAATCTCTCCGTCCGCGCGAACATTCCTCATCTCCTTCGCGTCACCAGCGCCATGCCACGCCAGGATGACGGGACGGCGACAACGGCCATGGAGGGAGGCAAGAAAAAAGGGAGCCGGGGCGACCCGTCTCCCATGTTCTGGCTGGTTCCGTTACCGGAACTACCGGGTCATCCTGGTGGACAACCCGGTCGGTTGTCCGATGTTATTCGGCGGCCTCTGCCATAATCTCTACCGAGCAATAGCTGCGGCCGAGCTTGCCCTTGGCAAACGCAACGCGGCCGTCGACCAGCGCGAACAAGGTGTGATCCTTGCCAATGCCGACGTTCGCGCCGGGATAGAATTTGGTGCCGCGCTGACGCACGAGGATGTTGCCGGCAACGCACTCCTGGCTGCCGAACTTCTTGACGCCAAGGCGACGGCCGGCCGAGTCACGACCGTTGCGCGATGAACCGCCTGCTTTCTTATGTGCCATGTCGAATAACTCCTGGGGCTCTGTTCGCTCAGCCGACCGAAACGATCTTGAGGATCGTATGGTTCTGGCGATGGCCATTCTTGCGACGATAATTGTGACGGCGGCGCTTCTTGAACACGATGACCTTATCGGCCTTCGCCTGCGCCACGATCTCGGCAGCGACCGTCAGGCCCGTTACCGACTTCAATTCCGAACCGTCGCCTGCGAGCAGGACATCGCCCAGCGTCACGGACGAACCGGCCTCGCCGTCGATCTTTTCGACGACAATCTTGTCTCCGGCGGCGACGCGATACTGCTTGCCGCCCGTGCGCACGACTGCGAACATGGCCCTCATCACTTTCAAAATGCGTAGCCCGCGCATGGCAGGTGCCAGGCGGGTAAGAGCGGCCAGCTAGGCAACACACGCCCGCTTGTCAACCGTAACCGTCGTCCGACGTGGTTAGTGGCGGTGTTCCTGCCGCAACCGGTATCGCCCGTCCGCATAGCTGGTGAAAAGCCCGGAGATCGCCGGATGATCGACCGGTTCGTCGCTGTCGTCGGGCACCAGATTCTGCTGGCTGACATACGCAACGTAGCTCGATTCCATGTTCTCGGCGAGCAGATGGTAAAAGGGCTGGTCCTTGTGCGGCCGAATCGCCTCCGGAATCGCGTCGTACCATTCGTCGGTGTTGGCGAAGACGGGATCGACGTCGAAGATCACGCCGCGGAAATCGAACATGCGATGGCGCACGACCTCACCGATGCTGAACCGCGCATGCGCGATCATCGGTGTGACGGGAGGCTCTTGGCCGGTGGGGATCGCATCGTGGCGTGGCATGCCCATCATCTAGGCGCTGCGACGCTGCCCAACAAGCGCAAGCCCGCTTGTGCCGGCCGCAACCTTGCGTTAGAGGCGCGCCCTCGACCGACCGGCCCCGTCGTTTTGCGACGGAAAAAGTCCTTCTGCGGAGAGGTGGCAGAGTGGTCGAATGTACCGCACTCGAAATGCGGCGTGCCCTCACGGGTACCGTGGGTTCGAATCCCACCCTCTCCGCCATTTATTCTACTCGAACGATCCGATGATGTCCCGCTCCGCCATGGCCTCCAGTGCCGGCGAGCCACCGGCGTTCGCCTGACGTCGGCGGCGAACGACGCGCATCCGTATCGAAAACGCGCAAAACATATGCGCGCTATATGCGATTGCCGGGAATCGCTCTCGAACTGCTACGCGGCATGCGCTTAATCGCCATCCCCTGAAGGCCGCTCCGTTTGTGGAGTGACGCCACTTTATCGGGGGCAAAATGCAGGACGTGATCTGGATCGCGGTCATGGCGGGGCTGGTGGCGCTGACGCTCGCCTATGTCCGCCTGTGCGACAACGCGTGAGGCGGCGGGCATGACCCTCGACCTCTGGCTGGCGGCGCTGACCGCGCTCGGCCTTCTCGTCTATCTGGTGGCGGTCCTGATCCGCCCCGAACGCTTCTGAAGGAGGCGAATTCGTGACAATCCAGGGCTGGTTCCTGATCCTCGCCTTTACCAGCATCCTGCTGGCGCTGGCCAAGCCGGTCGGCCTGTGGCTGTTCGCCCTTTACGAAGGACGCCGCACACCGCTTCATATCGTCTTTGGCCCGGTAGAGCGTAGCTTCTACACGCTGGCGGGCATCGACCCCGGACAGGAGCAGGGATGGCGCCGGTACGCGGTGCACATGCTGTTGTTCAACGCCGTCCTGATGCTGTTAACCTACGCCATCCTGCGGTTGCAGGCGGTGTTGCCGCTGAACCAGCAAGGTTTGGCGGGGTTGAGCGAGCATCTGTCGTTCAACACCGCGATCAGCTTCACCACCAATACCAACTGGCAGAGTTATGCCGGTGAAAGCACGATGTCGAATCTGGCCCAGATGCTGGGTCTGACTATCCACAACTTCCTGTCCGCGGCGACCGGCATTGCACTCGCCTTCGCGCTGTTCCGCGGTTTCGCGCGGCGGGAAACGAAGACCGTCGGCAATTTCTGGGCGGATATGACGCGGGTGACACTCTACCTGCTGCTGCCCGTCTCCATCGTCTATGCGATCTTCCTGATCGCGTCGGGCGTGCCGCAGACGCTGGCAACGACGGTGGACGTCACCACGCTGGAGGGTCTGCGCCAGACGCTCGCGATCGGCCCGGTCGCCAGTCAGGAAGCGATCAAGATGCTGGGGACCAATGGTGGCGGCTTCTTCAACACCAATTCGGCCCACCCGTTCGAAAACCCGACCGCGCTGACCAACTTCATCCAGATGCTGTCGATCTTCGCGATCGGCACCGGCCTGACCTATTGCTTCGGCAGGGCGGTCGGCAACACGCGTCAGGGCTGGGCGATCCTGTCGGCGATGATGCTCCTGTTTCTCGCCGGCACCGCCGTCACTTATGGCGCGGAGGCGGCGGGCAATCCCGTGCTGCACCATCTGGGCGTCGCGGGCGGGAATATGGAGGGCAAGGAGGTGCGCTTCGGCATCGCCGCGTCTTCGCTGTTCGCGGTCGTCACCACGGCGGCCTCGTGCGGCGCGGTCAACGCGATGCACGACAGCTTCACCGCGATCGGCGGCCTGATCCCCCTGTTCAACATGCAGCTGGGCGAGGTCGTGATCGGCGGCGTCGGCGCGGGCATCTACGGCTTCCTGCTGTTCGCCATCCTCGCGGTGTTCGTCGCCGGGCTGATGGTCGGCCGCACGCCCGAATATGTCGGCAAGAAGATCGAGGCGCGTGAGGTGAAGCTGGCGGTGCTGGCGATCGCGGCGTTACCGCTGATGATCCTCGGCCTCACCGCGCTGTCGTCGGTTCTGCAACAGGGGCTGGCGGGGCCGCTTAACAAGGGCCCGCACGGGTTCAGCGAAATCCTCTACGCCTTCACCAGCGCGGTGGCGAACAACGGGTCGGCGTTTGCGGGGATCACCGCCAACACGCCCTATTACGACGGCCTGCTGGGCGTCGCGATGTGGGTCGGCCGCTTCTTCGTGATCGTGCCGACGCTCGCCATCGCCGGCAGCCTGGCGGCCAAGAAGCACACGCCGGTCAGCGCGGGATCGTTCCCGACCACCGGCGGCCTTTGGGTGGGTCTGCTCGTCGGCATCATCCTGATCCTTGGGGGCCTCACCTTCCTGCCGAGCCTCGCGCTCGGTCCCATCGCCGATCATCTGTCGATGATCCGCGGCCAATTGTTCTGATCGGGACACCGTCATGGCCCAAGAAGCAAAAAGCCTGTTCACGGCCGACCTGATCGTCCCGGCGATCAAGGCGTCGTTCCTGAAACTCAACCCGGCCGAACTGATCCGCAACCCGGTGATGTTCGTCACCGCCGTGGTCGCCGTGCTGATGACCGTCCTGCTCGTGATCGGGCAGGACAGCCTAAGCGTCGGCTTCAAGTTGCAACTCGTCATCTGGCTGTGGCTGACCGTGCTTTTCGGCACCTTCGCCGAAGCACTTGCGGAGGGGCGCGGCAAGGCGCAGGCCGCATCGCTACGCGCGACTAAGGCCGAACTTACGGCCAAGCGGCTGAAAGGTGGCAGCAACGACGGCGGGGGCCAATATGACGACGTGGCCGCCAGCCAGCTTAGGGTCGGCGACATCGTGCTGGTCGAAACCGGCGATCTGATCCCGTCGGACGGCGACGTCGTGTCGGGCGTCGCCTCGGTCAACGAAGCCGCGATCACCGGCGAAAGCGCACCCGTGATCCGCGAGGCGGGCGGCGATCGGTCGGCCGTCACCGCCGGCACCCGCGTCATCTCCGACGAGATTCGCGTCAAGGTGACGGTGGAGCCCGGCAAGGGATTCCTCGACCGCATGATCGCGCTGGTCGAGGGAGCCGAGCGCCAGAAGACACCCAACGAGATCGCCCTGACCCTGTTGCTCGTCGGCCTGACGATCATCTTCCTGATCGCGGTCGGGACCATCCCCGGTTTCGCGACCTATGCCGGCGGATCGATACCCGTCGCCATTCTCGCCGCGCTGCTCATCACCCTGATCCCGACCACCATCGCGGCGCTCCTATCGGCGATCGGCATCGCCGGCATGGACCGGCTGGTCCGCTTCAACGTGCTGGCCAAATCGGGTCGCGCGGTGGAGGCGGCGGGCGATATCGACGTATTGTTACTCGACAAGACCGGGACGATCACGATCGGTGACCGTCAGGCCAGCGAGTTCCGCAGCGTCGCCGGCGTCAACGTACAGGAACTGGCGGAGGCGGCGCTGATCGCCAGCCTCGCCGATGAAACGCCGGAGGGTCGATCGATCGTCCTGCTCGCGGGCGACAGATTCCGTTTAGCCACGACGGTGCTGCCCGCCGATGCGGAGATCATTCCGTTCACCGCGCAAACCCGCATCTCCGGTGTCCGGATCGGTGGGTCGCTGATCCAGAAGGGCGCGGTCGATTCGATCCTGCGCGCCAATGCCGGGCTGGCCGAAACCGCCGCCGCCACCGAATTGCGCCGCATCACCGACGAGATCGCCCGCGCCGGCGGCACGCCCCTGGCGGTGGCACAGGATGGCCGCTTGCTGGGCGCAATCTTCCTGAAAGACGTGGTGAAGGCGGGCATTCGCGAGCGTTTCGGCGAGCTTCGCGCGATGGGCATCCGCACGGTCATGATCACCGGCGACAACCCGCTGACCGCCGCGGCCATCGCCGCCGAAGCGGGCGTCGACGATTTCCTCGCTCAGGCCACGCCGGAGGATAAACTCGCGCTGATCCGTCAGGAACAGCAGGGCGGCCGGCTCGTCGCGATGTGCGGCGATGGCACCAACGACGCGCCCGCACTGGCGCAGGCGGACGTCGGCGTCGCGATGAACACCGGCACGCAGGCCGCGCGTGAGGCCGGCAACATGGTCGATCTCGATAGCGATCCGACCAAGCTGATCGAGGTCGTCGGCCTCGGCAAGCAGTTGCTGATGACGCGCGGGGCGCTCACGACCTTCTCGGTCGCCAACGATGTCGCGAAGTATTTCGCGATTATCCCGGCGATGTTCGTCGTGCTCTATCCGGGGTTGGGCGTGCTGAACGTGATGCGTCTCGGCAGTCCCGAAAGTGCGATCCTGTCGGCGATCATCTTCAACGCGGTCATCATCCCCTGTCTGGTTCCGCTGGCGCTCCGGGGCGTGGCGTACAAGCCGATGGGGGCGGGGCCGCTACTCGCCCGCAACCTCGCCGTCTACGGCCTCGGCGGCCTCGTCGCGCCCTTCATCGGCATCAAGATCATCGACCTGCTGGTCGGTGGCCTGGGGCTGGCTTGACACAAAAACTCCCCTCCCGCCCGCGGCAGGGGAGCAGAAGGAAAAACACGAAATGACCAAAGACGTCACGTCCGCCATTCGCCCCGCGATCGTCATGACGATCCTGTTCGCGCTGTTGCTCGGGATCGTTTATCCTCTCGTCATGACCGGCATGGGACAGGCCCTGTTTTCCGCCCAGGCGAACGGCAGTCTGGTGCGCGACGCGGGCGGCAAGGTCGTCGGCTCTACCGTCGTCGGTCAGGCCTTCACCACCGATCGCTATTTCCAGACCCGCCCCTCCGCCGCTGGCAAGGGCTTTGACGGCCTCGCATCCTCCGGCTCCAATCTCGGCCCCGCAGCGCAGGCGCTGGTCGATCGCGTGAAGGCGGATGTGGCGAAGCGCCATGCCGAGGGTGCGACGGGTAGCATTCCGGCCGATCTCGTCACCGCCAGCGGTTCCGGGCTCGACCCCGATCTGTCGCCGGCAGCGGCGCTGGCACAGGCGCCCCGGATCGCACGGGCGCGCGGATTGCCCGAGGCCCGTGTCCGCACGCTCGTCGATGCACAGACCGAGGGATCGGTGCTGGGCGAACCCCACGTCAACGTCCTGGCGCTCAATCGCGCGCTGGACGCTGCCGGCCGCTGATGCCGGTTTCGGGGGCGACATCGGACGCGGGACGACCGGATCCCGATGCCCTCCTGCGTCAGGTAGGGCAGGAGGGGCGGGGGCGGCTGAAGATATTCCTCGGCGCCGCCCCCGGCGTCGGCAAGACGTACGAGATGCTGTCGGAGGGCGCATCGCGGCGGCGCGACGGCGTCGATGTGGTGGTCGGCGTGGTCGAAACGCATGGCCGCATCGAGACGGAGGCGCTGACCAGAGGACAGGAGATCATCCCTCGCCGCGACGTAGCCTATGAAGGCCGCGCGCTGAGCGAGATGGACATTGACGCCATCCTCGCCCGCGCACCCCGCCTCGCGCTGGTCGATGAACTGGCCCACACCAACGCGCCCGGCAGCCGGCATCCCAAACGGTATCAGGATGTCGAGGAACTGCTCGCCGCTGGCATCGACGTGTATTCAACCGTCAACATCCAGCACGTCGAAAGCCTGAACGACGTCGTCGCCAGCTTCACCCGCGTCCGCGTGCGCGAAACCGTGCCCGACCGCATCCTCGAAATGGCCGAGATCGAGGTCGTCGATATTCCCCCCGACGAACTGATCGAGCGGCTGAAGGCGGGCAAGGTCTATCTCCCGCACGAAGCGACACGCGCGCTCGGCCATTTCTTCTCCAAGTCCAATCTCTCCGCCCTGCGCGAACTGGCGCTCCGCCGCGCCGCGCAGGCGGTGGACGCGCAGATGCTCGATCATGTCCGCAGCCTGGGTGTCGGTGGCACCTGGGCGGGCAGCGACCGGATCGTCGTCGCGATCAACGAACTGCCCGGTGCCGACACGCTGGTCCGTGCCGCCAAGCGCGTCGCGGACAGCCTGCGCGCACCCTGGACCGCGCTGTTCATCGAGACGCCGCGGACGCAGCATTTCTCCGACGCGATGCACGCCCGCGTCGCCGCGACGATGACGCTGGCGACCCAGCTTGGCGCCGCCATCGCCACCGTCCCTGCCGCGCATGTGGTCGAGGGTATTCAGATGTTCCTCGCCGATGCGCGGGCGACACAGCTGGTGATCGGGAAGTCGCGGCGGTCGCGCTGGTTCGAACTGCGCCACGGTTCGGTCGTCGACCGGCTGGTCCGTGCCTCGCCCGACGTCACCGTCCACGTCCTGCCGATCGGTGAGAATGCGCCTCCGGCGGAGCGGCCACGCCGGCGTGGCCCCGGCTGGGGCAGCCCGATCGGATATGTCGCGGCGACCGTAATGGTGGCCGGCGTCACCGCTATGGCGAGTGCGCTGTTCCACATCCTCGATCTCGGCAACGTCGCGCTGCTGTTTCTCCTGCCGGTGATGGCCGCCGCCAGCCTGTATGGCCTGCGCACCAGCCTCTACGCCGGTCTGGCGTCGAGTATCGCCTACAACTTCTTTTTCCTGCCGCCGGTCGGCACGCTCAGCATCAACAATCCCGAAAACGTGGTTTCGATCTTCGTGCTGCTCGGCGTCGCCATCGTCACCAGCCAGCTCACTTCACGGGTGCGTGCGCAGGCCGATCTAGCGGCGGCAAGCGCCCGGACCAACGCCACGCTGGCGGGTTTCCTGCGCCAGATCATCAGCGTCGACGATACCGCCGTCGCGGCCCAGATGATTTGCGACGACGTCGCGCGGCTGCTGGGCGTGCAGGTGCTGCTGCTGTCGTCGTCGCCGGGCACCGGGCTGGCTATTCACGCCGCGACCGATGCCGGTTATCGGCTGGACACGATGGATCAGGCGGCGGCCGCCTGGGCGTTCGACACAGGGTCGGTCGCGGGCCGGGGATCGGGGACGCTGACCGCATCCGAATGGCTGTTCCACCCGTTGAAGGCCGGCGACCGGATCATCGCGGTGCTCGGCATCGCTAACGACAATGGCGGTGACCCGATCCGCGCCGATCAACTGCCGCTGCTCACCAGCCTGATCGACCAGTCCGCGCTCGTCCTCGAACGCCTGCGACTGGCGGCGGACATGCGCGACGTCGAGGCGGTCCGCACCCGTGACCGACTCCGCGCCGCGTTATTGTCGTCGGTCAGCCACGACCTGCGGACCCCGCTCACCGCCGTCATCGCCGCCGCCGACGCGCTCGAACACGGCGCCACGCCCGACCTGATCGCCACGATCAAGGCGGAGTCCGCCCGGCTGAACCGCTTCATCGCCAACCTACTGGACATGGCGCGGGTCGAGGCGGGAGCGCTGCGCCTGAATATCGATGCCGTCGACCTCAGCGACGCGGTGACCGGCGCGGCGCACGATGCCCGCCGCGCCTTGGAGGGTCACGCCATCCATCTCGACGTGCCGCCCGATCTGCCCTTGGTGCGCGTCGATCCGCAGCTATTCCATCACTGCCTCCTCAACCTCCTCGACAATGCCGGGCGTTACGGCGACCCCGGCACCGAGATCGTCATCCGCGGCCGCCACCGCTTCGGCGAGATCCGCCTGACCGTGCTCGACCGCGGACCCGGCCTGCCCGCCGGTCGCGAGGGTGAGGTGTTCGAGACGTTCCGCCGCCTCGAAGGCTCCGACCGCGCGGTCGGTGGCACGGGGCTCGGCCTCGCCATCGTCAAGGCTTTCGCCGAGGCGATGGGCATGACTGTCGAGGCCGGCAACCGCGACGATGGATCCGATACCGGCGCCGCCTTTACCCTCGTCTTCCCGTCCACCCTCATCGTGCGCGATGCCGCACCGGAAAGCGCCGTCTGATGCCTGCCAAGATACTTGTCGTGGATGACGAGGTGTCCATCCGCCGCCTGTTGCGCAACACGCTGGAACGCGCCGGTTACGACGTGGTCGAGGCGGCGGACGGCAAAACCGCGATCCACGTTGCGGCGGCGGAGCATCCTGGCGCCATCCTGCTCGATCTCGGCTTGCCCGATCGCGATGGTCTTGGCCTGATCCCCCTGCTGCGCGGCGGCGGCGACACGACCATTCTCGTCGTATCGGCGCGCGACGCCACCGACGAAAAGGTCGCCGCGCTCGATCTGGGTGCGGACGATTACGTCACCAAGCCGTTCGACACCGACGAACTGCTGGCACGCCTGCGCGTCGCGCTGCGTCATCGCGGGGCGGCGGACCCGGTGCCCAAGATCGTCCGCCGCGGCGAGCTGACGATCGATCTCGACCGGCGATTGGTCCATCGCGGCGCGGACGAACTGCACCTGACACGTAAGGAGTATGACGTGCTGGCAGTGTTGGCCCGGCATATCGGCCGGGTCGTCACCCACAACCGGATCATCGATGCCGCCTGGGGTGGCGATGACGATCCCCGCATCGAATATCTGCGCATCGTCATCCGCAACCTGCGCCAGAAACTGGAGGCGCCGGACCCCGTCGGCAGCGTCATCTCGAACGAACTGGGAGTCGGCTATCGCCTGCGCGCGGACACCTGACGCGACCGCTCACGCTGCCTGCGCGAACACCGTCTTTAGCAGCGCGTCGACGCCGCTGCCCTCAACAGGACGGCTGAAGAAATATCCCTGGATGTTGCCGCATCCCTGATCGCGCAGTTGCGCCAGTTGATCGCGATCCTCCACCCCCTCGGCGGTGGTCTCCATGTCCAGCGCGCGCGCTAGATCGACGATGGCGCGCACGATCGCCGAGCTGCTGTCGTTGGCCGCCAGATCGGTGATGAACGACCGGTCGATCTTTATCTTGTCGAACGGAAAACTGCGCAGATAGCTGAGCGAGGAATATCCCGTCCCGAAATCGTCCAGCGCCACGCGAACACCCATTTCGCGCAGCCGGTGCAACAGCGTCAGCACCGGCGTCTCGCCCGCCAGAAAGACCGATTCGGTAATCTCCACCTCAAGCCGATTGGGGGCAAGGCCGCTGCGCGACAGCGCCTGCAGGATCACCGCCTGAAAGCCGGGATGCCGGAATTGTAGGGGAGAGACGTTCACCGCGATCCGCACATGATCCGGCCACGCCGTGGCCTGACGACACGCCTCGTGCATCACCCATTCGCCGATGACGGTGATCAGGCCGATCTCCTCGGCCACCGGAATGAACTCCGCTGGGCCGACCTCACCGCGCACCGGGTGCGCCCAACGCAGCAACGCCTCGAACCCGCCGATCCGGTCCGCTTTCAGGTCGAAGATTGGCTGGAAATTCAGGCGGAACTGGCCGTTCTGCAACGCATCGCGCAGATCCACCTCCATCTGACGACGCTTGCGCGCCGCTTCGTCCAGCGATGCCTCGAAGAACCGGAAAGCGCCGCGTCCGTCGTGCTTGGCCCGGTATAGCGCCAGATCGGCGCTCTTGAGCAACTGGTCGGGATCGGCGCCGTCGCTTGGCCCGATTGCGATGCCGATGCTGATCGAACTGGCGATCTGGTGACCATCGACAACGATCGGCGTCTGTGTGGCGTTCAGAATCGACTGCGCCAGCGCGCGCGGACGATCGGCATCGAACGCGCCGCTCAGGATGATCGCGAACTCGTCCCCGCTCAGTCGCGCAACCATCCCGTCGGGCGCCAGGGCGTCGAGTACCTCGCCCACCTTGCGTAGCAACGCATCGCCGACCGGATGGCCCAGCGTGTCGTTGATCGCCTTGAACCCGTCGAGGTCCAGGCAAAGGATGGCCACCGATTCGCCGGCGCGCACGGCCCGGACGATCGATTGCTCCAGCGACTGGCGGAAGTAACTCCGGTTGGGCAGCCCGGTCAGCGAATCATGAAAAGCGATATGTGAAATGCGATGTTCGCGTTCGATGATTCCGGCGGACATCCGATTGAAGCTCTCGGCGAGTCGGCCGATCTCGTCATGGCCGCTGATGGCCACTTCGGTACGCTCGCCTTCCTCCAGCGTGCGCGCGGCAATATCGAGCGCCATGATCGGCCCGGCGATGTCCCCCGCCAGCCGGCGACTGGCGATCACCACCAGTACGATGCCGATCAGCCCGGCGAGCGCCAATCCGATGCGAAGCGGCAGGAATGGGGCCAGCGCCGCGCTCAGCGGATATCGGATCAGCAACGCCGCTTCGTCGCGCCCACCCGGTCCTCGCAGCGGCTTGGCAAGTGCGAAGGCCGAACCGTCCGCCAGCGACAGGGTGGCCAGTTGTCGTGTCTCTCGCGACGCCATGACCAGCGCGTCGATGGCCGGATCGGCGGCGATCGTGCCATCGATCGCGACCCAGTGATCGCCGACATCCCGCCGCAGCATCGTCGCCTTCAGCGGGATCGCCGACAGCTTCTCCAGCCCGCTCATCTCAGCAGTGTCCAGCGGCACGGCGAACACGACCCAGCCGATCTCGGTCGGCGCCAGGATCGGCGAGACGACGATACGGAACAGGTTACTGCGTGAAGCAATTACCGCATCCCGCCGATTGTCCTGCAACGCCGTTGGCAGCGTCGCGACGATCGGTGCCAACCCTGCCGCCGCCCCGATCACGCCGCCATTCAGATCGACCACCATCGCATATGGCACACCGGCCCGCGTGCGGAGCGACGCGAGTGCTGATTCGATCGTCGGTCGGTCCCCGCTCGCAACAGCGGCACGAAAACCGAAATCACGCGCCAGCACATCGGCCGAATCGATCAGCGTCTTGGCCCTTAGCTGCCATAAGCGATCATATACGCTGCCGCTGGCGATCAGCTCGGCCTGGACCGATGATTGCGCGTTCGCGCGAATCATGACCTGCGCAGTGATCGCCAGCAACGCCAGCGCGACCGCGAACAGGGCCGTGTAGAGAACAGCGAGCTTCGTTCGAAGCCGATAGAACCGTGGCACGCTGATCCGCATCAGCGGCGGATCGTCAGCGTGGTCGACAGGCCGGTGGTGGCGATCGTCGCGGACTGGACCAGGACGTTGCCCGGCGCACGGATGCCGGGCGACCAGACGCGGATCGTCGCCGCGCCGGCGGGAACGTCGGTCAGGGCGATACGGCCCGCGCCGTTCGTCTTCGCCGCGAACGGCGTTGTGGTGACGATAATGAACGCGTTCATCGAATCATGGATATTGCATCCCAGCGCCACGACGCCGGGCTGATCGAACACGATGCTGCGCTGATCCTCGCGCCCGTACAGCTTCAGGTCGAACTTCTTCGCCTTCGAGAATGAATAGACATGGTGGCGCACCGGATCACGATTGGGAAACGACACCGCCGCCCCGACCGGCACGATCAGCACATGCGGCTGAAACGCGATCGCCTTCTGCTCCATCACATAGCTGCCATGCGGCACGGCGCGCGGGCCACCCGCAACCTCGACCATCACCACCGCATCCGCCAGTGGCTGACCGTCCGCGCCGCGCACGTCGATCGTAACGGGGGCGGCCAGCGCCGGGGCGGGTAGCATCGACAGGGTCAGGAAAGCGATGAAGCGGTACATGGATCAACGCTTTACGACGGATCGCTTGCCAATCCGTGAAGCCACTATTTACCGAAAATAAACGACGATCGGTGACAAGGAACGCTCACCGGAGCCATCGATGTTCAAGTCAGCGTTACTTCTGCCGGTCGCCATCTTCGCGGCCTTTCCCGCCATGGCGCACGAACGCCGCGACGGCGGCAAGCTCTTGCTGACCGGCGGCGTCTCTAGCGTCGATGGCGCGGCCGGCGGCGGTCTGGCGACCTGGGCGCTGATCGCGGGGGACGAAACCGAAGATGGCCGGGGCGGCTCCGCCCATGTGACCTATGTCGCGCTGCCCGATTTCGACCTGTCCTCGGCCGGCGTGGCGGCGGGTCTCTCCAACCGGGTCGAGATTTCCTATGCCTATCAGCGCTTCGACACGCGCAAGGCGGGGGCGGCGCTGGGCCTCGGACGCGGCTTCACCTTCGGCCAGCATGTCATCGGCGGCAAGTTGCGGCTGGCGGGCGATGCAGTGTGGGATCAGGACCGGCTGATGCCGCAGGTGGCCGTGGGCGTGCAGTACCACATTGCCGAAAAAGCCCCCGTGCTGCGCGCGGTTGGTGCGCGCGAAAGCAAGAGCGCCGATTTCTACATCGCGGCGACCAAGATATTGCTCGCGCAGGGCATGGTCGTGAACGGCACCGTCCGCTTCACGAAAGCCAATCAGTTTGGCCTCCTCGGCTTCGGCGGCGACCGCCACCGCGGCCGCAGCGCGCAGTTTGAGGGATCGGCGGGCAAGCTGCTGGCCGCCAATTTGCTCGCCGGTGTGGAATACCGGACCAAGCCCGACAATCTCGGCTTCGCGCAGGAAGACGACAGCTACGACCTGTTCGTCGCCTGGGCGTTCCATCGCCACGCATCGCTGACCGCCGCCTATGTCGATCTGGGCGACATCGCCACCGTGAAGCGTCAGCGCGGCCTGTTCCTTTCCCTGCAAGGCAGTCTCTAGGATATCCGACCATGTCGTTCGTCCCGATCATCCTGCTGATGATGTCGCAGGCCGCAACGCCGCCGGGTGAGCAGCCCGTCGCGCCGTATCCGCATCACAACGCCAATGCCGGCGCCACGCCGTTTGCGGATGATCGGATGTGGCAGGCGTTCCACGAAAGCGCCGGCGTCGGCCGGATCGTGGACGATCTCGTCGCGACCAACATCGCCGATCCGCGCATCTCCGACATCTTCAAGGGGCAGGACATGATCCGCCTCCGCCGTACGCTGAAGGAGCAGTTCTGCTATCTGCTGAACGGCGGCTGCGACTATAGCGGCCGGACGATGGCCGCCGCCCATGCCGATATGGGCATCCAGGATGCCGACATGGCGGCGCTGGTCGAAAATCTGCAGGCCGCGATGCGCCGCGAGCATGTGTCCTTCGCGGCGCAGAACCGGCTGCTGGCGAAACTCGCGCCGATGCGCCGCACGATCGTGAAGCAACGCGATCTGGACCGGCGTTAAGAGAGGAGGCTGATCCCGGTCGTAACGCCGGGCTGTCCTACATCGACGCGAACGATTATTCCCGACCGACGACCGCTCTTTCTCCCCGTCTGTCCGACCCTGATATCCGCCCTCGCGCGTGCGCACGCGTACGTGGGTGTGACTTTCGGGACTTTCCGCATCCGTCGACCGGCGCGAAGGCCACCCGATCTGCCATCGTCAACGGCATCTTTACTACCTCCGGCTAGGCCGGCCTTCCCTTTTCGGATCGCTCCCTTGAACCAACCGATTTTCTACGACGCCACCGGGCGACGCGCGCTGTGGGTGCGCGGTACGCTGGCCCTCGCCGCCATCGCGGTCGTGGCCATCGCGGCATGGCTGTTGACGACGGTGATGACGATCGATCCGCGCAGTCCGCTGCGCTTCGCCGTGGATGACGCCGCGCCACAAGGCGTCGTCGATCCGGTGGCGGCATCGACGGCCAAGGGCGCATGGTTGCCGGCGGCGACACCGGGCGTATCGGCCGGGCGACCGCCGGTCATGGCGTTCTACATGCCATGGGACGAACCGTCGCGCCGGTCGCTCGCCGACCATGTCAGTCAGATCGACTGGCTGGTTCCCGGCCTCGCCACGGTCACCGGCGCCGATCACCGCTTCGTATATGAAAGTGACCCGGCGCTCCGCAAGATCCTCGCCACCGCCGAGCGATCTCCGCGCCTGCTGCCGATGGTGCAGAACGCCCGTGAAGACGGCGAATGGGACGGCGAGGCCACCGCCCGCCTGCTTGCCGACCCCGCCGCCCGCGCCGCCTTCATCGATCGCCTGACCGCTATGGTCGTGGCGGAACGCGGCGGCGGGGTGATGCTCGATCTCGAAAGCCTGCCCGCGACCGCGCATCCGCATTACCGGCAATTCCTGAGCGAGCTGCACGCCCGCTTCGCACCACGTGGCTGGCAGGTCGCGATTGCCGCCCCCGTCGCCGACCCCGATTGGGACCTCGCCGCCTATGCCCGCGTGGCCGATCGGGTGGTACTGATGGCGTATGACGAACACTGGATGGGCGGCGAGGCGGGGCCGATCGCCTCGCAACCCTGGTTCGCCGCTGTCGTCGCGAAAGCGGTCGCCGACACCGGCCGCGACAGGGCGATCGTCGCTATCGCCAATTACGCTTATGACTGGTCGCCGGGCCATCCCGAACCGCTGTCGATCGCCGCTGCCTGGAGCCTGGCGCGGCAGGCCGGCACCGGGCCGCAATTCGATGCGGCGAGCGGCAACAGCCATTTCGCCTATCGACGGGGTGGCGAGCTACACCGCGTCTGGCTTCTCGACGCCGTTACCGCCGCCAACCAGATGCAGGTGATCGCCCGCACCGGTGCCGCCGCAGTAGCCTTGTGGCGTCTGGGGACCGAGGACCCGCATGTCTGGACCGCGATGGCGGACGCCACACGGCCCGACTTGCGCGTCATCCCCGCCGCTCCCGGTGTCGAGGTTCGCGGCACGGGCGAGGTGATGCGTCTCGACGCCGCCGCCGCCGATGGCCGCCGTACCGTCCGCTACGACGACGCCGGCCTGATCCGCGACGCGGCGCTCACCCACCTGCCGACGACCGACGTCGTCCAGCGCGTCGGGGCGCACCGGAGGCTGGTGGCGCTGACGTTCGACGACGGCCCGGACCAGACGTGGACACCCCGCCTGCTCGACGTGCTGAAGCGCGAGGGGGCGCCCGCCACATTCTTCGTCACCGGCGCGAATGCGCTGGGGCAGGGCGACCTGCTGCGCCGGATCGTGGCGGAGGGCAGCGAACTGGGTAACCATTCGACCACCCATCCCGATCTCAGCCGACGCTCGGAGGCCACGATACGGCTGGAACTGAACGCTACCGAGCGTCTGGTCGAAGGCTATACCGGCCGCGCGATGCGTCTGTTCCGGCCGCCTTTTCTGGGTGACGCCGACCCCGATCGCCGCGACGAACTGCACGCCACCCGCGTCGCCGCCGGTATGGGCTATCTGACCGTCGGCCTGAACGTCGATCCGCTCGACTGGCAGGCACCCGGCGCCGCGGCGATCGTGGCGCGGACGATCGCGCAGGTTGAGGCGGGGACGACCGAACGACCCGCCCAGATCGTGCTGCTGCACGACGCCGGCGGCGACCGCGCCCAGACGTTGGCGGCATTGCCCGGCGTCATCCGGGGCCTGCGGGCGCGGGGCTATGATCTGGTCGGCGTCTCGCAGTTGGCGGGGCTGTCGCGGGATCAGGCGATGCCAGTGCTGGCCGGCAGCGCGCGCGCCGGCGCGTCGGGCACGCGTGGCCTGTTTGATGGCATGGCGGGCGTGCGCGACGTCCTGTCGGCCATGTTCGTCGCGATCATCGCGATCGGCATCGTCCGGGCACTGGCGCTGACCGCGCTGGCATGGGCGGCACGGCACCGTGGCGGCCCACCGGCGGCAGCCCCGCATCTGGTGCCGGGCTTCGTCTCCGTCCTGATCCCCGCCTTCAACGAAGCGCGCGTGATCGAAACATCGGTGCGCCGCATTCTGGCGAGCACCGGCATCCGGATCGAGGTGATCGTCATCGACGACGGGTCGAGCGATGGCACATCCGACGTCGTCACGGCCGCGTTCGGCATCGATCCCCGCGTCCGGTTGCTCACGCTGGAAAACGGCGGCAAGGCGCGGGCGCTGAACACCGCGCTGTCGGTGGCACGCGGCGACGTGGTGATCGCGCTCGACGCGGATACGCAGTTCGAGGCCGACACGGTGGCCCGGCTCACCCGCTGGTTCGCCGATCCCGCAATCGGTGCTGTCGCTGGCAATGCCAAGATCGGCAATGCCGTGAACCTCATCACCCGCTGGCAGGCGGTGGAATATGTCACCGCGCAGAACCTCGAACGCCGCGCGCTCGCCGCACTCGGCGCGATCACCGTCGTTCCCGGCGCGGTCGGGGCGTGGCGGCGGACGGCGCTGGACGAGGTGGGTGGCTATCCAGTCGATACGCTGGCGGAGGATCAGGACCTGACAATCGCGATCCAGCGCACGGGCTGGCGCGTCGCCTGCGACATCGACGCCATCGCCTGGACCGAGGCACCGGAAACCGCGCGCGCGCTATTCCGCCAGCGTTTCCGTTGGGCCTATGGCACGTTGCAATGCCTGTGGAAGCACCGTGCGCTGATCGGTCGCGGCCGTCCGCGCGGATTGGCGATGATCGGCCTCCCACAGGCGATCCTGTTCCAGTTGCTGTTCACGCTCGCCGCGCCGTTGATCGATGTGGCGCTAATCGGCAGCATCGTCGGCACCGTCTGGCGCGTGGCCGATCGCGGCTGGGCGCTGGCGGGGGGCGATGCGATGACCGTCGCGGCGTTCTGGGCCGCCTTCACCGCGATCGATCTGGCGTGCGGCTGGGTCGCGTTCGGGCTTGACCCGCGCGAGACGTCGTTTCCCGCGATGCGCCTGCTCCTCCAGCGCTTCGGCTATCGCCAATTGCTCTATGCGGTCGTCCTGCGCGCCGTGTTCGCCGCGTTGACCGGCCCGCGCGTCGGCTGGGGAAAGCTGGAACGAAGCGGCCGGGTCAGCATCGCCGCGCCGGTGGCGGTCCCCATGCCGGACCGCGCACCGCTGCCACTGCCGAAGGCGGCGTGAAGGATTAGCGTATGCCCGGCTCCAACTCGATCAGCACCACGCCCTGCCGCGGCACGGTCAGGCCGATGGATGCGCGACCGCCGCGCGTCTCGATCCGTTGCGGCGCCTCGGCGGTCAGGGTGGCGGCACGCGCCAGTTGTGCATAGCGATCGGCGTCGGGTGCGATTGGTGATCCCATCGCCTTCCACGCGGTGAAGGCATTGGCGTGCGTCGCATCTACCCGCCACATCCGCATCGCTCGCGGTGTGCCGCCCAATCCCGTCACCGCGATCTTTACCTGAGCAGCGGGTCCGGCGATGTCGTCGTCGTGATAATGCGATGCCAGAATGGCGACCCGTCCGGCGGCATCGCGCGTCGCGATCGCGGCGACATCGGGAGTGCCGCGAACGCCATCGGCGATCATCGTGGCCAGCGGCACCTCGCCACTGCTTGTCGTCGCCAGCCGCTCCGGCCCTAGCCTGGCGAACAGCCGGAACACGTTCAACACGGGCAGGTCGATGCCGTTGGTCGCCAACTGGCGATAGCCGGCGAACCATGGCTGGTCCTCGAACGTGAACGCCCAGGTCAACGCGCCCTCCAGATTGACGCGGTGCTTCGCCGCCAGATCCCAGATGCGGGCGAAACTGGCGGCGGTGTAGCTCGAATACATTGTGCCGTTGCGATACGCGTTCTGCGCGCCGGGGCAGGCGGCGCATCCTTCCGGATCGCTCTCTCCGATCACGATCGGCTTATCCTTCAACTCCGGCACCGCCGCGATCTTGGCGAAACCCGTGTCGACGCCGCGTAGATGGTTGGCGATGCCCATTCGGACGTGGCCATCGACGAAGCTCGGGCTGCCCTTGGCATGGAAGGCGAGGAAGTCAGTCGGCGTCCCGACCTTCCCCGTCGCGAAGTTCTTGCCGCGCGCCACATGCGCCAGAAACGCGTCCATGAATGCGCCGCCCGACCCCGCCACATCGGGGCCACCGACCCGCGCATCGGGCAGCGCGCGTCGGACCGCGTTGATCGCGGTGTCGTGCAGGCGCTGGAACTCTTCGGGCGTGCCGGTCCAGTAGGACGGGCCGTTCGGCTCGTTCCACACCTCAAAATACCAGTGGCGCACTTCATCGGCACCGTATCAATCGACGTTGTGGCGCGTCCAGCGATAGACCAGTTCGGCCCACTTGCCGTAATCGCGCGGTGGCGCGTTCCATGCTCCGCCGATCAGTTCATAGGCGAAACCGGGCCGCCAGCCATGCTGATACGGCGTCCCCGCCGGCGCGCTGGACAATGCTTGCGGCATGAAGCCGACCTGCAGATATGGGCGCACGCCGCGGGCCAGATAGGTATCGATGATGCGGTCGACGACGGTGAAGTCGTAGATCGGCTTGCCGTTCCGGTCCTCGGTGTAGATGTTGGTGCTGCCCCATTTGAACGCGGGCGTGCCGTCGCCGGTGTTCAGCAGATTGTGCGCCCGGAAATAGATCGCACCGGGCCTGAGCGCGCCCAGATCGGCGATCAGTTTCCGCCCGTCCTTCATCGTCGCATAATTGGGTTCGTCGGCGCCAAAGAAGCGTCAGATTGGTGGCAATGTGCCGGTCGATCGGCTCGCATTGACCGTGATCGTGACCGGTCGCGTCGTCGGGGTCTGCGCCTGTCCGGCCGTACCGAAGGTAAGCGCCAGCGCGGCGGCCCTCATGATCGTGGTCGTCATGGCATGCTGCTCCCTCGTAATGCCCGGTCGTCGCGCGGGGCCTGCCGGATCATCGCCCAACTTCCTCCGCTGCGCCAGTGCCACCGTTTGCAACCTTCTGGCGCTTGCCGGTTTGAGCGGGCATGAAAGGCACACCAAGGATGTTATGGGAGTGATAATCCGGTGGCGAACGATCACGACAGGCGATCAACCATCACCGATGAACTCGTATTAGGCGCGCGCCAACTGATTGCCGCCAAACGGGTTCTCGCCGCGGCGATGCCACGCGGTTACGTCCATGATTACGCCATCCTGATTCTCTACAGCCTCTACATCGCCGCCGCGCAGGACACCGCAATGACCGCGCCTGAAATATCGGCGGCAACCACCGGCGACATGCCGATTACCCGACGCTGGATGAGCGCAATGGAGAATGATGCGCTGGTCGAAGCGGTCGATGCCGCCGCGCACCCGGTTCGCTGGCGACTAACCGCGATCGGGATCGACAAGGCGACGGCGACCCTGATGGCGATCGCCCGTGCGCGGCACATCTGCCGCATGGAGGCGACGCTGCCTCCCGCCGCCACCGATCATCGCACCAGTAGAATTTAAGGATCGATCTATCCCGGCTCAAGCGCCGGGCTGATTCTTGACCGACACCGGCTGCACTTGGGCATAGGGCATGATGAGTGATCCATCGGGCGCGGCGGTAAATGTGGTTTGCGTGGGATAGGGGATGACGATTCCTTCCACCGCAAACCGTCGCATCAGCGCCACCAGAATGCGATCACGGGTCGAATGCGCGGTGGGCCAGTCGTCGCCCGGCACGTCGAACTGCAACGCGAAGTCGAGCGAGCTGGCGCCGAAACTCTCGAACCCGGCCCGCGCCACCTTGCCGCCCTCGCCCTCGACAATTTCGGTCAGGATTTGCGGTACGCGCGCCAGCGTATCGGGCGGCGTTTCATAGGCGATGCCGATCGTGAACGGCACGCGGACGTGATCGCGGTTGGAAATGTTCTGTATCTCCTTGTCGAGCAATTGCCGATTCGAGATCACCCGCATCTCGCCCCCGAACGATCGGATGCGCGTCGATTTTAGGCCGATCGACTCGATTACGCCCGTCGTCGTGTCGTACGACACCTTGTCGCCGCGCCGGAACGGCCGGTCGAAGATGATCGCTAGCGCCGCAAAAAGGTCCGCAAAGATGCCCTGTGCCGCTAGGCCGATCGCGATGCCACCCACACCCAGGCCCGCAACTAGACCGGTCACGTTGACGCCCAGATTGTCGAGCACCACGACAAAGGCGATCGCGAATAACGCAAACGTCACGAGCAGGCGGATCAGCCCCATCGCGGAGAGCAGCGCTTCGCCCGAATAATGCGCCGACTGGGTGCGATGCTCAATCGCGCCGAGGATGACCTCCCGTGCCCAGATCGCGAACTGGAAGACGGAGGCCAGCGTCCACAGAAAATTGACCGTCGTATCGACTTGGCTCGGCGCCCCTGCGTAACCCACGACCAGCTTGGCCGCGAGCATCAGCATGAAGAAATTGCCGGTCCTGACCAGCGCGCGACCGATGATCGATATCCAGCCCGCACGCCCCTGCGGATCGCGCGCGGCCAGCTTGCCCGCCACCCGCCGGGCGGCATGCAACGCAAGAACGATCGCCGCACCGATCCCGAAGGCGATCAGGATCTGCAGCCAATGCGTTTGCAGCCAAACCGTGCTGGCGGATGCCAGCCCGCGGGTATGCTCCTGCAACCCGTCGGTATCGATCAGTGGTGCAGCGGTGTTGGTAACGGAGGAAGTGGCCATGGATCTACTCATCAGGCGCCCGTCGCGGGACTGCCGGTTTCCAGAAAGGCGATGAGGCCGCGTTCCTCGCGGCTCAGATACCGCTTGGCGCGCGGCAAACGGACCGCCGCGCGGAAGGTCGATTGACCCTTTTTGACCAATGCGATGAGCGCCGGGTGAACATAGCTTTTGCGCGCGATCGCCGCGGTATTGCCCAGCCGGGCGACCACCGGTTCCAGCATTGTCTTCAAACTCAGGTCGCGCTCCGCCGAGGCGAGCGCCTCGAACGCGGTCACGCTGGCGCACCATGTGCGGAAGTGCTTGGCAGTGAAGTCGCGGCCTGACGCTTCCTTGATATAGGTGTTGACGTCGGATGACGTGACGGGATGGGCTACACCCTCGGCATCGACCCAAGCGAACAGATGCTGCTCGTCCAGATCCTGCATCGACCTGACGGTCCGCGCGAGGGCGCGGTCGGTGATCTTCGTATCACGTTCCTTACCCGATTTACCCTTGTATCTTAATCTCAGTGTCGCGCCCTTCACCTCGCCGTGCCGCTTGCGCAGCGTCGTTGCGCCGAAGCTCTTGTTTGCCTGGGCATACGCCTCGTTGCCGACGCGCAGATGGCCGACGTCGAGCAGGCGCACGATGGCCGCGACGGCGCGATCCTTGCACAGCCTGCGTTTGCGCAGATCACTTTCGATCCGCTTGCGGATGCTGGGCAGACAATGACCGAAATCGGCGCACAACTCATACTTCGCTGCCTCCTGCGCCTCGCGAAAGCCGGTGTGATAGCGATACTGCTTGCGGCCCTTTTCGTCCCAGCCGACCGCCTGGATATGGCCGTTCGCCTTCGGATTGAACCAGGCGTCGCGATAGGCTGGCGGCAGACCAACGGCGTCCAGGCGGTCGATCTCATCGCGGTCGGTGATGCGCTCGCCATCGACCCCATAATAAGCCCATCCATTGCGGACCTTGGCCCGCGTGATGCCGGGTTTCGAGTCGTCTGAGTACACGATCCTGCCAGCCATCGACTCTCCTTCGATCCGTCACGGACGTTTCATCATGGCCAATGCGCAAGGTCGTCGCATCGTTCCGGAACGGCGGGGCAGGGCGGGGGTTGATGCGGTTCCCCGATCCACAGGAGTTACGTCATGGCCGACCTATCGAATGCGCGCGTGCTGATGCTCGCGGCCGACGGTTTCGAAACGGTGGAGCTGTTCGAACCGAAAAAGGCGCTGGAGGCCGCCGGCGCGACGGTGACGCTGGCCTCGATCCGGCTGGACCCGATCCAGGGCATGGAACAGGACATCAACAAGGCGGAAACCGCCACGCCGGACCTGACGCTGGATGACGTCGATACCGACGATTACGACGCGCTGATCCTGCCCGGCGGCACGTGCAATCCCGACAAGCTGCGACTGGAGGAACGCGCGGTCGAGATCGTCGCGGAATTCATGGAAGACGACAAGATCGTTGCTGCGATCTGTCACGGTCCATGGCTGCTGGCCGAGGCGGATGTGATCGATGGCCGCCAGCTCACCAGTTATCCCTCGATCCGCACCGATCTCGAAAACGCCGGCGCCGATGTGGTCGATCAGGAAGTTGTCGTCGATGGCAACCTCATCACCAGCCGCAATCCTGACGATATCCCCGCGTTCAATCGCGCGATCATCGACGCGCTGGTGAAGGAACTAGCGGACGAGCCGGCCTGATCCGTTAAAAACCGGCACTGGCCGGTTGGCTGTCAAATGTTTTGGGCTATGATGATGGTTACCAGCGGCTGGTGGAGGCCGCGTGACAGGCCGTCATCATGACCCGACCCTCCCACCGCCGTCGTTTGTCGAGAATGCTGCCGGTCATCGGAGGCCTTCTCGCTGGGTCGGCGGGGGCCGGACTCGTCGCGCAGATGCCGGCGGAACGGCTGGCCGACCTGAGCCGGCTCGCGGGGACGGACCGGCTGCCCGATCCGACCGTCCTGCTGCTCGCGGCCGGTTGTGCGTCTGGTATGGTCGTCTGGGCCGCACTTTATCTGATCTGGGGGAAGGGCGGCCCGCTCGACCGACCATTGGGCAATGCACCCGTTGTCCGCCGGGCCGACGCCCATCCAGATGCGCCGCCACGCTGGCCGCTGACAATGGCGGAAATCGGCACGCCGCCCCCGCGCGAACAGGAATTGCCGATCGATCTGGACCAGCCTCTGGCCAAGTTTGATCCCTACGCCATTCCCACCATGTCCTTCGAATCGATCCGTCAAACCGGTTTGCGTCCCAGCCGATAGACCATACCCGTTATCCGAAAAGGGCTTGTCGCCGGGATAGCGCCGGTGGATACTCGATGTCCAAAGAGTAGAAATCGGGAGAGATCATGGCGGATACCGCCCCCGGCCGCGATGCGGCTACCGATGGCGCGGCGTCACATGCGTCTCCGTATGCCTGGTATGTGCTGGGCATCCTCTTCCTCGTCTATGTCCTGAATTTCGTCGATCGTCAGATCATCTCGATTCTGGCCGAGGATATCAAACGCGACCTGAACCTGCGGGACGAGGATCTCGGGTTCCTGTACGGCACGGCGTTCGGTGTCTTCTATTCGCTGTTCGGCATTCCGCTGGGGCGGTTAGCGGATAACTGGCATCGTGGCCGGCTGATGGTGATTGGTCTGACACTGTGGTCGGCGATGACCGCGCTGTCCGGGCTGTCGCGATCGGGCGGTCACCTCGCCGCCGCACGGATCGGCGTCGGCATCGGTGAAGCGACGGCCAGCCCTTCCGCCTATTCGCTGATCTCGGACTGGTTCCCCAAACGCCTGCGCGCCACCGCGCTCTCGATTTACTCGGCCGGCCTCTATGTCGGCGGCGGCGTGTCGCTCTTCATCGGCGGCCTGATCGTCCAGAACTGGAACCGGGCATGGCCGAATGGCGGCCCCGGCGGGCTGGTCGGCTGGCAGGCTGCGTTCATGGCGGTCGGCCTGCCCGGCCTTTTCGTCGCCCTGTGGATCAGCACGCTGCGCGAACCGATCCGGGGCGCGGTGGAGGGGCTGCCCCCGCCCGACCGGCATCCGGCGCCGTTCCGCGCCTTCGGGCAGGAGCTAATCACGATCATTCCGCCGCTGACGCTGATCGGGGCGGCGGCGGGTGGCGCGCGGGCATTGATGGTGAACCTGCTAGCGCTGGGGATAACCGTCGCAGCGGTCACGGGTCTGGTGTCCATCGGCGAACCATGGCCACAATGGACCGCGATCGGCATCGGGGCCTATGCGGTGTTTTCATGGGCCTGCGCGCTGCGTCGTCGCGATCCGCCCGCCTTTGCCCTGATCGTCGGCACGCCGGCGTTTCTGTGTACTGTCGTCGCCTATGGCCTCAACGCCTTTATGGCCTATGCCGCCAGTTTCTGGGCGGCGCCCTATGCGTTGCGGGTACTTGGCGCTTCGCCGTCCACCGCTGGCTTTTATATCGGCGGGTCAGGTGCGCTGGCGGGATTTCTCGGCGTGACGCTGGGCGGGGTAGTGGCGGATCGGTTGCGGGTCAGCAATCCGGCAGGACGCCTTATGGTCGTTATCTTCGGCGCGATCGTGCCGGCACCTTTCCTCGCACTCGCCTTCACTGCGACGACCACGACGCTGCTCTATCCAATGCTGTTTCTGGCGCAGGTGACGGCCAGTTGCGCGCTGGGGTCGGCGGCGGCGACGACGCAGGACATGGTGTTGCCGCGGATGCGCGGCACGGCCACCGCCACGCTTTTCATCGGCACCACACTGCTCGGCTTGGCTCTCGGCCCATACATCGCTGGTCGGGTTTCGACTCTAAGCGGTAGCCTGTCGACCGGCATGTTGTCACTGCTGGCCAGCGTACCGATCGCCCTCGTCGCGGCGATTGCCGCCTATCGTCTGGTCCCCACCGCCGAGGCCACGCGCGAGGCGCGGGCCAGGGCGGCCGGGGAGGACATCTGATCGCTTAGTTCGCCGTCAATACACCGCAGGCAATGCGCCCGCCACTATTGCCGGACGGATCGGTCTTCAGATCGTCGGGATTGGCATGGATCACCAGCGCCGATCCGTCGGCATCCAGCAAGCCCGCCATCGTCGCGCCGGGGACCGTGACGCCCAGCGTTCCACGGCCATCGGTGCCGACGATCAGGTTCGGCATATCGCCGGTATGCGGACCCTGCGGATTCATCGTGCCGTGCTGCATGCTCGTCGGGTTCCAGTGGCCGCCCGCGCTGGCGAAATCGGGCGCGTCGCAGCGACCGACCATATGGACATGCGCGCCGTGCATGCCCGCCGGCATACCGCGCGCATCGATCGTGAAGCGCAGGCCACCACCCACTTCCGTCGCGGTTGCCCGCCCGACATCCACGCCGGCCGCCGTCCGCAGCATTGCGGTGGCGCTGCGACCGCCGGGCGTGCTTTCGCCGAGATCGGCCTTGTCACCGTCGCTTTGGCATGCGGTCATCGTCAATGCCGCGATCCCGATCGCTGCCATCTTCATCATCGTCATCATTCGTCTCCCCGTTCCAAGTTCCTGAGGAGCGAACCGCCAGCCGCCTCGCCGGTTCCCGCCGTTGCCACCAATGGCCACCGCGCCACGGGCTCGTACACCGCGCCGCTGCGTGCGAGTTCGCTGCGATACAGGATCAGATGCGGCAGGACGAACGGCTCGCTCGCCAGTGAAGCGTGCGCTGCCAGCCATCGCTCGATCTCGATCGCGCCACCCAGCGACCGGGGCAGGCGCGCCACGGTGATGTGGGGCCGATAGGCGCGCCGTTCGGGCGGCAACCCGGCCAGTGCGCAGGCCTGTTCGACCTTGGCATGCAGATGCGCCAGCGGCCCGGCCGGCGCAACGCCGGCCCACAGGCTGTCCGCCCGGCCACGTTGTTCGAAACTGCCCACGCCCGCCAGGGTCGCGATCGGCGCCGGCGCGTGGATGTGTCCCAGCGCCGCCGCCAGATCCTCCGCCTGATGCCGGTCGACTTCGCCCACGAACCGCAGGGTCAGGTGCACCTGTTCGTCATCCTGCCAGCGCGCGCCCGGCACCCCGTCCATCAACGCGGACAACCGGTCGCGGATGGCGGGTGGTGGACGCAGGGCAACGAACAACCGGATCATCACGCATGGTTAACCAATGGACCGACGGGACATGCAACTGCTTTCGCTTGAAAAGGGTTGAGGGGAAGACGATATTGTCAGCAACCGGCCTTCTCGCCGGCCACCAGGAGAATTTTTCAGATGGCGAATTGGTCTGATCCTCGACCCACCGCCGCGCCGTTCGGTACGACGCGCGCGCGGGCGGGTGACGCGGCCCACGACGCAGGGCTGCGCTCGTACATGCTGTCGGTCTACAACTACATGGCTTCGGCGGTGCTGTTGACAGGTATCGTCGCGATGATATTCGCAGTCGGCGGCGCCGATTCGCCCGCTGCGCAAGTGTTCACGCAGGGTGGCATCCTGAAGTATGTCATCATGTTCTCGCCACTGGCGATCGTCTTCGCGATGAGCTTCGGTCAGGCGCGGATGAGCACGGCAACGATGCAGATGCTGTTCTGGGGCTTCGCGGTCCTGATGGGTCTGTCGATGTCGACTATCTTCCTCGTCTATTCGGGGACGTCGATCGCGCAGGCCTTCTTTGCGACTGCTGCCGGCTTCGCGGCGCTTAGCCTGTACGGGTACACGACGAAGAAGGACCTGTCGGCGTTCGGCACCTTCCTCATCATCGGCGTCGTCGGCCTGCTGGTCGCCAGCGTCATCAACATGTTCGTGCAGTCCGGCCCGATGGGTCTGGTTATCAGCGCGGTCGGCGTGCTGCTGTTCGCCGGGCTGACGGCCTATGACACGCAGCGTACCAAAAACCTGTATTATCAGGTCGCCGGCACGGACATGCAGGGCAAGGTCGTCATCATGTCGGCGCTTAGCCTGTATCTCGACTTCATCAACATGTTCATGTTCATCCTGCGTCTGTTCGGCTCCAGCCGCGACTAAACGGCAGATTGATCGATGTTTCAGGGGCTCGGCAGGTAACTGCCGGGCCCCTTCTCTTTGGGGGATGACCGAATGTCCGTGCGCCTGATGATCGAGGCGGATCTTGATTATGCGTTACCCGAACCCGCCGACATCCTGTTGCAGGTAGAAGTCGCGGCAATGGCCGATCAGCGCCTAGACAACCATTCGCTCACGATCTGGTCGGATCATCCGATCGCGGCGGTCGTCGGCGAAGAGGGGATCGGCCAACGCAGCTGGGCGCGGGGCGAGGGGCGGTTCGTCGCCGAATACCGCGCCACGGTGACGATCGATCGCCCGCCGGTCGATCTGTCGATTTTGGGATCGACACCGCCGCGCGCTATCCCCGGTCCGGTTGTGCCGTACATGCTGCCCAGCCGTTACTGCCAGTCCGACCGGTTGGAGGGCTTCGTCCGCCGCACGTTCAGCGGCCTGTCCGGCGGCGCAATGGCGCAGGCGCTGCTCGACTGGACCAATGACGCGCTCGTCTACCGCGCGGGCGTCAGCGAGGGCAGCACCACCGCACTCGATACATTCGGCAGCCGCATGGGCGTGTGCCGCGATTATGCCCATCTGCTCGTCGCGTTGGCGCGGGCAGCGGAGATTCCCGCCCGCTGCGTCGCCGCTTACGCCCCCCACGTGGCGCCGCCCGATTTCCATGCCGTCGTCGAACTGTGGCTGGACGGCGCGTGGCGACTGGTCGATCCCACGGGCATGGCTACCGCGGACGAGATCGCCCGCGTCGGTGTCGGACGTGATGCCACCGATATCGCTTTCATGACCGTCTTCGGTTCCGCCTTCTACCAGCGGCAACGCGTGTCGGTGACGCGTCTGACCTCACCGGAACGCGGACGCCGTCCGATCGTTTTACCTCAGGAACGATATCTCGAGAGGATCTAGGTCATGAATACTATCGACGATCGCGCGCTCGACAGCCTGTCGGTCGCGCCGGATGATACATCCGGCGGTCGTGATCCGCGTCAGGATGCCGGCCAAGACAAATCGATCGCCAAGCGATTGCAGAAGAACCCGGATAGCGTCGACGCCCGGCTTGACAATGGCCTAGACGAGACGATGGATGGTAGCGATCCCGTATCGATTTCCGAACCCAATGGCGGCGGCGAACCCGCCCCATCCTCCGGATATGACGAAGCGGCCGAGGAGGAACGTCAACGCGACGCCTGACCCATAAGGCTTGGCTTGCCATTCTACATTTTGCGCGGGTGCATCACGATGCGCCCGCGTTTTCGTATTATTTCGGCTCGTCGCATATCATGTTGCGGCGCAGCGGTTTTCATCGTTCCTTGCGTCTCGCCGGGCCGATGACGGAAAGGTGGCGTTAACCATCGTTCCGATACCATCGCCCGGTTGGTTTGGCTGATCGGGGCGGGGTGATATTATGGGATCCAGAAACAAGCCGGCCCAAGGGGCGATGACGCTGGCCGAAATGAAGGAGTTTGCGGGTTTTCCCGCATCCACGCAGCGGTACATCCGTCGTTCGTTGGATATCGGACTGGACCGCGAAGACGCGATGACCCGATGGTCGCGCGATATCGTGGAAGCGGCGAGCATTCGCGCACAGGCGCGGCTGTATCGGTCGTTGCCATCCTTGCGAGAGATCGTGCCGGACGACAGCGGCCTCGATTCAATCGAGCCGTTTCTGGCCCCGCTCGTCACCGTCGTCGCCTTCGATCTGGGTCAGGGGCGGCTACCCAGCTTTTCCGCCGCGCGTTTCCTTTATGAGCGCCTGATCGGCGCGTCGGTTCGGCCGTGGCTGCCGGCCGCCTTCTGTGCCGCGGCCGCGTTGCCACACCTGCATCCGGAACTGCGCCGCAAGCTGCTGCAATCCATCAGCGAAGCGGCTGCGACGGCGTCCGGCTGGTCCAATCGCCAGCCGGCGTTCTTCCCTTATTGGGTCGAGAAGGTCGACACGGGTCAGTCGCTGGCCAACTGATCGACGGCGCGGGCGGTGCCGTCCTATTGGCATGCCCGCCACCCCATGCTGCCGCGCGACGCCTGATCCAGATGCAGGTGATCGCGGTGGGCGGCGTTATGATCCGGCGACAGCGTGGTCGAGAAAAGCCCGCAGGCGCCATCGCGTACCGTTTTCAGAAATTGCGCCGATGCGCCGTCACCCTTCCAGTCCCGGATCACCGTGATGCGCCGACCGTCCGTCAGACGAAAGCCGGCGATGTCGACTGCGTTGGCGGTCGAATGCTCGCTCCAGTTGCCGCTATCGCGACCGTAGAGGCGCCGGCAGCTATAGCTGCCGAAGTGATCGATTTGTGCGACCCGCGATTTGAAGAAGCGCTCGGCCGCCGGTTGGACGACGTTCCACTCCCACGCGGCGAGCGCCGCCGCGACCGGACAGGCGACGCCGAGCCCGGCCGGCGCAAAGCTGATCGTCCGCGACCCTCCCCCGGCGAAGCGAACGCCGTTGGCATAGCCGCATTGCCCCTCGCCCTCGCGCGGCGGCAGCGCCGTGTAGCGCACGCCGGCCTTGTCGAGTACGGCCCGGCAGGCGGGAAAGTCGTTGGTCAACCCGGCCAGCTTGCGACCGGTAAACATGCCCACGGGTTGCCCCAGATCGAGCGGCGTCCACGGCAGATCCTGCGTTCTCCCTCGCATCGTCGCCCATGCGACGAACACCAGCGCCAGCACGATACCGCCGATAACCAGAAGCCCGGCGATCCGCCGCACCGTCCGCATCAGCCGCGCATGGCCGACGACAGCGGCTCGGCGATCACCGGATAGCCGAGATCGGCGGGGATGCAGATATGCTCGATCCCGCCGCGATGCTCCGTCCACGGCACGATCGTCTGCACTGGATAGGCCGCCGCATCCGCCATGATCGACGCCACGCTCGCAGACTGCGCCAGCCGCTCCAACGTCCGCCGGGTCGGGAAGATGATGGGGGCTGCGGTGAGCATCGCTGCCGCCGTCCGCCACGCGAGCGCCACGTTCTCGGTGCCGTCGATAATCGCGGCAGGAGCCTCCAACGGCAGACACGTCACATAGAAACGCGCATCGAACACCCGCGTCGTCTTATGCGATGGCCTCCAGCGCCCATACGGCGCCAGCAGATCGGGACTGATGGTTAGGCCATGGACGGCCAGCGTAGCGCCGATCGTTTCGCCGTTATGCAGCGCCGTTCGTATTGCGGCGATAGTCGCCGCATCGGGCAGTGGATCAATGTCGATCGCCAGTCCCACTTCCTCCAGCGTCTCCCGGATAGCGGCAATCCGCGCTGCGACCTCGTCCACGTCCGCCGCTCCCAGTTGAACGGCCAGTGCACGATCGCCGGCGTCGACCCGTCCACCCGGAAACACCCATGCGCCACCCGCAAACGCCATCGTGTCCGCCCGCTTCACCATCAATAATTCCGGCGGCGAGCCTGCGGAAACGTTCTCACGCATGATGATCAGGGTGGCGGCAGGGATGGGGTCAGGCAACATCATCGTCCGACATAACGCACCGTCAAGCGGATCATTCCACCGAGATCAACAATAGCTGGCGAGGGAAGGGCGGGTGGTGGAGCCGAGCGGGATCGAACCGCTGACCTCTGCAGTGCGATTGCAGCGCTCTCCCATCTGAGCTACGGCCCCGCACCCTTCAAAAACCCGGTCTCAACCGGATGTGTTCGCGTTTAGCGATCTCGTTTTCCCAATGCAACAAGGGGGGCAGGTCACCGCTGAAATTGCCTGCGGCGAGCTGTCCCAAGTATGCGACGGGGCGTATTGCGGACGTCGATGGCTTGGAACATCGATCCTCAAAGCCCGTTTTGGCTAAGTATCGGATTTGCGACGAAGACGTGGCCGGTATGCAGGAGAATGGAGACCAACATGGGCAATGAACGCTACTCACGCGGCACCAACCCGCAAGGCGACTATTACAACAGCACCGACAGCCGCGACAACGGCTATGGCCGTGAGTATACCTATTCCAGCGCACGCGACTATGCCGCCGCCGGCTATGGTCGTGACGACGACCGATCGAGAGGACGTCAGGACCGCCAGGATTTCGGCGGCCAGCGCTATCCCGAGCGCGACCGGTTCAACAGCGGTCGAGACGGCGGCAGCTATGGTGGGCGTGAGGAGTATCATGGCTCTTACGCATCGGATGGGCGTCGTTTTGAGGACGTAGGGCGTAATCGCCACGCCGACGATGATAACCGCCAGCGTAATCGCGGCTACGGACGCCAGCCCCAGGGTTACGAATACGAAGATCGCGGTTTTTTTGCACGCGCGGGTGACGAGGTGCGTTCGTGGTTCGGAGATGACGACGCGGAACGCCGGCGCGAAATGGACTCGCGCTACGACGACCGAGGGTATCGTGGCGGCGGCCAGCATGACGAGCATTACGGCAGTTGGCGGTCCAGCCAAATTGCCGCACTGGACCGCGATTATGATGAGTATCGCAACGAAAACCGCTCGCGGTTTGAAAGCGAGTTCTCGTCATGGCGCAATAACCGCCAGACACAGCGCGACTCTCTCAACAAAGTCACGGAGCATCAGGAAGTCGTCGGTTCGGACGGTGGCCATGTCGGGACGGTAGACAAGGTGCGAGGCGACCGCATCTTGTTGACCAAGAACGATGTCGATGCCGGTGGTCAGCATCATTCGATCCCATCGAACTGGATCAAATCGGTCGACGACAAGGTAACGCTGAGCAAGACGGCGGACGAAGCCAAGCAGGCATGGCGCGACGAGGATCGTAACCAAGCCATGTTCGGGTACGGCGACAATGCCCGGGATCGCAGCGAAAACCGGACCAACGCATCGTCGTCCAGTAGCTCGGCATCTGCCGACACAGGCGCTGGCGGCAACCTCAACCGGAGCTTTTCCGGCACCTATTGACAGTGGTCGACGCGTAAGCGTCCCCGATGGGCAGGCCCGGTCGCTTCCGCGACCGGGCCTTTTCATTTGCGTAGCGTCGCCACGCGCGTCACATCGAACCGATAACAACGAGAGGATTCTGCCGATGCCCCGCGCCTGGACTCTGGCGTCGCGCCCGAAGGGCACGCCGACCCCGAATGATTTCGCGCTAATATCCGTCGATCGGCCCGAACTGGCGGATGGCGAGGTTCGGGTGGCCAATCGCTGGCTGTCGGTCGACCCCTATATGCGTGGCCGGATGAACGACGTGAAAAGCTATGTGCCGCCGTTTGCCATCGGGGCGCCGATGGATGGCGGTGCGGTCGGTGAGGTCGTCGAAAGCCGTGATCCGTCACTGGCGGCCGGTGATCTTGTCCAACACATGCTCGGCTGGCGCGACGAGGCGGTCGGGCCGGCTGCCGCGTTTATGAAGCTGCCCGCCATCGACTTGCCGCCCCAGGCATTTCTGGGTCAGCTCGGCATGCCCGGCATGACCGGCTACTGGGGCTTGCTGGCGGTGGCAGAGGCCAAGGCGGGCGATACCGTCTTCGTATCGGCGGCGGCCGGCGCTGTCGGATCGACGGTGGTACAGGTGGCCAAGGCAAAGGGCATGACCGTGATCGGATCGGCCGGTGGCGCGGCGAAGGGCGAATGGGTCCGCTCGCTCGGCGCAGATGCGGTGATCGATTACAAGGCGGGCAGCGTCGTCGAGGCATTGGGCAAGGCGGCACCAAAGGGAATCAACGTCTATTTCGACAATGTCGGCGGCGACCATCTCGATGCCGCGCTGGCCCATGCCCGACCCCGTGCGCGTTTCGCGATCTGCGGCATGATCGACGTGTACAATGACGCCAAGCCGACCGAGCTGAAATATCTCGCCCGCCTGATCGGCAACCGCGTGCAGATGCGCGGCTTCATCGTCACCGACTTCATGCCCCGTGCCGCCGAATTCTATCAGGACATGGCAACCATGCTCGGCACGCTGAAGCGGGAGGAAACAGTCCATGACGGCTTGGAAGCAATGCCCGATGCCTTTCTAGGGCTATTCACCGGCGGCAATACCGGCAAGATGCTGGTCAAGCTTTAATATATAGAAGCGTTTCGTCTATCGGCCCCGGCGACAACCGGGGCCGATCCATTGAGATCCGTCTTCTGTTAGGCGCCCGAGAACGTGTCGCACTTGGCCGGGTCGCCCGTTTCCATCCCGACACGCAGCCACTTCATCCGCTGTGCTGACGTGCCGTGCGTAAAGCTGTCGGGAACGACCCGGCCCTGACCTTCACGCTGCAGCGTATCGTCGCCGATCGCCCGCGCGGCGGTCATACCCTCTTCTATATCGCCGGGATCGAGCCGGTCGCGATTGGCCGCCGCCCATACGCCTGCATAGCAATCCGCCTGCAATTCCAGACGCACCGACATGGCGTTGCCCTCAGCCTCGCTCGACCGGGCCTGCGCCTGCTGCACCTGCGTCGATGTGCCGAGCAGGTTTTGGATGTGATGCCCGAACTCATGCGCGATCACATAATATTGCGCGAAGTCGCCCTTGGCGCCGAATTTCGTCGCCAACTCGTTGAAGAAGCTGGTGTCGAGATAGACGCCCCGATCCGTCGGGCAATAGAATGGCCCCATGGCTGCCTGCGCCGCACCGCAGCCCGATCGACCCGATCCGCCATAGAATTGCAGCGACGGCGCCTCGAACGGCTGGTTCGATTTGGCGAAAATCGCCGCCCAGGTCTGCTGTGCCGAACTGAACGCGTTGCAGGCCGCCCTGCTTTCCGCATCGACGCGACATGCGGTCGCCGCCTCGTTACCGCCACTGCTCGCCGGCGCCGTACGCGTGACAGGGGCAGAGCCTTGTCCGCCGCCCAGCAGCGACAGGGGGTTCATGCCGAGCACCGCCAAGATGATGAGCACGACGACGATGCCACCGCAACCAAAGCGACTACCGATCAGCGGCAGTAGACCGAACAGCAGACCACCACCGCCGCCACTGCCAAAGCCACCGCCTTCGCCCCGCTGGTCGCCGACGTTGATGTTAGGATCGTAATCGTCGAGCCGCATGGAATATCGCCTGATCGTTGCGCGGGTGAAATGCTTGAGGCCACTCGTCGGTTGCAAGCGTTGATCGCGCTACGGGTTGCCGCCATGCTCGGGTGGGCGGTCATCACGGACCAAACAGGGAGAACGATATGCTGCTGAAGGGCAAGACGGCACTGATCACGGGATCGACATCGGGTATTGGCCTTGCCTTTGCGCGCGCCTTCGCCGCCGAGGGCGCCGCCGTCGTCATCAACGGGTTCGGCGACGTCGATGCGATCGAGCAAATCCGTGCCGAACTGGCTCAGATCAGCGGCGCCACTGCTCTTCACGATCCGGCCGACATGTCGAAACCCCACGAGATCGCCGCGCTGGTCGATCGGGCGGTAGCGGAGACGGGCGGGTGCGATATCGTCGTCGCCAACGCCGGCGTCCAGCACGTGTCGCCGATCGTCGATTTCCCGACCGAGAAATGGGACGCCATCATCGCGATCAACCTGTCGTCGGCCTTCCACCTGATGCATTCGGCGATCCCGGTGATGAAGGCAAAGGGATGGGGGCGGATCATCACCACCGCCTCCGCTCACTCGCTGATCGCCAGTCCGAACAAGTCCGCTTACGTCGCTGCCAAACATGGCGTGGCGGGACTGACCAAGGCAGCGGCTCTAGAGGTCGCCCGCGACGGCATTACCGTCAACTGCATTTCGCCGGGATATGTCTGGACGCCGCTTGTCGAGAACCAGATACCCGACACGATGAAAGCGCGCGGCCTGACCCGCGAAGAGGTGATGAACGATGTCCTGCTCGCCGCGCAGCCAACCAAGGAATTCGTGACCCCAGAACAAGTCGCCGCCTTCGGCCTGTTCCTTTGCCGGGACGAGGCGGCGTCGATCACGGGCGCGAACCTGTCGATGGACGGCGGCTGGACCGCCGCATGAGGCATTGGGCGGTGGCGGGTATCCTGCTCGCCACCGGTGCGGGCGCTGCCGAGCGTGAGGTCACGGTCGACTGGCGCCGCGTTGCCACGGCGGCCGACCGTCAGAAGCTGCGCGAATGGCGGTCAGCTTGGTCGAGTGCACTGCGGGATGCGCGTGGGGACAAGGCGGCCATGGCTGCCATCACGGGCGACGCCGCCTTGTTCGATCCGGATCGAAGCCTGACGGGCTCATTGCCAGCGCCGGGCAACTATCGTTGCCGTACGACAAAGCTTGGCCGGCAGGGCGTATCGGGTTCCTTCTTTGTGACTTTGCCATGGACGGCATGTCGGATCGAGACCGCCTCTACCGCGGTCCTTTTCACCGGGTTAGGAGTGGGGCAGCGACCCATCGGGATGCTGTATGCCGACACCGACGCGCGAACGATATTTCTGGGTTCGATGATGCTGACGGGAGAGACGCGGGCAATGGCTTATGGTCGCGATCCCGGTCGCGACATGGCGGGCATCCTCGAGCGGATCGGCGAACGTCGCTGGCGTCTTGTTTTGCCGCACCCCGCCTTTCAGTCACAGCTCGACCTGATCGAGATCGAACCGGCTGCTTAGGGGGCGGCGGTGATTGCCACCGGCAGCGCTGGCAATGTCGCCAGATAGGCCCTGCCATGAACGCCCAGCACCGTGACGCGATCCCGGTTGGCGACCGCCACCGCTTTTAGAAAGGATCGCGGCTTTTTCATCAGATTGGGCTGTTTTAGACCGACCAACCCGCTGATACGCGCTGCCTCCTGGACGAAATGAACGCAGTTGCGCCGGCCAAGGCTGTAACGGCTATCACCCCGTTCGCCCCACGCCGCGACCAGCTTCAGAATCTCGGCATATTGGGCGCCGGTCAGCACAATCGAAAATTGCGCATCGCTCGTCGCGATGTAACCCGGCTTGGCTATATCCAGGCGCCCGCGCACCGTGCTGAACAAGATTTTCGGACTGAGCGTGCTGGCTGTGAACCCGTAATTCACATCGACCGGTGCCCCACCGGCATCGGGCATACCCCGCAGCGTAAAGAACGCATGGGGAAAGCTGTTGCCGAGTTCGTGGCTCCAGAAGGTCATCGTAATTGCCGCTGAAACAGGAAGCGCCGTGAGCAAACAAGCCAAGGCGGTAAACAGTGTCCATAGGACACGAGGCACGAACGGCGACATACCCTGGTTTAACAGGACTTTGCGTCGCTGTCTCGATCAGGCACCCGCGTTGGTCAACCGTCCGAGTTGATCATCATCGAGGGACAAGGTCATCGCCGGCAACAGATCGGCCAACTGCTCGACGCTCGTCGCGCTCGCGATCGGTGCCGTGACACCGGGCTGCGCGATCAACCATGCCAGCGCGATCTGCGGTAAGGTCGCCCCGGTTTCGCCTGCGATGTCGTCCATCGTCGCCAAAACCGCCGCGCCGCGATCGGCCAGCAGCTCCCTCATCGTGCCGCCACGGATGCTTTTGCCCAGGTCGGCCTCGCTGCGATATTTGCCCGTCAGAAACCCCGCGGCCAGCCCGTAATACGGTAGCACGGCGATATTTTCTTGCACGCAATAATCCTGCAACTCACCTTCAAACTTGTGGCGGCTGACCAGATTATATTCCGGCTGCAGCACGTGAACACGCGGTAAATCATCGTCCCGCGCAATATCCACCGCCGTTTTCAAACGTCGAGCGGAGAAGTTGGAGACGCCGAGCACCCGGATCTTCCCAGCATCGACCAACTGGCCGAACGCACCCAGCACATCTTCCTGCGACACGGACCCGTCATCCTGATGTGCGTAGTAAAGGTCGATCCGATCGGTCCCGAGCCGTTTCAGCGATGCGTCACACGCCGCGACGATTCGGGCGGGTGCCAGTTTCTCACCGCCTTCACCAGGCAGCATGCCTACTTTGGTCGCGATCAGCACGTCGTCGCGTCGGCCGCTCGCCTTCAGCCAATCGCCGATTATCGTTTCCGATTCACCGCCCTGATGACCTTCGACCCACGCCGAATAGATGTCCGCCGTGTCGATCATCGTGCCACCACCCGCGACGAAGGCGTCGAGGACGGCAAAACTGGCTTTTCGATCGGCGGTCCAGCCAAATACATTGCCGCCCAATACCAATGGCGACAGGCGAAGATCGGTGGAGCCGAGGCGGCGTTGGGTCATGGGGGGTCCGTCATCATGGCGGCGGCCGGTTCATAAGTGGACCAACCGCCGCCCAGTCATTTCAGGTCGATCTTACGTCTTTCCGATCAGTCGCGGATAGCGCGGCCGGTGTTCTCCAGCGCGCGGCCGGTGGCATCTGCAGCGCGGTCGGCTGCGTTACCGATCGCATCGCCAGCCTTGTCGGTGTGGTGCTCGATCGACGAACCGGCGTTTTCGAGCGAGGCTTCTGCCGAGCCCAATGCGCGATCGGTTGCGGCATCGACGTCGCCGACCGCGTTCTCGGTGGTCGCGGCGGTATCGGCGGCCACGGCGTTGGCGGCTTCCGACGTTTCGTTCTGCGCCTTCTGGCTGCAGGCGGCGAGCAGGGCGGCGGCGGCGAGTACGGGAACGATCAGCTTCTTCATGAAATTCTCCTGTTTCGATGATCCTGTTTGGGGATCTCCGGCAATCGGAACGCAAGCGAAAGCATTCGGGTCCACCGCATCACTCGATTGACCCCATATAAAGATATCTTTATATGTTGATGAACATGATCGACCCACTCGACATCTTTGGCGCGCTGGGGGACGCCACCCGTCTTCGTATTCTCGCGCTGTTGCGCCGAATGGAGCTGTCGATCGGCGAACTGGCTCAAGTGCTGGGTCAGAGCCAGCCCCGCGTTTCGCGCCATGTGAAAATCCTGTGCGATGCCGGGGTGGCGGAACGGCGCAAGGAGGGTAGCTGGGTGTTCGTCGCCTTGGGCCGGCCGGCGGTGGTCGAACCGATCGCGGTACTGCTCGACGCTTGGGCCGATGGCCAAGCCGATCATTGGGCGGTCGCCGATGCGGCGCGATTGGCGGCGGTGCGGGCCGATCGGGCGTCGTCGGCGGCGGCTTGGTTCGAATTACATGCCGGCGAATGGGATGCCATCCGGTCGCTCCACGTGGCGGACAGCGAAGTGGAGGCGGCCATGCAGCAGGTGCTGGGCACCGCGCCGCTCGGTACGCTGATCGACATCGGCACCGGTACGGGGCGGATGCTGGAACTGTTCGGCCGCCAAGCGCAGACCGCGCTCGGGATCGATCGGTCGTCGGAGATGTTGCGTCTTGCCCGGGCGAAACTGGCGGGCGTCACCAACACCGATCTGCGACAGGCTGACCTGTACGCGCTGCCGATGGCGGACGGTGCCGCGGATGTGGCGATCATTCACCACGTGCTACATTTTGCGCAACAACCGGGCGCTGCGATCGTCGAGGCGGCGCGGGTGCTGGGGCCGGGCGGGCGCCTGCTGATCGCAGACTTCGCCTCGCATGATCGCGAGGACCTGCGCACCAAGGACGCGCATGTCCGGTTGGGCTTCGCGGACGAACAGGTGGCGGGATGGGCGGACGCGGCGGGCCTGCGGATGGTGCGGGTCGAAACACTGGGCGGCGGCGAATTGACGGTGAAATTATGGCTGGCGCGCAAAGGCGCGGCGGCCCTGCATGAGGTGAAGGCGGCATGACGATCTCGGTGAATCAGCTGGCAGAGGCGCGGCGGGCGCTCGAATCGCCGCTCTATGCCGATGTCGGCGGCGATCTGGCGGTCAGTTTCGAATTCTTCCCGCCGAAGAACGAGAAGATGGACATTCAGTTGTGGGAATCGGTGCGTACGCTGGAACCGCTCGGCCCGCGCTTCGTGTCGGTCACCTACGGCGCGGGCGGTACGACGCGTGAGCGGACGCATGCCACGGTGGCGCGCATCCAGCGAGAGACGTCGTTGGCAGCCGCCGCGCATCTGACCTGTGTCGAAGCAACGCGGGAAGAGATCGATCAGGTCGCCGAGGAATATTGGGCGGCGGGCGTGCGCCACATCGTGGCATTGCGCGGCGATCCGCCGCAGCAGGGTGCGTGCTTCGCCAGCCATCCCGGTGGATACGAGAATGCCGCCGATCTGGTCGCGGGGCTGAAGCGCCTGCATCCGTTCGAGATTTCGGTGGCGGCGTATCCGGAATCGCACCCCGATTCGCCCGATGCGGCGGCCGATCTCGACAACCTAAAGCGCAAGCTGGATGCCGGCGCCACGCGGGCGATCACGCAGTTCTTCTTCGAACCGGAAACCTTCTTCCGCTACCGCGATCAGGTGGCAAAGGCGGGGATCGATGCGGAGATCGTGCCGGGCATCATGCCGGTGTCGAATTTTGCCAGCGTGAAGCGCATGTCGGCGATGTGCGGCACGGCGGTGCCACCCTGGATGGGGCGCTTGTTCGAGGGTCTGGACGAGCATCCGGCGTCGCGGCAGCTCGTGGCAGCTACCGTGGCGGCGGAGCTGTCGCGTCGGCTGTATGCCGGTGGCGTCGACCAGCTGCATTTCTATACGCTCAATCGCGCCGAACTGGCGTTTGCGATTTGTCATCTGCTGGGCGTCCGCGCCAAGGCCTCGTCTGAGGCGGCGGCGGCATGAGCGCGCGGGAAAGGCTGAACGCGGAAGCCGCCAAGCGCATCCTGATTACGGACGGCGCATTCGGCACCGAAATCCAGAACTGGAAGCTGTCCGAGGCCGATTACGCAGGCGATCTGGGCCTCAGCCACGACCAGAAGGGCAATAACGACATTCTGGCGATCACCAAGCCGGAAGTACCCGAGACGATCACCCGCGAATATCTGGATGCCGGGTCGGACATCGTGTCGACCAACACGTTTTCAGCGAACCTGATTTCGCAGGCGGATTATGGTGCCGAGCATCTGGTGCGCGACATCAACCTGCGGTCGGCGGAGATCGCACGGCGGCTGGCGGATGAATATGCTGCACGTGATGGCCGACCCCGCTTCGTGGCGGGCGCGATCGGGCCGACGAACAAGACGCTGTCGTTGTCGCCCGACGTCAACGACCCCGGTTACCGTGAGATCGACTTCGATTATCTGAAGGGCGTGTACCGTGAACAGGCGGACGCCTTGCTGGAAGGCGGGGTCGACTTCATCCTGATCGAAACGGTGTTCGACACGCTGAATGCGAAGGCTGGGATCATGGCGGCGATCGAGGCCGGCAACGATCTGGGCCGTGACGCGCCGATCATGCTGTCGATGACGTTGACCGACCTTTCCGGCCGGAATCTGTCCGGTCACACGGTCGAGGCGTTCTGGCATGCGGTGCGCCATGCGAAGCCGGTGACGATCGGGCTGAACTGCTCGTTCGGGGCGGAGCAGTTGCGGCCGCATGTGAAGACGCTGTCCGAGATCTGCGACACGCTGGTCATGATTTATCCCAATGCGGGTCTGCCAAACGAACTGGGCGCCTATGACGAGGCGCCGGTGACGACGGCGGGTCTGGTGGGCGAATGGGCGGTGGCTGGTCAGGTGAATGTGCTGGGCGGATGCTGCGGATCGACACCGGCGCATATCAAGGCGATGGCGGACAAGGTGCGCGGTCTGCCCCCGCGGGTGCCGGTGGCGCCGACGGTACGAACGAAGCTGGCCGGGCTTGAACCGTTTACGATGGCGGCATGACACCGTTTGAGATCATCGCGAAACTGAACGCGGCCAAGATTTTCCACACGATTACCAGCGTCCGTGAGGGTGCGTTGCTGATCGACGCGGCAATCCCCGGCGAGCGGTGGGAAATCGAAGTGTTCGAGGACGGGCGTCTGGAGATCGAGCGATATCGTTCGACGGGTGAAATCGCTGACGAGTCGGCGTTGATCGACCTTTTTGAAAGTTTTTCGGACCACCAATGACCATTTCGGCCACCAATTTCGTCAACATCGGCGAGCGAACCAACGTCACCGGGTCCGCGCGCTTCAAGAAGCTCATCATGGCGGGAGACTACCCGGCCGCGGTTGAGGTGGCCTTGCAGCAGGTCGAGGCGGGGGCGCAAGTGCTCGACGTCAACATGGACGAAGGGCTGCTCGACGCCGAATACGCGATGACGACGTTCCTGAAGCTGATCGCGGCGGAACCCGATATCGCGCGCATTCCGTTCATGGTCGACAGTTCCAAATGGAGCGTGATCGAGGCGGGGCTGAAATGCGTGTCCGGCAAGCCGATCGTCAATTCGATCAGCATGAAGGAGGGCGAGGCGCAGTTCCTCGACCATGCGCGCAAATGCATGGCGTACGGCGCAGCGGTCGTCGTGATGGCGTTCGACGAGGTCGGTCAGGCGGACACTAAGGCGCGTAAGGTCGAAATCTGCGAGCGAGCGTACAAGCTGCTGGTCGGCATCGGCTTTCCGCCGGAGGATATCATCTTTGATCCCAACGTCTTCGCGGTGGCGACGGGGATCGAGGAGCATAACAACTACGGCATGGATTTCATCGAAGCGTGCCGCGAGATCAAGGCGCGCTGCCCGCACGTCCATATCTCTGGTGGGCTTTCGAATTTCAGCTTCTCGTTCCGGGGTAACGAGCCGGTGCGGCGCGCGATGCACAGTGTTTTCCTGTACCATGCGATCCCCGCGGGCATGGACATGGCGATCGTCAACGCCGGGCAGCTCGACGTGTACGACACGATCGATCCGGAACTGCGCAAGGCGGTCGAGGATGTCGTCCTTAATACCGACCCGGAGGCAGGCGACCGGCTGGTCGCGCTGGCGGAGCGATATCGCGGCACCGACGCGGTGGCCGAGAAGGCAGCGGCGGAATGGCGCAGCCTGCCGGTGACGAAGCGGCTGGAATATGCGCTGGTAAAGGGCATCGACGCGCACGTCGTCGACGATACCGAGGAGTGCCGCCAGCAATTCGCGCGGCCGATCGAGGTGATCGAGGGACCGTTGATGGACGGCATGAACGTCGTCGGCGACCTCTTCGGATCGGGCAAGATGTTCCTGCCGCAGGTGGTGAAATCCGCCCGCGTCATGAAAAAGGCGGTGGCGCATCTGCTGCCCTTCATCGAGGCGGCGAAGGAGCCGGGCGCAAAGGGTAAGGGCAAGATCGTGATGGCGACCGTGAAGGGCGACGTCCACGATATCGGCAAGAACATCGTCGGCGTCGTGCTACAGTGCAACGGGTTCGACGTGGTCGATCTGGGCGTCATGGTACCGTGGTCGAAGATCATCGCGGCGGCCAACGAGAACGATGCCGACATGATCGGCCTGTCCGGCCTGATCACCCCGTCGCTGGACGAGATGGTGACAGTGGCTGAGGAGATGAAGCGGGCGGGCATGACGATGCCGCTGCTGATCGGTGGTGCGACCACGTCGAAGGTGCATACCGCGCTGCGTATCTCACCCGCCTATGACGGGCCGATCGTGCATGTGCTGGACGCCAGCCGTGCGGTCGGCGTGGCGACGACGCTGGTCAGCGACACTGGCCGCGATGCCTATGTCGAGAGTGTCGCCGCCGAGTATCAGAAGGTCCGCGATGCGCGGGCGGGCAAGGGGCAGAACGATCTGTTGCCACTGGCCGATGCGCGGGCGCGGGGCTTCGTGGCGGATATGGCGCTCAAGGCACCGGCGCCGGTATCGCCGGGTCTGCACGTATTCGACGACTGGGATCTGGCGGATCTGCGGCCGTACATCGACTGGACGCCGTTCTTTCGGGCTTGGGAACTGGCGGGCAATTATCCGGCGATCCTGCAGGACGAGGTCGTCGGCGAGAGTGCCACGGGCCTGTTCGCCGACGCACAGGCGATGCTGGATACGATCATCGCCGAGAAGTGGCTGACGGCCAAGGGGATCGCGGCGCTGTGGCCGTGCCATCGCAGCGGCGACGACGTGTTCATCCAGATCGCGCATTCGGACGATCATCGCAGCCCCGATGGCGGATCCGTGCCGGAGGGGTTCAAGATCCCCGATCTGAACCGGAGCAACGAACATAGCGTCCGCCTGCCGTTCCTGCGCCAGCAGATCGCCAAGCGCGAGGGGCGGGCCAACATGTGCCTGGCTGATTTCATCGATCCGGCGGGCGACTGGATGGGCGGCTTCGCGGTCGGTATTCATGGCATCGATCCGCACATCGCCCGGTTCAAGGCGGGGCATGACGATTACAACGACATCCTGCTGAAGGCGCTGGCGGACCGGCTGGCGGAGGCGTTCGCGGAGCGGCTGCACCTGCATGTCCGTGCCGACCTTTGGGGCTATGCGCCGGGTGAGCAACTGACGAACGAGGCGCTGATCCGCGAACAGTATCGCGGCATCCGCCCAGCACCGGGATATCCGGCGTGCCCCGAGCATTCGTTGAAGCGCCAACTGTTCGACCTTTTGGGCGCGGAGGAGCGAGTCGGGATCGAGCTGATGGACAGTTTTGCGATGTTGCCGACGGCGGCGGTCAGCGGCTTCTATTTCGGGCATGCGCAGGCCGATTATTTCGGCGTGGCGCGGATCGGGCAGGATCAGGTGGTCGATTATGCCGAGCGACGCGGGGTCGATATCGGCACGGCAACGCGCTGGCTGCGACCCAATCTCGACTGATCACGGGCCGCCTGTCGGGGGTGGAAAGTCGCTAAAGTCACACCCTCCATACGCGCGCAATCACGGGCGCGGGTGCGAGGGGTTGGCTGGCAATCGGCATCGACGGTGAGAAAGAGCAGTTTCTGGTGTCTGGATACTCGACAGGGGGCCTGTAGGACATCCCCGGTCGCGGTCGCGATCAATGCGTCCGGCGTAACAGCTCGGGCAGTCTCTTCAGGCGGGGGGCGACGGCTGGGATGGTCAGCATCGTGCTGGCGATCGCCATCAGTAGCAGGGCGGTGAAGGTTTCATTGGTGATGATCTTCTTGTCGAGCAGGATGTTGACGAAGATGATCATGATGAGCGCCTTGGTCTGAAGCAGCCAGCCGATGATCGACGCCTCGCCCTTCTTCCAGCCGAGGATCCGACCGGCGAGGCCGATGCCGGCCAGTTTGCCGCCGACCGACGCGATCAGCAGCAAGGCTGCCGCGGCGAAGACGGTGATCCCCCCGACGCCCCATTGCGTCTTTAGGCCGGTCGACAGGAAGAACACCGGCATGACCGTCAGGAGGATGGTCGCGCGAAACTGGTCAATCCGTTCGCGGTCGAACCATTTGGCATCGAGGACCGCGCCCGACAGGAACGCGCCGACCATGAAATGCAGCCCGGCCCAGTCGGCGGCGAAGCCGCAACCGGCGAGCCAGATCAGGCTGATATACCAGCGGTCGCTCTCTGGCACGCGGGCGAGCAGGCGGCGGATCAGGATGGTGGCGAGCGCAAAGCCGATGAGGAAGCCGCCCTGTCGGCCGACGCGCTCCCAATCGAGCAGGATCAGCGCCAGGACGCCCCAGATGGCGATGTCATCGAGGCTGGCATAGCGCAGGACGCGCTGGCCGAGCGGTTGGCGAAGAATCTCGAGCTTTTCCATGAACAGGACGAGGATGGGCAACGCGGTAACGGCACAGGCCATGCCGATGCCCAGTACGACCTGCCACGTCGCACCCTCCGGCCCGCGCCAGCCGTCGTAGCGCAGCATCAGAAGGGCCGCGATGCTGCCTGTCACCAGCGGCACGGCGAGCGCGAGGCCGGCGGTGACACCGGTTTCGCCGCGGCGGCGCCATGCCTCCTCGACGTCGAGCTCGATGCCGGCGACCCAGACGAACATCATGACTGCCCACCAGGCGATGCCGTTGAGCGAGCCGATCGTCTGGGGGGTGAAGACGAAGGCGTAATAATCGGGATAGAGCGCGCCCAGCACGCCAGGTCCGAGCAGGATGCCGCCAACGATCTGGACGACGACAAGGGGCGCCCAATAGTCGGTCCGGCCCAGCCGCCAGACGGCATAAGGGACCGAGAAGATCAGCAGCATCGCGAGCAGGAATATCTCTGTCGGCGACATGGCGTGCATGGTCTTCTCTTCCCCCGTTTCGTCCGGCTGTGGCCGGTTTCCCCGCGTGGGGCGGTGGCCGAATTTTTGTGACGAGGCAATGATGCGGGTTGGAAAGTTAGGCTAAGGTTAGGCCTAAACCGGACCCTTTCCGGCGGGCGTCAGTGATGATCCGGCGATGGGAAAGAGCGATTGCAGTGGGTTATAACGCGACCGGGGTCTGTAGGACAGCGAGGGCCGGCGAGCTCGGTTTCATTGATGGTGATGTTCGGCGCTGCGAGCTGAGCGAAGCAATCCGGGCCGTGTGTGCGGTACTGGACTACTTCGCTGCGCTCGCAATGACGTTGCGGTAGGGTCGGGGACCTTTAGCGGGGGCAGGTGGTGGCGGGGCCGGGGTCGAGATCTAGGCAACGGCCGTCCTGACCGGACACGGGCATTCCAATGGTGGCCGCCAGGGTGGGCATGATGTCCACCGTTTCGACCGACAGCGGTTGTTCGAACGACGGCATCCCCTTGCGCCAGAACAGGATCGGCACGCGGCGGTCATAATCCCATGGTGAGCCGTGGGTTTCGACATAGCCGACACTGGGCTTCTCGATCGTTGTCACGCGTGGTTTCAGCAGGATCAAGAGGTCGCCGGAGCGATCGGGGTCGAAGGACGAGCGTGCGCGCTCGGCGAGGGTCCATGTCTCCGGCGGGGTGGTGGGCCACGGCGTGGCCATGATCTCGGCGCGGGTCAGGGCGGCGGCAACCTGGGGCATCGCCAGATAGCGGCGCTTCGCCTCCGCCAGCACGCGGGGCTTGGCGGCGGCGGGCAGGTCGCGGTCGATATAGATGTCGCCTTCCGCGCTCAGCAACACAGGACCCTTCAGGTTCAGCTCGCGGCCGATCGCGGCGCCGATCGCCTTGCTCTGCAATTGCGGATCGGCATGGGTTTCCATCGGCATGGCGTGATCGATCTGGCGTTCGGTCATGTCGTGCGCGCCGTGATCGGCGGTCAGCATCACCTCGTAATCGACGCCGGTCTGGTCCAGCACCTCGAAGAAGCCGGCCAGCGACTGGTCCAGTTCGTTCATCTGGATGCACATCTCGGTGCCCTGCGTGCCGACCGAATGGCCGATATAATCGGTGGCGGACAGGCCGATCGAGATGATGTCGGGCGTGGAGTTGCGACCCAGCTTCATGTCCTGCACCAGACCGGCAGCCATCGCGAGGACGGCGGCGTCGGACGCTGGCGAGGCGCGGAACGCCTTTGCATCGCCAGCATCGCGGGCGAAGCGGCCCTGACCCAACGTTTGCGTGCCAACGGCGATCGGGCGATCGAGCGGCTTGCACCAGCCCGGCAACGGCAGCGCCGCCTGCGGGCGGGCGAGCATCGCGGCGACCGCGTCGCGTGTGCGCTGGACGACGGGCGGGATCGCGCGACCGGCATAGGTGACATAGGTCTTGCCATCCCACCACCACAGTTCGTCGACCTTGTGACCGCCCATCATCACCGCGGCGCGATCCTTGCCGGCGACCGACACGACACGGGTGGCAGGGTTCGCGTTCTTCATCCGCTCACCCAGCGTCGGCACCTTCAGATGCTTGTCCGAGACGATGTAGCTGTCGTGGCTGGAATCGGGGGCGTGCTCGTCCTCCGAGCAATAGACGATCTTGTCGGCGCGGCCGGCGCGCTGATCGACCCAGTTGTTGGCGACGATGCCGGTATGCGCGGGGCGATAGCCGGTCAGGATCGTGGAATGGCCGGGGCACGTCTCGGTCGCGGCGTGGCTCTGATACCCGCTGGGGAAGACGACGCCGTTCAGCAGCCGGGCCATGCCGCCGGTGTAGCGGTTGCGATATTGCGCGAAGAGATCGGCGGAGAACTGGTCGACCGAGATCGCGACGATCAGCGTCGGCCGCGCGGTGGGCGTCGCCGGTCGGGGCACCGCCGGTTGGGGCGTTGCGGGTGCAGGTGCGGCGGGGGCCGGAGCGGTCTGCGCCAGCGCCGGGACGGCGAGCAGCAGGGCGAGCGGGGCGAGCACATGGGCTGGGGAGGATTTCATCGGCATCCTTGATGCATTGCGGGCGCCCGCCCGCTATGGAACGGGCGTTTCCCGGTATCAAGGATTGCCATGCGTCTTCTGCGTGTCGTGATGATGACTATGGTGATGTGGCTGGCGGGGCTTTCGCCGGCGCTAGCGCAGAATGGCGGGCGGGCAGGGCCGCATCTGGCGATGCAACTGGTCGCCGAGAGCGAACGACCGAAGGCGGGCGACACGGTCACGCTGGCGCTGGCGACGACGCCAGCCGCGGGATGGCACGGATATTGGTCAAACCCCGGCGATGCGGGCTTTCCCGCGACGTTCGGCTGGACGCTGCCCAAGGGCGTAACCGCGGAGACGCCGGCATGGCCGGTGCCGGAGACGTTGGTCGTCGCGGGGCTGATGAATTATGTCTATGAACGGCCCTATGCGCCGCTGGTGAAGCTGCGCGTGCCGGCTGGGCTGGCGGCGGGAACGGTACTGCCGATCGGATTGAAGCTGGATTATCTGGTCTGCACCCGGACGGTATGCGTGCCGGAGCAGCAGACGCTGGCGACGACGTTGACGGTAGGTGGGGGGACGGTAGGCGACGGCGCGGTGGCGCCGGCGACGCGGGCGCGGTTCGATGCGTGGCGGCAGGCGATCCCACGGCCGCTGGATACGCCGGCCACCTGGGCGGTGAAGGACGGCGCGCTGAAGGTGGCGGTGCCCTATCCCGCCGATGCGGCATTGGCCGAGCCTTACCTGTTTCCGACCGCTCCGGGATCGATCGAGGGGGCCGCGCCGCAGACGGTGGTGCGGGTCGGCGACCAGTTGGTCGTGACGACCAAGGGTACGCCGGCCGGGCCGTTCGAGGCGGTGCTTCGGATCGGTGACGGCCGCGGGCTGGCGATCAAGGCGCAGGCGGGGGTGGTGCCCGATGCGGGCGGTGCTGGCGGCGCGGGGCAGCCATGGGTCGTGGCGGCGTTGCTGGCGTTTGCGGGCGCGGTGATCGGCGGGCTGATCCTGAACGTGATGCCGTGCGTGTTTCCGATCCTGAGCCTGAAGGCGCTGAGCCTGGCGCGGGCGAACGTCGCCGAGCGGGAGGCGCGGCGGGAGGCCCTGGCCTATACCGCCGGTGTCGTGCTGGTATGTCTGGGGCTGGGGGCGGTGATCCTTGGCCTGCGCGCGGGCGGGGCGACGGTGGGCTGGGCATTCCAGTTGCAGGACCCGCGCGTCGTCGTGGTGCTGTTGCTGCTGTCGGTGGCGATCGCGCTGAACCTGTCGGGGTTGTTCGAGATGCCGATGCCGCGCTGGGCCGGTGAGGCCGGCAGCGGCGGATCGTTCGCGACCGGGGCGCTGGCGGCGTTCGTGGCGACGCCGTGTTCGGGGCCGTTCATGGGCGCGGCACTGGGGGCGGCGCTGGTGCTGCCGGTGCCGGCGGCGCTGGCGGTGTTCGCGGGGCTGGGGCTGGGACTGGCGTTGCCGTTCCTGTTGCTGGGCTTCGTGCCTCGCTTGCGGAAGCGGTTGCCGAAGCCGGGGGCGTGGATGGCGCGGCTGAGGCGCATATTGTCGGTGCCGATGTGGCTGACGGCGCTGGCGCTGGTGTGGGTGCTGGGGCGGCAGGCGGGCGTCGATGGCATGACGCTGGGGCTCGGTGCGGCGCTGGTCGCGGCGCTGGCGCTGTGGGCCGGCGGGCGGCGGCAGATGGCGGGGCTGTCGCTCGGCTGGACGCTGGTGCCGGTCGCCGCAAGTCTGGGTGTGGCGGCGCTGGTGCAGCCGGTGGCGGCCACGCCGTCAGCGGCGGCGGGCGAGGCGTTTTCGGAGGTGCGGCTGGCGGCGTTGCGCGCGGAGGGGCGGCCGGTGTTCGCGTACTTCACCGCCGACTGGTGCCTGACGTGCAAGGTGAACGAGAAGGCGGCGATCGATCGCGCCGGCGTGCAGGCAGCGTTCGCGAAGAACAAGGTCGCGGTGTTGATCGGCGACTGGACCGATGGCGACCCGGTACTCGGCCGATTCATCGAACGGCATAACCGGGCGGGGGTGCCGCTGTACCTCTATTATGCACCAGGAGCTAAGGAGGCGCGGGTGCTGCCGCAGGTGCTGACGACGGGGATGCTGGAAGAATTGGGGGGATAAGCCCGGCATGGCCTCTTGTGCGGTGCGGCGATCTCGCGCAGCATGGAACTAGGGCGCTGTGGAGAGCTTTCCGTTCCAATGGGTAATCAGGCGTTCGACGAAATTCTGGGGGCCGGCGGTGGTGCACCTTCGCGTGCAGAACTGGCGGCGTTGTGCAACTGGATAGAGACGACGCCGCGCGACGAGCTGCGCCGGCGGCAACAGGCGGCCGAGGCGACGTTCCGGCAGCTGGGCATCACCTTTGCGGTGTATGGCGAGAGCGAGGCCAGCGAGCGGATCATTCCGTTCGACATCGTGCCGCGCGTGTTCCTGCATGACGAATGGGCGCGGCTGTCGGACGGTTTGATCCAGCGGGTCGAGGCGATCAATGCGTTCCTCGACGATATCTATGGCGAGCGCCGGATCCTGAAAGAGGGCGTGTTGCCCGAGGATCTGGTGCTCGGCAATCCGCAGTTCCGGCCGGAGATCGCCGGGATTCGACCGCCGCACGGGGTGTGGGCGCATATCTGCGGCATCGATCTGGTGCGGACCGGGCCGGACGAGTTCTTCGTGCTGGAGGACAATGCGCGCACGCCGTCGGGTGTCAGTTACATGCTGGAGAATCGCGAGGCGATGCTGCGGCTGTGCCCGGAGCTATTCCGCGAATTCCGGGTGGCGGCGGTGGACAGCTATCCCGACCGGTTGCTGGAGGTGATGAAGTCGGTGGCGCCGCACGGGGTCAGCGCCCCGACCTGTGTCGTGCTGACGCCGGGGCATTATAATTCCGCTTATTACGAACACAGCTTCCTGGCCGATTCGATGGGGATCGAGCTGGTCGAGGGCGCCGATCTGGTCGTCGATGACGACATGGTATGGATGCGGACGATCGCGGGGCGGGTGAAGGTCGATGTGATCTATCGCCGAGTCGATGACGATTTTCTCGATCCGCTGGTGTTCCGGCCCGATTCGGCGCTTGGCGTGCCGGGGCTGATGGCGGCCTATGCCGCGGGCAACGTCGCGATCATGAACGCGCCGGGCAACGGCATCGCCGACGACAAGGCGATCTATAGCTACATGCCCGAGATCGTGCGCTTCTATTCCGGGGGCGAGGCGAAGCTGCCCAATGTCGAGACGTGGCGCTGCCGCGAGCCGGACGCGTTGAAATACACGCTCGATCATCTGGACGAGGTGGTGGTGAAGCTGGTCGACGGATCGGGCGGGTACGGGATGCTGGTGGGGCCGACCGCGTCGAAGGCCGAGATCGAGACGTTCCGCGCCGCGCTGATCGCCGAGCCACATCGCTATATCGCGCAGCCGACGCTGGCGCTGTCGACGGTGCCGACGCTGGCGGACAGCGGGCTGGCGCCGCGGCATGTCGATTTCCGGCCGTTCGTGCTGACGGGGTCGCGCGGCGTGCAGGTGGTGCCGGGTGGGCTGACCCGCGTGGCGTTGAAGGAGGGATCGCTGGTGGTGAATTCCAGCCAGGGCGGCGGCACCAAGGATAGTTTCGTGTTGATGGATAACGGGCCGCAACAGACGCAAAGTCAGGGGTCGTCGGGCCAGGGGCTGGGCCAGAACCAGACGATGGGTGGCATGACGCAGGCGCAGGGCTTCGCGCCGATGGGGCCGGCGGCCTGATGCTCAGTCGCACGGCGTCATCGCTCTATTGGCTGGGCCGGTATTTCGAACGAGCGGACTTCATCGCCCGGCTGGTGGAGGCGACGGTGCGGCTCGACGTGCTGTCGCCGCGGCCGGCGGGGCGTGAGGCATGGGTGTCGGCGCTGAAGGTGACCGATACCGAGGAGGATTTCGACGAGGTCGGCGCCGAACTGAAGCGCAGCGAGGTCGCGCGGTTCTTGACGGTGGACAGCGCGCATCCGGGGTCGATCGTCCGCTGTCTCGACATGGCGCGCAACAATGCGCGGGCGGTGCGGACCGCGCTGACGCGCGAGGCGTGGACGGCGATCAACCGGGCGTGGCTGATCTTCGAGGGGAAGCCGGCGGCGGACGATCCGACGGCGGTCCTCAATCTGGTCGAGGCGGTAAAGAACGAGACGCGCGGGTTCGAGGGCGCGGTCCACCGGATGCTGCGCAACCAGACGACGTGGTTCATCCGGCTGGGACAGGCAGTGGAGCGGGCGGACAACACGGCGCGGCTGCTCGACGTGAAATACCATATCCTGTTGCCGGCGGGCGAGCGGATCGGCGGCGTCGTCGATCGCGATCAGTGGACGACGATCCTGCAGACGGTGTCGGCGGTGACGGCGTATCGCTGGTTGTATTCGGATGGCTTGAAGCCGGCGAGCGTCATCGACCTGCTGATTGCACGCGCCGAGTTGCCGCGCAGTCTGGCGGCGTCTGTCGAGGAGACGGTGGACGTGCTGTCGATGCTGGCCAAGAGGACAGGGCAGCATGGCGAGGCGGACCGGATGGCGCGGTTGCGGGCGACACGGATGGGCAAGACGCGATCGGGGGAAGTGATCGCATCGGGCCTGCATCAGTTCCTGCAATCCTTCATCCAGGAAAACGCGCTGTTGCACAGTGCGATCGGGCGACAATTTAAGTTCGGGTAACAGGGGGCCGGCGCCATCGCCGGTGGGAAAAGGGGGGAACATGCGGCTGTCGATCCATCATCGTACGGCATATCGTTTCTCAAAGCCGCAGGATCGGCTGGTGCAGATGTTGCGGATGACGCCGCAGAATACGCACGACCAGACGGTGGCGAGTTGGCGGATCGACATCGACTGCGATGCCAAGCTGCGTGAGGGGCGCGACGGCTGGGGCAACGCGGTGACGATGCTGTATGCCGAGGGGCCGCTGACCGAACTGGAGATCGCGATCAGCGGCGAGGTGTTGACCAGCCATTCCGACGGTGTGCTGCACGGCGTGCCGGAGCCGTTGCCGCCAGCGGTGTTCCTGCGAGCGACCGACGTGACGATGCCCGATCCCGCGATCGCGACGTTCGCCGCCGCGACCGCCGGGGGGTATGAGATGTTGCGGGCGCTGCACCGGATCAACGCCGCCCTACATGAGCGGTTTGCGATGGACCGGTCGCGGCCCGCCACCGGATTGACGGCGGGCGAGGCTTTTACCGCGGATAGCGCGACGCCGCGCGACTTGGCGCACATGTTCGTGGTGGCGGCGCGCAGCCTGAACGTGCCGGCGCGATACGTCTCAGGCTATTCGTTGCTGGCGGGTGAGCACCGGCCGACACCGCATGGCTGGGCGGAGGCGTATCTGGAAAAGCTGGGTTGGGTGGGTTTCGATCCTTGCAGCGGTCTATCGCCGCAAGAGGATTATGTCCGGGTCGCCTCTGCACTGGACGCGGCGGGTGCCGCGCCTGTCGCAGGATCGCGGCTGGGCGAGGGTGAGGAGCGGCTGGACGTGGACGTGACGGTCGCCGAGGCTTGATCGTTTAGGCGATCGCGGGAGCCACCGTTGGCCGGGCCATGTCCTCGTCTCGGAGCAGGCGCCAGCCGGCCGGGCCAAGTACCTCGATCGGGCGATAGCGGGTCTTGTATTCCATCCGCGGCGATCCCTTCACCCAATAGCCGAGATAGACATAGGGCAGGCCCGCATCGCGCGCCCGCATGATGTGATCCATGATGACGAAATTGCCCAGGCCAGGACGGCTGCCTTCGTCGGTGTCGAAGAAGCTGTAGATCATCGACAGCCCGTCCGCCTGACGATCGGTGAGGCAGGCGGCGACCAACCGGCCGCGCCGCCCGTTCACCGCCGGCTCGCGATATTCGACGATCAGGGAATTGACCGGCGAATGTTCGATCATGTCGGCGTAATCGTCCTCGTCCATCCCTGCCATGCCGCCGCCGGGGTGGCGGGCGGCGAGGTAGCGGCGCAGGAGTTGATATTGCTCGTCGGTCGCCCAGGCGCGGCAGGCAGTGACCTCCAGATCGGCATGACGCCTCATCAATTTGCGCTGGGTGGCGCTGGGGACGAATTCATCGTTCACGACGCGGACGGAGACGCACGCCGTGCAACCCGCGCACGAGGGGCGATAAGCTACACCCTGGCTGCGGCGGAAACCGATCCGGCCGAGCGCATCGTTCAGTTCGGCGGCGTGCGGTCCGGTCAGTTCCGTGAACACCTTCCGTTCCTGCCGGCCCGGCAGATAGGGACACGGCGACGGGCTGGTGACGAAAAAGCGCGGAAAACGAAATGGCGCAGTCACCGCCGATGGACCCCCGGAAACGAGAACAGATGATGCTATATGTATTCAGCGAAAGCTGGTGAAAAGCTCGTTTACCATTAAACGGCGCTAACACTGGATTTTTGCACATAAGTTAGTATGGAACGCCCTGCGGGTTGCTGCGTTGCGGTAATCCCAGTCGTCTATCTATCGGAGTCCAATCCTATGCGTTCATTCACTGCCATCGCCTCGGCCGTCGCGCTGACCGTCTCGCCTGTCATCGCTGCCCCGGCCTTTGCTGCACCGGTGAATGCCGCTTCGTCGCTGTCGGTTGCCAAGGCTCGCGTCGGCACGGCGACGTCGTCGAAGAAGAACGGCCTGGCCGGCGGTGGCGCGATCGCCGCTGCCCTGCTGGCTGCTGGCGTTGTCGCCATCGGCGTTGTCGCCATCGTCAACGACAACAACGACGATTCCGACAGCAACTAATCAAGGCAGGACCCGTCTGCGCAAGCGGGCGGGTCCACCTTATCGAAGGGGCTGATGGCCCTTTCCATGCTGATGCCCTGGCTTGCACATGCAGGTCAGGGCATTTTGATGACGAAGCCATGGATGTCACCCGCAAATGTCACGGTGATATTTACCTCTTTGGGTTTGCGTCCGAGCTTGTCGGTCAGCAGCGCACCACCAAGACTGGCCCGTGGCGCAACCACCGCGGTTTTCAACAACGATTCGCGCACGGCGCGCGCGCTGGCGTTTTCGTTCGGCGGGGCGGTTTCGGGGCGGACAAAGCGTTCGTCCGGCACGCCTGCGGCCGCATTCAACGGATTGGTGGCGCCCATGTTGTCCCGCTGCCCGAAACCCTGGATGACGGGGGCCGCAGATGCGCGGGCAAGCGCCGAGTCCCGGGATGCCGGCGCGGGCGGGCGTTTCAATATCTGATCTGCGGTGGCGATCATCACTGGCTTGCCCCCGACCGCGATGGCGATCGCCGCAGGCCCGAACGGCCGGGGCTCCTTGCTGCCGTTCACCGCGACGATCCGGATCGACAGGCGTCCATCCGTCAGGCCTGGATCGACCGCCAGCGTGATGGCGCTGGACGGTGTTTGTGAGACCAGCGACGCGCCGGCGACGCCGACCGTCGGATGACGTTCCTGCGCCGCGACGGAACCCGCCAGGGTCAGGGCGGCGATTCCGAGCATAGCCAGTTTCATGACGACCTCATGTCCATTGAACCGATCCGGTGAAGACCACGCCCCGAACGGCAGCGCTCGCTACGCCAGTTCGACCGGCGTCGTGTCGTAACCCGCAGCACGCAGCGCATCGATCAGACGGTGCAGGTGGGCGGCATCCCGCGCTTCGCATTCGATATCGGTGATCAGTCCCTTGGCCGGCAGCGTGGTGAAAACGCGCTGATGATAGACCTCGATGATGTTGATCCGTTCCTGATCGAATATCCGCGCCACATTGAACAGGGCGCCGGGTTGATCCTGCAACCGGATGCGAAGGCGGGCCAGGCGCCCGGAGCGTGCCAGATCGCGCAACAGCACATTGGCGAGCAACCGCGTGTCGATATTGCCGCCGCACAGCACCACGCCCACCGTCTTGCCGGCAAACCGGCCCGGATGGGCGAGCAGCGCTGCGAGACCGGCGGCGCCGGCACCCTCGACCACCGTCTTCTCGATCTGGAGCAGCAGGCTGACGGCCTCTTCCAGGCTGCGCTCGTTGACCAGCAGGATGTCGTCGACCAGTTGCGCGACCATGCGGGCGGTGATGCCACCCGGCTCCTTGACCGCAATACCCTCGGCCAGGGTGTCGCCCGCGCAAGGCATGTCGGTGCCGTTGATGCGGTTGTACATCGAGGGGAACAGTTCCGCCTCGACGCCGACGACCTCGACCGGCTTCGGTTGCGCGCGCGCGACGGTCGCCATGCCGGAGATCAGGCCGCCGCCGCCGATCGGCGTGACGAGCGTGTCGATCGAGGGCACATCCTCGAACATCTCGATGGCGACGGTGCCCTGGCCGGCGATGATGCGGGGATCGTCGAAAGGATGGACGAAGGTAAAGCCGCGTTCGCCCTCCAGCACGCGGGCATGGGCATAGGCGGCATCGAACGTGTCGCCTTCCAGCACGACATTGGCGCCGTGACCCTCGGTCTGGACGATCTTCACCGTCGGCGTGTTACGTGGCATCACGATCGTCGCCGGGACGCCGAGCCGGTTGGCGTGATAAGCGAGACCCTGCGCATGGTTGCCGGCGGAGGCGGCGATGACGCCCTTGGCCTTTGCCTCCTCCGACAATTGCAGCAGTGTGTTGAGCGCGCCGCGTTCCTTGTAGGCGGCGGTGAACTGGAGGTTCTCGAACTTCAGATACACCGTCGCGCCGGTCATCTGCGACAGGGTGCGGCTGATGAGCGTGGGCGTCCGCACGATCGAATCGCGAATGCGGGCATGGGCGGTGCGCACATCGTCGATGCTGACGGGAAGCGTTTCGGGCTGCGGCTTGATCTGGGTTGCCATGCCTTCCCGTTAGACCGTCTGGCGCGGTGGGGGAACACCGCTTATGCGGGCGCCATGGCAAAGCTGGCATTCATCGGAACAGGCGTGATGGGCGCGCCGATGGCGGGGCATCTCGTCACGGCGGGGCATGACGTGACGGTCTATAACCGCACGCGCGCAAAGGCAGAGGCTTGGGCCTCCACATACGGCGGCACGGTGGCGGCGACGCCGGCCGAGGCGGCCAGGGGCGCGGCGGCGGTGTTCACCTGCGTCGGCAATGACGACGATCTGGCGGCGGTGACGCTGGGTGCGGACGGCGCGTTCGCGGCGATGGCGGACGGCGCGCTGTTCGTTGATCACACTACCGTGTCCGCGACGATCGCGCGCCGGCTGGCGGAGGAGACGCGGCTGCTGGTGTTGGATGCACCGGTGTCCGGCGGGCAGGCGGGCGCAGAGAACGGCAAGCTGTCGATCATGTGCGGCGGTTCTGCCGAGGCGTTCGCAGCGGCGGAACCGTTGATGCGCGCCTATGCCGCGCGGATCGTGCATGTCGGCGAGGCGGGTGCGGGACAGCAGACCAAGATGTGTAACCAGATCGCGATCGCCGGCGTGGTGCAGGGTGTGGCCGAGGCGCTGCGGTTCGCGCAGAAGAGCGGGCTGGAAACGGGCAAGGTGCTGGAGGCGATTTCCGGCGGCGCGGCGCAGAGCTGGCAGATGGTCAATCGCTGGGACTCGATGGCGGACGAGCGGTTCGATTTCGGGTTCGCGGTCGATTGGATGCGCAAGGATCTGGGGCTGGCGCTGGACGAGGCGCGGGCGAACGGTGCGGTGCTGCCGGTCGCGGCGCTGGTCGATCAATTCTATGCCGAGGTGCAGGCGATGGGTGGGTCGCGCCAGGACACGAGCTCGCTGGTGCGCAGGTTGCCGAAGTGAGGGCGGTCCTGGCCGTGATGCTGGCGGTGCTGCCGGCGCCTGCGCTGGCCGATGCACTGGTCGACAATGTCGACGGCATCACGCTGGATGCGGATGGCAAGGTGGTACGCTTCACCGGGCTGGTGCTGACGACGGACGGCAAGGTCGTGCGTCTGTTGAGCGCGAAGGACAAGCGGCCGGAGAAGCTGGACTGGCGCGCGGACATGAAGGGGCGGGTGATGCTGCCGGGCTTCGTCGATGCGCATGGGCATGTGATGGAATTGGGGTTCCGGGCGCTGGAACTCGACCTGTCCGGCACGAAGTCGCTGGACGAGGCGAAGGCGCGGATCGCCGCCTATGCGGCGGCGAACCCGGAGCGGAAGTGGATCCTGGGCGGCGGTTGGAACCAGGAGGCATGGGGTTTGGGTCGCTTCCCCACCGCGGCTGATCTGGATGCGGTGGTGGCTGACCGTCCGGTGTTCCTGTCGCGGGTCGATGGCCATGCCGGCTGGGCGAACAGCGCGGCGATCAAAGCAGCGGGCGTGAACGCCAAGAGCGTGTCGCCGCCGGGCGGGCGGATCGAGAAGGCGGGATTGCTGCCGGCGGGGGTGTTCGTCGATGCCGCGCAGGAATTGATCCGCAAAGCGGTGCCGGCGATCCAGCCGAAGGAGCGCGATGTCGCCTTTGTGAAGGCGCAGACGGCGTTGCTGTCGATGGGCATCACCGCGACGGCCGACATGGGCACGACGGTGGACGAATGGCTGACATACCGCCGCATGGGTGATCGCGGGGCGCTGCGCGTGCGGATCATGAGCTATGGCAGCGGTATCAACGATACGGTGCGGATCGGTGGGACGGGGCCGACGCCGTGGCTATACGCTGACAAGCTGCGGCTGGTGGGTGTGAAGCTGTACGGCGACGGCGCGCTGGGATCACGCGGCGCGTGGTTGAAGGCGCCCTATGTCGATGCGCCGCGCGAGCGGGGGCTGGGTTTCATGACCGATACCGTCATCCGCAACCTGATGAGCCGGGCGGCGATGGATAATTATCAGGTCGCTGTTCATGCGATCGGCGATGCCGCCAATGCGCAGGTACTGGGCGCGGTCGAGGAACTGGCGGAGACGTACAAGGGCGATCGCCGCTGGCGGATCGAACACGCACAGATCGTCGATCCGGCCGACCTGAAACGATTCGGGCAGCACGGCATCATCGCGTCGATGCAGCCGGTCCATCAGACCAGCGATCGGACGATGGCGGAGGCGCGGTTGGGGCCAGCGCGGCTGGCGGGCGCCTATGCATGGAAATCGATGCTGGCGAACGGATCGCGGCTGGCGTTTGGATCGGACTATCCGGTCGAGAGCCCCGATCCCTTTGCCGGTTGGGCGGCGGCGTTCACTCGGCAGGGCGCGGACGACCAGCCGTTCGGCGGATGGCAGCCGCAGGAGGCGGTGACGCGCGAACAGGCATGGGCCGCGTTCACGCAAGGTGGCGCCTATGCCGGATTCGCCGAGGACAAGTTCGGGCGGTTGGGCGCGGGGCAGCGCGCGGACTTCGTGATCGTCGATCGCGACCCCATTGCCGCCAGTGCGGCCGAACTGCGTGCGACGAAGGTGCAGGAAACATGGGTCGGGGGCGAGAAGGTGTGGGAGCGGAAATAGACCTCTCCGCGATCGTAGCCGAGATCGCCGTCGAAATGGCGGCGGCGCCTGATCGCGGTACGCCGGCGACGTATATTCCGCCGCTGGCCGCGGTCGATCCGGGCAAGTTCGGGATCGCGGTGATCGAGGCAGATGGGACATGCCATCTGGCCGGGGATGCCGAGGAGGCGTTCTCGATCCAGTCGATCTCCAAGGTCTTCGCACTGACGCTGGCGCTGGGTCATGTCGGCGACCAGCTGTGGCGGCGCGTGGGGGTTGAGCCGTCCGGCAGCGCGTTCAATTCGATCGTCCAGTTGGAGGCGGAGCACGGCATTCCGCGCAATCCGTTCATCAATGCCGGCGCGATCGTCGTCGCCGACGTGTTGCTGGGTCGCAACGAACCGCGCGAGGCGATCGGCGAGATATTGCGCTTCGTCCGCGCGCTGGCGGGGGACGATACGATCGTGATCGACCGTAGCGTGGCGGAGGCGGAGGTGGCGACGGGCCACCGCAATGTGGCGCTGGCCAGTTACATGCGCTCGTTCGGCAATATCGAGCACGACGTGGAACGCACGCTGGGCGTGTATTTCCATCAATGCGCGCTGGCGATGAGTTGCCGGCAACTGGCGCTGGCGGGCCGGTTCCTGATGGCGGACGGGCTGAACCCCGGTACGGGCCGGCAGGTGGTGTCGGCGCTGCGGGCGCGGCGGATCGGCGCGCTGATGATGATGTGCGGCCATTACGACGGGTCGGGCGAATTCGCCTTCCGCGTCGGCCTGCCCGGCAAATCGGGCGTCGGCGGCGGCATATTGGCGGTGGCACCGGGAAGGGCGAGCATCGCGGTATGGTCGCCGGGCCTGAACGAGCGCGGCAATTCGCAACTGGGTACGCTGGCGCTGGAGCGGCTGGTACAGCGGACCGGATGGTCAGTGTTCGAAGCGGATCGGTGAGCGTCCGCCCCGCAGGCGCCGATCAGGCGACGGCGGTGGCGGCCACGTCGTCCAATTCGCGCAGCACATAACCGCGGCCCCAGACGGTTTCGATGTAGTTTTCGCCCTCGCAGGCCAGACTGAGCTTCTTGCGCAGCTTGCAGATGAAGACGTCGATGATCTTTAGTTCGGGTTCGTCCATGCCGCCATAGAGATGGTTCAGGAACATTTCCTTGGTCAGGGTCGTGCCCTTGCGGAGCGAGAGCAGCTCCAGCATCGCATATTCCTTGCCGGTCAGATGGACGCGGGCGCCATCGACCTCGACCGTCTTGGCATCTAGGTTCACCGCGAGCTTGCCGGTACGGATGACCGACTGGCTGTGACCCTTCGACCGACGGACGACGGCGTGGATGCGGGCGATCAGTTCTTCGCGGTGGAAGGGTTTGGTCACGTAATCGTCGGCGCCGAAGCCGAAGCTGCGGACCTTCGAGTCCATCTCGCTGACGCCGGACAGGATCAGGACGGGCGTGGTGACACGCGCAACGCGCAGCTTTTTCAACACGTCGTACCCGTGCATGTCGGGCAGGTTCAGGTCGAGCAGGATGATATCGTAATCATACAGCTTGCCAAGGTCCAAACCCTCTTCACCCAGATCGGTGGTGTAGACGTTGAACCCCTCGGTATTCAACATCAGGTCGATAGCCTTGGCCGTGGTCGGCTCGTCCTCGATCAACAACACGCGCATCAGGAAATTCCCCAGTTGCGAGGCCGCTGAGCAATCAAGCAGCCGACCCGAAACATTAACCACACAACAAATGAAGGCAAAAGGTTAATTCTCGATTAAGCCGGGGTGTCGGTTTTTTCAGAAGGCGCCAATAATGTCGCGTGATCGACGCGCGGGATATCCTCTCCCAGCACCTCGCGCAGATACAGGCTGCGGACGAGGGTGAAGATCACCACAAGCAGTGCGGCGGAGAAGAACAGCCCGAAGAGGCCAAAGACGACGCCGATGCCGATGATCGCAAAGACGGTGATCGCGGGCGGGATCGCGATCACGCGTTGCTGGACATACGGCGTGATGAAGTTGGTCTGGACGAGGCGGACGACGGCATAGGTCGCCAGCGCCCCCAGCACCGGGCCGGTCCCCTGAGTCGCGGCGAGGCCGAGGGCGGGGACCATCGCGGCGGTGGGACCGACATAGGGGATGAACTCGCTGAGCCCCGCCAGCAGGCCGAGCGCGGCGGCCGACGGCACGCCCGATATCCAGAGGCCGATGCCTATCAGTACGCCCATGCTGGTCATCAGGATCAGCGACGATCGCAGCCAGAGGCGCAACGTGGAGCCGACATCGAACAGCGCATCCTCGATCGCCGCACGCTTTGACGGCGGCATCAGCAGGAGGAAGCCACGTTCATAAACCTTCGGATCGCCGGCGAAGAATAGCGCGCCGATGAGGAGCAGGAGGCAGTTGAGGACGAATTCGCCGCCGCCTGCTACCAGCCCGCCGATATCCTGGGCGGCGCGGCTGCCGGCATAGGCCTGGCGTACGGCATCGACGATCTTGGCGCCGACCGGCGATTGCGAGGCCCAGCCCGCGAACTGATCGATCAGGAAAGGCAGACGGGTGACGAGGACGTTTACCTGCTGGCGGAACTCGACGCCGAACAGCCACACCAGGAAGCCGATGACGCTAAGGACGGTAATGTAACCGAGCGTCAGCCCCAGTTTCTTCGACGCGCCGAGATGATCGCGATAGAGATCGGCGACGGCGTGGATGACGATCGCGCCGAGCATCGATCCGAAAGCGAGGATCAGGAGGTTGCCGGCGCGGTAGAGTGCGGCGGTCACGGCAATCAGGACAATAAGGATGACGACGCGGCGGATGAAGCGGGCGTCGGCCTTGTCGGGGGCGAGGCGGTTCATGATTGGCGGGTGCCTGGCGCCAATTCCCCGGCGGAGGCGGGTGTCCGGTTGGGTGAGGGGCTCCGATGAATCACGATGGCCTTCCCAACTGCGCCCAGGCATTTGGCGGGGAGTTGTTGATTATAGGAATCAGTCGGCGCTGGCGCTCATGCATCCAGTGATACTGGCAGATCGCTCGCGGGCAGGACAGCGCCGGCGCAGGGGTCGCGCAGGTGCTGGCTGAGGAAGGCGATCAATGCCTCGACCCGCTGGGGGCGCAGGGGGCTGGGTGGGGTGAGCAGGTGGAGACCGATCGGCGGTGGTGTCCAGTCGGGCAGGATCGCGACGAGCCGGCCGTCGGCCATCATCGGGCCGACGATGAAGCCGGGCAGGCGGGCGATGCCGAGGCCGGCGACAAGGGCGGGGACCAGCGCGTCGCCGGAATTGGCGATCAGCGGGCCGGTGGGGCGCAATGTCACTTCTGGTTCGCCGTCTTTCCGGAAATGCCATGGGCCGGGGACGTTGGAATAGCCGAAGATGCGGTGCCGTGACAGTTCCGATGGATGCTGCGGCGTGCCGGCGGCCGCCAGATAGGCAGGCGCTGCGACGATATGAGTGGCGATGCCGCACAGGCGGCGCGCGCGCAGGCTGGAATCGGCAAGGTCGCCGATACGGAGCGCAACGTCGAACCCCTCCGCGACGATATCGATGCGGGCGTCGGACAGATGCAGATCGATCTGGATGCCGGGATGCAGCGTCAGGAAGTCGGCGATCAGCGGCGCGACATTGGCGATGCCGAAGCTCATCGGCGCGGCGAGGCGGACGCTGCCGGCGGGGGTGCTGGCGGCGTCGCGGGCGGCTTCCTCGGCGGCGCGGGCCTCGGCGACGATGCGGCGGGCGTGTTCGGCGAGCGGGCGGCCAGCCTCGGTCAGGGCGAGGCGGCGCGACGTGCGGTGGAACAGCGACTGGCCGAGCTGTGCCTCCAGCCGTGATACGGCCTTTGATACGGTCGCCTTGGACAGGCCGATCTGCTCGGCGGCGCCGCTGAACGAGCGGGCATCGACGACGGCGGCGAAGATCGCCCACGCTTCGAGGTCGGGTAGTCGCATCGCCCTGCTCTCCTGTCGTTTCGCGATAGCCATGGAAACGATCGGTTTCCACTGTTTCCGTTTACGTTATAATCGGCGGCACTATCTTGGCATCAACCAAGGGAGTTAAACCATGCTCGACGCCAAGACCAAGATCGATATTCGCCGTTTCGACACGCTGGGCCATGCCAATCACGGTTGGCTCGACGCGCGGCATCATTTCTCGTTCGCCAGCTACTATGATCCGGCCCGGATGGGCTGGGGCGCGATCCGTGTCTGGAACGACGACATCATCGCCGCCAAGGCCGGTTTCCCGCCGCACCCGCATAGTGACATGGAGATCATCACCTATGTCCGCACCGGCGCGATCACGCATCAAGACTCGCTGGGCAACACGGGCCGGACCGCGGCGGGCGACGTGCAGGTGATGAGCGCCGGATCGGGCGTGCGTCACTCGGAGTTCAACGTGGAGGATGAAGCCACCACGATATTCCAGATCTGGGTGGAACCGACAACGAAGGGCGGCGAGCCGAACTGGGGTGCCAAGCCGTTCCCCAAGGACGGCCGGACCGGGCAGTTCACCGTACTGGCGAGCGGCTTTGCCGAGGATACCGACGCACTGAAAATCCGCGCCGAGGCACGCGTGCTGGCGACGACGCTGAGCGCCGGCGAGAGCGTGACGCACGAAGTCGGGCCGGGGCGTCACGCCTATCTGGTGCCGGCGACCGGCGCGCTGACGATCGACGGGACGACGGTGAACGCCCGCGACGGTGTGGCGTTGTCGGCTGGGACGGTGACGATCACCGCGACCGAGGATGCGGAGATCGTATTGGTCGACGCGGCGTAAATTTCATCCGGCCCCGGCTTCGGTCGGGGCCGTTCCCTATTTGCAGGAGGTTTCATGGCCAAGGTACTCGTTCTTTATTATTCGTCTTACGGGCATATCGAGCAGATGGCCGATGCCATCGCCGAGGGCGCGCGTACCAGTGGGGCCGAGGTGGATATCCGCCGTGTCGCCGAAACCGCGCCGGCCGAGGTCGTCGAGGCCGCGCATTTCAAGACCGATACCGCGCATCCGCTGATCGAATCGCCTGATGCACTTGCCACCTATGACGCGATCATCGTCGGCGCGCCGACCCGGTACGGCCGGATGCCGGCGCAGATGGCGTCGTTCTGGGATACGACGGGTGGCCTGTGGTTTCAGGGCAAGCTGATCGGCAAGGTCGGTGGCGCCTTCACGTCGACCGCCAGTCAGCATGGCGGGCAGGAGACGACGCTGTTTTCGATCATCACCAACCTGCTGCATCATGGCATGACGATCGTCGGGCTGGATTACGGCTTTCAGGGCCAGATGGGCGTTGACGAAGTGAAGGGCGGCACGCCTTATGGCGCGTCGACGCTGGCCGATGGCGATGGATCGCGACAGCCGAGTGCGGTCGAACTGGACGGCGCGCGGTATCAGGGCAAGCGGATTGCCGAGACGGCGGTGAAGCTGTTCGGGTGAGGTGATCTTGCGTGGGGGGCGCGCCCTGAACGGCGACGTTCCGGGCGCACCCAACATATGCTTGATCCGTCGTTGCGAGCGTAGCGAAGAAATCCAGTGTTTCGCGTGATGCCTTGGGTTGCTTCGCTACGCTCGCAATGACGGGTGTGTTATGCGTTATCGGCGGCGCTTTTTCTTCTTCGGTTCGGGTGGCAGGATCGGTGGCGAGGGCTGGCCAGTCAGCACGATGTTCAGCGGCGGATAGATGCTGGGGTTCGCCGGGAACGCCGCGCGTGCCTTGGCGAAGATGAAGCGCGCCTTGGCCGCGCCGGGGGCGTCCGCCGTGCGGCCGACCCAGCGCCAGTGCCAGGGTTCCCATTTCACCTGCTGGCGATTGCCGGGCGGGAAGCTTAGCTCGAATCCGAAGCGCGGGGCGTTGGCGAGCAGCCAGCGGGCGGCGGGCAGGGCCGCCATGCATGCCTCGATGTCCGGGCAATTGGGCGACGGACGGACGGCGAAGTCGATCGCGTAGCCGGTGGTGTGCTCGCTGTACCCCGCCGGCGCGACCGAGATCGCGCGGCTCTGGTCGTCACCCTCGCCGCCGGTGCGGAAGACGCCGCTCTGCCGTTCGATCGAACGATGGCACGATACGCCGCGCACGCTGCCGCCCGTCGTCGGATCGGTGGCGGCGGCGGCCAACAGCGCGGTCAGATCGGGCAGGACGTCGCGCCGGATCTGGCAGGCGTGCAGGCCGAAGCCGACGGGGGCCTCGACCAGTTCGCCGGGCGCGACGTTGCCGTAAGGAAAGTGGCCCAGCACCCGGCCGTCACCGATGGGGGCCATGACGGCCTGGGCAAGGATAAGCACCAGCATCGACTACGGGCTCTGGCATGCGGGGGCCGGCGGTGGCAAGGAGCGCGGCATGCATGGTGACCGCGTACTTTTCATCGATGGCGAAGCGCTGGTGATCGACAAGCCCACGGGCTTGCCGGTCGATCGGCCGCGTGACGGATCGATCAGCCTCGAAAACCACCTCGAATCGCTGCGCTTCGGCTTTCAGCGCTGGCCGACGGCGGTGCACCGGCTGGACCGTGACACCAGCGGTTGCCTGTTGCTGGCGCGCAATCCCAAGGCGGGTGCGCGGTTTCAGCAGGCGTTCGAGCAGGGATTGGTCGAGAAACGGTATCTGGCGGTGCTGGACGGCGTGGTCGAGGGCGAGGGGCTGATCGAGATGGCGCTGGGCAAGACCAGCACGGCCGAAGATGGCTGGCGGATCGTGCCGGACGAGCGTGGCAAGGCGGCGCGTACCCACTGGCGCGCGATCGAGACGCGTGGCGAGCGGACGCTGGTGGAGTTCAAGCCGGAAACAGGGCGCACTCACCAGATTCGTGTCCACGCCGCCACCGGTTTGGGCGCGGCAGTGGTCGGCGATCCGGTGTATGGCCGGGCGGACAGGATCGGCATGCTGCTGCACGCGGCGGAACTGGTCGTGCAGCGGCCGGGCAAGGACCCGATCAAGGCGGAAGCGCCGATCCCTGAGCGGTTCGAGAACTGGTGACGGTGAAGGGCGATGGTGGCCATTCCCATCACCCGGTCGATTTCGATCGATAGCGGCGAGATCGAGGAGAGCTTCACCCGGTCGGGCGGCCCCGGTGGGCAGCATGTGAACACCACCGATTCGGCGGTGCTGCTGCGGTTCGACGTGGAGCGCTCGCCGGGTTTGCCGGAGATGGTGAAGGAGCGGCTGGCCGCGCTGGCCGGATCGCGGATGACGCGTGATGGTGTCCTGACCTTGCGCAGCGAGGGGTCGCGATCCCAATTGCTCAACCGGCAGGAAGTGCGCGAGCGGCTGATCGAGATGATCCGCGAGGCGACGATCGTGCCGAAGAAGCGCCGCCCGACCCGGCCGACCAAGGCGTCGCAGACGCGGCGGGTTGATGGCAAGACCAAGCGGTCGGCGGTGAAGGCGGGGCGTGGGCCAGTTCGCGAATGACCGTGCGGGAATGATGAGGACCAGTTGATGTACCAGTTCGATGTGGCTGCCGGATCGAAGGCAGAACTGTACCGCGATATGCTGGCGGCGCTGGACGCCCTTACCGACGGCGAAACGGATGCGATCGCCAACATGGCCAATGCATCGGCGCTGATCTGGCAATATCTGCCCGACCTGAACTGGGCGGGATTTTACCGCATGGTCGATGGCGAGCTGGTGCTGGGGCCGTTCCAAGGCAAGGCGGCGTGTATTCGCATTCCGGTAGGCCGTGGTGTTTGCGGTACGGCGGCGGCGGAGCGGACGACGCAACTGGTCGAGGACGTCCATGCGTTTCCGGGGCATATTGCGTGCGACGCGGCGAGTCGGTCGGAACTGGTGGTGCCGTTGTTGAGGGACGGCGTGGTGTTGGGGGTGCTCGATCTCGACAGCCCGATACCGGCGCGCTTCGATGCAGCGGACGCGGCGGGGTGCGAGGCACTGGCGGCAGTGCTGAGTAAACGTTTGACCTGAATCGGGACGCGATCTGCACTAGCGATCGTGCCGGAGCGGTGGTACTTTTTACTCAGGCGGTCTTCCCAGACGCGACCGCTCAAGATGCCGCCCCGCGATGGACTCCCGCGGGGCGGCATTACCTTTTGCCGGATCAGCGGCCGGCGAATGTGACGAGGCTTTCCGATCCGTCCGCCGCCAAGGCCGAAACGCCGACGAAATGGTCGTCGACGGGGGTCTGCTTCAACAGGGTTTCGGTGCCGGTCACCTCGATCGACTTCGACCAGTCTGCGCTGTCGTTGCGCCGCCAGCGGACTCGGTAGCGGGCAGCACCGGGGACGGCGGCCCATTTGACCGATGTATCGCGTGACAGGGGGCCGGCGATGGTCGCGGTGGCGGGCGCGGCGGGGGCGGTGGCGAGGCGGCTCAGGGTCGCCACGTTGGTCGCGGTGACCTTGGCAAGATAGGCGAAGTCCATCCGGTCGATCGTATCGCCGTACACTGTGCCATTTTCGGTGCGGAGATCCTGATGCTGTGCGTCCCAATTTTCATTGGCGACGGAGAAGCGGACGGCGGGATAGCCGAGCTTCAGAAACGGTTCGTGATCGCCGCCACGCCCGAAGCGATCGGGGCGACGATCGAGGAAGACGTCGAGGCCGCGCTTGTTGCCGGCGGCGATTCCGTCGATCGCCTTGGCGAGCGCGCGGCTGGGGCCGTCATCCTCGCCGCCATTGCCGCGGCGGGCGAGCGACTGGGTGGCGTCCTCCGACGAGCGGATGCCTTCTGAGAAGACGCGGACCCAGCGGGCCTCGCGGGCGCTGCCCTGGCCCAGCGTGTTGCCGACGATGTCGTTGTTGAGCATCGCTGACACCTGCCAGCCACGCGCCTTTGCCGTGTCGGCCAGCAGGGTCGCGCCCCACAGGCCCTGCTCCTCGCCGGAAAAGACGGCGTAGACGATGGTGGCGTCGAACTTTTGCCGCGACAGGAGGCGGGCGGCCTCCAGCACCAGGGCGACACCGGAAGCGTCGTCATTGGCGCCGGGCGCGTCGCTGGTCGTGTCCATCACGTCGGTCACGCGGCTGTCGATATGTGCGCCGACGATGACGACGCGGTTGGGATTGCGGCCCGGCTGGATGCCCAGCACGTCCTGCACCACGACACCATTGGGCGCGCGGGGTCCGGTGAAGGATCGTTCGATTCGCTCCACCGTGATGCAGCCGTTGCAGGCGCGGCCGATCTCCTGAAACCGCCGCGCCGCCCAGTCGCGTGCGGCGCCGATGCCGCGGCGGGGATCGGTGGTGGTGGAGGCGGTGTGGCGAGTGCCGAAACCGACGAGCGCGGTGACATCGGCCTTCAACCGTTCCGGCGAGGGTGACGAGGTGACGGCGGCGGCGAGGAGCAGGGGGGCGATGATCGACATGTCGTCACGGTGGAGCGGATCGGGGCTCCGCTCAAGCGTTTCGGGCGGAAAATTGAACTTCGTGCACGCCGACCTTAATCGTCCCGGCATGGTACGGTGGCGTGTTAACCCATTTTGAGGGTGGTCCGAATAGGTAAACATGGCGTTAATAGTCACACTATGACCAGACGCCTTGTCCTTACCAACGAAGCCGCCCGCCATCCGATGCGCCAGTCGCTACCGCCACCGCCGCGGGTGGTGGCGCGATCGGACGATAAGGACGTGAAGCTGTTCCTGCTGAGCTTCGCGGCGTTCTTCACCTGCTTTTACAGCTTTATCTTCTGACCCGACCGGTTCCGCGCTCCCTACGACGGGCGGCGCTTTAATCGCAGGCGCGGTGGAGTTTCTGTGCGATCCATGCGGAGATCAGGCACATGCCGGCTACCAGCAGCAGCATGTTCTCCGGCGTCGCGCCCAGCGCGGTGATGCCGATCACGGCGATCGACCCGACCGTCATCGCGCCGGCATTCACGACATTGTTGGCCGCGACGGTGCGGGCGGTATGGTCCTTTTCCACGGTGGTGGTGAGGAAGGCATAGAGCGGCACCACGAACATGCCGCCGGTGATCGCGATCGCCAGCAGCGTCAGCAGGATCGGCACCGATCCGGGCTGGGCGAGGAACGCGGTCCAGCCATAGAACTGTCCAGCAGGGGCGGGCGTCCAGCCGCGTGACAGGAACGAGAACAGGACGACGAACACCCCCATCGCGATCACCGAGCCGGGCGAATAGCGGGCGGATATATTCCCCTTCAGCATGGTGTTGATAACCACCGATCCGATTGCGACGCCGACCGAGAAGACGGCGATGGCGATGCTCGCGACCTGTTCGTCCGCGGTCAGCACGTTCTTCACCAGTGGCGGGAAAATGATGATGAGGACCGAGGCGATCGTCCAGAAGAAGCTGATCGCACAGATCGCCAGAAACAGGCGCGGGATGTGGAGCGTGGCAGAAATCAGCCGCCACGACGCGGTGAAAGGGTTATAGTTCAGCCGCAGCAACGGCCCCTCACGCGGGGCGGGTGGCACTTGCCGGCCCGCCAGCAGGCCGATGACGGCGATGCCCAGGATCGCGCCGATCGTCCACCAGAAGGACAGTTTAACCAGGAAGCCGGCGGTGACGGTGCCGAGCAGGATCGCCAGGTAGGTGCCCGCCTCCACCAGTCCGGTGCCGCCCAGCACGTCGGCGGGGCGAAGATGCTGGGGCAGGATGGCGTATTTAATCGGCCCGAAGAATGTCGAATGGACGCCCAGCAGCAGCACCGATCCCAGCATCAGCGCGAGCCCGAGCGAGACGTGGTTTCGGTTCACCGCGTACAACCCCGCCGCGCCGATCGCCATGATGCCGATCTCCGCCGACTTCACGAGGCGGATGATGCGCGCCTTGTCGTGGCTGTCCGCCAATTGTCCCGCCAGTGCCGACAAGAGAAAGAAGGGCAGGATGCCAAGACCGGTGGCCAGCGCATTGAAGTTCGCTTCGTGACCGGCATCATTGAACACGACATAGGTCGCGAACAGGACCATCGACGTCTTGAACAGATTGTCGTTGAACGCGCCGAGGAACTGCGTCGTGAACAGGGGCAGGAAGCGACGTTGCTTCAACAGCCCGAGCGCATTGATCATGATGGGCGGGGCCTCGGTCGTGACATACAGCGCAGGCACTTAGCCCAGCGGACGGCGCGACGCCAACGTCTAATAAGTCGGTTCCCGCCGGCGTGATCGCAAGCTAGGGGAGGATCGGATGCTGACGCTGCCCAATCTCCTGACGCTGTCGCGAATCGTGGCGGTACCGCTGCTGGTGGCATTCCTGTGGTGGCCGCAATGGGCCGCGGGTTATGCCATCGCGTTCGCGCTTTATTGCCTGATGGGCATCACCGATTATTTCGACGGCTATCTGGCGCGGTCGAACGGCGCGGTGTCGCGATTGGGCATGTTCCTCGATCCGATCGCGGACAAGATCATGGTCGCGGCGGTGATCCTGATGCTGGTGGGCACGCGCGACATCGTCGGCGTGCATCTGGTCGCGGCATTGGTGATTCTGCTCCGCGAGATCGCCGTGTCTGGCCTGCGCGAATTCCTGGCGCCGCTGCACGTGTCGATGCCGGTGTCGAAGCTGGCCAAGTGGAAGACGACGCTGCAACTGGTATCACTGGGTGGGCTGATCCTGGCGGGCGCGATCCCGCATGAGGCGTGGATACAGGTCACGAGTCTGGCGGCGTTGTGGGGTGCGGCGGTGCTGACGCTGATAACCGGCTGGGATTATCTGTGCGTCGGCCTGAAGCATATGGACTGATCGGGACTATGGCGATCCGGATGCTGTATTTCGCTTGGGTGCGCGAGAGCGTAGGGACGGGTGAGGAAGTGGTCGACCCACCGGCAACGGTGGCGACGGTAGCCGCGCTGATCGACTGGCTGGCGACCGGTAGCGCCGCACATGCCGCAGCCTTTGCGGAGCGGGATCGGTTGCGGGCGGCGGTGGATCAGGTTTTCGTTCCGCTTGATGCGCCGATCGGCGGCGCGCGCGAGGTTGCGTTATTTCCGCCGGTGACCGGCGGATGATCCGGGTCGTCGTATCGCCGGCGACCATTGATGTGGCGGCGGAGATGGCGCTGTCCGAGGCGGACGGCGTCGGCGCGGTTGCGACGTTCACCGGATTGGTGCGGGCGGACCCCGGCGCGGTCGGTGATGTCGAGACGCTGGAACTTGAACATTATCCCGGCGCGACCGAGGCCGCGCTGGAGGCGCTTGCTCGAGAAGCGCAGACGCGGTGGTCGCTAGGGTCGGTGACGGTGGTGCACCGGGTGGGGCCGATGCGGCCAGGCGAGCGGATCGTATTCGTGGCAGCATCGTCGCGGCACCGTGGTGCGGCGCTCGACGCCTGTGCGTTTCTGATCGATCGGTTGAAAACCGATGCGCCGTTCTGGAAACGGGAGACGCGTGGTGGCACCGCCGCTTGGGTCGAGGCGCGCGAGGCGGATGATGCTGCCGCCCGGCGGTGGACTTAGTCGGTTGAAGCTCCCCTCCCATATCCGGGAGGGGAGCGACCGGATCAGCCGAGCTTGGGCAGGCTGATGCCGTTGGTCGAATGGATAACACCGTTCGCTTCACGCAGATCGGCGGGCTTGTCGATATAGCTCTTGTTGCCGACCGCGTCGGTCAGCAGGATCGAGCCGTTGTCGATCGTCGCCACGAGGGGCTGGCCCGACAAAGTGTTCAGCGTCGCGCGACCGCCACCGGCCGCAATCTGCGCCTTGAGCTGGTCGGATGTGATCGCACCTGCGACGACGTGATTCTTCAGGATGGTCGTCAGGCTGGCGACGTTGGCGGGAGCCAGCAGCGTGTCGAGCGTACCGGCCGGCAGTCGGGTGAACGCTTCATCATTCGGCGCGAACAGCGTGAATGGGCCGGGGCCGCCGAGCTGCGCGTCGAGCTTGGCCGCCGTGATGAGCCGGACAAGCGTGGCGTGGGCGGGCACGGACGGTAGTGCTTGAACGATCGTCGTCGTGGCGGCTGGCGCCATCGGGGCCGCAGGTGCGGCTGGTGTCGCTGGCATAGCCTGAGGCGCGGTCGTCGTCGCAGTTGCCGGAGCCGTGCCCGTGGCTGGTGCCGTCGTGGGGGCGGGCGAGACCGGCGTCGTGGTCTGGGCAGAAGCCAGAGCAGGCACGGCGATCAGGCCGGCGGTCAGGGTCAGCAAGGTAGAACGCATTCGTACACTCCCGATCGTTGCGTAATTGCACTGACCTTTCACCGCGCCAATGCGCCGATGGTTTCGGCGGACGCGACGAACCGAAGCCTCATTGCGACCAGCCGTTAACGATTCGGCTCAGCGAGCCTGCGCCAGCACCTCGGCGAGCAGCCGGAAATCGGCCTCGCGCGGTGAGGCGCGCCGCCAGACCAGCGCGATCTGGCGGACGGCATCCGGGGCGGCAAGCGGCCGGGCAGTCACGCTGGTATGGTCGAGGATCCCGGCCTTCAGCGCCATTTCCGGCAGCATCGTGATGCCGAGGCCATTATCGACCATCTGCACGATCGTATGCAGCGAGGTGCCGAGCATCGTCGCCTCGGCCCGCGTTTCCGGCCGGCTGCACGCGGCGAGCGCATGGTCCTTCAGGCAATGGCCGTCTTCCAGCAGCAACAGGCGGCTGCCATCGATCGCGTCGTCGGCGATGGCGGGGGGCAGGCTGTCCGCTTCGCTCCCTTGGAACGCCACGAACAGCCGGTCGTCGAACAGCGGCGCCGAGGCCACTTCACCACAAGCGAAGGGCAAGGCGAGCAGGACGCAGTCGGTCCGGCCGTTTTGCAGGCCCTCGCACGCAGCGGCGCTCGGCTCCTCGCGCAGGAACAGGCGCAGATCCGGATAATCGCGGCGCAGATGCGGCAGGATATGGGGAAGCATGAACGGCGCGATGGTGGGGATGACGCTCATCCGCATGTCGCCCGTCAGCGGCCGGCCGGCAGCGCGAGCGAGATCGCCCAGTTCGTCGGCTTCGCGGAGGACACGCCGCGCCTTGTCGACGATCCGCTCGCCGACTGGCGTGAAGCGGACGACCCGGCGGGTGCGTTCGACCAGTACGACGCCGATCAGCGTTTCCAGGTCGCGCAGGCCCGCCGACAATGTCGACTGGGTGACGAAACATGCCTCGGCAGCGCGACCGAAATGACCGTGATCGCGCAGGGCGACGAGATATTGAAGTTGCTTGAGCGTGGGCAGGTAGGTGGCGGCCATGGCGCCTCCGCTAGCCTACCCATGCCCGCGCGCCTACCCGTGACGCCGCCGCGATCAGTGCAGCGCGCGCCACAGGCCGAACAGGCTGGTGATGATCAGGATGACGCCGACCAGTGTCATCAACGTCCGCGCCGGCACCCGCTTCGCCAGAATCGCGCCAAACGGGGCGGCCAGCACGCCGCCGATCAGCAGGCCGACGGTAGCGATGGTGAACGCGGCCCAACCCAATTGCGTCAGGAAGGTGATCGAGATCGTCACGGTCAGGAAGAATTCGGCGGTATTGACGGTGCCGATCGTGGTTCGGGGCGTCGCCCCCTGCACCAGCAGGTTCGACGTGACGACCGGTCCCCAGCCCCCGCCGCCCGCCGCATCGAGGAAACCGCCGATCAGGCCGAGCGGCTCGACCACCTTGGGTTCCTTGCCGATCGGGGCGTGGCGGGCGGCGCGAAAGAGCAGATAGACGCCGATGCCGGCGAGGTAGGCGAGGATGAACGGCTTGGCGACGGCGGCGTCGATGTTCGACAGTACATAGGCGCCCAGGACGCCACCGATGACGCCGGGGATCATCAGCCGCAGGAACAGTTTCCAGTTCACGTTGCGGTGAAGCGTATGGCTGATCCCCGACACCGCCGTCGTGAAGGTTTCGACGGTATGGACGCCGGCCGAGGCGGCAGCGGGGGGTACGCCTATCCACAACAGCGCCGTATTCGAGATGACACCAAACGCCATGCCCAGTGCGCCGTCGACCACCTGCGCGCCGAAACCGATGAGAATGAAGGGCAGGATGGACGAGAAATCGAACGTCGCGAGATCGGGCATGAAATTCCTTTCGAAGGCGCAACGTGGCTGGAACCGACAATATCCACAAGAAAGATAGGCTTTAGCGAGCGGCGATCACGGTTCGTCGCATACTGGCAATTGTCGTGTCTGCGCCCTAGATCGCGATGACGCGTCAGGGAAAGCGCGAAGGAACGCTAAGTCATGCCAAACCGCCTCGTCGCGTATATCGATTCCATTCGCGCTCGCGATCCGGCCCCGCGCAGTCGGGCGGAGGTGCTGACCTATCCGGGCGTCTGGGCGCTGGCGGGTCACCGGGTGGCGCACCGGTTGTTCCGGGCACGGCTGTTCCTGCTGGCGCGGATCGTGAATCACTGGACGCGAGCCTGGACCGCGATCGACATCCATCCGGGCGCGACGATCGGCCGGAATTTCTTCATCGATCACGGCTTCGTGGTGATCGGCGAGACGGCGACGATCGGCGACGACGTGACGATCTATCAGTGCGTGACGCTGGGCGGGACCAGCCCCGACAATGGCGTCGGCGGCAAGCGGCACCCGACGATCAGCGATGGCGCGATCATCGGGTCGGGCGCGCAGGTGCTGGGGCCGATCCTGGTCGGTGCACGGTCGCGCATCGGCGCCAATGCGGTGGTGACGCGCGATGTGCCGGAGGGTGCGGTAATGGTCGGCATTCCCGCTCGCCCGACGACGATCGAGGGCGGCGCGGCCCCGGCGCCGCGCTTCGTCCCCTATGGTACGCCCTGCTCGGAGAATTTCGATCCGGCGACGCAGAAGACGGAATTGCTCCGTTGCGAAGTCGAACATCTGCGGCGGCGATTGGAAGCGTTGATCGCCGAACATGAGCAGGGCGGCATTGAGGCCGGAGAGCGTGATCGGGCCTGATGGGAGTCGTACCATTTCCTGAGCGCCGGAACGCACAGGTCGGGTTCGACCGTGCGGAACTGTCGCGCATCCTGGACCTGTATGGCCGCATGGTCGCGGCGGGGCATTGGCGCGATTATGCGATCGAACTGGGTCGTGAGGCAGCGGTCTTCTCCGCCTTTCGCCGTGCTGCCGAACGACCGGAAATCCGGATCGAGAAGCGGCCTGCGTTGCGCTTGCGCCAGGGCATGTGGGCGCTGGTGGGTGAAGCGGGGGCGGTGTTGAAGCGCGGGCAGGAACTGGGGCCGGTGCTGGCACCCGTCGAGCGGCGGTTGATGAAGCTGATTGACGAGTGAGCGGGGCGGCCGTTCGTTCCTGAGTGCTTCTGCGCAGGCGGCAAACCAAGACCGCATCGGATATCGTTGTTGATCCGAGATTCCTGCCTTCGCAGAAGCACGGCGGATTGATCGGCGACTGACACCCCCCGACCGCGAACAGACATGGAAAAGGCGCCCACCCGAAGGTGAGCGCCTGTCCAGCGGGCATCATTGCCGGTCAGCGAATTACTTGCCGCCGCGCTGACGGCACTTGTCGTACTGACCCTTTTTGCAGATCGGATAAGACTGCAATGCGGCCGGTGCCGGGAATGCTTCCGACGGTGCGGCCGCCGGACGGAAGGTCACCGGGCCGCCGGGGGTGCCGGTGGTCGCCGGCTGGGTCGGCTGATAGCCGCCGACCGGGTCGCCGGTCGCTACGCCGGCGGGTGCCGCCGTGGTCGTTGGTGCCTGCTGGGCCATGGGCGCGGCGGGATCAGCGGGCATTGCCGGCTCAGCGGGGGCAGTCGGCGCGGCGGTGTCGGCGGGCATGGCCTGATCGGCGGGCATGGCCGGATCAGCCGCAGGCGCCGTTGGTGGGGTCTGTGCCGCCGGCGGCGTTGCCGGTGCGGTCATGTCCTGTGCAATCACCGGGCTGGCGATCAGGGCCGTCGCGGCCAATAGGATGAGCTTCATGGCGAATCTCCTGAGAAAATCTGACGTGTTCTTTTCGATCACGCCGCCGACTAACGCCCATCCTGTGATTTGTGTCCTTCGCGAAACGATTCAGCCCTCGGCGTCCAAAGCGTAGCCGGCGGAGCGGACGGTGCGGATGATGTCGGGTCGGTCGCCCACGTTGATCGCTTTGCGCAGGCGACGGATGTGTACATCGACGGTGCGGCTTTCGATATCGCTGTCATGCCCCCACACGGCATCGAGCAATCGTTCGCGCGAAAAGACCCAGCCGGGATGTTCGAGGAAATGCTTGAGCAGGCGGAATTCCGTCGGCCCGAGCGCAACCATCTCGCCACCGCGCCGGACCTTGTGGCCGACGGTGTCCATCTCGATGTCCGAATAATTCAGCGCCTCGCCCGCGAGGCCCGGACGGACGCGGCGCAGGACTGCACCGACGCGCGCGACCAGTTCGCGCGGCGAGAAGGGCTTGGTGACGTAATCGTCCGCGCCGGTTTCGAGCCCGCGGACGCGGTCCTCTTCTTCGCCGCGTGCGGTCAGCATGATGATCGGGACATTCTGCGTCTCGGGCGCCCGGCGCAGGCGACGACAGACCTCGATCCCGGAAATCCCCTCGACCATCCAGTCGAGCAGTACGATGTCGGGTGTTCGCTCACGCGCGAGCAGCAATGCCTCCTCGCCATCGGCGGTGTGGACGACGTCGAAGTCCTCGCGCCGGAAATGGAATTCGAGAAGTTCGGCGAGCGCCGCATCGTCCTCGACCAGCAACATCGTGACACGTGCCATGGTTCAATCCTTGTCGCCGCCGCGGTCGCGGTCGGCCATCTGGGAGCCGGTCGCGGCGAAATAGACCATCTCGGCGACGTTGGTAGCATGGTCGCCGATGCGTTCGAGGTTCTTGGCGATGAACAGCAGATGCGCGACCTGGCTGATCGTCGCCGGGTTCTCGACCATGTAGGTCACGAGCGTGCGGAAGATTGAATCGTAGAAATCGTCGAGCGCGGCATCGCTGTCGCAGACCCGGACGGCGGCCGGCGCATCGCGCGCGCCGAACGCGTCGAGCGCGTCGCGCACCATCTCGGATGCCATCCGACCCATTGCGGGCAAGACCGAGACGGGCTCAATGCGATGTTCGCTTTCGATCAACGGCACGCGCTTGGCGATGTTCTTGGCATAATCGCCGATGCGTTCGACCACATTGGCGATCTTCAGCGCCGCCACGACCTCGCGCAGATCGACCGCCATCGGTGCGCGCAGTGCGATGATCTGGACGACGAGGCGTTCCACCTCGGCCTCGATCGCATCGATCGCCTTGTCGCCCGCGCGCACCTCGGCCGCGAGAACCAGGTCGTTGCGTTGCAGCGCCTGCATCGCCTTGGCAATCGCGTCTTCCGCGAGGCCGCCCATCTGGCTGATGAGCCCGCGCAACTGGCCGATATCGTTGTCGAAGGCCTTGACCGTATGCTGGTTCATAGATCCCCCACTCAGCCGTAGCGGCCGGTGATGTAATCCTTGGTCCGTTCCTGGACGGGATTGGTGAAGATGTCGGAGGTGGCGCCGTATTCGACGAGCGTGCCGAGGTGGAAGAATGCGGTTTTCTGACTGACACGCGCCGCCTGTTGCATGTTGTGCGTGACGATCGCGATGGCATAGCGGCCGCGCAGTTCGTGGATCAGTTCCTCGATCTTGGCGGTCGCGATCGGATCGAGCGCGCTGCAGGGTTCGTCCATCAGGATCACTTCCGGATCGACCGCGATGGCCCGCGCAATGCACAGCCGCTGTTGCTGGCCACCGGACAGGGCGGTGCCGCTGTCGGTCAGGCGATCCTTCACTTCGTTCCACAGGCCGGCGCGGGTCAGCGAGCGTTCGACCACGACGTCGAGATCCGCCTTACCGGTGGCGAGACCGTGGATGCGCGGGCCATAGGCGATGTTCTCAAAGATCGATTTCGGGAACGGGTTCGGTTTCTGAAACACCATGCCGACCCGGGCGCGCAGCTGCACCACGTCCATTTCCGGCGCATAAATGTCCTGCCCGTCGAGCCGGATATCGCCTTCGACGCGGGCGGAGGCGACGGTGTCGTTCATCCGGTTGAGCGTGCGCAGGAACGTGCTCTTGCCGCAGCCGGACGGGCCGATGAAGGCGACGACCTTGTCCTGTTCGATGTCGATCGAGACATCGTGGAGCGCTTGTTTGGGACCGTACGACACGTTGACGTGGCGCGCGGTCATTTTTGGTTCGTTGCTCACCAGCGGGTCTCGAATCGGTTGCGGAGGTAGATGGCCAGCCCGTTCATCGCGAGCAGGAAGACGAGAAGCACGATGATCGCCGCGGACGTCTTTTCGACGAAGCCGCGATCGACCTGATCCGACCAGAGGAATATCTGGACGGGCAATGCGGTGGCCGGGCTGCCGAGGCCAGAGGGCGGCGCGGCGATGAAGGCGCGCATGCCGATCATCAGCAGCGGCGCCGTCTCGCCGAGCGCGCGCGCCATGCCGATGATGGTGCCGGTTAGGATGCCGGGCAGGGCGAGCGGCAGGACGTGGTGGAACACAACCTGCACCGGCGATGCGCCGACGCCGAGCGCGGCATCGCGGATCGACGGCGGCACCGCCTTGATCGCGTTGCGGCCGGCGATGACGATAACCGGCATCGTCATCAGTGCCAGCGTCAATCCGCCGACGATCGGCGCCGATCGCGGCATCCCGAACGTGCCGAGAAAGACGGCGAGGCCGAGGAGGCCGAAGATGATCGAGGGCACGGCCGCGAGATTGTTGATCGATACCTCGATCAGGTCGGTCCAGCGGTTCTTCGGCGCATATTCTTCCAGATACAGCGCCGACAGGACGCCGATCGGAAAGGCGAGGCCGAGGGTGACGAGCATCGTCAGCAACGAACCCTTGAACGCGCCCCAGATGCCGACCCGCGTCGGGTCGGTCGCGTCCGCGCCGGCCAGGAAGCCGGTGTTGACGCCGCGCGACAGGACGCCGCGTTGTTTCAGGGAAGCGAGCGTTGCCTCCGCCTCAGGGGTGCCGTTCCCCTTATTGGCAACGTCGAGCGCGCTGGAGGCTGGCAGGTCGAACTGCGCTGTACGCGACAGCAGCGCGGGATCGGCCTTGATCGCATTGCGAACGCGGACCCACGCACCGTCGGACAGGATGTTGGCGTCGCCGAACGCGCGCGTCGCCGCGGCATCGACCGCGCTTTCGAGGCCCGCGCCGGCCAGCGCCAGATCGGCACCGCGGCCGTCGAGCTGCTTTGCCGTCACCGGTAATTTCGCGGCGGCGAAATCGATCGGCAGCGAGACGCGCGTTTCGGTGAAACCGCCCAGTCCCTGCATCAGCATGGTGGCGAGCAGGAAGGCGAGGAACCCCGCCGACATGACTACCGCCGACAACCCCATCAGGCGGAAGCGCCGTTCCGCGCGATAGCGGCGACGGATGCGGCCCTGCATTGCGCCGGTGGTCCAATCGGTCGGCACGCCCGGCGCATCGTTATGCGCGACACCCATATCGGGTAACTGGGCGACGAGCGTGTTACTCATATGCTTCCCGGTAGCGTTTGACGACGCGCAGGGCGACGATGTTGAGGAGCAGCGTGACGACGAACAGCGTCAGGCCGAGCGCAAAGGCGGCAAGCGTCTTGGGGCTGTCGAACTCCGCCTCGCCGGTCAGGAGATCGACGATCTGGCGGGTGACGGTGGTAGTCGAGGCGAAGGGATTGGCGGTCAGCGTCGCGACGCCGCTGGCGGCCATCACGACGATCATCGTCTCACCGATCGCGCGGCTGATCGCCAGCAACACGCCGCCGACCACGCCGGGGAGGGCCGCAGGGAGCAGCACCTTGCGGATGGTTTCCGACGAGGTCGCGCCCATCGCCAGACTGCCGTCGCGCATCGCGCTGGGGACGGCAGCGAGGCTGTCGTCCGCCATCGACGAGACGAACGGGATAATCATCACGCCCATCACCGCGCCCGCAGCCAGTGCGCTCTCCGACGAGGCCCAGCTGATCCCGATCGACACGGCGAAATCGCGCACCGCCGGCGCCACCGTCAGCGCGGCGAAGTAACCGTAGACGACGGTGGGGACGCCCGCGAGCACCTCGAGGATCGGTTTCATCCAGCGGCGGGTGCGCGGGGCGGCATATTGGGTCAGATAGATCGCGCTCATCAGGCCGAATGGAATGGCGACCGCCATCGCGATGACCGCGCCGATGAAGAACGTGCCCCAGAACAGCGGCACCGCACCCAGCGACGCGCCGGGATCGCGCGGGTCGATCACCTGCGGGCTCCAGTGCGTGCCGAACAGGAAATCGGTGATCGGCACGACCGAGAAGAACCGCGCCGCTTCGTACACCAGCGATGCGACGATGCCGATGGTGGTCAGGATCGCGATCAACGATGCGGCGAGCAGCGCGCCCATTACGATGCGCTCGATCCGGGTGCGTGCGGCAAAGCCGGGGCGGATGCGGGTGAAGGCATAGGCGCCGCCGGCAAAGGCGAGCAGCAACGCCAGGGCGGTGGCGATCCAGTCGTACCGGCTCTGCGCGGCGGCATAGGCGGGGGCGAGTAGCCGCGAGGTTTCGTTGAACGCGCCGAATGCGCGACCCGCACCTAGCTCACGCGCCTCCGACAGGATCGATGCACGGTCGAAACCGGGAGGCGGCAATTGTGTGGCGGCAGGATTCGTCAGAACCGCGTCCGTTACCAGAGCAGGCGACACCACCGACCAGATGACGAGGAAGACGAGTGGCGGGATCACCGTCCACAATGCGACGTACCAGCCGTGATGCGTCGGCAGCGAACTGAACCGCTGGGCGCCGGTACGGAAGCCGGCGGCACGGGTGCGCGCGGTGAGCCAGCCGATCAGTGCCAGGCCAGCGACGACGAGGGAAAGGGTGATGCCGCTCATTTCAGGGTCGCCGGATCGAGCGGCGTTTCGTTCGCGATCACTTGCGCGGCGCGGGCGCGCACATCGTCGGGTGCGGCGATCAGGCCACGACGGATCAGCGGGCCGTCAGGCCCCCATGCCTTGGCGTACAGCATCAGGAAATCACGCAAGCCGGGTATCGCATTCAGATGCGCTTTCTTGACGTATAGATAGAGCGGGCGCGATCCCGGATATCGCCCATCGGCGATCGCGGCATAGGTGGGGGCGACGCCGCTGATCGGGACACCGTTCACCGCGTTGCTGTTCTCTTCAAGATAGCTGTACCCGAACACGCCGATTGCATTGGGGTTCGATTGCAGTTTCTGGACGATCAGATTGTCGTTCTCGCCGGCATCGACATAGGCGCCGTCCTCGCGAACGCGGGTGCACAGCGCCTTGTGGCCGTCGGGGTCGGATTTGGCCATCGGCTTGGCGGCGGGGTTCGATGTCTCGCATCCCTTGGTCAGGATCAGTTCGGCCAATGCGTCGCGGGTGCCGCTGGTCGCGGGCGGGCCGTACACCTGGATGGGAATGGCGGGCAGGGCGGGGTTCACGTCCCGCCACGTGCTGCTTTGGTTTGGCTTGCCGTTCGGCGCGGCGGCCAGCGCCAGATAGAGGTCGGTGGGCGTCAACTGCATCTTCGGACCATTCTTCGCCTCGGCAAAGGCGATTCCATCGATGCCCACCTGAATTTCCAGCACGTCGCGCGCGCCGTTGGCGGCGCAATCCTTGTACTCGCTGGCCTTTATCCGGCGCGAGGCGTCCTCGATATCCGGGTGGGCGGCGCCGATGCCGGCGCAGAACAGTTTCATGCCGGCGCCGGTGCCGGTCGATTCGATCACCGGCGCCTTCGCATCGGGATCGCTGGCGACGAACTGTTCGGCGACCATCGTGGTGAAAGGATAGACGGTGGATGATCCGACCGCCGTGATCTGGTCACGCGCGCCGGCGCCGCCGCCATTGGCCTGATCCTGACACGCGGCCAGCGGCAGCAGCAGGCCGATGATAAGCTGGCGGCGCATGAACATTCCCATGAGGAGTGGCCCTGCCACCCGTGCGAGCCGCCTATGTGACGCTGCGGTTACGCTTTCATGACAGTCGATCCGGGCAGCGATCCGGAGGGCGGGGGCGGCAGCGTAACCGTGACCGTCGTGCCGACGCCGACGCGGCTGGCGATGTCGAGCCGGCCGCGATGCCGCTCCGCCACATGCTTTACGATCGCCAGGCCAAGTCCGGTGCCGCCCAGCGAGCGGCTGCGCCCCGGATCGGCGCGATAGAATCGCTCGGTGAGACGGGGTAGATGTTCCGGCGCGATGCCGTCGCCCTGATCGGTGACGATGATCGCGACACCGGTCGGCACGCGATCGATCCGGGCGATGACGGGGGTGGCGGCGCGGCCATATTTCATCGCGTTGCCCAGCAGGTTGTGGAACAGCTGCGACAATTGCGCACGGTCGCCCGCGATCGTGCCGATCCCCTCTGCGACGACGCATTCCACGTCGGCGGCGCGGGCGCTGCCGGACGAGCGAAGTTCCACGCATACCTCGCCCAGCAGGACGCCAAGATCGATCGGCTGGTCGGGCAGACGATATTTGTCCGCCTCGATCCGCGACAGCGACAACAGGTCCTCGACCAGCCGCTGCATCCGCCGTGCCTCGTCCATCATGATCTTCAGGAAGCGTTTGCGGATCGCGGGTTCCTCGCCCGCTTCTTCGCCCAGCGTTTCGATGTAACCGAGGATCGAGGCGAGTGGCGTGCGCAGTTCGTGGCTGGCATTTGCGACGAAATCGACGCGCATCCGCTCGGCCGCCGCATATTCGGTGCGGTCGATCAGGTCGACGACGGCGAGATCGTCGGACACGGCGGCGACGCGCATCTCCCAGCGTCGGTCGCGGGCGCCGATGCCGACGAGTTCGACCGGCTGGCCACCCGGCGCGGCGAGCGCGGCGGCGGCGGCGGGGTGGCGGATTGCGACGCGCGCATCTTCACCGATGATATGCGTGCCCAGCAGCGTCCGCGCGGCGCGATTGGCGAGTGTTACCCGGCCCGCCGACACGAGAAGAACGGGATCGGCGACGGCGTCCAGCACTTGACCCAGGGGCGATTCCTGCGGCTCGGCCACCGGCGTGGTCGGCGCATCGTCTTCCCGACCACGGGCGAGCAGAACGGCGGCGATGCCACCGACCAGCGCGACCATCGCCGGTTCCCATTGCCGCCCGATCAGGAACACCGCGACGGTGGCGACCATGACGATCGCCAGCGCGGGCAGGGCGTGGCGAGCCGATCTTCCGCTCATCGGTTCAGCGATCGCCACCCAGTCGGCGCAATGTCGGCACCAACTGGTCGAACCCGTCGATGACCGCGTCAGCGCCCAGATCGGCGACCGGACGATCGAGGAAGCCGAAACTGCATGCAACCACCGGCACGTGAGCGGCCTTTGCAGCCTTCACGTCATAGATCGAATCGCCGACGAAGGCGGCGCGACCGCCGCCGCAGCGGTCGATCATCGCGTGGATCGGTGCTGGCGATGGCTTGCCGTTTCCCGGCCCCATCGTATCGCCGCCGATCAGGCAGGCGAACCGATCCGCGAGATCGAGCGAGTCGAGGATGTGGGCGGCGTATCGTTCCAGCTTGTTGGTGACGACGGCCAGCGTCACGCCCTGTTCGGCCAGTGTGTCGAGGGCGGCGAGGGCGTGGGGATAGGGTGCTGTCTCCACGATCATATGCGTTTCGTAATAATCGAGGAGGCGGTGGTGGAGCACATCGAGTTCGTCATCGGTGCAGCCGCCGGTGCGGGCCATACCCTGCGCCAGCATATGCCGTGCGCCGCCGCCGATCATCGTGCGGATCTCATCGACCGGCAGCGTTGGTCGCCCTGCGCTTTCCAGGGCGTGATTGACCGCGGCGGCGAGATCGCCGCTGGTGTCGAGCAGCGTGCCGTCCATGTCGAATCCGACGATGGCGAAGGGAAAATCGGTCATGCGGCGGGGCGTGCCAGCCAGCCTATGGCATTGGCAAGGCTTTCGTGGCACCCGCCCGCGTCATGACCGATTCAACGACCCGTCCGCTTGCCGCCATCGTCCTCGCTGCGGGCAAGGGCACGCGGATGAAGTCCGACACGCACAAGGTGCTACATCCGATCGCGGGGCGGCCAATGCTGCTGCATCTGCTCGCCGCGGTCGGTGAACTGGCACCCGAGCGAGTGGTGGTGGTGACGGGTGCGGGTCGCGAACAGGTGGAAGCGGCGGTCGCGCCGCTGGGGATCGCCACGGCGCTGCAGGCCGAACAGCTCGGCACGGGCCACGCGGTGCGGCAGGCAGAGGCGGCGCTGGCCGGCTTCGCGGGCGATGTGCTGGTCCTGTATGGTGACGTGCCGCTGGTGACGGCAGCGACGATGCGGCGGATGCTCGATCGGTTGCGCGCGGATGACGCGCCAGCAGCGGTGGTGCTGGGCTTTCGTCCCGTCGACCCGGGCGCCTATGGCCGGGTAATCGCCGACGCCGAAGGGCGTATCGACCGGATGGTCGAGTACAAGGACGCAACCGAGGCCGAACGGGCGGAAACGCTGTGCAATTCAGGGCTGATGGCCGCACGGGCGGAGAATCTGTGGTCGCTGCTGGCGCGGGTTGGCAACGACAATGCGGCGGGCGAATATTACCTGCCCGATATCGTCATACTGGCAAGCGCGGACGGCCACGGATCGGCGGTCATCGAGACAGGCGCGGACGAAGTGGCGGGCGTCAATAGCCGCGGCGAACTGGCGACGGTCGAGGCCGGTTGGCAGGCGCGGCGGCGGATCGAGGCGATGCGCGATGGGGTGACGCTGGTCGCGCCCGATACGGTGTGGTTCGCACACGATACGGTGCTGGGCCGCGATGTGACGGTGGAACCGAACGTCGTGTTCGGCCCCGGCGTGCGGGTGGCGGATGGCGCCATGATCCACGCATTCAGCCATCTGGAGGGCGCGATCGTGGGCGAGGGCGCGGAGGTCGGCCCCTATGCCCGACTGCGGCCGGGGGCGGTGATGGGCGCGCATGCCAAGGTCGGCAACTTCGTCGAAATGAAGAAGGCGGTGCTGGGCGAGGGCGCCAAGGCCAGCCACCTGACCTATCTGGGCGATGCGGATGTCGGGCCGGGCGTGAACATCGGCGCGGGCACCATCACCTGCAATTACGACGGTTATCTGAAATACCGCACGACGATCGGCGCGGGCGCGTTCATCGGCTCCAATTCCGCACTGGTGGCGCCGGTATCGATCGGCGCCGGTGCGATCGTCGGCGCGGGATCAGTCATCACCGGCGATGTCGATGCGGATGCGCTGGCGCTGGCGCGTGGACGACAAGAAAGCCGGCCTGGCTGGGCAGCCCGGTTTCGCACCATGATGAAAGCTAAAAAGGCAGCTCTTTAACGGCGGGGCTTTCGCGCGCAATCGATTTCACTCATAATCATGTCAGCAATTCGGGAGAGTGATATGGGCGAGGCACCGCTGGTCGCCGGCGTGGAACTGGGCGGCACCAAGTGCATCTGCATTCTGGCGCGTGGCCCCGACGATATCGAGGATCGCGTCCAACTGCCGACGACGCGGCCGGAAGAGACGCTGAGTGCGATCGAGGCGGTGCTGGACCGGTGGTCGGGCTTTTCGGCACTGGGCATCGCCAGTTTCGGGCCAGTGTCGATCGACCATGCCAGTCCGCTTTACGGCCATATCACCTCGACCCCAAAGCCGGGTTGGGCGGGGCAGGACGTGGCGGCGCGACTGAAGCGCCATGCCGGCGTTCCGACCGGTTTCCACACCGACGTCGTCGGCGCGGCGCTGGCCGAGGCGCGGTGGGGTGCGGCGAAGGGGCTGGCGGATATCGCCTATGCGACAGTCGGCACCGGTATCGGCGTCGGCCTGATCGCCGGCGGTAAGCCGGTCGATGGGTTGACGCATTCGGAGCTTGGCCATCTGCGCCCGGTACGGATGCCCGGCGACGATTGGGTGGGCAACTGCCCCTATCATGGCGCGTGCCTGGAGGGGCTCGCGGCTGGTCCGGCAATTGCCGCGCGCACGGGAATTCCCGGCGACAAGCTGGCCGCGGACGATCCCGCCTGGGACCTGATCGCGCATGCTCTGGGTCAGCTGCTCCATTCACTCGTGCTGACCGGCGTGCCGCGGCGGATCGTGATGGGTGGCGGGGTGATGGTCGGCACCGATCACCTCTTCCCGCGGGTACGGGCGGCGATGGCGAAGAGTCTGGCCGGTTACGTCGCCCTGCCGGAGGTGGGCGATCCCGAGACCTATGTCGTGCCGCCGGCGCTGGGCGGCAACGCCGGTCCGTTGGGTGCGATCGTGCTGGGGGCGCAAGCGTTGGGTGCGCAATTGCAGACGTCGTTCACGACGGGCTGACGGCTGTTATAGTGGCAGCAGGGGCTGGCGATCAGGGACGATCGCCGCCTCGTCGACCAGCGCCGACAGCGTCAGGCCGAGCAGGCGGACACCGCCGGGCACCGGCAATTGCGCAGCCAGCAGGTCATGGCCGATGCCGAAAAACTCGGTACGATCGGCCACTGGTCGGATCAGTGAGCGGGCGCGGGTAATCGTGGTGAAATCCGCCCGACGCAGCTTCAGCGTCACGGTCCGCCCGAGCGCAGACGCGCGGTCGATCCGCGCCCAGGCGGCATCGGCGACGACGACGAGCGCATCGCGGAGCGCGACGGGGTCGCTCAAATCCTGCTCGAACGTGCGTTCGGCGCCGATCGACTTGGCGGCGCGGTGGGCGCGGACGGGGCGATCGTCCTGTCCTCGTGCGGCGTTGTACAGATAGGCGGCATAGCTGCCGAAATGCTGTTGCAGGAACGCCAGCGACCGCTCCGCCAGATCGGCACCGCTCAGTATGCCGAGCGCCTCCATCCGCCGCGCAGTGACCGGGCCGACGCCGTGGAAGCGTTTTACCGGCAGGCCGGCGACGAAAGCGGGGCCATGGCGGGGCGGGATGACGCACAGGCCGTCTGGCTTGTTCTGGTCGGAGGCCAGCTTGGCGATGAACTTGTTGTAGCTGACGCCAGCGGATGCGGTGAGGCCGGTGTCGGCGTGGATGCGGGCGCGGATCGCCTCGGCAATAGCACGGGCGGAGCCGAGTCGGTGGCGATCCTCTGACACGTCAAGATATGCCTCGTCCAGTGACAGCGGTTCGATCAGGTCGGTATAGTCGGCGAAGATCGCGCGGATCTGGCCGGAAACGGTGCGATACACATCGAATCGCGGCGGCACGAAGATCAAATCGGGGCAGGCGCGGGCGGCGCTGGACGAGGGCATCGCCGACCGGACGCCGAAAGCGCGCGCCTCATAACTCGCCGCCGCCACGACGCCACGCGCCCGCGATCCGCCGACCGCCACCGGCCGCCCGCGCAGGGCCGGATCGTCGCGCTGTTCGACGGATGCGTAGAAGGCGTCCATGTCGACGTGGATGATCTTGCGGAGAACCTGCTCGGTCATGGTGCCGCAGAGATAAGGCGTTGAGGGACCCGGTGCGAGCTTTCGGCGTTTGCCAGCGCGCAGCGCCCTCATCATGAGCGCCGCGAACACGGGGGCAAAAGCCGATTATGACACCGGGCAAGGATTGCTGGCGTATCGAACGCGCCGACCGAATGTCGGTGATCGTCGATGCGGACTCGTATTTCCGGGTCGCCCGAGAGGCGATGTTGCAGGCAAAGAAGCGCATCCTGCTGATCGGCTGGGATTTCGACGCGCGCATCGTGCTGGACCACAGCGTGAACGGGCCGCCCCGATCGCTGGGCGCGTTCGTGTACGATGTGGTCGAGCGCAATCCTGATCTGGAGGTGTTCCTGCTTCGCTGGGATTTGGGCGCGATCAAGTCGCTAGGGCGCGGGGGGACGTTATTCACCGTCCTGAAATGGATGGCGCATCCGCGTATCCACACCAAGCTGGATGGCCATCACCCGACCGGCGCGTCGCACCATCAGAAGATCGTCATCATCGACGATTGCCTGGCCTTTTGCGGCGGCATCGACATGACCGGCGATCGCTGGGACACGCGCGAGCATCTCGACGAACAGCCGCTGCGCAAGCACTCCTGGGGCCAGTCGTACAAGCCCTGGCACGATGCGATCAGCGCCGTGCAGGGGCCGGTCGCCGCGACGCTGGGCGTGCTGTTCCGCGAACGATGGCGGGCGGCGGGGGGCAAGGAACTGCTGCCCGAACCGGACGCGGTTGGTGGTTGCTGGCCGGAGGGGCTGGCGGTCGATTTCACCGACATCGATGTCGGCATCGCCCGAACCTTCCCGAAAATGCCCGATCAGGTGCCGGTGCATGAGAGCGAGGCACTGTTCCTGACGCAGATCGCGTCGGCCAAGCGCCACTTATACATCGAAAGCCAGTATTTCGCCTCGCGCCGGATCGCCGAGGCGGTAGCGCGGCGACTGGACGAGCCGGACGGGCCGGAGATCGTCATCATCAACCCCGTCACCGCGCAAGGGTGGCTGGAGCCATTGGCGATGGACACCGCACGCGGCCGATTGATGGAGGCGCTGCGGCGGCGTGACAAGCATCGCCGGCTGCGCATGTATCATCCTTGTACGAAGGGCGGCACCTCGATCTATTGCCACGCCAAGATCCTGATTGCCGACGATCGCATCTTCCGGCTGGGATCCAGCAATATGAATAACCGGTCGCTGCGGCTGGATACCGAGTGCGATCTGGCGATCGTGGCGGGAACGGAGAGCGAGCGGGCGGGTGTAACGGCGATTCGTGACGGCTTGATCGCCGAGCATCTGGGGCTGGAGCGGAAAGTGGTAGCCGACGCGATCGAGTCGTCCGGGTCGATCATCGAGACGATCGAGCGACTGCGCGGATCGGGCAAGACGCTGCGCCCGTTCGAAGAACCCGATCTGAGCGCGATCGAGGAATGGTTGGCGGATAACGAGGTGCTCGATCCCGAAGGGCCGGAGGAGATGTTCGAGGCGCTGTCGAAGCGCGGCCTGTTCCGCCGGTTCGGACTTAAGCGGAAGTCTTGACGACGGGCGGGTCGCGTTCGCCGTTGCCAAGTCGATCGGCGCGGCCCACGTTGGACAGCGATGCTGCATCAGATCGGTGCCCTGCCCTATAGAATGACGGCCGATGGCGCGATCGAGGTGATGCTCATCACCTCGCGCGACACCGGTCGCTGGGTGGTGCCCAAGGGGCATCCCATTGTTGGACTAGCCCCGCACGATGCCGCCGCGCAGGAGGCGTGGGAGGAGGCCGGCGTGCGCGGCTATCCCTGTGCCGCCATGCTGGGCGATTTCCGGTATATCAAGCGGCGCCGCCGCGGCGTCATCGAGGCGACGGTCGCGATCTATCCGCTGGCGGCGGTGCGGCAGGACGCGGATTGGCCCGAGCGCGGGCAGCGCCAGACGCGCTGGTTCACCCTGTCGGATGCCGCCGCGGCGGTAGATGAGCCGGAATTGCAGGCGTTGATCGCTGGCTTTCGCACGCCACCTGCGCCATCGACGCTCGCTGAACGAATGCTCCCGGTGATCTGCACCGGGATAAGGAGGCGATTTCCGATGCTTGGCTGGTTCCAGTCGTTGATGCCCAAGCAGGGGCGATTCTTCGAGCAGTTCGAGGCGCATGCCGCGACGCTGGTCGCCGGCGCCGACGCGCTGGCGAAATTGCTGCACGGCGAGGGGGCGATCGCCGAACAGGTCGCGGCGATCGTCGCGCATGAGCATGAAGCGGACGACATCACCCGCGACGTGTTGCAGGACGTTCGCCGGGTGTTCGTGACTCCGTTCGACCGTAGCGCGATCATCGAATTGATCGGCGCGATGGACGACGCGATCGACCAGATGAACCAGACGGCGAATTCGATCACGCTGTACGGCGTCACCGACTTCTATCCGGCGATGCGCGACATGGCCGGCATCATCGTCGAGGCGGCGCGCATCACGGCGGAGGCGATCCCGCTGCTACGATCGGTGAACCGCAACGGCGACCGGTTGAACGAGCTCACCGCGCGGATGATCCGGATCGAGGGTCAGGCGGACGATATCCATGATCAGGGCATCCGATCATTGTTCCTGGAGCATCAGGACAACCCGATGCAGTTCGTCGTCGGTCGCGAAATCTACAGCCATCTGGAACGGATCGTCGACCGGTTCGAGGATGTCGCGAATGAAATCCAGGGTCTTGTGATCGACCACGCCTGAGAGGCCCGACATGATTTCGCTTCCCCTGCTGATCGGCTTGATCGGTATCGCGCTGCTGTTCGATTTCCTGAACGGCCTGCACGATGCCGCCAATTCCATCGCCACCGTCGTATCGACGCGCGTGCTGAAGCCCGAATGGGCTGTAGCGTGGGCGGCGTTCTTCAACTTCATCGCCTTTGCCGTTTTTGGCCTCCATGTCGCGCAGACGGTGGGCAAGGGCATCATTCAGGCCGAGGTGATCGACGCGGCGGTGATCTTTGGCGCGCTGATGGGGGCGATCAGCTGGAACGTCATTACCTGGGTGTTGGGCATCCCGTCCTCGTCCAGCCACGCGCTGATCGGCGGATTGCTGGGCGCCGGCATGGCCAAGGCGGGATCGGTGGCGATCGTATGGGGCGGCGTCATCAAGACGGTGGTGGCGATCTTCGCCTCGCCCGCGATCGGGTTGCTGTTGGCGCTGATGCTGGTGCTGGTGGTGGCGTGGACCAGCCTGAAGCTGACGCCGATCGGCGTCGACAAGCGGTTCCGCAAGTTGCAGTTGATCTCGGCCGCGCTCTATTCTCTCGGGCACGGCGGCAACGACGCGCAGAAGACAATGGGGATCATCGCGGTGTTGCTCTACAGTCAGGGCTATATGGGCGGTGGCGAGTTCACCGTGCCGTTCTGGGTCGTGCTGAGCTGTCAGGCGGCGATGGCGCTGGGAACGCTGTCGGGCGGTTGGCGGATCGTCCACACCATGGGGTCGAAGATCACGCGGCTGACACCGGCGCAGGGATTTTGCGCCGAAACGGGTGGCGCGATCACGCTGTTCGCGGCGACGTTGTGGGGTATCCCGGTGTCGTCGACGCACACGATCACCGGCGCGATCGTCGGTGTCGGTGCGGCCCGGCGGGTGTCCGCGGTCCGCTGGAATGTCGCTTCAAACATCGTCATCGCATGGTTCGTGACGTTGCCCGCCGCTGGTCTGATCGGAGCCGGCGTCTATTATGCGACGCGGGCGATCGGCGGCGGGTTCTGAAGGTTATCCCGCCATCGCCGGGATGGGATCGACCTGAGGCATAGCATCGTTCGCACCGAGGTTTCTTGGTCGGCGTGACGGCTTTTTCTGGGTCATCAGATTGGCCGGCCGCATCTTCGATAAGGCCGCGGCCATGCCGAGCATGACGCCCAGTCCCATGGTCGATCGACCGACGAGCGACGTGAAGGCCAGCATGACCGCGATCGACCCCAACAGCGCGGCGATCACGGATAGCTGCCGGGTATCGTAACGCCGCAGCATCTTGGCCCGTTTCCACAACACGCCGATCGGGATCAACAGGCTACTGCCGAACGCCATCACGCCGACCAGCCCCGACACGAGCAGCACGTAGAGATAGGTGTTCACGAAATCGACGATGCCCTCACCCTGTTTCATATCGGCGAGGCTGGTCACGACCGTACCAATGTCGGTGCCGAACAACAGATTATGCTGCGCTTCCTCGATCCCGCGCGTCCAGAGATCCTGGCGATAGTCGCGTTTGACGACGCCGGTCGTATCCAGACCGAGCGTCTGGGCGACCTGTGGAATAGTCAGGGCCGCGCCATATACCAGGCCGCCGAACAGGGCCGCGACGACGACCCCTTTCAGCATCTTCGAAACCTGCCCCGTGCCGATCTGATAGACCAGATAGGCGACGATCAGGCCCAGCCAGGCGCCGCGCGATTGCGGCGCGTACATGCCCAGCAACAGCAGCGCGCACATCCCCCAGAACATCATCTTCGACCGGAACATCCAACTGCTCGACATGCCGATGAACGTACCGATCGACAGCCAATACGCGAATGAGGTCGGCTCCGGAAACGGTCCCGGCGAGCGTAACAGGCCGCCACGCATCTTAACCGACGCGCCACTGCCCAGCGTAATTCCGTAATGATCGTAGATCACACGATATAGCGGCCATGTCGTCCATGCCTCATAGATTGCCAGCGACGATAGCGCGGCCGTCGCGGCAACCATGCCGATGAAGATGCGCCGGACGTCGTCACCGGTCCGGATCGACCGCCGCACCGCGTAAAAGGGCAGGACGATGGTGCAAAGCTGCTCGACGAGCACGCGTAGCATATTGGTCGCGGTCGTCGCGCGGATGCCGGACAGAACATAGACGGAGAAGATGGCGAGCAGGCAGATGCCGGGTATGGTCCAACTGCGCTGACCGCCGCCCCCGCCCTTGATCGTCGCCATCACCGCCGCGCCGGCGGTCACGCTCATGATGTTGTCGACCGCCATCAGCCAGGTGCCGCCGATCGTCAGCGGCATGCCGACACCCGGCAGGATCAGAAACGAGAAGATATAGATCGGCGCGATCTCGGTCCGCTTGCGGGCGAACAGCGGCACCGTGAGGAACGCCAGCAGGTTGCAGATCAGCGGCGTGGGACTGAAGAACGAGACGAGGATGCCATAGGCCAGCACCATCATCAGCTTGTTACGGAATTCGCGCCCGATCGACTTGTTCGCGCACACGAAAAACAGGACCAGCCCCGCCATCGAGGCAAAACCCAGGAACAATGCTGCTTTGATCAGATACAACAGGTGCGTCCTAGAAAGTTCTGACGAAACGGCCGCTGCGCCGACGCTTGACCGCGCATGGCGCTACAGCAAACCGGCGCGCAGGTCATGCATCGATCGTCATCATGCACGTCGCGGGTTAAGAACGCCTTGATCCATCATCATTGCCATGATGCCGACGGCGCCGAACTGCCGGCGCCGAACTGCCGGTGGTGAAGGGTCCGTCGATGCTCGATCTCGTCAGGATCGGTGAAGTCGCCGCGCGCCAAGGAGTTGTCGGTCGGCACCCACTGGCGCGCTCTGCCGCGACCAAAGCGACGGTGCCTTGATGGGCATATGACGGCTCATCGGGATCGGATCGGGTCGTTCCGCCGTCCATTGCATTGTGGCACGATGCTGGTGTTCATCGACTTCGAAGCCTCGTCACTCGGAAAACGTGGTGTACCGATCGAGGTGGCCTGGGTGTTCGAAGACGGTCGGTCCGAGGCGCATCTTATCCATCCAGCACCGTCTTGGACTGATTGGGATGATACGGCCGAGGCGATTCATCATATTCCGCGTGATCGGTTGGTGCGTGAAGGGACCGCTCACGATGTGGTCGCCCGGCGGATGGTAGCGGAACTGACGGGGCATGATCTGTTGGCGAGCGCGCCGTCTTGGGATGGCAAATGGCTCAGCGCTCTGCTTCGCGCGGCCGGGTTCGATCGCCACACCTTGCGCCTACGCGACAGCGATGATGCCCAGCGCGAATGCGCGACCGCGATCCTCGCGCCGGTCGTGCCGGCGGACCGGCTGACCGCGACGGTCGGCGATCTGCTTGCGATGACCAATGTCCGTGCACCCGGCCAGACCCCCGCGCATCGCGCCTTGGCCGATGCCGAAGACGAACGTCAATGCTGGCTGGCGGTGGGGCAGGCCGCCCGCACGCTGGCGAAGGAACTGTCGGTTGCCGGCTAACAGCATGCAGGGCGCTAGTGGTCATCCGGTGACACCGGACGGCCGCTATTTCGTGGTGCGCGGACGGTTGTGGCGGATGGCTGATCCCAGCCTCTCGGATGTAGAACGACAGCGGTTGGTTGACGAACTGATGCGCGCCCGGCGTGCGGTCGGGATCGCCAAGCGCGCAGAAACCCTGCTTGCCGAACGATCCGCCCGCGCAGCCGTCGATGAAGCAAAGCGGGCGCTGGGCGAGCGCGGGCCGGTATGGTGGCAGGACGGTGCCCCCGACCTCAACCGTCATATGGCGCGCAACACGCCCTACGCGGACTGGTTCGCAGACCTCGGACGATCCGGCCAAGACGGGATCGGTTCCACCAAATGATATGATAATGTGGTCGGGAAGAGAGGATTCGAACCTCCGGCCCCTGCCTCCCGAAGACAGTGCTCTACCAGGCTGAGCTACTCCCCGACGGAGTGCGACAGGCGCTTCGAAAAGGCCGGCCGTGCTTGGAGGCGCGCCTATACCTAGCGGTCCCGACTGACGCAAGCGTCTTCATGGATCGCTGCGGTTTTGCGTATCGCGCGGCGGGCCATTGGTATTGCCGGGTGTAGGCAGTAGGGGCGGGCGCGTGAACGATCTTGAAGCTGTCGCCTTTGTGCTGGGTGTAATCAACGTGACGTTGGTGGTGCGCCGCAGCATCTGGAATTACCCGTTCGGGATAGCGACGGTCGCGGTCTATGCCGTCGTGTTCGTCGAGGCGCGGCTGTACAGCGACACGCTGTTGCAGGGATTCTTCGTCGTCGTGAATGCCTATGGCTGGGTTGCCTGGACGCGGAACCGGGCGGCGGCGGGGCAGGTGATGGTCGAGACGATGACATGGCCAGCGCGGATCGGCTGGCTGATTGGCATCGCGCTGGCCGCCACGATCTGGGGGACGGGCATGCACCGTTTCACCGATGCCAGCATGCCATGGTGGGACGCCGCGCTGGCCGCCGCCAGCATTGCCGCGCAATGGCTGATGGCAAAGCGGAAATGGGAGAATTGGGTGCTGTGGATCGCCGTCGATGTCGGATCGATCGGGCTTTACGTCGTCAAGGGATTGTGGCTGACGGCAGTGTTGTACGGTGTTTTCCTGATCCTGGCGACATGGGGCTTGGTCGATTGGCGGCGACGGGCATGACGATCCGGTCGATCTGCCTGCATGGGCCGGAAAGCACCGGCAAATCGACGGTTGGACCACGGCTCGCGGCGTGGCTGGGCACGCCCTATGTCGCCGAATATGGCCGGGATTATGCCGAGGCGCACGGCACCGACTTTGCGATGGCCGATCTGGTCGCCATTGCAGAGGGACATGACCGGCTGGCTCGGGCTGCGATCGCGACTGGACCGACTCCGGTGATCGTCGACACCGATCCGCTTATGACCGCGGTCTGGGCCGACATGTTATTCCGGCGGCGCGATCCATGGTTCGATGCCTGGGGCGGTACAGCCGACCTCTATCTGTTGTTCGACATCGATCTGCCGTGGGTGGACGATGGCACCCGCATGTTCGGTTCCGTCGAAGCGAGGCAGCGGTTCTTCGACTTATGCCGGGCGGAGTTGGACCGGCGGGGCGTGCGATGGGCGCTGGTCGGCGGGCAAGGGGAGCAACGATACCTGAATGCCGTCGCTGCCATCAGGCGGATGATGGATACCCCGACGCACCCTTGATGCGCCGGGTGTAGCCGCCTCTTACTGTGAGGGAGTAAGCTTGGTGTTCAGGACCCAGCCGACATTGTCGTTCTCGTCGGCGACTTCCCACCACAGGCCGTTCTTCGTGCCCGTGGGATAGACGATCGCACCGGGCGACAGCATCCGGACCGTCTTACCGGTCGCCGCGGCGGTGGCGCGCATCGCGACCGGGGCCATGGCGGTGAAGGTCTTGGAGGGGGCCGCCTGTGCCGTGCCGGTATCGCCCGTCTGGACGAGGCCGAGTTCGTTGACCAGTTTCGAATAGGCCTGGATGAAAGACAGCGTCACGATGCGACCGATATCGGTATTGTCGTATCCGCCGCCGACAATGCCGACACCGGCGCCCAGAAAGCCGCCCGCGCCACCGCCGAAAGACAGGCTGTTCTTGGCGGCATAGCCATCGGTGGTCGCGATCGTCTCGGTCGTGCGGACGTTGGTGACGGACAGGACTGTGTTCGCCTCCATCTTTTTGCTGCCCATGCCGCCGACCGCGGCGCCGAAGCGGCCGCCGAGCAGGCCGCCGATCCCGGCGCCGATGCCGCTGCCGCCCGAATTGCTGTTCGCCGCCTGAAGCTCGGCGATCATCACATAATCGGCCGCCTTGATCTGGCCTTGGCCGACATTGGAGCGGCGTTGCAGGCCCAGGTCGCTGCCGATGTTGCGTTCCAGCTGTGCTGCTTGCAGGCCGCTACCGCGATCGACGAGGTTGAAGCAGCCGGATCGCTGGATCAGCACCTTCAACAGCTTCTGGGGTGAGGCCAGCGAATATTGCGTCCAGCCGCGCGGATCGTCGCCATCGACGACCGAGATCGTGCCAAGCTTGCGGGCGCAATGCGGCACGTCGCTCATCGTCGCGCCCTGCGTCTTCTGCGTCCCTGACGGCTTGGCGAGTCGCTGGGCCGCGGCCGGAGTCGCGAGCAGCAGCATCGCCGCGCTGCCGGCCATCAACATGTCTTTCGCAACGATCACAATGCAGTCCCCCAAGATGATGCCCTCCACGGACCAAACCGACGTGCGGCAACGGGTCGTGTCCGTTTCGATCGTGTAACAGCATGGGTTGGTTGCCACCAGATGACGGGTAATGCGGCCGTCGTCCGCTATCGCCTTTGACGGTGGCGATGCCGCTGCTAGAGGCGGCAGGATTATGTCCACCCCGCTCGACCGCATCCGCAACTTCTCCATCATCGCGCATATCGACCATGGCAAGTCGACGCTGGCCGACCGGCTGATCCAACAGACGGGCGGGCTGACGGCGCGCGAGATGAGTGAGCAAGTCCTTGATAACATGGACATTGAAAAGGAACGGGGGATCACCATCAAGGCCCAGACGGTGCGTCTGGCCTATCAGGCGAAGGACGGGCTGGATTACGTCCTGAACCTGATGGACACGCCCGGGCATGTCGACTTCGCGTACGAGGTAAGCCGCTCGCTGGCAGCGTGCGAGGGCGCGTTGCTGGTCGTGGACGCCGCACAGGGGGTCGAGGCGCAGACGCTGGCCAATGTGTACCAGTCGATCGAGCACGATCACGAGATCGTGCCCGTCATCAACAAGATCGACCTGCCCGCTGCCGAGCCCGAGAAGGTCCGCAAGGAAATCGAGGACGTGATCGGCATCGACGCGTCCGAGGCGGTGATGGCATCCGCGAAATCGGGAATCGGCATCGCCGAAATCCTGGAAGCGATCGTGACCAACATCCCGCCGCCCAAGGGCGATGCGGCGGCGCCGCTGAAGGCGATGCTGGTCGATAGCTGGTACGACCCGTATCTGGGCGTCGTCATCTTGATCCGCGTGATCGACGGCGCGCTGAAGCGCGGGCAGCAGATCAAGTTCATGCAGGCGGGTACCACCCATCTGGTCGACCGCGTCGGCTGTTTCCGGCCCAAGATCGAGCAGTTGCAGGAACTGGGCACGGGCGAGATCGGCTTCATCACCGCGCAGATCAAGGATGTGGCACAGGCCCGCGTCGGCGACACGCTGACCGATGCGAAGCGGCCGGCGGAACAGGCGCTGGAAGGCTTCAAGGAAGTGCAGCCGGTGGTGTTCTGCGGGCTGTTCCCGGTCGACGCTAACGACTTCGAGAAGCTGCGCGAATCGATCAGCAAGCTGCGGCTGAACGACGCGTCGTTCAGTTTCGAGATGGAGACGAGCGCCGCACTGGGCTTCGGTTTCCGCTGCGGGTTCCTGGGCCTGTTGCATCTGGAGATCATCCAGGAGCGGCTGACGCGTGAATATGACCTGGACTTGATCACCACCGCGCCGTCGGTGGTGTACCAGATCGAGTTCACCCATCCCGATCCGGCGGGGATCACGCAGATCGATCTGCACAACCCGGCCGACATGCCCGATCCCAACAAGATCGCGACGATCAGCGAGCCGTGGATTCAGGCGACGATCTATGTCCCCGACGAATATCTCGGCAGCATCCTGAAGCTGTGTCAGGACCGGCGCGGCGTTCAGAAGAACCTGACCTATGTCGGCGGCCGCGCGCAGGCGACGTACGAATTGCCGCTGAACGAGGTGGTGTTCGATTTCTATGACCGGCTGAAATCGCTGTCGAAGGGCTATGCCAGCTTCGATTATACGCAGATCGGCTATCGCGAGGGTGATCTCGTCAAGATGAGCATCCTCGTCAACGAGGAGCCGGTCGATGCGCTGAGCATGATCGTCCATCGCGGCACGGCAGAGATTCGCGGGCGCGGCATGGTCGAGCGCCTGAAGGACCTGATCCCGCGCCATCTGTTCAAGATCCCGATCCAGGCGGCGATCGGCGGCAAGGTGATCGCGCGCGAGACGATCAGCGCGATGCGCAAGGACGTGACCGCGAAATGTTACGGCGGCGACGCGACCCGCAAGAAGAAGCTGCTGGAGAAGCAGAAGAAGGGCAAGGCGAAGATGCGGGAATATGGCTCGGTGAGCATTCCGCAGGAGGCGTTCATCGCGGCGCTGAGGATGGGCGACGACGCCTGAGGCCAAGGAGGGGATTGCGGAGCAATCGCCAAGTTGGACGAGGACCAGCGTCGAGCCGGTCGACGGCCGGGCGAGCCTGTCCTCGCCCGTGTCGATCGACGACGCGGCTTTGCCGCGGCGCGGGGCTGGATGCCGTGCACCCCTCGCGTCGCGCACCCTTGCGGGCAGGCCCACCCCCGACCCCTCCCGCGAGCGGGAGTGGAGACGGCAACAATTGTTTTTGAAACGATCCGGGCTTTCCACGGAACGACGGGGCGACTGATACGCTGCGATATCGACCGGGTGGCGTAGGCCATCCTCCCGAGGGAGACGCGACGTGCAGGGAATGGACCAGATACTCGGATCGAGCGGCATGAACATCGATGCGCTGGCGACGCAATTCGGGATCAGCCCGGATCAGGCGCGATCGGCGTTGTCCACGCTGATACCGTCGGTGCTAGGCGGTTTTCAGAACCAGGCGGCGGCGGGTGATCCCGCCTCTGTCGCGGAAGCAGTCGGCACGGTCGATCAGCCGACGACGGATGCGGGCAACGATATTCTCGGCCGCATTTTCGGCAGCAAGGATGTGAGCCGGCAGGTCGCCGATCAGGCGGCCGGCGAGTCGGGCGTGTCGCAGACGATTCTGAAAGCGATGTTGCCGATCGTCGCGGCGATGGTCGCGCGGCATCTGGCGACCAGTGGCGGCGGTGCGGGCGGCAGCCTTGGCGGTATTCTGGCATCGGTGCTGGGTGGGGGCGCGGGCAATCACAATGCCGGCGCCGCCGCCGGCGGGCTTGGCGGCCTGGGTGGATTGGGTGGTCTGTTCGGCGGCAGTGGCGGCGGCAATCCGCTCGATGCGATACTGGGTAATCTTCGCCGCTGAGGGTGGGCTGGATATCTCGACGACGGGCCTTCTGGCATCGCCTAGGTCTGGACATACATCAGCGGTTTGGTGTCGCTAAAAACGAGACACTCGTTCGGCGCGCGGGGCGGCGCGCTTAGTAACAGGTGTACCGTTTGTTCGACCGATGCCGACTGGCCGGAAGGTCGTTTCCTCCAACGCGGGATCGGATCCGGCTCGGCCGCGACCTTCCGGTTGAGTGATTGCCCAGCCGCTTGCCGAGGGGTTGCAGAGCAGTCATGGCCCATGGTTCCCGGATCGCGTAGCATGAGCGGCAAGTGGGAGTCGTTGCCGTGGTTACACAATTGATCTACATGTCGGAGCCGTTCGGCTATGACGAAAATATACTCGCTACAATTCTCGCGACTGCACGCCGGAGAAACGAGCGGGACGGTATCACTGGCGCGTTGATCTGCCGCCACGACATCTATCTTCAGCTAATCGAAGGAGACGAGGGAGCGATTGACGCGCTGTTCGCCCGCATATTGGCTGACGACCGACATCTCGCGGTGACACTGCTCAGTCGAGTCGAGGTAGCTGACCGCCTCCTTCCGCAGTGGGCGATGCTACATGATCCAGCGCACACATGGCTTTGGACAGCCGAGGAGGTCGCCAGCGGCGCGGTTCGAGAGGCTACGCCAGAGGCGCTGCAACAGGTGTTTTTGCGTGCCGGTGCCGAAGCGGCCAGCAGTTGAACAGCGCGGCTTACTTGCCGTTGGGTTTCGACGGTCGAAGCTGAAAGTCGCCGACGTACTCAGCGGCGCTCCAGCGAATTGAGAGGCTCAGAATCTAGATGATCGAGGATACGCTTCAGTGCCGCGACATTGTTCGCGTCTTCTGCGCTCTCTAGTGCATCCAACAGTACGGCGCGGATATTGTCGGCATCGACCCGCTCCATTTCCCAATTCGGATACAGACGCTCGCGATTTTCCTCACCCCGTTCCAGCGTGACGATATCGTGGTGGCGCGGATCGCGATGAAGGTTCGCGATTAGAGTCTCGATTTGGGCCGCAGATCCTTCGACCCATTGAAAGAAGACACCGCTGCCAAAAACCAGCACCCCGGTGATCCCGCGTGCCAGATTACGACGTTGAGCCGCCTCGACGATACGGCCGACCTCGATTTCGTCGACCCCTTCGGCGGCACGACTGCAGTAGGCAAACGTATAAATGAGGGGGGCGTCGTCGTCGTCGATGTCAGCGCCGCGTGGAAAACCGGGTTCATCGAACATGGGCTGGCTCGCTTTGTGTGCCAGGCAGGCCATACCGCCGAGCGAATGAGGGTCTGGTTAGCGCATCGATCTGTTCGTGTAACTAGAGCGAGGAAAACCGGGGCGCGTGACTGGCAGTCACAGAAGGCTGACAAAGGGGGGATACGGGTTGCGACCCGGCCGGCCATAGGGAGATCAGCGACGGACGCGGCGTCCGGATCACCCCTTCCACTCGTCCGGCGGTCGGCCCGATGGCATGAACAAGTCGAAGCGGGCGTCGCGATCGCGCTTGGCGGCGCCGGCTTCCCATGCCGCCTGGCTCTCCGCGCGCTGGCGGTCCCATTCGCCGTTCGCCTTGCTGGCGGCGATCGCGGCGACGGCTTCGGCGATGGCGTCGCGCTGATCGGGCAGGTCGAGGGTCTGCCAGCACTCGTTGCCGGGCGCGGCATCGGTGGCGTCTTCGAAGTGGAAGGCATCGGTGAGTTCGATCGCGTCGGGGTGGTCGTCGGGCATCCGGCGGGCGGGGACGAAGGCGATGGCGGGATCGTCCGGCGCGGTGGTGACGCGGGCGCGGGCGGCGCAGGCGGTGAGGATGGCGGCGATCTGGTCCTGCGCGGCGTCGTCGAGGTCGAGGCCCTCGAACGCGGCGAGCAGGGTGTTGGCGGGTGGCGCGACGGGGGTGGCCCCCGCCTGCGGCGTGCGGGCGGGGCGGAAGCTGCCCGATTGTGGGCGGGCGCCATAGTGGCGCAGGATGAACATGATGAGGCGGTCGTTCTTGCGGCGGCGATATCCGATCAACTGGCCGCCGGCGATGACGGGGACGAGCTGGCCGTTGAGCGCGCGATCGAACGCCTCGTCCTTCAGGCGGAGGACGCCCATGTCGAGCGCGGCTTCCCAGGCGCGTGCGAAGCCCTCCGCGCCGGGCTGGCGGCGGAGGTAATAGGCGCTCTCGCTGCTCATGTTGACCTGCGCGGCGGCGCGGGTGACGGAGCCGGTATCGGCCAGCGCCTCGATGAAGGCGACCTGGCGGGCGGGTGTCCAGCCGTCGTGGCGGGGCTTGCGGCGGGGGACCGGATCAAAGGCCGGCAGTGAGGGGCGCTGGTCGCGCGGGGTCGGGGTGCGGTCTATCATGACCGCAGTGACTAACCTATCTGGTTGGCTGTAGGACAGGGGTGGCGCGGCGGTGCCTTAGCGGGCGGGCACCCAGCCGAGTTCGCCGCTGATCGCGGCGGCGATGTCGAGGACGCGGGGGGCAAGTGCGGCCATCGCGGCGTCGTCGAGATTCTGTGCGGCGGTGGCGACACTGATCGCGGCGACGATGCGGCCGGCGGCGTCGCGGATCGGCGCGGCGACGGAGCGGATCCGGTCCGGCGGGGGGCCTTGCTGGATGACGACGCCGGTGCGGACGTGTTCATGCATCCGCGCTTCCCAGCCGGGCGTGGTGTGGCGGTCGCCACCCTCCACGAACAGGCGGGCCCAGTTGGCGGGATCGTCATCCAGCATCAGCGCCTTGCCCATGCCGGTGTCGGGCAGGGCGCGACGATCGCCGGGGCGGGTCGAGACGCCGACATGCTCGCGGCCCGAATGCCGATCGAGATGCACCGAGAAGTCACCGTCGCGGCGGCCGAGGAAGATGCTCAGACCCTCCGTCATGACGAAGCGTTCGAAATAAGGGCGGCAGATGCTGAGGATGTTGACCTGCTCGGCGGCGCGCGAGGCGGCGTACATCAGGCGGGGGCCGAGGCGCAGCGTGCCGTCCGACCCGCGGCCGAGCATCTGGCGGGCGACGAGCGCGGCGATGAAACGCGCGGCGGTGGCGCGGGTGAGGCCGGTTTCGCGGATCACGTCGGCGGCGGTGATCGGGCGGAGCGCCACGAGTTCGAGGATGTCGAGACCGCGGAACAGCGTTTGCGCGCCGGCGGTCTCGCGCGCCAGCGGGTCCGCGGTCGTGATGTCGGGCGCGTCGTCTTCCAGTGCGGGGTCCAGCATGGCGTCCTCGCCAATCGGGGCGCGCGGAGGGCGGGTGGAGAGAGAGGAATTGGCCACGGTGGCAGTGCTCATAGCGCGAGCCGGGGCCGGCGCGCCATCGCAATGTCTCCGGTCCGGCCCGATCCGAGACAATTCGTCAGACGAAACCCAGTTTCCAGGCGGATCGGTTGTAGTTGCCCATGTTGGGCAGGACGGTGGGCAGGTCGGTGTCGGACACGCCGAACCAGCTGGCGAGGGTGGCGGCATATTGATCGACCGCGATGGTCGGGAGCAGGCGGCCCTGCCCGACATCGTCGGCGGTACCGTTGCCGATCGCGGGCGGTGTGCCATAGATGCGCTTGCCCCGCACCGCGCCGCCCATCGCGAAGTGCATCGACCCCCAGCCATGGTCCGATCCGTCGTCGTTGGATTGCAGGGTGCGGCCGAAATCCGACGCGGTGAAGCTGGTCACGCGGTCGGCGACGCCCAGCGCCACGGTGGTGTCGTAGAACGCCTTCATCCCGTCGGCGACCTTCGCCATGAGCCCCGGATGCTGCGCGACGAGGTTGTCGTGCAGGTCGAAGCCGCCGAGCGAGACGAAAAACACCTGCCGCTTCACGCCCAGTTCCGACGAGACGGAGATCAGGCGGGCGACCATCTTCAACTGGTCGGCGAGGCTGTTGCCGGTGGGGAACAGCGGGAAACTGGCGGCGGGGGCACCAGCCAAGGCACCGGCGACCTGCGCATAGGTGTCGAGCGCACGTTTCGAGACGCGGGCATGCTCGTCGCCGAGCAGGCTGCCGGGCGGGGCGGTCATCAGGGTGCGCAGCGTTGTGGCGGCGGCGGCGGAGCCGTACATCGTCTTCGCGTTGTTCAGCAGCGCGATCGGGCCGCCGGTGCCGACCGAATATTGCACGGCATTGCGGCCGGTCAGATACACCGCGTTGCCGCTGGCGTTGATGCAGGTCAGCGCGGCGGTGCCGTTGCCGTTCTGGAACACGTCGCCGATGCGGCCACCCCAGCCGGAGGTGGCACCTTCGGGACTGGATGCCTGGAAATAGCTTTGCTGGTCGTTGTGGCTGAACAGTTTGGGCGGCAGGCGGACCGAATTTGCCTGATACTGCGCCTTGGTGGTCGGCTGGACGAGGGTGCCGACGTTCAGGATGGAGGCGAGCTGGCCACCGGCGAACAGCGGCATCAGCGAGGTCATTGTCGGCGCCAGCGCGTATTGGCGACCGCCGGCCAGCGCCTCGGCCGGATTGAGCAGGGTTGCGGCGAGCGACTCGCGGGTGTGGGCGATGTTGCTGCGCGCGGCGCGATACTGGTCGTAGCTGGCCTGGTCGTAGGGGGTCAGCGTGTTGGCGTAGTCGTTGCCGCCGTACAGGAAGATGCAGACGAGCGCCTTGTAATCGGTGGCGGTGGCGGCCGCTGCCTCGCCGATCGCGCCGAGACTAGCGACGAAGGGCGCGGCGACGCCGGCCATCCCGAGGGCGGCGGACCGTTTCAGGAAGGCGCGGCGGGACTGGTCGTGATCGAAGCAGCTCATCACTTCACCATCAGGAATTCGGGGGCGGCGAGCGTCAGCATGATCGCGATCCCCACGCGGTTGGTCGGGCCGCCGGCGGCGGTGGCGGCCACGCTGTCGACCGCGAGACGAATGGCGGCGAGGGTGGTGGCGGACAACTGCCCGGCGGCGAGGAGCAGGTTCACCTCGTCCACCAGCGCGGCCGTGTCGGCGGCCTTCAGCAGGATGTCGGTGTAGTCCGCCTTGGCATCGCCCGCACCGTTGGCGACGAGGCCGTACATGTAATTGACGTAACCAACGACTGACTGTTCGTTGGTAATCTGGAATTCCGGCGCGACGAGGCCGGCGCTGGCGATCGCACTGGCGGGCGGGGAATAGCCGGGGCGGAAGAAGTTGAAGACGGTCTGGCTTCGGCCCATCGACTGGGCGAGCCGGGTCGACTGACTGCTGGTGTCGCCGAAGCTCCAGGCGTTGGAGGGCGAGGTGACGGAGAAGGCACGCGCCCAAGCGGTGAGGCGCATCACCGGCTCGCGCAGCTTCCCCGCCGTGGCAGTGGTGAGCGCGGTGTCGCTGCGCGCCTCGGTATCGAGCAGGATCGCGGTCACGACCGCCTTCATGTCGCCGCGCACGCCGCTGCCGTTGTCGGCGAACTTCGCGGCGACGCGGCCGACATAGGCGGGCGAGGGGTTGGAGGTGACGAGGCGCTGGATCAGTTGTTTCGACACGAAGGGCGGCACATTGGGATGGGCGAAGATCGCATCGAGCGCGGTCTTGATGGCGGCCATGCCGCCGCCCGACGCGCCGGTGCTGAGGAAGCTGGCGCTGCCCGTTTCGTTGATCGCGGCGTTCATCACCAGCGGCTGGCGGTAACGATCGGGCGTGGTGCTGACGTTGGTGGCCAGCGACAGGCCGGTGAAGACGCGGGCGAGGCCGGCGACATCGGCCTGCGTATAGGTGCCGGGCGGGTTCGAGCCGCCCTTCACGCTGCCATCCATGTTCAATTGATAGAGGCCGAGCGTGAACAACTGCATCAGTTCACGTGCATAATTCTCGTCGGGGGCCGCGCCGGTCGTCGCGTTCGCCTTGCGGTTGCCGAGGAAGGTGAGGAACGATCCCATCGCCGCGCTGGTCGTGATCGCATCCATCAGCGTGCGGTAATTACCGAAGGCATTGTCGAGCAGGAGGTCGACATAGGCGGCGGCCGCGAACTGTTTCCAATTGAGGTTCACCGCATCGATGCCGACGACCAGCATATCCAGCAACGCCATGCCGACGCGCTGACGCAACTGGTCCGGCTCGACGATCAGTTGCCGCCACATGGTGGTGTCGAAGCCGGCGGTGTTGTTGATGTTGCCGGTAACGTTGTAGCCGTTGGCGACCAGCCAGTCCCAGTGCGTGGTCGCGCGGGGCAGGGCGAATTGCGCGGTGATCCACGCCTCATATCCCTTGTCGATCACGTCGGCGATCGTCGCCTTGGTCGCGCCCATCGTCGATTGCGCGAGGAAGCGGCTGGCCTGTGCCGAGGTCGGGGCGGTGCGGACGACGACGACCGGGGCAGGTGCGGCGGTGCCGGCATCGGCGGTACTGCCGCCGCCGCCGCCACTGCCACAGGCGGCGAGGAATAGCGCTGGGATCAGGACGGCGGTGGAGGGGGCGGATGCGTCGGCGGACGGCGGTGCCGGAATGATGGCATCGTCGCCGGTATCGACACCGACGTGGATCGTCGTCTGGTCCTGATCGTACGACACGTCCGCTTCCCCCGCCATCGCTTGCTCCGGCCCCTGACCCCCCGGCGCCTGCATGGATCGGCCATCACGATAGACGGAAAGAGGTTAAGGAAATGCTGGAATTGGTAAGGCGGGCGGAGGGCGCCGTGCCGCTGGTCGCGATGATCGGGCGGTTGGGCGCGGCGTTCGAAGCAGGAGGTTCGCGCGCAGACATTGATGCTAGCCACGTCGCTGCTTAGCAAATTCACGTTCACGAAAATGGCCGCCGGTCTTTCGACCGACGGCCTTTCGCCTCACCTGACGGTGGGACCGGTCAGGCGAAGGAAACGGTGGTCTTGCGGCGGCGGACGCGGGTGGCGGCGCCGACCATGCCGAAGCCGACGAGCATCATCGCCCAGGTTGCCGGTTCCGGCACGGCGCTGACCGTGTTGACGGTCAGGCCGGCGAGCTTGAAGCCGTCGACCAGGCAATCGGGGTTGAGCTGGGCGGCGCTGATCATCCAGAGATTGCCGGTGACGGCGCCCAGGTTGAGCGTGCGCGTGCCGCTGGTGGTGCCGCTGGAGGCGGCGGTGCCGGTCAGATAGCTGTTGAACGCGCTCTGCGTAGTGCCGTTCAACGGCAGCGACTGGTCCCAGGCGCCGGTGGTCGACCCCCAGCCGATCGTGGCGTCGGCATCGGGTGAGCCGCCGTCGATGCTGAACGTGTTCAGGGCGGCGGACTTCAACGTCACCGGCTGGCTGAACTGCAGCAGCACGAAATCGGTACGGCCCGCATTGTCGATCGTGTGCGTCGCGTTGCTGGCGCTGTCGCCCGGCGAGACGACGCCGAGGCCGGCGGAGTAGCTGGTCAGCTGCGATGCGCCGACGACATTATAGCCGAGGCCATAGGTGAAGCCCCAGAACGACCCGGTCGCCTGTGCGAGGTTCCAGCCGGTCGCCTTCATCGACAGCGTTTCCGCGCCAGTCTTGGCGGTATAGGTCATCGAATTGCCGGTCGTGCCCGTGCTGCCGGTACCGGCCTTGGTCGTGTCGAAAACGAAAGTCGTCGCGTTCGCCGAGGTTGCGGCAAAGAAGACGCTAGCTGCGAGGCTGATCTTGAGAAGCTTGTTCATGATTTATCGTCCCACCGATGTTGTGAGATGCTGATCTCAACTTTGGCGGATCGACACAATCGGGTAGCGCAACGGGATTATCCCGGTGTGATACGGAAAATGGTTAACTGCGGAGGCTGTTAACTGTTTGACGGGGTGGTCGATGCATTATGGTGGTTAACGCTGCAGGGGTGCGGCATTCGACGCCTGACATCATTGGTGTCAGGCAACGGATTTTTGTTTGCGTGCCGTTCTATTGTGCCGATCCCCGTGGTGCCGGCGAATCGAGAGCCGCTGGATCGGGCCGATGAGGGTTGTTCCATCGGCGCGGCTGGGGTGTATCGGAACGTGGGCAACAAATGCTCCCGTCAGGAGAGATATGGATACAGCGTCGGCAGCGACTTCGACGACGGCGATCGGCCCGGAGAAGAGCCATTATGTCGTCCTCGACGGCCTGCGCGGTGTGGCCGCGCTGATGGTCGTCATGTTCCATACCTTCGAAGCATAAGCCGATGGCGATGCGACGAAGCAGATCATCAATCACGGATATCTGGCGGTCGATTTCTTCTTCCTGCTGTCGGGATTCGTCATCGCCTATGCCTATGACGATCGCTGGGGCCGGATGGGTCAGGTTGAGTTCTACAAGCGGCGCCTGATCCGGTTGCAGCCGATGGTGGTGCTGGGCAGCGTGATCGGCGCTGCGCTGTTCTATGTTCAGGCGGGTGCGTTCTTTCCGAAGATCGCCGAGACACCGGTGTGGCAGATGCTGTTCGTCATGCTGCTGGGGTTCACGCTACTCCCGTTGCCGACCGCCTTCGACATTCGTGGTTGGGACGAGATGCATCCTCTGAACGGGCCGGCATGGTCGCTGTTCTTCGAGTATATCGCGAACATCGGTTACGCCGTGGTCTTCCGGAAATTGTCGCGCCGGGTGTTGGGCGTTCTGGTGGTGCTGGCGGCGAGCATGCTGGTCGATATCGCGCTGCGGGGAGAGCGCCGCGATCTGATCGGTGGCTGGTCGCTCGATCCGGCGGGGCTGCATATCGGTTTCGCCCGCGTGGCGTATCCTTTTCTGGCGGGCATGTTGCTGATGCGGATCGGCAAGCGGATCAGGACCAGACATGGCTTTGCCATCAGCAGCCTGTTGCTGATCGCGGCGCTGGCGTTGCCGCGCATGGGAGCGACGCCGCATCACTAGAGCAATGGGCTGTACGACGCGGCGTGCGTGATCTTACTGTTTCCGCTGATCGTCGCGATCGGGGCGGGTGAAAAGCGGGTTGACGGGCTTTAGCGTGCGTATCGCTCGCTTCTTCGGCGATCTGTCGTTCCCCTTGTACATCACGCACTATCCGCTGATCTACGTCTATACGGCCTGGGTGGTCGACAATCGCATCCCGCCGGCGCGCGGGGCGATATGGGGCTTAGCCTTGGTGCGGGCGGCGGTGGCGATCGCCTATGCCAGCCTGAAACTCTATGATGAACCGGTACGGCGCTGGCTTGCGTCACGGTTCCTGACGAGAGGCGTGCGATAACCGTGGATCGGCGGATATCCACATAACGAAAAACGCCCGAACGGCTGACCGTTCGAGCGTTTTTGCAAAACCACCATCGAACCACCCGCCCCCGTGAGGGCGGGCAGCGATCGATCAGCGCTTCGAGAACTGGAAGCTGCGGCGTGCCTTGGCGCGGCCGTACTTCTTACGCTCCACGGTGCGGCTGTCGCGGGTCAGGAAGCCGGCGGCCTTGACGGGCGCGCGCAGGATCGGCTCGTAACGCGTGATCGCCTGGCTGATGCCATGCTTCACGGCGCCGGCCTGGCCCGACAGGCCACCACCCTTGACGGTGCAGATGACGTCATACTGGCCCTCGCGCTCGGCGATGCCGAACACCTGGTTGATGACGAGACGCAGGGTCGGGCGGGCGAAATACACTTCCTGATCACGACCGTTGATCGTGATCTTACCCGAACCCGGCTTCAGCCAGACGCGGGCGACGGCGTCCTTACGACGACCGGTCGCATAGGCGCGACCGAGGCTGTCGATGATCTGCTCACGCAAAGGGGCGGGCTCGCGTGCCGGGCCGTTGTCGCCGACCTGGCCGTTGATCTCGACCGGGGCGGCATCGGGGTTGGCAGCGGCGGCAGCCTGCTGGTTCAGCGCCGAACCCAGATCGGCGAGGGACTGGCGGTTGTCGGACATTATGCGCCCACCTTGTTCTTGCGGCTCATGCCGGCGATGTCGAGAGCCTCGGGGTTCTGGGCGGTGTGCGGATGCTCGGTGCCCTTGAAGATGCGGAGGTTACGCATCTGGTCACGGCCTAGGGGACCGCGCGGGATCATGCGCTCGACGGCCTTTTCCAGCACGCGCTCCGGGAAGCGGCCTTCGAGGACCTTGGCGGCGGTGACGCCCTTGATGCCGCCGGCATAACCGGTGTGCTTGTAATAGATCTTCTTCGCGGCCTTGTTGCCGGTGAAGCGGATCTTGTCGGCGTTGATGACGACGACGTTGTCGCCGCAATCGACGTGCGGGGTGAACGACGTCTTGTGCTTGCCGCGCAGGACGTTGGCAATCACCACGGCAGCGCGACCGACCACCAGGTCGGTGGCGTCAACGATATGCCACTTCTTTTCCACTTCGTGCGGCTTGACCGACTTGGTGGTCTTCATGAGCGCCTTCATGGGCGAGACCTTTCAAAACAGTAACGCGCCGTTCCTGATGCGGAACGACGCGGACGGGCGGCTAATGATGAAGCGGCGTCAGAAAGTCAACAATTCAGCGGTATTCCTGACGGGTATTATCATACCCGAGGCTTGGCGACGCCGATCCGGTGGGCTGCGACGATGGTAGCGATCAGCAACAATGCCGCGTTCGCCTGGTGCGCGACGGCGATGTCGATCAGCACGCCGGTCATCAGCGTGGCGACGCCCAGGAATATCTGCAGCGTGACGAGGCCGACGACGACGAAGCCGCTGCGCGACCCGCGCCGGGTGGCGCGTACCGCCAGCCAGAACATCGCGGCGGCTACCGCGAAGGCGAACCAGCGGTGGATGAACTGGACGACGACAGGGTTGTCGATTGCGTTGCTCCAGCCCGGCGTCAACATGGTGACGCCCGCGGGAAAGAAGCTGTCGCCCATCAGCGGCCAGCTGGCAAAGGCATAGCCGGCATCGAGCCCGGCGGTGAAGGCCCCCCAGACGATCTGGACGAACAACAGGCCAATTGCCAACGCCGCCGCGCCGCCGAGTCGGGCGGGGACGGCTAGCCGGTCACGGTGTAGTTGCATCAGGTCGAGCGCGGTCCAGACGATGCCGGCAAGGATCACCAGCGCGGTGATGAGATGCGCGGCGAGGCGGAGATGGCTGACGTCGGTACGCGCCGACAAGCCGGACGCGACCATCCACCAGCCGATCGCGCCCTGAAAGCCACCGAGCGCCAGCAACGCGAACAGGCGAACGCCATATCCGGCCGGAATGCGGCGGCGGATCGCGAACCACAGAAGGGGGAGGGCGAAGGCGAGGCCAATAACCCGGCCCAGCAGACGGTGGGCGTATTCCCAAAAGAAGATCGCCTTGAACCCGGCCAGCGTCATGCCGCGGTTGAACGCGGCATATTCGGGAATCTGCTTGTAGCGGTCGAATTCCGCCTGCCACGCAATCTGGTTCAGCGGCGGCACGATGCCGCTGATCGGTTGCCAGCGGGTGATCGACAGGCCCGATTCGGTAAGGCGGGTGATGCCGCCGACGACGACCATCGCGACGATCAGGGCGGCCACGGCGAACAGCCACCGCGCGACCGCCCGTGGCCGGGCGTGGGACATGAAGGCGGCGCTGGGCAGGAGCATGACCCTATTTACGTACGGCCACCCGTTGCGGCAATGCCGCCCCAGTAGTTTTCGACGGGTATCGCGCCCCGATCGATGACATCGGCCGCTGCGATTGACCACCAATCATCGTCCATCGCGATGACGCGTTTCCGATGCAGTTCGAGGGCGGCTTTCGTGCGGCGGCCAACGGTTTCAGGCGTAAGGCGTTCCTTGTCCGCCAGCCCGGCACGGCGTTCGGGTGGAGTAGACTGGTGGTCAAGATTTAACGGTATTTAACTGCAATGTGATGTTGTAACCTTTCGCTGGCCGGTTTATATGATTGTGTGTGACCAATGCGCTTTCCCTCTCACGCCGCTTGCCGGGGCTGGATCGTGTCGCGATCGCCCTGTCGGGGTTGTGCGTGGTGCATTGTCTGGCGACGACCGTGCTGCTGGCGCTGATGTCGGCGGCGGGCGGGATGCTGGTCGATCCGATCTTTCATGAAGTCGGGTTGTCGTTGGCGATCCTGATGGGGGCGATCGCACTCGGTCGCGGCATCATGCAGCATGGATATGCCATGCCGGCGTCGATGGGCGCGTTCGGCCTGGGGATCATGGCGGGGGCGATGCACCTGCCGCATGATTCGTCGGGCGGCGAGGCGCTCTGGACGATCATCGGTGTTGGTCTGTTGGCATTCGGCCACGATCTGAACCGCCGGGCCGGCTGCTGAGGCGAGTAGGCTTGCATGCCGGGCATCGCTTGCCGGGCAACCGCTCACGCCCTATTTGTTAACAATGGCCAACGCGCACCTTCATCACGAGCCGCAAGGTCCCGATCTTCCCGCCGCTGCGCAGGCAGCTCTGGAGAAGGCGGGCGAGCAATGGACGGCGATGCGGGCCAGTGTGTTCCGGTCGCTGGCGCAGTTCGAAAAGCCGGCCTCCGCCTATGACATTGCCGATGCGGTGTCGAAGAGCGAGGGGCGCCGGGTCGCGGCGAACAGCGTGTACCGGATACTCGACCTGTTCGTCGGCGCCAATCTGGCGCGGCGGGTGGAAAGCGCCAACGCGTATGTGGCCAACACCCATCCGGGATGCCTGCACGACTGCATCTTCCTGGTGTGCGATTCGTGCGGGCAGACGACGCATCTGGACGATGACCGTATCACGCGCGGCGTGCGCCATGCGGCCGAGGCAGCGGGATTCGCGCCGGTGCGGCCGGTGATCGAGGTGCGTGGGAAATGCGCCGATTGCGACTGATCGGGCAATCGACACTATCGCGGTGTGGTAGTAAGCCCGTCCAATGGTTGATCTTCCCCTAACGCCGCTGCTCGATACCGTTGATACGCCCGACGCGCTCCGCCAACTGAAGCCCGAACAGCTTCGGCAGTTGGCCGATGAACTCCGCGCCGAGACGATCTCGGCGGTCGGCACTACCGGCGGTCATCTGGGATCGGGGCTTGGCGTGGTCGAGCTGACCACCGCGATCCATTATGTGTTCGATACGCCACGCGACCGCCTGGTCTGGGACGTCGGCCATCAATGCTATCCGCACAAGATCCTGACCGGGCGGCGCGACCGCATCCGGACGTTACGGCAGGGCGGCGGTTTGTCAGGTTTCACCAAGCGTAGCGAGAGCGAATACGACCCGTTCGGCGCGGCGCATTCGTCGACCTCGATATCGGCCGCGCTGGGTTTCGCGATCGCCAACAAGCTGGCGGGGACGCCGGGCAAAGGCATTGCGGTGATCGGCGACGGCGCGATGTCGGCGGGCATGGCGTACGAGGCGATGAACAACGCCGAGCACGCGGGCAACCGGCTGGTCGTGATCCTGAACGACAACGACATGTCGATCGCGCCGCCGGTGGGCGGCCTTTCCGCCTATCTGTCGCGAATCGTGACGAGCCGCGAATTCCTGAGCGTGCGCGAGATGATGAAGAAACTCGCGCGCAAACTGCCACGGCCATTTCACACCGCCGCGCGCAAGACGGACGAGTTCGCGCGCGGGATGACGATGGGCGGCACGTTGTTCGAGGAGCTTGGATTCTATTATGTCGGGCCGATCGACGGGCATAATCTCGATCATCTGATCCCGGTGCTGGAAAATGTGCGGGATGCGGAGGAAGGCCCGATCCTGGTCCATGTCGTGACCAAGAAGGGCAAGGGATACGCTCCGGCCGAGGCGGCGGCGGACAAATATCACGGCGTCCAGAAGTTCGACGTCATCACCGGCACGCAGGCCAAGGCCCCACCGGGGCCGCCGCAATACCAGAACGTGTTCGGGCAGGCGCTGTGCGACGAGGCGGCCGAGGACGATCGCATCTGCGCGATTACTGCGGCGATGCCGTCCGGCACCGGGCTCGACAAGTTTGCGGCGGCCTATCCCGATCGCTTCTTCGACGTGGGCATCGCCGAACAGCATGGCGTGACCTTTGCCGCCGGTCTGGCGGCGCAGGGTATGCGGCCATTCTGCGCGATCTATTCGACGTTCCTGCAGCGGGCGTACGATCAGGTGGTGCATGACGTCGCGATCCAGAACCTACCGGTGCGCTTCGCGATCGACCGGGCGGGGCTGGTCGGCGCGGACGGTGCGACGCATGCCGGTTCGTTCGACGTCACCTATCTGGCGACGCTACCCAATTTCGTCGTGATGGCCGCCGCCGACGAAGCGGAGCTGGTGCACATGACGCACACCTGCGCGCAGCATGATAGCGGCCCGATCGCGGTGCGGTATCCGCGCGGCAACGGGACCGGGGTGGACCTGCCTGCCGCGCCCGAGCTGCTGGAGATCGGCAAGGGGCGGATGGTGCGTGAGGGCAAGACGGTGGCGATCCTGTCGCTCGGCACCCGACTGACCGAAGCATTGAAGGCGGCGGACCTGCTGGAGGCCAAGGGTCTGTCGACCAGCGTTGCCGACCTGCGTTTCGCCAAGCCGCTCGACGAGGCGCTGATCCGCCGGTTGCTGACGACGCACGAGGTCGCGGTGACGATCGAGGAAGGTGCAGTCGGCGGGTTCGGCGCGCATGTGCTGACGCTGGCGTCGGACGAGGGGCTGACCGATGGCGGGCTGAAGATCCGCACGATGCGGTTGCCCGACACGTTCCAGGATCAGGACAAGCCGGATGTGCAATATGCGCAGGCCGGGCTGGATGCGGACGCGATCGTGACGACGGTGCTGACGGCGCTCAGGCACAACAGCGCGTCGGTGCCGGAGGGGGCGCGGGCCTGAGGATGTGAGGGAGGATGGGTGAGCGTGGCTGAAGCCTGATTGGTTCGGGCAATTCTCGATCTGTCGCTTCTTAAGTTTGCCTGTTTATCCATCCGTCATTCCGGCGAAAGCCGGGACTCATGGACAGGGAACATCGGCATCCGTCACAACCGCTATCCAAGTGCGCCGCGACCATGGGTCCCGGCTTTCGCCGGAATGACGGATCGGGGAGTGACGACGGTGTGCGGGTGATGACGGTGTGCGGGTGATGACGGTGCCGGCCGTTTCCCTGCCCGCGCCGAGCAGGGAAACGGACTGAGCACCCTCAGTCGATATCGTCGTGACCGTAGCCATGGCCGACGGTCAGGCGCACGCCGGTGTCGGTGCCGCCCTTGCCACCTTCCCACCAATAGGGCCGGCGCTGGCGGGTGCCGGTGCTGACCTCGTTCAGGGTGGCGGCGTCGTACAGGCGGCCGCCGAGCATCACCTGCGCGACCTTGTCGCTGTTGCGGATGTCGGTGGTGGGATCGGCGTTCAGCACCACGAGATCGGCTAGCTTGCCGGGCTCCAGTGAACCAACGTCCTTTGCATAGCCCAGCGAGGTGGCGGCGGCGATCGTGCCGGCGCGGAGTGCCTCGATGGGGGTGAAGCCGCCGCGGACGAAGCTCCACAATTCCCAATGTGCGCCGAGGCCCGATTGCTGCCCATGCGCGCCGATCGCGACGGGCACCCCCTTGTCGGCCAGCTTCTTCGCCTCACGCGCCGTGGCGCCGTCGACATAATCCTCCTCTGGCGCGATCTCGCGGCGAGCATTCTGGGCGGCGAGGAGCGCGGGCGGGGCGTGGCGGCTGAGGAGCGGATGGCGCCACACGTCGCTATGCGCACGCCAATATGGATCGCCGGCCGGCCCGCCATAGGCCACCACCAAGGTTGGCGTGTAGCCCACCGTCGTCTGCGACCACAGGCTGACGACGTCGGCGTAGAAATGTTCGAGCGGGACATTGTGTTCGACGGTGGCGTTGCCGTCCTGCACCAGGCTCATGTCGAGGGTGAACAGCGAGCCGCCCTCAGGCACGACCTCCATGTTCTCGGCTTGCGCGGCAGCGACGACCATCTGGCGCTGTTCGCGGCGGGGCTGGTTGTAGTTCTTGACGCTGTGGGCACCCTGCGCCTTCAGCCGGCGGATGACGGCGAGCGCGTCTTCGTACTTGTCGATCTGCGCGTACACGTCGGGCGCCTTGGCGCCATAGACGATCTCGCCGGTCGAGAAGGTGCGCGGGGCAAGCACCATGCCGGCCTGTTGCATTTCGGCGGCGGGGAAGATTTCCGCCGAGCGCGAGGAGGGATCGTGGATGGTGGTGGTGCCGAGCGCGAGGTTCGCCATCGCCGACCAGTTTTGTTGCGGGACCAACTCGTCATCGCCCTGCGGTCCGTGCGCGTGCGCATCGACCAGGCCGGGGATAATTGTCTTGCCGGTGACGTCGATCGTCTTCGCGCCGGTCGGGATCGTGACCGTGGCGCGCGGGCCGACCGCTACGATCCGGTCGCCGCGGATCAGGATCGTGGCGTCGTCGATGATGCCGCCGTCGCCTTTCGCCATCGTGACGACGCGCGCGCCGGTAAGGGCGACGGTGGCGGTCGGCTTGTCGGCGGCGATGTCCATCGACAGCGATGTGCCAGTGCGCGGGGGCGTGAACTTCGGCGCTTCCTCACCGGCCGGCAACGGCTGATTGCGGAACAGGGCGGCGGTATCGGCGGTGTAGAGGGTGGGGCCGGCACTCCAGTGAACCTGGCGACCGTCGTTCGACCAGTTGATGAAGTCCGCGCCGTCGCCGCTGACGCGGGTGACGGGCAGGGGGCCGCCCTTCGCATCCGTTTCCACCGACTGGCGGCCGGGGATCAGCGGCATCACGAACGCTTCGTAATTCTGGCGGAAGGCGACGTAATCGCCGGCGGGGGAAATCTGGTAGTCGTTGACCAGTTCGCCCGCGGCATGGACGCGGCGGTCCTGTCCGGTCAGGTCGGTGCTGACGAGCTGGCGCTTGTCCTTTTCGGTCGCCATCAGGAAGACGCGGTCGTTGGACGCGCCAAATTGCGGGGAGGCGACGTCATTGGCGATACGGATCGGCGCGCCGCCGCTGGTGGCGACGCGGTAGGCGCCGCTGCCGGGATTGCCGCGCGCCGCGGTCAGGCCGCCGCCCTCGCCCTGTTCGAACACGATGATCTTGCCGTCCGGCGAGAAGCGCGGACGGCGATAGTTGCCCGCCACGGTCGTCACGGTGCGCGGGCTGCCGCCGGTGGAGGAGATGGTGCGGATCTGGCCGAGGCCGGCATCGGTCCAGCCGACGAACACGATCTGGCGGCCGTCGCGCGACCAGCTGGGGAACAATTCCAGTTCGTCGGTGCTGCGCGTCAGGCGCTTGGCGGTGCCGCCGGCGGCAGGCTTCGTCCACAGCTTGCCTAGCGTTTCGAAGACGATGGTGCGGCCGTCGGGCGATACGGTGGCCCAGCGCGGCATCTTGGTGGCGAAGCGATCGGGGGCGACGGCGACCTGCGGATGGACGGCATCCACGATCACGCGGGTATCGTCGATCCGAAACGGGATGATCGCGGCGCTCGACCCGTCCGGCGCGACGCGCCGCAGCTTGCCGCCCGCCCAGAAGACGATGGCGCCGTCGCCCGGCGTCCACGCCATGTCGGGATAGACGCCGGTGACGGCCCATGTTTCCTGCACGTCACGGTCGAGCGGACCATAGACAACGCGCTCGACGCCGGTGGCGAGGTCCTTCACCCACAGCTTGCTGACGTTGTTTTCGCGCCGGACGAAGGCGATCCGCTTGCCGTCGCGCGACGGTGTCGGGCGGACCGAGCCGCCGACCCCGGACACGGCGGTCGTCACCTCACCCGTGTCGATGTCGTAGCGTTCGATGTCGAACAGGTCTTGCCTGGAGTTTTGCGCGTATTCGAAGATCGGGCCGGGAGAGATATTGCGGGTGTAGAAGATGCTCTTGCCATCAGGGGCGTAGATGGGTTCGCCCAGTTCCTTTTGCAGAACTTCGCTGGCGCGCTTGACCAGTTGCACGCCGCCGCCGCCGGAAACATGATAGAGCCAGATTTCGCCGGTGCCGAGCGAGCGGCCGGTGGTGAAATGCTTCTTGGCCGCGATGAAGCGGCCATCGGGGCTCCAGGTCGGCTGGTTGAGGAGACGGAAATCCTCCTTCGTCACCTGGCGCTTGTCGGTGCCGTCGACGTTCATCACCCAGATATTGTCGCCGCCGCCGCGATCGGAGGTGAAGGCGATCCGCTGGCCATCGGGCGAAAAGCGCGGCTGATGTTCGAAGGCGAGGCCGTCGGCGATCCGCGTCGGCGTGCCGCCCGCGATCGGCATGGTGTAGAGGTCGCCGAGCAGGTCGAACGCGATCAGGCGACCGTCGGGCGAGACATCGACATTCATCCAGCTTCCCTGGTCGACCTGCAGGCGCACTTCGCGCGTTTTCAGGCCGCGGGGATTGGAGACGTCCCACACCGGCGGCTTTGCGGCGGTTGCTGTGGCGGGGGGCATGCTCGCGGCGGGGATGGGCGCCGGCAAGGCGGACGGGGCGGTTACCGGCGGCGGCGCGGTCGCCTGATCCTCGGGCGCCTGCGTCTGTTCGACAGGCTTGGCGGGCGACGGCGGCGTTTGAGCGGCAAGCTCGCCGGCGACGAGGCAAAGAGCGATGGCGGTCAGTGCGCGGTGCTTCACGGTGATGATATCCCCTTGTTGCGCGCAGGTTTAACCGATCGCGCGCCGGGGTCTATCGATTATGCGGCATCCTGACGGCCGATCTCCTTCCCCTCGACGATGCTGCTCGCCATCGTCGGCCAGTCGGCCGAGAACCAGGCGCCGGGGTCCGCCGCGCTGATCGCGTCGGCGTTGCTCTGGTCGTTGCTGAGGATGATGTCCTCATAAGGAATGAACCGGGTATCGACGGTCGAATAGAAGGTGCGGAAGGCGGGGCCGAGTCCGTCGCGAACGGCGGGCATCGTCACCGCTAGGCGCGTGCTGCGGAACCTGACGAGCTTGCCGACCGGATAGACGCCCAACTGACGCATGAACCGGAACAGAAGGTCGGGGTCGAACTCTCCAATCGATGCCTCCATCGCGGCGATTGCCGCCATCGGCGACAGTCCCTTCCGATCGGGATGAATCGAGGTGAGCGTGTCATAGACGTTGCAGATGCTGGCCATCCGCGTTGCCCGACTGATCGCATCTCCCTTTAATCTGAACGGATATCCTGTGCCATCGGGCCGCTCGTGATGATGCAGGGCCACGTCGAGCGCGACGGGCGGCACATCGCTGGCCTGCGACAGCATGACGTGACCATGGGTGGTATGCCGTCGTATCTCGGCGATCTCCGCCGCCGTGAGTGGGCTGGCGGTAAACAGGATAGCGTCAGGCACGGCGGTCTTGCCGAGATCGTGCAGCAGACCGGCCATGCCGAGTTCGCGGACGACCTTTGCCGGCTCGCCCAGTTCCTGTGCCAGGCTGATCATCAGGGCGCAGACGGCGACCGAATGGGTGTAGGTGTAATCGTCCTTTGCCTTCAGTCGTGTCACGCTGATGAACGCGGACAGATCGTGCACCAGCACATCGGCGATGTCGTCGACGGTCGACAGGATGTCGGCGGTATCGATGGTCCGGCCGAGCCGGCAGTCATCGAACAACGATTTGACCACGCTGGTCGAACGCTGGGCCAGATCGACCACGCGTTTTTGCCCGGCGCGGCCGAACCGGCCGGCGGGGGGAGTGAGGGGCCGGGCCGCAGGCGGCGGCGCGATATCGCATCCCCTGGCGGTGTCGATCATGACCGCGACTTCGCTGGCCCGGATCTTGGCGAGATCGTCCAGTGACGAGATCAGGAATTTTGCTTTCCAGAACGGATGCGACAGCCAGTTGCCGCCGAACGACTGGACATACATGCCAAGCGTCGCGTCTTGCGCGCGGATCGATTTCAGCATGACGGAGTGCCGGCATGGATATTGAGACAAACTGCAGAAGGGATCGACCGACCTGGTCGTTTGGTCGGCATGGGGCGATTGCCGTTAGTAACTCCTGACATCGCCGGTCTCCCACTATCAAGGTTCATCATAGGAAACGACCGGGTTTTCCGGTCGATGGGTCGGTGTTTATCGCCCATCGGGCCTATCCGGTCTTCGATAGTCGTTGCGGCAGGAGGGCAATGTCATCCTGTTGAACCGGAGTTATTTTTGGCGCGGGCGGAAAGACGCGGGTCGCAGGCGACAATCTGGTTTCGACCATCTCCGCCGAGGGGAAGGCGACCGGGGCTGGTGCGACGTCGAGCCGGGCCGACCACAGGCGTTGCAGCATCGCCAGCGCGACCGACAGCGTCGACGGACGCTCACCGGTGTTGATCATACGGCCGGTGAATAACGCCACGATCAGACGGTCGCGAAGCTGTTCCGACTGGAAATCGAAGGCGACACCGATGCGGCGATCGGCCCGGCGGACGATGCCGCGTACGATCCCGACATCCGGCACGACCACCTGCACTCGCTCGCCGATTGTGAAGTCGCCGGTCGCGGCGATATCGAGGCCGAGGCCCGAAAGGGAGATGTCGCCGCGCGAGGAGGTGACGATCGCGCCGCGCTCCCCCAGGATCGAGACCGGCTGGATGATGGGGAAGCGTTCCTCGCCGCGCATCCGGGGGCGTTCAAGGCACATCATCGCGACCAGCAACAGCAGGATCATGTTGATCGCCGACCAAAAGGCGACGGCGCCAACGAGGCTGCCATCCTCGACGATCCGGTGATCGGGCGACATGTTGATCGCGATGCCGGCGGCGGTCAGGCCGATCAGGGTGATCGCGGCGATCAGGATCGCCTTTTGCCAGCTTTCGCTGCCGGCGTTCGCGCCCTTTGGCGTCACCTTGAAGATCAGGCCTTTTGGACGGAACAGCGCCTGCAACGCCACGGGCAGTATGCGGAAGGTCTGGAACATACCGAGGATCTGCGCCGCCAGCGGATAATAGAGCCGTGGCGCAAGCAGGGTGATGCCGCCGACCAGCGCGATCAGGGCGGGGACGAGGTAATAGATCAACGCGTTCACATCGACGCCGGTCATCGGGACCAAGCCCAGCAGCAGGAACATGATTGGCGTGATGATCGTGAAGACCGATTGCAATCCTTGCGTGATCCACGCGGTCGGCAGAAACATGAAGCGATAGTGCAGCTTCAGTCCTGGCCCCAGCGGCCCAAGTTTCAGGTGCATGATCTAGATCGCGCCCTGTGCCCATCGCTGACGCCGGACGAAGAAGGCGGCCGTGCTTTCTGGCGCGAGGCCGAAGGCAAGAGGTTCGTTGAGATAGCGAGTGATATAGCCACGGCGCAGACTAGACAGCGTCAGCAGCATATCCTCAGTGATCGACCCATCAGGTAGGCCGCCGCCGATTTCGTCAAAGAGCGCACGGCGGGTGACTGAATTGGAGCCGCAGCAGAACGCGGCGTCCCAGCCATCGCGGCCAGGCATGATCCCTTCGAAGAAGAACCGTTGGTCGTCGGGCATCGCCTGTTCCAGGCCGAGATTGGCCTGCATCGGATCGTGATTGTAGAAGCTGTGCGGGATCTAGACGATGCCGATGCGCGCGTCCTCGAAGAAGCCCATCGTGCGCATCAGGAAATCGCGACGCGGCACGAAATCGGCATCGAACACGGTGACGAATGGTGCCTGCGTTTGAGTGAGGGCGTGGTTGATATTGCCCGCCTTCGCCCCGCGATTATTGTCGCGGGTGATGTAACCGGCGCCCTTGGCCGCACATAGATCATGGACCCATTGCCGGCGCCCGTCGTCCAGCACCCAGATGCGCGCGTCCGGCCATTCGAGCGACAGGGTGCCGACGATCGTCTTTTCCAACACTTCGCGTGGTTCGTTGTAGGTGGTGATGAAGACATCGACCGGGGGCAGCAGCGACGCGTCGGTAGCCCATGACGCGCGTAGACGGCGCTCGCCGGCGTCCGCTTCCCGCGACCGATCAGTCGGTCGCGACAGCAGGATGAGCAAGATCCCAGCATCGAACAGCGCCGCCAGTTCGACCGTGAGACAGGTCAGCGGCCACCAAAGCTTGGCAGCACCGCTGTGCCAGTCGATCGTGTCGGTCAGCCGCCAGATGAGGTAGTGGCCGACAGCGACCACGACCGTCAGAATGATGCCGGGGCGGGAATACCGGATCTTGCCGAAGAGCAGCAGACAGCCGAGCAGCAGGCACAGCGGCGCGATGACGGTACTGCCGGGCATGGACGTGCTCAGAACCGGCGGTTGAAGCGGACCTCGGCCATGCGGCCGACGTCGCAATTGCGGCCGGTATCGGGCTGGCCCGCGCCGGGCGGTGGCAGGGCGACATCGACGATCACCTCGCGCGCGGCGGGCAGCGACAGGGTGGCGGCGGCGAGCAGGTCTTGCCGGCGGCGGCCCGCCGCGCCGGTGATGTTGACGACATGACCCTTTAGCCACTCGCCGGAGCCGATCAGCCGGATGTCGGCCTCGCTGTGCGGGGCCACCGCCTCTGCCTTGCGCTCGGGCAGCGACACCTGGACGAAGCGACGGCGGCAATCGAGCAGGTCGAGGATCGGCGCGCCTTCGCCGATCGCGGTGCCGGTGCTGGCGAGCGTCGCCCAGACCAGCGTGCCTGCGGGGGCGACATATTGTGCACGGGCGAGGGCATCCTTCAGGCGCAGGCCGGTGTCGCGGCGTTCGGCAGTGGCGTCGCTCAGCATGCGTTCGATCGCCTGTCGCTGGAGCAGGACGCGATCGGCCTGCTGCACCGCATAGGGCGCCTCGTTATAGCCATCGCCCAGGAAGACGCCCGAGCGCGCGGCCGACCGGGTGATGGCCAGCGAATGGATGCCGGCCTCCGCGCTCTGGCACTCGTTGTCCTTGATGGCGCTGGCGGTATCGGCTTTTTGCATGGCGGCGGCCGCCATGAAGCCCTGTTCGGTCAGTTTCTGTACGCGACTGCGGGTAACGGCGAGCTCTGCGCGCTCCGCGCGGCAACTGCGCAGCGTCGACTGAGCCGCTTCGTAATCGTGGGCGAGGCGGGCGTTCATCGTGGTTGAGAAGATCGAGGCGCGGTGGCGGAGGTCGCTTCCCTGCGCGGACAATTCGGCCAGTTGCCGAACGGCGAGGTCGATCTGTGCCTGTGCCAGATCGGCCTTGGCGCGCAGATCAGCGATCTGGCCGGTGTTCTGCGACAGTGCGACCAGCGTGATCGCGGTCGGCCTTGGAAAATAGCGACCGTCGTTCGGCAGCCGCGATACGGTGCCGTTCGTCGCCGAGGTCAGCCGGATCAGCGGCGCGTTGATCGACGCCTGAGTCGAGACGTCGTTGAACACATAGGGGGCGAATCCCCAGGCGCTGGTGGCAAATAGCGAGCCGACCAAGATGAGCCGTGCGACGCGTGATCGGGCAATGGTTTGAAATTTTATCATGCGAATTCCGTATGCTACGGCCTGATACTATTCTAAATGGTTGTATAGGATAGACGCGTTACCATCACGTTATCGACGGTGACGGGTCGCCATCCACGGCGGAACGCGGCTACATTAGCCCCTCAGCGTGGATCAACCGGTCAGGGCGAAGCAATATGGCATCGACGACAAGTATCGCCCGGAATGGCGCGTGGAAGTTACTGGCGATCATCGCAGTCGTTGCTGTTCTGGGCGTTACGATGGTACTTGGCGTTCGGCCGATCGCGGGTTTCTTCAAGAACCGTTTCCCCGCGAACAACGGCAGTGTCGCGTCGGTATCTGCCGTCGGTGGAAAACCTGCTGCGCCGCGCGATCGGCTGGGCATCAATGTGGCGGGCGTTACCTATTATGGCGGCGAGCCGATTTACGCGAACCAGTTGTTCGGGTTGCGCTGGCTGGTGCCGTCGGCTGGGTGGGGTGGCATCGACAATGGGCGCTTGCGGCCCGATGGTTTTCCGAAGGGGGTCGATGGGTCGGCGGCGGCGCCGGGCGTCGTATCGATCCTGAACCCGCCCGCCGATGCGCAGACGAGCGCAACCGCGGTCACGCGCTGTACGTGGCAGGGGAAGGGGATCGTGGGTGCCGGTGGCATGCAATCCGATCTTCGGGTGGGCAATCACAGCCTGCAATTCCGTTGGGGGAAGGCGATCGGCAGTGCCAATCGGGTTTGGATCAGCATCGACCGGTCGGATGCCGCCAATCCGATCCGCGCGATGGATTGCCGGCAGGTCGGGCTTGCGAACAATGCTCAGTTCGCGCCTTCGCTGCTGGCGTATCTGAAGCCGTTCGGCGTGCTGCGGTTCCTCGACATGTCGGCGGCCAACAGCAATCCGGCATCGGTGACATGGGCGACGCGCAGTCTGCCGGGTGATCTGGTCCAGCGCGGCAGCGACAGCACGTCGATCGAGAACATGGTGGCGCTCGCCAATGCCAATGGCTCCAGCCCGTGGTTCACGGTGCCGTGGAATGCCGACGCCGATTATCATCGCCGCATGGCGCAATTGGTCCATGACAGCATCCCGGCGGGCAAGCCGGTATATGTCGAGATATCGAACGAGGTCTGGAATTACTCGTTCGGTCAGGCGGGTCAGGCGGAACGCGAAGGTCAGGAGCGCAAGCTGTCGGACACTCGTTTTCAAGCGAACGTCTATCGATATGCGCAAAAGATCACCGAGGTAATGCCGATCTGGGCGGAGGTCTTCGAAGATCGGCCCAAAGATCTGGTCCGGGTCGCCGCGACGCAGGCGGACAATGCGTGGGTGGGCGCCAACATCTTCGAATGGAACAAGGGGGCGGCCGCCGGACAGATCGACGCGATCGCCATCGCACCGTATTTCAAGGTGGATACCGATCACCTGACGGGTGACCATGATGCCAACATGGTGGCGCTGGCCGCCGAGGCGAAGCGGCAGATCGCGGTCAAGTCGGCAGAATATAAGGCGCTGGCCGATAAGTGGGACAAGCGCCTGATCGCCTATGAAGGCGGTCAGCATCAGATCGATCCGGATAATCAGAAACGGTTGGCGGTGATGAACCGAGATCCCCGGATGGAAGCGATCTATCGCCAGTATCTGACCGACTGGAACGTACTGACCGGCGATGTCTTCACGCTATATTCCGCGACCGGGCCGATCAGCCGGTACGGTGCGTGGGGTCTGCGTGAATATGCTGGGCAGCCGTTGAGTGCCACGCCCAAGCTGCGCGGCGTGCTCGACTATGCGGAGAAGCACTGATGCCTGGATATCGCTGGCCAAAAAATCGATAGGTTAGGAATATTGCCGTATACAGTCCGACCGATCGTGCTAGCTTCGCTGCAGGGCAGCAAAAAAGGGGCGATGCCATGCGGGGTATCAGGCAGAGTGCGGCGGTCGGGCTGATGGCGTTGGCGATAGCCGGCGTCGGTGCCGGCCCGGTGTCGGCGCAGCAGGCGGTGATGACCGCCGGCGGGTTGCTGCCGGTGAAGGCGGTCGCGGCGGATGGGCGCATTCTGGTGACGTTGCCGGCCGCTGATGCTGATGGAGCATCGGGGCGCTTTATCTATGCTACGTCCCTGCGCACCGGGATCGGCTCCGCCAATCTGAGGCTGGATCGTGGGATGCTCGGGCCGGAGCACATCGTTGCGTTCCGGCGGATCGGCAAGAAGGTAGCGGTGACGTTCGAGAATCACCAGTTCCGGGCCACTGGCGATGCCGGCGTGGCGGCGGGTGGCCGCACCAGTTTCCCGACCAGCATCATGGCGATGCTCGACATCGTATCGACCGAACCCGGCGGCGGCGTTACGGTGGATATCGCGCCGTTCCTGACCCGTGACACGATGGGGATCGCGGATTCGCTGAACGCCAGTTGGGCGCTGGCCGGGGCGGGCGGCGGATCGGTAGCGGGCAAGGGTTTCCGGCTGGTCGATGGGCTGAGCGCCGCCGATCCGGGATCGGTGAAGGTGTTTCCCGACAATATCGAGGTGGACGCACTCCAGACCTATCAGAGCGACACGCCCGGCCGTGAGGTGGAGCGGATCGCCGCCGAACCGCGCCAGATCGGTTTCACCGTGCATCACAGCTTCGTCCGGTTGCCGGCGCCGGGCTTCGTGTCGCGCAAGTTCGACATCCGTTCGGCGGCGGGCGGCAACCAATATTACGACTATGGCACGCCGCTGGGTGAGGATGTGGTGCAGCAGTTCGCCAACCGCTTCCGGCTGGAAAAGGTCGATCCCGCCGCCACGCGGTCGCGGGTGAAGAAGCCGATCATATTCTACATCGATCGCGCCGCGCCGGAGCCGATCCGCACCGCGTTGCTGGAGGGCGTGAATTACTGGAAGACGGCATTCGACAAGGCGGGACTGATCGATGCGTTCCGGGCGGAAATGCTGCCGGTGGGCGCCGATCCGCTTGACGTGCGGTACAGCATGGTCAACTGGTCGAACCGGCTGACGCGCGGCTGGTCGTATGGCGGCGGCATCGTCGATCCGCGGACGGGGGAGATCATCAAAGGCAATGTCGTGATCGGCGCGCTGCGCGTGCGGCAGGACATGGCGATCTTCGAGGGGCTGGTCGGCACCGCGCAGAACGGCACCGGCGGCGGCAACGATCTGGTGAAGGCATCGCTCGACCGCATCCGCCAGTTGGGCGCGCATGAGGTCGGCCACGCGATCGGGTTCATGCACAACTTCGCGGGCAGCACGCAGGGCCGCACGACGGTGATGGATTATCCGGGGCCGCGTATCAAACTGACCGACGGCAAGATCGACCTGTCCGAAGCCTATGCGCCGGGCGGTGGTGCGTGGGACGATTTCACGATCGACTGGCTTTATGCCGATCCCGCGCCGGGCACCGATCCCGACGTGGCGGCGCGCGCCAAGGCGCTGGCGATCCAGGCAAAGGGCGTACGCTTCATCACCGATATCGACGGCCGCGCATCGGATACGCCCAGTCCGTGGGGGAGCATGTGGGACGACGGGCCTGACCCGGTTGCCTCGCTGAACCACATGATGGCAGTGCGCCGTATTGCCATCGCGCAGTTCGGGCCGGGCGTGCTGCGCCAAGGCGAGGCGCTGTCCGATCTGCGTCGCAAGTTCGTGCCGGTGTGGCTGCTGCATCGGTACGATATCGATGCGGTGGGCAAGCTGGTCGGCGGCATCGATTATGCCTATGCCGTGGCGGGGGACAATCACCCGCCCGCCGTGCCGGTTACCGCCGCCGTACAGGATGCCGCGATCGGGGCGATGCTGGGGACGTTGTCGGCGGATGTGCTGACGGTGCCGGCGACGCTGGTGATGCCGCTGTCGTCGCCGATGAACGGGCGCGGCGATGTGCAGTTCGATCAGGAGGTGTTCCGCAATGCCGGGGCTGCCGCGTTCGACCCGCTGGTCGCCGCCGATGTCGCGGCGCAGGTGACGCTGGATTCGCTGCTCGCCCCGGCGCGATTGGCGCGGGTGTATGAGCAGCATCGGCGCGAGGCGGGGATGCCGGGGGTCGATCCGCTGCTCGACCGGCTGGTGGCCGCGACCGTCGATGCGCGGCGTGATGCGGTCGGCCGGCGGATCGCGTATCGGACGATCATGACGATGGCCGATACCGCCCGTGACGGTGCGACCTCGCCCGATGTGGCGGCGCTGCTGGGCGACCGGCTGCGCGGGATCGCCACGAAGCTGGGCAAAGCGGGTAGCGGCGAGGACGGGGCGTGGAGCCGCCATGTCGCAATGCTGCTGACCGACGAGGACAAGCTGACGCGCGAACTCGACAAGCGTCAGGCGGTGCCGACCATCCCGCCGGGGATGCCGATCGGTGGCGATACCGGCTGGTTCGGCGATTGAGGGTGATGCGATCGATGACGATGAGGATGGCCGCATCCCTGCTGGCACTGGCGCTGGCGGGATGCGGCAAGGGTGGATCTGAACGGGCGAAGTCGCAGCCGCCGCTGGTGCGCGTCGCCGCGCCCGCGCCGCATCGCTTCGTCGATCGGATCGAGGCGGTGGGGACCGCGCGTGCCAACGAACAGGTGACACTCGCCTCGCCGGTGACCGAGCGGATCGAGCGGCTGCATTTCGACGATGGCGGCTATGTTGCTCGGGGTCAGGTGATCGCGGTGCTGGCGCAGGGGCAGGAACAGGCGTCGCTGGCGGGGGCGCTGGCGGCGGAGCGACAGGCGAAGGCGCAGCTGGGGCGGATCGAATCGCTGACCGGGCGTGGTTTCGTGACGCGGGCCAGTCTGGAACAGCAGACGGCAGCGGCGCAACAGGCGCGCGCCACCGCCGACGATGCGCGGGCGCAGATCAGCGACCGGGTGATCCGGGCGCCGTTCGGCGGGTATGTGTCGCTGCGGACGATTTCGGAGGGTGCGATCGTCGGGGCGGGGACGGTGATCGCGACGGTCAGCGACGTTTCGCGGATCAAGCTCGATTTCTCGGTGCCGGAGACGATGCTGGCGAGCTTGCGCAAGGGGCAGGCGCTGGACGCCACCGCCGCCGCCTTTCCGGGGCGTGCGTTTCGCGGGGTGGTGGCGACGATCGATCCGGTGATCGATCCGACGACGCGGGCGGTGCTGGTCCGCGCGTTGTTGCCCAATCCCGATCGGGCGCTGAAGCCGGGCATGTTGTTGACCGTTCGGGTCGATGCCGCCACGCGGGAGGCGGCGTCTCTGCCTGAACTGGCGATCGTGGGGGAGGGGTCGGAACGATATGTCTATGTCGTCGGCAAGGACAACAAGGCGGCGCGGGCGGCGGTGACGACGGGCTTGCGCGACAACGGGCTGGTCGAGATACGCGGCCTGCCGGCGGATGCGAAGGTGATCGTCGAGGGCGTGGTGAAGGTGAGCGACGGCGCGCGGGTCCGCGTGCAGGGCGCGCCGGCACCGCGGGCGGGCGGCTGACGCGATGATGCTCTCCGATCTCTCCGTCCGGCGGCCGGTGGTCGCGGCGGTGATGGCGATCCTGCTGACCATCGTCGGCGTGGTCGGCTTCATGAACCTGTCGGTGCGCGAATATCCCGATACCGATCCGCCGGTGGTGTCGGTGCAGACCACCTACACGGGCGCGGCGGCGGCGGTGATCGAGAGCCGCATCACCCAGCCGCTGGAAGAACGGCTGGCGGGGGTCGAGGGGATCGAGACGATCACCAGCCGATCGTCGGACGGGCGATCGGACATCTCGATCGAATTCCGCCCCGGCCGCGACATCGATTCCGCCGCCAACGACGTGCGCGACCGGGTGGCCGGCGCCGCGCAGGACCTGCCCGAAGAGGCGCTGGCGCCGGAGGTGCGCAAGGTCGATTCGGATTCGCAGCCGGTGCTGTTTCTTGTCGTGCAGGCGCCCGGATGGGACCGCATGAAGCTGTCCGATTATGTCGATCGGGTGATCGCCGATCGACTGTCGACGCTGGACGGGGTGGCGCAGGTCAATCTGGTCGGGCTGGCCAAGCCATCGATGCGGGTGTGGCTGGACGCCGACCGGCTCGCCGCGTTCCGGCTGACGCCCCGCGACGTGGAAACCGCGCTGAGGACGCAGAATGTCGAGCTGCCGGCGGGGCGGCTGGAGGCGAGCCAGCAGAACGTATCGTTGCGCGTCACGCGCGGGTTCGTGACGCCGGCCGATTTCCGGTCGCTGGTGATCGGGCGCGGCGCCGATGGCTATCTGGTGCGGCTGGGCGATGTGGCGCGGATCGAGCAGGGGGCGGAGAATCCCTACACCCGTTTCCGCTTCAACGGGCAGACCGGCATCGGCATGGGCATCGTCCGCCAGTCGGGCGCGAACACGCTGGCGGTGGCGCAGGCGGCCAAGCAGATGATGGTCGACATGGCCCCCGATCTGCCGCGCGGCGTGACGGTGCAGGTCGGCTCCGACAGCTCGCTGTTCATCGAACGCGCGATCGAGGGCGTGTGGCATACGCTGGCCGAGGCGGCGGTGCTGGTGGTGCTGGTCATCTTCCTGTTTCTGGGCAGTTGGCGCGCGACGTTGATCCCGGCGATCACGGTGCCGATCTGCCTGCTGGCGACCTTCGCGGTGCTGTGGGGGCTGGGCTATTCGATCAACCTGCTGACGCTGCTGGCGCTGGTGCTGGCGATCGGGCTGGTCGTGGATGACGCGATCGTGGTGCTGGAGAATGTCCATCACCGGATAGAGGGCGGCGAGAATCCGCTGGTCGCGTCGTATCTGGGTACGCGGCAGGTGGGGTTCGCCGTCATCTCGACCACCGCCGTCGTCTGCGCGGTGTTCGTGCCGGTGATGTTCATCGCCGGGCAGACGGGGTTGCTGTTCCGCGAGCTGGCGGTGGCGATGATCGCGGCGGTGGCGCTGTCGGGGCTGCTCGCGCTGTCGCTGGCGCCGATGCTGTGTTCCAAGCTGTTGAAGCATCAGGAGCGGCGCGGGTTCGCGGCGAAGGTCGATCGCGGTTTCGCGTCGGTGGAGCGCGGCTACGGGCGGTGGCTGACGCGCACGCTGGCGCGGCCGTGGCCGGCGATGCTGGCGACGGCGGCGTTCCTGATCGCGGCAGGGTGGCTGTTCACGACGATCGACGCCGAACTGGTGCCACCGGAGGATACCGGCGTGGTCGAGGTGCGGCTGAACGCACCGGAGGGGACCGGCTTCGCGCAGCTCGACGCCTATGTCGCGCAGGCGGAGAAGCTGGTCGAACCGATGGTCGGGAACGGTGCGGTCCGTGGCCTCGTCGCGCGATTGCCCGCCAGTTTCGGCGCGTCGGAGGATTTCAACAGCGCGAGCATGACCGTGTTCCTGAAGCCGTGGGAGGACCGGTCGGTGTCGTCGCAACAGGTCGCGCGGCTGGTGACGGAGCGACTATCGCAACTGACCGCGACGCGCGGCAATGCCACGGTGCGGTCGTCGCTGGGGCGTGGGCGTGGGCAGCCGCTGAACTTCGTGATCGCCGGGTCGAGCTATCCGGCGCTGGCGAAGGCGCGGGATCGTATCCTCGCCGCTTCGCGGGAGAATCCCGGCCTCGTCAATCTCGATGCCGATTATGTCGAATCGAAGCCGCAAATCCTGATCGACGTCGATACACAGCGCGCTGGCGACCTCGGTGTGTCAGTCGATGACGTCAGTCAGGCGCTCCAGACGCTGATGGGATCGCGCCGCGCATCGACGTACGTGCAGGACGGTGAGGAATACCGTGTGCTGGTGCAGGCGGAGGCCAATGGCCGTGACCGCGAGGGGCGGTTGGCGACCGTCTATGTCCGGTCGCGCACCGGCGATCTGGTGCCGCTGTCCAATCTGGTCCGCACCCGCGATGCGGCGTCGGCGCGTGAGCTGGGGCGGTTCAACAAGATGCGGGCGATCACCTTTCAGGGCGGTCTTGCCCCCGGTTACACGCTGGGCCGGGCGCTCGCCTTCATGGAGGAACAGGCGCGGCAATCGCCGGAGGTCATCGCGGTGGGGTATCGCGGCGAGAGTCAGGCGTTCAAGCAGACGGGCAGTTCGATCTGGCTGGTGTTCGGGCTGACCATCGTCATCATCTATCTGTTGCTGGCGGCGCAGTTCGAGAGCTTCGTGCATCCCGTCGTCATCATCGCGGCGGTGCCGCTGGCGGTGGCGGGCGGGGTCGTCGGACTGGCGGCGACGGGAATGACGATCAACCTGTTCAGCCAGATCGGTATCGTCATGCTCGTCGGTCTGGCCGCCAAGAACGGCATCCTGATCGTGGAGTTCGCCAACCAGCTACGCGACGAGGGCGCGAGCGTGGCCGAGGCGATCGCGCAGGCGTCGGTCCGGCGGTTGCGGCCGATCCTGATGACGTCGATCGCGACCGTCATGGGCGCGGTGCCGCTGGCGATCAGCCACGGCGCGGGCGCCGGGTCGCGATCGGCGATCGGCGTGGTGATCGTGTTCGGCGTCAGCATCGCGACGGCGATTACGATGTTCGTCGTGCCGGTGCTGTACGCGCGGCTGGCGGGGCGGACACGGTCGCCGCAGGCGGTGGGTCGCGAACTGGATGCGGCTCTCCATCCGGCGGAATAGCGGGACCCTGCGTATCGCCGCTTGACCGGTCGTCCTGTCCCTCCGATGCACCGTTGCGAAGCAACGGTTTGTCGGAGAGATGTATGAGACTGGGCACGTTATTGCTGGCCAGCATCGCGATCGTCATTGCTGCGCCGGCAGCGGCGCAGAACCGGCTCGATCTGGCGTCGCCGGACGGCACGATCACGCTGTCGATCGCGTCGGACGGCAACGGCCCGCCGAAATACGAGGTTACGCGGCGCGGTGAGGCAGTGCTGGCGCCGTCGCCGCTGGGGTTCGATTTCACCGATGGATCGCGGACGGATGCGTTGCGGATGGCCGAGGTGCGCCGTGCCGCCGTCGACCGCACGGTGCCGCTGGTCGCGACCAAGGCGGCAAGCGCGCGCGACCATTATAACGAGTTGGTCGTCTCGCTCGCCGATCCGGCCGGTAAGGGCGCGCCGATCGAACTGGATCTGCGTGCCTATGACGATGGCATCGCCTTTCGTTATCGCCTGCCCGGTGGTGAGCAGCCGATTGCGATCCGGGAGGAGCGGACAGGTTTCTATTTCCCGACCGACGACCGGTGCTGGGGCCTGAACGTCGGTCGCGCGACGAGCAGTCATGAGGGAGAATATGATCCCCTCCGCGTCTCGCAGGTGCGACCGATGCACATGTTCGACCCCGGCATGCTGTGCAAGACCGGCAGCGAGCGCACCAGCTTCGTGATCGCCGAGGCCGGTCTGACGAATTATGCGGGACTGTATTTGCGCGGGCGTGAGGATGGCGGGTTGGGCCTCGATACACGGCTGGCGCCGTTGCCGGGCGAATTGCGGACGGCGGTGCGGGCCGCCGCCGGGCAGCCGCTGACGTCGTCGTGGCGGGTGGTGATGATGGCCGATCGCGCAGGCGACCTGATCGCGTCGAACCTGATCGGCAATCTCAACCCGCCCGCGACAGGTGACTGGCGCTGGGTACAGCCGGGCAAGTCGGCATGGGACTGGTGGTCGGGGCCTTACTTCCCCGGTCGGGCGCAGACGGCGATGAACATGGCCGATCTGAAGAAGCTGATCGATTTCGCCGGTGCGTCGGGCCTGAAATACATGCTGGTCGATGAAGGATGGGCGCTCAATTCCGGGGTCGGCGGATCGGCGCCGGCGGATACCGACATCACCAAGACGCAGGCCGGGTTGGATATGCCCGAGCTGGTTCGCTACGCCGCGGCGCGCAAGGTCGACCTGATGTTGTGGCTGCAATGGAGCCAGCTCGATGCGCGGATGACCGAGGCAATGGATCAATATGCCCACTGGGGGATCAAGGGCATCAAGGTCGATTTCATGGACCGGAACGATCAGGTGATGGTCGATTATTACCACCGCGTGGTGGCCGAGGCGGCGAAGCGCCATCTGCTGGTCGACCTGCACGGCGCCTATCAGCCGACCGGGCTGAACCGCACCTATCCCAATTTCGTCACGCAGGAGGGCGTGATGGGCGCGGAGTATAATAAATGGTCGAAGCGCGTCACGGCGACGCACAATGTCAGCCTGGCGTTCACGCGCACGGTGCTGGGGCCGCTGGATTATACGCCGGGCGCGTTCCGCAACCGGACGCCGGGCGACTTCACGCCCGTGAACAGCCCGCCACAGGTGCAGACGACGCGCGGACAGGCACTGGCGATGTACGTCGTCTATGAAAGCCCGGTACAGATGGTGTCGGACAGCCCCGATGCGTATCAGGGTCAACCGGAGTTCGCCTTCATCCGCGACGTGCCGACGACGTGGGACGAGCCGCGGTTCCTGGATGGCGATATCGGCAGCCATGTCGTGGTCGCCCGGCGCAAGGGGCGCGACTGGTACATCGGCGCGATGAACGGCGCTGAGGCGCGGACGGTGACGTTGCCGCTGGCGTTCCTGGGCAAGGGGCGCTTTGCGGCGACGATCTGGCAGGACGGGGCGGCGGCGGACAAGGTCGCGCTGACCGAGCGCAGCGTCGGTGCCGGCGACACGCTGACGCTGCAACTGGCGGCGGCGGGTGGTGCGGCGGTGCGGTTGCGGGCGGGGCGCTGAAGATGACCGGTGCCGACGATCGCCGCATCCGCCGCATCCTGATCGTCGGCGGCGGTACGGCCGGGTGGATGACGGCGGCGGCGCTGGCCCATGCGCTGCCACGCGGATGCCGGATCGAACTGGTCGAATCCGAGGATATCGGCACCGTCGGCGTCGGCGAGGCCACGATTCCGCCTATCCGTCTGTTCAACGAGACGCTGGGGATCAACGAGGCGGAGTTCCTGCGCGCGACGAAGGGCAGCTTTAAGCTAGGCATCGAGTTCGTCGATTGGGCGAAGCAGGAGCATCGCTATTTTCACCCGTTCGGCACGTTCGGCAAACCGTTCGACATGCTGGCGGTGCACCAGCACTGGCTGCGTGCGCGGGCGGCGGGATCGATGGTGCCGCTGGACGATCTGTCGATGGCGTGGGGTGCGGCGAGCCGAAACCGGTTCGCGCCGCCGATGGTCGATCCACGCAGCGTGGGATCGACGTTCGATTATGCGTATCACTTCGACGCCGGTCTCTATGCCGCGTTCCTGCGCCATTATGCCGAGGCGCGCGGCGTCGTTCGGGTCGAGGGGAAGGTCGGCGATGTGGCACTGGAGGGCGAGAGCGGTCACGTTGCGTCGGTGACGCTGACCGATGGCCGCGTGCTGGCCGCCGAGCTGTTCGTCGATTGCAGCGGCTTTCGGGGCCTGCTGATCGAGGGGGCGTTGCAGACCGGGTATGAAAGCTGGACGCACTGGTTGCCGTGCGACCGGGCGGTGGCGGTACCATGCGCGCATGCGCCGGGCGGCGTGCTGACGCCCTATACACGGTCGACGGCGCGGGCGGCGGGGTGGCAGTGGCGCATCCCGCTGCAACACCGAGTCGGCAACGGATATGTCTATTGCAGCGATCATCTGTCGGATGACAAGGCGGCGACGACGCTGCTGGCGGGACTGGACGGCGAAGCGCTGGGCGATCCGCGCTTCCTGCAATTCCAGACCGGGCGGCGGCGGCAATTCTGGAACCGCAACGTGGTCGCGATCGGACTGGCGAGCGGGTTTATGGAGCCGCTGGAATCAACCAGCATACACCTGATCCAGGCGGGGATCGCTAAGCTGCTGGCGTTCTTTCCGACGCGCGATTTCGAGCCGCTGGGGATCGAGGAGTATAACCGCGTCGCGATCACCGAATGCGAGCGCATCCGCGATTTCCTGATCCTGCATTACAAGCTGACGCAACGTGACGACGCGCCATTGTGGCGGCAATGCGCGGCGATGGCGATCCCCGATACGCTGGCGATGAAGATTGAGCATTTCCGCCGCCACGGCCGGTTGATTGCGCGCGACATGGACCTGTTCGGGGCAGCGAGCTGGCTGGCGGTGCATGTGGGGCAGTTGAACCTGCCCGAAGGTGGCGATCCACTGATCGACTATGCCGCCGACCCCGCCGCGAGCCGTCGGTTCGTGGAGCAACTGGCGGGGGCGATTGGGCGGGCGGCGGAGACGATGCCGACGCACGCCGACTATATCGCCCGCCACTGTGCCGCCTGAAGAGCTGCCTGAGAGATGAAATGACGTTCATCATCGCCGTCTTTTGCAATCGTTTGTAGAAATCTGTTGCAAACGATTGCGTGGTCAGTATGTACCTTTCAGCTTCGCCTGCCGGTCAGAGCAGGAATTTTGACTGGGAGGATCATGATGAGGAACGTCGCGCTGCAATCCTGTGTGTCGGCCATTGCGCTGACCACGGCGTGCTGGGCACTGCCCGCTGCCGCACAGATTACCGATCCCGCCGCAGCTACGGCAACGGGTGCCACCTCCACGACCACGCAGTCGGCCGATCCGGTCGCCGCGCAGGCGGAGACGGATGCCGGCGCCGAGGATATCGTCGTCACCGCAACCACCGGCGAGCGTTCGCGGTTTCGCAGTTCGATCTCGGTCTCGCAGGTCAGCCAGGAGGCGATTTCGAACTTCACGCCGCGTTCCGAAGCGGAAGTGCTGCGCAACATTCCCGGTCTACAGCCGTCGGATACAGCCGGCCCCGGCGGTAACGCCAATATCGGTGTGCGCGGTATCCCGGTGTCGACCGGCGGTTCCGAATATGTCGCGTTGCAGGAAGACGGCCTGCCCGTCACGCTGTTTGGGGACATCAATTTCGGCAACAACGATTACTGGATCCGCTTCGATCAGAATGTCGAGCGGGTCGAGGCGGTGCGTGGCGGTTCAGCCTCCACCTTCACCTCGCAGGCGCCGGGCGCGGTCATCAACTATCTGAGCAAGACCGGCGACCGCGCGGGTGGCTCGGTCGCGTTCTCGAAGGGTGTCGGTTACCGCGAGAACCGCGTCGATTTCGATTATGGCGCGCCGATCTCGGACACGCTGCGCTTCCATGTCGGCGGTTATGCCCGCAACGGCGGCGGCCTCACCAACGAGAATTTCAACATCCTGCGCGGTTACCAGATCAAGGCGAACGTCACCAAGGACTTCGCCGACAATCGCGGCTATATCCGCCTGAACTTCAAGCGGCTGGACGAGCAGGCACCGACCAACACCGCGACGCCATCGATCGCGACGCTGGACGGCAACAAGGTGACGGATTTCGATCCGTTCCCCAATTTCGACGGGCGTGACGGATCGACCTACTCGACCAACGCGCGTTCGTTCCAGTTCGTCGATCGCGACGGCAAGGTAAAGAACGCGCAGGTTCAGGGCATCCACCCGCGCATCACCGCGATCGGCGGCCAGTTCCATTATGCGCTGACCGATGCGATCACGATCGACGACAGCATGCGCTACAGCGACATGAGCGGCAATTTCACGACGCAGTTCATGAACGTGACCAACCGGGTGAACACCAATGCGGTACCGACCGGCTTCTCGTCGTGCTTCGTGCCGGCGAGTTCCGGTTTCTCGGCAAACGGCGTCGTCGGGTCGTGCGTGAACGGCGGGGTCGTCGGATCGGTCCGTTATGCGGCGGGTCCGAACAAGGGGCAGGTCTATACCGGCGCCTATGTGAACAATAACCCGAACATCAACACGCGCATGCGCAACATGAACAGCTTCGCCAACAACCTGTCGGTCGCCGGCAAGTTCGATGCGCTGGGCGGCAAGGTGTCGACGTCGGCGGGCTGGTTCCACATGAGCCAGAACATCGTGCAGGATTGGCACGTCAACCGTCAGTTCAGCGAAGTTAACGGCGAGAACGCATCGCCGCTGGAGCTGTTCTCGACCACCGGCACGCAGTTGACGGCGGCGGGGCAGGCGGGCTTCAACGACAATTGGGGATCGTGCTGCGCACGCTCAGTCGACCTGACCTATACCGACGATGCCGGCGTCCTGTCGGCGGGTTACGAGCGTGGCGGCCTGAACCTGGACGCCAGCGTCCGGTTCGATAGCGTGAAGGGCAAGGGGACGGCGATCGGCGGCGTGGCCGGGCCGAACTACACCGTCACCGCGGGCCTCGGCACGGCGACGTTGCCGTCGCTGGTCGCCGGTGCGACCGTCGAAAACATCGATTACAGCGACAATTACGTCAGCTGGTCGTTCGGTGCGCTCTATGCCTTTGACAACCGCACCAGCATCTTCGCCCGCGCCAGCCGTGGTGGTCGTTTCAACGCGGATCGCCGGGTGCTGAGCGGCAATTTCAATGCGGACGGTTCGCTCAATTCGCAGGGCAAGAGCACGTCGGTCAACTTCCTGAACCAGCAGGAAATCGGCCTGAAGCAGCGCGGCGACCTGTTCGCGGGCAATTACTCGGTCGAGGTCACCGGTTTCCGGTCGACATTGACCGAGAACAACTACGACTTCACGCGGATCAACCAGCCCGCACCGAACAACGATCCGAACATCTCGAACGGATACCGGTCGTACGGCGTCGAGTTTACCGGCCGGTTCAATCTGGGCGGGTTTCGGCTGGCGGCGGACGCGACGTACATCAACTCCAAGATCCGCGACAGCGCGACGGCGGCACTGGTGGGCAACCGGCCGGGTGGCATTCCGCGCTTCATCTTCCTGGTGTCGCCGTCGTACGACACCGGCTTCCTGGCGGGCGGCCTGAGCTTCAGCGGGCAGAGCAGCGTGCCGCTGGACGACTTCAACATGTCCACGGTGAAGGGATCGACCTTCGTCAACGGCTTCCTGAAGGTCCGGCCGGTCGACAAGGTGGAATTGGGCCTGAACGCCAACAACCTGTTCGACAAGCTCGGTTATCGAGGCGGTGGCAGCCTGATCCCGCTGTCGAGCACCAGCGCGATCTTTCAGAACTCGGCGGTCTATGGCCGGACCGTGACCGCATCGATCCGCTACGTTTTCTGACCTCCCCTGATGGCGGGACCGGCACAACGCCGGTCCCGCCGCTTTTTCGGTTTTTCCGGCCGGCATTGCCAAGCGGTGCCGCGACCGCGAAAAGGATGGCATGAGCGACCCCATCACGCCGCCACCTTCTCCCACGCCGCCGCCGCGCGTGCGCAATATTAGTGAATTCGCGCGCATCGCCGGGGTGTCCGCCGGCACCGTGTCCCGCGCGCTGGCCGGCAAGTCCGTCGTCAACCGCGAAACACGCGAGCGGATCGAGGCGCTGGCGATCGAACATGGGTTTCGCCCGAACCAGATGGCGCGCCGGTTGCGGACGCAGCGGACCAACGTGATCGGCGTCGTCGTGCCGCTGGGCCACGAGCGTCGCCAGCACCTGTCCGATCCGTTCTTCATGACGTTGCTCGGCCATCTGGCGGACGCGGTGACGGAAGCGGGATACGATCTGATGCTGTCGCGGATCATCCCCGATGCAGACGACTGGCTGGAACGCATCGTCCAGTCCGGGATGCTCGACGGCGTATTGTTGATCGGCCAGTCGGACCAGTTCGAGGCGATCGAGCGCGTCGCGGCGCATTATCGCCCGATGGTGGTGTGGGGCAGCCATCTGCCCGACCAGGTGCATTGCGCCGTTGGTGTCGACAACCGGCTGGGCGGGCGGCTGGCGGGCGAGCGGCTGATCGGACGGGGATGCCGACGGATCGCGTTTCTGGGCGAGACCCGGACGCTGGAACTGAGCCAGCGCTTCCTGGGATTGCAGGATGCGGCGGCGGCGGCGGGGATCGATCCGCCGTTGCAGCTTAATACGCATCTGGCATCCGACATCATGGCGGGCGAGATCGCGGCGCATCTGGATGAGGTGGGCGACCGGATCGACGGCATCGTCGCGGCATCCGACGTGATCGCCATGCGGGCGGTGCGCGTTCTGACGGATCGCGGCATCGACGTGCCGGACCGGATGCCGATCACCGGATTCGACGATCTGCCGCTCGCCGAACAGACGGTGCCGCGCCTTACGACGATCCGGCAGGATCTGGTCGCGGGTGCGCAGGCGATGGTCGCGGCGCTGTTCGCGCGAATCGACGGCAAGGAGGCGCCATCGATGGAGATGACACCGGAACTGATCCTGCGCGATACCGCCTGACCGTCAGGCGATCGTCACGCGGTCGCCGTCGATCGCCAGCCGGAACCATGGCGCGGCGGTGCCGCCGAAACGCGGCCGACGCCGGGCCGGATCGCTGGGATACACGCCGTCGCCCAGACCCCAGTAGTCGACGAAGCTGATAACATCGAGTTCGCCGGTGACCCACCAGCAATAGGCCTGGAACGGCTCGTTAGTCGGATTGGCGGCGACGAGGCCGGTGCCGTTAATCGGTCGCCATGGCCCTTCGAACCGATCGGCGACCATCCCGTATAGTCCGGTGGGAGCGCCGAGGCCGGGCGCAAAACGGCGACCCTGGGTCGACCAGAACAGGTAATAGCGGCCGGCGTGCATCACGATGTGCGGGCGTTCGAGTTCGCTGTTGACGCCCAGCGCATGCACCATCGGCGCGCGCAGCGACCAGCCGGTCGCGGTGCGTTCTGCGACGCCGATGACGCCGTTCAACTGCTCGGTGGTCCAGCCGGCGGTGCCGACGAACAGCAGGTAATCATGGCCGGTGGCGGGATCGCGGAAGAAGCCGGGATCGCGGAAGCCTTTGATGCCGGTGGCGGGGGCCTCGGTCTCGTCGGCGCGGGCGTACCAATGGTCGTCGGCAGCGAACGACTCCATCGGCTCGCTCCAGCCGCTCAGATGCGGCGTGTCGCCATCGACGGTGAAGCGACCCCGCGTTTCGAACAGGCGCTGTTCGAAACTGGGCGCGCCACCGTGGCGGCCGGCGGCGGTGAAGTACATTGTCAGCGTCTCGCCATCGGCTTCCAGCACGGCGGACCCGGACCATTCGCGGCTGCCGGGCGTGAAGCCAGGTTCATACACCCAGCCATGGTCGCGCCAGCCATCGGCGCCGTGGCTCGTCAGGCGGATACGCGCGCGGTCGTGGCGGGCTTCGGGATCGTCGAGCTGGGGAGTCGCGAGGAAGAACCACCAGCTGCGCCCGCCCGCGATCACGGTCGATCCGTCGGCACGGGCGATCTGCCACATGTCCCACAGGTCATGACCCGGCACGATCGGCACGACGTCATCCGGGCCGATCACCGGGATCGCCGCCCGTGGCTGGTTGGCCGCGCCGCGGGCCGCATCGATCGTCCACGGCGAACCGGGTATCGTGTCGTCGTTTAGCCGGGTTGCCATCGTCATTCCCCCATCATCCATTGTCGTCATCATGCCGGCTCGATCGCGAAGAGCGCGACGCTTTCCGCCTTTATCGCCGGCATCGGCAGGCCGGCCTGCGCCAGCCAGTCACCATCCCAGACCACCCCCTCACCACGCATCGCCGCGAAGACGGACGCGTCGGGGGCGGGATGGCCGGGCGTGGTGGCGATATCGATCAGCCGCACTCGCACCGCGCCCATGCCGGCGAGCGGCGGCAGCGGCAGGGCGGGCGGGCGGCGGATCACGGTCGGCTCCACCCGCGTCACGGCGAGCAGGCCATCGGTCGGTGTACCGTGCAATTGCCAGACAAGGCTGTCCGTGCCCTCACCCAGCCAGACGCGGCCGTGATGCAGCGTGCCACGCAGCGCCTTGTGGTGCGCGATCCAGCGGGTGAGCGTCGCCGTACCATCGGGATCGATGGTCGCCGGGTCCAGTTCGACGCCGAAATGGCCCGGCAGCGCGACGGCGGCGCGGAACGCCATCGACTGGCCGCGACCGGTCGAATGCGCGGGGCTGGCGCCGACATGCGATCCCATCATTTCGGGCGGCATGAAGTGAAGATAGCCGCGCTGCATCCGCACCCGGCTGACCGCGTCGATACAGTCGCTGGTCCAGAAACGGTGCGTGCGGCGGGCGATCCCGGCATCGATCCGGCCGCCGCCGCCAGCGCATGCCTCGATCTCCACCGCCGGATGGGCGGCGCCGATGCGATCGAACAGGGCATAGGCGCCGCGTATCTGTGCGCCATAACCGGCGGTGCCGTCCGCGCCACCGGTCGGGGCGAGATCGCGATTGTGGTCCCATTTGAGATACCCGATCGGCAGGTCGCGCAGCAGGGTGTCGAGGACCGCGAACAGATGGTCGCGCACGCCGGCGCGGCCGAGATCGAGGACCAGCTGATTGCGCGATGTCGGTCGTGGTGCGTCCGGCCCGGCCAGCACCCAGTCGGGATGCGCGCGGTACAGGTCGCTGTCCGGGTTTATCATCTCCGGTTCGACCCACAGGCCGAATTCCATGCCGAGTGCGACGACGTGATCGGCCAGCGGGCGGAGGCCGTTGGGGTATTTCACTGCGTCCGGCGTCCAGTCGCCCAGCGCGGCGGTGTCGTCGTCGCGGCCCCTGAACCAGCCGTCGTCGAGCACGAACCGTTCGATCCCCAACGCGGCGGAGCGATCCGCCAGCGCCATCAGCGCCGCTTCGTCATGGTCGAAGTAGAAACCCTCCCAGCTGTTCACATGCACTTTGCGGGGCGCCATGCCCGTCGCCGGCCATGGCGCGGCGGCGCGGATGCCGGCGTGGAACGATTGGATCGCGCCGTTTCGGCCCGAGGCGGAGGCGGTCGCCAGCATGTCGGGCGTATCATAGGTTTCGCCGGGCGCTAGGCGGATTTCGCCGGGAGCAAGCGCCTCGCCCATCTGGAGCGTCCAGAACCCCTCGTCATCGCGCTCGATAGCCAGCCGGTGATTCCCCGACCACGCCAACTGCGCGGCGCGGATGGTGCCGGCGTGCCATGTCGCGCCCGGTCCCTCGACGAACAAGCCGGGTGGCCCGGCATGGCCGGTCATGCCGCGACGGTTCTCGCGGACCCAGCCATGCGCCGGCATCGGTTCGACTTGAGGCACGAACTCGGCATTGTGGCGGCCGGTGAAGCTGCGGATCGTTTCCGCATCGGCGGGCAGGGGCAGCGTGCCCGCGGCGAGCCAGTCGATGGTGAGGGTATCGTCGCCATCGTTGCGGACGCTGGCGGACAAGGTCAACACGTCGGTTGCCGGGTCCAGCGTCAATCGCTGAACGAGCGTTATATTGGCGGCAGTGTCGCGCAATGTGACGACTATGCCACCGGATCGCCGGCCGATTTTAACGTCGTCCCAGTGTTGGAAGAACGCTTGACCATCACGATGCGCGCGGAGGGCGGCGGGGCCGAACCAGCCGGCGCCATAGGTGGGAACCAGCGTCAGCGGCTGATCGACATCGAGCGAGAACGACGCGGCAGGGCGAGTGTCGGCGAGCGTCGGCAACGCATCGGTGCCGACGCGTGGACCCCACCAGCGCCATAAAGGGGCGCCGTCTGGTCGGGGCTCCAGCACGATTCCGGAAGCGGTGCCGTTCAGTACGATCATGGCTTATTCCGCGACCGCACCGACGGGCAGCCCTTGGGCATTGCGCTCGCGCACCGTCCACACCGCCGCCGCCGCGCAGAACATCAGCACGCCGCACAGCGTCAGCACGTTGCGTGGATCGCCGCCCAGCAGCGGCTGGTAGATCAGCGGCATCGTCACTGCGAAGAGCAGCATCGGGATCACGATCATCATGTTGAAGATGCCCATGTAGACGCCCGTCCGCTCTGCCGGGATCGATCCGGCGAGGATGATGTACGGATTGCCCATGATGCTGGCCCAACCGAGGCCGACACCGATGGCGGGGAAGAACAGCATCCACTTCTCGGTGACGTGCGGCAGCCACAGCATGCCGATGCCGGCGATGACGAGGCAGATGGCATGCAGGCTGGCGGCGCCCATCCGGCGCGCCAATGGCACCATCGCGAACGCGGCGAGAAAGGCGACGCCGTTGTAGAAAGCGGCCATCTCGCCATTGGTCAGCACCGCGGAATGGAAGCCGGAGGAGGTTGGCACGTCGGTGCCATAGACCGACCGGCCGATCGCATAGATCACATAGGCCCAATAGGTCGCCATCGCGTACCACTGGAACAGGCTCATCAACGCCATCTTTCGCATCGCCAGCGGCATGTCGCGGATCGCGCTGCCGATCTCGGCCAAGGTCGATTTTAGTGTTTTGGGTTGGGCGGCGATGTGCGCGCGCTGATCCGGGGTCAGGGGCAGTTCTGGGACGCGCCAGATCGACCAGAGAATGGTCGAGAAGCTGAGGCCGGCACCGACCATGAAAGCGATGCGCGCCGTATAGGGTATGTTGTGGGTGTCGACCCAGTCCTGATCCATCCCCCACCACACCAGCAGCGATGGGGTTAGGAATGCGAGCATCTGGGCGAGGCCGGTGAACGCGCTTTGCGTCAGGAAGCCGATCTGGTGTTGTTCCTCCGCCAACCGATCGGAGACGTAGGCGCGGTATGGCTCCATCGTGATGTTGTTGCCGGCGTCCAGAATCCAGAGCATCGATACCGCCATCAGGATCGATGAGCTGAGCGGCATGAAAAACAGTCCGATCGCGCACAGTACCGCGCCGAACAGGAAATAGGGAGTGCGCCGGCCCCAGCGCGAATCCGTCTGGTCACTCATCGCGCCGATCAGCGGCTGGACGAGCAGGCCGGTGATCGGCCCGGCGAGTTGCAGGAGTGGCAACGCCGCCTCCGACGCGCCGAGATAGCTGTAGATGGGCGTCATGTTCCCCTGCTGCAGGCCGAAGCTGAACTGCAGGCCGAGGAAGCCGAGGTTCATTTCGAGGATGCGGGCCATCGACAGGCGCGGCTTGTTGTCCAATGCTGGCATGGCTCTCCCGATCCTTCCCGCGATTATCGCTTTCATCCGGTATCGCCGGATCGACGTTCGATTGCAACAATCGATTGTAGGAATAACGGCAAAATATTGTCGGGGACGTTGCTCGCTTGCGTGTCGCGACCGAAAACCACAGAGGCGGCTGCATGCGTGCCATCATCCCTTCGCTCATCTTGTTGTCGCTGCCGCTGTCCGCGTCGGCGCAGTCGCTGCAACCTGGCAATTGGGATCTGACATCGACCGCCGTCGATCTGGTCGTGCCGGGTGCGCCCGCCTTCCTTATGCGAATGATGCGCGGCAAGTCGAAGACCGAGCACCGCTGCCTGCCGCCCGAACAATCGCGAGCGGGAGTTGCCGCGTTGTTCGTGCCGAAGGCGGAGGCGAAGTGCACGGTCGAGCGCGCGGTGATCGCCGATGGCCGGATCGATCACGTGATGTCGTGTCCGCAGAAGAAGGGACCGCCGATGCGGGTCGTTCGCACCGGCACATATAACGCGGCGGGCTTCACTGCGCGGATGACGATGACCGGGCAGACCGAGAAGGGCGCCATGCGGATCGTGGCGGATCAGGTCGCCACGCGGACGGGGGCGACCTGCCGGAAATAGGGCTTGCCGTCATTCGCTACGCTCGCAGTGACGGCTTCAGCCAGTCGGGGCGGGGCGTCCGAATGAAGGCGGTCGATCGGTGTGGGCGGCGCCGAAGGACGGGTCGGGCTTCGTTCCCATCGTGAAGCGCAGGCGCCCGCCCTTCACCAGATCGGCGTGGCTGATCCAGCTGCGCGTCCATGGTTTGCCGTTCCACTGCACCGACTGGATGTAGGGCGTATCGGCACGATTGCCGGGCGCCTCGACGATCAGCTTGCGGTCGCCGGGCAGCCGCACCGTCGCCCGTTCGAACAGGGGTGAGCCGAAGACATACACCGCCTCGACCGGATCAACGGGATAGAAGCCCAGCGCGGACAGGACGAACCATGCGCTCATCTGGCCGCAATCGTCGTTGCCGATCATGCCGTTGGGATCGTTCTTGTACATTTCGGTGCAGAGACGCCGGACCATCGCCTGCGTTTTCCACGGGGTGCCGACATAGGCGTAGAGATAGGCGGCGTGCTGATCCGGCTCGTTGCCGTGCGCATATTGGCCGACGAGGCCCGCGATGTCGGGCGGGGCGTTGTCGGGGAGGGTCGAGGGGGCGGTGAACAGCGCGTCGAGCTTCGCCTCGAACGCCTTGTCGCCGCCGAAATGAGCGATCTGGCCGTAAATGTCGTGCTGGTTTAGGAACGTCGCCTGCCAGCCATTCGCCTCGGTGTAATCGCGCCACCAGGGTTTGGGCATATGGCCAAGCTGGATCGGGTCGTACGGCGTCCACCAGCTGCCATCGGCGAAGCGTGGGCGAGCGAAGCCGATCGAGGCGTCCAGCACGTTGCGCCAGTTGCCCGACCGTTTCAGCAGGCGATCCGCGTCCGACGTTTTACCGGCGGTGCGAGCAAGGTGCGAGGATGCCCAGTCGTCATAGGCATATTCCTGGGTCCGGCTGACGCTTTCGAACCATTTGTCGGCGGGGACATAGCCCAGCTGGTCATACAGGTCGCGACCCTTGCTGTTGTCGAGATCGGGGGCGGTGACATCGAAGCTGCGTTTGGCGATCGCGGGCCACGCGGCGGCGTAGTCCGCCTCGATCCCCTTGGCCTGCGCCTCGGCGAGGACGGAGACACCGTGCCAACCGATCATCGTGCCGGTTTCGACCCCCTGCAACGGCCAGACCAGCGGGCCATAGGGGCTTTGCTGCGTCTGGCGGATCATGTCGGCGACTAGGCTCTTCACCCGGTCCGGCGCGACGATCGTCAGCAGGGGATGGAGCGCGCGATATGTGTCCCACAGCGAATAGGTAGAATAGGCGGCCTCGCCCTTGGGGACGGTGTGGACCTGCCGGTCGAGCCCGACATAACGGCCATCGACGTCAGAGAAGAGCGTCGGCGCCAGCATCGAATGATAGAGAGCAGAGGTCATGATCGTGCGCTGATCGGCGGTGCCGCCCTCGACCGCGATCGATCCCAGATGAGTCGCCCAGCGACCGCGAGCAGCGGCGAGCGTGCGGTCGAAGTTCCAGTCGCGTGCTTCGGCGGCGAGATTCGCGCGGGCGCCGGACACATCAACCGCGGAGATGCCACAGCGGATCACGATTGGAGCAGCACCGGCATCGTCATAGTGCAGCACGGCCTTCAGCCGATTGCCCTTGATGGCGGCGGTGCCGGCGGGTTGCTCGGTATCGCCGTCGCCGTAGAAGGTGATGCGATTAGGGCGGCGGGACAGCTGCATCGCGAAATGGATGTGCCGGCCCTTGGCCCAGCGATGTACGCGGCGACCACCGGTCAGCGTGCCGTCCGGATCGATCGCGAGTGAAGCGTCGGTAATCAGCGGTGCCTGATCCGACGTGTCGTGAATCAGGTGCGACAGATCTACCAGGATATGCCCGGCGCCGGTGGGGAAGGTGTAGCGGTGCCAGCCGGTCCGGTCCGTCACGGTCAGTTCGGCGCGAACGCCTGATTCCAGCGCGACGCGGTAGTATCCGGGTTCCGCATGTTCGGCGGAGAAACGCTGGCGGTATCCCTTGTCGGGGTCAGTACGCGGACCGGGCAGCAGCTGGACGGGGCCGGTCGTCGGCACCACCAGCACGTCGAGCATGTCGCCGATGCCGGTGCCGGACAGATGCGTGTGGCTGAACCCCATAATCGACGTGTCGGTGCGGTGAAAGCCGGAACAGGTATCCCACCGCTCGACATCGGTATCGGGGCCAAGCTGGACCATGCCGAATGGCAGCGTCGGGCCGGGATAGGTGTGGCCGTCGCCGCCGGTGCCGATGAACAGATTGGCCTTCGACTCGTCACGCTTCGCGGCGATGGCGGGCAATGGCAGCGCAGCGAAGGCCAGCGCGGACGTGGAGAGCAGGGTGCGGCGGGTGAGATCGGTCACAGCGGGGCCTTCAGCAATGCGGGGCGGGTAGCGGCGAGGTGGACGATCAGCTCGCCGAACAGCCCGTTCGCCCACGCGAACCATTCGCGGGTGAATTTGGCGGGGTCATCCTGGTCGAACGCCTCGTGCATGAAGCCCGTGCCGCCATCGGTATCGCGCAGGGTGCGCAGGCAGGCGAGAATCGTTGCATCGTCGGTGGCGGACAGCGCGCGGATGGTCAGCGACATCGGCCAGATCTGCCCGGCGCCGACATGGGGGCCGCCGATACCCTTCGCCTTGCTGCCGCGGAAGAACCATGGATTCGCCTCGCTCCACGCGGCGTCGCGGGTGCGTTGCCATAGCGGATTGGAGGGCGCGACGCAGCCGAGATAGGCGAGGCCGGATAGCGAGGGCACGTTGGCGTCGTCCATGAAGACGGCGTTCCCATAGCCATCGACCTCATAGGCCCAGACCTCACGACCGTCCTTGAGCCGCATCGTGCCCCATTGGCGTAAGGCCGCCTCTACCTCGGTGGCGAGCGCGGTGGCGTCGGTGGAGAGGGCCGCGTCCTGCCGGGCTTCGCTGGCGACGATAGCCAGTTCGCGCAGTGCGCTGACCGCGAACAGATTGGCGGGGATCAGGAAGGGGTAGAGGCAGGCGTCGTCGGAGGGGCGGAAGCCGGAATGGATCAGACCGACCGGGCGGGTCGGGTTGCCGTGGCCCCAGAGCAATGTCTCAGTCGGCTGTGGGGCGTTGCGGCGGAAGCTGTAGGGACCGGGGCCGTCCTTTCGCTGTTGTTCGCGAAAGGTGCGGATGCTGGCGCGGGCGGCTTGTGCCCAGGTGGCGTCGAACGGTCGCGGATCGCGCGTCGCCTGCCAGTAGCCGTGGGCCAGACGCATCGGATAACAGAGCGAATCGATCTCCCATTTTCGCTCAGCGACGCCGGGCTTCATGGTGGTTTCGTCCTCCAGCGCCCAGCCGAGGTTGGTCTTGGCGGTCGGGTCTTCCATGAAGGCGTTGGCGTACGGGTCGATCAGGATCGAGCGCGCCTGCCGGGCGATCAGGCCGCGGAACAGCTCACCCAGCTTCGGGTCGTCGCGGACCAGATGGAGGTAAGGCTTCACCTGCGCCGCCGAATCACGCAGCCACAGGCAGGGGATGTCGCCGGTGATGACGAACGCATCGGGCTGGCTGCCGATGGTGCTCATCTTCACCGTCGTATCGAGCGTGTTCGGATAGCAGTTGCCGAACATCCAGCGCAGTTTCGGGTCGGCGATCAGTTTCGACACGCGCACGATCTCGCGCTCTACGGCGGGGCTGGTGAAACGGCGGTCGCCGCGAGCGGGGCGCTTGTCGGGGAAAGCGGGCGCGGCAAAGGTCGGGGTGCCGGCGAGCGCCAGCCCCCCGGCCAGCAACGTGCGGCGGTCGATCGTCATTTGGGCAACTCCGTCGCGCTGCCGGTAATGGTCAAGTCGATCCACGCGCCAGGTGCATCGTCGGGCTGGCCGCCACCGACGAACAGCCGATACTGACCTGGGACCACCGAACGGGTGCCGTCTCGCGCAACGGTACTCATCGCGCGGGGGTCGAGCGTGAAAGCGACGCGGCTGCCCTTGCCGGGGGCAAGCGACAGGCGGCGGAACCCGACCAACTGGCGTTGCAGGACCGGAGTCGTCAGGCCGCTGGCGGCACCGGCGGGTGGCACGAGATAAACCTGCGCCACTTCATCACCGGCGCGCGCACCGATGTTCGTCACGTCCGCCTCGATGGTAAGGTTGGCGCCCGCCGCTACCGTCGCGGTCGGCTGGCGCGTGGCATAGCCGAACTTCGTGTAGCTAAGGCCGTGGCCGAAGCCCCAGAGTGGCTTCCCGGTGAAATAGCGATAGGTCCGTCCTTTCATGCCGTAATCGACGAAGGCGGGCAGGTCGCTGGTCTGCTTGTAGAACGTCACCGGCAGGCGGCCGGCGGGATTGTTGCGGCCGGCCAGCGTCTCGGCGATGGCGGTGCCGCCCGCTTCGCCCGGATACCAGGCGGTCAGGATCGCGTCGGCGGCTGCCGGATCGACCGCAACGGCGCTGCCGCTGGTCAGGACGATCATCAGCGGCTTGCCGGTCGCCTTCAATGCGGCGAGCAGATGCTGTTGCGGCAGTGGCAGGGCGATGTCGGTGCGGTCGCCGCCGACGAAGCCGGGGACGCTCACCGACAGCGCCTCGCCCTCCAGATCGGGCGACAGGCCGACGACGGCGACGATCGCATCGACACCCTCGGTCGCGGCCACCGCCTCTCGCAGCAGCGGTTCGGCGGGGGGCAGCCAGAGCAGGCGGATGCCCTCGTCCTCGCTATGGTGTTGCAGTTCCAGCGCGAACGGCACGGCGCGGCCGTCGCTGGCATAGGGGATTTCGATGCGGCCCTTCTTCACGTCGCCATCGGCGAGCGGCTTTCCGTCGATCGACACGCGCACCGCATCGTGGCGGGTGCAGTTCTTCCAGCAGGCCGGTACATCGACCACGAGGCGATAATCGCCGGGGCCGGGGGGAGCGAATTCTCCCGACCAGCGGACGCCGAACTGTGCGCCCAATTGCGGCAGCGGGCTGGCGCGGTTGTGATCGACGTCGATGCGACGTTCCTGCCGCGTTGCGACGGGGGTGCCGGATAGATCGGCGGCGGCGAAATATTCCGCCTTCAGCCCGGTCTTGCTATCGTTGCGGAACGCGGTTTCGGGGATGACGACGGCGGCGCCATCGGCGAGCAGCGATCCTTGCGCGTAGCGGACGTTCGCCGCGCCGAACTGCGTGCGGATGCCGTCGAGCGGGGTGACGGGGGCGATGGCGGTGCCGTGGTAATTGGCCTGCAACACGCCGAGATCGTCGGCATCTGCGCCGATCACCGCGATGCGCGCGCCGGACTTCAGTGGCAGGCGATCGGCGTCGTTCTTCAGCAGGACGATCGACTTGCGCGCCGCCTCCAGCGCCAGGGCGTGATGGGCGGGGGCGCCGAGGGCGGACGGCTTGATGCGTCGCCACGGGTTCGCCGCGCCGAATGCGATGCCCAGCGCGCGGCGGGCTTCGAGCGAGCGGGCAAGCGCGGTGTCGATCTCCGCCTCCGTCACCAGTCCGCGCGATACCGCCTGCGGCAGGGCGGCATAGGCGGTGCCGCAGTTCAGGTCGGTGCCGCCCTTGACCGCGGCCGCGGCGGCGGCGGCGGCATCGAGGCGGTAGTGGTGGAACAGGTGGATGTTGGCGATCGCGTCGCAGTCCGACACGGTGAAGCCGGTGAAGCCCCAATCTTTGCGGATGCGATCGATCATCAGTGGCGCGCTGGCACAGGCGGGGGTGCCGTGGATCGAGTTGTACGCGCACATCAGCGACTGCGCCCTGCCCTCGGTCACGGCGAGGCGGAAAGCGGGGAGGTAGGTGGCCTCCAGATCCTGCGGGCTGGGATCGACGTCGAAACTGTCGCGACCGGCCTCAGGGCCACTGTGCACGGCAAGGTGCTTCGGCGTGGCGATCACCTTGGGGTGCGCGGTGTCCGGCCCTTGGAGGCCGGTGACGAAGGCGACGCCCAGATGCCCGGTCAGATAGGGGTCTTCGCCATAGGTTTCCTGACCCCGGCCCCAGCGTGGATCGCGGAAGATGTTGATGTTGGGTGACCAGATCGTCAGCCCTTCGTAGATACGTCGGTCCGCATCGACGGGTTGCGCATTGAACTTCGCGCGCGCCTCGGTCGCGACGACGTCGCCGATGCGGTGGATCAGGTTGGTGTCCCAGGTCGCCGCCATCCCGATCGCCTGTGGAAAAACGGTGGCGTGGCCATTGCGGGCGAGACCGTGCAGCCCCTCGTTCCACCAATCATAGGCGGGCAGTTTCGCCTTGGGTTCGGCGGGCGCGGTGCTTTGCAGTTGGGCGGCCTTTTCCTCCACCGTCATCGTTGCGATCGCCGCGGCGATGGCCGGGTCTGCGGCTTGGGCGAGCAACAGCCAGATCATCGATGCGCCCCAAGCGAGCGGACGGTCAGCGCGCGCGCCAAGGCGGCGGGGGAGGCATCGGAAGCGATCGTCACGGTACGGCTTTCTCCGGGCAGCAGGTCAAAACCGTCGTCGGACGGTTGCGCGGCGGTATCGCCGAAATCGAGCATGATGGCACGGGCGAACGCCCCCGCCGTAACGGTCAGGTCATGGCCTTTCCACACCACCGCGATCTTCGGATCGGGATAGGCCATGGCTTTGGGCAGCACCCGCTCGACGATGGCGCGGCTGACGACGGCATCGCCGACGATCAGTTCGGCGACCGCATAGCTTCGTGCGGGGGCAGCGGTGCCGAAGAGCGTGGTATCGTCCAGCGTCACGATGTCGGTTGCCGATAAAGGTGAGAGCGTCACGTCGCCGGTGCGTTCACCCAATCGCCGACCGGCCATGTCGATAGCCCGCACCCGCCAGCGCGCGGGCGTCGGCGTGGTGGCATCAGAGACGAGTGCGATCCGCGTCTTGCCGTCGTGCCGCTCGGCGACGATCGCCTGCGGGGCGAAGAAGCGGCGGGTTTCGTACTGGAGCAACTTCCACCGGCCGTCATGATCGATGCTCGCCCATGAGATCGCGGGCCACACATCGTTCAACTGCCAGTAGAGCGACCCCATCGTCACCGGCCGGCAGGCGCGGTGGTGGAGCGCGGCCATGCCGATCGCCTGCGCCTGATTGACCTGACTGAGATAGACCAGATCGGCGAAGTCGCGTGGCTCGCCAAGGCGTTCGCGGATGTAGAACAACAGGCGCTCATTGCCCTCGCCGGCGAGGAAGCGCTGATGAGCTTTCATCACCGGACTGTCGGCGGCAAGCGGCCCTGGACCCGCGAAGCCGCGGATCGTGGATAGGTCCGGCATCGCCTGAAACCCGTATTCGGACATGAAGCGCGGGCAACTGTCGAGGTAGCGTTCGACCGGCTTCGATCCCGACCATACGTCCCAGAAATGGCGGTCGCCATCCTTGTCTGTGTCGGTCGGACCCTCGTAATCGGTCGAGGGTGAGCCGGGCCAATAGGGGACGCCGGGCGATTTCGCCATCACTGCGCCGCGCAGTACGCGGTCGAACAGTACAGCCATCCCGACGCCGATACGCTCCTGCTCGTCGGCGCCCACCGCCTTCTTGAATGCCTTGCGGTCAGCCCAGTTTTCCCAGCCCGACAATATCTCGTTGCCGCCGGCCCAGAGGACGATCGACGGGTGCGATTGCAGGCGCGCGACCTGTTCCTCCGCCTCGATCCGCACATTCTCGCGGAACGCGGCGTCGGGGGGCGTGACGGCGCCACCGAACATGAAGTCCTGCCACACCATCAGGCCCATCTCGTCGGCCATGTCATAAAAGGCGTCATCGAGATAATAGCCGCCGCCCCAGACGCGGATCATGTTCATGTGCGTATCGCGCGCGGCGGTCAGCAGCGGGCGCATTGCGGCGGGGGTGACGCGGGCGGGGAACATGTCAAACGGGATCAGGTTCGCGCCCTTGGCGAAGATGGGTGTGCCGTTGACGCGGAAGCCGAAACTGCCGCCCTGACGGATCAGTTCGACCGTGCGCAGGCCGATGCGCCGGTCGGCACTGTCCTCGACGGTGTTGTCGCTCAACAGCGAACCCGACACGCGATAGAGCGGCTGTTCGCCATAGCCGACCGGTTGCCATCGCTTCGGCTGCGCGACGGTCAGCGGCACGGTGACGCGGTTGTGTCCCGGTGCCAGCGCGACTTGGCGCAGCAACGGTGCGCCACCCTCCACCACGGCACGCACGGTGGTGGTGCCGGGTCGGTCGGCGACGATGTCGAACACCGCCGTCAGTCGCGCTTCGACATCGGTCAGCGCTTCTTGTTCGACGCGAAATTCGTCGATGCGGGCGTTGTCCCATGCTTCCAGCCGGATCGGACGCCATGGCCCGATGGCGAGGATGCGCGGACCCCAGTCCCAGCTGTAATGATATTTGGGTTTGCGAATGTAGGGCGAGGTCTGCTCGCCCTTCGGCTCATCACCGAAGGCGCTGTCATATTCGCCGGGTAGCGGGTTCTTTTCGGCCAGCACCATTGGTTGCAGCGTGCGGATCGGCGCGGCGAAGGTGATGGTGATGGTGTTGCGGCCGGGCTTCAGGAACGGCTTTGCATCCACCCGCCAGCGGCGATGCGCGTTGTTCGCGGTCAGGAGTGGATGGCCGTTGACGGTCACCTTGGCGAAGGTGTCGAGACCGTCGAACACCAGATCGAGATGATCGCGGGCCAACATCGCGGGTGTCAGGTTCAGGGTGCGGGCATATTCCCAGTCGGTCCGGCCGACCCACTGGATCGCGCCCTCATTGATGCCCTTGAATGGATCGGGGACGCGGGCAGCGGCGATCAGATCCTGCTGGACGCTGCCGGGGACGGCGGCGGGAAACCACTTCGCCTCGCCGGGGTGCGCCGTAGCAGCGGTCGTGTCGGTCGGTGCGATGCGGACCTGCCAGCCATCGTTCAGGGTGGTCACGCTGCGCGGCGCGGCGGCCGCCGGCGCGGCGGCGAACAGCAGCGGCAACGCAGTCGATGCCACCAGTCTCAACAGGAAGCTCGTGGTGTGGATACCGGCAGCGGATCGCCGCATCTTCATTCTCCGAGGTACGCGCCTTGACAGACAGTTCGCTGAGGCATGAGTGTAACCAATATAGGTCCATGCACAATAGTGAGCGCTGCTGCCGGCCAATCGCGCAATACGATCGCTGGTTGCCGATCGGACTTTGTTAGGACCAATCTATCCTGTGGCTGCCGTCGGTTGCCGCTCGCCATGGGTTCCGATACGCTGGTATCGACGATGAAGGCCGCGACCGCCTTCGGTTAAGGGGGCAGGATGGCATTTTCCGACGAGGTAGGGCGGTTCAGGGAGGGCAATCCTTCGCCGCTCTATCTGCAATTGCAGCAGCTGATCCGAGAGGCGATCGGTCGCGACATCCTGGCGCAGGGCGACGCGATCCCGGCCGAGCGCGATCTGGCGGTCGAATATGACGTGTCGCGCATCACGGTGCGCAAGGCGATCGGCGGGCTGGTCGAGGATGGGCTGCTGACGCGCCGCCGGGGCGCCGGCACGTTCGTGGCGGGGCGGGTAGAGAAGAGTTTTTCCAAACTGTCCTCTTTTTCCGAAGACATGGCGACGCGGGGCAAGACCGCGTCGAGCACCTGGATTTCACGGGCGGCGGGAACGGTGAATCCAGAGGAATCGATGGCGCTCGGCTTGTCGCCGGGAGCGCCGGTCTATCGCTTCCACCGAATCCGCTTCGCCGATGACGAGCCGATGGCGCTCGAGATGTCGACGATCGCGGGATATTGCCTGCCGTCGGTGCAGGCGGTGAAAGACTCGCTTTACGAGGCGTTGGGCCAGTCCGACTGTCGGCCGGTGCGTGCCCTGCAGCGTCTGCGCGCGGTGCCGTTCGTGTCCGAACATGCGCGGATGCTGGGGGTCGATGCGGGCCATGCCGGACTGCTGATTGAACGGCGCGGATTCCTGCGCGATGGCCGGGCGGCGGAGTTCACGCGGTCCTATTATCGCGGCGATGCGTATGATTTCGTTGCCGAGCTTTCTGATATCTGACGGCGTCTGCGCCACGAAATTGCCATTCGGAGTATTGCCATGAACCGTCGCGAAATGCTGGTCGGCGGCGTCAGCGTGGGTGCGCTGACGACGGCGGACCGGGCTTTGGCGCGCGCGCCGGCGACCATGGCCGCATCGGGACTGCCGATGCCCGCGCCGGTTCGTGATCTGCCCAAGGCGCTGCCGGTGGCCGATCCGGGCCGAACGCTGCTGGAGCGTGGATGGCTGTTCCATCTGGGCGACATTCCGATGCCGGTGCCGGTCGGGCATGAGGCTACCTATCTGCGCGCAAAGGCGGGCAACGCGGCAGGCGCGGCGGCGATGGCGTTCGACGATTCGGACTGGCAATCGGTTCGGCTGCCGCATGACTGGGTCGCGGAGCAGCCGTTCGTCGAGACGGCGAACCTGTCACAAGGGTATCGGCCGCGCGGGATCGGCTGGTATCGGCGGACGCTGCGGCTGGACACCGCCGATCGCGGCAAGACGCTGGAGCTGCATTTCGATGCGATCGCGACCAATGCGACGATCTGGATCAACGGCAGCATCGCGACGCACAACTGGTCGGGGTACAATAGCGTTTATGTCGATCTGACGCCGTTTGCGCGCTTCGGCGACGAAACCAACGTGATTGCCATTCGTGTCGATGCGGAGGCGATGGAGGGATGGTGGTACGAAGGCGGCGGCCTGTACCGGCATGTCTGGCTCGTGCGGCGGGCGCCGGTGGCGATCGCCACGGACGGCGTCCATTGCCACCCGCGCCGGGGCGCGGACGGCGGTTGGCAGGTGCCAGTGGCGGTGACGGTCGCCAGCATAGCGCGCGACCGAAGCGCGGCGTCGGTCGAGGTACAGTTGCTGGATGTCGACGGCCGACAGGTGGCGAGCGGACAGGCACCGGTCGAGGTCGCGCCGCTCGACCGGGCAGAAGCATCGGTGACGCTAGCGGTGAGCGCGCCCGCCCTGTGGTCGGTCGAGACGCCGACGCTCTACACCGTCGTCACGCGGCTGGTGCGGGACGGGGCGGCAGTGGACGAGCGGCGGATCGCGGTGGGGTTCCGCACCATCCGCTTCGATGCCGACAAGGGCTTCTTCCTGAATGACCGGCCGGTGAAGCTGAAGGGCGTGTGCCTGCATCAGGACCATGCCGGCGTCGGCGTGGCGGTGCCGGATGCGCTGATCCGCTGGCGGCTGGAACGATTGAAGGCGATGGGGTGCAACGCGATCCGCTGTTCGCACAATGCGCCGGCGGCCGAATTTCTGGACCTGTGCGACCGGATGGGTTTCCTGGTCATGGACGAGAACCGGTTGTTCAATCCGTCGCCCGATTACATGGCGCAGCTGGAATGGCTGGTGCGGCGTGACCGCAATCATCCCAGCGTCATCCTGTGGTCGGTATTCAACGAGGAACCTATGCAGGCGACCGAGGCCGGCGTTGAGATGGTGCGGCGGATGGCGGCGACGGTTCGCCGGCTGGACGATGAGCGCCCGGTGACGGCGGCGATGAACGGCGGTTTCTTCAATCCGCAGAACGTGTCGAGCGTGGTCGATGTGACCGGCTTCAATTACTATCAGGGCGATTACGACCGGTTCCACCAGATGTATCCGGACCGGCCGCTGACCAGTTCGGAAGATACCAGCGCGTTCGAGACGCGCGGCGCCTTTGCCAGCGATTTCAAAGGCCATGTCATCACTTCCTACGATACCGAGGCAGCGAGCTGGGGTGATACGCATCGCAAGACGTGGAAGAACATCATGGACCGGCCGTTCGTGGCGGGCGGGTTCGTGTGGACCGGCTTCGATTATCATGGCGAGCCGACGCCGCACGAATGGCCGACGATCGCCAGTTTCTTTGGAATCATGGACTTGTGCGGATTTCCCAAGACTGCGTTCAATATCCACCGCGCGCATTGGGTCGATGACCGCGCGGTTGTCGCCATCGCGCCACATTGGACATGGCCGGGGCGCGAAGGGCAGCCGATCAAGGTCTTCGTGACCAGCAATACCGAACGGGTGCGGTTGACGCTGAACGGCCGCGATCTGGGCGAGCAGGCAGTCGACCGGATCATGGGGAATGAGTGGACGGTTCCTTATGCCGACGGCCGGATCGAGGCGCACGCGTCGAGCGGGGGGCGTGTCGTCGCGAGCGCAGCGCAGGAAACGGCGGGGGTGCCGGTTGCCCTGCGGCTGACGCCGGCCCGCACGGTGATGGCGGGCGATGACGAGGATGTGCAGCCCATCACGATCGACGCCATCGATGCGCGTGGCCGGCACGTGCCAACCGCCAATCTGCCGACCCGCTTCACCGTAGCGGGTGGCACGATCATCGGTGTCGGCAATGGCGATCCGAATAGCCATGAGCCGGAGCAGGGCGGCGCCCGGTCGCTGTTCAACGGGCTGGCGCAGGTGATCGTGCGGGCCGGCAGCGGGCGTGGGCGGATCGTGGTGGAGGCCAGCGCTGCGGGGTTGAAGTCGGCGCGGCTGTCGATCGATCGGCTGGCGGTGCCGCCGCGGGTTCAGGTGCCGGCCACGGCGGCGGCGATGACGATCCGCGAGTGGCGCCGGTCGTCTCTGTATTCGACGCGCCCGTCGCCCGAGCTGGCGCCGGCGGATGGCGACAACAACAGTTGGGGTTTCGTGCGGGGCAACTCGCCGACACCGGCGGACAAGGGCGGCTGGCGCGTCTATCGTACGGTGGTGACGCCGTGGCGCCGGATCGCGGCGGACGGCGGCATGATCCGTCTGGCGGCCGTCAGCGGACAGGCGGAATTGTGGGTCGACGGCAAGCAGGTCGCAACGAAGACATCGGCGACGACCGGACCGATCGAAGCTGCGTTTCCAGCGGGTGCCGGGCCGCGTCGGATCGTGTTGCTGGTGAATGCAGCGGCGGGCGCAGCGTCCGGGATCGTCGGGCCGGTAGCACTGACGCTAAACTGATATCTGGGCGGCCCATTGCGGGCCGCCCAATCTGCATCAGGCGATGGGCGTGCCGCCGATCCAAGTGCCGGCCGGATAGAGATCGGCGGTCAGGTGAACGAAGTCGGCGCGTTTGCCGGGCGTGATCGTGCCGCGCTCGTCCGACAGGCGCAGGAAGGCGGCGGGTGAGGTGGCGGCCATCGCCGCGGCCTGTGCGACGCTCAGGCCCAGTCGCTCGACTGCATTGCGGACGGCGGCGGTCATGTCGAGATCGGAACCGGCCAGCGTGCCATCGGGGCCGACGCAGCGGCCGTTCTCGACGGTGATCTGGCGACCCTGCAGCACGAAGTCCTTCGACGCGGCTCCCACGCAGGGCATCGCATCCGTCACCAGCATGAAGCGATCGATCGGACGGGCACGCAGTGCGATGCGGAGTGCGGCGTCGTGGACGTGGAAGCCATCGACGATCAGCCCGCAATAGATCGACTGGTCCTCCAACGCGGCGCCGACGACGCCGGGCGCGCGCTGAACCAGCGGGGACATGGCGTTATAGAGATGCGTGACACCGGTGATACCGTCCGCGATGCGATCGCGCGTGGTTTCGTAATCGCCATCGCTATGGCCAATGCTCACGATGACGCCGGCCGAGGTCAGTGCGTGAAGGTCGGCCGAACTCACCAGCTCGGGCGCTAGTGTCAGCATCACCCGGCCACGGCGTGGCCGCGTCAACAGGTCCATCAGGTCCGGGCCGAGCCGGCGGAAGCGCGCGGGATCGTGAATGCCCTTGCGCGACAGGTTGATGACCGGCCCTTCGACGTGGATGCCGACCACGCCGGGCACGCCCGCCTCGATCGCCGCATCGGTCGCATCGAGCGCTTGGGCGATCACCGCCGCTTCGTCGCTGATGAGGGTCGGGAGATAGCCGGTCGTGCCATAGGGCGCGTGGGCGGCGCCGATCGCCGCGATCGTCTCGACCGTGGGGGCGTCGTTGAACAGCACGCCGCCGCCGCCATTGACCTGCGTATCGATGAAGCCCGGCACCAGCCAGCCTCCGTCCAGATCGACGGTTTCGCCGCCCTTTTGATCCGGCGATATGGCGACGATCAGACCCGCTTTTACATCAATCGCGGCGCCGGGCAGCACGCCGGCATCGGTGACGACATGGCCGTTGATGAAACGATTAAGCGTCATAGCGTGCGGGTAACCTTGCTGAGATGCTGCGGCGCGTCCGGGTTGAGGCCGCGTGCGAGCGACAGGGCGTTGGCCATGCGATAGAAGCTCTGGATCATCAGGATCGGTTCGATCGCGGGATGGGCGGCGAGGGCGGGGGCGTCACCGCCGCCATTCGCGCCGGCATCGGCCAGTGCGACATGCGCGCCGCGGGCGGCGAACTCGGCGGCGGCGTCGCGCACGCCGTCACCTGCGGTGTCGGACGTGGCGAAGGCGATGACGGGGAATCCGTCGTTGACGATCGCCATCGGTCCGTGGCGTACCTCGGCCGCGCTGAACGCTTCCGCGTGCAACGCGCAGGTTTCCTTCAGTTTTAGTGCCGCTTCCTGCGCGATTCCGTAGCCGAGACCGCGACCGATCACGAACAGGTTGCGCGCATCGTGGAGCATTGCGGCCATCCCGGTCCATTCGAGCGCCCAAGCCTGTTCGAGGCGGGTCGGCAAGGTCGCGACCGCATCGGTCAGGGCATCGTCGTCGGACCAGTGTGCGACGATGGCGCTGAGGGCGGCAAGGGCGGCGATGTAGGACTTGGTGGCCGCGACCGACTTTTCGGGTCCGGCCTTCAGCGCGATCAGCGTATCCGCCGTTTCGGCCAGCGGCGACGTTTCGTCGTTTACCAGCGCGACGACATGCGCCCCGGCGGCCTTGTACGTCGCGACGGTGGCGAGCAGATCGGGGCTGCGGCCGCTCTGCGAGATCGCAATACACAGCATGCCGATCGACCCCTTGGCGGGGGCTGCGGCATAGATCGAGGCGACCGACGGCGCGGCCGACGCGACGGGTACACCCGTCATCGTCTCGATCAGATATTTGCCATAAGTCGCCGCATGGTCCGATGATCCGCGAGCGCAGGTGACGACGACGGCGGGCGGCGTGACGCGGAGGCGTTCGCCCAGCGCGGTCAATGCGGCGGTGTTGGCGGCGAGCATGCGCGACACGGCGGCCCCGGCCTCCGCCGCCTCACGGAACATCAACGTGGATTCGGGCGCGGTAGCGGTGGACGGGTCGGTCATGGCAATCACCCAAGGCTCCTTCGAATCGAGTGGCGGTCGGGGCCACATCCGTCAGGCAGGCAGATCGGCAACTACCCGCAGGACATGACCATCGGACGATCCGGCAACCGCAAACCCCCGTCCGGCATTTGCTAAGTCATAGATTGGTATCATACAAGCGCTATTCATGCGCCCTTAACATTGCCTTGATGGCCGCGACAGCACTGGCATTGGTTCCCAAGTTGGGATCAGCGATGAAGCCGAAGCGGCGTTCCGTCATCTCCTCAACTCGTTCGGTCACGGGCCGTCGGCAGGAGGCGTGGACCTCGTCGACACCCGTCGCGAGGATGGCGGGAAGCGTCGTCGGATCGATCCCACTGCCCGGCAGGATGCCGATCCGGCCGGCGGCCCGCATGTGGAGATGGGTAAGCGTGGCGATGCCGTCGATCGCTTTCGGTGTGCCGCCCGATGTCAGGATGCGATCGAATCCGAGTGCGATTGCCTCGTCGAGGGCTTCGGTCAGGTCCGGGCAGAGATCGAAGGCGCGGTGCAGCGTCAAGGACAGCGGTTTGCCGCGATCGATCGCTAGCGACCGGGCCAGCGCTACCCATTCGGCGAGCAGCGACGTGTCTAGACCGCCGCGCGAATGACTTGCGCCGATGACCGCGCCCGCCAGACCGGCGTCAGCGGCGATCCTGATATCATCTGCCACCAAGGCCTGTTCCGCCACCGTGTAAACGAAGCCGCCCGCACGCGGCCGACACAAGAGATGAACGGGCAGGGGGATGTTGGCGGCGGTGCGAATCAGCGATGTGGCGGGCGTCAATCCACCGACCGTTAGCGCGCTGCACAATTCGATTCGGTCGGCGCCGCCGGCGATGGCGGCATCGATGCCGGCCAAATCTTCGACACATACTTCCAGGCGGATCACATCGGTTTCCTCATGCCGGTAGTTCGGGTGATGAAACGCCGGTACCAGTCCGGCCGGGCTTTGGTCATCAAGATGCATCGATACCGCCGGCGCTCAATCACACAGCGGCTAATATGGTGACGATCCGGGAGGTGTTGCTTGGTGCAAATTTATCAACCGGTTGTGCCGGGATAGTGGCAGGGGAGCTCGGACTCGAACCGAGGGCCTTCGGTTTTGGAGACCGACGCTCTAACCAACTGAGCTACACCCCTGTGTGGTTCGGGCCATTACCGGCATCGATCGAATGGGGCAAGCGGTCTTCGTCATCCCGCCGCGCATCTTTCCTGAGTTGTCGGGGATAGGCAGCCGACGGTCGGTTGACCTGTCCGGACCTCGTGCGTATAGGCAGCGCCTGCATTCGGGGGCTCGTTCCCCAAAGGCATGCTTGAACATTGCTGGGATTTGAACGGGCCTCGGGCGACGCAAGCGTCGCTGGCAGGCTCTTTTTGTATTCTAGGGCGTGATGGCTCCAGCAAAGTAACCATCTGAAAGGTGAAGGCTTCAATGCCCACGATCAACCAGCTGGTCCGCAAGGGCCGCGATCCGCAGAAGGCCAAGTCCAAGGTCCCTGCGATGGAAGCAAACCCGCAGAAGCGTGGCGTTTGCACCCGCGTGTACACGACGACCCCGAAGAAGCCGAACTCGGCTCTGCGCAAGGTCGCCAAGGTTCGCCTGACCAACCAACGCGAAGTCATCAGCTACATTCCGGGCGAAGGCCATAACCTTCAGGAGCACTCCGTGGTCCTGATCCGTGGCGGTCGTGTTCGCGATCTTCCCGGTGTCCGTTACCACGTCCTTCGCGGCGTGCTCGATACACAGGGTGTGAAGGACCGGCGTCAGTCGCGTTCCAAGTACGGCGCAAAGCGTCCGAAGTAAGCCGACGAACTCGTTTCGTCACCAACGGCTGAAGTTAGAAGGAATTTGAAATGGCACGTCGTCGTCGTCCCGAAAAGCGGGTCATCCTGCCTGATCCCAAGTTCGGGGATGAGGTTCTGTCGAAGTTCATGAATTCGGTCATGCTGGACGGCAAGAAGTCCGTCGCGGAACTGATCGTTTACGGTGCAATGGAAACCGTCGAGCAGCGCGCCAAGCGCGAGCCGATCGGCGTGTTTCACGACGCCCTGAACAACATCAAGCCGGGCATCGAGGTCCGTTCGCGCCGCGTCGGTGGTGCGACCTACCAGGTTCCTGTCGAGGTGCGTCCTGAGCGTGCGCAGGCACTGGCGATCCGTTGGCTGATCACCGCAGCCCGCAACCGCAGCGAGAACACCATGTCGGCGCGCCTGTCCGGCGAATTGCTCGACGCGTCTAATAACCGCGGCAACGCGGTAAAGAAGCGCGAAGACACGCATCGCATGGCTGAAGCGAACCGTGCATTCAGCCACTACCGCTGGTAGGGTTGGAAGCGCCTTTAATCTAACCTATATCGTGGGGAGCCGGCCATGTGCCTGCTCCCCACATCGCTAAGGAAATACGATCATGGCCCGCAGCCATCCGCTCGATCGCTATCGTAACATCGGCATCATGGCGCACATCGACGCCGGCAAGACGACGACGACCGAGCGCATCCTCTATTATACCGGCAAGTCCTACAAGATCGGCGAAGTGCATGAAGGCACGGCGACGATGGACTGGATGGAGCAGGAGCAGGAGCGCGGGATTACGATCACGTCGGCTGCGACCACGTGCAAGTGGCGCGCCGAAGAGGGTAAGGGCGAAGAGCACCTTATCAATATCATCGATACGCCCGGCCACGTCGACTTCACGATCGAAGTCGAGCGTTCGCTGCGTGTGCTGGATGGCGCCGTTGCTTGTTTCGACGGCGTTGCCGGCGTTGAGCCGCAGTCTGAAACCGTGTGGCGTCAGGCCGACAAGTACGGCGTGCCGCGCATGTGCTTCGTTAACAAGTTGGACCGTACCGGCGCGGATTTCTATTTCTGCGTCAACTCGATCATCGAGCGTCTCGGCGCCCGTCCGGCCGTCTTGTATCTGCCGATCGGCATGGAAGGCGGATTCAAGGGTCTGGTCGATCTGGTCGAGAACCGCGCGATCATCTGGCTCGAGGAGAGCCTGGGTGCGAAGTTCGAATATCAGGAAATCCCGGCCGATATGGCGGAGAAGGCCGCGAAGTATCGCAGCGACCTGATCGAAATGGCCGTCGAGCAGGACGATGACCTGATGGAGGCCTATCTCGAGGGCAATGAGCCGAGCACGGCCGATCTGAAGAAGCTGATCCGCAAGGGTACGCTCAGCATGGCATTCGTGCCGGTGGTTTGCGGCTCGGCGTTCAAGAACAAGGGTGTGCAGCCCCTGCTCGACGCGGTGGTCGATTATCTGCCGTCGCCGCTCGACGTGCCCGCCATCCAGGGTCTGAAGCTCGACGGCGTGACGCCGGACGAGCGTCCGTCCTCGGACAGTGAGCCGTTCTCGGCGCTGGCGTTCAAGATCATGAACGATCCGTTCGTCGGCACGCTGACTTTCGCACGCATCTATTCGGGCAAGCTTGAGGCGGCGTCTCAGGTCACGAATTCCGTCAAGGACAAGAAGGAAAAGGTCGGTCGCATGCTGTTGATGCATGCGAACAGCCGTGAGGACATCCAGGAAGCGTTCGCGGGCGACATCGTCGCCCTGGCGGGACTGAAGGATACGACCACGGGCGACACGCTGTGTGCGATCGGCGATCCGATCATCCTGGAGCGGATGGAGTTTCCCGAACCCGTCATCGAGCTTTCGGTGGAACCGAAGACCAAGGCCGACCAGGAGAAGATGGGCGTCGCGCTCAATCGTCTCGCACGCGAAGACCCTTCGTTCCGCGTGTCGTCGGACCCCGAATCGGGTCAGACCATCATCAAGGGTATGGGCGAGCTCCATCTCGAGATTCTCGTTGATCGCATGAAGCGTGAGTTCAAGGTCGAGGCGAACGTCGGCGCACCGCAGGTCGCGTACCGCGAGTATCTCGGTAAGAAGGTCGATATCGACTACACGCATAAGAAGCAGTCGGGTGGTTCGGGTCAGTTTGGTCGCGTCAAGCTGACCGTGATCCCCGGCGAGCGTGGCTCAGGCTTCCAGTTCTTTGACGAGGTCAAGGGCGGCAATATTCCCAAGGAATATATCCCTTCTGTCGAGAAGGGCATGCGCGAAACCGCCGAGTCGGGCTCCTTGATCGGTTTTCCGATCATCGATTTCGAGGTCCATCTGTATGACGGCGCGTACCACGACGTCGACTCGTCGGCGCTGGCGTTTGAAATCTGTGCCCGTGGCGCGATGCGGGAAGCGGCGCAGAAAGCCGGTATCAAGCTGCTCGAGCCGATCATGAAGGTCGAGGTCGTTACCCCGGAAGATTATCTGGGCGACGTCATCGGTGACATGAACAGCCGTCGTGGCCAGATTCAGGGCACTGACAGCCGCGGCAACGCCCAGACGGTCGAGGCAATGGTGCCGCTGGCCAACATGTTCGGGTATGTGAACCAACTCCGGTCGTTCACGCAGGGACGGGCGCAGTATTCGATGCAGTTCTCGCATTACGACGAGGTTCCCACGAACGTCGCCGACGAAATCAAGGCGAAGATGGCCTAACGCGCTTCGGCGCAGGGCTGGCGTAACCATCAATCAGTCGTTATGGGGCCGCGTTCGCGTGGCCTCGGCGGCACCGAATTCGAATCAGAAGGTAGGAAAATGGCAAAGGCAAAATTCGAGCGGAACAAGCCGCATCTCAACATCGGCACCATCGGTCACGTCGACCATGGCAAGACGTCGCTCACTGCCGCGATCACCAAGGTGCTGGCTGAGACGACCGGCGGTACTGCCGTCGATTTCGCCAACATCGACAAGGCACCGGAGGAGCGTGAGCGCGGCATCACGATCTCGACCGCGCACGTCGAGTATGAGACGACTGCCCGTCACTATGCACACGTCGATTGCCCGGGCCACGCCGATTATGTGAAGAACATGATCACCGGCGCAGCCCAGATGGACGGCGCGATCCTGGTCGTGTCAGCCACCGACGGTCCGATGCCGCAGACCCGCGAGCACATCCTGCTCGCTCGTCAGGTCGGCGTGCCGGCGATGGTCGTGTTCATGAACAAGGTCGATCTGGTTGACGACGAGGAAATCCTCGAGCTGGTCGAGCTGGAAATCCGCGAACTGCTCAGCTCCTATGAGTTCCCGGGCGACGATATCCCCATCATCAAGGGTTCGGCGACGTGCGCGCTGTCCGGTTCGAACGACAAGTTCGGCAAGGAAGCCGTGCTCGAGCTGATGAAGGCCGTCGACGACTACATTCCGCAGCCCGAGCGTCCGCTCGACAAGCCGTTCATGATGCCGATCGAGGACGTGTTCTCGATCTCGGGTCGTGGTACGGTGGTCACCGGTCGCGTCGAGACCGGCATCGTCAAGGTCGGTGAGGAAGTCGAGATCGTCGGCATCCACCCGACGGTCCGAAAGACCACGGTCACGGGCGTCGAGATGTTCCGCAAGCTGCTCGACCAGGGCCAGGCTGGCGATAACGTCGGCGCGCTGATCCGCGGCGTTGCTCGTGACGAAGTTGAGCGTGGCCAGGTTCTCTGCAAGCCCGGCTCGATCAAGCCGCACACGGATTTCGCGTCGGAAGTCTATGTGCTGTCGAAGGAAGAGGGCGGCCGTCACACGCCGTTCTTCGCCAACTATCGTCCGCAGTTCTATTTCCGCACGACGGACGTCACCGGCACCGTCGAGCTGCCTGAAGGCACCGAGATGGTCATGCCAGGCGATAACGTGTCGCTCGGCATCAAGCTGATTGCACCGATTGCCATGGACATCGGTCAGCGCTTCACCATTCGCGAAGGCGGTCGTACCGTCGGCGCAGGGGTTGTCAGCGCGATCTCTAAGTAATATAGGCGCAGGCGTTCGGAGTGGCCGGCCCCGGCGACGGGGTCGGCCATTTCGTTTTAATGGAAGCCATGTCCGTCGCTCTGGCGGTCTGGTTGCCATCCGAATTTATTAATCACCAAGAGCCGCTTGGCGGCCCGCTCTTTCGCATCGGTAGGGATCATGGACAGCAACATCCGCATTCGTCTGAAGGCGTTCGACCATCGCGTGCTCGATCAGGCGACGGGCGATATCGCCGACACCGCACGCCGCACCGGCGCGCTCATCCGCGGTCCGATTCCGCTTCCGACGCGTATCGAGAAGTTCACGGTCAACCGTGGCCCGCACATCGACAAGAAGTCGCGCGAGCAGTTCGAGGTCCGCACCTACAAGCGCATGCTGGACATCGTGCAGCCGACACCACAAACCGTCGACGCTTTGATGAAGCTCGACCTCGCCGCAGGCGTTGACGTCGAGATCAAGCTCGCTTAAGGGGCTTGCACGCCGCGGTCGACTCTGGTCCCGCGGCGTTACGGCATCTTGAGATACCGCCGGCGGCCTCGGTCGCCGGGCCAGCGTCTCCCGTCACGTTCGTTGCCTTACCGCTACGAATAACCAGCCCGGGACGGGGGCTCGCTTCGCAATTCCGGGCTGACACGCATCGGCGGAATGGTCCGACGGTGCCTCTGTGAGGAGTATGGATCATGCGTACCGGCGTGATCGCGAAGAAGATGGGGATGACCCGCCTGTTCCAGGACGATGGTCGGCATGTGCCGGTTACCGTACTGCAGCTTGAAGGCTTGCAGGTCGTTTCCCGCCGCGAACAGAATATCGATGGCTATACCGCCGTTCAGCTTGGTGCTGGCGTCGCGAAGGCAAAGAATGTCGCCAAGCCGCAGCGCGGCCACTTCGGCAAGGCCGAAGTTGAGCCCAAGGCTGTTCTCGCTGAGTTCCGCGTGACCGAGGATAACCTCCTCGACGTCGGCGCAGAGCTTTCGGCGGATCATTTCGTCGCAGGGCAGTATGTTGATATCCAGGGTCGTACCCAGGGTAAGGGCTTTGCGGGTGGCATGAAGCGCTGGAACTTCGGGGGTCTGCGCGCCACCCACGGCGTTTCCGTTTCGCACCGCTCGCTCGGTTCGACCGGTCAGCGGCAGGATCCGGGCAAGGTCTTTAAGAACAAGAAGATGGCCGGCCACATGGGTGACAAGTATCGCACCCAGCAGAACCTCGAGATCGTATCGACCGACGCAGAGCGCGGTCTGATCTTCGTGAAGGGCTCCGTGCCGGGATCGAAGGGTGGTTGGTTGTTCGTCAAGGACGCGGTGAAGACCGCGCGCCATGCCGATGCGCCGACGCCCGCCGGCCTGAAGGTCGCCACCACCAACACCGCTTCTGCCGAGCCTGCTCCGGAAGCCGCTTCGAGCCAGGAGGGCTGAGCACGTGAAGGTCACAGTCAAGTCCTTCGCCGGTAACGACGCAGCGGACATCGAGCTCCACGACGAGGTTTTCGGCCTCGATCCGCGCGCCGACATCCTGCACCGCGTCATCACTTGGCAGCTGGAAAAGCGTCGTGAGACGGCACGTGGTACGCGTGAGCGTGCCGATGTCGCTCGTACGGGTAAGAAGTTTGGTCGCCAGAAGGGTGGCGGCACGGCTCGTCACGGCGATCGTCGCGCCCCCGTCTTCATCGGCGGTGGTAAGGCTCACGGCGCTCGCGTCCGTGACTTCAACCCATCGCTGAACAAGAAAATTCGGGCGCTGGGTCTGAAGATGGCCCTGTCGAGTCACGCCAAGGGCGGCTCGCTGGTGGTCATGGACAGCTTGGCGGTCGAGGGCGGCAAGACGAAGACGCTGAAGGGCGATCTCGCCAGGCTCGGCTTTGGCAAGCGTGCGCTCGTCATCGACGGCGATCTGGTCGACACCTCGTTCGCATTTGCCGCCGGCAACCTACACGAGATCGACATTCTTCCCGCCGTCGGTGCCAACGTGTACGACATTATCAAGGCAGACACGCTGGTGCTAACGCGCTCGGCGGTCGAGAAGCTGGAGGCGCGCTTCAATGGCTAAGCCGCAGAAGGCGGGGATCGACATCCGTCATTACGACGTGATCGTTGCGCCGCACATCACCGAGAAGGCGACCCTGCTGTCCGAGCAGAACGCCGTCGTGTTCAAGGTGGCGAACGATGCCACCAAGCCCGAGATCAAGGCCGCCGTCGAGGCGCTGTTCAACGTCAAGGTCCTTGGCGTGAACACGATCGTCCAGAAGGGCAAGACCAAGAAGTGGAAGGGCACGCCCTACACGAAGTCCGACATGAAGAAGGCGATCGTCACGCTCGCTGACGGTCAGTCGATCGACGTGACGACGGGGGTCTAAGGGAACATGGCACTCAAGCAATATAACCCGACGACGCCCGCGCAGCGCGGCCTCGTTCTGGTCGACAAGTCGCAGCTCTGGAAGGGCAAGCCGGTCAAGGCGCTTACCGAGGGTAAGTCCAAGACCGGTGGCCGCAACAACAAGGGCCATGTGACCAGCCGCGGCATCGCGGGTGGTCACAAGCAGAAGTACCGCTTCATCGACTTCAAGCGTCGCAAGTGGGACTCCGAGGGTACCGTCGAGCGGCTGGAATATGATCCCAACCGTACTGCGTTCATCGCGCTGGTCAGCTATGCCGATGGCGAGCAGAACTACATCATCGCGCCGCAGCGTCTTGCGGTTGGTGACAAGGTGCTTGCGGCAAAGAAGACCGACGTGAAGCCCGGCAACGCCATGGAGCTGGGCCAGGTCCCCGTTGGCACCATCGTCCACAATGTGGAGATGAAGCCAATGAAGGGCGGCCAGATCGCCCGTTCGGCCGGTACGTACGTGCAGGTCGTCGGTCGTGATCGCGGCATGGTGATCGTTCGTCTGAACTCAGGCGAGCAGCGCTATATCCATGGCGAGTGCATGGCGACGGTCGGTGCGGTGTCGAACCCGGACAACCAGAACCAGAACCTCGGCAAGGCAGGTCGTTCGCGCTGGATGGGCAAGCGTCCGCTCACGCGCGGCGTCGCCAAGAACCCGGTCGACCATCCGCATGGCGGTGGCGAAGGCCGGACCTCGGGTGGCCGTCATCCGGTTACGCCTTGGGGCAAGCCGACGAAGGGTGCACGCACCCGTCACAACAAGTCGACCGACAAGATGATCATCCGGTCGCGTCATTCGACGAAGAGGAAGGGCTAACACATGGCTCGTTCAGTCTGGAAGGGCCCGTTCGTCGAACTGAGCCTTCTGAAGAAGGCCGAAGCGGCACAGGATGCCGGTGGCCGTGCACCGATCAAGACCTGGTCGCGTCGCTCCACGATCCTGCCGTCATTCGTTGGGCTCACGTTCAATGTCTACAACGGCCGCAAGTTCGTTCCCGTCTCGGTTAACGAAGACATGGTCGGCATGAAGTTGGGTGAGTTCGCGCCGACGCGCTACTTCCCCGGCCACGCCGCGGACAAGAAGGGCAAGCGCTGATGTCCAAGCAAGCAGCTCCCCGTAAGGTCGGCGACAAGGAAGCATTGTCGGTCGGTACGCAGATTCGCGGATCGGCCCAGAAGCTCAACCTTGTCGCCGGTCTCATCCGCGGCAAGAAGGCGTCGGATGCGATGAACATCCTCGCTTTCTCGTCCAAGGGCATGGCGATCGACGCGCGCAAGGTGCTGGCCTCGGCCATCGCCAATGCGGAAAACAACCACAACCTCGATGTCGACGCGCTCGTCGTCGCCGAGGCATCGGTTGGCAAGTCGATCACGATGAAGCGTTTCGCGACCCGCGGTCGCGGCAAGTCGACGCGCATCCTGAAGCCGTTCAGCCGTCTGCGCATCGTCGTGCGCGAGCAGGAAGAAGCATAATGGGTCACAAGAGCAACCCGATCGGGATGCGGTTGCAGATCAACCGCACCTGGGACAGCCGCTGGTTCGCCGAGGGCGCCGACTATGGTCGGCTGCTGCTCGAGGATCTGAAGATCCGCACCTACATCATGAAGACGCTGCCGCAGGCTGCGATCTCCAAGGTGGTCATCGAGCGTCCGGCCAAGCTGGCGCGTATCTCGATCTTCGCTGCACGCCCGGGCGTGATCATCGGCAAGAAGGGTGGCGACATCGAGAAGCTGCGCAAGACGATCGGGGCGATGACCTCGTCCGACGTCTCGCTCAACATCGTCGAAATCCGCAAGCCGGAAGTCGATGCGCGTCTCGTGGCGCAGGGCATCGCCGACCAGTTGGAGCGCCGTATCGCGTTCCGCCGGGCGATGAAGCGGGCCGTGCAGTCTGCGATGCGCCTGGGTGCCGACGGCATTCGCGTATATTGCGGTGGTCGGCTCGGCGGTGCGGAAATCGCACGGTCAGAGAGCTATCGTGAAGGTCGCGTGCCGCTGCATACGCTGCGCGCCAACATCGACTATGCCGAGGCGACGGCACACACCTCTTACGGTGTTTGCGGCGTCAAGGTCTGGGTCTTCAAGGGCGAGATTCTCGGCCATGATCCGATGGCGACCGACCGGCTGATGATGGAGGCTCAAACATCCGGTGTGCGCCCTGCGCGCGACGATCGCCGCTAAGGGGCAGGAACAGACATGCTGCAACCGAAAAAGACCAAGTTCCGCAAGGCATTCAAGGGCAAGATCTCTGGCGATGCCAAGAGCGGCTTTGCGCTGAATTTCGGATCATATGGCCTGAAGGCCATGGAGCCGGAGCGGATCACCGCGCGCCAAATCGAGGCGGCTCGCCGCGCGATCACGCGTCATATCAAGCGTCAGGGACGTTTGTGGATCCGCATCTTCCCGGACGTTCCCGTCTCGGGCAAGCCGGCCGAAGTCCGCATGGGCTCGGGCAAAGGTTCGCCGGAATTCTGGGCCGCACGCGTTAAGCCGGGCCGGATCCTGTTCGAGCTCGACGGCGTCGAAGGCAAGATCGCCGCCGAGGCGTTTGAGCGGGCGGCGATGAAGCTGCCGATCAAGGTAAAGGTCGTTGCCCGCCTCGGCGACACCTCGCATCTCGGAGGCGAGTAACATGGCCAAGACTGATTTCACCGGCAAGAGCGACGACCAGCTGGGCGAGAGCCTGGGCGAGTTGAAGCGCGAGCAGTTCAATCTCCGCTTTCAGGCGGCGACGAACCAGCTGGAAAAGCCGAGCCGCGTCCGCGAGGTCCGTCGTGACATCGCTCGCATCAAGACCATGCAGGCGCAGCGTTCCGCTGCCCCCGCGAAGTAAGGAAGAGCACATGCCAAAGCGCGTGCTGACCGGGCTGATCGTCTCCGACAAGGGCGACAAGACGGTGGTTGTGAATGTCGAGCGCAAGGTCAAGCACCCGCTCTACGGCAAGATCATCCGTCGTTCGAAGAAGTATCACGCCCATGACGAGGCGAACGAGTTCAAGGCTGGCGAGACGGTGCGGATAGAAGAGACTGCACCGATCTCTAAGCTGAAGACCTGGAAGGTCGTCGATCGGGTGAACACTCACGCGACGCCCGAGCGGGTAGATGTCGACGCGTAACTGACTGTCGCCCCGGCTCAGTGCTGGGGTGACGCCGTTGCGGACGACAGGGGCGTTGCGTTTCTGTCGAGGAGTGGCTAAAGGGCCGCTCCCCTGGTGCGGCGCCTCTTCGGATTGTGCCATGCCGGGGGTCATTATTTTAGGCGGGGTTGGGTCGGTATCCACCCCAAGAGCGAGAAGGAAGCGGATCAATGATCCAGATGCAGTCCAATCTCGACGTCGCTGACAACAGCGGCGCGAAGCGGGTGCAGTGCATCAAGGTGCTTGGGGGTTCCAAGCGCCGTGTGGCGGGCGTTGGCGATATTATCGTCGTGTCCATCAAGGAAGCACAGCCCCGCGGCAAGGTGAAGAAGGGTGACGTGCATCGCGCAGTCATCGTTCGCACCGCCAAGGACATTCACCGGGCGGACGGTTCGACGATCCGTTTCGACGGCAACGCTGCCGTGCTGGTCAACAAGAATGAGGAGCCGATCGGCACCCGTATTTTTGGCCCAGTGGTGCGCGAACTTCGTGGCAAGAAGCACATGAAGATCATCAGCCTTGCGCCGGAGGTGCTGTAATGGCGACCGCTCGCATCAAGAAGGGTGATCAGGTCATCGTCCTGTCCGGCAAGGACAAGGGCAAGACCGGCACCGTGACCCAGTCGATGCCTAAGGATGGCAAGGTGGTTGTAGGCGGCGTGAACGTCGCGACCCGTCATCGTAAGCCGACCCAGGCTGAGCCGCAGGGCGGCCTCGTCAAGATCGAGGCCCCGATGCATGTATCGAAGGTCGCTCACGTGACCGCCGACGGCAAGCCGACCCGCGTCCGTTTCGAGACGCAGGATGGCCAGAAGGTTCGTGTGGCCGTGAAGACCGGGGAGAAGATCGATGGCTGATGCCTACAAGCCCCGCATGAAGGGCATGTACGACGAGACTATCGCCAAGGCGATGGTCGAGAAGTTCGGTTACAAGAACGTCAATGAAGTGCCGCGGCTCGACAAGATCGTGCTCAACATGGGCGTTGGCGAAGCGACGCAGGACAAGAAGCGGGTCGATCAGGCGGCTTCCGAAATGGAGTTGATCGCCGGCCAGAAGCCGGTCATCACCAAGGCGAAGAAGTCGATCGCGCAGTTCAAGCTGCGTGAAGGCATGCCGATCGGCGTGAAGGTTACCCTTCGTCGCGAACGCATGTACGAGTTCCTCGACCGCTTCATCACGATCGCGTTGCCGCGCGTTCGCGATTTTCGTGGCCTGAACCCGAAGTCCTTTGATGGTCGCGGCAACTATGCCTGCGGCATCAAGGAGCAGATCGTGTTCCCCGAAATCAACTATGACCGCATCGACAAGGTGCGCGGCATGGATGTGATCGTCACCACCACGGCAAAGACCGACGATGAAGCGCGCGAGCTGCTTCGTCTGTTCGGCTTCCCGTTCCCGATCGAAGAGGCTGCCGAGGAAAAGAAGGCGGCCTGATCTACCCCTTCTCCCGTCGCCGGGAGAGGGCTTACCAAGGAAGAGCTTAAGTCCATGGCGAAACTGAGTTCGATCAACAAGAATGAGCGTCGCAAGAAGCTGGTGAAGCAGTACGCTCCCAAGCTGGCGAAGCTGAAAGCAATGGCCAATGACCAGTCGCTCGACGAGACCGAGCGTCTTATCGCGCGCCTGAAGATGGCCGAATTGCCGCGCAACTCGAATCCCACTCGTGTCCGTAACCGGTGCGAGACGACGGGTCGTCCGCGCGCCTATTACCGCAAGTTCCGGCTTTGCCGTATTCAGCTGCGCGATCTCGCCAACAAGGGCCTGATCCCCGGCGTCACGAAGTCGAGCTGGTAAGGAATTATCATGGCAGTGACCGATCCCCTGGGTGACCTGCTCACCCGCATCCGCAATGGCCAGCGTGCGAAGAAGGACTCCGTCCTTTCGCCTGCGAGCAAGCTGCGTATCCGCGTGCTCGACGTGCTTCAGCGCGAAGGCTATATCCGCGGTTACAGCGACGAGCAGATGGGCCCCGCCGCTGGTGTGCGCATCGAGCTCAAGTATTTCGAGGGCCAGCCTGCGATCAAGCATGTTGCGCGCGTCTCGAAGCCCGGTCGTCGGGTATATTCGGGCTCGCAAGAGCTCCCGCGTATCATGAACGGCCTTGGCATCACCATCGTCTCGACGCCCAATGGCGTTCTGTCCGACGCGGAAGCGCGCGAGCAGAATGTCGGTGGCGAAGTACTCGCGGAGGTCTTCTGATGAGCCGCATCGGTAAGAAGCCGGTATCCGTACCGGCTGGCGTGACCGCCACGATCGAGGGCAAGCAGCTGAACGTGAAGGGTCCCAAAGGCACTCTGAACCTCACACTGCGCGACGAGATCAAGTACACCCTTGAGGACGGCGGCATTTCGGTGCAGCCGGCTAACGAAACCAAGCAGGCGCGTGCTTTTTGGGGCATGCAGCGCACGCTGGTGCAGAACCTGGTGACGGGTGTGACGGACGGCTTCAGCAAGAAGCTGCTTATCACCGGCGTCGGTTACCGCGCTGCCGCGCACGGCCGCAACCTGAAGCTGCAGCTTGGCTACAGCCATGACGTCGATGTCGCCGTGCCGGAGGGTCTTGAGGTCAAGACGCCGGACAACACGACGATTGAGATTTCTGGCGCGGACAAGCAGAAGGTCGGCCAGCTGGCTGCCGAGATCCGTCGTTGGCGCAAGCCCGAGCCGTACAAGGGCAAGGGCATCAAGTACGATGGCGAGTTCATCTTCCGCAAGGAAGGGAAGAAGAAGTAATGTCGAAGGGTATGACTCTTTTCGAGAAGCGCCGTCGGCGTAACCGCACCGCGCTTCGTGCGCGCTCGGGTACGCGTCCGCGTCTTTCCGTACATCGTTCCGGCAAGCACATTTATGCTCAGGTGATCGACGATCGCCAGGGTCTGACGGTGGCATCGGCATCGACGCTCACCGCACGTGACCAGTCGGGCGCCAATGTCGCCGCGGCGACCGAGGTCGGCAAGCGCGTCGCCGAGGCCGCTTTGGCAGCGGGTGTCACGCAGGTCGTGTTCGATCGTGGTGGCTTCCTGTTCCACGGCCGCGTCAAGGCGCTGGCTGAAGCCGCGCGCGAAGCCGGATTGGAGTTCTAAGAATGGCTGACACGAACGATATCCAGGTTCAGCCTGGCGCGCCGGCCGACGGCGCACCCGAGGCAGCGCCGCAAGCTCAGCAGAGCACTGGCTATCAAGGCCAGGGTGGCGGTCGCGGTCGTCCAGGTGGCGGCGGCGGTGGTCGCGGCGGTCCCGGTGGCAATCGTGGCGGTGGCCCCGGTGGCAATCGTGGCGGCCGTGACGGTGGTCGTGGTGGCCGTGACAACCGCGGTCGCGGTGGTCCCGGTGCCGATGACGGTGGCGAAGAGCTGATCGAGAAGCTGGTCCACATCAACCGCGTTTCCAAGACGGTGAAGGGCGGTAAGCGCTTCGGCTTTGCGGCTCTCGTCGTCGTTGGTGATGGCAAGGGTAGAGTCGGCTTCGGTCACGGCAAGGCGCGCGAAGTGCCGGAAGCGATCTCGAAAGCGACTGCTGCGGCTAAGAAAGCCATGGTCCGCGTGCCGCTGAAGGATGGCCGTACGCTGCATCATGACGGCAATGGTCACTTCGGTGCCGGCCGCGTGACGCTGCGTTCTGCTCCACAGGGCACGGGTATCATCGCGGGTGGTCCAATGCGCGCCATCTTCGAGTCGCTCGGCGTTGCCGACGTGGTGACGAAGTCGGTGGGCACGTCCAACCCGTACAACATGATCCGTGCGACGTTCGAGGCACTGGGCGACCAGACGTCGCCGAAGGCCGTTGCACAGCGTCGTGGCAAGAAGATCGCCGACCTGCTCGGCCGCGGCGCGGGCGCTTCTGCGCAGACCGCCGAGGTCGAAGCCGCGGCGTTGGTGGAGTAATCCAAGATGGCGACGATCAAGATCAAGCAGACCGGTTCGCCGATCCGCCGTACTTCCGATCAGCGCGCGACGCTGATCGGCCTTGGCCTCAACAAGTTGCACCGCGTGTCGGAATTGCAGGACAGCCCGGAAGTCCGTGGCATGATCCGCAAGGTCCGGCACATGGTCGAGGTTCAGAGCTAAAAGCTCTTACCTGACCGGGTGACAGAAATGGGAGAGGGGGCTAAACGGCCCCCTTTCTTTCAATCAGCGCGTAACAAGCGAAAGCGAGTGCATATCATGAAGCTCAACGAACTCCGCGACAATCAGGGCGCGCGCAAATCGAAAATCCGCGTTGGACGCGGCATCGGTTCCGGCAAGGGCAAAACCGGCGGTCGCGGCCAGAAGGGCCAGAAGAGCCGCGAGGGCGTGTCCATCGCCGGTTTCGAGGGCGGCCAGATGCCTCTCCATATGCGTCTGCCCAAGCGTGGCTTCAACAACATCTTCGCCAAGGATTATGCTGAGGTGAACCTCGGCGCGATCCAGCTGGCAGTCGATGCCGGCAAGATCGAGGCTAACGCCACGCTCGACCATGATGCGCTGAAGGCCGCTGGTCTGGCGCGCGGTGGCAAGGATGGCGTCCGTCTGCTTGGAAAGGGCGAATTGACCACGGTCCTTTCGTTCACCGTTGCCGGTGCATCGAAGGGCGCGATCGAGTCGGTTGAGAAGCTTGGCGGCAAGGTCGACGTGATCCACGTTGTGCCGGCTGCAGAAAAGGCTGCCGCCAAGAAGGGCGTGAAGTACAAGGAGCGCGCGGCGCACAAGGCGTCGTTCAAGGCCTGATCCCGTCGCGACCAGTTCGACCAAGGGTCGGGGTGACGCTATGGTATTAGACAAGCCGACACGCGTGACTATATGAGCGGCGGGGCGGGTCAAAACGCATCCCGCCGCTTTTGTTTCCAGGACAGATAGACGCATGGCATCCGCAGCCGACCAGATGGCGCAAAGCATCAACCTGGCGAAATTCGCCAAGGCGACAGACCTTAAGAAGCGGTTGTGGTTCACGATCGGTGCGCTGATCGTTTTCCGCTTGCTCAGTTTTGTGCCGCTGCCGGGTATCGACCCGACGGCGCTGGGTTTGCTCAGCCAGCGGACGACGGGCGGCGTGCTCGATTTCTTCAACACCTTCTCGGGTGGTGCACTCAGCCGGATGTCGCTGATCGCGCTTGGCGTGATGCCGTACATCACTGCGTCGATCGTGGTGCAGCTCGCGACGTCGCTGTCGCCGCAGCTTGCTGCGATCAAGAAGGAAGGGGAGAGCGGCCGCAAGAAGCTGAACCAGTATACGCGCTACGGCACGGTGCTGTTGACGGCAATCCAGGGCTATTTCATCGCGGTCGGGCTGGAGGCGCTGGGTGCGTCCAACGGTATGCAGGCGGTGATCGAACCGGGCATGCTGTTCCGGATCAATGCGGTCGTGTCGTTGATTGGCGGGACGATGTTCCTGATGTGGCTGGGCGAGCAGATCACCAGCCGTGGCATCGGCAATGGTGTGTCGCTCATCATCATGGCCGGCATCGTCGCACATCTGCCGACGACGCTCGTAAACCTGCTTGAGGGTGGCCGTTCGGGTAGCCTCGATCCGATCAAACTGATCGGTATTGTCATTGCCGTGATCGGTCTGGTTCTGTTCATCTGCTTCATGGAGCGAGCCCAGCGCCGCATCTTGATCCAATATCCCAAGCGCCAGACCCAGCGCGGGATGCAGGCGGATCGCAGTCATCTGCCACTGAAGATCAACACCGCGGGTGTCATTCCCCCGATTTTTGCTTCGTCTTTGCTGCTCATGCCGCTGACTATCTCCCAGTTCGCGGGCCAGCGGGTGGCGGGCGAGAGCAAGTGGGGGGACTTCATCATCGCGCTGAACCAGTATCTTCAGCACGGTAGCCCGGTGTACATGGCGCTGTATGCGGCCGGGATCATCTTCTTCTCGTTCTTCTACACCGCGGTCGTGTTCAATCCGGAAGAAACGGCGGATAATCTGAAGCGCTATGGCGGCTTCGTTCCGGGTATCCGGCCTGGCAAGAATACCGAGAATTATTTTGATTACGTGCTGACGCGCATCACCGTGATCGGGGCGGCGTACCTGACGGTCATCTGCTTGTTGCCGGAATACCTGGTGTCAGCGCTGTCGATCCCCTTCTATCTTGGCGGAACGAGCCTATTAATCGTTGTGAACGTGACGATGGATACGGTGACGCAGATTCAGTCGCACCTGTTGGCTCACCAATATGGCGACCTGATCAAGAAGGCGAAGCTCAAGGGCGGCCGCTTGCGCTGATAGCGGCGGAACCGGGGGAGAAGATCAGTGAATATCATCCTGTTGGGTCCGCCGGGTGCGGGCAAGGGAACCCAGGCGGCGCGTCTGGTCGAGGAGCGCGGCATGGCGCAGTTGTCGACTGGCGATATGCTGCGCGCTGCAGTGAGAGCGGCAACGCCTGTGGGTGTGCAGGCCAAGGCGGTTATGGACGCCGGCGAGCTCGTTTCCGATGCGATCGTGTCGGCTCTGATCGGTGAGCGCTTGGATCAAGGTGTCGCCGACGGTGCTATATTTGATGGCTACCCGCGCACCGCCGCTCAGGCCGACGCGCTTGATCTGCTGTTGTCCGAGCGCGGTCAAAAGCTCGATTATGTGATTGAACTTGACGTGGACGAAGCGGCGTTGATCGAACGTATCGTCGGCCGATATACCTGTGGTAAGTGTGGCACAGGCTATCATGATCGGTTCAAGCATCCCCGGCAGGACGGCGTTTGCGACGTTTGTGGATCGACGGAGTTCAAACGTCGTCCCGATGACAATGCCAATACGGTTTCGACACGGATGGCTGAATACCGCGCTAAAACGGCGCCGATCCTGCCGATCTACGAGAAGCGGGGCTTGGTGAGACGAGTGGACGGTATGGCCGACATGCATGTCGTTGGTGCGCAGATTGCGGACATTCTGGATATCTGACCGGTGCGGTTAATCTAAACGTAGCACTAAAAATGATTTCATTTTCGCGTGGTCTATTGATTTTATCATGTCCGGAACATTAATTTGATGCTCCTGGCTTGCTGGATGATGCTCGTTAGAAGTTTTTTTTCCCCTAAATCTTCGGAGTGAAGGGTGTCTGATGTCAGTCAAGGTGTCGCGAATACTCTTTGAATATTTGACTACGCTTAGGCGGCGTTTTTCACCACTAGCGGATCCGTCTGTGCCGCATTTCAACAATTGACGTGCTCTCCATTTTCATGCCGCTGATAACTTGGCTATCGTATCGATATGCCCTTGGCGGGGGCGGTTGGTAAACTCGGCGGGTGCCAACCCGCCATTACTGTTGTGCGAACACACATTGTTGTGGTCCGTCAGCCATGCCTCAATGATCCGTCTCGCCGCAGCCAGCGATGAGAACAGGTGCTTGTTCAGACACGCGTCTCGCAAGCGACCATTAACGCTCTCAATGAAGCCGTTCTGCCGCGGCTTGCCCGGCGGCGTGATGGAATGCCACTCGACCTTGCTCTCTTGGCACCAGGCGAGGACGGCGTGACTGGTGAACTCAGTGCCATTGTCGCTGACCACCATGCACTGCAGCACGCGAAGTTCGGCGATGGCGCCCAACTCGCGAAGGACCCGCAGGCCCGACAAAGAGGTGTCGATGATGCACGGCAGGCATTCCCGGCTGTAATCGTCGATGACGTTGAGCAAGCGGAACCGCCGCCCGCAGGCCAACGAGTCCGACACGAAGTCGAGCGACCAGCGCTGGTTAGCTTCTTGCGGGATCGCCATAGGCGCTCGCGTCCCAAGCGTGCGCTTGCGGCCGTCACGCTTGCGCACTGTCAGCCGCTCCTCGCGATACAGCCGGTACGCCTTCTTCAGGTTCATGCCCTTGCCATCGCGCCGCAGCAGGATCGGCAGTCGCCGGTAGCCGAACCGACGACGCTCGTACGTGATTTCACGCATTCGCTCGCGGACCGCATCGTCCTTCCCGCGAAGCGGCTCATGTTGCCATGCGGACCGATTGACCCCGATCAGCCTGCAGGCGCGGCGCTCGGAGAAGCCAGGACCGGCAATCAGCCTCTCCATCGTAGCGCAGCGCTCTGCAGACCGGGTCAGTTTTTTCCCAACAGATCCTTCAACGCCGACACGTAGAGTATCGACTCCGTCAGCAGCTTTTTCAGCCGTCGGTTCTCGTCCTCCAGCGTCCGCAACCGCGCCGACTCCGAAGCGGTCATACCGTCATACTTTGCTTTCCAACTGTAAAACTTGCGTCGCTGATACCGTGCTTCCGGCATAGCTCGGCGGTCTTCATTCCAGCTTTATGCTCGCGCCGCACGCCAATGATTTGATCCTCGGTAAATCGACCTCGTCGCACTGTCGCGCAACCATATGATTCTCCTGGTTTCGCGACGGGGTGTTCGCGAAGCCTGTAAGAGCCGGGAGCTGTTATGGGTTCCCGATGGTGTTGTCGCACTGTCGCGCAACCATATGATTCTCCTGGTTTCGCGACGGGGTGTTCGCGAAGCCTGTAAGAGCCGGGAGCTGTTATGGGTTCCCGATGGTGTGAAGGGCTGGTGGCGGTGTGGCATCGACCATTCTGCGTCATTTCATCAAAAAACTGTCACATGGTGGTTGACGCATCTGGGGTGTGTGGGTAGAGGGGTTTCACCGCAGCGGTGTCGCTTACGAGCTGGTGCCGCGGTGGATCG
>NZ_LMRS01000033.1 GCF_001426195.1 Sphingomonas sp. Leaf339 | reverse complement strand
ATACGGTGGATGCCTTGGCAGTCAGAGGCGATGAAAGACGTGGTAGCCTGCGAAAAGCTTCGGGGAGTCGGCAAACAGACTTTGATCCGGAGATGTCTGAATGGGGGAACCCAGCCATCATAAGATGGTTATCTTGTACTGAATACATAGGTGCAAGAGGCGAACCAGGGGAACTGAAACATCTAAGTACCCTGAGGAAAAGAAATCAACCCTGAATGGGGGAACCCAGCCATCATAAGATGGTTATCTTGTACTGAATACATAGGTGCAAGAGGCGAACCAGGGGAACTGAAACATCTAAGTACCCTGAGGAAAAGAAATCAACATTCACCATCGTCTTGATGGAATGCTCATTTCTAAGCTTTATACAATCAGAAGCAGTTTATGGTGGAGCCAAACGGGATCGAACCGTTGACCTCCTGCGTGCAAGGCAGGCGCTCTCCCAGCTGAGCTATGGCCCCGTATTTCTAC
>NZ_LMRS01000032.1 GCF_001426195.1 Sphingomonas sp. Leaf339 | reverse complement strand
GTCGCGGCGATGACGCGCAGGTGGTCGCGGAGCGAGCGGCCCCGGTGCGCGGCCTTCGCGTCGAGCAGCGCACCCACCTCGCGCAGCGGCGCCGCGTGCTCGGCGTAGGGACGGCCGTTCACGCGAACCGAGCCGGCCGTCGGCCGGTCCAGCCCGACGATCATCCGCATCGTGGTCGACTTGCCGGCACCGTTGGGTCCGAGGAACCCGGTGACCCTCCCCGGCTCGACCGTGAAGTCGATCCCGTCGACCGCGGTCTTCCTCCCGAACGTCTTGGTCAGACTGCGCGCCTCGATCATGCGCTCCCCCTTCATCACGCCGTCGCGGCCGCTCGCGTCACTCGCGGGGCCCGTCGTACGGCGCGGCCAGCTTAGGAACGACTGAGAGGTTCCGGAGAAGACCCGGGGGTGCTCTCGGGGAGGAATGGGGGATAACCCCCGCTCCGCGAGCGGTGCGGCGTCAGCCGCGCTTCTGGAGCGACG
>NZ_LMRS01000031.1 GCF_001426195.1 Sphingomonas sp. Leaf339 | reverse complement strand
CGCCTGACGTGTCACTCATGATCGGCCCTTAGCGTTCCAGCGCCAGCGGATCGAGATTGTCGACAGGGCCAGTTCCGCCTTTTCGGTCCAGTTGGCCTGCAACTGATCCAGCTTGCCCGGTTATTGGCCCACCGCCCGACCTCCTGCTTCTCGGCGTTGTCGAGTTCCCTCATCGGCGACCGTCCTTCAGCGTCAGGCCGCCGACATCCACCGCATTGGCCTGTGCGTGGCCCGACCGGCGGCCGCTGTTGCGCGGCGACCCCACGACGTTGCGGCAGGCATAGAGGAACTCGAGTAGCTGTTCCTCGCCTGACGTGTCACTCATGATCGGCCCTTAGCGTTCGATGAGAACGTAGCGGCATGGGAGGCGGCGTTCGCAGGGGTCGGCGTGACGTTCGACCGACAGGTGATCCATGACCAGATAGATCAGATTTCAGGCTTGTCTACGACTTGGTGATCCGAACTGGATACCCCTCCCATATCGGGACGCCGATGCTCCATCGCCA
>NZ_LMRS01000030.1 GCF_001426195.1 Sphingomonas sp. Leaf339 | reverse complement strand
CGTGTCGTAGCTAACGCATTAAGCGCCCCGCCTGGGGAGTACGGCCGCAAGGCTAAAACTCAAAGGAATTGACGGGGGCCCGCACAAGCGGCGGAGCATGCGGATTAATTCGATGCAACGCGAAGAACCTTACCAAGGCTTGACATAACCGAGAACGCCGCAGAAATGTGGAACTCTTTGGACACTCGGTTACAGGTGGTGCATGGTTGTCGTCAGCTCGTGTCGTGAGATGTTGGGTTAAGTCCCGCAACGAGCGCAACCCTCGTCGCATGTTGCCAGCACGTAATGGTGGGAACTCATGTGAGACTGCCGGGGTCAACTCGGAGGAAGGTGGGGATGACGTCAAATCATCATGCCCCTTATGTCTTGGGCTTCACGCATGCTACAATGGCCGGTACAAAGGGCTGCGATACCGTAAGGTGGAGCGAATCCCAAAAAGCCGGTCTCAGTTCGGATTGAGGTCTGCAACTCGACCTCATGAAGTCGGAGTCGCTAGTAATCGCAGATCAGCAACGCTGCGGTGAATACGTTCCCGGGCCTT
>NZ_LMRS01000029.1 GCF_001426195.1 Sphingomonas sp. Leaf339 | reverse complement strand
ACACACCAGAGGTTCGTCCRACCCGGTCCTCTCGTACTAAGGACAGCCCTTCTCAAATTTCCTGCGCGCGCAGCGGATAGGGACCGAACTGTCTCACGACGTTCTAAACCCAGCTCGCGTACCGCTTTAATGGGCGAACAGCCCAACCCTTGGGACCTACTCCAGCCCCAGGATGCGACGAGCCGACATCGAGGTGCCAAACCATGCCGTCGATATGGACTCTTGGGCAAGATCAGCCTGTTATCCCCGAGGTACCTTTTATCCGTTGAGCGACRGCGCTTCCACAWGCCASYGCCGGATCACTAGTCCCGACTTTCGTCCCTGCTCGACYTGTCAGTCTCACAGTCAAGCTCCCTTGTGCACTTACACTCGCCACCTGATTGCCAACCAGGTTGAGGGAACCTTTGGGCGCCTCCGTTACATTTTGGGAGGCAACCGCCCCAGTTAAACTACCCAYCAGGCACTGTCCCTGAACCSGATCAGGGTTCGAAGTTAGATATCCAGAGTGACCAGAGTGGTATTTCAACAAYGACTCCACRRWMACTRGCGTSMCCGCTTCACAGTCTCCCACCTATCCT
>NZ_LMRS01000028.1 GCF_001426195.1 Sphingomonas sp. Leaf339 | reverse complement strand
ATCTTGGTCGTCGAATACCAACGGCCCATGAACCACCACAGGAAATACACCATCATCGAGACGAAGCCCGAGAAGAACGCCGCGACCGGCACAACGTCCTTACCGAAGGTGCGCAGCGTGCCGCGCTCGACCATGCGGATATATTCCGGCATCGACGTGCGGACGAAGTGGAAGCCGATCAGATCCGCAAGCGTCATCAGCTGACCATGCTGCTCCGTCGCCTGGTGGAACGCCGCAATCGCCGGCCAGTTGTTCGGGTAGAACAACAGACCCCAGCCCAGCGAACCAACAATCGCCGTGATCACATAGGAGCCCGACAGAAGCAGGATCACGTCAAGCCAGATCGCCGGAACGATCAGAGCGGACGGGAACACAAGGCTGATCGGGAAGTAGGTCCAGCCCCAGAAGTTGACGTAGCGGTTGATCCACTCGCCAATCAGCAGGCCAAGAGCCGCGAACACCGCGCCGAACGGCAGACGGAAGTTCACCCACCAGAACGCCTGCGCCGCGGCGCAGAAGGTCACGCCGAGAATCGGCACAACCGTCGGCCACATACGACGATCCTTCCAGTCAACCCGCAGAAGGTCACGCCGAGAATCGGCACAACCGTCGGCCACATACGACGATCCTTCCAGTCAACC
>NZ_LMRS01000027.1 GCF_001426195.1 Sphingomonas sp. Leaf339 | reverse complement strand
CTAGAATCTGCAGTATCAATAATTCAATCTTATGTATTTGCAATTCTTAGAACTTTATATTCTAGAGAAGTAAACTAATGCATAGACATAAAAATCACCCATTTCACCTTGTAGATGTTAGACCATGACCTTTATTAGGAGCCTTTAGAGCTATAAATTTAATAATTGGATTAATTAAATGATTTCATTTATATGAAGTTAATCTTTTTTTACTAAGATTTTTTTCAACTTCACTCGTTTTATATCAATGATGACGAGATGTAACACGAGAAGGAACCTTTCAAGGACTTCATACTTTTAAAGTAGTTATAGGGTTACGATGAGGAATAATTTTATTTATTACTTCTGAAGTATTTTTTTTTATTTCATTCTTTTGAGGATTTTTTCATTCAAGACTAAGACCTTCAGTAGAATTAGGTATAATATGACCCCCAGCTGGAATTGAAACATTTGATCCCTTACAAATTCCACTACTTAATACTTTAATCTTAATTTCTTCTGGATTAACTGTAACCTGAGCTCACCATAGACTAATAGAAAATAATTTCAAGGAAACAACTCAAAGTCTAGCTTTAACAGTAATTTTAGGAATTTACTTCTCTATTCTTCAAGCTTATGAATATATCGAAGCACCTTTTTCTATTGCTGATTC
>NZ_LMRS01000025.1 GCF_001426195.1 Sphingomonas sp. Leaf339 | reverse complement strand
TTTTTTTTTTTTTTTTTTTTTTTTTTTTTTTTTTTTTTTTTTTTTTTTTTAATGATATTCAATTCTAAGTAAATTTTACTAATACTTGGTCCTTTCGTACTAAAATATTATATTTTTTTAAAGATAGAAACCAACCTGGCTCACACCGGTTTAAACTCAGATCATGTAAAATTTTAAAGGTCGAACAGACCTAAAATTCTAGCTGCTACACCAAAACTTAATTTTAATCCAACATCGAGGTCGCAAACTTCTTTTTCGATTAGGACTCTTTAAAGAAATTACGCTGTTATCCCTAAGGTAATTTAATCTTATAATCATAAAAATGGATCAATAATTCATAAATAAATGTTTTAATAAAAAAAAAGTTCTATAAATTTTTCTATCACCCCAATAAAATATAAATTTTTAAAATAAAAATAAAATACCAAAAGGTTAAATTAAAATTTTATATAAAATTCTATAGGGTCTTCTCGTCTTTTAAAATCATTTAAGCTTTTTAACTTAAAGATAAAATTTTAATTAATTTAAATAGAGACAGTTATTTTCTCGTCCAACCGTTCATTCCAGCTTTCAATTAAAAAACTAATTATTATGCTACCTTTGTACGGTCAAAATACCGCAGCCATTCAAAAATTCATTGGGCAGGTCAGACTTTATATTATTATCAAAAAGACATGTTTTTAATAAACAGGCGAAAAATATATTTGCCGAGTTCCTTTATTTAACCTAAAATATATTAATTATTTATAAATTAAATTATACTAATTTTATCATTATTACACTTATTAAAC
>NZ_LMRS01000024.1 GCF_001426195.1 Sphingomonas sp. Leaf339 | reverse complement strand
CACACTGGCTGAGTGGCACAACCTTGCGAGCTATGTCGCCAGCATGAAAGACCGACGTGCATCGTGTGGACAACGGCTCGCGTTCGACTGACAGCACCGATCGTTATCATCGTGACGTGGGTGTGGTTCGGCTTCAAGCATACTGTCGCAGGTCATCTGGCATTATTCCTCGTCGGCATATCCACGCTCGTCGTTTGTCTCATCGCGCTGTGGGAAGTCGGCAAGAACACCCCCTCTCCCTGTGTAAGGGGTCAGTTCCATGGGAGAGAGATATGAGTGACGCAGACAGTCCTGCCGTGTAATCTGCGCCGATGACTCAGGAAGAACAAAGCGCCCTTGCATCAACGATTGCCGCGCATGAGAGTATATTGTCCGTCTTGCTAGCCGAGTACCTCTCAAGGTCGACGGCCGCGCAACGATTGGAAATGGTTACGACCATGACCGAACCAAAGGGTCTGGGAACAGCGATTAATCTGACCGATGATCTGGATATGGCAGACAGGATCGCCGCCCTTTTGATCGGCCATAAAGAGGCAGTCATTAGGTTACTAAACTCAGCGATCTCAAAGCTTCCAAAGGGATAAGCATACGTGAGGGCTCTGTCAGAGGTAATGCACCGGTTGGTAATCAGGGGCGGGTAGGGGGCTCATATGCCCCGCGCCCGCAAGCCAGCATCGCCGTTTTGGTACTTCAACTCTTCGCCTGAGGTGATCCGGTTGGTTGCGCTGATGTACGTCCGGTTTCCGCTGTCTCTCCGCAATTTGGAGGACCTGCTGTTCGAGCGCGGCATCGACATCTGCCACGAGACGGTGCGGCTGTGGTGGAACAGGTTCGGTCCCATGTCCGCAGGCGAGGTGCGCCGTCAGCGGGTGAGCCGCATGCGGGGCTTCCGTCACTGGCGCTGGCATCTCGACGAGATGTACGTGAAGCTGAATGGCGAGATGGTTGATCTTCCCTCGGTTTGGCGGACACCGATGATAGGCTTTGCGGAGTCAGGAGGTGTATGATGGCGAGTACGACGAAGCGTCGGTTCACGGACGAGTTCAAGCGG
>NZ_LMRS01000023.1 GCF_001426195.1 Sphingomonas sp. Leaf339 | reverse complement strand
CCGATCGTGGTAACCTCTGACACGGACGCCTCCCTCAGTGGTGTGCAACACCTCCACTATCGCACATCGATGCAGTCGGGGGGCGTCCACCCCATCACCAATTGTCGCCGTTCAGCGGTCAGATATGCGGAAAACCGCGTCGTAATCACGACTGTGCGACAAACAGGTGATTTCGAATGGTAGCCCTTTGATCGTCGCAAAACGCCGTCGCCAACCAACATGTGTTTTCCGACAGGGCATAGCGGAAATTAGGCGATCAAAAGCCGCTAGGCCGGCGTCGCCCGTAGTCAGTCGTTCCGATCTGCCTCCGACGTCCTCGCTAGCCACTTTCGCTCAGGGTATTGTGGGTGGCTATAGCAGACGATGCTGCATCACAGCGCCATATTCTGGGATCGCTTGGGCAACGACATGCCCTGACACCTCGATGGAGTAGCGCCAAACCTCCCCATCGGGATCGGAAAGGGCGAGCCGGAGCATCTTGTCGAAGCCACCCTCGCCGATCTGCTCGTTCATGCTATGCGCGACGTCGTTCAAATTCGATGCGTGCGATCGAAACAGCCGAGCATGGCTCTCCGGCAAGACCGGTAGGTGTTTCGATTGCGTGGTTCCCCATGGTCACGTTAGATGATGCCCACCGCATTGCCATCGATTAGGTAGTGACATCATTTTGCAGTCTGCCGCTATACCATATCGCAACAGCCGCCTGAATGGCATCGAGGTTCTGCTAGTCACTTCTCGAAAGCGATCCAGGTGGGTATTGCCCAAGGGTAAGGTAAAGCAGGGAATGCCAGCGCACCGATCTGCCGCTCGTGAGGCGTTTGAGGAAGCCGGCGTTACAGGCACGATTAGCGCCCTACTTGTTGGGACCTACCATCAGTTGAAAACTCAAGACGACGGCCAAGCCGAGATGGTAGCTGTTCAGGCGTTTCCGATGCTGGTTCGTCAGGAAAACAAAAGCTGGCCGGAAATGCACCAGCGACAGCGATGCTGGATGCCCATCAACACAGCGATTGGAGCTGTAAGAAATAGCGAGCTTCGTGCGGTGCTGATCATGTTTGCACAGGGACTACCGAACGTCGCCTAGGTCTTTAGATCGCCAACTACTGGTAAAACACGAACCGGCTTAAACTAGCGGTCTTTCAGTAGTCGAATTATGACACAAAGGCGCCACGTCCAACGTGGGCGTAACGCGCGTCGTGTCCGCACGACTAAGAGTGATCACGCTCCATCTTTGTGATGGCACCGGAATGCGGGTCGACGTGAAATTCGTAGTTCACTTTGGCTTTGCGGGCTTCGCCTTCCCAATGGCCATCGTCGGCTTCCAGCTTCGTGACCCGATAGCCTCGCTTGGAAAGCATGGCCTTTACCTTAGCGCTGCTGATCCAGTTTTTGCCTGGCATATCTGCAAAGGCGGGGGAACCAAGTCCCGCGGTTACAACCGCAGCGATGAGAATCTTCTTGATCATAATCGACTCCTTATGCGCTGAGTTCAAGCGCATAACATTTAACCGTCGTTCCGACTGACATTGGAAAATGTCGCCCTCTTTGAACGCCGCCATGATCATCGTTCCTCGCCAGCGATGAGCTGCGTCTCGCACGCTACTTGCTCCCTGCCTCGACATGGAATGTTGCAACACAGCAACAACCCCGTATGATACGCTATATCATGTCGCTTGCAGATTGAGGCCTATGCCCGGTAACAACGGTAACCCTATCGCTATCCACGAACTGGCGCTTGCCTACGGCAACCATCGCGTTCTCGACGGTCTTTCGCTTACCGTTCCTGCCAGCAGCATCACGGCGTTGCTGGGCGGCAACGGAGCGGGCAAGTCGACCACCTTGTCCGCCCTGCTTGGTTCTGTGCGCGCCGATGCGGGACAGATCGCAGTCTGCGGCATCGATCCAGGGGCTGACGCTGACGCGGCACGCCGACGCATTGCCTATCTCCCCGAAAACGTCGCGCTGTACGAGCATCTGAGCGCTGTTGAAAATGCCGATTACCTACTGGCACTCGCCGATCAACGTCAGAACCGGGGAACAATCACCGACGCGCTGGCTGCTGCCGGATTGCAGGACCGGGCGTGGGACCAGCGGCTGGGCGGCTTTTCCAAGGGGATGCGGCAGAAGGTCGCGATTGCAGTGGCGCTGCTACGCGAAGTGCCGGTACTGCTGCTCGACGAGCCGACCTCTGGTCTCGACCCGCGCGCAACCGCCGATTTCAACACGCTACTCCTAAAAGTGCGCGACCGCGGCACCGCAGTGCTTATGGTAACGCACGACCTCTTATCTGCCGCCGATGTCGCCGACCGCATCGCCTTCCTTGAACAAGGCCGGATCGTCGAGGATGTCACGGCCACCGGGGCCGAACGGTTCGACATTCGCGCCCTGCACGCGCGGTTCCAGATTGGCGTAGGGACCCGTGCGGCATGAGCGCGATCCACCTGATCGCGCGCGACGAACTCCGGTTGATGGCACGCAACCGCGTCGCGGTGATCGCGCTTGTTCTGCTCGTCCTGCTGACCCTGGCGGCTGTACTCAGTTCATGGTCGCACCAGCGGGCCATTGCCGAGTTGCGCACGCGGCATCAGCAGGTGGCCGCTGCGGCGTTCAAGGCTCAACCCGATCGCCACCCGCACCGCATGGTCCATTACGGCACCTTCATCTATCGACCGCTGGGTGCGTTGGCCGCGTTCGATCCCGGTGTCGATGCCTTCACGGGCAACAGCATGTTTCTCGAAGGCCACCGCCAGAACAGCGCCAATTTCGGCGACGTCCGGCAAAGCTCGCTGCTGGTGCGTTTTGGGCAACTCACCCCCGCCTTCGTCCTCCAGGTTGTAGCGCCGTTACTCCTGATCTTCCTGGGCTTCGGCGTGCTGGCGCGCGAGACCGAGCGAGGGACACTGCGATTACTGATGCTGCAGGGTGTCTCGCGCGGACAGCTGGTGCGCGGCAAGCTTGCCGCGCTCGGGATCGTGGCCGTGATCGTCGGATTGCCGGCGATGGTAGGTTTTGTCGCAGTCGTCGCGCAACCCGGCACGCTAGCGTTGCCAATGGCGGCCATCGGACTTGGCTATGCGCTGTATCTTGCCCTGTGGGTCGTCCTGATCCTGCTAGCGTCGGGCTTTGCTCGGCGCGGGCGCGATGCCCTCCTTGCACTGCTGGCAATATGGACGGTCGTGGTCGTGCTGCTGCCGCGCATCGCCCCCGACATCGCGGGGGCCGCGGTGCCGCTCCAGAACCGTCTTCAGACCGATGTCGCCATCGCGCGAGACCTGCGCCAGCTAGGCGACAGTCACAATCCCGACGATCCGCATCTGGCAGCCTTCAAGCAGTCGGTCCTGCAACGCTACGGCGTAACCCGGGTCGAGGATCTGCCGGTGAACTACAAGGGATTGCTGGCGATGGAGGGGGAGCGGCTGACGTCCGGTCTGTTCGATCACTATGCAGGTGCCAGCTTCGCGGCACAGACCGCTCAGAACCGGTTGGTCGACGCGATCGGTGTCCTGAGCCCAACGATCGCGATCCGCGCGCTGTCGATGGCTGCGGCGGACACCGACTTTGCCGGACACCGTCGCTTCCTCGAACAGGCGGAGGCGTATCGCTACGCCCTCGTGCAGCGTCTCAACCGGATGGAGGCGAAGAACGTCAGCTACGCCGACGATATAGCCGAGGATGCGGGTGCCGATCGCCGCAAGCGGATCGCAGCGGACAATTGGCAACATATGCCTGATTTCGCCTTCGTTGCGCCAAGCGCCGCGGCGCTTGCGACCGCGGCGCTCCCCGGGATCATTATTCTGGGACTGTGGCTGGCGGTCGCCACACTGCTGCTCACACGGGTGACCCGTCGTCTTGGAGCCCGTTAATGACCCTGTGGATACACGAACTTCGCCTGTTGCTCCGTGCGCGATTAAGCGTCGTGGCACTGATCCTGCTGGCCATACTCACCGCCGCTGCTGTCATCGCGGGCATGGTGGAAATCTCCCGGCAGCGCACCGCGATCGCTGCAATCCCGGCCGCGCAAGCCGAGGATATCGCTGCCGTTGCCGACTATGTCGATCGGACCAAGGACGCGGGCAGTGCGGGCTATTACAGCTTCCACCCCACCTGGGACGCACCGTCCACGCTGTCCTTCGCCGCAATCGGGATGCGCGACGTTACGCCCTACATCCTGCGCGTCCGGGCTTTAGGGTTGGAAGCACAAATCTATGACGGCGATGTCTTTAATCCTGAACTCGCTCTGCCAGGCCGGTTCGATTTCGCGTTCGTGCTCGTCTTCCTCGCGCCGCTGTTCGTGGTGGCGCTGTTTCATGATCTGACGTCCGGAGAACGCGAGGCGGGGCGGCTGCGGATGCTGGATGCTCTACCGCGAGGCGGCGCAATGCTGCTGCGGCGACGTATGCTGTTGCGTATCGCGCTATTATGGGCGGCCCTTGCCGTGCCCTTCCTGGTTGCCGCGGTCGCGTCCGGTGTCGGGGGCGCAGCCATCCTGGCGGTTCTCGCCGTGATCCTCGCCTACCTGCTGTTCTGGATGGCACTCGCTGCACTGGTCGCGAGACTCCGCTGGAGCTCGGTCGCAAACGCTGCAGCGCTGGCAGCGTGCTGGCTTGTACTGGTGCTCGTCCTGCCGACACTGGCGCACGTCGCAATCAACCGCGCCGTGCCGATCGGTCAGGGCGCAGAGATCGCGCTGGCCCAGCGCGAGATGGTCAACCGCGCCTGGGACATTCCCCGCGAAACGACAATGCGCCGCTTCTATGCCGGTCATCCCGAATGGGCGAACTCCGCCCCGCTCGGGTCCACCTTTCATTACAAATGGTATTTCGCCTTCCATCAGGTCGGGGATGAAAGCGTCGCGACCAAGGTTCGTGCTTATCGAAGCGGGTTGGAACGCCGCGATGCCGCTGCGCGCATGCTTGGGTGGGTGCTGCCTTCGGTGGGAGTACAGGCTTTGCTGACCCGGCTGGCTGACACCGACGTTCGCGCACAGCTGGCATATCAGGACCGAGTGCGTACCTTCCACGCCAGGCTGCGCAATTTCTACTACGGGTATCTGTTTCGCGACCGGCCGTTTGGCAGAGCCGACTTTGGCGGGGCGCCGAGCTTTACCACTCGAATAAATGCCGCGGGTGGATCAGGCGAGGCTGCCGACCAGTGACGATACCGCCCCTCCACGGCGGTGATCGCTAACCCGGCGCTACCAGACCTTCCGCTCTTGAAAAACGCGGCCATCAGCAATTCGTCAAACATAATAAGATAACATCACCTAAGGGGATCTACATGCGATCATTCGCGATAGCGCTTGCCGCCACCGCTGCGATGCCGATGCCTGTGTTGGCGCAGGAGGTCGTTCGGGAAGCTGACGCAGTCGAAGACGACGATGAGGCCGGCGAGATCATCGTTACCGGCAGCCGTTTTGGTGGCCGCACGGCAACGCAATCGTCGACGCCGGTGGACGCCATATCGCGCGAGGCGCTGCAACAGAGCGGGCGTGTTGATCTCATCCAGATGCTGAAGGTTCAGGTGCCGAGCTTCAGCGCTCCGCGACCGCTGGCATCCGGTGTCGGCGATTTCATCCAGCCACCGTCCCTGCGCGGACTAGGGGCCGGCGAACTGCTTGTGCTGATCAATGGCAAACGTCGCCACACCACGGCCGACCTCAATTCGAGCAACGGCATCGGTCGCGGCGACGTCGCGGTTGATTTCAACGCCATCCCGACCCTTGCCATGTCGAGGATCGAAGTGCTGCGCGATGGTGCTGCCGCCCAATACGGCTCGCACGCGATCTCGGGGGTCATCAACATGATCCTCGACCGCTCGCTCGGCACCATCGCGCAGGCAGGCTATCGGTGCCGATAACCCCTCCGGTCTTCGCTATTATGCGGCAATGGGCTTTGAAACTTACCGCGAGCCGGAAGGCATCGTCCAAAAGGTATATGTCATCGGATAGCGCCGCTGACTCACAGCATCTCCTAAAATTCGATCGTTTGCAGGAAGGCGTCTATTGGGCAGCTCGGTTCGAAAGCCTCGTCGCAGTCCACCACTTGGCGCAATCCAACTGTCGCAAGAGTGCCGACATTTGAGCCGTCCAAAACTCAGTAATTCTGCAACGATGAGCTTATTGCGTGTGTGTACCGGGTTGCAGATAGGTTGGGTTCCGCGCGCCGGATGGCGGATCAAGCACGAAGCGAGGGTATGATAGAACCAAGCCCGTGTTGGGCAGCTTCACGCTTTGCACTCCCCCGGACTGCCGGGTGCGAGCTGCACCGCCAGTCCCTGCCAGCGTGCCGAAGCCGTAATCCCGAACCACGTTGCTGAAGAGTACGGCCGACGAATAGGTGAGTGGTCCGATCAGGACCGTGACCTTGCCGGCGAAATGGAGCGGTTCGTCGGGAACCGGCTGGGTCGGCGTCTCGATCGTGCCCGCGGTCACCGCCCCGGTCCGCTCGCGCTTGAGATAGGTGGAGCCCTGCTTGTACGGCCGTGTCGCGATGTAGCGCAGGATGCCGTCCTTCCACATGTCGTCGTTGCCTCCGCCATTGGCGCTGACATCGATCACGAGACGATCGGTTGCAGCTGTCTTCATCCGGGCGAAGCAGTCATGGCTAAACCGTAGGAAGCGCTCCTTGTCCTCCCAGACGAATGACGCCACCGCCAGCTGCGCCGATCCATCCGCGTCGACGCGGCAGGCGAACAGTCGATCGAAATCGGTATCTCGCTGAAGGATCGCCGGGAGTGCGTGCCCGGCCGCCACATGGTGCTGCTTCCCGAGGCCGCTCAGCTCCAGGTCGTAGGTGGTCGGCGTCCCGTACAGCTTGGAGAAGAACAGCCACCAGCGTTGTGCCAGCAGGGCATTGCGGAAGGCGGGTGTGTCTCCGTGAGTCCTTGCGAGGAGCGAGCGGGCTACTGCGCGCGCATCACGTCCATCGATGCGCAAGATGCGGCGACCGGCCAAGGGCGTGGCTACTCCGCCCAGCGCGGCAGCGATTACCGGATAGCCGCTGTCATCAAGCCTGACCTCGAACGGGAAAAAGCCTGTCCCCTGCCGGACTGCTTCCGCGCCTTGCCCTCGCCAGTCTGGCAGGCCGATAAACAGATGACCGTCGGCCAGCACGGGGTTGATCTGCGCCAGTGTCGCCCAGGCTTCTGCCTGATCCATGGGGTGGTCGAGTTGCCGGCGTACCCTCTCGCCTTCCTGCTCAAGCTTTGCCGTTGTGACCGAGTGGCCGAGGTCGGGATGCTGATGCTCGATGGTGTCGAGCGCGAAGCGAAGGTCGGCTTGCAACGCGGCAGGATCGTAGATCGGAGCAGCGGTCACGTTCGCTGGAGTGGCGAGCAGTGCCAGTGCAGCCGGGATAGGGAATGATCCGATACGAAACGCCAATGCCGTTCTACCTTTCAGCCGTTTCCACCGAGGAAGCTTGCCCGATGTGATTCGTTGAAATAAGTAGGCTATATTTCAACAATGGTCTATGCCGATGAACACTGACGATCCACGTGCAGTCCGCAATCCGGCGCAGGTACGGCTGCTCAGCTCACCGGTGCGGCAGGAAATGGTTGATACGCTGGCCGCGCTCGGCGGTGAGGCTGGCGTGGCTGATTTGGCGGAACAGCTCGGACGGCCCGCGGACGGTCTCTACTACCACCTGCGCGCACTGGTGGCGGGCGGACTCGTCGAGGAATTGCCAGATGGAGGAGTTGAGCGTCGCTTCCGCCTTGCTGGGGAAGGTAGTGCTCCGCTTCGCCTCCTCTATAACCTTGGCGCGGAGGGCAACGCTGCCGAACTGCGGGCCTTCGTCGGTGGTTTATTGCAGATTGCCGGGCGGGATTTTGACAACGCGCTCGAAGGTGGGGACGTCGTCGTCGCTGGTACCGGGCGGGAGCTTTGGGCATCGCGCAACAAGGGTTGGCTCAGTCCGGCCGACGTGGCGGAAGTAAATGCTCTGCTTGCTCGACTAGGCGAGATAACCAGCCAGCCCAAGGGAGCTGGTCGGGATCGGCTCGCAAGTTTTGCTTTCGTGTTGGCCCCTCTCAATGCGAGGCCGAAGCGCCGAATATCACGCAAGGCCGATCAGGGCGAAGGTACCTGACGCCCACGCTTGCCCAAGGCATGAACCTACCGAGCGACATCGTGCTGATCGCCGGCGATAGTCGCTGGGACGTGGGCAAGCCGACCCATTTCCTCGATGAGCGAGGAACAGCGATCGAGGCGCTCGACATCATGCCCACCCGGCGCATGGTGAAAGAAACCTTCATCTGGCAGGACTAACTGAAGGACGAGCTGGACGTGCGCGAGTACCAAGCCAAGCTCCGGAAGGAGCTCGACTGGGTTACGAACATCTTGGCCGAGACGGACGGTCACGACGTCGAGTCATGATCGTCGGTCTCGGCCGACCTCTCAATACATCGTACGTTTCCGCACCAAGCGCAGAGTCTCCAGGACCCCTGGAGCCCGCTCCCGGAACTTGCCCGGCTTGATGCCAAGCTCGGCGTGGGCCGTCAGCGTCGCGAGTTGTTCTTCCGGATTGGCGTGCAGATACGTCTCGATGCTCTTATAGCCTACGTGGCGGAGGTGGCGTGCCGCTTTTCGCGGATCCTTGGTCGCTTTCAGGACGGCCATCGCGCAGGAGTGGCGAAGGACGTGCGGGGTGACGCGCTTTCTCGCGATGGAAGGCATGACGCGCGCCGCGATGCCGGCGTACCTGGTGAGGAGGTAGGCGAAGCCGTCGCGGGTCAACGGCTCGCCGCCCCGGTTGACGAATACGAGCTGGGACGCCGTCTGTGGCCTGGCGTCGAGCCATGCCCTGAGCACGTCCACATGCTCAGGCAGGAGCTCCATCACGTCCTTCGTGCCGCCCTTGCCCAGGATCGTCATGTTGGGATTGCGGCCGAGCCAGAAGTCGCCAATCCCAAGCCGCAACGCTTCCGACACGCGCAAGCCGTTGGCGTAGGTGATGAGGAGCATGGCCCTATCTCTGAGCCCAAAGCGCGAGTTGGGATCGGGAGCATTGAGGACCGCCGTGACCTCCTCAAGGGTCAGGTAGGCGACGACTCCCTTGCTGTACCGCTTACCCGCGATCGCCTTGACCCTGGAAACTTGGTCGAGGAGCGCCGGGTTCTTGAAAGCCGCATAGCCGAAGAACGATTTCAGGGCGGACAGACGCAGGTTGCGCGAGCGCACCGTGTTGCCGCGTTCCTCCTCCAGGTAGTTAAGGAACGTGAGCACCGTGTCGGGGTCCAGATCGCTGAAGAGCAGGCGATCCGGAGCCGTGCCCTTCTCCCTGGAGGCGTACTGTAAGAAGAGCAGCAGGGAATCCGCATAGACCTCCTGCGTTCTCGGGCTGAGGCCGCGGACGCGAACGAGGTGTTGGTCGAGGTAGCCCGACACAAGGGTCGGTACGTCGTTAGGCGTGCGATTGCGCATGACGCATATCCTCTATGGCTCTGGCGATGGCGAGCTTGGTTTTGGGCAGGAGGCGCAGGTACCAGTAGGTGCTCCTCACGCCGACATGACCGAGGTAGGTGCTGAGCGCCACGATGTGGTTGGCGACGAGCTCCTCATCGTGCGCGCACGCGGCGAGCGAGTTGATGGCGAAGGTATGCCGCAGGTCGTGGATGCGGGGCAGCCCGCTCCCATCCCGGCCCTTCATGCCGAGGAGGTTCGTGCATCGACGAAATACCTGGTCCATCTGGACTATGCTGGGTGTGCGGTTCGTCCAGATCACGAACAGTTTGGGGGCGTCGAGTTCGGGGGGTCTGAGCGCCAGATAGTTACTCAGCGCACGCACGGTGCTGTCGTCCACGAAGACGAGCCGATCCTTCTTGAACTTCGACTGGCGCACGAAGAGTTCGGAGCCGTTCATGTCCGCGAGCCTGAGGTTCAACGCCTCGCTCAGCCTCATGCCCGTCGCCGCGATCAGCCCGATGATCGCACGATAGGTGGACGCATCGTATGGATGTCTTAGTCCCAACGACCCGAACCCGTCCATGATGCGCAGGATTTCCTCCTCGCAGTACACAAAGGGGGTGAGCCGGTTACGGCGTCCCAGCCGCGACGTATAGTCCGGCGGCAGGATCTCGTGCCTGTCGTCCTCGGCGCGCAGGAACACGCCCAGATTCGCCAGCCAGTCGAGGTGTGTACGCCGGGAGTTGGCACTGCCCAAAGATCCCGTCCAGGCGAGGACGTCATGGTTGCGGAGATGGCTCGCACCCCGCGCGGCGGCGAAGGCGGCGAACTTGCGGAGCCTGACCCGGAGGTCGGCGTCCTGGTACCCGAGCTGCTTGCGCAGCTCGAGATAGCCCTCCACGGCTCAGTCATCACCGCCAAGATTGCGGATAACGCAACGAAAGGCGGGGCATCGACTGTTGGCGGTGGCAGATCGTTCACCACGTCCTCAACCACGGTCGCGCAGCTGAATTATGTTGTCAGTTCCAGCACGTCCGACGTCATTATTACGGCAGCGGGCGCCGTCATCATCAGCCCTGGTGCTGGGGCGGCAACGCGGGCGAACTTGGCCATTTCGGTCAACGGGGCGATCGTGCTGAGCGAGCAGATCGGCTCGCGGGGTATCGTTTCGAATTTCAACTATCCGATCCCGACCGGCGGCCTTCAAGGTGCCTGCACCATCCAGATGACGCTCACGGCGACCGGCGGGAACGGACAGGATGACCCTCATACGGTGAACCGCCCGACCCTGATCGTGCAGGAGTTCAAGAAGTGAACAACCGCTTCGCGATCCTCGACGCCAGTCGGGTGCTGCAATCCTATTTCTCGACATCCGACCAGACGCAGCTGGCGGCGAACATCCCGCCCGGTGGCAGCAGCATCCGCACGGACGACGTCAGCGAGCCGGGCACCGTCAAATACGATACCGCAGGCAACCGGGTGGCCATCTCACTCTCCGCGCCGGTCGAGACGGCAGAACAGGCCTTGGCCCGGATGATAGGGGTGATCGACGGTGAACGCGAAACCCGGATGATGACCGACCTGACCGATGGCGGCGCCAAGAAGTACGAATATGCCGAGAAGGCGCGCGAGGTCCGCGACTATCGATCACTGGGCGGCGCGGTCGTCGCCAGCTTGCTCATCCCGCTGAACATCAACGGCACGCGGGATCGGTTCGGCTGGTCGATGGCGGAAGCCGACGACACCGGAGACACGCTGGAAACCGTAATCGCCCGCTACGAGGCGAAGATCATTGCCGCGACCCTGCCCCGGAAGGTCGCTGCCCGCGCGCAGAAGCTGAAGCGTCAGCTGCGCGCAGCAGCGCCGACCGCGCGCGCCGCGATCTTCAACGCCCGCACCTGGCCCTCCTGACCGCCTGAAGGACACCAACATGGCAAACAGCAGTTACGCGGCCCAGTCGGTCGCGAACGGACCCATGACGCTTGCGCCACCCAGCTTCAACGGCATGGGCTGGCTCGTGGTCGTCAATCTGGCGGTGATGACGATCGCGACGATGGTCGGCGTCATGGTCATCGTGAAGCTGGCCGGCGACTGGCTGAAGCATCGCCGCCTGGACACATGGCTTTCGCCCGCCTCAATTTACCGGCTGCTCGGCATCCTGTTCGCCTGCGGCATCACGCTTCGCTGCGGGGCGGAGGCGGTCAGCTTGTGGGGTTGGAACCCGCAGGACCCGATCGCGACCGGCGTCTATCTGACCGCCAAGCGGCTAACTGATCCCATCGCCGTCACCTTCGGCGTGGGCGGCCTGATGATGTTCATCCTGTCCGAGCCGGGGATGATCGAACAGCAGCGCAAAGAGCCGTGGCCGGTCAACATGTGGCTGGCGCTGCCAATGGTGAAGCAGATGCTGTGGCTGGGCGGGATCACCTTCATCGCCGCAATCGGCGTGGTGTCCACGCGATGATGACGACCAGCGGCATACTGAAATCGGGGGCAACCATGGGCGCATTACTACCCGTCGCCGCGGCTGCTCTCGCGAGCAAGGGCGCGACGATCGCGACATCTGAGCCGGCGATCTGGCATTTCCTGGGCTATCAGTTCGAAGCGGCCGGTATGATCGCGGCGCTGTTCGGTTGCGTTTCCGCCCGGTTCTGGATCGGGGCAGCGCAGAACGTGCGCCACGAGCATCGCTGGTCGCTGGATATCCCGGTGACGATGATGGCGCTGGCGATGGCGGCTGCGCTCGTCATCTCGCGCCGGCCGGAACCGCTGGGCGGGCTGTTACTCGGCGCGGGCCTCGGCGTCCTGGGCGAGGGCATCTTCAAGCTGGCCGAACACTACCTGCAAAAGGCGGGCGCCGTGTTCGGTCTCGACACCGAGAAAACGGAATAACTGGCACCCCCACAGAGCCGTAGCGATACGCCGCTCTGTGGGGGTGTCGGCCGGCCGATACGCTGCCGGCCTGCCCGACGAAATACCGGCAAATCATGAACATGGAGCAAACGACCATGACGACGGCATCCGATCCGGCGTGGTTTACGGCTGCGCGGTCGCATCTTGGCATGCGCGAAATCCCCGGCCCGACGCACAACAACAAGCTGCTGTCGCTGCTCAACACCGCGAGCCGGTGGAACGGCGTCATCTGGCGCAATGACGAGATGCCGTGGTGCGGCGGGTTCGTCGCGGCCTGCCTGGTCGAGGTCGGTATCGAGCCGGTGAAGATCGCGGCGCGCGCGGCGAGCTGGGCGACGTGGGGTGCGAACCTGCGGCCCGATCGCCTCGCGCCGGGTGCGGTCCTCGTCTTCCAGCGCGAGGGCGGCGGGCACGTCGGCTTCTACGTCGGCGAGGATGCCCGGTATTATCACGTGCTGGGCGGCAATCAGAGCAACGCCGTTACCATCACCCGGATCGCGAAGAGCCGCCTTGTCGCCTCGCGTTGGCCGCGCGGTCACGCCGTATTCGGCGGTCCCGTGAAGATGACCGAGGTCGCCGGCATCCCCGTGTCCACCAACGAAGCCTAACCCAAGCGGAGAACACAACATGAAGATGATCCTGATCCTCGCCCTCGCGGCGAGCCTGTCGGCGTGTGCGACCGACAGCACCCCGAGCCCGAACGGCTCTGGTCGCCCTCCGGCCAACCCGCGTCCGGTCGTGGACGGCAAGTAATCCCCTCATCTGAAGGAACATCATCATGAATATCGGCAACATCCTGAAGGCGATCGTCAAGGTCGCGAAGGCCAACCCCATGCTCGTCGCTGGCGCTTTAGCTGCGGGCAAATCAGCGGTCAGCGCCGGCAAGCAGATCGTCAAGGCGGTGAAGGACGAGGCGAAGAAGCCCGCGTCTGTCGAGGTGTTGGCCAATGGGCTGCGTCTCAATGGCAATACCAAGATCGAGGGCGACCTGACGGTCGCCGGCAGCAAGTCGATGACCGACCGCCCCAGCGCCTGATCTCGCGCTCATCTACGAAGGAGGCTTGAATGCCTGACCCCTTTGCCGGCGTGTTTTCTGGCGTCTCCGATCCCGGCGAACGGGCGGCGGCTATCACGCCCAGCGACACCGCTGATCTGCCGGAAACGCCCAAGAGCCTGTACGTCGGCACAGGCGGCGACATTGCGATGATCGGCGATAACGAGCCGTCGGGCTCGGTGCCGGTCATTTGGCGAAACGTGCCAGCCGGCGCGATCGTCCCGTTCCGCCCGCGGCGCATTCGAGCCACCGACACCACCGCAGCCGATATCGTGGCGATCTACTGATGCGGCTCGGCTTTGGTCTGCAATCCACCGCGGCGCGAGGTCGGTCGACGCTTGCCCTGCTGCTCGCCGGCACGATCGGCGCGGTGATCGCCCGCCGCTGGGCCGACCCCGCCCCCTGGGATGACAATCAAATCTGGAAGGACGCCGTATGACCGTGCTCTCGACCATTCCTAACGGCGCTCAGTACAAGGATATTCGCGACACCGTGAACGCGATGTTGGTGGATGTAGCGACGCTGAAGCAGGGCGCTGCCGCGCCAGCACCCGCGCCGTCCTTCACGACGCCCGCCACAATCAGCAGTGATGGCACCCCGCAGGTCGGGGAGCAGCTGACCGGAAACGATGGCACGGTCGCGAACGGATCGATCACCGGCCGTCAGTGGCTGTTGGCAGGGACGGCAATCAGCGGCGCGACCGCCAGCCTGTATACGCCAACGCAGACCGGGGATCACACCTATCGCGTTACAGCGCTGGGAACGAACGGGGCGACGATCACCAGCTCGGCGACCGTGCCAGTGGCGACCGCAACGCCAACACCAACGCCAGCCGCCTTCACCATGAGTCAGCTCACGCAGTCGAACCGCACCTATCAGCGCGAAACGAAGACGGACGGCGGGCCAGCCAAAGGCAAGGGGCGCATTCCGGTCACGCTGAACGTCACGACGGCGGGGCCGATCTATGCCCGCACCCGTTCGATCGACGGCAACGACACGATCCTGCAAGCGGCATGGCTGGCGGTAACCAACGCGCCCGTCGCAAATGACTCTGTCGATATTCCCGGCGTCGAGGCGCGCACGGGCAAATTCTATCTCGACACGGCCGCGTCGGCGTCGGGACCGTGGAAGTTGGGGACCGTCCCGGTCGGCATGGGCCGCGTCATCTTGATGACCGGCCAGTCGCTACAGGTCCGCAACTTTTTCAAGACTAACGACACGACGACAATCGCGGGAGCGGGCATCACCGTGACCCAGAAGGGCGCTGTCCTCGGGTCGGGCGACACCACGACTAATAGCGCGTGGGTCACGCCGTCCGATGCCGGGCCTGCGACGTCCGCTGGTGCGGCTGCGCTCATCAATATGCAGTCCGATTTGTTCGGTGTGCAGATCGGTCTGGTTTTCTGCGCGGTCGGGAATACCAGCCTCACAACGTGGCAGGCAGGGCAGGCGAACAGCAACAGTGCCGTCGCCACGCTCTCCCAGATCGACAAGCGGTTTGAGGCGCACTGGCAGTATCAAGGTCATTCCGACATTGATAAGGGGTACGCGGCATATTGGGCACTGCTCAAAGGCTGGATGGATATCGTCGCCGCTAATACGGTGGGCACCGCCCCAGCTCGGTATTTTACGGCGATCCCGAATATCAATTCGTCCAATTTCGGACCGGAGCCGTTGCGCGCCGTTCCGCGCGGCGTTGCCGAGGATTATGCCAAGGCGACGGGCGGGACCTATCTGCCGATGAACGATATCGCGATGGTCCCCGGCGAAGGTATCCACGCCATACAGTCCGGTTCTGTTCGGCAGGTATCGCATTTCCACCGCGCGACGCGGCAGGAATTGGGCCTAGTCGGCGACAAGGGGCCGGTCATGGGCGTGCCAGTTGTCAGCGGCTTGACTGTCACTGTGCCAGTCATATTGCCCGCCGGCGCGACGACCCTCGCATTGGGAGCCGATCCGAAATCGCGCTTCGCCGTTCGCGAACGTGGCAGCAACGACGTACTGACAAGCAGTGCTTTGGCTTACAACGCGCCGAACCTAGTCTTCACCCTGTCCGCAGCGCCCAGCAATCGGATTGAAGTGTCCCCGTTCCTTACGTCCGGTGACGATGGCACGGTGAACATGATTTACGACAATTCAAACGACGGTGACGGCATCCCTGTAGGGCGCCAGCTATTCACGCCTGGGCGGCCGCTTCTCAGTCGTCCGAAAATTTCGGCCGTCCTGTCGCAGAACGTTGCTTTCGCAGCCGGCAAATTCGGGCAAGGCCGCTCTGCCGGGCAGATCACGCTACCCGCCGGGACCATGCCCAGCACCTACGGCGGCTTCACGTTCGAGATGGTGGTTACGCCGTCGTCGGTAGTTGGCGGTGTGCAAGTGCTGCTGGGTGTCGAGGGCTACGGCTATTTTCAGCAGGACGGCGCTACGATTGGCGTACCTAATGGTGAGAGTGTTCCGATTTTGGTTGGCCAATCGTATCACATCGTCTTTTTTGTTGATCCCGGCGGCAACAGCAAGGGCTTCTATGTCAACAGCGTTCCCCTTGGGTTCGGAAACCAGAACAACCCGACCACTGCCGGGCAGATTTGGATCGGACACCTCAACGGTAACGCTGAATACACGCGCGGCGTCATTGACGAGGTGGCGATGTTCTATGCGCCATTCAAATATCCTGTTGCTGGCTTCACCACGCCAACTGCGCCTTATGTCGGCAACGAGGATGGATTGCTTCACCTGTGGCATCTGAATGGCGACGGCGCCGACAGTTGCTCGCTCAATTCCTGATAAGGAAGGCATCATCATGCGATACCTCATGACGTTCGCGGGCCTGTTACTCGCTTTGTGCACTGCCACCCCCGCCACAGCCCAAACCGTGGCCGGCTGCGGCACGACAACCCCGACAAAGGCGGAAGCCGCCAGCATCCCGAAGCTGACCCTAAAGGCGGACTGCTTCGCCAAGGCCGGCACCGCGGCGAGCAAGGCCGAACAGGTCCACCGCGCAGCGATCGTTGCTGCAGCGCCCAAGCCGGTCGAGCCGAAATACTGGATCGACTGCGCCAAGGAAACCGAGACGTGCCGCGTCCCGTCTGCGACCCGCGTCCGCTATGGCGCGGCCGGCAAGTTCGCCTATCGCGATACCACCACCGCGATAGGCTGCGGTAACGGCACGTTCGGTGATCCCGCCCCCGGCATCGTCAAGACGTGCGCCTATGGCAGTGCCACGCCCGCGCCGGTGATGACGCCCGCGCCATCGCCGATTGCAACACCGCTGCCTGCGCCGGTCAGCACCGTCACCGGCAAGCCCGCCGCCGCGCGCGATCGGCTCGGCCTGAACGTGGCGGGCCTGACGTACTATGGCGGCGAGCCAATCTATGCGAACCAGCTTTACGGGCTCCGCTGGCTGGTGAATTGGCAGGGCATCGACGCACGCTTCCTGCGCCCAGACGGCTTCCCGATCGCGGTCGATGGCACTGCGGCCGCGCCGGTCGTGACGTCGATCCTCAATCCACCTGCCACGGCCAAGACGACAGACGATGCAACGACCATCTGCCGGTGGGAGGGTAACGGCGAGGTTTCGCTGGGCGGCAACGTCAACAAGCTGAAGCATGGCGATCACAGCGTTCAGTTCACCTGGACCAAATCGATCAAGGAAGATGGCGGCCGGATGTGGCTGTCGATCATGCGGTCGAATGCGGCCGATCCTGTCCGGGCGATGGATTGCCGCCTGACGACCGAAGCCCGCGACCTTGTGTTCGCCCCGTCAGTGCTATCGTACCTCAAGCCCTTCGGCGTACTGCGCTTCCTCGACCAGTCGGCCGCGAACGGCAACCCGCCGTCTGTGACTTGGGCAACCCGCTCGGTCCCCGGCGATCTGATTCAACGCGGCACCGACAACATCGCGATCGAGAACATGGTCGCGCTCGCCAACGCCAACGGGTCGAGCCCATGGTTCACGGTGCCGTGGAACGCCGACGCCGACTACCACCGCCGCATGGCGCAGCTGGTCCATGACAGCGTGCCGGCGGGCAAGCCCGTCTATGTCGAGATCAGCAACGAGGTATGGAACTACTCGTTCGGTCAGGCGGGGCAGGCGCAGACAGAGGGACTGGCGGCAGGACTGTCGGACAACGCGTTTCAGGCGAACATTCGTCGGCTGGCGCAGAAGACGATCGAGATCATGCCGATCTGGGCCGAGGTGTATAAGGATCGCCCTGCCGATCTCGTCCGCGTCATAGCGACGCAGGCCGATAACGCATGGGTCGGCGGCAACCTATTCGAGTTCGATAACGGTGCCATCGCCAAAAACATCGATGCGGTCGCCATCGCGCCGTACTTTAAGATCGACACCGACAAGCTGGTCGCGAATCACGCCACCAACATGACTGCGCTCGCGGCGGAAGCGAAACGGCAGGTGGCCTTCCAGTCGGCCGCATATAAGACGCTGACCGACAAGTGGGGCAAGCGGCTGATCGCCTATGAAGGTGGCCAGCATCAGATCGACCCCGACAATCAGGCACGGCTGGAAGCCATGAACCGCGACCCGGCGATGGAGGGCATTTACCGGCAGTACCTGACCGACTGGCAGGCTCTGACCGGCGACCTGTTCGTGCTGTATTCGGCGACCGGACCGTTTTCGAAGTATGGTGCATGGGGCCTGCGCGAATATGCCGGCCAGCCGCTATCCGAGACGCCGAAGCTGCGCGGCGTGCTGGATTTTGCAGATACTCAAGATGTACCAAAATAGGACAGCGGAAAAAGGTCTGTTGCCTACCATGCTTCAGTAAGACATCTCGTTTCGTAGGCGGAATACCGTCACAGGGAGATACCATGAGCCTTCATTCAAGGACAGCGCTGTGCGCTGTCGCGCCTGTTGCTCTGCGTAGCTCAAATTCACCTATCTCAACTCAGGAGTTAACTAGCGAGAACAAGCACTATCTCGAGTTAGACGGCTTGCGCGGTGTCGCAGCTCTGTCCGTGGCTCTGTTTCATCTGCAGCATTTTTATGGCGGTCAAAGCTTTTTCGGGCACGGTTACTTAGCCGTAGATTTCTTCTTCATGCTCAGTGGCTTTGTGTTGATGCACGCCTACGGTGAGCGGCTAGCGTCCAGAGACACCTTGGCGCCTTATTTACGTGATCGCGCGATCCGCCTATACCCGATGCTAATAATTGGTGCTGTTATTGGATTCGGTTTTGCCTACATCACCCGAGAACAGACGTCGCTATCGTTAGCATTCATCATAGCCGCTTCCGCAGTCAACGCGGCAGGGCTTCCCGCCATATGGAGCAAGAATCCGTTCTGGATAAACGGGCCTACATGGTCGCTTTTTTTTGAAGTCGTTGCGAGCGTATTGTTCGGCCTCCTGGCGTACTCAATAACGACCCGCCGCATCATTTTGGTAGCCGGGTTGTCCGCATTTTTGATGCTGGTGCTCAATCATCATGTTGGTCTCTTCGGCTTCGGTTGGACGCGTAAGACAATGGCTGCTGGTTTTGTGCGGGTCTGCGCGAGCTTTGCGATTGGCCTAATCTTGCAGCGCCTTCATTCGGCTGGGATGCTCGCGAATGGAGGCAAGCGGTGGTGGGTCGCGCCTGTATTAGTTGCGTCCTTTCTATTCTTGCCAACCTATTCCGAGCATTCAGTTTTTTATGATCCAGCGGTGGTTTTCGGGCTTTATCCGCTCCTGATCTTGGCCAGCGCAGGGAGTCAGGACCTTTACCCATCAATATCAAAACTTAGCGGAGCGCTTTCATACCCTTTCTACGTCGTTCATATTCCACTGTTAAGCCTGATCGAGCACTATCTTGTGACCTTTGGCGTCAAATTAAATGGTTGGACCGCATCGTCTAGTCTCATCGCGTCTCTTGCTATCTCGTGGGTACTATTGCGCTACTACGACGAACCGGTGCGCACCTACCTCAGGCGGCGCTTTGGTAGCAGACGACATCGCGGATAGGGCAAGCCGATATCTGCAAAAAGTCGCTGACGTTCCTGTAAGGCGTTTGCGACTTTGGTTGCGGCCCGTATTGACCGGGTTAACTTCAGCAAAGGAATGCCAAAGACTGCCGCAGTTAATGGAAGTCGGTCGGCCGTCTCCAGCATCACGGTATTACTGGTCGGCCGGCTTGCCCTCCCGCGTAGGAAAGACGGGTCCGCGGACCGTCATTCGCTCGGCAGGGTATGGACGCTGAAGTGCCAAGACATCGTCGTATGTGCCGGTTAGCCACCTATCCTCGTCGTCGCGGTGCAGGATTGTGATCATCGCCTTCGGATGGATCGGCGCGACCAACTCGTTCGCATCGCACGTCACCATTGCGAAGTAGCGCTCGTCACCGATCTGCCGCCAGAACCCGCCGATCGCGAAGACGTCCGCGTCTTTCACGTCAAACCACACCTCACCCTTGACCGGCTTGCCTTCGCCCACCTGATGCTTGTCAGGTGTCCATTCGCAGAACTCGGTCAGCGGGATCAGGCACCGGTTCTCCGGCCGCGCTGCCAACGCGCGCCATTGGGGCAACTTCAGGTTACGGACGTTCGTCATAGGCCACGGTGCCTGACCGGCTGTCACGTCCCATTGCATCACGTCCAGACCGCGACGATCGCCGTCCTGGCGAAAAACGTAAGCCCGGCTCTTGGGGTATAGCTCGACCGGGTTGAAGCGATTGTCCATCGGCTTCGGATTTAGCCAGTCCCCACCGAACCGGCTGATCAGTGTCTCAGGTTCGCCGCGATTGCGGGCTCGATTACACATCGATCTCTCGTCGGTTCAGTTCGGCTGCGAGGCGATCGGCTTCCTCGTCACCCACTTCGCCCGTCGTCTGCTCGTAGGCATTGCGAAGCTCGTCGTCCGTCATCGCAGCGATAACGGCGGGATCGGTCAGATGCTGGCTCATGTCGAAAGCCTACGCCTTCCCAGCTCATGCGCAACCGCAGGCTTGCCCCCGGCCGTATAACGCTTTGATATCCAATAGCACGAACTGGCCCGCGAAGAGGGCAACCGGCATTGAAAACAAAGGACAACGCCGCTCCACGGCTGAAGCGCTGCTTTGCGCTCGCTTGAGGCGATAAAGCCATATTCGAACACGTCCGCCGATCGATATCGGAATACCGATAACGGCTGAGCGGGGGTGCCGTGGGCAAACACGGCAACCGACGAGCTATGACCCTCGTCACGCGCGGCTGGCCTAGCCGCAAACGTCCCGCACCCATGCATGGGCGGGCGCCTATTGAGACCTGAAACCTATGGAGTCGAATCTTTATGACGTGCGGCCGGTAAGTCCGGCCGCGCCGTACATTGGCGGCAAGCGCAATCTTGCCCAGCGGGTTTGCACCCTTATCGGGTCAACGCCGCATAAGACCTATGTTGAGCCATTCGTCGGTATGGGCGGCGTCTTTCTACGTCGGAACCGCCGGCCGTCAGCCGAGGTGATCAACGATATCAGCGGCGACGTGGCCGGGTTCTTTCGCATACTGCAGCGTCACTATCTGGCGCTGATGGACCTGCTGCGGTGGCAGATCACCAGTCGGGCGGAGTTCGATCGGCTGCTGGCGCAGGACCCCGATACGCTGACTGATCTCGAAAGGGCGGCGCGATTCCTATACGTTCAGCGTTGCGCTTTCGGGGGAAAGGTCGCCGGCCGCGCCTTCGGCGTCAGCGTCAGCAATCCCGGCCGGTTCGATGTGACGAAGCTGGCCGTCCTCCTCCCGGAGATCCACGAACGCTTGGCGGGCGTCATTATCGAACGCCTGCCATATGGGCAGGTCATCGAGAGGTATGACAGTCCGGACACGCTCTTCTATCTCGACCCGCCCTATTGGGATTGCGAAGGGGATTACGGTCCGGGCGTTTTCAGCCGTTCGGATTTCGAATTATTGGCCGAACAGCTCGCTAGCATCCGCGGTCGTTTTATCCTTTCGATCAACGCAACGGACGGATCGCGGGCAGTCTTCAACCGCTTTGCAGTGGACGAGGTGATGACAACATATTCCGTCGGTCAGAAGACGGAAGGCGCGCGAACGGCGCCAGAATTGATCGTGAAAAGTGCTGGGATCGACTGGTCGGGTCCTTTAATTTGACCGCCGCCGTGGCTCATGGCGTCGCGGTGAGCCACGTCTGCTCGTGACATATTCCTTTGCCGCAGCGCGCCGACGGACCCTATTTGTTCCTCAGCATTCTGATTGCCCATGCTATGCCAAAGCTATGAAAGCGAATCGACCTGACGCGCCAAATTTGGCGCAATTTGCCAAAATAGGTCGTGAGGAGCCTCGATGGGTACAATGTCGACAAAAATATTTGTCCGCCGAATCATTCCGCTTGCACTTCGTTAAACCCGCAGAGAACCGCGCGCCGCAAGGCTCACACGTTCGCAATAAGTCAACGGTTCATCGCGCCCCGCCGAAAAGCCTATTGCTCCCACCCTCGTTCTATCACAGTCCGTATTGGTGAGGACCGATGGCGGACCCGATTGATGGTGTGTTGGAGGCTCTTCATCTTCGTATCGATTGGCGAACGGAGACATTTTAAGGTGATGACTATCGACTAACGTCAGAAAGGAACTCTGCTCCATAAGCAAAAAGGGCCGACCTTTCGGCCGGCCCCCCCGGATATCCGGACGGTTACCCATCGCGAAGCTCCTGTCTGGAAAACTAGGCGTCGCATGGAAGGCCATCCGGATCAACCCCTGGTTGATGAAAGGATGACCGAATGGTCTTCGTTCATGCGTATACTCGCGTCCGTTTTGGACGGCTTGAGTTCGTGTGTGCGCACTGGCGCTCTCGTTAATGCGATAGCCGTGCCACAACCGTTGCACGCCGCGACGGCCATTATAACTCAACCGGAGGGGTTGCGCGCTGCAACCCCTCCCCCCAGCCACTTTGCTTCAGGCATGTTCACTTTATCGAACCCGGCTATGCAATGTCGAAAGAGGCGATCAAGGGCAGTATATGGAAGACGCGGTGTACGGTTTGGGGGCGGCGTTGACGGGCTCGCTTCTGACTTGGCTAGTTCAGCATTGGTATGCTGGCCGCGCGAAAATTTTGGAAATCGACGACCCTATTCTGCTCGGATATATTGAAGGTGGGTTGCGCGAGGCCGTGCAAACTGCGGAAGAAGGTGATGCCATCCATATAATCGAGATTTGGAATAAGGGTCGGAAGGCATTAGTTGATCTTTCGTTCGACATTATAGAACCAGATAATCGTGGCGGTATTTCAAATGCCGGTTTCGTCTTTCACTCTGGCAGCGCCCCGAAACCTCGCATTCAGCTGGTTGAAGGCCGGATACAGATAAAGCATAATTGTATCCAACCGGTTGAACCCCTTCGTATGTGGGTCATTTCTAAAAGCCGAGCGCCTTTGCAGCTTCACTGCGCTTCCGATGCCATCCGAGTCCGCTCTCGCCGTCCTCGACGCACGATTCGAATACCTCTCATCAATTAAGGCTAGGCGGAACGTTGACACCGATGGCCGGGCGGACGAGCTTTTTTAGTGGTGGTAACGCTCAAGCCGCTTGCCCAAATGAAAAATCGTCTCGTACAACCCGGTTTCACCTCAACTGCGGTTTAACGGGTACGGCCGGGATTGGTGGAAAGCGGCCATTCCGGAGACGTAAAGAGCCGCCGACCTTCCGATCGACGGCCCTTCGCCCAGCTTGAAAGGAGTCTATCAGGCGAGCCGGATACGGGTGTTGATCTTCTTGCGCCGCATCGCGAAGCCCATGGCACCGAAGCCCAGCGTCATCATCGCCCATGTCGATGTTTCTGGAACGGCGCTGGCAGTCGCCACGGCGTTGCTAGTGAACGTGAAGCTCACAGAATTCGCCGTCCCGTTCACTGAAGACGTGGCCAAAGAAAATGTCCCCGACGTCGCATCCGCCGCCACACCATTTGTAAAAGTGCCGGTGCCAGTAATCGTGATGCTAGTTCCTAGCGGCGATCTCGTGAGGCTGGCATTGGCGAACGCAAACGCGATATTACTAGCCCCGCCGAAGCTAATGAAAGGATTAGTGACGTAGGGGTTCGCGATACCAGCGCCTAAAGCAATGTCGGATACTGACGCAAGAACGCCATTTAGACCTGCGAAGCTTCCTTGAGCATTTCCAACAAGGGCTGACCCATTTGTGCCGTAACCATTCCCTGTTCCACCAAACGCATCACCAAAGTCCAACCCCGTCGCCGTTGATGCTGTCCCACTGACGTAGTTACCCGAGAACGACGCAAGCGAGAATGAACCGATGATGGGAGCCGCGTTGGCCGAGCCCGCAAGCATCGTCGCCGTCAACGCCGCTACAATAAACTTCTTCATAAAAACCCCCCCACGTCTTGCGACCGTTCGCATCGCACCCGTAACGCCGTTAACAGGTCAATGACCAACGAGCTATCATGATTACTTGCATTAATTAGTAGGTTCCCGCTTCGGGACGGTTAGACCTTATTATTTAGATTGGGTCATGCCGGTACCGAGCAGGTTCTGACTGTCAGATGCGAACGTCCACCTTTGGGCGAAAGCGGTCGTCCGCCAGCGTCAGGCAAGCGCTTTGAGCCACGTATGTTTGTGACGCGCTCCCTTCACCTGCTCAAACCGCCTCACCGGTTCCGTAAAACATCCTGCGCCACGATTTTTTCACTTCGCAGGGGACCGTGCCGCTATTCAGCGTCGATGCGATGCTGGATGACACGTCTCAACGTATCTAGAACACCGTAAACGCCGACTGAGAATGCCGACAGTGAGCCAGAAAGACTTCGGCCGCAGTGGTGATTTAAGAGTGGAATGTTCTCAGCCAATTCGACTTCTATGCTCGACGATGATTTACTTTCGTCCACAAATCGCTGGCGCCTCGCCTCCATCGGAGGAAATACATAATAGCCGAATATTTTGACTCCCGCCGGGTTTGTTAACGAGGTCGTCATTTGGTTTGATGACATTTTAATCTCTACCGGCTGCAAATGCTCGTGATAGGTGTCAAACACACCCTCTCTAGATTTGATATAAATATCAGAGACTCTTATCACTACATTAGCTTGGGGTATCATGCGATGCTTATCAATATTGTCGAGCTTCGAAAGGCAAAACAGCGTGTCCCCCAATCCTCCCTCAAACGCCTCAAACTCTAAAAAGGCCGTACGTGCATCAGTATAAAGGCTTAGTTGGTCTATCTTTTTCCTATACTCTCTAGCCTTCGACGTAATTGGAAAATAGACATCTACGTCTCTCAAGTTGCTCGTCGTAAAGGTGTAATTATCCATCTTCCAAAATGTATAAGCACAGTGATCTAAAGCAGAGCGCCAGTTATGTATGGCATCGCCAACGTTTAACATTATTTCTGGAGGAATATTGGTATTAACTTCTAGCATCCATGAGTGGAGTGTATACCTTCCGTCGTGTTTCAGGGTATGTAATTTCTGTTGTTGAAATTGGTGTAAAGCGTTAACGGCTGCGCTACTGAAGAGCTGCGCTCTCTCATATTTCAACTGCGCGGTAAGAAGCGCATGTTCCCAAGGTCGCCAGCGCATTGCCATTCTGTTCGCCTCATTTAATCGGACAGATGGAATATGCCCCAATGATGACAAGCTTCCTAGCTTTCGGCGTTCGGTAAATATTGCGGGAGCAGTTACGCCGCCCACCCAAGGGTAAGGTAATACGGTTAGACATCATGCATTGGGCGCGGCGGAATTCCGTTGCCGAATCGCGTTAGGTTAGACGCCGGGAAGTGGCGGAAATCTGCGCATGTGGCAGCCCCGGTCGGGCCCTAACCAAGTCAGAATACAAGTTGCGGGATTGGTGGTTAGCTGACGTTCATTCACCGATACTGGCGTGATACAAGAGCTGACCGGACTTGGTGGAGAAGCAGGTTATACTTGTACCGCCAACGACCCCCCAGCGCGGGCGTAGCTCGACGCAGTTGCGATCCGGGAAGGAGACCGTCACGGGCAAAAGCAAATCCGCGATCTCTCTGGTCGTGCTACGTTCTTCCCGAGCTCTGATCGCGTAGGCGCGACGTTCCAACGGCGCGTCCTGACGGTAACGCACCTCTTGCTGCAACCGGCGAAGGCGACTTTCTGCCGTTAACCAAAGGCCTGAAAGCGCGGCGCAGGCAGTCACAAGGACAAGACAGAGGAGGGATGCCCAGCGTCGCATACTGCAGATCAGCACGCGGCACGAATGTCCGCAAGTGGGCGGAAGCGGCCCTTCCCTTCGCCCGCTCACTTCCTCGTGATGAGTAGTGGCAACGCGCAACCTGCTTTTTTTAACGCGATAATAACTAGGCCGTCGCGATCATGTATGGATGCGCCAAAAGTATCCCAGATTTCGCCATGCTCAGCGTGCGGGCGGTCCCTATCGAAAAGACCGGCGCTTGCCCGAAAAAGAGACGCCGTTTGCGATGACGGTTATTATTAGTTGCGTTTGGGTCGCTGTCGGGACGTGGTTTGCCGTGCCTCATGTCCAACGGGCGTGGCAACTTTTGACGCTGTCGTCTCACGAGATCGCCGTCGTTGAAGCCTCTGTACATTATGGTGGTTGTAACGAGGCACGGGCGGCGGGCGCTGCCCCAATCAATGCGGGATCGCCTGGTTATCGTATTGGCATGGATGGTGATGTAGACGGCGTCGCCTGCGAGTAGACACACGTAGTGGTAACGATCAAGCCGCTTCCGCGAATTCGTCCGCGTAATGGCCGGACACCAATCGCGATCCGCGCTTCACCAGCGGCAGGACCGGCAGTTGCACCACTGCCCGCCCCTCGATCAGCGTGTCGAATACGGTCAGTTCGTCGGGGTGGACGACGTCTTCGGCGTCATGGAACACGATCGCCTTCGTGACGCATCCGTCCGCCGCATCGGCCGCCAGCAAGGCATGCCATAATGTGTTGAGGCACCCGGCCTTCGTCGTCGGTCCTGGCGTCTCGCCGATCACCAGCCTGACGCGGGGGTCGTCACGGGCCACCGCCGTCGCTGCGGCAATGGTCGGCCCGTCATTGGGGTACAGGCCGACATAGATCCGGTAATCGCTATGACGGTATCGATCGAGCGCGGTCGTCAGCATCGCGCCGATCACCGCTTCCTCGTCCCAAGCGGGCACGAATACCGCCATCCGGCCGGGATGGCTGGGTGCCGACAGGGTCATCACCGACAATCGCCGACGCCCGCCTCGCCACGCCCTGCGGATCAGGAAAGCGGCGTCGATCAGCAGGTCATCGATACCGCCGATCAACAGGCCCACGCCGGCGAACAACATCGCTTCCCGCGCGATCACGTCGATCGCCCCCTGCACTGCCCCCAACGCCGCTTCCCCCTGACATTACCTCCGAAATGGAGGTTTTAAGGGGGCGCCGCAACGGTTTAGATCAGGGTCAGTGTCCCAACACGAGCCAGACATAACAACGGGTTGGGTTAACGAAACTGTCAAATGATGGGAAAGATCGGGCCGGCTAGTCGGCTCGGACCGCTACCGGTCTTACGGCGTATCGCGACTGCCACCGCCACCACCACCGCCGGCACCCGCGGCGCCGACCGTGCCGATATTGCCGAACAGATCCTGGAAAAACCCGCGCTGGCGACCCAGCGTCGGCGTCGTCTTGCCGTACGGAGTGATCGACGCGACCTGTTCGATGTCGCCGCGACGGATCGTCGTCACGTTGCCGGCGGGATCAAAGCTGATCTGGATGGTGATCTGCGATTTCACCCGCGGCGTCTGGAAGCCATAGTTGCGGCTGTCACGCGCGATGTAATACCAGTCACCACCGGTGCCCGGCGCGAACTGGCCGGCGATGCTCGGCTTGCCCAGCACTTGCTGCACGGACTGGCGAGTATCCACGCCCGGTTGCACCGAATTGACCAGATCGGCATCGATCACATAGCCCTGGTGCGATCGCAGCGGCGCACAGCCCCCGACAAGGACGCCGGCGACGAGACTCGCGGCGAGCGCGGCGCGGGCGGACGGGAAACGCATGAAAACACTCCAGGCGGGCGACACTGGGGTACGAAGCGGCCACCGCCCGCGATTGCATCGGCCACCGAACGCCTCGATATGCGAGGAGCCGGCGGTGCACAAGTCGCACGGCAACGACGGGCACGGAACCTTTGCCGTGAGACGATGGAGAGGATGCGGAGCTTGGACTGGCTGAAAAGATTATGGCGGCCACGGCGCGACGAAGCGACCATTCCGCTCTACCGCGCGATCGTCACCCGTGCACGGGCCGAACACTGGTATGTCGCCGGCGCCGTTCCCGATACGGTCGATGGCCGCTTCGATGCGATCGCCGCCGTACTCTCGATCGTGCTGATGCGCCTCGAACAGGAACCGGAGGGCACTGCTCCCGCAACCGCGCTGGCCGAACACTTCGTGGACGACATGGACGCGCAGCTCCGCCAGATCGGCTTTGGCGACATGGTTGTCGGCAAGCAGGTCGGCCGGATGATGGCGGCGCTCGGCGGGCGCCTCGGCGCCTATCGTGACGCCTTTGCGGGCGGCAGTCTGGAAGATGCGCTGATCCGCAATCTCTATCGTGACGAAGCCCCATCGGCATCGGCCGTGGAGCATGTCGCGACCGAACTACGGCGCCTGCACGGCGATCTGTCCACCCGACCGATCGAGACCTTGTTGAACGGAGAACTGCCATGACCCCCGAATGGAGCCGGCCCGAACGGCTCGACACGATCGGCGAGCAGGATCGCCGGATCGAGATCGCCGCCGACGAGCGCGAGCGGGCGGCACTGGCGCGTCGGTTCGGCATCGTCGCGATTGACAAGCTGGCCGCACACCTGATCGTTCGCCGAGAGGCTTCCGGCATCCTGGTGACCGGCACCGTCACCGCTGACCTGGTACAGGCCTGTTCGATTACCGGTGACGCGCTCCCGGTGGCCATCGACGAGCCAGTCGCGGTCCGCTTCGTCGAACCGTCCGTTACGGGCGAAGAGATCGAACTGTCCGCCGACGCGCTCGACACGATCGAGATCGAGGGCGGCGCGATCGATCTGGGTGAAGCGGCTGCCGAAACGATGGCGCTGTCGCTCGATCCGTTCCCGCGCGGACCGAACGCCGCCGCCGCCCTGAAGGACGCCGGCGTCGTCAGCGAGGACGAGGTCACACCCTTCAACGCCTTTGCCGGATTGAAGGCCAAGCTGGAAGGGCGAGCCTAACGCCGAACGTGGCCACTTGATCCATATCATCCGGCATCGGGACCCAAACCGTAAACTGTCGGTTAAGGACGGAAGGTCCAGTGAAAGGGTCGAAAGGGTAAAGGCACGATATGGCCGCGAGCGATGATTGGACCGGTAAGGTCGCCAACGACATGCAAGGTATCTTCGGGTCGGCCGGTCTTGCCGGTGACCGGATCGATGATGCGCGGCTATCCGGTAACGCCTTTCGCGCCATCAGGACTGCCGCACCACGTCGGCACGCTCGCTGGCTGACATTAGGTGCGCCTATCGCGGCGCTGGTGACGGCGGGGTTCCTGTTCACGCAGATTGACACGGCGTCACCCCTGAACGCCGCATCGACGCAACACATTGCACCCCGCAAGATCGATCATGTCGCGGCCTTCACAGCGATTGCGCCATCGGTTCAGCCGCGTGTGGAGGACGCTGTTTTACAAACTGCCGACCAGCCGTCGGATGTGACACCCACGACGGTTGCGGTCGAAGAGCGGATGGACGCCCCACGTTCCGTTCGCGTCGCACCAATCCCGTCCGAAGATTCGCCTCTACCCGCCGTCCGCCGTATGACAGTATCAACCGATGCCGGCGGGCGCCAGGATGGCTGCCGGGCGGGTAGCAACGAGGATGCCTGCATTTATCGCGACGTGCGTGCGGCCGACCGGCGACTCTTGGCGGCGTATCAGCGGGCAGTACAGGCTGGCGTGCCGCGCCGCGATCTGGTTGACATCCGCCGCGACTGGACACGCGCCCTGGCGATATCGCTAGACGATCCCGATGAGACGATCCGCCGCTATGACGATCTGGCCGATCAGCTGCGCTATCTTGCCAATACCGGACCAGCGACGCGCTTCGCCAGTGAATAAACGCCCGTGATGTGGACGAAGGCGGCCAGCGACATGCCCTGGGGCACGAATGCCTCGGTCGCAGGTGAGTTGGTGTACGCGATCGGCGACGTTCACGGGCGGTATGACCTGATGACGCGGTTGCTCGCCCGCATTGCCGACGATGTGAAGACGAGGGGTAATGGCCGCCGACCGATCGTCGTCTTTTGCGGCGACTACGTCGATCGCGGTCCCGAATCGGCAAAGATACTGTCGGCGCTGGTCTGGATGCGGACTCATGCCGAATTCGATCCTTATTTCCTCAAGGGCAATCACGAGGAAATGATGCTCGCCTATATCGACGACCCGATCGGGGCGCAGGGCTGGCTGAACGTCGGCGGCGCCCAGACGCTGCAATCCTATGGCGTGACACTCCCCGATCCTGCCGTGTCGGCCGATTACTACCGCGCGCGGGACGAGTTGATGGAGCGGATGCCTGCCTCTCACCTACGCCTGTTGCAGACGCTGTCGCTGTCGCATCGGATCGGCGACTACGCTTTCGTGCATGCCGGCGTGCGACCGGGCGTCCCGCTCCATCGTCAGGTTGCGGCCGATCTTTTATGGATCCGCGATGATTTCCTCGACCACAAACGGCGGTTCGAAAAGATCATCGTGCACGGTCACAGCTGGGATTCCGACCAGCCCGTCATTCGCGAACAGCGTATCGGCATCGACACCGGCGCGTACAAGACCGGCGTGCTGACGGCGGTCCGACTGGAGGATGGTCGGGTCGAATGTTTGCAGGCGCGGATCGATCAGTCGGACGATCCGATCGTTTCGGTGCCAGCGACGCTTTGAATTCTGCGACGAACCCTTTTAGGTTGCACCGCCGCCCCTGCTGGAGTTCGTGAGTGGAATGATAAAAATCCGGTTATGGGCGGCGCTCTGGGCGCTGACGACCCTGGCGCTTTCCCTATTGTTGTTCGGCAGTCCCGTCGTGAAGATCGGTCTGCCGATCGCGCTTGCCTTGTCCTCCCTGTGTCTGGTCGCGATCGTGCCGTTCAACGCGCGCAAGCGCGGTGCCCGCATCCGGGTGGCGCTGGGCTGTGCGCTCTATTCGCTCGGCACGTTGATCGCGCTGGGCGTCGCGATCGTCGAGCGAGCACCCTTGCCACTCGCCGCGCTGGTGCTGTTATTCGCGCTGTTCGGCTTCTTCCTGACCGGCTGGGCGTGGTTCACCCGCAATCGCCAGCGCCGCGCCGGATATTTCGATAACGAAGACTGATCGCGACCTATCCGGCGGTAGGTTTCGACGGCGATGCTATCGACGCCTTGGTGACCATCGCGGTGCCGTTGGGGTCGATCGAGACGACCCAGGGATTGGTCTTATCGCAGACGACCCCCCAGGCAGGGCGGTTTTCGATCGGAGCGATCGCGAACTCGCGCGTCACCTCCTGACACTCCTCGCCCGCATCCCGGATCGCGCGCAGGAAGACGCCGGATCGCAACCTGGGCGACAGCGTCTTGATCCGGGCGGCATATCCGCCATCCGGTGCCGCCGTCGCGGTGTTAGCGACCGACGTAGTGGCGGTGGTGCCGCTGTCGCAGGCGGCAAGCATGAGCAGGGGCAACGACAAAGCGATCGGTCTGTACATTGAACAGCCTCCTGGGCGTGAAACGAGCATCATCGGGACGGGTTGCTTCACCCTAGCGTAATGACGCGTGTTTAACCTGACAGGGATACGGAACCCGGCTAAACCGCTGAAGCCAATTGGGAAGAATCGATGAGATCCAGATTCGTCGCGGCTGTCAGCCTGTTCGCTCTTCTCTCCGGATGCGGCGGTGGAGGGGATGACGGCGGCAGTTTTACCGGATCGACCCCAAGCGGCACCGCCACGCCGACCCCGACCACCACCGCCGGGTGTTCGCTGACCGATCGCCAGAACTGGGCGGCGGGGCAGTTGCGCGAATGGTATCTGTTCCCCGATCTGCTGCCGGCCTCGCTCAGTCCGTCGGGCTATTCGACGGTACAGGATTATATCGACGCCCTGACCGCCACCGCGCGCAGCCAGCGCAAGGACCGGTACTTCACCTATCTGACGTCGATCGCGGAAGAGAACGCTTACTACAACAGCGGCTCCAGCGCCGGCTTCGGCGTGCGTCTGTCCTATGACACCGCCAACCGCCGCGTGTTCGTTGCCGAGGCGTTCGAGGGTGCACCGGCGCTGAACGCAGGGATCGATCGCGGTACGGAGATCCTCGCGATCGGCACCAGCGCCAGCGACCTTCGCACCGTCAGCACGATCATGGCGGCCAGCGGCAGCGCCGGCGTGTCGGATGCGCTGGGGCCATCGACCGCCGGGACGGCGCGGCTTCTGCGCGTGACCAGCGCGGCGGGCGGCACGCGCGACGTGACGATCGCCAAGACCGATTATGCGCTGACCCCGGTATCGTCGCGGTACGGCGCCCAGATCATTAACGACGGCGGCCGGCAGGTCGGCTACGTCAACCTGCGCACCTTCATCGAAACCGCCGACCCTGCCCTGCGCGAGGCGTTCGCGCGGTTCAAGGCGGCCGGCGTCACGCAGGTGATCGTCGATGTCCGCTACAATGGCGGCGGCCTCATCAAGATCGCCGAGCTGTTCAGCGACCTGTTGGGCGGCGCGCGATCGACCAGCGAGGTGCAGAGCTATACTGCCTATCGCCCCAGCAAGTCGTCGAACAACAGCACGCGCTTCTACGCCCCCCAGACGCAGTCGATCGCGGCGACGCGGATCGCGTTCATCGGCACGGGGAGCAGCGCATCAGCCAGCGAACTGGTGATCAACGCGGCGATCCCGTATCTCCACGCCAACGCGGCGCTGGTCGGCACCAACACCTATGGCAAGCCGGTCGGCCAGATCGGGCTCGACAATACGAGTTGCGACGACCGGCTGCGCGTGGTCGCGCTGGCGACGCAGAACGCGGCGCGACAGGGCGATTATTATGATGGCCTCGCCAGCAAGGTGGAGGCGAGCTGTCAGGCCACCGACGACACCACCTATCAATTGGGCGACCCGCGCGAGGCATCGACCAAGGCGGCGCTCGACTTCCTGGCGGGCCGGGTGTGCAGTCCGATCACCGGCGACGCCAGCGCCCAGTCACTGCGGACCAGTGCCGCGCGCACGCTGTTGTCGCCGGAGCGGCCCAACACCGCCCAGCGCGAGGTGCCTGGCCTCTATTGATCGCGTCAGTCGAGCTTGCGGATCGTCTCGTCCAGCGTGGCGACGGTGATGCCGAACTTCTTGGCGGTCAGCCGGTTCTGGGCCGAGCGGCCATCGGCGGCGAGCGTCAGCCATTGTTCGACCTTGAACCCGCCGGTGCTGGTGAAGGCGAGATGCAGCCGGTCGCCGGTCGTCTCGCCGGTGATCGCGCCCTTGGCATCGGTCAGCGTGCCGGTGTAGCGGCCCGGTGATACCTCGCGGATGCGCCATTGGCGGGGTTTGGGGGCGGTGCCTTCGCGGGTGACGATCTGGTCGAGGATCAGCGTGTCGCCCTCCATCCGGCCATGGCCCTGCACGTGCACGTCGTGGCCGGCGCGCAGCACGACCTTGAACCGCCCCTTCCCCTCGGTCTTGCCGTTGAAGAAGCGCAGCGCGTCGAACGTTGGCGCCGGCGGGGCGGCGGCGGTGGTGAGCAGGGCGAGGGCCGGCAGGGCGGCGAGAAGGAAGCGCATGACGGGAGAACGCGCGAAACGGCTTTCGGGTGGCGGCGGGCTGCTCTAGCGCAAACGGCGCAGCAGGAGCGATGGCGTGAGCGACGACGAGTATGTCTATGACGAGGCGAGCGGCGAGTGGGTCAGCGCGGCCAACGTGGCGACCGCCAGCGCCGAACAGGCGGTCGAGGTGCGCGATTCGGTCGGCAACCTGCTGGCCGATGGCGATCAGGTGACGCTGATCAAGGACCTGACCGTGAAAGGCGCGGGCCAGACGCTGAAGCGCGGGACGCTCATCAAGTCCATCCGGCTGACCGGCGATGCGCAGGAGATCGACTGCAAGTTCGACGGCATCAAGGGGCTGGTGCTGCGCGCCGAGTTCGTGCGGAAGCGTTGAGCGATGAGTGACGTACGGCTCAATCCGACCTGGCTGGAGCCGCTGCGGGGCGAGTTCGACAGCGAATACATGGCCGCGCTCCGCGCCTTCCTGGTCGCGGAGAAGCAGGCGGGCAAGCGCATCTTCCCGCCGTCGGCCGACTGGTTCCGGGCGCTGGACCTGACGCCGCTGCCGGCGGTGCGGGTCGTGATCCTGGGGCAGGACCCCTATCATGGCGAGGGACAGGCGCATGGCCTGTGCTTCTCGGTCCAGCCGGGGGTGAAGCCGCCGCCCAGCCTGCTGAACATCTACAAGGAACTGCGCACCGATTGCGGGATCGAGCCGGCGACGCATGGCCATCTGGAGCATTGGGCGAAGCAGGGCGTGCTGCTGCTGAACAGCGTGCTGACGGTGGCAAGCGGACAGGCGGCATCGCACCGCGACCGGGGGTGGGAGCGGTTCACCGATGCCGTCATCCGGCTGGTGGCGGCCAAGCCCGATCCGGTCGTGTTCATGCTGTGGGGCAGCTATGCCCAGAAGAAGGCGGCGTTCGTGAAGAACGACGGCACTCATCTGGTGCTGAAGGCCCCTCACCCCTCTCCCCTGTCGGCGTATAATGGCTGGTTCGGCAGCCGCCATTTCTCGCAGGCCAATGCCTTTCTGGCGAGCCATGGCGAGGCGGCGATCGACTGGGCCTTGCCGCCCGGCTGACCCGGAAGGTTAGGCTAAGGTTAGGCCAAGAACGTGTCGTTTGCGCCATTCCCGCCTGCCCGGCGCTGGCGACGGTTGCGGCGGCGTTCGTGGGTGACGGGGTGGTCGGCGGGTATGCGCAGGGCGGCATAGGGTTCGCGTTCGTCGACGGGATAGCGATCGTAGACATCGGCCACCGCGCGCGCGGTATCGACCGCCGCGGCCAGCGCGGCCGGCGGGATCAGGCAGTGCGGATCGGCGGGTGGCACGGGGCCGAGCGCGGCGAGGGCATCGGGCAGCGGTTGCTCGGGCGCGGGCTGCGCCTCGGCGGCCGCCGCGGTGCGATGCGCGACGCCGTATCGTTCCGGCCGATGGGCGCGCAGCAGGAACATCACCATCCGGTCGTTGACGCGCCGCTTCGCGCCGCTTCGCGCCGATGCGCACCCCGTCGCCGTCGAAGACGGGCACCTCCTCCCCCTCGATCGCGCGGGCGAAGGCGAGGTCGGCGATCCGGTCGGCGGCGGCGTGAAGCGCGGCGGCCCAGGCGCGGGCGAACCCCTCCGATCCCGGCGCGGTGCGCAGGCGATAGGCGCTCTGCACCGACATATCGACGGCCTGCGCCGCCTCCTGCACCAAGCCGGTTTCGGCCAGCGCCTGAATGAAGCGGCGCTGCACGTCGGGCGTCCAGCCATCGCTGCGCGGCCGGCGGGCGACGGGGCGCCATTCGAACTCCGTAGGATCAAAGCCATGTGCGTCGAAGCGCGAGACGGGGGAGGATGTCGTACCGGCATGGTCGACGAGGATGCCGGCGGCGGGCGGGGTGTCGGTCGATTTGCTCATCGACCAGGGTGAACCAGAAATGGCGCGTGTAGGACAGCGGGCGGGCGACGGCTGTTGGACACTTTGCGCGCGAGGTGTGGCGCGGCGGCATCCGTCAGTATAGGGCGATGGGCATCGCCGCGCGGGGGGTGTAGGGTTCGGCCGGGGCCTTCCGCCCCGATCGGAACCGATCATGGCCAAGAGCCAGCAAAAGTCGAACAAGGAAGTCCGCAAACCCAAGGCGGCCAAGCCGCCCAAGCAGAACGCCTCTCACCCATCGACCAAGGACCGCCCGGTCGGCATCGTCGGCGGCCCCAAGGACTGACACCGTCCTGCCCCGGCGCCCGTGACCGGCGCGTCGGGGTGGATGCGAGTGACGGCACGATCGGCCGACATCAGGCGTTGCAGCAGCCAAGGAGAACGACATGGCCGAAGCATGGTGGAACGACACGCGGATCGCGGCGAGCGACGATATCGTCGTCGTCGAGGGCAACAGTTACTTCCCGCTGGCGTCAATCGATCCGGCGGTGCTGAAGGACAGCGCGACGACGAGCGTTTGTCCGTGGAAGGGCACCGCGCATTATTACACGCTGGTCGCCGGCGGCGCGGAGAACCGGGATGCGGCGTGGTATTATCCGACGCCGAAGGACGCGGCGGCCGCGATCGCTGGGCGGGTGGCGTTTTGGAAGGGCGTGGTGGTGCGGTGAGCGCACTTTGCACGGATGTATAAAGTGGCGGGGTCACTTTTCACGAAAGTGGCTTTTCGTTGAAAGTGGCTGGCCGAGCACCTCCGTTGAATAAGCCTTTGCGCCCTGCTATATTTGTATAGCGGGAGGCGACGATGCTGGCAGTTCGATTGAATGGCGACACCGAGCAACGGCTGGAGGCGCTGGCCCAGCGGACCGGCCGCACCAAGACATTCTATGCGCGCGAGGCGATCGAAGCGCATCTGGACGATCTCGAAGATTTCTATCTGGCGGAAGAGCGGTTGCGCGATTTCCGCGCGTGTGACGCAATTCCGCTTGCGACGCTGAAGGCCGAGCTTGGTCTGGGCGATTGAGTTCCTGCCCGAAGCGGCGAAGGAACTGAGGAAACTCGACCGGACGGCGGCGGCGCGGATCGTCAAGACCCTGGAAGACCGGATCGCATCACAGGAGGATCCGCGCGCCATCGGTAGTGCGCTGGTCGGCGATCATGCGGGACTGTGGCGCTGGCGGATCGGCGATTATCGTGTGGTTGCGCGGATCGAGGACGAGCGGATCACGGTGCTGGTCGTGCGGGTGGCGCATCGGCGAGAAGTTTATCGGTAATTATTCGTAAGTATCTTCAATGCCCCAGCCAGATTATTGTCTCGCTGATTAGACCAAGCCGACGGTCTTTGAACTTGTTTAAGCCCACGCTGCTAGATTGCCGGTTATCTTCACAACCGGCAATTTAAAATAGGTGCCATTCGATTAAGACACCTTCGCGTCATTGTGAATGATGTAAGGGGTCCGGCACAGTATGGACAATCCACATCATTCTACCGTTTGCTTAAAGGCTTCAAAAACCAATACAGGAAAGTCATTGCCGCAGCCTTGTCGACGTAAGCACTGCGGCAACACCTAGATTAGTCACTCCGCTGGCAGGTAAACCTCCCCGCCCTTCTCGCGGAACTTCTCGCTCATTTCCGCCATGCCGCGCTCTGCTTCGGCGGCCGTGTGGCCGGTGGCGAAGATTGCGCGGTCGGCGTCGGCCTGATCCGTCGGCGCACCGGCTGCCAGGAACGTGTCGGCAGGCTGGTTCTGCTTGGCGGCGAATTCGCGGACTTCGGCGGTGATCTTCATCGAGCAGAATTTGGGGCCGCACATCGAGCAGAAGTGGGCGGTCTTGGCGCCTTCGGCGGGGAGGGTCTGGTCGTGGTAATCCTCGGCCGTGTCGGGATCGAGCGACAGGTTGAACTGATCACGCCAGCGGAAGTCGAAGCGGGCGCGGCTGAGCGCGTCGTCGCGCATCTGGGCGGCGGGGTGGCCCTTGGCGAGATCGGCGGCGTGGGCGGCCAGCTTGTACGTCACCACGCCAACCTTCACGTCGTCGCGGTCGGGCAGGCCCAGATGTTCCTTGGGCGTGACGTAGCAGAGCATCGCGGTACCGTACCAACCGATCATCGCAGCGCCGATGCCGCTGGTGATGTGGTCATAGCCCGGCGCGATGTCGGTGGTGAGCGGCCCGAGCGTGTAGAAGGGCGCCTCGCCGCAGACCTGGAGCTGCTTTTCCATGTTCTCCTTGATCTTGTGCATCGGCACGTGGCCGGGGCCCTCGATCATGACCTGCACGTCGCTCTTCCACGCGCGGTGGGTGAGTTCGCCGAGCGTGTAGAGTTCGCTGAACTGCGCCTCGTCATTGGCGTCGGCGATGCTGCCGGGGCGAAGGCCATCGCCGAGCGAATAGGCGATGTCGTACGCCTTCATGATCTCGGTGATCTCGTCGAAGCGTTCGTAGAGGAACGATTCCTTGTGATGGCTGAGGCACCATTTCGCCATGATGCTGCCGCCGCGCGACACGATGCCGGTGACGCGCTTCGCCGTCATCGGGATATAGGCGAGGCGGACGCCGGCGTGGATCGTGAAGTAATCGACGCCCTGCTCGGCCTGTTCGATCAGGGTGTCGCGGAACACCTCCCATGTCAGGTCCTCGGCAATCCCGCCGACCTTTTCCAGCGCCTGATAGATCGGCACCGTGCCGATCGGCACGGGGGAGTTGCGGATGATCCATTCGCGGGTGTCGTGGATGTTGCGGCCGGTGGACAGGTCCATGACGGTGTCGGCGCCCCAGCGGATCGACCAGACGAGCTTGTCGACCTCTGCCGCCACATTGCTGGCGACCGCCGAGTTGCCGATGTTGGCGTTGATCTTGACCAGGAAGTTGCGGCCGATCGCCATCGGTTCGGATTCGGGGTGGTTGACGTTGTTGGGGATGATCGCGCGGCCGCGGGCAACCTCGTCCCGGACGAATTCGGGGGTGACAAAATCGGGGATGCTCGCGCCGAAGCTCTCGCCGTCGCGGACATAATCCTTCAGCATGGCGCGGCCGAGGTTTTCGCGGGTGGCGACATATTCCATCTCGGGCGTGATGATGCCGCGGCGGGCATAGTGCATCTGGCTGAGATTCATGCCGGGCTTGGCGCGCAAGGGGCGCTTGATGCTGCCGGGGAACTGGGGGACGCCGCCGGAGCGATCGGGGCCGAGCTGGCCGTTATCCTCGGGGCGGAGTTCGCGGGCGTCGTAGGATTCGACGTCGCCGCGTGCCTCGATCCACTGGCGGCGAAGTTGCGGCAGGCCGGCCTGGATGTCGATATTGGCCTTGGGATCGGTGTAGGGGCCGCTGGTGTCGTAGACGCGCAAGGGCGGCTCGTTCGCCGATGGGTCGAGCACGATTTCGCGCATGGCGACGCGGACATCGGGGCTGGTGGGGACGGCGACGTGGATCTTGCGGCTGCCGCGAATCGGGCCGGTGGTGACGCCGATTTCGGTGCGGGCTTGAATGTCGGCCATGTCGTCTCTCCAAAGGTCGGAGAGCGGGCACGGATTTCTGGTGAAAACCGCTCCCTCCCTCCGCCGGTGTCAACCGGATCAGGTTCGGCGGGTCGCAACCTGCTGGCTGCCTCTCAAGCGCGCATGAGCGCTCCCCCGGGGATGGGACCAGCATAGGCGCGTGTCGAGGCGGCCACAAACAAAAAGGGGCCGCGCCGATGTGGCGCGACCCCCTCTCCGGTCGGAACTGGTTAGGTTCAGGACGTCGTGCGGACGGCGCCGTTGACACCGGCGGGGTAGAACCCGCCGCTGCTCGTGCCGGCTGCCCCGTTCAGGTACACGATGTTGAGCACCTGACTGGGCGAACGGACGAAGACCAGGCCGTTGGCGTCGGTCGGCACGATGTTCGAGATCGTATTCGCCGAGCCGACGATGCCCTGGTCGCGCGAACCGCCCTGGTTGAGCAGGCCGGTGTTCGCGGTGCCGTCCAGCATGTCGCGTGCCGCCGAAATCTGGCCGGCGGACGTGATGAGGAACTGATTGCTCAGGCCCTTGCGGTAGAGGACCGTGCGGACGAGACCGGCGTGATACGCCTCGGCCGCATGGATGCCCGCTGCGGCTTCGATGAAGCTCGGCGTGCTGAGTAGCTGGACGCCGCCCATGTACGCGGTGACGCCGACATCCTCGAAGATGAACGCGCCGAGGAGGAACGCCTCGTCCGATGCGTAGGGATCGAAAGTCGAAGTGCCGTTGACCACACCGGACGCGCGAGCGGCGAGGGTGAAGGAGCCGGTGGCATCGCCCGAGATGTTGAGCGCCGGCTGCGCCGCAACGGCGGCGGTGCCGATCGCGTTACGCAGGAAGGTGACGTGCGCGATCTCGTCATAGGCGATTTCGCGCGCGTACTGCGCGACGACCGGGTCGGTGAAGGCCACCTGACGCGGACGACCAGCGGTGGTGCTGGGCAACTGTACCGACCCTTGCGTGCCGACACCGGCCGTCAGCGTGCTGGCGATCGGCGTGCCGAACGCGGCGTAGCTGTAGAAATTGGCCTCGAGATATTCGAGCTGCAACGCGAAGTTGAGCACGTCGACCTCGGACACGCCGGTCGTGGCGGTCGGGGTTGGCGTCGGCGTGGCGATGGGGTCGTTGTCGTCGTCGTTACAGGCGGCCAGCATCGACAGGCCACCGGCGGCGACGGCGGCACCACCGGCCATCCGCATGAACCGGCGGCGTTCCAGGCGACGCTTGGCATTGGCTTCTTCGATCACGTCCAGAATGAAGCGTTCTTCGCTCATGACAGGTCCTCCCTAGAGGAAAAAGTTGGATGCGGTGTGCGGATCAGGATGCGGCGACGCTGGCGCGCAGGTTGCCGTTCAGTCCGTTGGGGAAGAAGCCACCCATCGTGGCCGCTGCGGCGTTCAGATAGACGATGTTCAGCACCTGGCTGGGCGTACGGCTGAAGGCGATCCCGTTTGAATCGAGCGGTACGATGTTCGATACCAGCGCATTGCTGACCGTGGTCGGCGAAATACCCTGATCGAGATCGCGGGTGGCGCCATCGAGCGAGTCGCGGGCGTTCGAGATCTGATCGGCGGCGGTCAGCAGAGACGGCTTGGCTGCGACAGCTGCCGAATTGGCCGTTGCAATCGACCCCATGCCACGGGCGTACAGCGTCGTGCGGACGATCGCGGCGTGATACGCCTCGACCGCCAGGATGCCGGCCGCCGCCTGAAGGAACGTCTTGTTGGTGATGAGCGGCGATGCGCCCTTGTAGGCGGTGACGCCAACGTCCTCGAAGATGTATGAGCCGAGCAGGAAATTGTCGGGGCTTGAATACGGATCGAACGGCGTCGTCGTGTTGCCGGCGGGGATCACACCGGCGGCGCGGGCGGCGGCGGTGAAGGGGCCATCGAGCGCGCCGGAGATGTTGATCGCAGGCTGGGCAACCGCCGACGAGCCAAGTGCGCCGGCGCTGCGCAGGAACGTGACGTGCGCGACCTCGTCCGCCGCAATTTCACGCGCATAGGCGGCAATGGCGGGTTCACCGGTAAAGTCGACCGCACGGGCCATGTTGGCGCCGGTGCCGGTGATGACCGCGCCTGGCGTGCCCGTACCCGACAGCAGGTTGGACGGCAGGCCCGCTCCGGTCGCGGCATAAAGATAGAACTGCGCTTCGAGATATTCGAGGTTGAGCGCGAAGTTCAGGATATCGGCGTCGGTGATCGTCGTGGTCTGGGCGCTGGCTTTGGTCGAAAAGCTGAGCGCGGCGGCACCGCCGACAGCGAAGGCACCCATGCCGAACGCAGCCTTGAAAAATTCGCGCCGTTCGTCGCGTCGCGCGACCCGGCGGTCGAGTGCGTCGATCAATTCTACGCTATCGGTCATGTGTTGATCCCCTGGCAGGCTGCCGACACCAGGGGCGCGACAGATCATCCTCTCACTGCGATCCACGACCGTCGCCGGCCATGGACCGACAACAGAAACGCCGGCGCGTTCCCAAAGGACGCACCGGCGCAAAACTTTATTTACATTGATTTTTACGCCGCGTTGCAGCGCAATCTGGTGGGCTTAGAAGGTGTAACCGATGCCTGCTGCCGCCAGCCACTGGCCGCGCGATCCGGCTACCGAGACGACGGGGCTATCGGCAAAATCATTCAGCATCCGGCGATAATTGATGCCGCCGATCGCCTTCCACCCGTGCAGCAGATCGCCGGTGACCGAATAGGTGCCGGCGAGGCCGACCGACCAGTTCTTCCAGCCGCCGCGGGCGTTGTACACGGCCAGACCGCTCGCCAGGCTCTGCGTGCCGTCGATCGAGTAGTAGCTGCGCGCATAGCCGCCACCGGCGCGCTCGGCCGAAACGAACAGGCCGACCGCGGTCTTCAGGTTCAGCGGCGTGAAATAGGCGACCGTCGGCTGCCAGATATCGCTGTCATGCGCGTTGTTGACGTCGTGGCGATAGCTGAGCGTGGCGGACAGCTTGTCATAATCGCTGGTGATGACGCCGGTCTTGCCGATGCCGACAAAGCCACCCAGCTCGATCGCGGTGTTGCGTTCGCCCAGCGCGCGGATGCGGCGATCGTCAATGGTCTTGTTACTCTGGCGGTTGAAGTTGATGACGCCGATCGGCCCCGCCTGCAGGTCCCAGACGGGACCGGGACGATCGCGGATCAGATCGACCGAGGCGCGGTTGCCAATCACCTGGATGTTGTAGCCACTGATCGTCGCCTGCACGGCAGGTGCCGGGACGAAGCGATAGTCGTTCGATCCTTCGTAATCGGTCAGGTATGCGCCGGCCACCGCGATGGTGATCGTGTCCTTGTCGAGATCGGCGGCGAGCGTCGACGTGGGCGTGGCCGATGGCTGGGTCCCGTCCTGCGCCAAGGCAGGCGTAGCGGCGACCAGCGCCGCTGTGGCGGTCATGATGAATAGGGCGAGACGCAAGACGGGGAACTCCAAGAAGATATATTACGGCCCCGAAACGCCTCTTTCCCGCTTTGTGTCCGCCCCGATCAGGTCAGAAGATGTAACGCATCCTGACCTGTTGCTCTTCGGCATCACTGTCGATCTGGAAACGGGCGGCGGCAAAACGCGGCGGGCCGAAGCCGATCTTGGGATTGCGCGAGAAGCCGAACCCTTCACGCGGGATGCCGGCAAAGGTGTCTAGCCGGTGATTGCCGTTCTCGTCATGGATCACCGCCACGGCATAGCCACCGCGTGGCAGGCCGGCGAACGAAACGGTCCGATTGCCGGCCGGGACGGAGCGGGTGATCGCGTGGGCATCATCGACACAGGCGGGGAAATTGTCGGGATCGGCGGTCAGGCAGACGCGCAGCAGGCCCTTGGCCGAGCGCATCTGGGCGACATCGACATCAAGTCGGGCGACCTGCGTCGCGCCCCCCAACAGCGGGAGCGCCAACAGCGCCATCGCCACCCGACGCAGCGGCCGCCCGGCGCGCGGCGCGGGCATGTTCGCGCGTGAAATCACCGATCCCCTTGTCGGTGCCGCACAGCCTGTCCCAGTGCCGGAAATAAAGGCCATAATTGCACCCGTACAATTCATGATGCCGCTGATGATGGCTAGCGGTGATCAGCCAGCCCCCCAGTGCACCCCTCCACATGAACCGCGGGAAAATCTCCCACCCCATGTGATTGGTGACCCCCATAACCGTCATGATGGTGAGGACCAATGCCAGACCGCCGATGTGGATCGGAATCAGGAAGACCAGTAGCGGAATTACCACAGCGCCGGTCAGCGCCTCGATGGGATGGAACGCCATCGCCGCCCAAGCGGTGGGCGGACGGCTGGCATGATGCAGCGCATGGGCCAGCTTGAACGGTTTGGGCCGGTGCATCCAGCGATGCGTCCAGTAGAACCAGGCGTCGTGGAGCAGCAGGTAGAGGAAGACCGACACCGGCCAGTACCACAGCGGATACGCATGGATATCGTCGTACACCCGCGTCCAGCCGAGATTCTGCCAGCCCCAGGCGACGACCCCGGCGGGGATGCCATAGATCGCCGCCGAGGCGAGGCTCCAGATCACCTCGCGACGGACCTGCGGATCGAGACCCATGTACAGGCCCGGATGCTTGCGGCGGGTCGCCCAGGCGAAACCGCCCGACACAATCAGGTAGCGGACGCCGACGATCATGGTCATCGCCAGTGCGGACAGGATGATCGCGATCGTCACGGGTGGGGCTTTAGCCCGGAAGCATTACCGAATTGATGGGCGCTTGCCTGATAGTCCCGCCGGCGGGCGGGCAGACCCCACCAGGGCGTGCCGGGCGACAGGTGATGTTCGTGATGATAGCCGCCGAAATGGAAACAGGTCAGCAGCGACAGCGTCGGCGCGATGCGGGCGCTGCGCGCGCGGTGCCGGTCGGCGAAGGGCTCGTCGCCCTCCCGGTGGGGCAGCCAGGTGCCGAACACGAACAGCTGCGCCACCGCGCCCAGTGCCGGGATCGCCCAGAACACCGCGATGTTGCCGAGCGGCGCGCCCAGTACTAGCGTGTAGACGAGCCCGACGATGGTGATGCGGGCGATCTGGCCGTGCGAATAATAGGTGCGGAAGAACTGGCCGAACCAGCCGATCAGGCTTGGGTCGCCGCCGTGAAAATCGGGGTCCCCCGCCCCGCCGGCATGGCGGTGGTGCAGGTGATGCTGGGGCAGCAACGTGGCGTAGGACAGGCAGGCATAGAGCGACAAGCAGGCCGCGCCGACGATGCGGTTCAGGCGCGGATGGCCGGGGGCGAGCGCGCCGTGCATCGAATCATGGGCGATGATGAACAGGCCGGTGCTGAGCCAGGTCTGGACGAGCACCATCACGGCGGCGACCGGCACCATGGCCAGGCTCCAGTGCCAGAAGAAGATGCCGGTGATATGGATCGCCAGCCACACCGTGACGATGACGGCGGCGAGCGTCAGGCCGATGCGTGTCTGACGCCGGGCGGCGGCGGTCGGCGAGCCAGCCGTCGGGGACGTGGCGATGCTCACTGCTCCGCCGGCGACGCGTCGGTGGCCATCCGCTGTACCGCGCGGGCCGGGCGGCGCTGCGGATCGGCGTTGGCGCGCAGTTGCGCCTTCAGCACCGCCGGCTTGCGCGCGAACAGGAAGCCGTGGCTGACGGTGCCGTCCTTGCCCTCGACCGCGTGGTGCAGGCGATGGGCCTGCAACAGCCGCTTGAAGTAACCCTGTTTGGGCACCCAGCGGAAACCGCCGCGCTGGTGGACGAGCATGTCGTGGACGAAGGCGTAGATGCCGCCATAGACGGTGATGCCGAGCGCCATCCACCACAGCGGTTCCCACCACAGGCCGACGACGAACAGCACGATCGGCACGATCGCAAAGACGATGGCGTAGAGGTCGTTCTTCTCGAACCAGCCGTCATGATCCTCATGATGCGACTGGTGCCAGCCCCAGCCCCAGCCGTGCATGACGTATTTATGCGTGGCCCAGGCGAAGCACTCCATGAACAACACCATGAAGGCGACGATCGCGACCTTTTCGACCCATGACATCAGCGTGTGACCCCATGGTCGGCGGCATAACGATGCAGCGATTTCAGCATGCTGGCCATATACGCGCGATGGGCCCCGGATGCGAGGGGGGTCATGCCGTGCGTTCGAGGAACAGCGTCGGCCGCTCGCGGTACAGCCCCTCGGCATAGACGGTGTAGCCGACATGCGCGGCGAGCCGGAGCGAGGGCGCGTTGGCGGGATCGATGATGCAGACGGTGCGCGGCATCCGGGTGTCCGCCCAGTCGAACAACGCCGCCAGCGCCTCACGCGCGAAACCCTGCCCGTGCGCCCAGCCCATCAGGGTCCAGCCCACTTCCGGCACGCCCGCGAACGAGGGCTGCGTCTCGCGGCGGGAATCCATGATGCCGACGCTGCCCGCGCAGCGACCGGTGTCGATGTCGCGGACCATCCAGTGACCATAGCCGCACCAGTCCCAATGACCCTGATAACGGAGCAGCCGGTGCCATGATTCCTCGCGCGTGGCGGGGCGACCGATCAGTCCTTCATAGACCGCCGGATCGGCCCAGAGTGCGGTCATGTCGTCATGGTCGCTGGGGACCGGCGGCGTCAGGATCAGGCGCCGGGTTTTCAGGAGGGGGGTGGTCAAAACGTCCATGCCGGCGATGGTAATCCATGACGCCGGGATGACGGAAAGATTTTCCGCTGGACGCCAAACTGCGCTAGTCGATGGCGATGGCGGCTGTTCACCATTGCGATGTTGCGATCGTCGGCGCGGGACTCGCGGGCGGCCTGATCGCGCTGGCGCTGCGCGCGCGGCATCCGACGCTCGACGTGCGGCTGGTCGACGAGGCGACGGTGGTCGGCGGCAACCATCGCTGGTCTTTCTTTGGCAGTGACGTGGGCGATGCGGATCGCTGGCTGGTCGATCCGCTCGTGACGCAGCGGTGGCCGGATCATGCGATCATGTTTCCCGCCCACGCACGGTCGTTTCCGGCGCCCTATTATTCGATCGAAAGCGAACGACTGGACGCGGTGGTGCGGCGCGATTTGCCGGCGGACGCGCTGATGCTGGGGCACAAGGTGCTGGCCGCATCGGCGACGGCGGTGGTACTGGCGGATGGCGAGCGGATCGAGGCGACGGGCGTGATCGACGTGCGCGGGCTGGGCGATCTGTCGGTGCTCGATCTCGGCTGGCAGAAGTTCGTCGGCCGCGACCTGCAACTGGCGGCGCCCCACGAAGCACCGACGCCGGTCATCATGGACGCGACGGTGGCGCAGATCGACGGATATCGCTTCGTCTATTGCCTGCCGCTGGCGGATGACCGGATGTTCGTGGAGGACACCTATTACAGCGATACGCCGGATATCGATCATGCGACATTGGGCGCGCGGATCGACCAGTATGCGGGTGCCCGCGGCTGGGTGACGGATGCGGTCGTCGGTGAGGAATCGGGTGTGCTGCCGGTGGCGATGGGTGGCGATTTCGAGGCGTACTGGCGATCGACCGGCAAGGTGGCGAAGGCCGGGATGCGCGCCGGCATGTTCCATCCGACGACCGGATATTCGCTGCCCGATGCGGTGCGAACCGCGACGATGATTGCCGGCCGCCGTGATTTCGGCGGCATCGCGCTGCATGACGCCACCCACGCGATGGCGAAGGCGACATGGGCGCAACGCGGTTTCTACCGGATGCTCGACACGATGTTGTTCAAGGCGGCAGAACCGGCGGAACGCTACCGCGTGCTGGAACGCTTCTACACCCTCTCTCCGCGGCTGATCGGCCGCTTTTATGCTGGACAATCGACGATGACCGACAAGGCGCGGGTGCTGACAGGCAAGCCGCCGGTTCCGATCGGCCGCGCCGTGCGCGCGATACTGGGTGCCGACCTGAGGACCGGCGCATGAGGCGGGCGATCGTCATCGGCGCGGGCTTCGGCGGCCTGGCGCTCGCGATCCGGTTGCAGTCGGCGGGGGTGGAGACCACCATCGTCGAGTCGCGGGACAAGCCCGGCGGGCGCGCCTATTATTGGGAGCGCGAGGGCTTCACCTTCGATGCCGGCCCCACCGTCATCACCGATCCGGCGTGTCTGGAGGAATTGTGGCAACTGACCGGCCGCGACATGCGCGACGATGTGGTGCTGGAACCGGTCACGCCCTTTTACCGCCTGAACTGGCCGGACGGGACGAATTTCGATTACACCAACGACGACAGCATCCTGCGCGGCGAGATCGAGCGGCTGCATCCGGGCGACTGGGAGGGATACCAGAAGTTCCTGACCTATTCGGCAGGCGTGTTCCACGAGGGGTACGAGAAGCTGGGCCATGTCGCGTTTCTCGACTTCGCGTCGATGATCAAGGCGGCGCCGGCGCTGGCGAAGTATCAGGCTTGGCGGTCGGTGTATTCGATCGTGTCGAGCTTCGTGAAATCCGAAAAGCTGCGTGAGGCGCTGAGCTTTCACACGCTGCTGGTCGGCGGCAACCCGATGACGACTAGCGCGATCTATGCGCTGATCCACAAGCTGGAACGCGATGGCGGCGTGTGGTTTGCCAAGGGCGGCACCAATCGGCTGGTCGCCGGGCTGGTCGCGCATTTCGAGCGGATCGGCGGCACGATCCGGCTGGGCGATCCGGTGGTGCAGATCGAGACGCTGGGCGACCGGGCGACCGGCGTGGTGACGGAAAGCGGCTGGCGCGGCGAGGCGGACATGGTGGCCGCCAACAGCGACATCATGCACACGTACCGCGACCTGCTGTCCACCTCGCGAGCGGCACAGCGGACCAAGGGAAAGCTGGAGCGCAAGAAATACTCGCCGTCGCTGTTCGTCACGCATTTCGGCATCAAGGGCACGTGGCCGGGCATCCCGCACCACATGATCCTGTTCGGTCCACGCTATAAGGGCCTGCTGGAGGACATCTACGATCATGGCGTGCTGGCCGAGGATTTCTCGTTGTACCTGCACCACCCGACCGTGACCGATCCGGCGCTGGCGCCCGAGGGTCATTCGACCTTCTACGTTCTAGCCCCTGTGCCGCACATGGGCAAGTTTCCGGTCGACTGGGCGGAGGTGACGCCGATCCTGGAAAAGCGCATCCTGGACGAAGTGGGTCGTCGCCTGATCCCCGATATCCATGAGCGGATCGTGACCAAGTTCAGCTATGCGCCGAGCGACTTCGCCGCCGATCTGAACGCGCATCTGGGCAGCGCGTTTTCGCTGGAGCCGATCCTGACGCAGAGCGCCTATTTCCGGGTCCACAACCGTGACGATGCGATCCCGAATCTGTATTTCGTCGGCGCCGGTACGCATCCCGGCGCGGGTATCCCCGGCGTCGTGGGCAGCGCGAAGGCGACGGCGAAGCTGATGCTGGAGGGGCGGTAGCCGGAGGGGGACTGCGTGCGGCCCCTTTTTTGTTCTGGCCTCCGCCCCACCGTCGTCCTGCTGGCGCTGATACTGTCGGCGTGCGGCGGCGGGCGATACCGGCCGGTCAGCGACACCCCGGTAAGGATCGGCCCTTCCTACACGGTGCGGGGCACCACCTATACCCCCGTTGCCGATCCCACCTATGACATGCTGGGCGAGGCGAGCTGGTATGGCGGCGAATCCGGGAACCGCACCGCCAATGGCGAACGCTTCCGCGCCAAGGGGATCACGGCGGCGCATACCACGCTGCCGTTGCCCAGCTATGTCGAGGTGACGTCGCTCGACACCGGTCGCACGATCCTGTTGCGGATCAACGACCGCGGGCCGTTCGCCGGGCGGCGGATCATCGATCTGTCCCGCGGGGCGGCGCAGTTGCTGGGGCTGCGCGCGCAGGGTCATGCCGCGGTGCGCGTGCGCCGCGTCGATCCGCCGGAACGCGATCGCGCCCGCCTGCGCGACGGCAAGCCAGCCGCGCCGCGTCCGGATGCCAGCGCCGCGACGATCGCCAATCTGCGCGCGCAACTGGACGCCGCGCCCTGATCGGCATCGTCCGCCCCTGACCGAGATGCGGTCGGGGACCACGACACAGGTTCGCATTATACGCTTGTATATCTGCGGTGTTTGCCGTCCGATGCCGTCGGGGTGGCGAAGCAGATCGCGGTGGGGGCCATGAGCGAGCGGACAGGCAAGGACCGGCGGCAGGCGTTCGACCTGCTGGGCGTGATCGACACGCCACCGGAAAAGACGTTCGACGATATCGTGCTGGTCGCCAGCGTGTGTTGCGACACGCCAATCGCGCTCGTCAGCCTGCTGGATATCGAGCGACAATGGTTTCGCGCGCGCATCGGACTGGATCTGTCCGAGACGCCGATCGACTGGTCGGTATGCCGGATCGAGATCGATCGCGGCGCTTTCCTGTCGATCCCCGACCTGACCGTCGATCCGCGCACCCGCGACAATCCGTTGGTGACGCACCACCCGCACCTGCGCTTCTACGCGGGCGCGCCGCTGGTCATGCGGTCGGGCGCGGTGATCGGGCGGCTGTGCGTGATGGATACGGTCGCGCGGCCGGACGGGTTGAGCGAGCAGCAACGGTTATTGCTGGAGGCGCTGGCGCGGCAGGTCGCCGATCATCTGGAACTGCGCCAGATCGCGCGGACCAGCGAACATCTGGCGCGGTTGCAGGCGGCACTGCTCGACATCGGCGACCGTATCCGTCGCAGCCGGTCGGTCGGCGAGATGACGCAATCGATCGCGCAGATCGTCGGCCATGCGTTGCAGACCGACCGAGCCGGATTCGGCACCGTCGACGCCGCCACCGAGACCATCGAGATCGAGCCGGACTGGACCGCCGACGGCGTCGCCAGCGTGGCCGGCCGGCACCGGTTCGAGGAGTTCGGCCGCCTCCGCGACGGGCTGGCGAAGGGCGAGATGCTGGTGATCCATGACGTCACCACCGATCCGCGCACCGCCGCCGATCCATCGCGGATGCTGGCGGTCGGCATCGCGGCGCTGGTCAACGTGCCGGTACGCGATCGGGGCCGCACCATCGCGGTGTTCCTGGTCCACGCCGCGACCCCGCGCCGCTGGACCGCGACCGAATTATCGTTCCTGCACAGCGTCGCCGACCGGCTGGAAGCGGGCGTGTCCCGCCACCGGCTGGATCAGCAGCAACGATCGGTGAACGGCGAGATCAGCCACCGGCTGAAGAACATGCTGTCGATGGTACAGTCGATTGCCACGCAGACGCTGCGCGACATTCCCGATCGCACGCCAGTGGCGGTGTTCGAGCAACGGTTGCTGGCGCTTAGCACCGCGCACGACGCCTTGTTGAAGGGGCAATGGATCGCGGCGGATATGGCCAGCATCATCCTCGGCGTGCTGGCACCGTTCGGGTTCGAAAATCGGATGCGGCGGACGGGTCCGATGGTGACGCTGGACGCCAGTGCGGCGATGTCGGTGTCGCTGGTAATCCACGAGATGATGACCAACGCCTGCAAATACGGTGCACTGTCGAACGATACCGGCCGGATCGACATCAACTGGGCGATCGCCGGCGACGGGGCCGATGCGACGCTGACGATGACGTGGGAGGAACAGGGCGGCCCGCCGGTAAAAGAACCGACCCGACGTGGATTTGGTGCCAGACTCATCCGCCAAGGTTTGATCGGGACAGGAGGTGTGACCCTTCGTTACCATGAGGCGGGGCTGACGGCCGAATTCGTCGTACCGTTGTCGGCCCTGACGCAAACGGGGAGTGACGCGTGAACGGCAGACCACAGGAGATTATCGTACTGGTCGTGGAGGACGAACCGATGCTGCGGCTGCTGGCCGTGGACATGGTGGAAGATGCGGGCTTTACCGCGGTGGAAGCCGCCAATTCGACCGAGGCGGTGCGCATTCTTGAAACGCGGCGCGATATCCAGATCGTATTCACCGATGTGAACATGCCGCAGGGGATCGACGGCCTCGACCTCGCCACCTGCATCCGTGACCGGTGGCCGTGGATCGAGATCATCATCACATCGGGCAAGCCGTTTCCCCTCAACACGCCGATGCCCGCGCGCAGCGTGTTCTACACCAAGCCCTATCGGCAGGCGCAGATCATCGACCAGATCAAACGCATGGCGGCGTAGCTTGCCGCCGCTGGCGTAGCTTGCGACCGCTCGCGCAGCTTGTCGCCGCGCCCGCCATCCCCTAGCTGACGGGGATGAAGCGTCTTGCCATTTATTGCGGGTCGGCCACCCCCGCCGACCCCGTTTATCTCGATTCCGCGCGTGAGGTGGGGGCGACGCTGGCGCATCGTGGCATCGGCGTCGTCTATGGCGGCGGGCGCCTTGGCCTGATGGGCGCGATCGCGGACGGCGCGTTGGCGGCGGGCGGCGAGGTGATCGGCGTGATCCCGCAGGCGCTGGTCGATGCGGAGGTCGCGCATCGCGGCCTGACCGAGCTTCACGTCGTGACAGGCATGCACCAGCGCAAGCAGATGTTCACCGACCTGTCGGACGGGTTCGTCACCATCCCCGGTGGCACCGGCACGATGGACGAATTGTGGGAAGCGCTGAGCTGGGCGCAGCTGGGCTATCACGCCGATCCGGTCGGGTTGCTCAACACCGCTGGGTATTATGATGAACTGATCGCGTTCTGGCACAAGATGGGGACGGTGGGTTTCCTGCGCCCGCAGCACCGCGACCTGCTGATCGTGGCGGATACGCTCGACGTGCTGCTGGAGCGGATGGGCGCGCATGTACCGACGCAGCCGATCGTGCGGATGAACGCTTCGGATCTGTGATGGCGGGGGAACCTGTGACGACGCCGGCCGAGCGGGCGGCGCTGGTCGCCGCGGCGCGCACGTCGATCGCGCGCGGATCGAAGAGTTTCGCCGCCGCCAGCAAGCTGTTCGATCCGGCGACGCGGGAACGCGCGTGGCTGCTCTATGCGTGGTGCCGCGCGTGCGATGACATCGCCGACGGGCAGGACCATGGCCATGGCATGAGTCGCGTCGACGATGCGCCCGCCCGGCTGGCGATGCTGCGGACCAAGACCGAGGCGGCGCTGGCGGGCGAGGTCGTAGGCGACATGCCGTTCGATGCGCTGCGCGTGGTAGTGGCCGAAACAGGGATGCCCCATGCGTGGCCGCGCGACCTGATCGCCGGCTTTGCGCTGGATGCCGACGAATGGCGACCACGGACCGAGGATGATCTGTACCGGTACTGCTATCACGTCGCCGGGGTCGTCGGGTGCATGATGGCGGTGGTGATGGGCGTGGCGCCGGACGACGAGGCGACGCTGGACCGGGCCTGCGATCTAGGGATGGCGTTCCAGTTGGCCAATATCGCACGCGATCTGGACGAGGACGACCGGGCGGGCCGTTGCTACCTACCGACCGACTGGCTGGTCGAGGTGGATATTCCGCCGGGCGAGCAGTTGAAGCCGCCATACCGCCCTCGCCTCGCGATGCTGGCGCGGCGGATGGCGATACGCGGCGCGGCGTTCGAGGACAGCGCGCGGCGGGGCACGCCGGCGCTGTCGCCGCGCGCGGCTTGGGCAGTGCTGGCGGCGGCGGGTATCTATGGCGCGATCGGGCGCACGGTCGCGGATCGCGGCGAGCGGGCGTGGGATGCGCGGGTGACGACGTCGGCGCGCGACAAGCTGGGCTTCATCGCGCGGGCGGGCGTGCAGGCGTGGCGGCGGGCGAAGCTGTATCCGCCGGTGCCGCGCGATCCGGCGCTGTGGACACGGCCGCGGACGGGTTAACGGGCTCTTCCCCGGCGGAGATCGGGGAACAACGGGTCAGAAAAACCGGTCGATCACGTTCTTTGCCAACCGCGCCGGGCGCAGGGTTTCGGCGTCGAGGCAGCACCAGCTGGACTTCACCTCCGCCAGCACTTCCTCGCGCCGGCGGATCACCGTTTCATAAAAGGCCCGCGCACCCTGCACCTTTTCGAGGATGACGGTGGCGATCACCTCGTCGTCGAGGAAGGCGGGTTTGCGGTACGTGATCTCGTGCTTCAGGGCGACCCACAGGTGCTCTGCCACCGCATCGGCAGGGGCGAGCTTCTGCCAATGGCTGACCACCGCCTCCTGCACCCATTTCAGGTAGCTGGCATTGTTCACATGCCCCATGAAATCGATGTCGGCCGGATCGACCGCAATGGCATAGGCGTGGGGAATGGCCGACATGGCTGGATGATAGCATGACGGCGGCACGACCGCTAACAGCATTGTCAGTACCGGCCGGACAAGACCGCCTTTCACCGGGGCGGGCCAGCGCCTATCTGCAACCGCATGAGAAGAACCCCATCATGAGCGTCGCGTTCCGCCGCGAGAGCGACGAGGAGCATCTGGAGCCGCGCTTCGAACTGCCGATCCCCGCCGGCCCGAATTTCGTCACCGCCGCCGGCCCTGCGCTGGTCGCGGCACGGGTGGCGGCGCTGGAGGCTGCCGTGGCCGCAGCGACCGACGAGTCGCGCGACGTGCTGGCGCGCGAGCTGAGGTACTGGAACACGCGCGCCGCCACGGTCGAGGTGGTCGCCTTGCCGACCGACGACGAGGTCGGGATCGGCAGCCGGGTGACGTTCCGGCTGGACGGGCGCGAGCGGCACATCGCGATCGTCGGCCATGACGAGGCGGACGCGGACGCGCGCATCGCCTTCGCCGCTCCGCTTGCCCGCGCGCTGATGGGCACCGGGCCGGGCGATCTAGCGGATTTTCAAGGCAGGACGGATGCGATCGAGGTGATCGCGGTGGAGAATAGCTGATGGCCGAGAAGTTCGAACGACACCGCCAGCCGTGGAAGACCGACGAGGTTCAGAAGCTGCACCAGCTGGCGAAGAAAGACATGTCGCTGAAGGCGATCGCCAAGGCGCTGACCCGCAGCGAGGAATCGGTGAAGGATCGCGCCAAGTCGGACGGGCTGACGATCGCGAAATTGCGGTAGATTGATACCGGGCTGCGCTCGCAATGACGGCCTGTGCCCATTTCCAGAGTAGTGTCCCCGCATGACCACATCCTATGACGCGATCATCTTGGGCGCCGGTGCGGCGGGGATGATGTGCGCCGCCGTCGCGGGGCAACACGGGCGGCGGGTGTTGCTGGTCGATCATGTCGCGCGGCCGGGGGCAAAGATCGTCATTTCCGGCGGCGGCCGGTGCAATTTCACCAATACCGGGACGGTGCCGGATCGCTTCCTGTCGGCCAACCTGCATTTCGCCAAGTCGGCGCTGCGGCGGTACACGCCGGCCGACTTCATCGCGCTGGTCGAGCGGCATGGCATCGCCTGGCACGAGAAGACGCTGGGGCAGTTGTTCTGCGACGGATCGGCGAAGCAGATCGTCGAGATGCTGGTCGGCGAATGCGAGATGGGCGGCGTCGAATGGTCGCTGGGACAGACGGCGGATGTCGAACATGACGGTACCGGTTTCCGCGTGGCGATCGGCCCGCGCACCGTCACCGCGCCGGCGCTGGTGATCGCCACCGGCGGGCCATCGATCCCCAAGATCGGCGCGACCGATTTCTCGTATCGCCTTGCCAAGCAATTCGGGTTGAAGCTAGTTGAACCGCGCCCGGCGCTGGTGCCGCTGACGCTGGGGCCGGACGAGGCGCTGTTCCGCGAACTGGCCGGCGTGGCGGCGGAGGTCGTGGCGAGCGCGGGCAAGGGGTCGTTCCGCGAAGCCGCGCTGTTCACGCATCGCGGCCTGTCCGGCCCGGCGATCCTGCAGGCGTCATCCTATTGGCGGCATGGCGAGACGGTCGCGATCGACTTCACGCCGGGCCGCGATCCCGACTGGCTGATCGCGTTGAAGCGCACGCAACCGCGCGCCAGCCTGCGCCGTTCGCTCGGCCTGCCCGATCGGCTGGCGGAGGCGCTGGCGGGGCAGTTGCAGGTCGCCGATCGGCTGGCCGACGCGCCGGACAACGCATTGCGCGGCGCCGCCGAACGACTCGCGGCATGGCCGTTCCGCCCCAATGGCAGCGAAGGGTATGCCAAGGCGGAGGTGACGGTCGGCGGAATCAGCACCGCCGAATTGTCGTCGCAGACCATGGAAGCGCGAAGGATTCCGGGGCTTTATGCCATCGGCGAGGCGGTGGATGTCACCGGCTGGCTGGGCGGGTACAATTTTCAGTGGGCATGGGCGAGCGGATCGGCTACAGGTAACGCGCTCTAGGGCTATGCGCCAGAGACCACGATACGCGATGGTCCGGCGGGCGAAAGCCCCCATATTGGATTTTGATGCTTCCCGATAATCTTCCCGCGTCTCTCTCAGAGGCGCTTGCCGCGCGTGGATACGACCAGCTCACCCCCGTGCAGTCCTCCGTCATCGCTCCCGAGGCGACCGGTCGCGACCTTCTCGTCTCGGCCCAGACCGGCTCCGGCAAGACCGTCGCATTCGGCCTGGCCATGGCCGACGAGTTGCTCGTCGACGGTGCGTTTCCGACCGCCGGCCCGCCGCTGGCGCTGGTGATCGCCCCGACGCGCGAACTGGCCCTGCAGGTCAGCCGCGAACTCGAATGGCTCTATGCCGGTGCGCGCATCGCCACCTGCGTCGGCGGTATGGATGCCAGCCGCGAGCGCCGCGCGCTGAACCACGGCGCGCACGTCGTCGTCGGTACGCCGGGTCGGCTGCGCGACCATCTGGAACGCGGCGCGCTGCGCCTGTCCAGTCTCCGCGCCGCCGTGCTCGACGAGGCGGACGAGATGCTCGACATGGGCTTCCGCGAGGATCTGGAGCAGCTGCTCGACGCGACGCCGTCCGAGCGGCGCACGCTGATGTTCTCCGCCACCCTGCCCCGCCCGATCGTGGCGCTGGCCAAGACGTACCAGCGCGATGCGCTGCGTATCTCGACGGTCGGCGAGGATCGCGGGCATGGCGACATCGAATATCAGGCGGTCGCGGTCGCGCCATCGGATATCGAACATGCGGTGGTGAACCTGCTGCGCTTTCATGAGGCGGAGACGGCGATGCTGTTCTGCGCCACGCGCGACAATGTCCGCCATCTCCACGCCAGCCTGGTCGAACGCGGTTTCGCCGCGGTCGCCTTGTCGGGCGAGCATTCGCAGAACGAGCGCAACGCCGCCTTGCAGGCACTGCGTGACGGCCGCGCGCGCGTCTGCGTCGCCACCGACGTCGCCGCCCGCGGCATCGATCTGCCCAGCCTGAGCCTGGTCGTGCACGTCGAACTGCCGCGCGACGCGGAGACGTTGCAGCACCGGTCGGGTCGTACCGGCCGCGCGGGCCGCAAGGGCATCGCGATGCTGATCGTGCCGTATCCGCGCCGCCGCCGGGTGGACATGATGCTGCGCGGCGCGCGCATCGCCGCCAACTGGCTGCCGGTGCCGTCCGCCGACGACATCCGCAACGCCGATCGCGAACGCCTGCTGACCAAGCTGGCCGAGCCGGTCGAGCTGGACGATGAGGATCGCGCACTGGGTCAGCGTCTGCTGGAAACCAAGACGCCCGAGGATGTCGCCGCGATGCTGGTCCGCGCGCTGCGTGCCAGCATGCCGAACCCGGAAGAGATGGCAGACGGCGCGAACGAGCCGCCGCGTCGCGAGGACGGGCATCGCCCCGGTTTCGACGACACCGTCTGGTTCCGTCTGGATATCGGTCGCAACCAGAACGCCGATCCGCGCTGGCTGTTGCCGCTGCTGTGCCGTCGCGGTCACGTGACGCGTGAGGAGATCGGTGCGATTCGCATCGGGCCGAGCGAAACCTTCGTTCAGATTCCGCGCGTCGCCGCCGCCAAGTTCGCGGCCTCCGCCGCCAAGACCTCACATGGTGGCGACGACGAGAGCGGCATCGCGATTACCCAGTCGGACGGCCCGCCCGCCGGCGGCCAGCGTGCCGCGCCGCGTGGCGGCCGCCCGCCCAATGCCGGTGGCGGTCGCCCCGGTGGGGCGCCGCGCTATCAGGCGAAGCCGAGCCGCCCGCGGCGGTAAGAGCGGACCTCTACACGCACCGTTCCCCGGCGGGGCCGGGGAACAGTGTAGCTGGACCGGATAAACGCCTTTACCCCGCCTCTACCGTGGCATCCGGATCGATCGGCGCGGACCGCAACATCGCGCGAAGCACCGCTAGCGGCTCGGCATCGGCGGCGCGCGCCAGATCGGCCTCCATCTGGCGATAGGCGGCACGCGCTTCGCGCCCTGCCGCCGTCAGGCGGGCACCGCGGTTCTGGCCACCGCCAGCGGTGGTATCGACCAGCCGATCGGTGAAACAGCGGTTCATGCCGTCGACCAGCAACCACGCCCGGCGATAACTCATGCCCAGCAGGCGGCCGGCAGCGGAGATCGACCCTTCCTGCTCGATCGCGTCCAGCAGCGACACCTTGCCCGGGCCGAGCGCCGCTTCGGTGCCGCAGAACAGTTGCGCCTTCAGTTTCAGGCGGGGCGGCGTTTCGGTCATTTGCCGATCAGCACGTCGCTCGCCTTGACCAGCACGGTCACGGTGTCGCCCTCGGCCAGGCCCAGGTCGGCGATCGCCTCCTCGGTGATGCTGGCGGTGACGATGTGGCCGCCGCCGATATCCACCTTCACCGTGCCGTTGACGGCGCCGGGCGCGATGGCGGTGACGGTGCCGGCAAACTGGTTGCGCGCGCTGATCTTCATGATGGTCGCTCCTGATGAAACCCTGGTCCTATCATCCCGACGTCTTCCTATCACCGGTCTTTCGTCGCGGATGGCGTCGGCGGTCGAGCGGTGTATGGGGGCGCAAACAACGATGGACAGAGAGCGCGATGACCGATCCCGAACTGTATCCCGTTCCGGCCGAGTGGCAGGCGAAGGCGCGCATCGACGATGATGGCTATCGCGGGCTGTACGCCGCATCGCTGGCGGACCGCGACGGGTTCTGGTTGGAACAGGCGCAGCGGCTGGACTGGATCACGGCACCGCGACAGGCGGGGGACTGGTCGTTCGACAAGGATGATTTCCACATCCGCTGGTTCGCGGACGGCACGCTGAATGTCGCGGCGAACTGCATCGACCGGCATCTGGAGACGCTGGGCGATACGACGGCGATCATCTGGGAACCGGATGTGCCGACCGAGGATGCGCGCCACATCACCTATCGCGAATTGCACGCCGAGGTCTGTCGCTTCGCCAATGTGCTGAAGGCGCAAGGGGTGGCGAAGGGCGACCGGGTGACGATCTATCTGCCGATGATCCCGGAGGCGGCGTTCGCGGTGCTGGCCTGTGCGCGGATCGGCGCGATCCATTCGGTGGTGTTCGGCGGCTTTTCCGCCGACGCGTTGGCCGGGCGGATCGAGGATTGCGGATCGACGCTGGTCATCACCGCCGACGAAGGCCGGCGCGGCGGCAAGCGCATCGCGCTGAAGGCGTGCGTGGACGAGGCGGCGAAGAAGGCTCCCTCACTGGCGCGGACGATCGTGATCCGCGCGACGGGTGCCGACATCGCGATGGGCGAGCGCGACATCTGGTATCATGACGCCGCCGCCGATGTGGACAGCGATTGCCCACCGGTCGAGATGGCGGCGGAGGATCCGCTGTTCATCCTCTACACCAGCGGATCGACCGGCCAGCCCAAGGGCGTGCTGCACAGCTCGGGCGGCTATCTGCTCTGGGCGGCGTACACGCACGAACTGGCGTTCGATTACCGGCAGGGCGAGGTGTTCTGGTGCGCGGCCGATATCGGCTGGGTCACCGGGCATACGTACATCCTCTATGGTCCGCTCGCCAATGGCGCGACGACGCTGATGTACGAAGGATTGCCCAACTGGCCCGACGCCAGCCGCATCTGGCAGGTGGTCGATCGGCACAAGGTCAACACGCTGTTCACCGCGCCGACCGCGCTGCGCGCGCTGATGAAGGAGGGCGACGCGCTCGTCCACGCCACCTCGCGCGCGTCGTTGCGCCTGTTGGGATCGGTCGGCGAACCGATCAACCCGGAGGCGTGGCGCTGGTATCACGATATCGTCGGCGATGGCCGCTGCCCGGTGATCGACGCGTGGTGGCAGACCGAGACGGGGGGCATCATGATCGCCCCCCTGCCCGGCGCCACCGCGCTGAAACCCGGCTGCGCCACCCGCCCGCTGCCCGGGGTCGAGCCGATCCTGGTCGACGAACAGGGCAAGGTGCTGGAGGGCGAGACGAGCGGCAATCTGTGCCTGACCGCCAGTTGGCCGGGGCAGATGCGGACCGTATGGGGCGATCACGACCGGTTCTTCCAGACCTATTTCTCGACCTATCCCGGCACCTATTTCACCGGCGACGGCTGTCGCCGCGATGCCGATGGCTATTACTGGATCACCGGTCGCGTCGATGATGTCATCAACGTGTCCGGCCACCGGATGGGCACCGCCGAGGTGGAAAGCGCGCTGGTGCTCCATGCGCATGTCGCGGAGGCGGCGGTGGTCGGCATGCCGCACGACGTGAAGGGTCAGGGCATCTATGCCTATGTCACGCTGAACGCCGGGGTCGAGGCGACGACCGCGCTGCATGACGAATTGCGGCAATGGGTCCGGCGGGAGATCGGACCGATCGCGACGCCCGACGCGCTGCAATTCGCGCCCGCATTGCCCAAGACGCGATCGGGCAAGATCATGCGTCGCATCCTGCGCAAGATCGCCGAGGGCGATACCGGCAGTCTGGGCGACACATCGACGCTGGCCGATCCGGCGGTGGTCGACGATCTGGTCGCCGGGCGGATCGGATAATAACCGATACAAAACCAATACATGGCCAATTACTCGCGATCCTGACCGGTATTGTGTGATCGGTGCAACACCCGCGCGTGTTTCGGTTAACGACGTTGGCCGTCGCTTGACGAGCGACGGCCACTCCCAATAAAACAAATCAATAGATATTATACGACGGCGATCGGAAGGGCACCATCAGGGAGTGCCCTGATCGCCAGGGGAGAGGATATGACTGAAAAGCTGAGCGCCCGCGTGGCGCTGTTCACCGCCGCGTCGGTGATCGCGATGGTCCCGGCCCAGGCATTCGCCCAGAACGCCGCCGTACCGGGTCAGGACATCCCCGCCGCGCAGCAGGACGTGCCCGCCACCGCCGATGCGCCCGCCGACGAGGGCGATATCGTCGTCACCGGTATCCGCGCGTCGCAGGCGCGCGCGATCGAGGTGAAGCGCAACGCCGACAGCATCGTCGAGGCGATCAGCGCGCAGGACATCGGCAAGCTGCCCGACGTCACCATCTCTGATTCGCTCCAGCGCATCCCCGGCGTGCAGATCCGCCGCGAGGCGGGCGAAGGCGGCGCGATCAACATCCGCGGCCTGCCGCAGGTGACGACGCTGATGAACGGCGAGCAGTTCCTGGGCGCCAATTCGGTCACGACGGTGCAGCCAAACTTCACCGATATCCCCTCGCAGCTGTTTTCCGGCGCGACGGTGTTCAAGTCGCCGACCGCGTCGCTGCAACAGGCGGGCCTGTCGGGCACCGTCGACCTGCTGACGCGCCGTCCGTTCGACCTGAAGCGCGGACTGACGCTGGCCGCCGCCGCCGAGGGTCAGTATGGCGACCGCACGAAGAAGTATGATCCGTCGGTCAACGGCCTCGTGTCGTACAACTCCGGTCGGCTCGGCATCCTGGTGTCGGCTGCGTACAGCGACCTGAACCTCAGCAACAGTTTCCGTGGCATTCAGGATTACGGCGTCACGCTCCGCACCGAGCGGGGTAGCGATGCCTTCCAGAACGCAGACGGATCGATCACGCCGGCCAACCGCGGCGACTTCGCGGTCGGCAATAACGGCATCAGCCGCGGCACGCCGATCCGCAATGCGGCGGGCGTCCTGCAGGGTTACGACGTCAACGGCGACGGCGATGCGAACGACGCGTTCATCACGCCGCAGTCGCACACCGCATGGAACAAGATCACCAGCCGCGAACGCTTCGGCGCCAATGCGTCGCTGCAGTTCCAGATCAACGACCAGCTGACGCTGACCGCCGATGGCTTCTACACCCGCCAGACGCAGTATGACCGCACCGCCGGTTTCCAGTTCCAGGCGGTCGACTGGCAGTCGTCACCCTTTCTGCCGACCAATTCGCGCGACACCGGCGCGATCGTCAACGGCCTGCACCTGAACACGGTCCAGACCTACACCTACGACATGCCGAACTTCGACAGCTATGCCGAGACGTTCCGCGTGAAGTCGGAATCGCAGAACTACAACGCGCAGCTCGACTGGAACAACGGCAGCACGCTGAAGGCCACCGTGCGCGGCATCTATGGCAAGGCCAGCCGCAAGTCGGATCAGGGATATGTCCAGTACAGCCTGACCAACGGCAAGCAGTGGGCATATAACGGCATCGGCAACTACCCCGCCGCGATCGGCGGCGACCGCCAGTTCAATCCGACCGGTTATCAAATCTATAGCCAGAAGGCGACGGTCGACTATTCGAGCGGCGCCCCCGTCTTCACTTTCCCGCAGGCGTTTCTGAACCAGGTGCAGGACCCGTCGCGCTATGGCCTGAAGACGATCTCGTCGGAAAACAACGTCTATCAGGACGGCGATATCTGGGCGGTGCGCGGCGATGCCGAGTGGAAGCCCAGCGAGCAGTTCGGCCTGAAGATCGGTGGCCGTTACGGCCAGCGCAGCGTCGACCAGTTCACGTTCGAGCGGGTGTCGCCCTTCTATGCCGGCAACACTGACAACGCCCAGAACCCGGCAGCGGGTTGCCTGGTCAAGTGGAAGGCGTTTGACGTCAACCTGAACGACCGGTCGTGCAGCGTGCTCGATTCCTCGGGCAACGCCTACACCGCCGGGCTGACCCGGCTGGCCAACGATCCGATCTTCGCAGATCGCCTGAAGAAGGTGTCGCTGCCCGCCAGCGGTGCGCCGTCGATCTATGTCTTCGATCCCAAGGCGATCGACAATTCGGAAGCGCTGCAGAACGAATTCTATCCGGGCAGCGTCAACAATGTGAACCCGGCCGATTCGTTCAGCCTGAACCTGAAGCAGATCTCCGGTTACGCGCAGGTCGATGGCAAGGGTGAGGTGTTCGGGCTGCCGTTCAGCGTCAATGGCGGTCTGCGCGTCGTCAACACGCGCTTCACCGTCCGCCAGAACGTGGTCGGTGCGCCGCAGCCGTACGGCGTGTCCGGTGTCGATGCCGGCGACGTGTACACCAAGCGCGACTTCACCGACTTCCTGCCGGCGTTCAACCTGACGCTGGACATCACGGACAAGCTGCGTGCGCGTGCCGCCTTTGCCAAGACGATGACGCTGCTCGACTTCCTGCAGTGGGGCGGGGGTCTGAACGTCAACTATGCGATCAACACCACGATCAACCCGGCGCGGTTCGAGGCGCAGAGCGCCAACAGCCGCGGCAACCCGAACCTGAACCCGTGGCGCGCGGACAATGTCGAGGCGAGCGTCGAATATTACACGGGCCGGTCCAGCCTGATCGCGGCGGGCGTGTTCTACATCAAGGTGGACAGCTTCATCGCCAACGCCACCGTGTTCCGCAGCGACATTCCGGACAATGACGGCGTCGTCCGCCGCACGATCCCGGTCAGCACCGTGGTGCAGGGCGAGGGTGGTTCGCTGAAGGGTGCGGAAGTCTCCGCCCGGCAGGCACTGGCCGATTATGGCGTGAACGGGTTCTTCGGCGGCTTCGGCGTCGATGCCAACTACACGCTGTCGCTGGGCGATGCCGGCCTGACCGATCTGGCCGGCAAGCAGCAGCCGTTCCAGGATAACTCGAAGCACCAGGCGAACGCCGCCCTGTGGTACGAGCAGTACGGATTGCAGACGCGCGTCGCTTACAACTACCGCTCGAAGCGGCTGGTGTCGTCGGATTACGGCGGCATCACCGGCCTGGCCCAGTATCAGAAGCCGACCAGCTATCTCGATGCGTCGATCGCCTATGATGTGACGCCGAACGTGACGCTGTACGGCCAGGCATCGAACCTGACCGCCGAGACCGAGCGTTATTACCTGACCTTCACCGATCAGGTGTTCAACGAGAACATCTATGAGCGCCGCTTCATCGCCGGCATCCGCGTGAAGCTGTAACGGCTGAAGAAATACCCCAAGCCTGCCGCCGTCGTCCCCACCGGGTCGGCGGCGGTTCTTTTTCGGGGCGAGGCACATCAGAAACGATCCGATGGAAGCCCGGGCCAGCCAATCTGCTTCTCCGGCGGAGGCCGGGGAGGCATTGGTGGGGCCAAGGGTTCCCTCCGCCACGTAACGATGGAAGAGGTGCCAGCATGAACCAGCAACCCGATCGCGCGATCCGTTCCATCGTCATCGTCGGAGGCGGCACCGCCGGCTGGATGTCGGCGGCGTATCTGGCGCGGATGCTGGCGCATCTGCCGATTGCGATCACCGTCATCGACAGCGCGGCGATCGGCACCGTCGGCGTCGGTGAGGCCACGGTGCCGGCGATCCGCGACTTCCTGGCCGCCGTCGAACTGGGCGAGCCGGAGGTGCTGCGCGAAACCAGCGGCACGATCAAATACGGCATCCGCTTCGATGGCTGGGTGGCGCCCGACAAGGCGTTCTTCCATCCCTTCGGCCTATACGGCGTGCCCGCACGCGGCGTCGCGTTCCACCAATATTGGCTGAAGCTGAAGGCGGCGGGCGACGACCTGCCGATCGGCGATTACTGCCTCGCCACCCAGCTGGCCGAGCAGGGCCTGTTCCTGCCGCCGCCGGACCGCCCGGCGAACGATCTCGGCGTGTTCAACTTCGCGGTGCATTTCGATGCGTCGAAGTTCGCCGCGATGCTGCGTCGCCTGTCGATCGCCAACCGCGTGACGCATATCGACGGCCGCATCGACCGGGTCGAGCGCGACGGCGAGGACGGCCGCGTCACCGCCGTGCATCTGGAGGGCGACCGCCGGGTCGAGGGCGATCTGTGGATCGACTGTTCCGGGTTCCGCAGCCTGTTGCTGGGCGAGGCGCTGGGCGTCCCCTATATCGACTGGCGCCACTGGCTGCCGTGCGACCGCGCCATCGCCCTGCCTTGCCGCGCCGCCGCCGCGCCGCGCCCCTTCACCACCGCCACCGCCCGGCCCGCCGGCTGGCAATGGCACATCCCGCTTCAACAGCGCGTCGGCAACGGCCATATCTATTCGTCCGACCACATGAGCGACGACGAGGCGGAACATATCCTGCGCGCCAATCTGGAGGGCGAGGCGCTGGCCGAACCCAACCGGCTGCGCTTCACCGCCGGTCACCGCGACCGCTTCTGGGATCGCAACGTCGTGGGCATCGGCCTATCGTCGGGGTTCCTCGAACCGTTGGAATCGACCAGCATCACGCTGATCCAGTCGGGGCTGGAACGGCTCGTCGCGCTGTTCCCCGATCGCGATGTCGATCCGCGCCTTGCCGCCACGTACAACCGGCAATCGACGCTGGAGTTCGAGCGGGTGCGCGACTTCCTGTTCCTGCATTATCAGGCGAACGGGCGGACCGGCGAACGCTTCTGGGACGAACGCCGCTCGGTTGCCCTGCCCGAGACGCTGCAACGCAAGCTCGACGCCTGGCGCAGCGGCGGCGAGTTCGTCCGGTATGAATGGGAGTCGTTTCAGGACGCCAGCTGGCTCAGCATGTATGCCGGCTTCGGCGACTTGCCCCCCCGGCATAGCCCGCTCGCCGACCGGTTCGACACCGGGGCACTGCGCGGCACCTTTGCACGGATGCGGGAGGCGATCGCCGGCACGCTGGCCCATGCCGAACCGCACGCCGCCTTTCTGGCGCGCCACGCCGCCGACACATAGCGGCCCGGCAGCGAGGCTGCCGGGCCGAGTTTGACGCCTAGGGAGCTTACACCTGGCGCGTTCCGTGACCGCCGCCGTCAGCGGCGGTAAACTGAATTAAAGGCCGTTGCCCGGTGCCTCGGCGGCGTTGCCGATCGGGGCGGCTTTGTTGTCGAGGCCCACGGCGTTGTCGAGGCCGGTCGCGCCGTTGCCGAATTCGCCGTCATATGCCCCGGCATTACCCTCGGCCGGGATATCGGTGCTGTTCAGCGACAGGTCGCTGGCCGCCGCGCTGTTCGCGCCGCTGTCGGACGGCGAGCAGGCGCCGAGCGAGGCGGCGGCGACCAGTATCGAGGCGGCGATGATCTTGTTCATGAATAGTCCCTTTCGTGTTGAACCCGGTGATGCGCCATCGTCAGTGCGCGACGCCGCGTAGCGACGCGCCGACCATGGCGAAGAAGGCGCGGCTGCCGGCGCAGCGTTCGGCATTCCATTCGGGATGCCACTGCACCGCGAGCACGTCGGCGCCGCACGGGCGCGCCCAGATCGCCTCGACCAGCCCGTCGCCGGTCGCCACCGCCTCGACGGACAGGCCATGGCCGAGCCGGTCGACGCCCTGATGATGCACCGAGTTCACCGACAATTGCCGCGCGCCCGTCGCCCCGGCCAACCGGCCGCCATGGGTCAGTTCGACATCGTGGCGATGCGCGAACAGCGCCTCGTACGCATCGTCTGGCTCGGCATGGTCGTCCGCCAGATGATGGCTGCCGCCGCGATCCATCGCCAGCGTGCCGCCGAACAGCACGTTGATCTCCTGCATCCCGCGACAGATGCCGAACACCGGCTTGCCGACCTCGATCATCCGGCCGGCCAGCGCCAGCGCCACCTCGTCCCGCTGTTCGTCCAGCGGCCCCGCGACGGCGTCGCTGCCATAACGGGTGGGGGCGACGTGCGACCGCGATCCGGTCAGCAACAGGCCGTCGAGGATGCCGGCCATCTGCGTCGCATCGGTGATCCTGGCCAGCGCCGGCACCAGCAGCACGGTCGCGTCCGACAGCGTGGTCAGCGGTGCGACGAAGCGGCTGGCGACGACCTGCACCGGCCGGTCGACCACTTCGTTGCAGCACAGGACGCCGATCACCGGCTTGCGCGGAACGCTGCCCATCGCTCAGTCCACGCCCAGCAGGGTGTCGCGCACGGCATTGGCCTCTGCCACGGCGGCGACGCGTGCCTCCGGCTGCACGACGATGCTGTGCGGCGGCACGTCGCCCAGCAGCCAGACATTGCCGCCGATCGTCGACCCCGCGCCGATCGTCACCCGCCCCAGGATCGTCGCGCCGGCATAGATCACCACGTCGTCCTCGATGATCGGATGGCGGGCATAGCGTTCGTGCGGCCCCGGCGCCCGCTCGCCGAACGGCGTCCGCGCGCCCAGCGTCACATGCTGGTACAGCCGCACCCGTGCGCCGATGATCGACGTTTCACCGATGACGACGCCGGTGCCGTGATCGATGAAGAAGCCCGCGCCGATCGTCGCGCCGGGATGGATGTCGATGCCGGTGCGCTCGTTGGCGATCTCGGAGATGATCCGCGCCACGATCGGCGCGCCCAGCCCGTGCAGTTCGTGCGCGATCCGGTGGTGCAGGCTGGCGGTGGCACCGGGGTAGCAGACCAGGATCTCGTCCACGCTGCGGGCCGCCGGATCGCCCAGGAACGCCGCCTCGACATCGCTGTCGATCAGGCGGCGCACCTTGCCCAGCGTGCCGGAGAACAGACGGACGATCGTGCCGGCCTGATCCGCGTCGAACCGACTGCCGCGCGCTTCCGCCTGCCAATATCCCAGTTCGGCGGCGACCTCGCGTTCCAGTTCGGTCGTGGCGCCGATCAGCTTGGCGACGACGAATGCCTCCTCCTCGGTGCCGCCGCCCCGGACATGGCCCAGCCGTCGCGGATACAGCGCCGCCGCCAGCGTCTCGACGATTCGCTCCAGCGCGGCGCGGGAGGGGAAGCTGGCGACGTCGCGCCCCTCACCCTGCCGCGTCCGCCAGTCGGTCCGCGCCGCCAGCAGATCGCGCGCCACGTCGGAGATCGACGAGCCGGCGGCGGGGGATTGGGTGAAACCGAGCATGGCGATCAGCGCGCCCGGCCGATCGACGCGGCACGCGGCGACGGTCGCGGCATGGTCGATGGGGGCAATCGGATCGGGCAGCATCTTCGTCTCCTTGTTGCGACAATACCCTACTTGTTCAATAGGAATTGAAAGAAAACCTGTCTGCGGCGAAAGCCCGGCTGTGCGCGACGGTTCGACGCGCCCAGTCCTCGATCAGGCGTTTTCGGCTGGGCAGGCTGCGCAGTTTCGGGTTTGATGCGTTGTCGACCTCAAGGAGACGAGCATGATCGCACTCGCTAGGCAGGATCGCTTTTCGATCGTTACCATTATTGGCGGCGGCACCGGCGCGGACACGCCCGCGCCCGCATGGGAGACCATGTTCGGCTGGCCGGCGAGCGGCGTGCACACCCTACCGCTGGACGTCACCTCACCGGGCGATCGCAACATCTGGGCGGCGCGGCTGGACGAGATCGTGCGCGGTGCCGACCGGGCGGTGTTGCTGGTGGCGGACGGGCTGGGCTGTGCCGCCAGCGCCTGGTGGGCACGCCTGTCGCCGGCCGATTACGTGGCGCGGATCGCGGGCGCGGTGCTCTTTACGCCCGATGCACAGGATCACGACCGTGCCGGCCTGTTCGAATCGCCACAGACGCGGCTGCCCTTCCCGTCGCTGGTGATCCAGCCGGGCGGATCGGCGACCGGCATGGTGCGGAACACCGTCGCCGACTGGGGCAGCCGGCTGGTCGTCAGCGACCGCGAGCGCCAGCGCGATACCGGGTTGGTGGCATGGCGACAGGCACAGCGATTGTTCCTGCGGCTGACCAATCAGGTGGTCGAACACGAGGTCGGCCGGGCCGAGGCGCTGGCCGGCCGACGCTGAACCCCCACGCGACATAGCCCGTCTTTACGGCACCCCAGCGAATGCCCCTTTAATTCCCACTCGATCGGTAGATATTAAGCCATCCTGACGAAGGAGTGGCCGATGGATCGACGACAGGGCAAGGGCGTGGAGCTGCCGACGCTGGCGGTGACGGTGATCGTCTATGGCGGCTGGATCGCGCTGACCGCCGGTCATGCGCTGATTCCCTGGCCGCTACTGATGCTGGCGGGTGGCTGGATCGTCGCATGGCAAGGATCGCTGCAACATGAAGTGATCCATGGCCACCCCACCGGCCGGCGGCGGATCGATGACGCGATCGGATCGGTGCCGCTGTCCTTGTGGCTGCCGTACCGCGTCTATCGCCGGTCGCATCTGGCGCATCACGGCTCGCCCGCGATCACCGATCCGTTGCAAGACCCCGAGTCGCGCTACCTGCGCGACCATCGCGGGTTCCTGCGCCAGGTGGCACGCCTGCAATCGACGCTGATCGGGCAGATGATCGCCGGGCCGGTGATCGTCATCACCCGTTTTCTGGTTGGCGAAGCACGGCGCGCGTGGCGCCACCCTCGTGCTGCGGCGGCGGACTGGACGCCGCATCTGCTGGGCGTTGCGGTGATCCTGGCGTGGCTGGACCATGTCGGCCTGGGATGGGGCCAGTATCTGGCGATGTTCATCTATCCCGGCACGGCACTGTCCCTGCTGCGGTCCTATGCGGAACATCGCGCCGAGCTGACCACCCCCGGCCGGGCGGCCAGCATCGAATCGCGTGGAGCGCTGGCGCTGCTGTTCCTCAACAACAATCTGCACGTCGCGCATCACGAGCGGCCCTTGCTGCCCTGGTATCTGCTGCCCGCCTATCACCGTGCGCATCGCCATCGCTTTTCGCTGGCGGGATCGCGGCGCTATGCGGGCTATCGCGAGATCGCGCGCCGCTTCCTGTTCGCGGCGCATGACGATCCCGTCCATCCCGTTTATCGGCCGACCGCACCATGATCGCCTGCAGCTTCCTCGGCATGTACGACCTGCCGGCGCAAGCGTCCGCCAACGATCGCCTGTGGACCGCGATCGCTACCCGGCTGATCGCGCGCGGCATCGCTGCACCGCGCCATCTGACGCGCGACAGGGCGCCTGAAGACCTCTGGCGCGACCCGGCCTTGCTGTTCGGGCAGGCGTGCGGCTATCCGCTGGTCAGCCATGCGCTGCCGCTCGGCGTGCTGGCGCTGCCCGATTACGACGCGCCGGGGTGCGCAGCGGGCCGTCACCGCAGCCTGATCGTCGCCCGCGCCACCGATGCCGCCGCCACGCTGGCCGATTTTCGTGGACGCCGCGCCGCGATCAACGATCCCGCGTCCAACACCGGCATGAACCTGTTCCGCGCCGCCATCGCTCCCGTGGCGCACGGCGAGCGCTTCTTCGCCGATGTCGTCGTCACCGGATCCCACCGCGACAGCATCCGCGCCATCCTGAATGACAAGGCAGATCTAACAGCGATCGATGCGGTGAGCCATGCCGGCCTCGCCCGGTTCGAGCCCCATCTTGTCGAGCGACTGCGGATCGTCGCCGAGACGCCGTCGTCCCCTACCCTGCCCTTCGTCACCGCCCGCACCACGCCGATCGAGACCGTCACCGCACTGCGCATCGTCCTGACGGAGGCGATGGCCGATCCTGCCCTTGACGATGCCCGCGCGACGCTGTTCCTGCACGGCATCGTCCCCGTGCCGCCAGATGCGTTCGCCGCGCTGGGTGCGATGGCGGAAACCGCCGCGGCGCTGGGTTATCCCGACCTTGCCTGACCGGCCCACGGAGCGATCATGATGTACGCATCGAACCCCGTCGTGGCGGGCTATCTGCCGCCCGGCAGCCATGTCGCGATCGTCGGTGGCGGTTTCAGCGGCACGTTGATGGCGATCAACCTGTTCCGTTTTGGCGGCCCCCGCGCCACGCTGATCGAACGTGCACCGCGACGGCTGGCGCGCGGCATCGCCTATGGCGCGGCCCGGCCCGATCAATTGCTCAACGTCCGTGCGGCGGGCATGAGCGCGTTTCCCGACGATCCCGATCACTTCGCCCGCTGGCTCCGCACGCAGGGCGACGCGCCACCCGCCGCCTTCGTCGCGCGATCGACCTATGGCAGCTATCTGCGCGCCACGCTGGCCGAAGTGCGCGAGCGGGCCGGCGACCGCCTGACGATCGTCGCGGACGAGGTGTCGGCGATCGAGCGCACGCCGACCGATCTGCGCCTGACGCTGGCGGAGGGTGCGCCGTTGGCGGCAGACGCGGTGGTGCTGACGCTCGGCAACCTGCCCCCGCACGTGCCGCCGGGGATCGACGTCGCGGCGCTGCCCGCCGATGTTTATGTCGATGATCCCTGGGCCACTGACCCCGCCGCCGGGCTCAGCCCGGACGACACCGTCGTGCTGATCGGATCGGGGCTCACCGCGATCGACATCGCGCTGCATCTCGACGCCTCCGGCTTTACGGGGCCGATCCTGGCCCTGTCCCGGCGCGGGCTTTCGCCGCGCCGCCATGTCGATGGCAGCCCGCCCGCCGCCGGTCTGAGCGATCCGCCCGATCTGCCCTTGTCGCAGATCGTGGCGACGGTTCGTGCAGAGGCCGAGCAAAAGGGCTGGCGCGCGGCGGTCGATGCGCTGCGCCCGGTGACGCAGCGTTGGTGGGAGCGTCAGGACGACACCACCCGTGCGCGTTTCTTGCGCCATTGCCGGCCGTTCTGGGACGTCCATCGCCACCGCCTCGCACCCGCCGTCGCCGACCGGATCGACCGGCTGGTGGCCAGCGGCCAGCTGACCTTCGCCGCCGGCAAGACGATCGACACGACGCCAGTGCCGAACGGCGCGCGCGTGCGCTGGCGGCCACGTCACGCCGATCAATCTCGCACGATCACCGCCCGGCGCATCGTCAACTGCACCGGCCCGCAGGGCGACGTGCTGCGCACCGCCGAGCCGCTGCTGCGCCAGATGGTCGGCACCGGCATGGTCCGCCCCGACGGATTGCGGCTGGGCATCGACGTCGACGCCGGATCGCGGGTGATCGACCGCCACGGCGTCGCGCAGCCCGACCTCCACTGCATCGGCCCGATGACGCGCGGCAGCTTTTGGGAGATCGTCGCCGTCCCCGATATCCGCCGCCAATGCGCCGACCTCGCCCGCCGCCTGTCGAACGCGCACTGGATGACCGAAGGACTGTGATGCACGGCGATCATCCCGGTTGACCGGTACGCGTCACCTGTGGCAGTCGGCGCGTGGTCCAGCGCCCCGGCAATCCCCGATTGCCACCGCGCCTGCGGGTGTAGCTCAATGGCAGAGCAGAAGCTTCCCAAGCTTACGACGAGGGTTCGATTCCCTTCACCCGCTCCACGCCTTTTCCTACGAACCGGCTCCAGCTCTCGTCCAATCATGGTATGAACGGCGGGGTTTGGGTGGAAAGCGGGCACTCAATCGAATAGTAGTGCCGCTATGTCTGCATCTTGCTCGCTGCTCCGCAATTGGCTGATGACGGCGCTCGTCTCAAGCATCGCCCTGGAGGCAGCCGCTCAAAGAAGACCCAGGAAAGTACAATCTCAACCCCCTTGGTATGAGGCCATGCGGCTTCAACTTCGCTTAGCACCTCTGTCACGATCGGCGGACGCGATACGGCTTTACAGGTCTGATGGCAGAGGGGCAGTGACCGTCAGTCAGATAATGGTGTTGCCCGATAACGCCACCGCCCGATTGACAATAATCAAGGGCGTATCTCGCGAAGATCGTATCAGGCAGACATCATATATCTCTCGCGTCCTGGCTCGCGCAGACTTCGAAAAGCTGAAATCGACCCTGTTTGATACGCTACTACCCCGCAGCGAGTTAGTCGCTCCCAGCCCGGTCAAAGGCGACGAGATTTGGGTCTGCGCTGATGGACCTCTTGTAACCATGGAAGTTGCTTTAGGACAACCGACACCGCTGTATGTGAGGCGAGAAGCCAGTTGCACGACGCCAGACTCCACTCTTGCAGCCGCTAATGTCTTGGACGCGTTCGCCTCTGCCTCAATACACAAATGATTCTGTTCGCAAACAGGCACTAGCGTTCATTGACGATATCGTGCGCGGGCCTACAGCCACTTATCTTTGTGGCATGTTCCCTTCACCCGCTCTATACCGCCGCAATACCGTCGCATGTGATCGTGTTTCGAATGACAATCGGCGCGGACATTGATGCAGGAAGTCATTCTTCCGATCGCCGCACTGACGATGCTGCTGCTTCTTGCGGTGCAGGTGCGCAAGCTGATTTCGCAGATGATCGTTCACGGTACGCTACGGCGCGCGCTGAAGACCGATCCGGAAAGCGCTCGTCTGCTCATCGCGACACTGGAACCCGAATCGCGCCTGTCCACCGGCCTTTTGGGCTGGATCATGGTCTCGGCTGGCGCGGCGATCGGGGTGGCGGCCGCATTCGGGCCAGCGGACGAGCGAACCAGCAATTGGCAGATCGCCGCGGTCAGCGTGATCGTCGGTGCAGGGGTGCTGGCTTACCTGTGGTGGGTAAGGCGTAGCACCACGGCCTGACGGTACCACGCTAGACGGATCAGGCGGCGCGTGCCTTGGCGTGCATCGGTTCACGGTCGTTGGCGGGCGTGGCGACGGCGGCAAAGGTCATGACCGGTGCGGCGGTCTGCTGCTTCCGGTAATCGAGATAGAGCGCGATCAGGCTGAACATGGTAACCTCGGACATGGAATTTGCTGCATTGCAGCGCATAGTTCCATGTGTCGTCACCGGCCGGCTATCACAACTGCGCAGTCGGTCGCTGCGATTGCAGTTGTTGCACGCGTAGATCAGATACCGTCGTCGATTACCTCGCGGCCCGCCGCCCGCAATGCCGCCGTCAGGTCTGCCAGACAGGCATCGACCCGCGCCGGATCGGCGCTCCGCACGACGAAGTTGGCGCCCGTCCGGCCTTCGCGGAAGAACGGATAGCTGCCGATCGCGACCTCTTCATGCGCCTTTTCCGTCGCGCGCAGGATATCGGCGACCTCGCTCTCACCGACCCAGCAACCGATCGTTCGCGACACGACGGGGCGTCCGCCCTCCAGCGTCCCCGTCAGCGCATCGAGCATGCCGGCCGTGATGTGGGGGACCCCCGCCATGATGAAGATGTTGGCGATGCGAATGCCCGGTGCACCCGACACGCGGTTCTCGATCAGCCCCGCCCCCACCGGCACCCGTGCCATCCGCGCCCGCGCCTCGGTCAGGCCGCCGCGCGTTTCGTAATAGCGGGTCAGCGTCGCCATCGCGTCCGGGTGATGCTCAACGCCGACACCCAGCGCCGCTGCGATCGCATCGACGGTGATGTCGTCGTGCGTCGGGCCGATGCCGCCGGTGGTGAACAGGTAATCGTTGCGTGCGCGCAGCGTGTTCACCGCCTCGACGATCGCCTCTTCGCGGTCGGCCACCACGCGGACCTCGGCCAGGCGGATGCCCTGCACGTTCAGCCAGGTGGCGAGCTGCGCCACATTCTTGTCCTGCGTCCGGCCGGAGAGGATCTCGTCGCCGATGACCACCAGCGCGGCCGTCCAGATGCGTTCGCTTGCCATGGCGGCGGCATAGCCTCGCAAATCGGCGCCCGCCACGCTATAACGTGGGGCATGACCGAATATGTCACCGTAACCTCCGACGCGCCCGATGCGCGTACCGGCGCCATCAAGCTGCACGGCCCCGCCGCCTTTGCCGGCATGCACAAGGCGGGGCGGCTCGCCGCCGAAACGCTCGACATGCTGGTCCCGCACATGGTGCCGGGCGTCACCACCGCCGCGGTCGACCGGATGATCTATGATTTCATCTTGGCCGGCGGCGGGGTGCCGGCGACGCTGGGATATCGCGGCTATATGCATTCCACCTGCATCTCGATCAACCATGTCGTGTGCCACGGCATCCCGTCGGACAAGGCGTTGAAGTCGGGCGATATCGTCAATGTCGACGTCACGCCGATCCTGGACGGCTGGCACGGCGATTCCAGCCGCATGTACCTGATCGGCGACGTGCCGCTGAAGGCGCGACGGCTGGTCGAGGTGACGTATGAGTGCCTGATGCTCGGCATCGAACAGGCGAAGCCCGGCAACCATATGGGCGACATCGCCCATGCCGTGCAGCGCCATGCCGAATCGCACCGTTACGGCGTCGTCCGCGATTTCTGCGGTCATGGTCTTGGCCGGTTGTTCCATGATGCGCCCGAGGTCGTCCATGTCGGCCGCCCCGGCACCGGCCCGCAATTGCGGCCCGGCATGATCTTCACCATCGAACCGATGATCAACATCGGCCGTCCCGACGTGAAGCTGCTCGACGACGGCTGGACGGCGGTGACGCGCGACCGGTCGCTGTCGGCGCAGTTCGAACATTCGATCGGCATCACCGATACGGGGTGCGAGATCTTCACGACCAGCCCCGCCGGCCTGCACCAGCCGCCCTATTCCTGATCGTCCTGCCGGAAAAACTGGGGGCAGCGTCCGGAATTGGACGCTGCCCCCAGCCCCGTAGTGACACGGAATGACAACCGCCGAATACCGACGGTCGTTGCCGCCGTAGCGGAAAAACCTCTAAAAATTATGTCCAACCTGCCACAATAAGCGTCATTTCGGGGGAAATCGCGGCGACGCTGGCATGGCGGGCCATCCCCCGCTATCTGCGCGCCATGACCGAGATCACCGCCACGATCGTCGCCGAGCACGGCCTCTCCCCGGAAGAATATGAGCGCGTGCTGCATGCGTTGGGGCGCGAACCCAATCTGGTCGAACTCGGCATCTTCTCGGTCATGTGGTCCGAGCATTGCAGCTACAAATCCAGCCGCCTCCACCTGAAGAAGCTGCCGACCACCGGCCCGCACGTCATCTGCGGCCCCGGCGAGAATGCCGGCGTGATCGATATAGGTGATGGACAGGCGGCGATCTTCAAGATGGAGAGCCACAACCACCCGTCCTATATCGAACCCTATCAGGGTGCGGCGACGGGGGTCGGCGGCATCCTGCGCGACGTATTCACGATGGGCGCGCGGCCGGTCGCGAACCTGAACGCGCTGCGCTTCGGTCGGCCCGATCATCCGAAGATGCGGCACCTGATCTCCGGCGTCGTGTCGGGCATCGGCGGCTATGGCAATTGCGTCGGCGTGCCGACGGTGGGCGGCGAGGTGAATTTCCACCCCGCCTATGACGGCAACATCCTGGTCAACGCGATGACCGTCGGCGTCGCCGATCAGGACAAGATCTTCTATTCCGCCGCCAGCGGCATCGGCAATCCGATCGTCTATGTCGGGTCGAAGACCGGGCGCGACGGCATCCACGGCGCGACCATGGCCTCGGCCGATTTCGGCGACGATGCCGATGCCAAGCGCCCGACCGTGCAGGTGGGCGATCCCTTTACCGAGAAGCTGCTGATCGAGGCGTGCCTGGAACTGATGGCGACCGACGTGATCGTCGCGATCCAGGACATGGGCGCCGCCGGCCTCACTTCCTCGTCGGTCGAGATGGCGTCGAAGGGCGGTGTCGGCATCGAACTGGTCATGGACGACGTGCCGCAGCGCGAAACCGGTATGACGCCGTACGAGATGATGCTCTCCGAATCGCAGGAGCGCATGTTGATGGTGCTGAAGCCCGGCCGCGAGTCGGAGGCCGAGGCGATCTTCCGCAAATGGGAACTGGATTTCGCGGTCATCGGCCGCGTCACCGATACCTGCCGCATGGTGTTGACGTGGAAGGGTGAGACGGTCTGCGACATTCCGCTCGGGCCGCTGGCCGACGAGGCACCGCTCTATGACCGGCCGCACGTACCGACGCCGAAGCCCGCCCCGCTCCAGAACACGCCCGGCTCGCCGGATATCGCCGCCGATCTGCTGACGCTGATGGGATCGCCCGACATCGCCAGCCGTCGCTGGATCTGGGAGCAGTATGACCACATGGTCGGCGCCGACACCGTGCAGCGCCCCGGTGGCGACGCCGCCGTCGTCCGCGTCCACGGCACGGACAAGGCACTGGCGATGACCACCGACTGCACGCCGCGTTATTGCTTCGCCGACCCGGTCGAAGGCGGCAAGCAGGCGGTGGCCGAGGCATGGCGCAACCTGACCGCAGTCGGCGCGACGCCGCTCGCCGTCACCAACTGCCTGAACTTCGCCAATCCGCAGCGGCCCGAGATCATGGGCCAGATCGTCGGCTGCCTCGATGGCATGAGCCAGGCGTGCATCGCGCTCGATTTCCCGATCGTGTCGGGCAACGTGTCGCTTTATAACGAATCGAAGGCGACCGGCGGCGGCTCCGCCATCCTGCCCACGCCCGCGATCGGCGGTGTCGGCCTGATGCCAGACTGGTCGAAGAGCATGACGATCGCGTTCAAAGCCACCGGCGACATCATCCTGACCGTCGGCACGCGCGGTGGCCATCTCGGCCAGTCGCTGTGGCTGCGCGAGGTGCACGGGCGCGAGGAAGGACCGCCGCCGCCGGTCGATCTCGCCGCCGAACGCCGCACCGGTGATTTCATCCGCGAGGCGATCCGCGCGGGGCAACTGACCGCCTGCCACGATGTGTCCGATGGCGGCATCGCGGTGACCATCGCCGAAATGGCGCTGGCCGGCGGCATCGGCGCGATGATCGACCGCAAGCAGCCCTATGACTGCGCGCGCTCGTTCTTTGCGGAGGATCAGGGCGTCTATATCGTCACCGTCCACGACCATGCGCTGCTCGATTTCCTCGGTGCCGCGCTGAATGCAGAGGTCGATGTCGAACCGCTGGGTCGCACCGGCGGCAAGCGCCTGATCTTCGAACGGCCCGACCGCGACGATGTGGTGGCGCTCGATTCGCTGCGGGCCGCCCATGAAGGCTTCTTCCCAACCCTGATGGGGTCGGATGCGGCACTGGCGTAAAAATAACGCAGCGCAGCAGGAATAGTCATCGGCGGTTAACAATTCCAGTTAAAAACGGCTTTACCTTGCTGCACTGCATGATAGCTTCCTGTGCACGGGAGGCATGATCGTTATCGTTCGCGGGAACGGACACGCCCCTGAAAACGGGGAGATTTCATGACAAAGCGTATGTTCCGCCGCACGATGACGGCTGCCTTCGCACTGGCGATCGCCAGCCCTTCCATGGCGGCCACGGTGACGGGCAGCAGCAACGGCCTGTCCTATACCGCCTCCAACTCCATTGTCGGCACGACCGGCACCGGCACGCAGGTCGCCGTACCGCCGGGCAATCCGATCTATTGGGCGACCGACGCGAAATATAGCGGCGTCGTCTCGCTCATCATGAACCGCGGCGCCGCCGGCAGCTTCATCTGTTCGGGTGCGCTGATGGCCGACCGCATGTCGATCCTGACCGCCGGCCACTGCGTCAGCGATGGCGCCGGCACCGCCAATCCGATCTCGACCACGGCCTATTTCTACAACGGTACCGATCCCGATCTGGTGACGTTCCAGAGCCCGCTGGCGACCGCGATCTCGGTCAGCGAGTATTTCGTCAACGCGGACTATACCGGCCAGGTCATCGATCAGAACGACATCGCCGTCCTGCGCCTGTCGCAGGCCGCACCGTTGTTCGCGCAGGGATATGGCCTGTACACCAACGACCTGACCGGCACCGATTTCAACGTCACCGGTTATGGCGCGCGATCGTCGACCGGCGGCAATGTCGGTGACGATCTCGGCGTCGGCCGGCGTCGTCAGGGCGACAACACCTACGACTTCCGCCTGGGCGATAGCACCATCAATGGCGCTCTCGATTTCCTCAGCGATGGCGCGCAGACCGACTACACCTACCTGTCCGATTTCGATAACGGCCGGCGCGCCAATGACGGCTCGTGCATCCTGACCGGCCTGGTCGGCGTCGAAAGCTATAAGTTCTGCAATCTGGGCCGCGGCGCAACCGAGGTGTCGATCGCCGGTGGCGATTCGGGCGGTCCCAGCTTCGTCGATGGCAAGATCTCCAGCGTCAATTCATTCGGGCTGACGTTCGGAACCGAGACCGGCGACGTCGACGAGGAACTGAATTCCACCTTCGGTGAATTCAACGGCTTCGTCCCCACCTCGATCCACGCCAGCTGGATCAGCAGCGTGCTGGCGGTGCCGGAGCCGTCGACCTGGGCGATGATGCTGACCGGGTTCGGCCTGACCGGCATGGCGCTGCGTCGCGGCCGTCGTCGTACCCGCGTGACCTTCGCCTGATTAACTCGCGTCACCCGCTACGCCGGTCGTCGCGGGTGACGCATTCTTTCGGCACGCAAAGCGCTATCGCGCGCGCCGCCCGCGTGCCAATCGGCGGCGATGATCTCCGACCCCGCCGACCCGACGCCCCCTGACATCCGTTACGACACGCTCGACGTCATTCGCGGCGTCGCGGTGATGGGTATTCTGGTCGCCAATCTGCCTGCCTTCGCGCTACCCCGCGCCGCCTATTTCTCGCCGCTCGCCTGGGGCGGCACCGGCCCCGCCGACATCGCCATCTGGTTCGCCAACTTCGTGCTGATCGAGGGCAAGATGCGTGGCCTGTTCTCGTTCCTCTTCGGCGCCTCGATGCTGCTGGTCATCGATCGCGCGGGGGAAGACGGCGCGCAGGTGCATCTGTGGCGGATGGCGACGCTGTTCCTGATCGGCTGCATGCACCTGTACCTGATCTGGTGGGGCGACATCCTCAGCCATTACGCGCTGGTCGGCGGCCTCGCGCTGATGTTCGCGCGGTTGCCCGTCCGCGCGCTGGTGCTGGCGGGGCTCATCACGCTGACCATGGAGACGGTCATCAGCGGCGTCGCCACGCAGATGCTGTTCGACAGCGCGCCGCGCAACACCGCCGCCGCCACGGCGATCTGGAACGGCTATTCCGCCATTTTCGGTATGCCCCCCGCCGGCGTGCTGTCGGCGGATATCGCCGGGCAAAGCGGCGGCTGGTGGGCGGGCGTCCGGTGGCGCTGGGACCATGCCGATGCCCCGTTCGCCTCGCTCGTCTATGTCGGGTTGCAGACGTTGAGCGCGATGCTGTTCGGGATGGCCGCCTGGCGCAGCGGCTTCCTGACCGGTGGCTGGTCGCCGGCGCGGTATCGCGGCTGGGCGATCTGGTGCCTGGGCCTCGCGCTGCCGGCCTATGCGCTGCTCGGCTGGCTGACGATCGCGCACGGCTTCGACCAGCGCTGGGTGATGACCGGATCGATCTTCGCCAGCGAGCCGATCCGCATGGTCGCCGTGGCGGGCTATGCCGCGCTGATCGTGCTGCTGATCCGGCCCGGCGGGCGGCTGACGCGCCGGCTGGCGGCGACCGGGCGCAACGCCTTTACCAATTACATCGGCACCAGCGTGCTGATGACGTTCGTGTTCGGATGGGGCCTGCACCAGTTCGCGGCGTGGAACCGCGCCACGCTCTATCTGCTGATCCCGGCCGTGTGGGGCCTGATGCTGTGGTGGCCGACGCGGTGGCTGGCGCGATACCGTTATGGCCCGCTGGAATGGGTGTGGCGCGCGATGGCCCGGTTGGAACGACCGCCCACGCGGCGCTGAACCGGCCCGCTCTGACTCAGCCCGGCATCGCGCGGCGACCGAATCCGCCGGCGGCTGGACGGCGCACCGGCACCACCGGATTCGCCTCCCGCTCCAGCAGCGCCAGCGTCTGTTCGAACAGCGGCCGCAAGCGCGTCACCTGCTCCAGCGCTTCCTCGGGCGTGTCCTGCCGCTCGACGCAGTCGCGGGCCACGACCTCGATCGTCTCGGCCAGCGCCGCCAGCGGCATCGCGCCGAATTGCCGCGCCTCACCCTTCAGCGTGTGCGCCGGCATGACCAGCGCCGCTGCCTGATTCGCGCGCATCGCCGCCTCGATCGCGGCGACCGACTTCACGCCATCCTCGCGAAAATAGCCGAGAATGCGCACGAAGCCCGTTCCCAGTTCGGACTTGGCCGCCGCAAAGGCCACCCCATCCACCAACGTGCTTCCGTCCAACGACACCCGACTGCTCCCGCGACTTCCGGTTCCAGCCTCGGGAGGTACCGCAATCCGGTAAACAGAAGGTTGCCGCAGGCCGTTTTGCGCAGGATCGGACCTATCCCGCCGAACCTACTCCTTCGTATCGAACGGGTTCTTCGGCGCGCGCATCGTCACACGGACGGGCACCGCCCCGAATCCCAGTTCGCGCCGCATCGAATTGACCAGATACCGTTCGTAACTGGCCGGCAACTGGTCGACCCGCGTGCCGAAGATCACGAAGCTCGGCGGCCGCGTCTTCACCTGCGTCACGTACCGCATCTTGATGCGGCGGCCGCCCGGCGCGGGTGGCGGATTGGCCTCGATCGCCTTTTCAAACCAGCGGTTCAGCTCGCCGGTGCCGACCCGCTTCGACCACGCCTCGCGCACCTCGAACGCCGCGCCGATCAACTGGTCGATCCCGCGTCCGGTTGCGCCCGACACGGTGATGACGGTGACGCCCTTCACTTGGCTCAGGCCGTCCTCCAGCGCCTTCTTCACGCCGTTGAACAGCGACGACGCGTTTTCAGCGATGTCCCATTTATTCAGCGCGATCACCAGCGCGCGGCCTTCGGACAGCACCTTGTCGGCGATGCGCAGGTCCTGCGCCTCCAGCCCCAGCGTCGCATCGAGCAGCAGCACGACGACCTCGGCGAAATCGACGGCGTGGAGACCGTCGGCGACCGACATCTTCTCCAGCTTGTCCTGCACCTTCGCCTTCTTGCGCATGCCGGCGGTGTCGATCAGCTTTACCGCGTGCGGGCGGCCGAGCAGGTCCATCCACGTCCAGTCGACCGCGATCGAATCGCGCGTGATGCCCGCTTCCGGCCCGGTGATCAGGCGATCCTCGCCCAGCATCCGGTTGATGAGCGTCGATTTGCCAGCATTCGGCCGGCCGACGATCGCCAGCTTCAACGGCGCGTCGAGCCGCTCGTCATCCTCTTCATCTTCCTCGGGCGGGAACTCGTCCTTGTCCTTGTCGATGATCGCGACCAGCGCCTCGAACAGGTCGCCCACACCTTCGCCGTGCTCGGCGGACATCTGCACCGGATCGCCAAAGCCCAGGCTCAGCGATTCGAGGATGCCTTGATTGCCGCTCGTGCCCTCCGCCTTGTTCGCGACCAGGATCACCGGGGTGGCGGACTGGCGCAGCCAGCGGGCGATCTCCTCGTCCAGCGGCACGATGCCGGCGCGCGAATCGAACAGGAACAGTGCTACATCGGCCTGCCCGATCGCCGCCTCGGTCTGCAACCGCATCCGGCCGGGCAGCGTCTGGGCGTCGTGATCCTCGTATCCGGCGGTGTCGATGACGCGGAATTCGAGGCCGACGAGGCTGGCATCGCCCTCCCGCCGGTCACGCGTTACGCCCGGCCGGTCATCGACCAGCGCGAGCTTCTTGCCGACGAGGCGGTTGAACAGAGTCGATTTGCCGACATTCGGCCGGCCGACGATCGCGACCACGGGGAGTTTGGGCATCGTGGCGCTGTAGCCGCAGACGGGGGCGGCGTCACCCCGCCGGTATCAGCCGCAAAATCCGATCCGTGGCATCAGGCGCGGACCGCCGCGATCCCGGCAATCCCGATCAACGATACGCCGCGATCTGCCCCTTCTGGTCCAGCACGTACAGCGTCTGGTTGGCGACGATCGGCGACAGGCCGAACGGCACCTTGGTCTCGATCGTCTGCATCACGCTGCCATCGGTGGGCGAGGCGAAGACGATCTGGCCGCGCGAATTGGTCATCACCAGCCGGTTGCCCGCCAGCACCGGGCCGAACCACGTGATCGGCCCCGACCGCTTCTTGATGTTGCGGAACCGCGGCAGTTGCGCGATCCAGCGCGCCTTGCCGCTCGCCCGCGACAGCGCCGCCAGTCGCGCATCGTCGGTCACCACGAACAGCCATTCGCCCGCGATCCACGGTGTCGAGATACCGGCGAGGTTCTGCTCCCACAGCCGCTGCCCGGTCGACAGTTCCAGCGCGACCATGCGCCCGCCCTGCCCGACCGCATAGACGCGACCCTGATCGACCACCGGCGCCGCATCGATATCGGCCAGGCTCGACACCGACGTGGCGATCGACGTGCGCGACAGCGCATCCTGCCACAGTACGCGGCCATTCTCGTATCGATAGGCGGACAGTTCGCCGCTCGAATAGCCGGCGACGACCGAACCCTGGCTGGCGGCAGGCGCGGCGACGCCGAACACGCCTTGCGTCTCCAGCGTGCCGGACTGCGCCCATTGCACCTTGCCGTCGGCCTGGTTGATCGCGAAGATCTGGTTGTCCTGCGACAGGACGTACACATTGCCATTGGCGACCGTCGGCGCCCCGCGCAGCGGACCGCCGGGCTTGGCCCGCCACAATTCCTTGCCGTCCGCCGCGTTCAGCGCGACAACGTCGCCCAGACCGTCATCGGCATAGACCTTGCCGTCGTCGTAACTCACGCCGCCGCCGAAGCGCGATCCGCTGTTCTTCTTGCCGGGCGACAGTTCGACCGTCCACAGCGTCGCGCCGGTATCGGCCGCGATCGCATGCACCGCCGCGGCGACGTCGATCACGAACATCTTGCCCTCGGCCACCACCGGCGTCGCCGCCAGCCGCTCCCGCGGGGAGCCGCCATTGATCGTCGCCTGCCACACGCGGGCCGGCGTCGCGCCGAGCGCCAATTGGCCCATCGACTTGGCGGCATTGCCACCCGGCTGCGACCACGCGTCGTTCGCCGCCGAGGCGGGCAACGTCACCTGCACATCGGCCAGCGACGGATCGGTCGCGACGCCGTTTTCGGACGTCAGGATCGACACGCGTTCGCCGACGGTCGGCGTCTTCTTGGGGCCACCGCCCTTGAAGATGCCGCACGCGCTCAGCGCCACCAGAGCCGCCACCATCACCGGGGCGCGGAAATGCTTGATCATTGCGACGGGCTATCCTGATTGGTGGTGCCGGCGGGCTTTCCGGCCGCACCCGACGGAAGGGCATCCACGCCCAATACGCCCGCCATCTGAACGGCACGTTGACGCAGCGAATCGGGCACGCCCTCGTCCCGCGCGATCCGGCCGAACAACTGGCCGGCCTGCGCCTGCTGGCCCAGGCGGATCTGCGCCAGCGCCATCATCTCGCCGGCGCTGCCCAGCCACGGATTGCCCGGCACCGCCAGCGGCCGCATCCGCTCGACCACGGTCTGCGGCTTCAGCGTATCATACTCCGCGGCGGTCTGGCGGATCAGCGCCAGATCGCGGAACGGCTGGCCGACGCCGGTGTCGGTGGCGACCGAGGCGAAGATCGCCGCCGCCCCCTTCAGGTCCTGCTTCTGGAGCAACAGATCGGCCTGCGTGAACTTGGCCAGCGCCCGGTATCCGGCGGCGTCCGATCCGGCGAGCGTCTTCAGCGGCGCGGCGGCCTTGTCGAACTGTCCCTGGCCCAGCGCGTCGAACGCGGTCTGCAACTGCTCACCCTCGGCACCGGCGGCCTCGCGGCTGCGGTGCTGCCAGAACAGGAACCCGCCCAGCAGCGCCAGTGCGGCGACCACGCCAGCGATCGACCACAGCCCCCATTTCGTCCAGAAATTGGTCAGGCGATCGCGGCGAACCTCGTCATCGACTTCGCGAAGAAAGGCCACATTGGTGTCGGGCGGCAGGGCCAAGGACTAGCTCCGGGAAAGGCAGGCGGGAAAAAACGGGCAGGATTTGGGAACCAGCGCCTTTAGCGACGTTGCCCGCGAAACGGAAGCGGATCAATCCGCGGCCGGCGCCCTGGCCGCGTACACCTGTTCCACGCCGGGAAAGCTGCGCGCCCTGACGTCGGCGGCATAGCGCGCGGCGGCATCCTGTATCCGCGTGGCGAGATCGTCGTAGCGTTTCACGAAGCGCGCGGTGCGGTCGAACAGGCCCAGCATGTCCTCCGCCACCAGCACCTGCCCATCGCACTGCGCCGATGCGCCGATGCCGATCACCGGGCAATCCACCGCATGGGTGATGGCGATCGCGATCGGTTCGACCACGCCCTCCACCACGATCGCGAACGCGCCCGCATCGGCGATGGCGGTGGCATCGGTGGCGATCTTGGCCGCCTCCGCCTCAGTCCGGCCACGCGCGCCATAACCGCCCAGCACGTTCACCGCCTGCGGCGTCAGGCCGATATGACCCATCACCGGAATGCCGCGTTCGGACAGGAAGCGGACGGTCGCGGCCATCGCCTCGCCCCCCTCAAGCTTCACCGCCGCCGCGCCGGTTTCCTTCAACAGCCACGCCGCACTGTCGAACGCCTGTTCCGGCGACCGCTCGTAACTGCCGAACGGCATGTCGATGACGACCACCGCATGGTAACTGCCGCGCACCACCGCCGCGCCGTGCGCCGCCATCATCGCCAGCGTCACCGGCACCGTCGACGGCAGGCCATAGATAACCTGCCCCAGGCTGTCGCCGACCAGCAGCATGTCGCAATGCGGATCGAGCAACTGCGCGTTGCGCGCGGTGTAGGCGGTCAGCATCACCAGTGGCTCGCCACCGCCTTCGCGACTGGACTTGCGCGCGCGCATGGCGGGCACGGTCAGCCGCTTCAGCGGGGCCGGCGTCGGGTTGGCGCGGCTGGTGGCGGTGTCGAGCGTATAGGTCGTGGACATGGCCGCGATCCTTACCCCCGCCTGCTCAACCGATCCAGCGCCTCAACCGATCCAGCCGCGCCGCCGCGCGCGCGACGCCAGCCACAGTTGGAACACGCCGACCCCCAGGATCAGCGCCGGAAACCCCGCCGCCTCGGCCAGTCCCTTGTGCGCGATCAGGTCGGTCGCCACGAACACCCAGCCGAACATCGCGACGATCCCGACCAGCGACACGATGAAGAACTGCCGCGCCACCGTCGATCGCAACAACAGCGCCAGCGCGCCGGCAAAACCCGACCCACCGTCATCGCGAACAGCGGATTGTACCAGACCGGCAGCGCGCCATAAAACATCCGGTCATAGGCGGTCGACGGCCCCATCGCCTCCGCGCCCAGCCGCACCTGCTGGATGTAACTGACGATCCCCATCGCGCCCCACAGCATCAACGCGATCGCCACCAGCCAGAACCACCGCGGCACCCGCCGCCGGTCCGGCCCCCGATAACCGCCCCAGTCGCCCATCACCGCCCCCTCTGCCCGCCAGCAGGTGTGCGCCGCCCGCCGCGATCAGGCAAGTACCGGTACCGCCGCGTTCAGCGGCCCGGAAACAGCCCCGCATAGGCATCGGAATCGAACCCGGCCCGCACCTCACCCCCCGTCACCACGATCGGCCGTTTGATGGCCGACGGATGCGCCAGCATGATCCGCACCGCCTTCTCCGCATCCAGATCGGCGCGGGTCTCCTCGGGCAGCTTGCGGAACGTCGTCCCCTTGCGGTTCAACACCGTCTCCCACCCCAGCCGATCGACCCACCCACGCAACTGCCCCTCGTCCACGCCGGCCTTCTTGTAGTCGTGGAAGTCATACGCGACGCCCTGCGCATCGAGCCACGTGCGCGCTTTCTTCACCGTGTCGCAATTGGGGATGCCGAATAGGGTGACGGCCATACGGGTTCTCGATGTTTGGAGTCTGGTACTAGGTTGACCAGTGCGAATGGAAATAGCAGCTATTCCGCTGGCGCCTATTAGTGGACGTTGGGATGGCGATCTGGGCTCCCGAGACCGGCCATTCGTTAAGCGCGATCTTTTCTTTTTCTCTGTCTCCGATAGGCCATTTCGAGGATGGACAATCGGGAACAGATTTTGGGAAACGGGGTGCCCCGTTACCAACCGAGCAATTTAGACGGGCGATGGCGTTTGCTCGACGCTCAGATTGGGGCAGCGTAACCAGATGCCCCAGCGTTTGAATCTAACCGCCCTCCTCGTGGACGAATATGACATTGCTCTCTCCTTCTTTGTCGGGAAGCTTGGCTTCGAGTTACGGGAGGACACCGCGCTTACAGACGACAAGAGGTGGGTCGTGGTTGCGCCATACGGCGCGACCAGTGGACTGTTATTGGCGCGGGCTGTCGGTGAAAGGCAACGTAGGGCGATCGGCGACCAGAGCGGCGGTAGAGTTTTTTTGTTTCTAGAAACGGATGACTTCACCCGTGACCACCTCGCCTACACGCAGCGGGGTATCTGTTTCGTTGAGACGCCTCGCCATGAACCTTATGGCATTGTAGCTGTATTCGAGGACCTCTACGGCAACCGCTGGGATCTGATCGAGCCTTTCGCCGCCCCAGAGATCATGCACGATTGAGCGTCCTTTTCGCGAAAAGCGGCAGCACGGAAATGTCGGCTATTACCATCTGTCTTGCCGAAAGCCGCTTGTCTGCTACCACCAATCCCGGACGCCGCTTAAAAGCATCCACCCCCCTCACGGCGTCGCCAGCTTCATCATCACCAGCCCGCCGACGATCAACAACGCCGCCATCACGCGCATCGGCGTGACCGCTTCGCCGAACACCATGATCCCGACCACGAACGCCCCCACCGCGCCGATCCCCGTCCAGATCATGTACGACGTCCCCAGCGGCAATGTGCGCATCGACCAGGACAGCAGGCCGAAACTGATGAACATGCCGCCGATCGTCACGACGCTCGGCCACAGTCGCGAAAAGCCGTGCGACTGCTTCATCGCGCCGGCCCACACGATCTCGAACAAACCGGCCAGCACCAGGGAAATCCACGCCATGACAGCCTCCTTCAGGCTGCCGGGCCGTCCCGGTCTTGAACACCCCGGACGCGGGGACGGGAACGTGGTCGCCGCGGGCGTCAGATAATCGGCCGTGGCTCTTTTGACTACGATCGCGGGGGCGTGGTGCGATCGGTCAAATCGGGTAGAAGCCTCATCATGACCCACCCGTTCTACTCGCTCCACCGCCAGCGTATGGTGCGCGTCGCCGCCGCCACGCCCGGCGCCAGCGTCGGCGACACGCGCGCCAATGCAGCGGCGACGATCGCGCTGGCGCGGGACGCGGATGCGCGCGGGGTCGATCTGGTGGTATTCCCCGAACTGAACCTCACCAGCTACGCGATCGACGACCTCCACCTGCAATCCGCACAACAGCGCGCGACGCGAGATGCGATCGCGGCGGTGGTCGCGGCCAGCGTCGACCTGAAACCCGTGCTGCTCGTCGGCGCCGCGCTCCAGCGGAACGGCCGGCTGTACAATTGCGCGGTCGCGATCGCGCGCGGCCGGGTGCTGGGCGTCGTGCCCAAGACGTTTCTGCCCAATTACCGCGAATATTACGAAAAGCGCTGGTTCGCGAGCGGCGGCGGCCTCACCGGCCTGACGATCGAGATCGATGGCGAGGATGTGCCGTTCGGCCCCGACCTGATCTTCGCGGCCACCGACCTGCCCTTCTTCACCTTCCACGCCGAAATCTGCGAGGATTACTGGGCGCCCACCCCGCCCTCGACGATGGGCGCGCTGGCCGGGGCGCTGATCTGCTGCAACCTGTCGGCGTCCAATATCGTCATCGGCAAGGCGCGCGAGCGGGCGATGCTGGCGGCCGCGCAATCGGCGCGCGGCGTCTGCGCCTATGTCTATGCCGCCGCCGGGATCGGTGAGAGCACCACCGACGTCGCGTGGGACGGGCAGGGCCTGATCCACGAACTGGGCGAACAGATCGCCGAATCGCCCCGCTTCTCACGCGAACCGCACCTGACCGTCGCCGACATCGACACCGAACGACTGGCGCAAGAGCGCAGCCGCTTCGGCACCTTCAATGACGCCGCGATGTTTGCCGGCCACCTCGAAACCCGCTTCCGCCGCATCGGCTTCGCACACGGTGAGGATGTCGGCGACCACGGTCTCGAACGCGCCGTCCGCCGCTTCCCCTTCGTCCCCAACGATCCCGCCGGGCGCGACGCCGACTGTTTCGAAGCGTTCAACATCCAGGTCGAGGCACTGGCGAAGCGGCTGGAAGCGGCGCAGGCGAAGACGCTGGTGATCGGCGTCTCTGGCGGCCTGGATTCCACCCACGCGCTGATCGTCGCGGCCAAGGCGATGGACCGGCTGGGTCGCCCGCGCGCCGATATCCTGGCCTTCACCCTGCCCGGCTTCGCCACCGGCGAGGGGACGAAGGCCAATGCCTGGGCGCTGATGCGCGCGCTGGGCTGCACCGCCGACGAGATCGATATCCGCCCCGCCGCCCGCCAGATGCTCGGCGACATCGGCCACCCCTTCGCCGACGGTGAACCGCAATATGATGTGACGTTCGAGAACGTGCAGGCGGGGCTGCGCACCGATTACCTGTTCCGCCTCGCCAACCAGCGCGCCGGCATCGTGCTGGGCACGGGCGATCTGAGCGAGATGGCGCTCGGCTGGTGCACCTATGGCGTCGGCGACCAGATGAGCCATTATGCGGTCAACACCGGCGTGCCCAAGACGCTGATCCAGTTCCTGATCCGCTGGTGCATCCGCGACGGCCAGTATGATGCGGCGACCAACGATGTGCTCGCCGCGATCCTGGCGCAGGAGATCTCGCCCGAGCTGGTGCCGGCGGGCGCGGACGGCGCGCTGCAATCGACCGAGTCGATGATCGGCCCGTACGCGCTCAACGACTTCTTCGCGCATTACGTGCTGCGCCACGGCCTAGCCCCGTCGAAGATCGCGTTCCTGGCGTGGCACGCCTGGCGCGACGTGGATGCGGGCCGCTGGCCGGCGGACTTCCCGGCGGACGCGCGTGTCGCCTATGACCTGCCGACGATCCGCCACTGGCTGGAGAAATTCTGCTATCGCTTCTTCCAGACCAGCCAGTTCAAACGGTCCGCTTTGCCCAACGGCCCCAAGGTGTCGGCCGGCGGCGCGGTCAGCCCGCGGGGCGACTGGCGCGCCCCGTCCGACGGCACGGCGCAGGTGTGGATCGATGAACTGAACGTCAACCTGCCGTAACCATCTTGAAATAAATCGCGCACGGGCGCATTGTCGCCAGCCTATGACAGTGCCTCCACCGGATGGATCGCGCGATCGCCGGATCGAGGACCCTTCCAATCTCTGGCTGATCCATCCCACCAGCCGCCTGCTGCTGCCGTGGACTCTTGCGCGCGGCATCTCGGCCAATGCGGTGTCGGTCGCGGGACTGGTGCTGGGGGCGGCGGCGGCACTGGCCTATGCACGGTTCGATGCGTGGCCGCTGGCGGTGCTGGGCCTGGTCCTGTCGGTCGGCTGGCTGGTCGCCGACGGTCTGGACGGCATGGTCGCGCGCGCGACCGGCACCGCCAGCCCGCTCGGCCGGATGCTCGATGGCCTGTGCGATCACGGTGTCTTCGCTCTGATCTATGTCGTGCTGGCGATCGAGGTCGGCACGGTCGGTGGCTGGGTCCTCGCCTTCGCCGCCGGTGCCGCCCATGCCGTGCAGTCGAGCCTGTATGAGGGCGAGCGCAGCCGATTCCACCGCCGGATCAAGGGAACGGCGCTGGTCGCCTCCACGACGCCGGCCAGCGACAGCGGCTTGGTCCGCTTGTACGACTGGTTCGCCGGCAGCCCCGATCGGCTGGCGCGCGCATTCGAACATCGCCTCGCCGCGTCGCCCGAACCGCAGGTGCTGGGCGCGCGCTATGGTGCCGCCGCCGTGCCACCGATGCGGCTGCTGTCGCTGGAAACCGCCAATGTCCGCGTCGGGATGATCTTCATCGCCTGCCTGATCGGCGATCCACGCATCTTCTGGTGGTTCGAAATCGTGCCTCTCACGCTGATCGCGGTTGCCGGTCTCGCCTGGCATCGCCGGGTCGAACGGTCGCTGCTGAATTCAACTTCTCCCGCCCCGGCCGAAGCGCCGGCGCGTTATCTCGTCAAGGAATAGGACTGTAATGGCCAACATCCGGATCGCCATCGTCGGCATCGGCAACTGCGCAAGCTCGCTCGTTCAGGGGCTGGAGCATTATGGCGAAGGGACCAATGACGCCGTCGGTCTGATGCATTGGGAAGTCGGCGGCTACCGCCCCAGCGACATCAAGGTCGTGGCCGCATGGGACGTCGATGCGCGCAAGGTCGGCAAGGACGTGGCCGAGGCGGTCTTCGCCAAGCCCAACTGCACCGCCGTCTTCGCCGCCAACCTTCCCGCCACCGGCACCGTCGTCAAGATGGGCAAGGTGCTGGACGGCGTCGCCGAGCACATGGCCGATTACAAGGACGACCGCACCTTCATCGTCGCCAACGACACGCAGCCGTCGAAGGAAGACGTGATTGCCGAGCTGAAGGCAACGGGCGCCGACGTCCTGATGAACTATCTGCCGGTAGGTTCGCAGGAAGCCACCGAATTCTACGCCGAATGCGCGCTGGAAGCCGGTGTCGCCTTCGTCAACAACATCCCCGTCTTCATCGCGTCGAACCCGGTCTGGGCCAAGCGGTTCGAGGATGCCGGCGTCGCCATCGTCGGTGACGACATCAAGGCCCAGCTCGGCGCGACCATCGTGCACCGCGTGCTGACCGACCTGTTCGCCAAGCGCGGCGTGAAGCTGGACCGCACCTACCAGCTGAACACCGGCGGCAACACCGACTTCCTGAACATGTCGAACCATCGCCGTCTGGAATCAAAGAAGATCTCCAAGACCGAGGCCGTGCAATCGGTCGCCGCCGAACGCCTCGACGACGACAACGTCCATATCGGCCCGTCGGATTATGTGCCGTGGCAGAACGACAACAAGGTCTGCTTCCTGCGCATGGAAGGCCAGTTGTTCGGCGGCGTGCCGATGAACCTGGAACTACGCCTCTCGGTCGAGGATTCGCCCAATTCCGCCGGCGTCGCGATCGACATGATCCGCTGTGCGAAGATCGCCAAGGATCGCGGCATCGGCGGTGTCATCGACCCCGCCAGCGCCTATTTCTGCAAGCACCCTCGCACCCAGATGACCGACGACCTCGCCCAGCTAGAGGTCGAGAAGTTCATCGCGGCCGCCTGACGGGATAACGACGCGATGATCCGCAACGCCGTCCTGCTCGCCGCCGGCTATGGTAGCCGGCTGCGACCGGCGGCGCCGTACAAGCCGCTCTGCCCGGTCGCCGGCCGGCCATTGATCGACCATGCCCTGACCGGCATGGCCGAGGCGGGGCTGACGCGGGCGATCGTCGTGCTGGGTTACGGCGCGGAGCCGATCGCGGCGCACCTCGCCGGCCGCGCCTGGCCGCTGGCGGTGGAGACGGTGATGACCCGCGACCACCGCGAGCCCAACGGTGTCTCCGTCCTCGCCGCCGCCCCTGCGCTGGCCGGCGAACCGGCGGTGCTGGCGATGTGCGACCACCTCGTCGCCCCCGCTCTCTACGCCCGCCTTGCCACCACGGGCATCGGCGATGGCGCAACCCTCGGCATCGATCGCCGCATCGGCCACCCCTGGGTCGATCCCGACGACGTGACCTGGGTGAAGACCGATGGCGACGACATCGTCGCGATCGGCAAGGGCATGGCGGACGCCGACTGCTACGACACCGGCGTCTTCGCGATCGGCCCCCGCCTGTTCGCCGCGCTCGGCAGCCTCGGCGCCCCCTCCCTCACCGAAGGCATGCGCCTCCTCGCCGCCGATCGCCGCGCCCATGTGGTCGATTGCAGCGACCTCGACTGGATCGACGTCGACGACGCGCCCGCACTGGCGAAGGCCGAGGCGTGGCGGCTGGCCCTGGCCGCCTGATATCGGCGGTGCTGGACGGTCGTTCAGCGGGGTTCGGAAAAGCTAGTTGTTTTTTTGGATCCAGCAAACTTCTCTGAACTCGTTGAGTCTCTTGCCATTGGAATGGCGATGAACGGGTTTGTCCTACTTGCCCGGTAACGTGAACTATACGCCTGGCGACGACGTGGTTTGACAGGGATGGGGCCACTACCCATACTCTTTCGCCTGTCAGAATAGGAGCGGTCGTGTTCAGGCAAAGCGCGGCATCCCTGATCGCGGCACGGCTGGACACGCCGAGCGGCACCCGACAGTCGGCCGAAATGGCCCTCCGGCGAATTGTGGCTGATCCGCGCTTCACGTCTGGACCACCGATACAACTTGCCCGCGCCGAAGTCAGGAATGGACGCATCCTGGTCAATCCCGAGCGGTCGGACTTTCCCAGCTTCACATTGCCAAACAATGTTGGTGCAGAAGGTTTCTCGCCCGGTTTCTTCTCACACGATTATCTTGTGGTGAATCTTGCACCCGCGACGCTATCGAATGCGGCGGGCCTACTGCTCGTCGGCCAAGCGTTGGCTGCTGATCCGACGCCGGGACGGGACGGCGCACCTTCAGGTATCGGTACGCTTAACGACGTCGGACCACTGGTGCCGTGGGACGGAGGCGATAATCTGGTCAACACCTACACCATTCCATCTACCGACCCGCACCGCAGCCTGACGATCATCAATTATACGATCAAGGGACAGCACGCGATGGACGAAGGTTTCGTTCTCCGATTTGGCCGTTTGCGCGCGGATGGCCGGGTGGAACTGATAACCTATGGCGAAGGCAATGCCGCGCTACAGTCGACCGCTACCGGAGTGCTGTGGCGATCGCGCGTGGCGCAGGTCTGGACCGAGAATGCGCCGGCGATCTTCGCCGCGGCGCTGAGAGGGCGGCGATGAGGGGCATCGCGATCCTGGGTGCACTGGCGCTGCCGTGTTTGGCGGTTTTCGATTACGCCATTGTCGCGGCCGCGTTTCTGGGCAATCCTCAAGGGGGTGAATGGGCGCTGGTCGCCATAGCCGCGTTGCTGGTCGCGTCATTCGCATTCCGACGCGCATCGCTGGTCTTCGTCGCGCAGAACGCCCTCATGACGCTGGTAACGGCGCATGCCCTGCTGGGAGGATCAACGCCGAATGCTGGCGATGTCGTCCAGCTACTTGGCCTGTTTTCGCTCGGTAACCTCCTCGCTTGGCCGGTGGCGCAGCTGGCCGCATCACCGCGCGGACCCGCCAACATCCAATCGTAGAACTGCCATACGGTGAAACCATTGGGCCCTGGCCAGTCCGGCTGTGAAGCAGGAATACCTGATTTGACCTCGCGCGGGTCGCACCTGTCAAAAATTTCCGACGCGGATGTCGCGGCTTTCGCTACCGCTGCCGTAGCCAACCCGAGCCAAGTCCACGAGTGACGTTACGAGTACCGCCAAGCCCTTTCGAAGCTCCGCAGAAATCAGTGGGCAACCCGAATTGCGCCATCCGTCATCTGCAGTTTGCGGCCTATCGCTGTCCTACAGTCCCCAATGATGGTAACCCGCGAGCCAATATGATCGCTGTTCTTTCTCATCATCGCGCGCGGGAAAAATAGGACTGGTTGGCCTAACCTTAGCCTAACCTTCCACATAGTGACACGCCCCGCCCGTCACCACGACACCCGCACCGCCGCTCCCACCGGCGCATCCAGCCCCGGCACGGCGATCGTCTCGCCGCCGATCCGCACCAGCCCCGGCGCCACCGCCTCGCCCGTTACCAACCCGCTCGGCAGCAGCGCCGCCGGCGTGCCTTCGGCCACCACCCGCCCCGCCTCGATCCGCACCAGATGATCGCCGAGCAGCCGGACCTCGTCCTCGCGGTGGGTCACGTACAGCATCGGCAGCCCGAACCGCTTCAGCGCGGCGATGAAGCCCAGCACCTCGCCGCGCCGCGCCTCGTCCAGCGCCGATACCGGCTCGTCGAGCAGCAGCAGGTCGGGCTGACTGAGCAGTGCGCGGCCGATCGCCACCCGCTGCCGCTCGCCGCCCGACAGGTCGAGCGGCCGGCGATCCAGCAGATGGCCGATCGCCAGCACCTCGATCACCGCGTCGCGCTCGATCCGCCGCCCGTCCGACGCCGCCTTGGGTGCGCGCCGCCAACCATAGGTCAGGTTGCGATCGACCGACAAATGCGGGAACAGGCGCGCGTCCTGATGAACGATGCCGATCCGCCGTCGCTCCGCCGGCACCGCGATGCGGGTGGCGGTGTCGGTCAGCACATGGTCGCCCACCGCCACCATCGCCGCGTCCGCGCGGACCAGCCCCGCAACGATGGCGAGCGTTACCGACTTGCCCGCGCCCGATGGCCCGAACAACATGGTGATGCCGTCCTTCGGCCCGGTGAACGCCACGTCCAGCCGGAACTCGCCCAGCCGGTGCCGCGCGCTGACCCGCATCACCGCCCCGCCCGGCGACGACCGATCCGCAACAACAGCTCCGACAGCAATAGCCCCGCCAGCGCCGCCGCGAACGAGATGCCCGACAGCCGCGCCGCCGCGCCCTCACCGCCCGGCACCTGCAACGCCGCATAGATCGCCAGCGGCAGCGTCTGAGTCTCGCCGGGGATGTTGGCGGCGAAGGTGATGACCGCCCCGAACTCGCCCAGCGCCGCTGCGAAGCCGACCACCGCCGCCGCGACCAGCCCCGGCAGCGCCAGCGGCAGCACGATCGTGAACGCCCGGTCCCACGGCCCCGCCCCCAGGCTGCGCGCCGCCTCTTCAAGTCGCGGATCGACCCCCTCGATCGACAGCCGCACCGCACGCAGCATCAGCGGAAAGGCGGACACCCCCGCCGCCAGCGACGCCCCCGCTGCGGTGAAGGCCAGCCGGATGCCCCATACCTCGTCCAGCCAGCGCCCGATCGGCCCCTGCGTCCCGAACAGGATCAGCAGCACGAAGCCGATCACCACCGGCGGCAATATCAAGGGAGCATGCAGCAGCGCATCGAGCAGGAACCGCCCCGGAAACCGCACCCGCGCCAGCAACCAAGCGAACGCCGTCGCTGCAATCAGCCCCCAGAAGGTCGCGGCCCCCGCGATCCGCAGGCTGAGCCCCAGCGCCTCCCACTCCTCGGGCGTCAGCATCGTCAGCCGAGCGGCCGGAAGCGATAGCGGCGAAAGATCGCCCTGGCCTCGGCGCCGCCCAGGAACCGATAGAATGCCACAGCCCCCGGCTTCGCGCCGCGGATCACGGCGGCGGGATAGATGATCGGCGGATGGCTGGCGGCGGGGAACAGGCCGACGACCCTGACCGCCGGTTCGGCCACCGCGTCCGTCTCGTACACGACGCCCAGCGGCGCCTCGCCCCGCGCGACATAGGACAGCGCCGCCCGCACGTCCTGCGCCGGCGCCAGCCGGTCGGCGACCGACGCCCATACGCCGAGTCGGGTCAGCGCCGCCTGCGCATACCGCCCCGCCGGCACGCTGCGCGGATCGCCGACCGCCAGCCGGTTACGATCGCCCAGCGCGGCGGCCAGCGGGAAGCCGGGCCGGATGCGCAAGCTCATCCGGCTCGCACGCGGCGCCACCAGCGCCAGCCGCCCGCCGAGCAGATCGCGGCGCGCACCCGGCTGCAACCGGTCGGCCTTTTGCAACTGATCCATCCACGACGGTTCGGCCGACACGAACAGATCGGCCCGCGCCCCCGCCTCGATCTGGCGCGCACCGGTGCCGCTGGACGCGAAGGAGAACCGCACCGGCTGGCCCGTCCGCTGCGTGTACGCGCGCCCGACCGTCTGTAGCGCATCCGTCAACGAGGCGGCGGCGAAGACGGTCAACGGCTCGCGCGGTTGCGCGGCAAGGGCCGGCGCCATGCCGATACCGGCGAGCGCAGCCGCCAAGCCCAGCACCATCCGCCTGCCCATCACGCGATATATCCGCACGCCGTCCTCCACCGCCATATACGGCCGGCTATACCGGGCAGCATCGGCGGGGCAAGGGTGACGCCCGCCGAATCGGTGGCCGATCGCTGGACACCCCCCCGCCCGCTGCGCGATGTCGGGCGGATGCAGACTCACTCCACGCCCGAACTCGGGATCATCGAAGCATTCTTCGGCCCCGCCTGGACTTGGGAGGAACGAACCGCGGTGATCGATCACCTCGCCCCCGCCGGCTATGGCTTCTACCATTATGCCCCCAAGGGCGACGCGCACCTCCGTCGCCGCTGGGACGAGCCGCATCCGCCGGAAGCCACAGCGGCGATCGCCGCGTTTGCCGCGCATTGCCGGTCAATGGGGGTGCGATTCGGTGTCGGCCTGACCCCGTTCGAGGTGCATGTCGATTTCAACGAGTCCGCACGCACGCGACTCGCCGCCCGACTCGCCGCACTGGATGCGATCGGCATCGACGACCTCGCCATCCTGTTCGACGACATGCGCGGCGACCTGCCCGATCTGGCCGAACGGCAGGTGGTGATCGTCGATTTCTGTGCGAGCCGGACATCCGCGACCCGGGTTTATATGTGCCCGACCTATTATTCGGACGATCGCGTGCTCGATCGCGTCTTCGGCGAACGACCGGCAGGTTATCTGGAGGCACTCGGCCGCCTACTCGACCCGGCGATCCGCATCTACTGGACGGGCGAAGAGGTGTGTTCGCGGGAGATCGGCCCTGGCCATCTTGCCGATGTCGCTGCCCGTCTGGGGCGGCCGGTGTGCCTGTGGGACAATTATCCGGTGAACGACGGCCCGCGTATGTCCGATCACCTGCACCTACGCGCCTTCACCGGCCGATCCGCCGCCAATGCCCGTCATCTTCAGGTCCACGCCATCAATCCGGCGCTGCAACCGCTGCTCGGTTGCATCCCCGCACTGACGTTGCCGATATTATACGACAGGAAAGATGCCTATCGGTACATGGCCGCATTCCGGCAGGCGGCCTCCACGGTCGGCGGCGATCCACTCGCCGCCATGCTTGAGGCAGACTTATTGTCGTTTCAGGACAGTGGCTTGGGCCGCCTTTCGGCACGGCGCGACTCGCTGGCGAAACGGTATAAGGACGTCAACCATCCCATCGTTGCGGAAATCCTAAAATGGCTCAATTCCGGATATAAAGTATCCGCAGAGGACGTTCATACCCAGTAAACAAACCCTTTCTTTGCCGTATCGCGACCTCAGTGTGTCTTTTTGACACGATTCGGGAACAAAATCTTAGTGAATGCGTGATTATAACTATGCTGCGCTGCAACCAAAACCTAAAGGCTGCGTTAAGCGCTCGGATGGACGGCCATGACCGTGCGCTCTGGCGAGGTGCTGGAACGGCGAAGGCCAACCTTCTGCTTAAAGGGAGTATCTCTATGGTTATGAAAATTGCGGCAGTAGCCGGTCTGTTTACCGCGATCGCGTCGCCTGCTTCGGCGGCAACTTTCGTTACCCAGTTGGGCAGTGCGGCCTCGTTCGCAGCACCCACCGGTACCGCGATCACCTTCAACGGTGCGCTGCCGACCGGGTTCTCCCTGAACACGGTCAATTCGTCGATCGTCAACGGCGATCTCAACAACCAGTATGCGCAGCCCGCATTCAGCGACGGCAGCAACTATCTTGCCGTCCTGAACGGTGGTTCGGCTATGCTTCAGTCCAGCACGGGCTTCGACACGGTCAGCTTCTTCTTGGGTTCGATCGACTCGTTCAATTCGGTCCAGTTGCTCAGCACGACCGGTCAGGTCATCGGCACGTTCGCCGGCAGCCTGTTCACGGCCAACGCCAATGGCAACCAGGACATTCCGCAGACGAACCGTCGCGTTACCTTCACGCGCAGCGCAGGCGACGCGATGATCGGCGGCATCAACTTCATCAGCGGCGGTAACTCGCTGGAGGTCGATAACGTCGTGTTCGCCGTTCCCGAGCCTTCGACCTGGGCGCTGATGTTCCTCGGCTTCGGCATGGTCGGCACGGCGATGCGCTATCGCCGTCGTAACAAGTCGGTCACCTACGCCTGATCCGTTAGCGGTTCGGAATGAAAGCCGTCGGCCCATCGGTCGGCGGCTTTTTTCGCGTGTGGACGGTGGCGCTGTCTCTCAGGCGATAGCGAGTTCGGCGACGGGCACCGTCTGCGGGCGCAGATAGGCCCCGTTGAATCCCGCCAATCGCTGCAGACCAACCAGGTCCAGCACCGTCAAACCGCCCCGGCGGGACGTGATCATCGCCCGGCTTCGCAAGTCCTGCAGCACGCGGTTGACGTGAACCGGCGTCAGACCCAGCGTGTCGGCGATCTCCTCCTGCGTCAGCGGATAAAAGCGCGGCCCCTGTCCATCCGGCGCGATCATCGCCAGGCGTTCGGACAGCTCGCAGAACAGATGCGCCACGCGTTCCAGTGCGTGGCGACGACCCATATTGACGATCCATGCGCGCAATATCGCCTGCTCGACCAGCGAACACCACGCCAGCGCATGTCCGACCATCGGGTCGGTCCGTTCCAGCGCATTGATCGCCTGCGGCAGGATATAGGCGACGCGCACAGGCGTGAGCGCCATGATCCCCTGATCCATCCGGGCCAGCATAGTGCACCGCAGATCGCAAAGGTCGCCGGGCAAGAGCAAAGCGGTGATCTGACGTGCGCCGCTCGGCAATAACTTATAGCGGGCCGCCCAACCGCTCATGATGAGATGAACGCGATCGGCGCGTTCGCCGTCATGGACGATGTTGACGCCGCGACCGATGTCACGAACATCCCAACACAGGTCGAGCAATTCCCGAATGTCTCGTTCTTCGAGTCGACAGCAATGCTGCAATCGCGCGATCAGCGGATTATCGTCCACGGCGCCCTCCCTCTCGACCCGATGCTAAGGGTCATTATTGTTATGGATAGCATTACCCCCATCATCGGCCATCATCTGAACGAATGATGAAGGATTCTTCGTCCCGAAATGGTACGGAATCGAAACTATTGCCGGTCTTCCAAGGTACAGCGTCATCATTTCGGACGCGATCTGAAATATCAACCAAACTTATGTTGTTGAGAAGATCGAAGGCGCTGAACTTTTGTTGTTCTGCCGTCATCTGGAATGGTGCGATGAACACTGGATGACAGCTGGATGAACATCGAAAGCCCGACGCCGACATGGCGCCGGTGCGTGCGGACAATCCAGCTCATAGAGACGACGATCGGCACGCCCACCGGCGCAGGCGGTGCGTTGCCGTGACAGGGAGGATTACCGGGATGGCCACGCGCTTGCACGTCGCCCAGCAGGATCGGCATTCGCCGAACATCATTCTGTTATCCGAATTCCGTCGCACCGAGACCGGCGCCGATCGAGGCGACATCGGCGATGACGGCTATGAACCGCTCGCCGAAATGATGCACGAAGTGGCACATGAACTGGCCACCGATGGCGTGATGGCCGCTTGGCATGATGCAGACGATCAACCGCGCGTGATGTTCGTCAGTGGCACCGGCGAACCCGGATCGTCGGCGGAACGGGACATGATCGCGGCGGCAAAGGTTGCGGCTATCCAACAGACCCCGATCTGCCATGCGCGCGAGAACGACGAGCCGGGCGGATCGACGATGGTTACGGCCCGGATTCCCGCCAGCGACGGCGTTGCCACCGTAACGATCGCCGTGCGGCTTCACGGCGAGGGCACCTATATCGATACGCGTGATATCGGCGCGCGGCTGATCGCGATGGTGAAGCCGTTCTTTCGCTTATGGTCGCTGCGGTCACGCGCGATGGCGCGCATCCAGGGTCTGACATCGGCGATCAACAGCAGCGATGTGGGCACGGTGCTGGTCAATGGGCACGGCGAACTGGTGTTCGTGAATGCTGCCGCCGAACTGATGCTAGCGAGGAACGACGGCATCCGCCGTGCGGGATCGATGCTGAGCGCTACCCGGCTCGCCGATACGATGCGCTTGCAGGCCGCGATTGAACATGTGTCGAGTGGCGGTACTCCGCGCGATGCAAGCGTGGCGGAGGCGCCGGTCGTCGCCCTGCAACGCAAGGCGGGCCGGCCACTCCTCGCGGTGATCCTGCCGAACGCGGCGCACGGCACGGGCGATGACGACGTCGCTGCCGTGGTGCGGATATTCGACCCCGATCGCGATCTCGACGCGCTGCTTTCACCCGTATGCAAGCTGTACGCACTGTCGCCGGTCGAAACCCGTCTGGCCTGCCTGCTGGCCGGTTCGCTGTCGCTAACGGATGCCGCAGTCAGGATGCGTGTACAGGAACAGACCGCCCGGTCCTACCTGAAGCAGATCTTCCTGAAAACCGACACGAACCGTCAGGCCGAACTGGTCGCGTTGCTGCTAAAAAGCGCGGTGCGGGCGGCCCCGAACAGTCGCGCCACCCTGATCTGATCGGTCCTGTCGCCCCCCCAAATCGGGGGACGCGAAGTCGATGAACGGGGGGGCGCTATTCTACCAAGCTGGGGCAGCGCCACTGCCGGATAGGGAGGATGTTTCCACCGTGCCGATCCAGGCGCCGCACCGTCCCTTCCATATCTCCGTCGGTTCGGAGCAACGGCAGGCGTGGCGTAATTCATGGAAGGATGTCCGATGAAGACCCAGCTCTTTCGTTCCTGTTCCGTCGCCGCACTGTTGATCGCGGCGCCGTCCATCGCCATCGCGCAGGACACCACGAACACCGCCGGCGCCGGCCAGACCGCCGCCAACAACAGCTCCTCCGCCACGACAGACCAGTCGAACAGTTCCACCAATGTTGCCGACAGCGGCAATGGCAACGACCTGTCGACCAACGTCGCCGACAGCGGCAACGACAATTCCAACAACTCCACGAATACCGCTGACTCGGCTAACGACAGCTCGGACAACTCGACCGCCGTTGCTGACAGTGGCAATGACAATTCGAACAATTCCACCAACGTGGCCGATTCGGGTAACGACAATTCGAACAGCTCGACCAATGTCGCCGACAGCGGCAATGGCAATGACCTGTCGACCAACGTGTCCGACAGCGGCAACGACAACTCGAATAATTCGACCAACGTTGCTGATTCGGCGAATGACAGCTCGGATAACTCGACGGCCGTTGCTGACAGCGGTAATGACAATTCCAACAGCTCGACGACGGATAATTCGAACAATTCGACGAACGTGGCCGATAGCGGCAACGACAGCTCGAACAATTCGATGACCGACAATTCGAATAATTCCACTAATGTCGCCGATAGCGGCAATGATAATTCGAACAGCTCCACCAACGTCGCGGACAGCGGCAATGGTAACGATCTGTCGACCGATAACTCGAATGCCGGCAACGACAATTCGGACAACTCGACGAATGTCGCTGACAGCGGTAACGATCAATCGAACAATTCGACGAATGTTGCCGATAGTTCGAACAACTCCACCAATATCGCCGACTCCGGCAACGATAACTCGACGTCCTCGACGATGACGACGAATACCGACAATTCGAACAATTCGACCAACGTCGCCGATTCGGGTAACGATAGCTCGAACAACTCAACGAACGTTGCCGACAGCGGTAACGATAACTCGAACAATTCGACGAACGTCGCCGACTCCGGCAACGGCAACGACCTGTCGACCGACACGACCGTCGCCTCGTATAACACGAACAGCGGCAACGACAGTTCGAACAGCAACAACGATGCGTCGACCGACTCGTCGGACAATCGCACGACCACCGGTGGCCGGGTCGCCGCCAGTGACAATTCCAACGTCACCGACAGCAGCGACAATTCCACCACGACGAACAACGTGGCGGATAGCGGCAACGACAACTCGGATAATTCGACCAACGTCGCCGACAGCGGCAACGATAATTCGGATCGTTCGACCAACGTGGCCGACAGCGGCAACGATAGTTCGAACAACAGCACGGCCTCGGGTCGTTCCGCCAACAACGGCAGCACGGCGACCGATAACTCGAACAATTCGACCAATGTCGCAGACTCGGGCAACGATAGCCGCGACCAGTCGAACAATTCGGACAATTCGATCAGCGTGGCCGACAGCGGCAATGACAGCCGTGACCAGTCGAACAGCTCCAACAACTCGGTCAACAACAGCAACAACGACAGCCGGGATCAGTCGGACAACTCGGATAACTCCATCCGCGTCGCCGACAGTGGCAACGACAGCTCGGTCACCAATAGCAACAACATGACCGATACGTCGATGAAGACCGGCGTTGCCAGCACCAGCAATGTGTTCGGCGATGGGGCCTTGGTCGCCAGTGCCACCCTGTCCAGCTACGTCACCGGGGTAACGGTGACCTATACCGGCGGCGACAGCGGCGGCCCGAACACCAACAACAGCATCAACACCGATGGCAGTTCCTTCCAGAACTTCGCCGGTATGCAGGCGCTGAACCAGAACACCGGCGTCGGCGCATCGCAGAATGCGAACGTCAGCGTCGCGGTCTCGGCCGGCGATATCTCGATGTAATCGACTCCCTCGAAGCCGGCGGTGCCTTGGCGCCGCCGGTTCTTTTCCCTTTATCGAGGAGCGTCAGATGATCTCCCTTCCGGGCCGCCCCGCCCTCGCTATCTGGGGCACAGTCCTCGCGACGGCCTTCGCGACCACGGCAGCCGCTCAGACGGCGCCGACCACGACCGAGCCCGTTTCGGCCTCCCCCTTCGACGTCGCGACGATCGACGACACCGCCCTGCACGATATCGCCGGCCGCGCCGACACCGCCCAGATCGCGACCAACACCCAAAATGCCGGCGTGTCGCGAAACAGCATCGGCGACAATGCCACCACCGGCAACGCGCAGATCGCCGACAACGCCTTCCAGAACATGTCCGGTCTGTCGATCCTGAACGTCAACACCGGCAACAACGTCGCGATCAACGCGGCAATGGCGGTCAACATCTCGATCACGCCGGGGCAGTGATGCGGGCTGCGGCCTTGATCCTGGCGCTGGCGCTGTCGGCCTGTGCCGACCATGTCGTCGGCACCACGCGGTTCGTGGCACCGGTCGGTCCCGTCGGCGATTACGCCGTACCCGTCACCAGCGTCGTCGAGCGCCGGTTCGACGGCGTCATCCGCCAACGATATGATTTCAGCTGCGGATCCGCGGCGCTCGCGACCCTGTTGCGTTATCATTACGATCTGGCGGTGCGTGAGGACGATGCGTTTCGCGGCATGTGGGCGCGCGGCGATCGCGACCAGATCCGCCGGGTCGGCTTCTCCCTGCTCGACATGAAGCGCTGGCTGGCCAGCCATCAGTTGTCGGCGGACGGATACAAGGTGTCGCTGGACAAGGTCGCCGCCACCGGGGTGCCCGGCATCGCCCTGATCGCGGTGAAGAACTACCGCCATTTCGTCGTCGTGAAGGGCGTGCAGCGTGACGAGGTGCTGCTCGGCGATCCGTCGAGCGGGCTGACCGTGATGCCGCGCGCCGAGTTCGAAGGCGCCTGGAACGGCATCTATTTCGTGTTGTCGCAGGATCAGGCGCGGGCGAAGTCGCGCTTTAATCAGGAACGGCAATGGGTCGCCTATACACGGGCGCCGATCGGCGGGCGGTTCGCCGATCCGGTCAGCCAGCAGGCGCTGTCGCTGACCAATCCCTTCCGTGGAGATTTCTGAGATGCACGGCATCCTGATCCTGCTGCTGTCGATGCAGGCCGCACCGGATGCTGCACCGCTAGCGCCGTTGCCCGACCCGTTACCCAACGAGGTACTGGCGGCGCAGCGCGGCGGGTTCCGGTTGCCGAGCGGGATCGATGTCGCGCTGACCGTGCAGACGCAGACCGCGATCAACGGCGCGGTGGTCCTGCGATCGGTGTTCCAGGCGGACCATGGCACACCGACGCTGACCGTCTATGCCCCCAGGTCCGGCGAGACGGTGGCGGCCGGTGGCGGCAATGCCGGGGCCAGCGGCGATCCGGCGATGCCCGTCGTCACCTATGACAGCCGCAACGGCATCCAGATCAGCGCGAGTGGCGGGACGCCGGCGGTGTCGCTTACCCTGTCGGGCGGCGCGGCGCCGGTCGCGGCGGGCCTGGTGCCGGTTACCGGTGAGGGCGTCGTGACCGATAATGGCACCGTCAGCCAGTCGACACGCGGCGCCTTGCAAGTGGCCGAGCTGCGCGCCGCCGACCTGACGATCACGCATCTGGCGGGCAGCGCGTTCGGAACGGCGATCGCCAATGCGGGCAACGACCGGGCGATCGATACCTCCACCGCAATCGGCATCGATCTGCACAACGCCGGACCGGATGTGCTTGGATCGTCGATGTTGCGGGTGCAGGATGTGGCGATCAACGCCATGCAATTCCGTCAATGAGGGGCCAATGAGGGGATCAGGATTCGTCGCCGCGCTGCTTGCAGGAACGGGGCTGATCGCCCTGCCCGTCGACGCCCAACGTCGCCCCGCCCGCCCCACCGTCCAGCAACAGCTCGATGCCGCACAGGCGCAGTTGAAGGCGCAACAGGCGCGGATCGATGCGCAGGACGAGCGCCTCGCCGAACTGCAGCGCCGGCTCGATCAACCTCAGGCCGTGGCGATCGCCGGCGCACCGCTGCCCCCCGCGCCCGCCGTGCTGGCGGCGCAGGCCGGGGCGCCGGGAACACCGGGCGATCCGGCGGGGGTGCTGCAGCCGCCACTCGCGCCGCTGGAACGCGTCGGTCAGGCCCCCGTGGCGGAGGATCGGCCGATCGAACTGGCGGTGCTCGATAGCGCCGGCAGCATCGTGACCCGCAAGGGGCAGCTCACCGGCGAAGTGCAGCTGGATTATGCCCGCGCCGACCGCAACCGGGCGGTGTTCCGCGGGATCGAGCTGGTCGAGGCGGTGCTGGTCGGCGTATTCGACATCAACGAAAGCCGGCAGGACGTCATCACCAGCTCTGCGGCGCTCCGTTACGGGCTGACCAACCGGCTGGAACTGGGCGTCCGGTTACCGGTCGTACACCGGTCCGATTCGTCGATCCTCGCGCCGATATCGGGCAGCACCACCAACGACTCGGCCGCCACCATCGACAATTCGGTGAAGGGCAACGGCATCGGCGATCTGGAGGTGACGGCGCGATACCAGCTGCTCGACGGGCGCGGTGGCACGCCGTATCTGATCGCCAACCTGCAAGGCGTGATCCCGACGGGGAGCGACCCGTTCGCGATCCCACGCGACCCGCTGGGCCGGGCGCGCCGGGCCGCCACTGGTGCCGGGTTTTGGGGCATTGCGCCCAGCCTGACCGCGATCCTGCCCAGCGATCCGGTCGTGCTGTTCGGAACGCTTGGTTACACGTTCAACCTGGGCAAGAACGTGAACACCGAGATTCCGCCGGTGCTGATCTCGTATGTCGATCCCGGCGATGCGATTTCGGCGAGTGCGGGCATCGGCATCTCCTTCAACCAGCGCACGACGCTGAACCTGGGGTACGCGCATAGCTGGGCGTTGGGAACGAAGACGCGGACCCAGTTGCTGCAGGCCAATGCTACCTGGGGCGACACGCGGATGACGACGTCGCGTGACCTGCAGATCGGGCGGCTGCTGTTCGGCGTCACGTACCGCGTCACCGACCGGTCGAGCGTGAACTGGTCGGTCGAATTGGGCGCCACCGACGACGCGACAGATCTGCGCACCGTGTTGCGGGTGCCGACCGTGTTGTTGACCGGCCACTGACGGCGGAAAGTCACTAAAGTCACCCTCACGGCCGCGGGCGCGCGCGCATGTGTCTGCGCGCGCGCGATTATAACGCTGGTTGGTGCGATGGACGGTGGGAAAGAGCTATCGTTCGTCGGGAATAATGCAGTAACGCAGTGTAGGACATACCCCGCGTCGTCAATTTGACGATTTCACCTGACCCGTTCGTGCGGAGTAGAGACCGAGTAGCCCTGCAGGGGCGTATCGAGGGCTCGTATCGAGGCACCGTTGCGTGCGACAACCTGTCCCTCGATACGGGCTTTCGACAGGCTCAATCCCTACTCGGGACGAACGGCTGGAGCAGGTCATTTCGGCAGCGGCTGGCCCATCAGTTCGCGGGCGGTGCGGTAGCAATCGTCGATATGGCCGTTGCCGATCAGCTTCATCGCGCCAAAGCTGATCGTCGCCGCGACCGCCGATCCGATGAACGGCACGTATTTGGCCACCGAGGCGGTGGCGACGCGGACGCCCATACGCTTCAACAGCGCGACCACCAGCTTGCGCGTCACCATGCGGCCGATCACGTTGTTGCCCATGCTGGATGCGATCACCAACACCTGCTGGCCCATGCGCGGTTCCAGCTTCTGCACCTGTTCGTGGTCCAGTTGGAATTTCGCGCTGATCGCGGGCAGCATGTTCGACAACAGGCCGACATCGGCGACCAGATCGGCGCCCGGCACGGGGACCACCGCCGCCCCCGCCGACATCATCGATCGCTGCGTCACCATTCGCCGGCATTCGTCGCGAAGCCGGTCGAGTTCTGCGATATCGGTAATCATCGGTGTGCGGTCTCCGAGTGGGGAATATCCCCCGATTGCCGCCTAACGCACGAGCGGGCTATTCGCCTCCGCCCCGGCGCCAACCCCGATCACCGCCAATTGCCGGCCGACCGCCGCCAGCACCAGCGCATGCGCGCGGTCGACGATCTCGTCGAGTGACGGCGTGCGCGCGAACAGCGTCCGTGCCTCGGCCAGCAGGGCATCGCGGCTGGGCAGATGCGGGTGGAACCGATGCCACAGCGCGCCCGACGCCTCTGCCTGCGCGACCAGCGTGGCGCGCAGCGCCGCCAGCTCCGCCTCCGGCCAGCTCGCGCGCAGGCGACCGGCGATCCGCTCGGCGCAGAATTGGCCGGCGAGCTGTTCGGAAGTGCGCGCGATCACCTTGGCGCCAAGTCGCTGTTCGTTGCGCAACACGCCGACCGGCGGCTTCTTCAACGCCGAGACGATGCCGACCCATGAAAGCATCGTCAGGATGTAAAAGGTCATGTCGACCTCCCACCAGCGAAAGCCCTGTCGTGCGCTGCTCTGGAACGCATGGTGGTTGTTGTGCCAGCCCTCGCCCATCGTCGCGATCGCCAGCACCAGGTTGTTGCGCGAATCGTCGCCCGTCACATATCGGGTCGAGCCACGGACATGCGCCAGCGAGTTGATGCAGAACGTCGCATGATAGACCAGGACCGTGCTCCACACGAAGCCGACGATCAGGCCCGACCAGCCGCCGATGGCCAGGCTGATAAGCGCGAGGCCGATCGCCGGCACATGTTCGTGAGCGTGCAGCCAGCGCAATTCGGGATAGCGCGTCAGGTCCGGCACCACGGACAGATCGGCGACGTCATGCTTGCGCGCGAAGATCCAGCCGACATGGCTGTACAGGAAACCGGTGTGGCGCGGCGAATGCACATCGTCGGGCGTGTCGGCATAGCGGTGGTGATGGCGATGCTTGGCCGCCCACCACAACACGCTCTTCTGCGCGGTGCTTTGCGCCAGTAGCGCCAGCACGAACTGGAAGGCGCGGCTGGTGGTATAGGCGCGGTGCGAGAAATAACGGTGATACCCCGCCGTCACCCCGAACATCCGCAACCCGTACAGGGCCGCGCCCATCACCAGCGCCGTCGTCGTCACCCCCGTCCAGATCGCGGCGAACGCGGCGAGGTGGATCAGCAGGAAGGGAACGGCCGAGGGATAGACGATGTCGTCGGCATGCGCGGTCTGGTTCATCACGATCCGGTTAGCGCCTGATTGTGCCCGGGAAAAGGCGGCTTGCAGGATGATGGGGGACGGACACACTTCTGCGACAGATCGGGCGTATATCCTGGGGCGAGGAGAAGGATCTTGGCGACTCCGAACCCCAATATCGCGCTGACCCGATTCGGGTTGGGCGCACGACCCGGCGATAGCGTCGGCGGCGATCCGCAACGCTGGCTGATCGCGCAGTTCGACCAATACCATCCCCGGCCCGCGCCGATCGCCGCGGCACCGGTGACGCGGACGGTGGCGATCGATCTGATCGCGTATCAGGACGAACGGCGGGCGATGCGGATGCAGACGGCTGCACCTGCCCCGACGATGATGCCCGCGGCCGACGCCATCATGCCGACGCCGCCGGCACCGACCGCGATGGCCGATGACAAGAAGCGGCCGTTCCGCGAAGCCTATGCCACCGCGATCGGTGCGCGGGCGCAAGCGGCGTTGCTGACCGATGCGCCGTTCGTCGAGCGGATGGTGCATTTCTGGGCGAACCATTTTGCGGTGTCGGCGGACAAGCAGACGGTGGTGGGGTTCGCCGGGCCGATGGAGTTCGAGGCGATCCGCCCGCATGTGCTGGGCAAGTTCGGCGATATGCTGGGCGCGGTGGAGCGGCATCCGGCGATGCTGCTCTATCTCGATCAGGCGGTGTCGATCGGCCCCGGCAGCCAGCGTGGCCAGCGGGCGGCGGCACGCGGCGGCAAGCGCGCGGGGCTGAACGAGAATCTGGCGCGCGAGATACTCGAACTGCACACGCTGGGCGTGCGGACCGGCTATGGTCAGGCGGACGTGACCGAACTGGCGCGCGCGTTGACCGGCTGGACGGTCGGCGGACTGGGGCCGCTTCGACAGGCGGAGCCGGGCGCGTTCCTGTTCGCACCGGCGCTGCACGAACCGGGCGATCGCATGATGCTGGGCAAGCGGTATGGCGCAGCGGGGGAAGCACAGGGACAGGCGGTACTGGCCGATCTGGCGACACATCCTGCGACCGCGCGGCATCTTGCGACCAAGCTGACGCGGCATTTTGCCGCCGACGATCCGCCGCCCGCGATGGTCGCGCGGCTGGAGGCGGCGTACCTGCGATCCGGTGGCGATCTTCCGACCATGTACCGCGCGATCGTCGAGTCGCCGGAGGCATGGACGGGCGCGAAATTCCGCAACCCGTGGGATTGGGGCATCGCGTCGATGCGCGCGCTCGGCCAGCGCGAGGTGCGGCCCGGCGTCGTCGCGGGCCTGATGACGCAGCTCGGTCAGCCGGTGTGGAAACCGGGTCAGCCCTCCGGCTACGACGACACCGCCGCCGCCTGGGCAGGGCCGGACGCGATCCTGCGCCGGGTCGAGGCGGCATCGCGCTTCGCCGGGCGCGGCGGCGTGACGGATGCGCGGGCGCTGACGGGCCGGCTATTTCCGGGCGGTGTCTCTGCCCTGACGACGCAGGCGATCGCGCGGGCAGAAAGCCCGGCCGAGGCGCTGGCGCTGTTGCTGGTGGCCCCTGAAAGCATGCGGAGGTGAGCATGACCGATTCCCAGATCCGGATTGATCGGCGTTCGCTGATCGTGCGCGGCACGTTGGGGCTGGCGGGCCTCGGCCTCGTACCGCGTGTGGCGTTCGCCAAGTCGGCGACGGAACAGCGGCTGGTATTCACTATCCAGCGCGGCGCGGCGGATGGGCTGGGGACGATCGGCGCGGTCGGCGATCCCGCCTTTGCGGGCGTGCGCGGCGATCTGGCCGCCGATGTGGCGACTGGCACGAAGCTGGACGCGATGTTCGCGCTGCATCCGGCGATGGCGCGCACCGCCGCGCTATATGGCCAGCATCAGGCGTTGTTCGCGCAGGCGCTGGCCTCACCCTATCGCGACCGGTCGCATTTCGACGGGCAGAACGTGCTGGAGACGGGCGGCAGCGGGGCGTACCAGTTGAAGGACGGCTGGCTCAACCGGTTGCTGACGTTGCTGCCGGCCAGCGAGGCACGGGCGATCGCGGTGGCGACGACGGTGCCAATGGCGCTGCGCGGGCGGCGCGAGGTGGCGTCCTATGCGCCCTCGAACTTGCCGGATGCGTCGGACGATCTGCTCGCGCGGGTGACGACGATGTATCAGGGCGATGCCCAGCTTCACGGCCTGTGGGACGAGGCGATGCGGACGCGCACGCTGACCGGCGATCTGGCGCAGGACGACGGCCGCAACGCCGCCGCAACGGGCGCGCTGGCGGCGAAGCTGCTGATCCCGGCCAATGGCGCGCGGATCGCGATGATCGAAACCGGCGGCTGGGACACGCATGCCGGCCAGCGCGGACGGCTGGCGGCGCAGCTGAAGGGGCTGGACGCGATGATCGGTGGCTTGCGTGATGGCATGGGGCCGTTGTGGGCGAACACGTTGGTAATCGTTGCGACCGAGTTCGGTCGGACGGTGGCGGTCAATGGCACCGGCGGCACCGATCATGGCACCGGCGCGGCGGCGATGCTGATCGGTGGTGGCGTGAAGGGTGGCCGGGTGCTGGCCGACTGGCCGGGGCTGGCGCCGGCGGCGTTGTACGAGGGCCGCGACCTGAAGGCGACGATGGCGCTCGACGCGCTGATCGGTGGCGCGGTGGCGGGGCATTTCGGGCTGGAGCCGGCGTTGGCGATGAAGGCGCTGTTTCCGGCCGGTGGCGGAACGAAGGTGGTGGAGGGGCTGGTCGCCTGACCCTTTCCGCTTATTTCACACTCCGGCTCTTCATCAACGGCTGGATGCGCGTGCCGAACGCCTCCACCCCTTCGAGGAAATCGTCGAACGTCAGCAGCACGCCGCCGGTGTTTGGCACCGTCGCCATTTCGTCCAGCATCCGCGCGACGCTTTCGTAGCTTCCGACCAAGGTTCCCATGTTGATGTTCACCGCCCCTTCCGGCGCGGCGAGCTGGCGGACGTTGGTGGTCGCGTTATGCTTGTCGGCCGCCCCCTGATCGGTGAGCCATGCGATCGCCTCGTGATCGACGCCGTCGTTGTACAGGCGCCATTTCGCCATCGCCTCCTCGTCCGTCTCTGCGGCGATGATCATGACGAGAACGAAGACGGACACGTCGCGCCCGGTCTTGGCGGTGGCCAGCGCGAGGCGTTCGTTGTTGCCGGCAAAGGCGGTCGGCGTGTTCACGCCCTTGCCCAGACAGAACGCATAGTCGGCCCACTCAGCCGAGAACGCCAGGCCCTCGTCGGACGAACCCGCGCAGATGATCTTCATGTCGCCATCGGGCCTGGGCCGGACGAGGCAGTCGTCCATCTGGTAATATTCACCCTTCAGGTCGCTGCGCCCCGTCTCCCACAATTCACGCAGGATCTGGGCGTATTCGCCGAGCATCTTGTATCGGTTGCGGAAATGCTCGTCGCCCGGCCATAGCCCCATCTGGCTGTATTCGGGCCGTTGCCACCCGGTGATGAGGTTCAGGCCGAAGCGCCCGTGGCTGATCGAATCGATCGTGTTGCACATCCGCGCGGCGAAGGCGGGCGGGATGATGAGCGTGGGGCAGGTGGCGTATATCTTGATGCGCTCGGTAACGGCGGCGAGGCCGGCCATCAGCGTGAAGCTCTCCAGCCCATATTCCCAGAACTCGGTCGCGCCGCCGAAACCGCGCAGCTTTATCATCGACAGCAGGAAGTCGAGGCCGTGTTCCTCCGCCTTCAGCGCGATCGCCTTGTTCAGGTCAAACGACGGCATGTATTGCGGCGCGGTCTTCGAGATCAGCCAGCCATTGTTGTTGATGGGAACGAAGACGCCGACCTGCATGTCACGTGATCCCTTATTCGCCGTCGAGCCAGTCGAGCAGCCACCGGTTGAAATGATCGGCGCGGGTGACGTTGCACGCATGGCCACCCTCCGCCAGTTGCGCCAGTTGCGATCCCGGCAGCCGCGCGTACATCCGCGCGGACGCGGCAGGCGGCACCAGCATGTCGTCGTCGCTCGACACGAACAGCGTCAGCGGCTTCAGCTGCGCTAGGCGTTCCACCACGTCGAAGCGGCGAGCGGCGGCGATGCGGCGTTCGATCATGTCGGCACCGGGGAAATGCGCCAGCTGCGCCTCCTCTTCGGCCAGCAACTCATCATGATGGTCGCTGATCCATTGCGGCGGATACAGGAACAGCGGTTGCGCATGGAGATAGGCACGCGGACCACTGGCGCGCAGCAATGCGAGCCGCGTGTCGAAACAACGCGCGGTATGTCGGTCGAGCCGCGCCCAGCCGTTGATGACCGCCAGCCGCTCTACCCGTTCCGGCGTCGCCAGCGCCATCGCCATGCCGGCCATGCCGCCGACCGCATGGCCGATCACCGTCGCCCGCTCGATCCCCAGCCCATCGAGCAGCAGGCGCATGTCGTCGCCGAGCGACTCCAGCGTCAATATAACCTCGACCGCGCGATCCGAGCGACCGGTGCCGCGATGGTCGTACACGATGACGCGGTGCCGGTCGGCGAGTGCGGCTAGGTTCGGCGCCCAATATCCCGCCGACCCGCCGAGACCGGACGACAGCAGCAGCACCGGTGCGTCGGCGGGGCCGTGCAGTTCGTGGTACAGCCCGGCGACGAGGGTCATCAGGAAAGGTGCGCGACCGAGGCGATCTCGACCAGGCAATCGGCCTTCACCAGTTCCGCCTTGATGCAATATCGCGCCGGCTTCGCGCCGGGAAAATACTCGGCATAAACGGTATTGAACGCGGCATAATCGGCGAAGTCCTTCAGGAAGATATGGTTCATCGCCACATCCTCCAGCGTCGCACCCGCCACCGCCAGCGTCGTGCGGATCGTGTCCATCACCACCCGCGTCTGCGCCGCGGCATCGCCCGGGTGCAGCACGACGCCGCCCTCGCCGAGCGCCAGCACGCCCGAGACATAGACGGTGTTTCCCGCCTTCGCGCCGGCCGAATAGGGCGCGATGGGGGTGGGAAACTCGGGCGGATTGATCGGTTCGAAGGGCATGGGGTTTCCTCGATCAGACGGCGGGTTGTTGGCCGACGGCACCGCAGAAATCGGCGACGGTCGATACCCAGCCAAAGAACTTCTCGACATTGTAGACGGTCGCCGCCTGGATGAAGTCCGGCCCCAGGTGATGCGTCGCATCCTCCAGCATCACGCCGAAATATTCGAGGTGAAAGCCGTCGCGCAGCGTCGATTCGACGCACACGTTGCTGGCGATGCCGACGAACACGATCGTGCGGATGCCGCGCGCGCGCAGGATGCTGTCGAGTTGTGAATTGAAGAACGCCGAATAACGCGTCTTGTGGACGCGGATGTCGCCGGGCTGCGGGGTCAGCGCATCGACCAGTTCGTAATCCCAGCCACCGCGTGCCAGCAATTGCCCGGCAAGCTCCGGTTGCGCGCGCATCGTCTTCAGCGCGTTCGATTTATGCCAGTTGGGCGAGGCGGGCGTGCCGGCCTCGACATACTCGCCGTCCCAGCCGTTCTGCAGGAAGATCACCGGCATCCCCGCGCTCCGCGCCGTATCCAACACCTGCGCGATGCGGCCGATGACAGAGGCGGCGCCGGCGATGTCGAAGCCGGCCAGATCGACATAACCGCCCTCGGTCGCATAAGCGTTCTGCATGTCGATCACTACGACCGCAGTATCGGCGGGCGACAGGCGAATCGGTTCGGGCCGTGCGGGCAGCACCATGGTGCCGGCGGTCTGCGCGGGACGGTGATCGACGACGCCGAGCTGTTGATCCATGTCGCGCATGATTGTGCAGATGCACAATTTGTACAAGCGCCTCGTGTCGACCCGTTCGGCGCTTGCCGTCCGGCATCCCACCGCCCACGATCGCCGCCGTGATCGAACACATCCCCCTCGCCCAGGCCCGCCGCATTGCCCTGGCCGCCCAGGGTTTTGGCGATCGTTCCGCTCTGGCCGATGCGCCGATCAATCAGGGCCATCTGCGCCGCGCCATCGACCGGCTCGGCCTACACCAGATCGACAGCGTCAACGTGCTGGTCCGCGCGCACTACCTGCCCGCCTTTTCGCGACTTGGCGGCTATGACCGGACGCTGCTCGACCGGGCGGCCTGGGGACCGCGCGGGGAACGCCGGATGTTCGAATATTGGGCGCATGAGGCATCGCTTCTCCCGCTGGCGTCGCACCCCCTGTTCCGCTGGCGCATGGCGCGCGCCGATCGCGGCGAGGCGGGTTACGGCAGCATGCGCCTGTTCGCGGGCGAGCGCCGGGCGGAGGCGATGGCGTTGCTGGACCGCATCCGCACGGACGGCCCACTCGCCGCGTCGGACATCGAAACGGGCCGCACTGGCTGGTGGACGTGGAGCGAGCCGAAACGGATGCTCGAATGGCTGTTTTATGCCGGCCATATCACCACCCTGACCCGGCGGCGGGGGTTCGAGCGGGTGTACGACCTGACCGAACGAGTGATCCCGCCCGCTATTCTCGCCCTGCCGACGCCCGACGAGGCGACCGCGCAGCGGATGCTGATCGATCGGGCGGCCCGCGCGATGGGCATCGCCACCGCCGGCGAGCTGCGCGATTATTTCCGCCTTGATCCCGCTTCCACGCGGCTGGCAATCGCCACGCTGTGCGAGGAAGGCGTGCTCCGGCCAGTCGAGATAACCGACTGGCCGGCGACCTTCCTGCACCGCGACGCCCGCCGCCCGCGGCGGATCGTCGCACAGGCGCTGTTGGCGCCGTTCGACCCGCTGATCTGGGAACGGGCCCGCACCGAACGGCTGTTCGGATACCGCTATCGCATCGAGATCTACACGCCGGCCGATCGCCGCCAGCATGGCTATTACGTCCTGCCGTTCCTGTACGGCGAGCACCTGATCGCGCGGGTCGACCTGAAGGCGGACCGTGCCGCCCGACGACTGCTGGTGCAGGCGGTGCACTGGGAAGCAGGTGCACCATCCGAGGCGATCGCGGCGCTGGAAACCGAACTGCAACGGATGGCGGTGTGGCTCGACCTCAATACCGGACTGGCTTGACCGTCAGGCGTCCGACAGGCTGGCGATCTGCTGATCGATGAACAGGCGGATGCCGCTGTCCATCTGGGCCGGGTCGTCCTGAACCAGGGCGATCCGGCGGCAGCAGACGCCCATCATCACCATCATCATCAGGTCCGCCGCGATCGCCACGCGGTCGTCCGCCGCATCGGGTACCGCCTGGCAGAGGGCACGGACGGCATTCTGCCGAATCCGCGCATCGCATTGGAGCATGATGGCGTTGATCCGCTCGTTGCGGGCCGATTCGGCGAGCAGCTCGGGCATCAGCGATGCGTCGTCCGGCGTCGTCTTGCGCAGGATCAGATCGATCATCCAGGTGCGGACAGCCGCCAGATCGCGCCGGTCGATCGCCTGCCGCAGTCCTTCCTCGTCCAGCAATGTCGCCATGTTCTGTTCGGCGATCGCGGCGACGATATCCTCCTTACAGGCGAAATCGCGATAGATCTGGCCGACCTTGATCCCGGATGTCGTGGCGATCTGGGCGATGCCGGTACCGTGAAAGCCATGTTCCGCGAACAGCGTGCGCGCCGATTCGACGACCTTGTTGCGACGAATGGCCGCCCGGTTTGTCTCGGCCGGACCCGTGACATCGACAATTTCGGCGTTGTGCACCGCAGCATCCTTCTTGACGAACATGAACGATCGGTTTAGCCGCCGAAACAGGTGAGTGAACGCTCGCTCACACCTTTGTCGCCGAGGACCCCGATGGTCAAGCATGTCGCCCCGCTCTTTTCGCTGCTCTTTCTGGCAGGTTGTGGCGGGAAGGAAGAGGCACCGCCCGCCCCGCCACCCCCGCAGGTCGGATTCGTGACGGTGCGCCAGGAACCGGTGACGCTGACCACCGAGCTGCCCGGCCGCACCAGCGCCTATGAAACATCGGAAGTCCGCCCGCAGGTGAACGGCCTGGTGACGGCGCGCCTGTTCCAGGAGGGCGATTTCGTCCGCGCCGGCCAGCCGCTCTATCGCATCGATCCCGCGCCTTACCAGGCACAGGTCGCCAGTGCGCGCGCCGCCGTGGCCCGCGCGCGCGCCGCCATCGCGTCGAGCAAGGCACTGGCACGCCGGTACGGCGAACTGGTGAAGATCAACGCCATCTCGCGGCAGGATTTCGAGAACGCGACTACCTCCGCCCAGCAGGCGGAGGCAGATGTAGCCGCGCAGCAGGCGGCGCTGCGTACCGCGCAGATCGACCTCGCCCGCACCACCATCCGCGCGCCGATCGCCGGCCGGATCGGCCGTTCGGTCTTTACCACCGGTGCGCTGGTATCGGCCGCGCAGACCAATCCGCTGACCACGATCCAGCGGATCGACCCGATGTACGTCGACATCCAGCAGTCGAGCGCGGATCTGCTGAAGCTGCGCCAGCAGATCATGGCCGGTTCGCTGTCGCGTGGCAGCGGTGCCGCCCGCGTCCAGCTGAAGCTGGAAGACGGGTCGACCTATGCGACCGAGGGTACGCTGAAATTCGCCGATGTCACCGTCGATCCGGCGACCGGCACGCAGTCGATCAGGGCGATCTTCGGCAACCCGCGCGGCCTGTTGCTGCCGGGCATGTTCGTGCGCGCCGAACTGATCCAGGGAACCCAGGCGAACGCCATGCTTGTCCCGCAACGCGCCGTGACCCGCGACGAAAAGGGCCAGCCGACCGTCCTGGTCGTCGGCCAGGGCAACAAGGTGGAGGGGCGCACACTCACCGCGCCGCGCACCATCGGGGCCAACTGGCTCGTCACCGCCGGCCTGAAGCCGGGTGACAAGGTGATCGTCGAGGGCGCACAGAATCTGCGGCCCGGTACGCCGGTGAACCCGGTCGTGTTCAGCGAGAAGCCCGCGCCGCAAGGTCAGGCGGCTCCAGGTCAGCCTGCACAGGGTCAGCCTGCACAGGGTCAGCCGGCTCAGGCCCAGCCCGCTCAGGCGCAGCCCGCTCAGGCGCAGCCCGATAACGGTCAGGCCAAGTAACGATGGCCCGCTATTTCATCGATCGGCCCATTTTCGCATGGGTCATCGCGATCATCCTGATGCTTGCCGGCGTGCTGGCGATCCGCAGCCTGCCGATCGCGCAGTTCCCGACGATCGCACCACCCGCCGTCACCATCACCGCGACCTATCCGGGCGCCGATGCGACGACGCTGGAAACCACGACGACGCAGATCATCGAACAGCAGCTGAAGGGCATCGACAACCTTCGCTACTTCTCGTCTTCGTCATCGTCGGCCGGCATCGTCACCATCACCGTGACGTTCGAGCAGGGCACCGACCCCGACATCGCGCAGGTGCAGGTCCAGAACAAGCTGCAGGCCGCCACCGCCCTGTTGCCGCAGGAGGTGCAGCGCCAGGGGCTGCAGGTCGCGAAATCGGCCGCCAACTTCCTGCTGATCGTCGGCCTCTATTCCGCCGACGGCTCGCACACCGGCAGCGATCTGGCCGACTACACTGTGTCGCGGTTGCAGGACCCGATCAGCCGTGTGGACGGCGTCGGCGAATTGCAGATCTTCGGCGCGCAGTACGCGATGCGCATCTGGGTCGATCCGACCAAGCTCAACAGTTACCAGCTGACGATCGCCGACGTGACGGCGGCGGTGCAGGCACAGAACGCGCAGGTTTCCGCCGGCCAGATCGGCGGCCTGCCATCGCCCAAGGAGCAGATGCTGAATGCGACCGTCTCGGTCCAGTCGCGGCTCCAGACGCCCGAGGAATTCGGCAACATCCGCCTGAAGACCGACACCGGCGGCGCCGTCGTGCGACTGCGCGATGTCGCGCGGGTCGAACTGGGCGCCGAGAATTACGGCTTCGACCTTCAGTATAACGGCCATCCCGCGTCCGGCTTCGGCGTGAAGCTGGCGCCGGGGTCCAACGCGCTCGACACCGTCACCCTGGTCAAGGAACGCGTCGCCGAGATCGCCAAGGGCTTCCCCGGCGACGTGAAGGTCATCTATCCGTACGACACGACGCCGTTCGTGCGGCTGTCGGTGGAGCAGGTGATCCACACGCTGGTCGAGGCGGTGATCCTCGTCTTCCTCGTCATGTTCCTGTTCCTGCAGAACTGGCGCGCGACGATCATTCCGACGATCGCGGTGCCGGTCGTGCTGCTCGGCACGTTCGGCGTGATGGCGCTGGCCGGCTATTCGATCAACACGCTGACCTTGTTCGGCATGGTGCTGGCGATCGGCCTGCTCGTCGATGACGCCATCGTCGTCGTCGAGAACGTCGAACGCCTGATCCAGACCGAGGGGCTGTCACCCAAGGAAGCCGCGCGCAAATCGATGGACGAGATCACCGGCGCGCTGGTCGGTATCGCCCTCGTCCTGTCGGCGGTGTTCCTGCCGATGGCGTTCTTCGGCGGATCGACCGGCGTGATCTATCGCCAGTTCTCGATCACGATCGTGTCGGCGATGGTCCTGTCGGTCATGGTCGCGCTGATCCTGACGCCGGCGCTGTGCGCCACGATCCTGAAGCCGCACGATCACGACAAGCCAGAGGGCAAGGGACCGCTCGCGCGCTTCTTCCGCTGGTTCAACGACAAGTTCGATCGCGGTACCGACAAGTATGAAGGCGCCGTCAAGGGCACCGCCCGCGGCTGGAAACGGTCGATGCTCGTCTATCTGCTGATCGTCGGCATCATGGCGTTCCTGTTCATCCGCCTGCCCACGGGCTTCCTGCCCGACGAGGATCAGGGCACCGTCATCGCGCTGGTGCAGGGGCCGTCCGGCGCCACCGCATCGCGCACCGACAAGGGCCTGACGCTGGTCCGCGATCACTTCCTGAACGCCGAAAAGGCGAACGTGGAGGGCGTGTTCACGATCAACGGTTTCTCGTTCGCGGGCCAAGGCCAGAACGCCGGCCTCGCCTTCATCCAGTTGAAGGAATGGGCCGATCGTTCGGGCGCCGACAACAAGGCACAGGCGATCGCCGCACGGGCAATGGGGCCGTTCTCGCAGTTCCACGATGCGATGATCTTCGCGCTGGTGCCGCCAGCCGTGCAGGAACTCGGCAACGCCACCGGCTTCGACGTCCAGCTCGTCGACACCGGCGGCATCGGTCATGAAAAGCTACTCGCCGCGCGCAACATGATGCTGGGCATGTCGATGCAGGATCAGCGGCTGGCACAAGTCCGCCCGCTCAGCCTAGAGGATGCGCCGCAGTTGAAGGTCGATATCGATCAGGACAAGGCGCGTGCGCTGGGTCTGGATCTGGCAGAGATCAATTCGACCATCTCGACCGCGTGGGGTGGTGCTTACGTCAACGACTTCATCGATCGCGGTCGCGTGAAGCGCGTCTATATCCAGGCCGATCAGCCGTTCCGCATGGCGCCGGAGGATATCGCCGACTTCTTCGTGCGCGGCTCGACCGGGGCGATGGCACCGTTCACGTCGTTCTCGACGCTGAACTGGGCGCAGGCACCGGTGCAGCTGACCCGCTATAACGGCCAGCCGGCGATGCAGATTCAGGGCTCGCCGGGTCAGGGCCTTAGCACCGGTGCGGCGATGGCCGCGTTGGAGGAGATGCACGCCAAGGTGCCACCCGGCACCGCGCTGGAATGGACCGGCCTGTCCTATGAGGAACGCTTGTCGGGTGGTCAGGCGCCGGCGTTGTACGGCCTGTCGCTGCTGATCGTGTTCCTGTGCCTTGCCGCGCTGTACGAAAGCTGGTCGGTACCGATTTCGGTGCTGCTGGTGGTGCCGCTGGGCGTCGTCGGCGCGCTGCTGGCGGCGTGGCTGACCGGGCTGAACAACGACATCTACCTGCAGGTGGGTCTGATCACCACGATCGGCGTGTCGGCAAAGAACGCGATCCTGATCGTCGAATTCGCCGAGGAACGCATCCAGACGGGCATGCACCCGTTCGAGGCGGCGGTGGAGGCGGCCCGCTTGCGGCTTCGCCCGATCCTGATGACCTCGCTCGCCTTCGTCTTCGGCGTGTTGCCGCTGGCGGTGTCGACCGGTGCGGGCGCGGGTGGCCAGAACGCGATCGGCCGGGCGGTCGTCGGCGGCATGTTGTCGGCAACGATCCTGGCGATCTTCTTCGTGCCGATGTTCTTCGTCGTGGTCAGTCGCCTGTTCGGCCACGGCAAGGAAGACCATCACGACAAGAACGCCTCATCGGACATCACGCCCGATGGCGGCAATCGATCATCCGATGGCGGCACCGCGCCGCAGGGAGCGTAACCCCGTGACCAAGCTCTCGCTTTCCGTGTTGCTCGCGGCGACGATGCTCGCTGGCTGCAACCTGGCCCCCACCTATGTCCGGCCGGCGGGCGCGATCCCGGCCACCCTGCCGCAGGGTGGCCCCTATCCCGCAGCGGCCACCGACGCGCGCGACGTGACGGCGATCGGTTACCGCGACTTCTTCGTCGATCCTCGCCTGCAAAAGGTGATCGAGACGGGGCTCGCCAACAACCGCAATCTGCGCATCGCGGCGGGCAACGTGTTGCAGGCGCGCGCGCAATATCGCGTCCAGCGCTCCAGTCTGGTGCCGACCACCAGCCTGTCGGCGTCGGGCACCTATACGAACAACATCTTCGGGGCGACCGGCGCGACGGCGGGCGGCGGCACCGGCACTGGCACCGGGGGGACGGGAACGGGTGGCACCGGCACCGGCGGCACCGGGACGGGCGGTACTGGCGGCACTGGCGGCACCGGTACAGGTGTCGGCACGGGTGCGACCTCGTCGAATATCGAGGCGTATTCGGTCAATGCCGGCTTCTCGCAGTTCGAACTCGATCTGTTCGGGCGCATCCGCAACCTGACGACGGCGGCGCAGGAACAGTATTTTGCGTCCGAAGAAGCGCAGCGGTCGACGCGGATCAGCCTGATCGCCGAAATCGCCACCGCGTGGCTGACCATGGCGTCGGATCAGGAACAGCTTCGCCTGTCGCGCGAGACGTTGAAGACGTTCCAGCAGACACTCGACCTGACACAGGCGCAGTTTCGCATCGGCGTCGGTTCGGAACTGGAAGTGCGCCAGGCGGAAACCAACTATCAATCCGCACGCAACGACATTGCCACGTTGCAGACCACGATCGCGCGCGACCAGAACGCGCTGAACCTGCTCGTCGGCACCACCGTTACCGCCGACTTGCTGCCCAGCGATTTGGGTGAGCGCGCCTATACGCTCGATGCGTTGCCCGGCAACCTGTCGTCCGATGCGCTGCTGCGCCGGCCCGATGTGTTGCAGGCGGAGCATCAGTTGATCGCACAGAACGCCAATGTCGGCGCGGCGCGCGCGGCCTTCTTTCCCAGCATCTCGTTGACCGCGACGCTGGGCACGATCAGCACCGCGCTGTCCGGCCTCTTCGGCGGTGGCAGCTTCACCTATACCGGCTCACCGGCGGTTTCCCTGCCGCTGTTCGACGGCGGCCAGCGCAAGGGCAATCTGGATTATGTCCGCGCCTCGCAACAGGTGGCGGTCGCGACCTATGAACAGGCGATCCAGACCGCGTTCCGCGAGGTCGCCGATGCATTGGCGCAGCGCGGCACGATCGGCGAGCAGGTGTCGGCGCAAACCGCGCGCGCCAATGCGGCGGGCATCACCGCCCGCCTGTCGGACGCGCGGTTCCGTGCCGGCGTCGATTCGTTCCTGACGACGCTCGACTCGCAACGCTCCGCCTATGCCGCGCGTCAGGCGCTGGTGACGACGCGGCTAACGCGGGAGAACAATACGGTGGAGCTGTACCGGTCGCTGGGCGGCGGGTTGCAGTAAGCCGCCTGCCGTCACCGTCACTTCGGCGGAGGTGGCGGCGTGCCGTTCCGAGACAGGGGCTCCCTTTGTCACGGAACTGTCGCACGCCGCGACCATAGGTCCGTCATGGCCACTACCGCGCTTTCCATCAGCGAATCCGTTCCGCGCAGTACCGGGCCACGGCTTGATCACCGCCATCACCCTGCCGGCCGCTGGCTGTTCGTGGCGGCGCTGGTCGGCGGCCTCGCCTACGCCGGCATCAGCATCCTGAACGACACGCAACAGGTCGGCGAGCAACTGGCGTTCGGCGTGTTTGCGTTCCTCGGCCTCGCGCTGGTGATCGCGCTCGGGTTCGAATTCGTGAACGGGTTCCACGATACCGCCAACGCGGTGGCGACGGTGATCTATACGCATGCGATGCCGGCACCGCTGGCGGTGGTGTGGTCGGGCTTCTTCAATTTTCTGGGTGTGATGCTGTCGTCGGGCGCGGTCGCCTATTCGATCGTCACGCTGCTTCCCGTCGATCTCGTGCTGCATGTCGGCAGCGCGGGCGGTTATGCGATGATCTTCGCGTTGCTGCTGGCCGCGGTCGGCTGGAATCTGGCGACGTGGATGATGGGTCTGCCCAATTCGTCGAGCCATGCGCTGATCGGATCGATCCTGGGCGTGGGACTCGCGAACCAGTTGCTGTCGAACGGCGGCGGCACATCGGGCGTCGATTGGGGGCAGGTGCAAAAGGTGCTGACCGCACTGCTTGTCAGCCCGCTGGTCGGGTTCGCCGGCGCGTTCGTGCTGCTGCTCGTGATGAAGCGGATGGCGCCCGATCCGGTGCTGTACGAAGCACCCCGGGCGGACCAGCCACCGCCGCGCGGCATCCGCGCCCTGCTGATCTTCACATGCACTGCGGTCAGCTTCGCGCATGGCGGCAACGACGGGCAGAAGGGCATGGGCCTCATCATGCTGATCCTGATCGGCTGCGCGCCCACCGCCTATGCGCTGAACCGCACCGTGCCCGACAGCGCCACCCCCGCCTTCGTCCAGTCCGCCAATGCCGCGACACAGGCATTCGCGCGGCAGGCGGATGGCGTGCGGCTGACCCCCGACGCGGCGCGCGCCGCGCTGACCGACGCGCTGCGCGATCGCCATGTTGAGGGACCACGCACGTTCGCCGGCCTCGCCACCCTGTCCGACGACGTATCGGACCGGATCGCGTCCTATGGCTCGCTGCGCAAGGTGCCCGCCGCCGCGACGCCGAACCTGCGTAACGACATGTATCTCGTCCTCGACGCCGCCGCGCTGGTGCAAAAGGACGAGGCAACGCGCGCCCGGATGAGCGCCGCCGATCTCGATGCGATCCACGTCCATGCCGAACGGTTGCAACAGGGCACGCGCTACATCCCCGGCTGGGTGAAGGTGGCGGTCGCGCTGGCGCTGGGTCTCGGCACGATGGTCGGGTGGAAGCGGATCGTCGTCACCGTTGGCGAGCGGATCGGCAAGTCGCATCTGACATACGGCATGGGCGCGTCGGCCGAACTCGTCGCCGCCTTCACCATCCTGCTTGCCGAGCGGTTCGGGATGCCGGTGTCGACGACGCATATCCTGTCGTCGGGTGTCGCCGGTGCCTCGGTCGCCAACGGCGCCGGCTTGCAACGCCGCACGGTGCGCAACATGGCGCTGGCCTGGGTGCTGACCCTGCCCGCCGCGATGGCGCTGTCGGGTCTGCTGTACTGGTTGCTGCTGACGATCGCGACCGCCAACGGCCTTTAATTGATCGGCAGGCCGGCTCGCGCCGACCTGCCCCTTGTCGATATCCTTTTAGCGTTGCGGCGTGGGTGCCGCCGTCGGCGTCGGTGCGGGCGGTGGCGTCACCGCGCCGCGTGCCATCGGGCGGCCGGCCATCGGCGCGACGCCGGCGGGCGGCGGCGGCGGTGCATCGGCACCGGCCGGGGGAGGCGGCGGCGGTGCGTTGCCATCGGCGGGCGGCGGTGGCGGGGGACCGTCATGACCGGGACCGTGGCCGGGGCCATGGCGCGGACCGCCATCGGGGCCGTCATCCGGTCCACCATCGCGACCGGGGCCACGACCCGGACCGCGACCCGGACCATGGCGTGGGCCGACCTCGGTGATCTGGCCCTGCGGATCGACCAGATACGACGCGCGCAACTGGCCGTCGTCGAACCGGCCCTGCACCATCACCGCGCTGCCGCGGGTCAGGTTGGCGCTCGCCTCGTGTCCGCCGGCCACCATCGTCCGGCCGGTGGCGTCCTGCACGATCAGCCGGTCGCCATAGATCTCGGCGACGCGGCCCTTCACCGTCACCACCCCGTTCGTCGCGGGCAGCTTGGCGATCGCGGTCGGCACCGTCGGCGCCATCTCGATCGTCGGCCGGGTCAGCGACACCGCCCCCGCCCCGCCAGCGGCGCCGACCGCGAGAAGAACGGCGGCACCGATGCCGAGGCGGGTGCGGGGCGTTCCAAAATTCCTGGTGTTCATCATCAACTCCTGTCGTTGGTCGATGAGGGCTTCTACCGTGCCATGGCCCACGCCCGCTGAACCGCGCGGTTCAGTTTCCGTTTAGCCTGCCGGGATAGCGAACCAGCCATGCGTATATTGCTTGTCGAAGACGATGCCGATCTGGGCCCCGCCATCGCCCGCGCGTTGCGGGCGGAAAACTTCGCGGTCGATCTGGCGACCGACGGGATAGACGGTGCGCATCTGGGCGAGACGGAATTGTTCGACGCCGCCGTGCTGGACCTGGGCCTGCCCGGCAAGGACGGCGTCACCGTGCTGGGCGAATGGCGCCGCGCCGGGCGCACCATGCCCGTCCTGATCCTGACCGCGCGCGAGGCATGGTCGGACAAGGTGGCGGGCTTCAAGGCAGGTGCCGACGATTACATGGTAAAGCCGTTCCGCGTCGAGGAACTGGTGATGCGTCTGCGTGCGCTCGTCCGCCGCGCCGCCGGCCATGCCGCCGCGCGGGTGACATGCGGACCGCTGGCGTTCGAGACGCAGACCGGCCAGTTCGAACTCGACGGGATGCCGCTGAAACTCACCGCGTTCGAATGGCGCGTGTTGTCCGCGCTGATGTTGCGCAAGGAAGCGGTCATCGAACGGCTCGACCTGCTGGAGCGGGTGTATGAAGGCGATGCCGATGTCGATTCGAACAGCCTGGAGGTCATCGTCGGCCGGCTGCGACGCAAGATCGGCGCGACGATGATCGAAACCGTGCGCGGCCGTGGCTATCGCCTGACCGCGAGCGTCGCGCCATGATCCTGCGCGCGCCGCGATCGATGCAGGGGCGTCTGTTCGCGCTGTCGCTGCTGGCGACGCTGGTGGCATTGCTGATCGCCGCCTGGGGCATCGCCGGTGTGCTAGAACGCTTCGTGATCGCCGGCATCGACCAGCGGCTGGATGCCGAGATCGCCTTGCTGGCAAGCGCGGTGGACGGGAATGGCGACATCGACCGCGCCCGGATCGAGGCGCGGCGCGGTGTCCTGCAATCGGGCGGCGGTTGGCGCTGGCGGATTGAGACACCGCGCGGTGCGATGGGATCGGCGGACCTGCCCACGCTGCCAGATGGCCCGCCGGGTCCGCCCGGACTCCACGGCCCGCGCGAGGATCAGCGGGACGGCCCGGATGTGATGGGTGGCCCGGATCGCGAGCCACGAGCGATCGATGGGCAGACCGAACAGGGTGTCCGCCTGCACGCCCGCCGCTACACCATCGTAACCGGCAGCGGCCCCGTTACGATCACCGCCGCCGCCCCGCGCCGGGTGATCGCGCGGCCGATCCGTGACGCGATCGTGCCGTTGCTGATCGTGCTGGCGATGCTGGGTATCGTGCTGACGGTGGCGGCATGGGTGCAACTGCGTCTCGGCCTGCGCCCGCTACGCCAGCTTCGCGATGCGGTGGCGGCGATCCGGGCAGGTCGAGTGGACCGGGTCGACGAGGACCAGCCGACCGAACTGCAACCGTTGGCGGCGGAACTGAACGCGCTGGCCGCCGATAACGAGGCGGCATTGGCATCCGCGCGGATGGCCGCAGCCAATCTGGCACATGCGTTGAAAACGCCCGTCGCCACGCTGGCGCTGGCGGTGCGGGACGATCCCGACCGGGCACGTCAGGTGGCGCGGATCGATGCCACCATCCGCCATCATCTGGGTCGCGCGCGCGACGGTCATGCTGGCACTCGCGTCGCCACCCCGCTGGCGCCGGCCGTCGCGGCGCTGGTTCATGTAGTGGAGCGCCTGCACGCCGATCGCCATGTGACCATCGATGCCGCGATCCCGGCGGATCTCGCCGTGCGGCTCGACGCGCACGATCTCGACGAGATCGTCGGCAATCTGATCGACAACGCCGCCCGCCACGCCGAAAGCGCGGTGCGGATCGTTGCGGCGCGCGAGGATCGGGTAGTCCGACTCTCCGTCATCGATGACGGCCCTGGCATCGCCGCTGCCGATCGCCAGCGCGCTACCGACCCCGGCGTCCGGCTCGACGAGCGGGGCGATGGCCATGGGTTCGGGCTAGCGATCGTCCGCGATCTGGTGGCGCTGCACGGTGGGACGCTGTCGCTGGACGCGGCGACGGGTGGCGGACTGGTGGTGACGGTCAACCTGCCGGCAGCGTTATCGTGAAACGTCGCTTACTCGATCGGCAACCGCCGTGCCTCACGGATCGCCACGCCAACGAGTAACGCCGTGGATAGCAATACGCCGGCAACCATCGCGCCGGTGCCAAGCAGACCGCCTGTTGTCATGTCGGTCGTGGCGCGCACGCCGACATTGCCGATACGAGCGCTGAATTCTGCGATCTGGCGCTGCTCCAGTCGCGACGACAATCGATCGGGCAATGACAAGGTCAGCTACGCGGCCGCTTTGTATCGACCTGCGCGAATTCGACGCCGGATCGGCGGCAATCCGCGCCGATTACCGGATAAGGAATGTCGGTGTTGCGCGCCAACTGGTCGGGCAACGCCGCGCGGCATTCGGCCATCGTCACATAATGCGTCGGCATCAGGCGGGCGGCCGTGCACTGCTGATTGCCATCACCACAACCCAGGATCGCCATCACGAAGAACATCGATTCCATCAGCGTCTCCAGTCGCCGATCAAAACGGGTCACCGCACCGCATGGTTCCGGTTAACCAAGTGGCGACCGCGAATGACGCGCGGTGTTGCACGCGGGCCGCATAACCACGACATAAGGATCAGATGCCGCCCCTCTCCCAATCTGCCGCCATGCCCACCACCGGGACGGAACAGCCGCTGCTCCCGACGCTGCGCCGTTTCCTGCCCTATCTATGGCCGGCGGGGGAGCCGGGGCATCGCGCCCGCATCGCCGGGGCGATGGCGCTGGTCCTGTGTTCGAAGCTGATCCAGGTTTTCGGTGCCGCCTATACCCTGAAATACGCGGTCGATCGCATGGCGGCGGGCGCCGGCGGTATCGATCGCAGTGCCGCGACGCTCGTGATCCTGCTGGTGCTCGCCTATGCCGCCTCGCGGTTCGGCACGACGTTGTTCGACAATCTGCGCAATGCGGTGTTCGAACGGGTCGGGCAGGACGCGACCCGGCGGCTGGCGGCGGACGTGTTCCGGCACCTGCATGGCCTGTCGCTGCGTTTCCACCTCGAACGCCGCACCGGCGCCGTGACCAAGGTGGTTGAGCGCGGCACCAAGAGCATCGACACGATGCTGTATTTCCTGCTGTTCAACATCGCGCCGACGGTGCTGGAACTGGGGCTGGTGCTGGGCATCTTCTGGCGCAGCTTTGGCCTGTGGCTGGTCGGGGCGACCGTGGTGATGGTGGTCGCCTATATCTGGTTCACCCGCATCGTCACCGACTGGCGCAACGCGCTGCGCACCCGGATGAACGACCTCGATACCGGCGCGGTCGCACACGCGGTCGATTCGCTGCTGAATTTCGAGACGGTGAAGTATTTCGGTGCCGAGGAGCGCGAGGCGCGGCGCTACGAAAACGCGGTCGATGCCTATGCGCGCGCCGCCACTAAGTCTGAAAACTCGCTGGCGTGGCTGAACGTCGGGCAGGCGGCGATCACCAACCTGATGCTGGGCGGCGGCATGGCCTATGTCGCCTATGGCTGGAGCCGGGGCAGCTTTTCGGCGGGCGACGTCGTGTTCGTCTCCACCCTGCTGGCGCAGTTGTTCCGGCCGCTCGACCTGCTCGGCATGGTCTATCGCACGATCCGCCAGGGCGCGATCGACATGGCGAGCATGTTCGCCCTGATCGATACCGCGCCCGACATCGCCGACGCGCCCGGTGCCGTGCCGCTGCATGTGACGCGCGGGCACGTCCGGTTTGAGGATGTGCGTTTCGGCTACGATCCCGATCGACCGATCCTGCGCGGGTTGGACATCGACGTACCCGCCGGCACCACGCTCGCCGTCGTCGGCTCGTCGGGTGCGGGCAAATCGACGCTCGCACGGCTGCTCTATCGTTTCTACGATGTCGAGGGCGGCCGCATCACCATCGATGGTCAGGATATCGCGCTGGTGACGCAAGGCTCGCTGCGCGGGGCGATCGGCATCGTGCCGCAGGATACCGTGCTGTTCAACGACACCATCGGCTACAACATCGCCTATGGTCGCGAGGGCGCGAACGACGATGAGGTCGTGCGCGCCGCGCAGGGTGCCGCCATCGCCGGCTTCATCGAACGCCAGCCCAACGGCTATCTGACCCGCGTCGGCGAGCGCGGCCTGAAACTGTCCGGGGGCGAGAAACAGCGGGTGGCGATCGCCCGCACCCTGCTGAAGAACCCGCCGATCCTGATCCTGGATGAGGCGACCAGCGCGCTCGACAGCCGGACCGAGGCGGATATTCTCGCCACGCTGGAGGCGGTGGAGCGCGGTCGCACGACTATCGTCATCGCCCATCGCCTGTCGACGGTGGTCCACGCCGACCAGATCATGGTGCTGGACGCCGGCGCGGTCGCCGAACGCGGCACCCATGCCGAATTGCTGCGCCGTGGCGGTCTGTATGCCGAGATGTGGGCGCGGCAGGCACGTGAGCGGGAACAGGCGCTGGCGGCGGAATAGCCCCTAGGCGATCAGGTCGCGCGTCTCCGGATGTTCGGCGACATAATGCGCGACGAAGCTGCATGCCGGCACGATCCGCTCGCCCCGCGCCCGCACCTGCTCCAGCGCGCCGGCGATCAGCCGCGTCGCCACTCCCTGCCCGGCCAGTGCATCCGGCACCGCCGTATGAGTAAAGACCAGCGTATCGCCCTCTCGGGTATAGGCGGCGATTGCGGTGGTGCCGTCGATCGTCAGTTCGAAACGGCTTTCGGTGGGGTTGTCGCGGACATCGGTCATGACGGCCTAACGCACCGATCGCGATGCGGTTACGCGCAGGTCAGCCGGATTTCGTGCGCCGGCTTGTCGAACACCAACGTCGAGCACTGGCGGAGCACGTCGGCGCCCAGCGACAGCCGGTCCCTTTCCGGGTCATATCGCTTGTCGCGCGCGACGACGACGATCTCGTCGGGGTCGGGGGATGGCGCATCCGCCTCCGGGATCGCGGCGGCGTTGCCGATATCGGCGGTCCGCACGCCCAGCCCGGCAATGGACAGCGGCCCGATCGCGATCGGCTGGTCGAGCCGCATCCGGCGCACCGGCCGATCGATCCCGAACGCGATCTCGGTCGTAAATCTGGCATCCTCCATCCCGCCACCATAGGCCTCGGCCAGCCGGCGCCCCGCGTTTGCGGTCGCCAGCGTGTGCGGATGATGCGGATCGAACCGCACCCGCATCGGCTTGCCGCCCACGTCGATCCGCGCGAACAGCCCGCCCCAACTGACCATCGGCCCATCCTGCTCCATCATCGGCAGCGTCACGGTGCGCTCGCCCGGCAAGGGTTTCTGAAACACGAAGCGCACCACTGGCTCGGCCAGCCCGCCGGGACCGACCACCCCGTCCAGTCCCGCCACATAAGGGCGCGGCGCCCAGGCCACCGTCGCGCGGCGCGGCGTATCGCCGAACCGCGCCATCGCGGTGTGGCCACGCACCAGTTCCGGCCCGACCGCGACCTGGAGCAGCACGTCGCCCGCCCGCAGCCGTGCCCGCTTCGCCGTCGCTTCCGTCAGGATCGGGATGCTGAACGCCGCCGGATCGATCCGCATCCGCGCCGTCGCGCGGTTGACCGGCACATCGATCTCGCCCAGCCCCGGCACCAGCCGCTCCGGCAACGGCGCCTCGGCGGTCGTGGCCACCGCCGCGAACGCCAGCCACGCCGTCACCACCATCCGCCGCGCCATCGCCATCGTCCGCTCTCCCTCGACAACGATAGCGTGGGGCACGCCGGACGCAATCGCCGCCCGCGCCATTGTGGCGGCACCCCGCACGGCCTAGATCGCCCCCAATGGTCCCCGATCCCCTCCCGATCCTGCAACGCGTCTTCGGCTTTCCTCAGTTTCGCGGTGTGCAGGCCGATGTAGTGGACCGCGTGCTCAACCACCGCCGCACGCTGGCGGTGATGCCGACCGGCGCGGGAAAGTCGCTCTGTTATCAATTGCCGGCGGTGATGATGGAGGGGACATGCGTCGTCGTGTCGCCCCTGATCGCGCTGATGCACGACCAGCTGCGCGCCGCCGAAGCGGTGGGTATCCGTGCTGCCACGCTGACCAGCGTCGACCAGAACCGCGGCGAGACGCTCGCCCGGTTCCGCGCCGGCGACCTCGACCTGCTCTACATCGCGCCCGAACGCGCCTCGACCGGGCATTTCCGCGAGCTGCTGGGCGAGGCGAAGCTAAGCCTGTTCGCGATCGACGAGGCGCATTGTGTCAGCGAATGGGGCCACGACTTCCGCCCCGATTACCGCCTGCTCGAACCGTTGATGGACGCGTTCCCCGACGTCCCCCGCCTCGCGCTGACCGCCACCGCCGATGCGCACACTCGCGCCGATATCGTCAAGCAACTGGGCATCCCGGCCGACGGCATGATCGTGTCGGGATTCGACCGGCCCAATATCCGTTATTCGATCAGCCCCAAGGCGAACACGTCGAAACAGATCGCCGACCTGATCGCCGCCACCCCCGGCCCCGGCATCGTCTATGCGCAGACCCGCGCCGCGACCGAGAAGCTGGCCGAGGCACTGGCGAAGACCGGCCGCCCGACCCGCGCCTATCATGCCGGCCTCGACCCGCACATCCGCGCGAAGAACCAGTCCGATTTTGTGGCGTCGGAGGACATGGTGATCTGCGCGACCGTCGCGTTCGGGATGGGCATCGACAAGCCCGACGTCCGCTTCGTCGCGCATGCCGGCCTGCCGAAATCGATCGAGGCCTATTATCAGGAAACCGGCCGCGCCGGGCGCGACGGCGACCCCTCGGTCGCGCATCTGTTCTGGGGAGCCGAGGATTTCGCCCGCGCCCGCCAGCGCATTGGCGAGGTCGAACCCGAACGCCAGCCCGGTGAGCGCCAGCGTCTCGCGGCGCTCGGCGCGCTGGTCGAAACCGGCGGGTGCCGCCGCCGCGTGCTGCTGAAGCACTTCGGCGAGGACCTGATCGATGATTGCGGCAATTGCGACAATTGCCTGGGTTCCCCCGATGCGGTCGACGCGACGGAGGTCGCGCGCAAGTTCCTCTCCGCCGTGTTCCGCACCGGCCAGATGTTCGGCGCGACCTATATCGAACAGGTGCTGCTCGGACAGTCCACCGACCGCAGCATCGATCGCGGCCACGAGAACCTGTCCGTCTGGGGCATCGTCGAGGGTGACGAGAGCGCGCTCGTCAAACCCGTCGCCCGCGCGCTGGCGCTGCGCGATGCGGTCCGCACCAACGAACATGGCGGGCTGGAATTCGGCCCCGGCGCACGGCCCCTGCTGAAGGGGGAGGCATCGCTGTCGGTCGTCATCCCGCCCAAGCGCGAACGCCGGGGCAAGCGTGTCGCCGCCGTCGCCGCGAACCCGGCCGACAATCCGCTGTTCGAGGCACTGCGCGCGAAGCGTCGCGAACTGGCGCAGGCAGCGGGTGTGCCGCCCTATGTCATCTTTCACGATTCGGTGTTGCGCGACATGGCGGCGCAGCGTCCCGCGTCGCGCGCGGAACTGTCGATCCTGTCGGGGATCGGCGCGCGCAAGCTCGATGCCTATGGCGACGCGTTCATCGAAGTGATCCGGAACGAGGCATGACCGGCGCCTAAAAGGGCTGACGCGGGCCTTTTCATCGCTTAGGACAAACACATGATCCGTCCCCTCAACGACCGCGTCGCGGTGGCCCCGCAGATTTCGCCCGATGACGTGGCGGCGATCGCCGCCGCCGGCTACGTCGCGATCGTCAACAACCGCCCCGATGGCGAAGAGCCGGGCCAACCCACCGGCGACGCAATCCGTCGCGAGGCGGAGGCCGCCGGCCTGACCTATATCGCGATCCCCGTGACGGCGGCGGGGTTCAGCCATCCGCAGATCGAGGCGATGACCGCCGCGCTGGCCGCCGCCGATGGTCCCGTTCTGGCCTATTGCCGGTCGGGCACGCGGTCGTGCAACCTGTGGGCGCTGGCCGCCGCACGCGCCGGTCGCGATCCGACGCTGCTCGTCGCGCAGGCGGAGAACGCCGGATACGACCTGTCGGGCATGCGACCGACGCTGGACGCGCTCGCGAGCCCGCAGTGATCGCAGCCCTGGCCGACGCCGACCCGCTGGCGATCGGCGGCGCGGCGGCCCTGGCCGCGCTGGTGGCGATCGGCATCGGCTGGACGACGATACGCCGTCGCCGCGTGGAGCCTATCGGCAGCCTGGAAGACGCCGCTGACGCGGTGGAGGCGATGCTGGGCGGCTCCCGCGTGTCGGGTGCGGTCGTCGGCGCCGACGGGATCGGCGCGCTGGCAGTGACCGACGATGGGCGGGTCGCAGCGGTCAAACGTCGTGGTGATCGCTTGATCGCACACGAGGTGACGTGGCGCAGCGTGCGCTCCACCGCCGCGGGCATATTGATAGAAACCGGCGATCCGCGGCTGGGGGAGATAGCGCTGGCTGGCGTCAACGCCCTCGACATCCGCCGGCTCGCCCCGAAAGCGAAGAATCGATGATCGGTAACACGACGGCGGCGGCCGCACAGGCACCGCACCTTTATCAGCGTTTCATCCTGTGGATCGGCGACGGCACCGGGTTGCCCGATACGGTGCTGCACATCCATGCCGGACTGGCGGTGCTGATGCTCGCCCGCCTTGCCACGCGGCGGTCACTGGGCAGTTTCATCCCGCTGTCGGTGGTGGTGGTCGCGGAGTTGTTCAACGAGGTGATGGACCGGTTGGTCTATGGATCGTGGCGCTGGCCCGATACGCTGGGCGATATCGCCAACACGCTATGGTGGCCGACCGCGATCTGCATCGGCATCCGCCTGCGTCCGATGATCGGCCGCCGCAAAACATACTGATCGCGCTCTCAGGAACGCACATCAGGCTCGCACTCGTGCTCCTGCGAAGGCAGGAATACGACGCGATCGATCACCACCTTCACCCATAAAAAAGACCCGGTGCGTCGCCGCACCGGGTTCAAGGTCGTCCGCAGGAGGAACGTCGGTGGGGGGCGGGTCGGTGCCCGCCCCCGAACTCAATAATTGTAGGCGCGCTCGCCGTGCTCGTTGATGTCGAGGCCCTCGGCCTCGACCTCGGCCGACGGGCGAAGACCCATCGTCATCTTGAGCCCATAGAACAGCACCGCGGAAACACCGCCGGACAGGACCAGCGTGACCAGCACCGCCTTGACCTGGGTCAGCACCTGCGTGCCCATGTCATAGGTGCCGGCGACCGACGGGAAGACCGTGTAGTCGAACCAGCCTTGGCCACCGAGCGAGGGGTCAGCGACGATGCCGGTGCCGATCGCGCCGATGATGCCGCCGACGCAGTGGATGCCGAACACGTCGAGCGTGTCGTCATACCCGAACTTGTTCTTCACCGTGGTGACGAAGAAGAAGCACACGCCCGATGCGACGAAGCCCAGCACGATCGACGTCATTGGTGCGGCAAAGCCCGATGCCGGGGTGATCGCGACCAGGCCGGCGACCGCACCCGATACGCCACCCAGCAGCGACGGCTTCTTGTGCACGATCTGCTCGATCACGGCCCATGCCACCGCCGCTGCCGCGGTGGCGACGAAGGTGTTGATGAACGCGACCGCGGTGACGCCATTGGCTTCCAGGTTGGAACCGGCGTTGAAGCCGAACCAGCCCACCCACAACAGGCTGGCGCCGATCATCGTCATCGTCAGCGAGTGCGGCGGCATCGGCTCGCTCTTGTAGCCGTTACGCTTGCCGATGATGAAGCAGCCGACCAGGCCCGCGATGCCGGCGTTGATGTGCACGACGGTGCCGCCAGCGAAGTCGAGCGCCCCCCAGCCATACAGCAGGCCGGTGTCGGTCGGCGCGTCGGACAGGAAGTCCGGGCCAGCCCAGTACCAGACCATGTGCGCCATCGGGAAATACACGATGGTCAGCCACAGCACGACGAAGATCAGCAGCGGCGTGAACTTCACCCGCTCCGCGAACGCCCCGACGATCAGCGCCGGTGTGATGCACGCGAAGGTCATCTGGAAACAGACGAACGCATATTCGGGGATGTAGACGTTGTTCGAGAACGTCGCCGCATAGGTGGAGGCCGAGACCCCCGCCAGAAACATCTTCGAAAAACCGCCGACGAACGAGTTACCGCTGGTGAAGGCCATGCTGTACCCCCAGCAGACCCAGACCAGGCTGGCGACCGACACGATCATGAAAACCTGCATCAGCACGCTGAGCATGTTCTTGGTCCGGACGAGGCCGCCATAGAACAGCGCGAGCGCCGGGACCGACATCATCAGCACCAGTGCCGACGAGATCAGCATCCACGTCGTGTCGCCCTTGTTGACCATCGTGGCCATCTGTTCGGCGGTCGGTGCCTTGATCGGCCCGGCCGCCACCGCCGCCTGTGCCCATGCGGGCGCGGCGACGAGTGCGGCGGCGGTCAGGCCACCCACACTCGCCATCATGCGAGACAATTTCATCATTCCCCCCTTCACAGCGCCGAATCGTCGGTTTCGCCGGTGCGGATGCGCACCGCCTGCCCGACGTCGAGCACGAAGATCTTGCCATCACCGATCGCGCCGGTGTTCGCGGACTGCTGGATCGCCTCCACCACCCGGTCGGACAGGGCGGCGGCGCAGACCACCTCGATCTTGATCTTGGGCACCATGTTGGTGCTGTATTCGGCCCCACGATAGATTTCGGTCTGGCCCTTCTGGCGCCCGAAACCCTTGACCTCGGTGACCGTCATGCCCGCCACGCCCAATGTGGTGAGCGCTTCCCTCACCTCGTCGAGTTTGAACGGCTTGATGACCGCAATGACCAGCTTCATCCCGCCCCCTTTTGGATGATGTTCCGGAATGTCGCAGTGCAACGAACGTGCCATGTCGTCCGCCTAGGCGGGAAGCCGTGGGGAGAGGGCGCCAGGCAGAAGCTAACGAATAATTAACAGGCAGCGACGGGCAATTGCCCGTTTATTGGGCAGCAATGATCCGCTCCGCCGCCGCGAGATCATCCTCGTCCACCATCACCCGCACCGGGATCAGCAGCCAGCTGCCATCGGCGATACTGCTGCCGGCGTCGAAAGCGACCGCGTCGATCCCTTCGGACTCCAGCCGTCCGACCAGAATATGCGCTTCGTTGCGATTGAAGCGGCCCAGCTCGACGAGACTCATCATTCCTCTCCCATTGACGCGCATCGGGTGTGCGCATAATTTCCGCGCATGAAACATGATCCGATCGCATCGGGCAAGCGTAAGCCCCTCAACGTCTCGGTCGATACCGGTATCGTCGATCTCGCACGCGAAGCAGGACTCAACCTCTCCCAGATTTGCGAAGCCGCGATTTCGCAGGCCGCCCGCAAAGCGCGCGACGAGAAGTGGAAGGAGGACAACCGGGAATGGATCGCCGCCCATAACGACTGGGTCGAGCAGAACGGCTTGCCGCTCGAAAAATATCGGCTGTTCTGATGGCACGCTTCGATGTCTATCGACTGTCCGACGGGGCTCTGGCGCTCGATTGTCAGGCGGATTTCCTCGACGAGATCAGCACCCGGTTTATCGCACCATTGTTACCGCCGGGCGATGCGCCGCCAGCCAACGGCCACCTCAATCCCATATTCGAGGTCGATGGCGAACGACTGGTCATGGTGACGCAATTCGCCACCGCCGTGCGCGCGGCCGAACTGAAACGCCGCATCATATCGCTCGATTACGAGCATCTGCGGATCATCCGCGCCATCGATGTCCTGACCGGCAGCGGGTGACGCCTCAGGCCGCCGTGCCGCCCACCGTCAGCCCCTCGACCAGCAACGTCGGCTGACCCACGCCGGCCGGCACGCCCTGCCCGCCCTTGCCGCAGACGCCGATGCCCTCGTCCAGCGCGAAGTCGTCGCCGATGCCCGTCACCTTGGTCAGCACCGTGGGGCCATCGCCGATCAGCGTCGCGCCCTTGATCGGTGCACCCAGCTTGCCGTCCTCGATCATGTACGCCTCGGTGCAGCTGAACACGAACTTGCCCGACACGATGTCGACCTGCCCGCCGCCGAAGCTCTTGGCGAAGATGCCCTTCTTCACGCGCGACAGCAGCTCGGCGGGATCGTCCTTGCCGCCCTTCATGAAGGTGTTCGTCATCCGCGGCATTGGCGCATGCGCATAGCTTTCGCGGCGGCCATTGCCCGTTGCCGCCATGCCCATCAGCCGCGCGTTCAGCCGGTCCTGCATATATCCCTTCAGGATACCGTCCTCGATCAGCACCGTCTCGCGCGTCGGTGTGCCCTCGTCGTCGATCGACAGCGACCCGCGCCGATCGGGCAGCGAGCCGTCATCGACGATCGTGATTCCCGGCGCCGCGACCCGCTCGCCAAGCCTGCCCGAAAATGCCGACGTGCCCTTCCGGTTGAAATCGCCCTCCAGCCCATGGCCGATCGCTTCGTGCAGCAGCACGCCGGGCCAGCCCGGCCCGAGCAGCACGGTCATCTCGCCCGCCGGTGCCGCCACCGAATCAAGGTTCACCAGCGCCTGCGCCAGCGCCTCGTCGATCCCGCGCTGCCACGTCGCTTCCTCGAACAGCCGGTCGTAGAGATAGCGACCACCGATCCCGAACGTGCCCGTTTCGCGCCGGCCGTTCTGTTCGACCACGATCTGCACGTTCAGCCGCACCAGCGGCCGCACATCGGTGGCGATGAAACCATCCGGCCGCACGATCTCGACCACGCTCCACGACCCCGACAGTCCGACCGACACCTGCGCCACGCGCGGATCGCGCGCGCGGGCGGCGGCGTCCACGGTCTGGCACAAATTCACCTTGTCGGCGAAGGGGATCAGGTCGAGCGGATCGGCGTCGGTGTACAGGTGCCGGTTGGTCCCCTGCGGCGGCGCGGCCTTCGTGGCGGTCGACGGATCGATCAGCGCCATCGTCTGCGCGGCGCGCTTGATCGCCGCCTCGGTCAGCTCGCTGGCATGGGCGAAGGCGGTCGTCTCGCCAGACACCGCGCGCAGGCCGAAGCCGGCATTGGTATCATAACTCGCGGTCTTCAGCCGGCCATCATCGAATCCGAACGCCTCGGACTTGCGATATTGCAGGAACAGTTCGCCGTCATCGGCCTTGCCCAGCGCATCGGCGGTCAGCGCCTGCGCCGCCTCTGGCGTGAGTTCACGGTAGAGGAACGAGCGGGGGTCTAGATAGGCCATGTCCCACAATATAGGCGCAGGCTGCGGAAGGTCCACGGGCGTTGCGCGTATAAGTCGCGGGGAACTCGGGGCCGCGTCATGGCGAAGCCATACCGTCGAACGGTGCGGGCGAACTCGACCGTCGGCCGATCGGCGGCCCGTTAGTGTATGTCGCGCGAAGGGCTGGCACCTTCGCTGATATCGGGCAGCTTGCCCTGGTCCTTGCCGTCCGCCGGGCCGCCGATCAGCACGAAGCGCCGGTCGCAATAGCCACAATCGACATACCCATGCTCGTCGATCTGCAACCACACGCGCGGATGGCCGAGTGCGGCACCGCCGGGAATGTCGGTGGCGCCGTCGCAGGCGACGCGGGGCTGGCTGACATGGGTGATTTCGAGCGGCGGGTGCATGGGCGCATCCGATAGCAAGTGCGGCCCCCGCCGCCAATCCCGTACTTGGCGGATCGCGTCGCGGGGCCTATCGCGCGATCATGACCGAAGCGGCGATCTCGATCCAGAACCTGTCCAAGACCTATGCCGGCGGCAAGCGCGCGCTGGACGGCGTGTCGTTCGATGTGCCGCGCGGCCAGATATTCGGTCTGCTCGGCCCCAACGGCGCCGGCAAATCGACGCTCATCAATATCCTGGCGGGCCTCGTCAACAAGACGGACGGTGCGGCCTCGATCTGGGGCTTCGACATCGACCAGCACCCGCGCAATGCGAAGGTGTCGATCGGTATCGTCAATCAGGAAATCCTGTTCGACCCGTTCTTCACGCCGATCGAGACGCTGGAGATCCAGGCCGGGCTGTACGGGGTGCCCAAGGCGCAGCGACGGTCGATGGAACTGCTGCGCGCCGTGCATCTGGAGGACAAGGCCAATGCCTATGCCCGCACCCTGTCGGGCGGCATGAAGCGGCGGTTGATGGTGGCAAAGGCCATGGTCCATTCGCCGCCCGTGCTGGTGCTGGACGAACCGACCGCCGGCGTCGATATCCAGCTGCGCCAGCAGCTCTGGGAATATGTCCGCTCGCTCAACGAGGCGGGCGTCACCGTCGTGCTGACCACGCACTATCTCGAAGAAGCCGAGCAACTGTGCGACCGGATCGCGATCATCAACCACGGCAAGGTCGTCGCCAACGAACCGACCCGCGAACTGGTCGGCCGCGCGCAGGAGAAAGTCGTGGTGGTCACGGTGGACCGCGATCTGGACGCGGCGCCCGATGCCGGCTGTTTCGACAAGGTCGTGCTGAAGGGCAACCGGATGCTGGAGATCACCTATAACAAGGCCCGCGTGAACGCCGGCGAAGTGCTGGCCGCCGTCACCCGCGACGGCCTCGGCATCGTCGATGTTTCGACGCGCGAGGCCGATCTGGAGGATGTGTTCCTCAACCTCACGCGCGCCTTAGCCTGACCGGGAGCGTCGCGGGCCGCCCTTCGCCCTCGCCGATGCGGCGGGCCGGACAGCGATCGCGCCCGCGATCAGGATCGCCGGCATATAGATGAACGAATTGAGCGTCGCATCCGCCATCGCCAGCAGCACGATCATCGCCAGCGGCAATTTCTCGTCATCGGCCGCCCACGCGGCATAGGCGCCCCGCCGCCACAGGATCGCCAGCGCCGGCGCGATCACGGCGCCGAACGCCAGCAACACGCCGATCAACCCGAACTGCCCGACGATCAGCATCGCCAGACCCCATGGCCGGGTGCCGAACCGCCGGAACCAGTCCCACTGCGCCGCCCCCTGCAACGGCGCGTCGTGGATTGCCGACAACACCTTCGTATCCTGCGATATCCGCCAGGTGAACGACCCGCGACCGATCCCGCGCATCGTCCCCAGAACCTCCTGCCCGAACGCGGTATCGCGCGCGATATGCTGAAGCGGCACGATCCCGCTCAGATGCGCGGCGGCGACCACCGCGATGACGGCGATCCCACCGGCCAGCAACGGTTTGAAGAACGCCCGCGACCGCACCACCAGAAACACCAGCCCGACGATCAGCAGCAACAACGCACCGACCGATTGGGCCGCGAACGCCATCACCGTCAGGATCGCGGCGGGCACCAATCCGCGCTGCCCTCTATCGTCCTCCGCCTGCCCGAACGCCAGCCACAGCGCCGCCAGCGCACTCAGACAAATCCAGATGCCATATTGATTGCCGTTCTCCAGCAGACCGAGCGGCCGATAGCCGACATACCGCTCCATCCCATCGGTGCGGAACGGATGCGGCCCATAGATTGCGTCATACACGAACGGTCCCACCGACGATTCCATGATCGCCACCGGCACCAGCGCCAGCCCGGCCCACATCTGCGCACGCAGCAGCGCCAGCCGGTCGTCCGTCGTCGCGATCCAGATTCGCCCCAGCAGCCACGGCAAACCCCAGCATCCGGTGACGTACAGACATGCCACCAGCGGCGATGGCGACGGTGTCGCCGCGAACATCCCGTCGATCAGCGGCCACAGGCACCACACCGCCATCGGCAGATCGATCCAGTGCGGGCGCCACCGCGATACCCGGCGCCGATCGAACACCACCCCCCACAACAACGCCGCCACCGCGACCACCCACGCCTTGGTGACGAGCATGTCCGACGGCAGCGCCGTGCCGACGATCCACCACGGCAATCCATCGGTAGCGTCCGGGGGATAGCGTCCCACCGGCAGCAGCATCCACCCACCGAAAAAGACAATCAGCATCGCGGTCCGCGCCGGCAACCGCAGGAACGGCAACGCGGCAATGGCAACGAACAGGGCATAGATGGCGTAGAGCAAAATCGATATCCGTTGACGGCGGGGCCTCGATACCGCGCGGCAAACGGGCTAGGCGGACGCGTGCCGCAGATCAATTGGACGCAGACCGCCGGCCTGACCGGTTTCGCCCTCGCCGCTATTTTCTGCTGGCGCGCCGCCGACCGCCAGCGGGGGCCGTGGCGGATGCTGGCGATGTTCTACGCGCTGCTCTGCGTCGAACTGGTCGCGAACACGCGGCACACGTTGTTGCGGACGATCGGCGGGATATTCGGCCTTGGCAGCTATTACATGGATCGCCGCCCGGTCCAGCTTGCCGCGCTCGCGATCCTGGTCGGACTTGTGGTCTGGCTCGCATGGCGGACGATGCGCACCGCCGCGCGGCGACCGGGCGTCCGATCCGCCAGGATCGTCGCGCTCGCCGCCACCAGCCTGTTCGCCGCCGAGATCGTCTCGCTGCATCAGATCGATGCCGTGATGTATCGCCGGATCGGCCCGGTCATGCTGATCGGCTGGCTATGGCTGGCTTGCGGTGTCTGCGCCGCGATCGTCGCGGTCGGCGCGCGGCCGGCACGGAAACGACGATCACGATAGCCACTATTGGGCTTTCAGGGCCGATTTGGCCGAATCGGCCCATTCCGGGACGGGTCAAGCCCTTTCACCATTTCCCTTCACGATGATCGCGACGATTTTCGCCATTCCTGTTCCGTTCCGGGATTCAACGGTCCGGCAATTGGCTGGATCACCCTGTTGTCCGCTCTCTATTCAGAACCGGTCGGTTCCATCTGGAATCGTCCGGAGTAACCGTGCGTTGGCGATAAATATCAATTGGTGGGGCGTCGCGGTGCTGAGTCTGCGGGGAGCCGATGGATGGTCGCCCGCGCACGAAGTCAGCCGGGGCAACGTCGCCGAGATGATTTCCCTCGCCCTGTCATGGCCCGAAGACGAGCAGTCCCGCCTATTCCTCACCATCGAACAGCCGAGCCGCCGACTGTCGTGGACGAAGATTCAGGAACTGGCCACGAGACCCGACTTCCCGGTCTTCATCTGACAGTCTTCATCTGACAAGCGTCCGTGGTTCGATCGGCCGTGCATGGCATGCGATCGATGGTCGTTTCGGGTTTACCGTGAATCCGCCATAATCCACGCATCTCTTTGCTGCGCTAAGTCGTATCTTCGACCCAATAGCGGGGAAAGAGAGATCTTGAGCGCGTTTTCGATGGCATCGCCGGGACCATCAGGTACCCCACGACCGATCGCGGATCCCGTCACGACCGGCCTTCATGTGCGCGCCGATGGCGCCTGGATCGACCAGCATTCGCGGTGCATGCCGGCGTTCGATGACACCGGGCCACTAACCGTGCTGGTCGCACTGAAGATCTGGGACAGCTTGGTGCGGATGCATCCCGGCGCCACCGACGCCCTGATCGCCCAGGTAACGGAGCTTGCCTCCCACCACGGCCGCTGGTGCACGTTGTACGGCCTGCGCGCGCTGGCGATCGAGGCGGATGGCACGGTCTGATACCGGCCCCCCGATAATCGCGACCACCGCCGCTGTCCTAATCGCGTGGTTCATGCCACACCGCCGCGCATGTTTGCGCAATGCCCAGATCCGAACCGCCCGAACCGCCCGACCCCCGGTTTCCCTCGATGAGCGCTCCTGTGCATACGGCCGATGTCCTGATCGTCGGGTCCGGCGCCGCCGGCCTCACCGCCGCGCTCAATCTCGCTGATCGGTTCACGGTAACGGTGCTGGCCAAGGGTGCGCTGAACGAAGGATCGACCGCCTGGGCGCAGGGCGGGATCGCCGCCGTGCTGGAGCCGGGCGACACGTTCGACAACCATGTCGAGGACACGATGGTCGCCGGCGCCGGGCTGAACGACCGCGCCATCGTCGAATTCGTCGTCGAACGCGCCCCCGCCGCGATCGAGCGCCTGCGCAAGCTGGGCGTCCCGTTCGAGACCGAGGGAGACGCGCTGCACCTGACGCGCGAGGGCGGCCATTCGCACCGCCGCATCGTCCATGTCGCCGACGCCACCGGCTGGGCCGTGCAGGAAGCATTGCAACGCGCAGCCGAGGCGCATCCCAACATCACCCTCGTCCCCGATCAGGTCGCGATCGACCTGGCCACCAGCCGGCACGAGGAGCGCTACTCAGGCGCCGGCAATGTCTGGGGCGTCTATGCGGTCGATCGCCGCTCGGGCAAGGTCGCGCTCTACACCGCCCGCGCGACGATTTTGGCGACGGGCGGGGCGGGCCGCACCTATCTGTTCTCCACCGCCCCGCGCGGCGCGACCGGCGACGGCATCGCGATGGCGTGGCGCGCCGGCGCGCGCGTGTCAAACATGGAATTCATGCAATTCCACCCGACCTGCCTCTACAATCTGGAGGTCAAGAACTTCCTGATTACCGAGGCGGTGCGCGGCGAGGGCGGGCAGTTGAAGAACCCGAACACCGGCCACCGCTTCATGCCCGATCTCGATCCCCGGGCCGAACTGGCCCCGCGCGACATCGTCGCCCGCGCGATCGATGCGGAGATCAAGCGCTACGGCCTCGATTACGTCCATCTCGACATCAGCGACCAGTCGCCCGACTTCATCCGCCACCATTTCCCCAACATCCACGACAAGTTGCTGGGTCTGGGCATCGACATGACGAAGGAGCCGATCCCCGTCGTCCCCGCCCAGCATTACACCTGCGGCGGTATCGTGGTGGACCGCGACGGCCGCACCGACCTGCCCGGTCTGTATGCCGCAGGCGAGTGCACGCAATCCGGCCTGCATGGCGCCAACCGGCTCGCGTCCAACTCTCTCCTCGAATGCTTCGTGTTCGGCGAGGCGGCGGCCGAACACATCGCCGCACACTGGGATGCGCTGCCCCCCGTCCCGCCGATCCGCGTCTGGGACGAAAGCCGCGTCACCGATTCTGACGAAGAGGTGGTCATCAAGCAGAACTGGACCGAAATCCGCCGCTTCATGTGGAATTACGTCGGCATCGTCCGCACCACCAAGCGGCTGCAGCGCGCCGCCAGCCGCATCAAGCTGATGACCGACGAGGTCGCGGATTATTACGGCCATTTTCGCGTCACGCCCGACCTGATCGAACTGCGCAACCTGCTCCAGACCGCTGACCTGATCGTCCGCTCGGCGCTGCACCGCAAGGAAAGCCGCGGCCTTCATTACACGCTGGATTACCCGGAAAAACTGGCCGAAGCGGCCGATACGATCCTGGTTCCCTGACCCGCGACTCGGATCGGCGCGGCGTTGCGGCATTTCGCCGCAGCGACCGCCGTCGTCTGTTTCGCTCGTCGCCAGGAAGGATAAGGTCGGGCAAGCGGTACGGGTGCCCAATTTGATGTTGTTTCCTAAGGTGGCGGTTCCTCTCCTGTTGATGCTCGCGGCGTGCGGCTCGTCGTCGCGCCCCGGCGCCAGCAGCCCCGCGCCGCAGGCACAGGAACCGCGAGCGGCGGTGTCGATCACCGTACCGCCGCCGATCGCCCGCCCCACGGGCAACATCCCCCGCGCGCTGCAGGCCAGCATCGAAACGCTGGCCCGCAATTTCGACGGTCGCGCCGGCATCGCCGTGCGCGCGGTCGACGAGGGCTGGACGGTCGAGGCCGGCGGGCGCCAGCGCCTGCCCCAGCAATCCGTGTCGAAACTATGGGTCGCGATCACTGTCCTCGACCAGCGCGACCAGGGCAAGGTCAGGCTGGACCAGCCGATTACCGTGCTGCCCACCGACCTGACGCTGTTCCACCAGCCGATCGCCTATCTCGTCGCCAAGACCGGCCGGTTCGACACCACCGTCGGCGGTCTGCTGACGCGCGCCCTGACCCAGAGCGACAACACCGCCAACGACCGGTTGCTGACGCTGGTCGGCGGGCCGGAGGCGGTGCGCCGGATGATCGCGGCCAAGCGGCTGGGCGATATCCGGTTCGGCCCCGGTGAGCGCATGTTGCAGGCGGGCACCGCCGGCCTCGTGTGGCAACCCGCCTTCGCGATCGGCAACGGGTTCGAGATCGCCCGGTCGCGCCTGTCGCCGGAGGCCCGTGCCGCGGCGCTCGACCGCTATGTCGCCGATCCGCCGGACGGCGCCGCACCGCTGGCGATCGCCGACGCCATCTCCCGCGTCGCGCGCGGTGAGTTGCTGTCGGAAACCTCGACGCGCATCCTGCTCGACACGATGGGCGCGTCGATCACCGGCCGCGCTCGCCTCCGCGCGGCGATCCCCGCCGGATGGAAGATCGCGCACAAGACCGGCACGGGTCAGGATCTCGGCGGTCGCAACGCCGGGTTCAACGATGTCGGCCTGCTGACCGCCCCCGACGGTCGCCGCTATGCGCTGGCGGTGATGATCGGCGACACCCGCCGCCCGATCCGCGAACGCCAGATGCTGATCCAGAATGTCGCCGCCACCGTCGCGAGCTATGCCGGCAGCCACCCCGGCAGCGCGTTTGCCTCGACGATCGCGAACTGAGCGGGACATACGCCTTGTGAGGTGAGGGCTTATGGCTTGGTGCGCCCCCGCGAACCGGCTACATCGCCAGGCACCATGCCTCATCTCTATCTCGTCGACGGCTCCGGCTATATCTTTCGCGCGTACCACCGCCTGCCGCCGCTCACCAACGTGCATGGCGAGCCGGTCGGCGCCGTCTATGGCTACACCACGATGCTGTGGCGCCTGGCCGATGAGGTCCATGCCGCGGAAGGGCCGACGCATATGGCGGTCATCCTCGACAAATCGTCGAAGACGTTCCGCAACGACCTGTACGACCAGTACAAGGCGCACCGCCCGCCGCCGCCCGAAGACCTCGTCCCCCAGTTCCCGATGATCCGCGACGCCACCCGCGCCTTCTCGCTGCCCTGCATCGAGACCGAGGGGCTGGAGGCGGACGACATCATCGCCTGCTATGCCAAGGCCGCGCTGGCGCAGGGCTGGTCGGTCACGATTGTGTCGAGCGACAAGGATCTGATGCAGCTGATCGAGCCGGGCCTCGACCTCTACGACACGATGAACAACCGCCGCCTCGGCGCGGAGCATGTCGCCGAGAAATTCCACGGCATTGCCCCCACCCAACTGGGCGACGTGCTCGCGCTGATGGGCGACAGCGTCGACAACGTCCCCGGCGTCCCCGGCGTGGGGCCGAAGACCGCCGCCAAACTGATCCTTGAGCATGGCGATCTCGAATCCGTCCTCGCCGCCGCTGAGGGGATGAAAAAGGGCAAGCTGCGCGACAACCTGATCGAACATGCCGATATGGCCCGGCTCAGCCGCGAACTCGTATCGCTGCGCTGCGATGTCGCGCTGCCAGAGCCGCTGGAGGACCTGGAGCTCAAGGGCATTCCCGACGCGCCGATGCGTGCCTTTCTCGAACATCACGGCTTCCGCTCGCTCCTGACCAAGCTGGGTCAGGTCGCCGATGCGCCCGTGCCTGCCCCGGCGTCGGCGCCGATGGAGGAAGACCCGCCCTGCAACCTCGATGAATACGAGACCGTGCAGGATCTGGACGCGCTCGACCGCTGGATCACCATCGCCCGGCATCAGGGCTGGATCGCGGTCGACACCGAAACCAGCTCCACCGATGCGACGCAGGCCGAACTGGTCGGCGTCAGCCTGGCGCTGCACCCCAACCTCGCCTGCTACATTCCGCTGGGGCACGGCGGCAACGATCTGCTCGCCGAGGTGCCGGTGCAGATCGACGTCAAGGCGGCGCTGGCGCGGCTGAAGGAGCTGATGGAGGACCCGTCGGTCCTAAAGATCGGCCATAACCTGAAATTCGACATGATCGTGCTGGGCGAACGCGGCATCGACGTCGCGCCGCACGACGACACCATCGTCATGAGCTTCGATCTCGATGCGGGTCTGCACGGCCACGGCATGGATGAGCTCGCCGCCACGCATCTGTCGCACAGCTGCATCGCGTTCAAGGACGTGGTCGGCACCGGCAAGTCGCAGCGCGGCTTCCATGAAATCGACCTGAAGACCGCCACCCGCTATGCCGCCGAGGATGCGGACGTGACGTACCGGCTGTGGAAACGCTTCAAGGCACGCCTGCCTGCCGAGGGCGCGACCCGCGTGTACGAGATGGTCGATCGCCCGCTGATCCCCGTCATCGCCCGCATGGAACGGCGCGGCATCATGGTCGATCGTGAGCGGCTCGCCGGCCTGTCCGCCGAATTCGCCGGCCAGATCGCCGGGCTGGAAACCGAGGTCCACGCCCTCGCCGGCGGCCCGTTCACCATCGGCAGCCCCAAGCAGCTGGGCGATGTGCTGTTCGAGCGCATGGGCCTGAAGGGCGGTCGCAAGGGCAAGTCCGGCGTCTATTCCACCGACGTGACCGAACTCGAACGGCTCGCCCGCGACAAGGACGCGCCCGGTGTCGATCTGGTCCGCAAGGTGCTGGAATGGCGCCAGCTGTCGAAGCTGAAAAGCACCTATACCGATGCGCTCCAGGCGCAGATCAACCCGAAGACCGGCCGCGTCCACACCTCATACAGCCTCACCGGCGCGCAGACCGGCCGGCTGTCGTCCACCGAGCCCAATCTCCAGAACATCCCGATCCGCACCGAGGTCGGCCGCCAGATCCGCGACGCCTTCGTGGCCGAACCCGGCAACGTCATCCTCGCCGCCGACTATTCGCAGATCGAACTGCGCCTCGCCGCGCACATGGCCGACGTGCCGGCGCTGCGCGACGCGTTCGCCAACGGGGACGACATCCACTCGCTCACCGCGCAGGAACTGTTCGGCGAGGTCAACCGCGACACGCGCGGCCGCGCCAAGACGATCAACTTCGCCATCCTCTACGGCATCAGCCGCTGGGGGCTGGCCGGTCGGCTCGACGTGACGCCGGACGAGGCACAGGGGATGATCGACCGCTATTTCGAACGCTTCCCCGGCGTGAACCGCTACATGGCCGACACGCTGGAGGGTGTGCGCGAGCGCGGCTTCACCGAGACACTGTTCGGCCGCAAGACGCACTTCCCGCGCATCAAGTCGAAAAACCAGGGCGAACGACAGGGCGCCGAACGCGCCGCGATCAATGCCCCTATTCAGGGCACCAGCGCCGACATCATCAAGCGCGCGATGGTCCGCATGGAACCCGCGCTTGACGCCGCCGGCCTTGGCCATGTCCGGATGCTGTTGCAGGTCCACGACGAACTCGTGTTCGAGCTGCCCGAGGGCGACGTGGCGGCGGCCAGCGTCGTGATCCGCGACGTGATGGAAAGCGCCGCGACGCCGGCGGTGACGCTGACCGTGCCGCTCGGCGTCGAAATCGGTACCGGCCTCAGCTGGGGCGCCGCGCATTGAACCATGCTCGACATGGCACAGGCGGGCGATCGACACGGTCCGCCAGCCATCATGCCTCCCCGGCGGAGGCCGGGGTCCAGTTGGGGGACGCTGGTGATACCTTACAAGCGCCATCCCAACTGAACCCCGGCCTCCGCCGGGGATGTGCTGGTTTGGCGGGGATGACGTCTTCCCCACCCCGACAAGCCACCCCCCAATGACCCCCACGAAGGACATCGACGCCCTCGCCAAGGGCGGCCGCACCAACATCGCCGGCTTCGCGCTGCGCCTGCTCGCCCGCATCCCGTTCCTGTTCATCGCCGGCCGCTTCTATGGCCCCGATCTGGTCGGCCGTTTCGCCATCGCGGTGGTGGTCGTCGAACTCGCCGCCCTGCTCGCCACGCTCGGCATGAAGCGCGGACTGGCGCAGGCCTTGGCGAAGGCCGATCGCCCGCACGTCCATGTCGTGTGGGATGCGATGGCGCTGGCGCTGGCCGCCTCGCTGATCGCTAGTGCGGTGCTGTGGTCGATGCCGCAGCTGCTCTATCCCAACACGCCCGTCACCGGGCTGGATCGCTGGCTGGCGCTGGTCGTCGTCGCCATCGCGTGGTCCGACGTCAGCCTCGCCGCGCTCGCCTATCGCCTGAACGTAAAGGCGGCGGTGACGGCGCGGGCGGTGGTGGAGCCGTGGACGATCTCGATCGCGGCCTATGCGTTCTCGTTCTTCACGATCCGCGACGGGCTGGTCCTGTCCTATGTCGCATCGATGAGCGCGGCGCTGATCGCCAGCATGGTGCCGTTCCTGCGCTCCTATGGCCTGCCGCATGGCTGGTCGCCGCGCCTGCGCGAACTGGCGCGGCTTGGCTGGGTCAACGCGCCGCTCGCCGGTGCGGACGCGCTGGAATGGGGCAGCCGCAACGTCGATCGTTTCATTCTCGGCCTACTGTTCGCCCCCAGCGTCGTCGGCATCTATTACATGGCGCAACAGGTCGCCTCCCTGCCGCAGAAGCTGAAGACCAGTTTCGATCCCGTCCTCGGCCCCGTCATCACCCGCGCGCTGGCGGCGGACGACCGGCCGGCGATCGCCGAACAGGTGCGCCAGGTCGCGTTCTGGATCATCGCCGCGCAGCTGCTGCTGGCGCTGATGGGCTCGATTCCGGGTAAGGCGGTGATGGGCGTCGTCGGCCCGCAATTCGTCGCTGGCACCGCCGCGCTCGCCTTCCTGCTGGCGGGCGAGGTCTTCGCCTCGACCGGATCGGTGTGCGAAACCGCGCTCGTCTATGTCGCGCGCCATCGCAATCTACTCATCTCCAGCATCATGCTGGCCTTCCAGATCGGTCTCAGTTTCGCGCTCGTCCTGCTGATGCGCGGCTGGGGCTGGCCACCGACATGGCAGGCGGCGGGGCCGGCGGTGGCACTGGCGACCAGTCTGGCCATCACCTCGATCGTCAAGGCGTCGTTGCTGCGCCGCCTGCTGGGCGCGCCGGTGTCACCGCTGCGCTGGCCGCTGGTTTGGGCCGGGCTGGCGGCGATCGTCGTGGGCGGTGCCTTCACCGCCCTGCCGCACGAATATGAATGGGCGGAGCTGCTGATCGGCGAACCCGCGCTCGCGGCGACCTATCTCTACATCCTGTGGAAATGGGCCTTTCGACCAGCCGACCGCGCCCTGTTCGGCGGGACGGACAAGGCGGCGGGGGCGACCCTGCCCAACGTCGGGTCGCCCGTTAGATAGCAGAAAACGGGAAGTCAGCTAAGCCGTTGTTATTGTTTTACATTTATAAAACAAGGGCCGGTTTAGGCCTCACTTTCCCCTAACTTTCCGGCTCGCTCAATGCCGGAAATGGCGCATCCCCGTGAACACCATTGCCAGCCCGGCCGCATCCGCGGCGGCGATCACCTCGTCGTCACGGATCGATCCGCCCGGCTGGATCACCGCCGTCGCCCCCGCCTCGACCGCCGCCATCAGGCCATCGGCGAACGGGAAGAACGCATCCGACGCCACCGCCGACCCGGTCGTCCGCGCCTCTGACCAGCCGGCCTTGTCCGCCGCGTCCTTCGCCTTCCACGCCGCGATCCGCGCCGACTCCAGCCGGTTCATCTGCCCCGCACCGATCCCGGCGGTGCTGCCGTCCTTGGCATAGACGATCGCGTTCGACTTTACATGCTTGGCCACCGTCCAGGCGAACCGGCAATCCGCCAGCTCCCGCTCGGTCGGCGCCCGCTTCGTCACGACCTTCAGCTCGCCCAGCCGACCGCCATCGCGCGACTGGACCAGCAACCCGCCCGCGATCGACTTGATCGCCAGCCCCGGCCGCCCCGCATCGGGCAGGTCGCCCGACACCAGCAGCCGCAGGTTCTTCTTCCTCGCGAACACCGCCCGCGCATCGGCATCCGCCGCCGGCGCCACGACCACCTCGGTAAAGATGCCCGCGATCGCCTCGGCCGTCGCGCCGTCCAGCGGCCGGTTGCAGGCGATGATGCCGCCGAAGGCCGACACCGTGTCGCACACGAACGCCGCCTTGTACGCCTCGATCAGCGTCTCGCCGCTCGCCACGCCGCACGGGTTGGCGTGCTTCACGATCACCACCGTCGGCGGCCCGTCGCGGAACTCCGCCACCAGCTCCAGCGCCGCATCGGCGTCGTTCAGGTTGTTGTAGCTGAGTGCCTTGCCCTGCACCTGTTCGGCCTGCGCGATGCCGCGGGCCGATGGCCCCTGCGGCAGATAGAGCGCCGCCGACTGATGCGGATTCTCGCCATAGCGCAGCTCGTCCGCCGCCCGCGCGAAGGCGAGGGGCAGCGTCTGCGGGAACTGTTCGCCCTGATCGGCAAAGGCGAACCACTGCGCGATCGCCGAGTCATACGCCGCCGTCGCCGCGAACGCCTTGGCCGCCAGCCGTCGCCGCGTCGCCAGCGTCGTGCCGCCCGCCTCTACCTCGGCCACCACGTCGGCGTAATTGGCCGGGTCGGTCAGGATCGCGACGAACGCGTGATTCTTGGCGGCGGAGCGGACCATGCTGGGACCGCCGATGTCGATGTTCTCGATCACCTCATCCCGCTCCGCCCCCTTCGCGACGGTCTGCTGGAACGGATAGAGGTTCACCACGACCAGATCGATCGCGCCGATCGCGTGCTCGGTCATCGCCGCGACATGCGCGGGGTCGTCGCGCACCGCCAGCAAGCCGCCGTGCACCATTGGATGCAGCGTCTTCACCCGCCCGTCCATCATCTCGGGAAAGCCGGTCAGCTCGGATACGTCCTTCACCGGAAGGCCGGCGTCGCGGATCGCCTTGGCGGTACCGCCGGTCGACACCAACTCGACCCCCGCCGCCGCCAGCGAACGGGCGAGATCGACGATGCCGGTCTTGTCCGACACGGACAACAAGGCGCGGGTGACGGGGACGGTATCGACGGTCATGATGATCTCCCCCCTTGGCCGATCGGGCGGCAAGGGGCCGGGGTGGGCGTTATCTGCCCGCGCCCATAGGCGTCCTGGCGCGTCGAATCAAAGCGCGCGCTTCAGCACCCAGCTGATATGCGCGCCGCCCGCCGCCGCCTCGCCACCCACGACCAGTTGCTGAATCTCGATCGGCCGCCCCTCGCCGTCCATCCACACGCTGTCCTCGATGCCCAGCGTCCCGCCCCGGCAGCGGAATTGCCACATCGCCCCGCCCGGCAGGCGGAGCAGCGCCGCCTGCCCATCGGCGGTCGGTGACACCTCGACCCCACGTCCCAGATGGAACCGCAGCGCGAATTCAGTCATGTCCGCCCGCCGCTTGCGACCGGCGGGCAGCAACGCATCCTCGCCGCGAAGCTCGCGCCCGTCGCCTGTCAGCATCAACTGGCGACGGTGCAGGAAGCCCCAACGGCGGACATAACCGTCATGACTCGCCTCGATCCGGCTGGCCGCTTCCGACTCCTGCCGCGACAGTTCGACCTGCGCGACGCCGCGGCCCAGCGTGCCATCGGCATGGATCGCGGTGGAGTTGCTGTCGCCCAACGTCAGCGTCGAATGCGCGGCCGTGGAGCGCAGCCCTTCCAGCAGTTCCGCCGGCATCGCCGCATGCGCCTCGCGCGCGCCGCCGCAATTCACCACCAGCCGCACCGGCCCGTCGGAGAATTCGAACGCCAGCGTCGACGCACAGCCACCCGTCACGACACGCGCGACCGGCGGCGGCGCGGCATCGACGATCAGCACCGTGCTGCCCGCCGCCAGCCGCTGATATCCCCAGTCACGCGACTGGCGCAGCGGCCGGGTGCGAATACCGGTGGCGCGGATCACCGCCGCGACATGCTCGGCGGTCGCGGGGCCGCCGCCCTGCCAGCTCGACAGCATCTGATCGCCGTGCAGGCTGCCCAGCAGCGCCGGCATCGCCCGCGCCATCGCCGCCATGACCGGTTCCGGCAACGCGATGCCGCGCGCCTCGTACGCCGCGCGCAGCGTCGCCAGCAGCATCATCGTGTCGAGCAGCATCGCCGGGCTGCGCGACACCGATCCGCCATCGTCCAGCAGCCCGCTGCCGATCGCGCGCGCCAGTCCCGCCTCGCCGAACGCCAGCCGCGGCTCACCGCCGGGGATCAGCAGTCCTGCCGCGACGACGCCGCACCACGCCGCGATCCGGTCCGCGCCCGGCGCCGCCTTGTCCGCGCCGCGATCCAGATGCCGCGCCCCGCGCGCCAACGTGTCCAGCACCCGCGACCGATAGACCAGATCGTCCGACGACAGGATCAGCGGCGCATGGGCGGTCCAGTACAGAATGCGCCGCCCCCACAGGTCAGGCGCCCAGGCCGGCCCTTCGACCTTGTCTGCATGCACCGCCAGCCACTGTGCCATCAACCGCTCGGCGATCGGCGATCCCTGATCCCGCGTCGCCACGCTCGAAAGGTCGCGCAGCCAGGCGAAGCTGTGCCAATATGCCGCGAACGGCGTCCCCCAATCCGCCTGCGCCGGATCGAACGTGTCGAGCGACCGCGTCTCGCCCCGATACGTGATCCGCCCCGCCAGCAACGCCAGCCCGCGCGGCACATCGCCCATCACCGGATCGTCCGGCACCGCGATCAGCTTCAGCGGAAACCGCCCATTCAGCCGCATCGTGTGCAGCGGCGTGCGCCAGGTCAGCTTGTGGAACGCATCGGCCAGGCGATCGGCCAGCGATCGGCCCTTGTCGGCACCGACCGACATCAGCCAGTGACCCTCATCGATGCCCTGCACCTCGGGATCGACGGTCACAACACCGGCCTCGGTCTCGTCTATCGGGCGATGCTCACCCACCGTCGCGCCCGTTACCGCCCCCATGACCCCGCAGCGCCGCGATGTTGGCCGCATAGGCGGACGGGCCGCCCCGGAACACCGCCGTCCCCGCCACCAACGCGTCCGCCCCCGCCGCGATGCAGCGCGGGGCGGTTTCGGGGTCGACGCCGCCATCGACCTCCAGATCGATCGCCCGCCCGCTGGCGTCGATCATCTTGCGGATCGCGGCGATCTTCTTCAGCTGGCTGTCGATGAAATGCTGGCCGCCGAAACCGGGGTTCACGCTCATCACCAGCACCAGGTCGACCATGTCGATCAGGTAATCGAGCATCTTGGCCGGCGTACCGGGATTGATGACGACGCCAGCCCGCTTGCCCAGCGACTTGATGTGCTGGATCGACCGATGGATATGCGGTCCCGCCTCGACATGCACGGTGATGCAATCCGCCCCCGCCTCGGCAAAGGCATCGAGATAGCGGTCGACCGGCGCGATCATCAGGTGGACGTCGAACGGCTTGGTCGTGACCGGGCGGATCGCCTTCATCACCGCCGGCCCGAACGAGATGTTGGGCACGAAATGCCCGTCCATCACATCGACATGGATCCAGTCGGCGCCCGCCTCGTCGATCGCGCGCACCTCCTCGCCCAGACGGGCGAAATCGGCGGAGAGGATCGATGGGGCGATGCGGACGGGCTGCATGCCGACGCTTTCTATCACCGCCTCCGCGCGCGGCAAGTCATGGGGCAATTCAGCTACGCACCAGTCGGGCGATGAAGAAGCCGTCATTGCCGCCCTCCGCGATGTCGCCCGGCATGGTCCGCACCCAGCCGCCCTCGGTCGCGGCGACCGGCAATACCCCCTCGGCCACCGGATCGATCCCGTAATCGCCTCGCGCGTTCAGGAAGCGCTCCAGTTGCCGCTCGCCCTCCTCCGGCTCCAGCGAGCAGGTGGCATAGACCAGCGTCCCGCCCGGCTTCACCCAGTCGGCAGCACGGACCAGCAACTGCGCCTGCAATTCGGCCAGTTCCGCCACCATCGACGGGCGCACCCGGTGCAGCACGTCGGGATGTCGGCGGAAGATGCCGGTGGCGCTGCACGGCGCATCCAACAGCACCGCATCGACCGGCGCATCCGGCTTCCACTCGCGCACGTCAGCCTTCACCACCTCGGCCTTCAGGTGGGTGCGGAACAGGTTTTCGCGCAGCCGCTTGATCCGGCCCTGCGACGAATCGACCGCCACCGTGGTCCAGCCCGCCGCCGCCAGCTGCATCGTCTTGCCACCGGGCGCCGCGCACAGGTCGAGCACGGTGCCGCGTCCGGTGCCCAGCAACCGGGCGGGGAACGACGCGGCGATGTCCTGCACCCACCACGCGCCATCGGTATAACCCGGCATATCCGGCACCGAATCATGATCGCGCAGTCGCAGATGGCCCGGCGCGAACGACACGCCGCCCAGCTTCCCGCGCCATTCGTCGGTCTCGGCCGGATCGGTCAGCGTGATGTCCAGCGGCGGCGGCGCGGCGATCGCGCGCTCGGCCGCCTCGACCATCGCCTCACCCCAGGCCTTTTGCCAGCGCGCCTCGACCAGCGACGGCAGCGCCGGCACTTCGGGCAGCAGCGCATGGCCGCGCATCAGCGTGCCGAACACACCGTGGACCAGCTTGCGCGGACCGCCATCGACCAGCGGCAGCACCGTCGAGATCGCGGCATGCGGCGGCGTGCCCAGCACCAGCGCCTGCACCAGCGCGATGCGCAGCGCCATCCGCGCCTTCGCATCGTCGGGCAGCGCACGCTCGGTCGCGCCATCGATCAGCGCGTCGAGATCGGGCAGCCGGCGCAGCGTTTCGGCGGCGATGGCATGCGCCAGTCCGCGATCTGGGCCATGGACCATCCGCGTGGCCGCCGGCAACGCGGCCTCCAGCGCCTCGCCCCGGCGAAGAACGGCGTCGAGCAGCTTGATCGCGGCACGGCGGGTGGGAACGCCGAGCGGCTCGGGTGCATGGGTCTGGTGGGTCAAGCGGTCATCGTCGATTCGGGTTGGGCGCCATCGCGCGGGGTTGAACGGAGCGCGGCTCCCTTGGGATTGCGCGGTCGCGTGCCTATGTGGAGCAGAACCGCCGCAACCGAAAGAGCCGTCATGGGCCAGCGCCCCGACCATGTGAAGCCGCCCGCCTATCTGTCGCCCAATCCGCCGGTCCCCGAACCCGCACCGGCGCCCGAGGTTAAGGACGATTCGCTCGGCCGTGATCCGGTGCGCTACGGCGACTGGGAATTGAAGGGCATCGCCATCGACTTCTGAGGTCAGTCTGACCTTCCTGAGACCCGGACCGTCAGCGGAACGAAGGCCTTCGCTGAACGTCCGGTCAGGCGATGAGCATTATCAGGAACAGGACGGTCCGCATCGTGGCGGGTACGGGGGTGGTGGTCGTTGCACTGTTGCTGCTGATCCTGGCCGCTTTCCCCTGGGGTATCCTACGCGGCATTGTTGAGCGGGAGGCGACCGAGCGGTTTGGTCGGCCCGTCAGCATCGGCGCGTTCGAACGTGTTGATCATTTCGGTTTCACCCCCACCATCGCCATCCGCAACGTGCGCATCGCACAAGCCGACTGGGTTGGCCCTGGCGATTTTGCCCGGATCGGCGGGGTCACGGTCAGCTTCCCCGTCTGGCCACTACTGACCGGCGATTTCCGGCCGCATGACGTGATGGCCGACGGCCTGCGCCTCGCCCTCGCCCGCGACGCGCGGGGGCGGACCAATTGGGGGCGACCGGGCAAGCAGGAAAGCGGCGGTGGCTCCACCGATCTCGGCGCGCTGACCGTGCGCAACGCCGTCATCAGCTATGTCGATGCCAAACAGGACCGGCAGGTAACCGTCGCGGTCGCCGCCGATCCGGTCGGCGGGCTGCGCGTCAAGGGGCGCGGCCGAATCAACGCCGTCCCCGTCGCGCTCACCGTCACCGGCCCCGCCCCCGTCGCCGGCAAACCATGGCCGTTCACCGCGACGATCGACGGCGACGGGCTGGCGATGCGGACGACCGGCACGATGGACCGACCGCTCGATACCGACGCCATGACGCTCGACGTCACCGCCCGCGCCAACGACCTGAAACTGATCGACGCGGTGATCGAGGCGGGGCTGTTCCGCACCCGGCCCGTCGCCCTGCGCGCGCAGGTTCGTCGCGATCCCGACACATGGACGATCACCGGCCTGCGCGGCACCATCGGCCAGTCCGACATCGCCGGGCATGTGACGGTGAAGAAGGTCGACGGGCGGTCGAAGATCGACGGCGAAATGACGTCGCAGAGATTCGACTTTGCCGACCTCACCTCCGCCGAGGGACGCGCAGAGGCGGCGGCGCTCGAACGGCGGATCGGACCCCGCCTCGTCCCCAATACCCGCATCGACATCGGCAAGATCGACAACACCGATGGCCGCCTGTCGTTCAAGGTCGGCCGCATCATCGGCAGCAGCTCTCCGCCGATCGTCAGCATGGCCGGTACGCTTGTAATGGATCATCGCCTGCTGACCCTTGCGCCATTGCGGCTCAGCCTGGCGCAGGGTCACGTCACCGGTCGCGCTGTCGTCGATCAGCGTCGCGGGCAACGCTCGCCGACGCTGACGCTGGATCTGCGGCTGGCCGATGGTGAGGTCGCCGCCTTTGCGGCCGATGGCCAGTTCACCGGCAGGCTGGCGGCACGGGTGCGATTGGCGGGCGTCGGCGACACGATCCGCGCTGCGGTCGGCCGATCGGACGGATCGGTCGGCTTCGTCGTCGTCAACGGTCGCCTGCCCGCGCGCTATGCTGCCGCTTTGGGCTTCGATGCCGGCCGCGCCTTGCTGGCGGGCTCGAGCGACCGGTCGGCGCTGCGCTGCCTCATCACCCACCTGTCGATGCGTGGCGGCACCGGTCGCGCCGATCCGCTGCTGATCGACACCGCGGTCAGCCAATTGACGGGGACGGGCACCGTCAGCTTCCCCGACGAACGCCTCGCCTTCGTCCTGCACGGCGCGCCCAAGCAGAGCGTCCTCCTGCGCATCCCCGGCTCGGCGACGGTCGGCGGTACACTTCAAAACCCGGTCCTGTCGGTGCCCCCGCAGGTCAAATCGATCGGCAACATCTTCAAAGCCATCGGCAACCGCATCACCGGCCACAGCGGCCCCATCGCCACCGACGCCGATTGCCAGTCCCTGACGGCGAAGGCGTTACGCTAACGGATTAACGCTTCCCCTTGATCCGTCATTGCGAGCGCAGCGAAGCGACCCAGTGTTCCGTGCGCTGCCCCTGGGTTAATTCGCTGCGCTCACGGTGTGACTTTAGTGACTTTCCGTGCCGGCCCTCAGCGAAGCGAAGGAGCCTAAACCCCCTCCTCCCGCAACGGCCGTGCCAGCAACGCGCCGATCACGTCCTCGACCGCCGCACCTTCCAGTAACCGGCACACCGCCTCGCACACCGGCATGTCGACCCCCACATCCGCCGCCGCCTGACGCAGTACAGGCGCGGTGAACGCCCCCTCCGCAACCGTCCGTCGATCCGCCATCAGCACCGCCGCCGGCTGACCCCGGCCCAGCCCAACGCCGAGCGAGAAGTTGCGGCTGCTCGTGGACGAACAGGTCAGCACCAGATCGCCCAGTCCCGACAGGCCGGCCAGCGTCTCCACCCGCGCACCGCGCGCCAGTCCGAACCGCGTCATCTCGGCAAAACCGCGCGCGATCAGCGCGGCGCGGGCATTCTGGCCGAGCCCCGCGCCCTCGACCACGCCGCACCCGATCGCCAGTACGTTCTTCACCGCGCCGCCGATCTCGGCGCCGACCACGTCGCTGCTGGCATAGGGCCGGAAATGCGGCGCGGSGAGCCGGTCCGACAGCCGCGTTCGCAGCCCCGCATCCTCACAAGCTAGCGTCACCGCGGTCGGCAATCCCGCCGCGACCTCATGCGCGAAGGTTGGGCCGGACAGCACGGCGATCGGCGCCGCCGGATGAACGACACGGGCAATCTCGCCCACCAGCCGCTTGCTGCCCGCCTCGATCCCCTTGGCGCAGAGTACCAGCGGCGTGGTGCCGACCGGCGTCTCTGCCAGCACCGCGCCGACATGTTGTGCCGGGGCGACCACCAGAATGGCGTCTCGGTCCGCCAGTTCGCCCAGATCGCCGGTCGCCCGGATCGTCGGCGACAGGTCGATACCGGCCAGGAACAGCGCGTTGCGATGCTCGCCGTTGATCGACGCGACCACCGCCTCCTCGCGCGCCCAGAGCAGTACATCCTGCCCGCCGAACGCCGCGACCTGGGCCAGCGCCGTGCCCCATGCACCGCCGCCGATGACACCGATCTTCATGCCTTCACTCCCGCACCACGCACCGCTTCCGCCGATGGGTCGAGGGGCCAGCGCGGTCGCGCCGGGATGTCGAGCGGATCGGTCAGGCCGGCGGCGAACCGCTCCACCCCGGCCCATGCGATCATCGCGGCGTTATCGGTGCATAACCACAAGGGCGGCGCGACGAAGCGGCGGCCATGCGCGGTCGCCAGTCCTTCCAGCGCGGTCCGCACCGCCGTGTTCGCGGCGACGCCGCCCGCCACGACCAGCGTTGCGGCCTGCGGCACCGCGTCCAGCGCGCGCGTGGTCCGGTCGAGCAGGCAATCGACCACGGCGGCCTGAAACGAGGCGGCCAGATCCTCCGGCGAATGATCGTCCTTCGCCCGCGCGACCGCGCTTTTCAGACCGGCGAACGAGAAATGCGGTTCGGCAGAACCCTTCAGCGGCCGTGGCAACGGCACCGCCTTCGGATTGCCGAGGAGCGCCGCCCGCTCCACCGCCGGGCCACCGGGAAAGCCGAGGCCGAGCAGCTTGGCGGTCTTGTCGAACGCCTCGCCCGCCGCATCGTCGATCGTCGTCGCCAGCCGCCGGTATCGCCCGACGCCCTCGACCAGCAACAACTGGCAATGGCCGCCCGATACCAGAAGCAGTAGATAGGGGAACTCAAGGTCCGGATCAGACAGCCGCGGGCTGAGCGCATGACCCTCCAGATGATTGACCGCGATTAGCGGCTTGCCGACCGCATGCGCCAGCGCCTTGCCCGTCACCAGGCCGACCATGACGCCGCCGATCAGGCCGGGGCCGGCGGTGGCGGCGATCGCATCGACCTGATGGAGCGCCACCCCGGCATCGGCGAGTGCGGCGGCGATCAGCGGTTCCAGCGCCTCGACATGCGCACGCGCCGCGATTTCGGGGACGACGCCACCATAGGGTGCATGCGCCGCCTCCTGCCCCGCGAGACGATGGGCAAGGACGCGACGATCGCCGGTGACGAGCGCGGCAGCGGTCTCGTCGCAGGAGGATTCCAGACCAAGGATCAACATCATCCTCTTCTATCCGCTCGCCCGCCGCTTGTCGAAGCCGCGGACGTGCGGCAAGAAAGGGTGATGGTGCGTTTCAGGCTAGGCACGCGCGGCTCACCGCTGGCGCTCACTCAGGCGGGCATGGTCCGCGATGCGCTATGCGCCGCGCATGGCTGGACCCCGGACATGGTCGAAACGGTGGTCATCCGCACCACCGGCGACCGGGTGCAGGACCGCGCGCTGGCCGATATCGGCGGCAAAGCGCTGTGGACCAAGGAACTGGACCGCGCGCTGCTGGCCGGCGAACTCGACGCCGCCGTGCATTCGATGAAGGACGTCGAAACCATGCGCCCCGCCGCAATCCGCATCGCCGCGATGCTGCCCCGCGCGGACGTGCGCGACCGGTTGATCGGCGTCGATTCGATCGAGGCGCTGCCCCCCGGCGCGGTTGTCGGGACGAGCAGCCCGAGGCGGCGGGCGCAGTTGCTGCGGCATCGGGCCGACCTCAGCATCGTGCTCTTTCGCGGCAATGTCGATACGCGGCTGGCCAAGCTGGCGGCGGGGGAGGTCGATGCGACGCTGCTCGCCGCCGCCGGGCTCGACCGCCTGGGCCGCATCGATACGGGAACCGCCGTGCCGACCGCCGCGATGCTACCCGCTCCAGCGCAGGGTGCGGTCGGGATCGAGGTGCGGGCCGACGATGTCGAGGCGCTGGCGCACGTCGCCGCGATCGATGATCCGGCGACGCATGCCTGTGTCATCGCAGAGAGGGCGTTGCTGGCGGCGCTCAGGGCGGACTGCCACTCGCCGGTGGCGGCGCTGGCCAGCCTGTCGGGCGAAATGCTGTTGCTGCGCGGTGAGTTGCTGTCGGAAGATGGAGCCGAACAGGTGTCGGGCTATGTCGAGGGCACCGACGGTGCCGCACTCGGTGCCGCGCTCGCCGACGATCTGCTGGCACGAGCGCCCGCGGCGGTGCGGCGCCTGTTCGAGGGATGAGGCGACCGCTGATCGTCCTGCGGCCGGAACCGGGCAATGCCCGCACCGCGGCGGCGATCGAGGCGCTGGGCGGCAAGGCGATCCGGCTGCCGCTGTTCACGATCGAGCCACGGCCATGGGAGGCGCCTGATCCGGCGGCGTTCGACGTGCTGTTGGCGACGAGCGCCAATGCCTTTCGCCACGGCGGCGGAGCGCTTGCGGGTCTGCGCGGCCTGCCGGTCTGGGCGGTAGGTGCCACCACGGCTGAGGCGGCGAAGGCGACAGGCTTCACGGTCGCGCGCATCGGTGAGGGCGATGGGCGGACGCTTGCGGCGACGGCACCGGCGGGTTTGCGGATGCTGCATCTGGCCGGGAAGGAGCGGATCGCGCCTGCCGGGATCGCGGCGATCATCACGACACGATCCGTCTATGCGGCACCACCGATCGATATCCCGGCCACAGCGATGGCCGGCACGGCGGGCGGCGTCGCAATGCTGTATTCGACGCGGGCGGCGCGGCGATGGGCAGAGTTGGTCGACCTGCACCGCCTTCCCCGCGACACGATCCGGCTGGCGACGATCGGCGGGGCAGTGGCGACGGCCGCCGGCGACGGCTGGGATCGCGTCGTCGCCGCACCCGTTCCCACCGACGCGGCGGTGGTGGCGCTCGCGATGGGACTGTCGATCGATGCTGAGTGATTGACCGGCGGGCACGCGGCGAGGATAAACGCCCGCAATGAGCAGCACCGCGCCCTTCGATGCCCCCACGCGCGGGCGCCGTCTTGGTCCGATCATCGCCCTGATCGTGATCGCCTTTGTCATCGGCGGCCTGCTGGTCGGCTATGCGATGCGATCCGGCTGGGCCGCCGGACTGCTCGACACGCGAGCGGCAGGGAGCAGCGATCGCGGCGCGACGAATTTTGTACCGGCCCAGCCGCTCAATTCGTCGGGCGGCACGCCGGCGATCGATCCGGCGATGCTGGTGACGCGCGAGGCAGCGCTGGCCGGGCAGCTTTCAGCGCTGGAGGCGCGGGCCGCCGCCATCGCCACCGATGCCGCCGCCGCCGGGGCGCAAGCGACGCGGGCGGAAGCACTGATGGTCGCCTTCGCCGCGCGCCGGTCGATCGATCGCGGCACTAGTCTGGGCTATCTGGAAGAGCAGTTGCGCAGCCGCTTCGTCGCCGCGCAGCCTCGCGCCGTACAAGTGGTGATCCAGGCCGCGCGGACGCCGGTGACGGTGGAGGACCTGCGCCAGGGTCTCGATGCGATCGCTCCGGACCTGCAATCGGCGAGCGGGGGCGACTGGCTGGCGGATACGCGGCGCGAGATCGGCAATCTGATCGTCGTGCGCCGTGAAGGCACCCCTTCTGCCGCGCCCGCCGAGCGATTGGCACGAGCGCGCCGGCTGCTCGACGATGGTCAGGTCGCCGCCGCCCGCAGCGAAGTGTCCCGCCTGCCCGGCGCGGCGCAGGCCGGCAACTGGATGGCCGCCGCCCGTCGTTATATGCTCGCGCATCAGGCGCTCGACGTGATCGAGACGGCCGCAATTCTGGGCCAAGCGCAGGGGCCGCAGGCGCCGGTCCGCACCGAAGCGCCAGTGGCGACGACGACGATGTCCGCCGAGGGGGCGGGGGAAGGTTCGCGTTAGATCGCGCGGAAAGTCTCGAAAGTCACACCCCCGCGATCGCGCGTGCCCGCCCGCGCGCGAGGGCGGCTGGAGTTTAACCGGACCGTGTGAAATAGCAGTTGGTTACGGCGTAACTCATCCCTGCCCCTGTAGGACAGAGGGTTTAAAAGGTTTTTTTGGCACGCCCCCTTGGCAAGCGGGGACGATTTTCAGATGCGTTCGATCAGCGCCATCGCTCCATGAGGCGCGCGGATCTTGGCGCCGTTGATGAAGAAGATGAAGGTGTCGCGCGCCTGTTTGGGCGGCGCTTCGGTCGTGACGTAGGGCAGGCCGGCGGGTCGTCCGCCGGTTGCCCATGTCCTCGCCTTCGTCGCCCAATGGTCGAGCGCGGTGTCGCTGTAGCCGGTCGTTTCCTCTTCCACCGCGTTTTCCAGCCGGGCGTAGACGAAGTCGCCGGTGATGTCGGCGATCGCGGGATAGTCGCCTGAGTCCGCGAACACGATCGCCACGCCCGCGTCGCGGCACAGCGCGATGAATTCGGGGCAGGCGAAGCTGTCGTGGCGGACCTGGATCGCGTGGCGCAGCGCGACGCCGTCATGGCTGGCGGGCAACAGTTTCAGGAGAGCGCTGAAATCGTCCGCGTCGAATTTCTTCGTCGCCATGAATTGCCACAGGATGGGTCCGAGGCGGTCGCCGAGTTCGACGATACCCTGCCCGACGAAACGCTGGATCGATTCGCCGGCGTCGGCCAGCACCTTGCGGTTGGTGGCGTAGCGTGACGCCTTGACCGCGAAGACGAAGCCATCGGGTACGGTCTTGGCCCAACCGGCAAAGGTTTCCGGCTTGAAACCGGAGTAATAGGTGCCGTTGATCTCGATCGCGGTGACGTGATTGGCGGCATATTCCAGCTCGCGCTTCTGCGGCCATTTCGCCGGGTAGAAACTGTCGCGCCACGGTTCGTAGGTCCAGCCGCCGATGCCGATCAGGATGGGCGCGCGAGTCGGATGTGTCGTCATGCCCCCGGTATAGCGCAGGCGACGGCGCGTATCGCGCCTTCGAACCGGGCGAATGCCTCGCTGTCGCGCAGGCGGCCCGCGCCGTCGCGGTCGGTGCGGATGCCGATCGCGCGGGTCGCGGTGAAGCCGGTCAGGAACGGCATCGCGATCCCTGCCCCGGCGAAACCGCGCGGCATCACCGTGATGCCCAGACCTGCGCGGACATAGGCAAGCGCGCGGTCGTCGCTGGTGGTGCGCGCCGCCATGAACGGGCGGACACCGCGACTGGTGAAGAAACGGCTGATGGCGGGCAGCGCCTCGCACTGGCGGCGGACCAGCATCGTCTCGCCGGCGACTTCGTCCGCGCCGATCTGTTCGCGGGTGGCCAGTGGGTGATCGACCGGGAGCGCCAGCGCGTAGCGCTCGGTGAACAGCGGCTCGACGGGCGTGCCGTCGACCAGCCCCAGCACCGCGTCGATCCGGCCGCGATCGAGCATCGGTCCCAGCTCGCGCATCCGCCCCTCGACCAGCTCCAGCCGCTCCGGCGCACCAACGGCGGCGGCAACCGCCTGTTCGATCCAGGCGGTGGGCAGCGTCGGGATGACGCCCAGCCGGATGACGGGCGCGGGCCGATCGTCCGCCACGGCGCGCTCCGCCTCGGCGAATTCAAGTTCGATGCGGCGGGCGTGGGTGGCGAAGCGGGTGCCCGCGGCGGTCAGTTCGACGCGGCGATTGCTGCGGATGAACAGCGGACGGCCGAGCAGCCCCTCCAGCTTGGCGATGCCCACCGACAGCGTCGGTTGCGACACGCCGCACTGGCCGGCCGCGCGCGAGAAGTTGCCGTGATCGACGACGCTGAGGAAATAACGCAGCAGATAGCGGTCGATCATAGACACCGTCTATCGTGTCCATCCGCCACGTTCAATTTTCGCCTTAATCATCTTGATGCTATCATAACGGCAAAAGTGCTTGGAGAGGCCATGACCGTCGATTTCGATTTCGCGCTGGGCGACAGCGCCGACATGATCCGTGACGCCACGCAACGCTTCGCTGCGGAGCAGATCGCGCCGCTGGCGGTGCGGGTCGACGCGGAAGACTGGTTCCCGCGTGATCTGTGGCCGGCGATGGGCGCGCTGGGCCTGCACGGCATCACCGTGGCCGAGGCCGATGGCGGCCTCGGCCTCGGTTATCTGGAACATGTTGTGGCGGTGGAGGAGGTCAGCCGGGCGTCAGCCTCGGTCGGACTGTCTTACGGCGCGCATTCCAATCTTTGCATCAACCAGATCGCGCGCTGGGCGAATGCCGAGCAAAAGGCGAAGTATCTGCCAAAGCTTATTAGCGGCGAGCATGTCGGCAGTCTGGCGATGTCGGAGGCCGGCGCAGGCTCGGACGTCGTATCGATGCGGTTGCGCGCGGAGCGGGACGGCGACGGATACCGGCTGAACGGCACCAAATTCTGGATCACCAACGCCGCCTATGCCGACACGCTGGTTGTCTATGCCAAGACCGGCGAAGGCAGCCGCGGCATCACCGCCTTCCTGATCGAGGCGGGAATGCCCGGTTTCTCGATCGGGCAGAAGATCGACAAGATGGGGATGCGCGGATCGCCGACCGCGGAGCTCGTCTTTAACGATTGCCATGTGCCGGCGGCGAATGTGATGGGGCCGGAAAATGGCGGCGTCGGCGTGCTGATGAGCGGGCTGGATTACGAGCGCGCGGTGCTGGCGGGTATCCAGTTGGGGATCATGCAGGCGTGCCTCGACACGGTCATCCCCTATGTCCGTGAGCGGCAGCAGTTCGGGCAACCGATCGGCCATTTCCAGCTGATGCAGGCCAAGATCGCCGACATGTACGTCGCGCTCAATTCGGCGCGGGCCTATGTCTATGCCGTCGCGCGCAGTTGCGATGCCGGGCGGACGACGCGGTTCGATGCGGCGGGGGCGATCCTGCTGGCGTCCGAGAATGCGGTGAAGGTGGCGCTGGAGGCGGTGCAGGCGCTGGGCGGTGCGGGCTATACGAAGGACTGGCCGGTCGAACGCTATCTCCGCGATGCCAAGCTGCTCGATATCGGCGCGGGGACGAACGAGATCCGGCGGATGCTGATCGGGCGGGAACTGATCGGCGTGGCGCAAAAGGTGGCGCAGTGAGCGGCGGGCATCGCGCATGACCGCGCCGGTTCTGGATACGAAGCTGTCGCCGGACAGCGATGGCTTCCGCGCCAATGCCGCGCATAATCGCGCGCTGGCGGATCGGCTGCGCGCCGACGTCGCGACGGCGGCGTTGGGCGGTGGCGAGCGATCACGTGACCGGCATGTGGCGCGAGGCAAACTGCTGCCGCGTGATCGCGTCGAGCGGCTGCTCGATCCCGGTACGCCGTTTCTGGAAATCGGCCAGCTTGCCGCGCACGATCTGTACGATGGCGAGGTGCCGGGAGCGGGGGTGATCGCCGGCATCGGTCGCGTATCGGGGCGGCAGGTAATGATCGTGTGCAACGACGCCACCGTGAAAGGCGGCACCTATTACCCGACGACGGTGAAGAAGCATCTGCGGGCGCAGGAGATCGCGCAGGAGAACCGGTTGCCGTGCATCTATCTGGTCGATTCGGGCGGCGCGAACCTGCCACATCAGGCGGAGGTGTTTCCCGATCGTGAGCATTTCGGGCGCATCTTTTACAATCAGGCGCAGATGAGCAGCCTGGGCATCCCGCAGATCGCGTGCGTGATGGGCAGTTGCACCGCCGGCGGCGCCTATGTCCCCGCCATGTCGGACGAGACGATCATCGTGCGCGGTCAGGGTACGATCTTCCTCGCCGGCCCGCCGCTGGTGAAGGCGGCGACGGGCGAGGTGATCTCGGCCGAAGAACTGGGCGGCGCGGATACGCATGGCCGCGTGTCGGGTGTCGTCGATCATGTCGCCGAGAATGACGAGCATGCGCTGGCGATCGTGCGCGACATCGTCTCCACGCTGCCGCCGCCGATGCTGGCCGAGGTCAGCCGGCAGGCGCCACGACCGCCGAAACACGATCCGGCCGAACTGTACGGCGTCATCCCGCAGGACGTGCGTGCACCCTATGACGTGCATGAGGTGATCGCGCGGCTGATCGACGGATCGGAGTTCCACGAATTCAAGGCGCTGTATGGCGCCAGTCTGGTGTGCGGTTTCGCGCATATCCATGGCCAGCCGGTGGCGATCCTTGCCAATAACGGCGTGCTGTTTTCGGAAAGCGCACAGAAGGGCGCACATTTCATCGAGCTGGCGTGCCAGCGGCGCGTGCCGCTGTTGTTCCTCCAGAACATCTCCGGCTTCATGGTCGGTGGGAAATACGAGGCGGAGGGAATCGCCAAGCACGGCGCGAAGCTGGTCACAGCGGTCGCGACCGCGCAGGTGCCCAAGATCACCGTGCTGATCGGCGGCAGCTTCGGCGCGGGCAATTACGGGATGTGCGGGCGCGCCTATTCGCCGCGCTTCCTGTTCACCTGGCCCAATGCGCGGATCAGCGTGATGGGCGGCGAACAGGCAGCCAGCGTGCTGGCGACGGTACACCGCGACGCGGATGGCTGGACGCCCGACGAGGCGGAGGCGTTCAAGGCACCGATCCGCGCGCGCTACGAGGAAGAGGGCAATCCGTGGCACGCGACGGCGCGGCTGTGGGACGACGGCATCATCGATCCGGCGCAGACGCGCGACGTGCTGGGACTGGCACTGGCGGTGATGCTGGAGGCGCCGATACCGGAGCGTGCGCGCTTTGGCCTGTTCAGGATGTGATGCGATGATGAAATCCCTGCTCATCGCCAATCGTGGCGAGATCGCGTGTCGCATCATCCGCACCGCGCGGCGGCTCGGTATCGAGACGGTGGCGGTGTATTCTGCGGCGGATGCGGGCGCGTTGCATGTCAGGTCGGCGGATCGGGCGGTCGCGATCGGCGCGGCGCCGGCCAGCGAGAGCTATCTGGTCGGCGAGCGCATCCTGGCCGCCGCGCGCGATACGGGCGCGGCGGCGATCCATCCCGGTTATGGCTTCCTGTCGGAGAATGCGGATTTCGCGCAGAGCGTGATCGATGCCGGCCTGATCTGGGTCGGACCCCGCCCCGCCAGCATCCGGGCGATGGGGCTGAAGGATGCCGCCAAGGCGCGGATGATCGCGGCGGGCGTGCCGGTGACGCCGGGATATCTGGGCGACGACCAGAGCGCAGACCGATTGTTGGCAGAAGCATCCGCGATCGGCTGGCCCGTGCTCATCAAGGCGGTGGCGGGCGGCGGCGGCAAGGGGATGCGCCGCGTCGACAGCGCCGATGCGTTCGTCAATGCGCTGGCGTCATGCCGGCGCGAGGCGACGGCGTCGTTCGGCGACGATCGCGTGCTGATCGAGAAGTATATTCCCAGCCCGCGCCATATCGAGGTGCAGGTGTTCGGCGATACGCACGGCAATGTCGTGCACCTGTTCGAGCGCGACTGCTCGCTGCAGCGCCGCCACCAGAAGGTGATCGAGGAGGCCCCCGCCCCCGGCATGGATGCGGCCACCCGCGCGGCGGTGTGCGACGCGGCGGTGCGCGCGGCGCGCGCGGTCGATTATGTCGGGGCGGGGACGATCGAGTTCATCGCCGATGGCTCGCAAGGGCTGAGCGCCGATCGCATCTGGTTCATGGAGATGAACACGCGGCTGCAGGTCGAACATCCGGTAACAGAGGCGATCACCGGGCAGGATCTGGTCGAATGGCAGTTGCGCGTCGCGGCGGGCGAGCCTTTGCCGTGTCGGCAGGAGGACCTGGCGATCGACGGCTGGGCGATGGAAGCGCGACTTTATGCCGAGGATCCGGCGACCGGCTTCCTCCCGTCGACCGGGCCGCTGACGCGTCTGCGGCTGCCGGCTGATATTCGCATCGATACCGGTGTGGAACAGGGTGACGTCGTCACGCCCTTCTACGACCCGATGATCGCCAAACTGATCGTTCATGCCTCCACGCGGGAGGCGGCGGCGGAAGCGTTGAGCGCTGCCTGCGCACAAGTGGAGGTTGCCCCGGTGCGCACGAACGCGGGGTTCCTCGCGCGATGCGCACGGGCCGATGCCTTCCGCGCCGGCACAGCGACGACCGGGTTCATCGCGGCGGCGGGGGACGATCTTTTACGGACGACGGACGATGCGCCTGCGATGGCCGCGCTCGGCTGGCGGCTGGAAGAGATGATGGAGCCGGATGCCTCGCCCTGGGCGCCATCGCCCGATGCGCTGTTCGGATTCCGCCTCAACCACGCGCCGATGCCGGCAAGGATCGCATTTCGCCAGAACGGCACGGCGCGGGTAGCCGATGTCCGGCCCGATGGCGCCGGTTGGTCGATCGCGCTCGACGGGCAGGCGCCCGTGATGCGCGGCGAGACGCTGCCGACGACGCATGGACTGCTGCCCGCCGCGCCATGGACCGGACCGATCCAGATATTCGCCGATGGCGATCTGCATATCGTCGATTTTCCGAATCGGCCCGAACTGGCGGGCGGCACGACCGTTAACGGCACGATCCGCGCGCCGATGCCGGGCCGCATCGTCTCGATCGACGTGGCCGAGGGCGACACCGTGACGAAGGGCCAGACACTACTGGTGCTGGAGGCGATGAAGATGGAACAGGCGCTGATCGCACCGTTCGACGGCATCGTCGCCACCCTGACCGCCGAACAGGGCGGTCAGGTGGTCGAAGGCGCGATGCTCGCTGAGGTGACGCGGGACGCCTGACGCGCCCGCTTTACCTCAGCCATATTCGACCGCATCGAAGCGGATCGGCGCCCCAGCCGCCGCCTCGCCCAGCTCGCCATCCCACATCGCGACATGGCCGCGCACGATCGTGCCGATCGGCTTGCCGGTCATCTCCATGCCGGTGAAGGGCGACCAGCCAGACCGGGATTGCAGCCACGATTCATCGACCGTCCATTTCTTCGCCAGATCGACGATGGTGAAATCGGCATCATAACCGACGACGATCCGGCCCTTGCCGGTGATGTTGAAGATGCGCTGCGCGCCCGCGCTGGTCAGCTCGATCAGCCGCTGCAACGTCATCCGCCCCGCCGCGACATGCGTCAGCAGCAACGGCAACAGTGTCTGCACACCGGGCATGCCGCTGGGCGAATCGGGATAGGCCTTGGCCTTCTCCTCGACGGTGTGGGGGGCATGATCGGACCCGATCACGTCAGGCACACCCTGGTTCAGCCAGTACCACAACCCGTCACGATGCGCGCCCGACCTGATCGGCGGGTTCATCTGGGCATAGGTACCGAGGCGTGGATAGGCTTCCTCACCGGCCAGCGTCAGATGCTGCGGCGTCACCTCGCAACTGGCCACGTCCTTGTGCTGGCCGAGCAGCTCCAGCTCCGCCGGGGTCGTGACGTGAAGCACATGGATACGACGGCGCGCGGCCTGTGCCAGCGTCAGGATGCGCTGCGTCGCCAGCAGCGCGCTCGTATCGTCGCGCCACACGGGATGCGACGAGGCGTCGCCGGTGATGCGATGATCGAGTCGCGCCTGCATTCGCGCCTCATCCTCGGCATGGATCGCCACGCGGCGATGGCCCGATGCCAGCACGCGGGCCAGTTCCGAATCCTCGGACACCAGCAGGTCGCCGGTCGATGCGCCCATGAATATCTTGACGCCCGCCGTGCCGGGCAGCCGCTCCAGTTCGGCCAGACTGTCGGCATTGGCGCTGGTCGCCCCGACATAGAAGGCGTGGTCGCACCACATCCGCTTCGCGCGCGCCAGCTTGTCGGCGATCGCCGCCTCGCTGTCGGTATTGGGTTTGGTGTTCGGCATCTCGAACACCGCCGTCACGCCGCCCATCACGGCGGCGCGGCTGCCGCTTTCCAGGTCTTCCTTGTGGACAAGACCCGGTTCGCGGAAATGCACCTGCGTGTCGATCACGCCGGGCAGGATATCGAGGCCCGTGCAATCGATCGTCCTGCCCGCATCGCCCGGCGCCCCGATTGCCACGATCCGGCCGCCGCTGATCCCGACATCGGCCTGTATGGGACCGCCGGGCAGATGGACGGTGCCTCCGACGAGTTTGAGATCGAACGACATGCTTGCAGGGTCCTTTCGCCGGCGACGCGGCCCTCCTACCTTGGGTCCATGGAGCATACCAGCCTGCGAACCACGCTTGTCGATCGTGCGGTCATCCGCGTTGCGGGGGACGATGTCCGCGGCTTCCTGCAGGGACTGGTCACGGCCGATCTCGCCGCGCTCGGCCCCGCCACGCCGCTTTGGGCGGGCCTGTTGACGCCGCAAGGCAAGGCGCTGTTCGATTTCATCCTGTGGGCGGATGGCGAAGCCGTGTTGATCGACGTGGAGGTGACCCAGGCGGAGGCGCTGGTCCGGCGACTGTCTATGTACCGCCTGCGCCGGCCGATTACGATCGAGCGCACCGGACATGCGGTCCATTGGCATCCCACAGCCGGCGATATTGCCGATCCGCGGTTATCGGCGCTTGGGTATCGATGGCTGGGGGGTGCGGGCGAGCCCGCCGACGGTTGGCATGCCCATCGGCTGAGACTGGGCGTGACCGAGGGGGTCGCGGAACTGGGGTCCGGCGAAACGCTCTGGCTGGAATGCAATGCGCGGGAGCTGAACGGGGTCAGCTTTACCAAGGGCTGCTACGTCGGGCAGGAGAACACCGCCCGCATGCATCACCGTGCCAAGGTCAATCGCCGGCTGGTCGTGGTGCCCATCGGTCCGGTCGGCGACCGGACGCGGATAACTTATCCCGATCTGGGCACGATGGTCGAGCATCGCCGCGTCGAGAGTCTCGGCGATGCGCTACGGCCGGCCTGGCTGGAGGCGGCGCTACTCGACTGACGCGCATATCAGCGGCCGCGCGCTACGGCATCGGCCGTTATGCGGCCGTTGCTCGACATGAACGGTCCGACCGGCGGCCGGATCGGCGCGAAGCCGCCCAGTCCGGGGCATTCCGGCATGCCGACATAGATCGCCTCGATCCCGCCGCGCGCATGATAGGCTTCATGCCAAAAACCGCATCCCTGCGTATAGCGCAGGAAGTCTCGCCACCAGACCGCATGCGGCGTATCGCGCGTGAAGCGGCCGAGACTTTCCGCATCCCGCCAACATTGCCGGATGCCCAGATGGTTCCAGGCGAACATGAACTGCGCATCTCCCAGCAAACCGTCCGGTCTGGCCGTCCTTATCGCCGCCAGGCCGCGCCCAATACAAACAACGCAGGCAACGCGCGCCAGTGCCTGACCTTAAAGCCAAGCAGCACGACGACGAGGTCGGGATAGCCCGACAGATCGACGGTTTCTCGCAATGTGCCCGCTTGCATGAGGTCTATGATTGCAGCGTCAAACAGAATTGTTCGGCCGCTGAGCGATCTTCGCGAGCGGTTGATCGATTGCGCAGCCGCCATGGTCGAGTCTGGCGATACCGATATCAGCCTGCGCGGCGTCGCGCGTGCGGCGGGCGTATCGGCGATGGCTCCCTATCGGCATTTTCCTGACAAAGCGGCCTTGATCGGGGCGGTCGCAAGCAGTGGGTTCGGGATGTTGAGGCAGGCACTGGAACTGGCTGATCGATCCGCCGCAGACAAGGACGGCGCGTTGATCGCGCAGGGCGTGGCTTATGTCGCCTTCGCCGGCGATCATTCCGCGCTTTTCAGGCTCATGTTCGCCAACCCATCGATTGCCACTTTGGCACCGAACTGCGACACCGATGCCTACAGCGTTCTGGCGAACCGCGTCGCGAGCATGGTTGTGCACGACGCCGAAACCGCAGCGCTGGCACGTTGGTCGATCGTCCACGGACTGGCAATGCTGATGCTCGATGCGCGCATACCTAGTGGCAGCGAGCGAGCAGAGACGGTGTTGACGCTATTTGTTCTCGGCCTGAACACTCGTCAAGTCGAAGTCTGACACGCCGAGATATGCGCTGAAAGATCGGCGATGCGATCCTTGGAGAAACAGTGATCTCCTAGCGAGTGCAAAGCAGTCCGACACTCTGATAATACAACAAAAAAGGGGAGGCCGGCGCTTGCCGACCTCCCCGATTTTCTTGCCGAAGCAGGAAGACTTACTGGCCCGAACCCGGACCGTAAGTGATTTCCACGCGACGGTTCTGCACTTCGCGGACGCCATCGGCAGTCTGCACGCGCAGGTTGGTCTCACCAAAGGCGCTCGTCGTGATGACGCCATCGGGGATCGAGCGCGAGCTCATGTACGCCTTGACCGCGTCAGCGCGACGCTGCGACAGGCCTTGGTTGTACTTCGCGGCGCCCGACGTGTCGGTGTAACCAGCCAGCATGACCTGCGCGTTACCGCAGCTCTGATACTGCGTCACGGCGTTATCGAGGATCGACGAAGCCTCTGGCGTGACGTCCGACTTGTTCCACTCGAAGAACACGATGAACGGACCAGGCGAGCAGACCACAGGCTCCGGCGCTGGTGCTGGCGGCGGGGGCGGCGGTGCCGGGGGAGCGGGCGGCGGCGGCGGCGGCGGCGGCGGCGTCGGCGAACCGAAGTTGTAGCTCAGGCCACCCAGCACGCTGTGCGAACGGTAACGGCCGTCCAGCGTACGGTTCGTCACGTCGACCAGCTTGACGTTGTCGGCGTTGAAGAAACGATACTTCAGCGTCGCGTCGATGTGATCAGTCAGCGGTGCACGGATGCCGGCCAGAGCCTGCCACGCGAACACGGTGTCGCTGTCGCTCAGGAAGTCGCCGTTCGTGCCGAGGCCGTAATTGGCCTTGACGCGAGCGACGCCAACGCCGCCGCCGACGAAGCCCTGAATGGCATCGTCATCGCCGAAGTCGAGCAGGCCGTTCAGCATGAAGCTGAGCGCCGAGCTGCGGCCGCCGGCTGCATCGTAGTTGCCGGCAACTGCCGAACCCGGCGTCGTCGCCGTGGCCGACAGATAACGCGGGGTCGTGGTGGTCGACGAATAGCCGTCGACGGTCGCACGACGATAGCCGACTTCGGTTTCGAGGCGGAAGCCACCGAAATCGTAACCGACAACGCCGTCGACGTCGAAGCCATAATTGTGATCGACAGTGCCGGTACCCGACGTCGCCGCAGTGGCGCCCGTGATATCGTAATCAATGTCTTCAACGATCATCGCGCCGCCTTCAGCGCCCACGTACCACGACTTGTCGCGGGCGAGGGCGGGTGAAGCAAGCGCTGTTGAGGCGAGTGCCAGAACGATGGCAACCTTCCGCATCATAGTCCCCTTTCTTGAGTGTCACTACGGTGTGCGCAAACCCACTATAGGGCAGATGGTTTCGCGGCAAGATCACAAACTTTCACATGTGTTGCGCAAGGGACACACTCTGCGGGCGCGCCGGACCGTGCAAACGCCGCCACGGATCGAAATTCGGGCGGCTCTCAAACCGGAAAGCCACCGGTACTGCTCAAGGCAATTTCGCTGTAAGCGATCCGCATCATCGCCTTTTCAGACACTTTATCAGTATCTTGGCGCAGATCTTGAGCACGATTTCACCAAATCTGGCGAGGTGACGGTTGCCGCAACCGCCCGATTTTGGCCAGCGAAACGGTCGCAAGACCCACCAGGAGAACCACAAGGTGTCATCGATCATCAATTTGTCGATCGATCGTTGATCCCGCTGCCCGCGTCCGGCGCCGCACCGCATTCAGTCTGCGAGAACGATCGTCGCGGGCAGCGAATCCAGCCAGGTTCCGCGCTGGCTTACGGCCGCTGTCAGACCAGCCGCCATCGGCAACGCCAATCGGGGTTCGACCGTCTCGACCTCACGCACGCCGTTCGCATCGGTCAGCGTGACGCGATAACGTTCGGCCTCCTCGCCCAGCGGCGGAACGACACCATCGGACAGGTTCCAGCCGATCCGGCTCCGCCGCGTCCAGCGCAGCATGCCGCCATCGCCCGGTTCCCATCGCAGATCGACCGGCGACGGCGGCCGCAGCGACGCACCCGTCACCACGCACCGTGCCTCCGCCGGCTGGTCGTCACCGGCGCCCGACGCCATCACCCGCACCGTCCGCCCGATCGCCGTCAGCGGCAGGTCGATGACGCGCGACGCGTCCGCCGTCAGAAGCGCAAAGCCATCGCCTACCTGCAGCGGTGACGCCTCTGTTCCACGCCGCCCCCGCAACAAACCGGAAAGCCGCCAGCGAGCATCGCCCAACGGCGCTGCCCGTCCGAACTGAATAAGCTCTGCCCCCGCCATCGCCAGATTAGCGCCTTGGGCGAACGCCGCATCATCGGCATCGATCAGCATCATGTCGTTCCGCGCCAGTCGGACGATCAGCGTCGCAACGTCGTCCGGCACCGCATCCGGTACCGATTCGACGATGCCGACGATCCCCGGCGTCGCGGTACTCCCCGCCTCGACCCAGCTGACGCCGTCATCGATGCTCCACAACAATGCCGCCCGCCGCCAGCCGGCCCCCTGCCCGGACGCCACCACCGTCAATCGCGGCTTGGTGAGCAAGCTATCATCCAGCACGGGCGTCTCGGCCAACCGCAGGATCGTCGCCCCCAACACATCGTCCGGCGAGCGTGCGACCCGGCCGCTGGTCACCGCCGTCGTCGCCATCGTTGCCGCCGCCACCGGGGCCAGCGTCAGACGAACTGCCATCGCCTCGACCCCCGCCTCCAGCACGCGCCAGCGCCCCACCTCGCCGGCGATCGTCACGATCTCGCCAGGCCGCCGCGCCAACCCGGCAAAACCCAGCGTCACGGTGCGACGAACCCGGTCCGCCTCCCGCCGTGCGAGCATCGTCGTCGCCAGCGTCATCGCGGCACCGGCATCGATCACCGCCGGCATCTCGACCCGTTCGTCACGGTGCCCCGCCCCCGGCCGCACCGCCCGCTGGACACCCGCCTGATAATCGCGCGCCGGATCGTAATGGCCGATCGACAGTGTTCGCGGCACACCCTCGACCGCCGCGATCGACCGCGATCGCGCCGCACCCTTCAGCCCCGTCGGCATGACTCCGGCGTCGGTAATTTCTGTCGCGACATCGGTTCCGCGCCGCAACCGCACGCCATCGGCATCCGCTACCCACCGGCCATCGGCCAGCGCGCCGATCGTCGCCAACACCCCCTGCACGCTGCCACTCGCGGCAAAGCCCGGCACCGGCACCCTACCACCGATTGCATTCGGCGCCATGGCCCGCGCGATCGACCCGGTCGTCACCGGAATCGCATCGGCCATCACCTCTATAGTCAGCGACGGGATGCGATTGCCGAACTCCGCCAGTGGCAGATCCTCCCACACCATATAGGCGCAGCCGCGATAGGCCGGCGGCGTCGCCTCCGCGCTGGCGATCAGCGGATCGACCGGCTGGTCCTCGCCCCCGCGATGGACACGCAGCATGGCCTTCACCTTCAGGTCGCCCGCCGCGCCCCGGATCAGCCGGCCGTCCGCCCAGATCCGCCCGATCCCCGCAATTGCCCGCGCCGACAACAGCACCGCGAACGACGCCGCATAGCTATAGCCATTGACCGCCGGCTGCCCCTTGCCACCACCCGACCGTTCGCGCGTCTCCTTCAGGTCGGCCGCCCAGATCACCGTCCCCGCCACCCGGATCGTGCCGAACAATTGCGGGATCGGCGTGCCATAGGACGACGTCTGCACCGCCAGTTCGGTCAGCCGTGGCCCCTCGCGCGCCTTGCCCAGCCATTGCCGGTCGGCCAGATTGCCCAGCAGCCCGCCGATCGCACCCCCGATCGGCCCGCCCACCGCCGTTCCCAGCGCCGTCAGCACCAGTGTCGCCATCGCTCATCCCCCTGAAAGTCGCCACGCCCCGATCACCGGCCAGGGCGGTTCACCCGGCCGCTCCACCACCCGGCCCAGTCCGGCATCGGCATGGACCAGCCCGTCACCCGTCCAGATCGCCAGATGCAGCTGTCCCGGCCCCGCCTGCAGCAACAGCAGGTCGCCCGCCGCCCGCCCGGCCACCCGCCGCAACCGCTCGTCCAGCAGGCTCGCCACCCGATCAGGCCGCCCGCCGCGCAGGCCATATCCCGTCGGCACCGCCTGCAGATCGAGCGCCATCGCCACCAGCCCGACGCAATCCACGCCGTCCATTCCGCGGCCGTGCAGCCGAAACCGCAAGCCCATCATTTCCCGCGCCGCCGCGACGACCGCGCTCATCCGCCCGGCCACCGGGTCAACAGGTCGATCCCCGGCAGATGCGGCTCGCCCCGAAAGTTCGCTGCATTGCCGAACCGCCGCGCACAGGTCGCCAGCGTCCGGTCGCATCCCTCGACCAGTTCCACGAGATCGCCCGCCGTCACCGCGAACACCGGCGGCGCGCGCAGCGTCATCTGCACCCCCGCCGAAATCGCGATGGCGCTCTCCAACCCGCCATTCGCGCCACCGAACCAGCGCAGCAGCCCGCCGCCATAGGCATCGGCGACCGGCTCCCCCCGATCCAGCGTCAGCACCGCGTCCTCCACCGACACCACCCGCGCGAACCGCCGCCGCCCCGCCATCGCCACCCGGCACCGCCGATCGCCCAGTTCCGCCCGGCACGTCGGCGACGTATCCTCCACCGCCGGCCGGTCGAACCCGGCACCCGGTCCCGCCAGTTCGGCCGAGAAGCGCCCATCCGCCATCTCGACCGCCCCGATCGTCCCCTCGCCCAGTTCGACGCGCCCGCCGGCCCCCATCTGGTCGGCGGCCCAGTCCACCGCGAACAACTGCACCCGCGCCCCGTCCCAGCGCCCGGCCAGCAGATCGCGCTCGCCGATCGCCGCGCTGGCCAGCCCGCCGGCGACCTCCATCGTGTCCGCCTCCAGCCCCACCTGCCGCCTGATCGCCGAGGGCACCATGCCCGGTGCCGCCCGGTGGATCAGGCCGTCGATCGTCAGATCGCGGTCATGCGCGGTCAGCCCGATCGCCACCCCGTCGCGCCGCTCGATCCGCAAGCAGAGCGCGATCGTCGCCACCTCGCCGTCCAGCCAGCTCATGGAAACGCCTCACGCACTTCGATCAGCGGTACGGACGTCGCCATGCCAGCCAGAAACGTCGCCCGGCTCACCGCCAGCCGGTCCTCGGCAAATCGCACCGGCACGTCGAACCGGAATCCCGCCCACACCACCGCCCCCGCCGCCGGCGGCGTGTCCAGCACCACCCAGCCGCCAGCCTCGATCGCGAACGGCGCAGCAACGCCGCCGACCTGCACCGTCACGCTGCCCGCCTCCGGCCGCGTGATCCGCCGCACCGTCTCGCCATAATGCTTCACCAGCGCGAACCGCCGGACGGTCCCGTCACCCACGCCGATCCGCTCGTCCGCCGCCTGCCAGTCGAACGGATCGCGCAACCGGAACCCCCGCGCCGGTCCCATCCGCGCGCGGAAGAACCCCAGCAGCGCCGCGATATCCGCCTCCGATCGCAGGCCCGGCCCGACATCATACGAACACCGCGCCTCCGCCCAGGCAACATTGCGCTGTTCGGCCCCGCCCGCCGCCGTCACGATCTGGGTCGAAAAAGCCGGCACCACCTCCGCCTCGCGGCCCAGCGCCAGCGGAAACGCCACATCGTCGAACGCCTGCATATCGTCCCCCCCCTGTTCGGTATCGAAATGCACGAAGCCGTCGCGCATCACCTGCGGCAGCGCCCACAAGACGGTCGCGGCGACGCCCCGCGCCCGCGCGACCGCCGCCGCCGTATCGATCGCCGCCCACTGCCCCGACTGGTCCGGGCTGAGTACGAAGCCCGACAGATAATGCTGACGCGCCGCTGGATAACCCAGCCGCGCCTCCGCCGCCGCGACGCCCCGCGCGGTCGACACCGCATCGCCCGTCGCCGCCCAGTCGTAATCCTCCAGCTGCAACACATCGAAGGCGGGGCTCGCCCATCCCACCGGCATGTTCGCCCGCTTCGCCTCCGGCGCCAGCGGATCGAGCACCGTCGGCAGATAGGTCAGCAGATGGCTGACACATCCCGGTGCCGCCGCTTTCGCTGCCGCCACCAGCGCCGCCGTCGATGCCGCCAGATATGCCCCCGCCCGGTCCAGCGTGTCGCGCTGCGCCTGCGTCGTCACCGCCCGCATGCTGTCGATCGGCACCGGCGCAAACGCCGCCACCGCTGCCGTATCGTACAGGCACGGCCGCTGACGCTCGGGCTGAACCCACCACCACGGCTCACCGACCTGGAACTTCGGCGCCAGCCCCGCCGCCACCGCGATTGCCATGAATGCCGCCGCGACGCTGCGCAGATACGCCATCGCCTCGCCATGCGCCGGACTGAGCAACGTCGAGGGCGGTTCCCACCCGGTCAACGCCGGCGACCCGTCCGCCGCCCGCTGCTTCCACCCTTCCGGGCAATGCGCATCGAATAATTCGTAACTTAGCGACCAGATCACGCCATAATCCAGCGCCCGTGCCCGCTCGGCGAAATCGCGATGCCACGTCGCGCACGCCGCGTTCAGCACACCGCCTGTCACGCCGGCCTGAAAGCCGCCGCCCACCCGGTCGAGCCGGAAATAATGGCTCATCCCGACATAATGGACGATCGCCCCGCGATACCCCAGATGCAGCGCGTTGCGCAGCAGCCGTGCCGGCGTCAGGTTATAACTGTCGTCATATCCGCTCGCGATGCCCAGCCCATGCGGCGGCACCACCGCCTCGCCGATCGCCAGCACCGATCCCGGCCCCTCGCACACCATGCCGCTCAGGTCCGCCCAGCTACCGACCGGCGTGTCCAGCGCCACATCCGCCCCGGAATATCCGCGCGGCACCAGCGACACGAACATCCGGTCGATATCGCCCGCCCAGACCGGATCAGCCTCGCCGGGATGCAGGAACCCGCCCGCGACGCTGGCAAAGTCGATCGACACCACCGCATCCTCCGGCGTGCCGACCGCATAGTTCCACAGCCGGACATACCAGGCCCGCGCCTGCCCCGCCGCATCACGCCCCTCGATCGTCAGCACCGGGCCGTTGACCGCGTCCAGCGACATCACCCCGCCCGAACGCCACCGGAACTGCAAGCGACAGTCGCGGAAATCGCGTGCCGTCTCGTACCGCAGCAGCGGATGGTCGATCCGGTCCTCCGCCTCCCAGATCAGCCCCGCCAGATCGTTTGCCTTGTGAAACACGCAATCGACGCGCAGCCCGTCGGGCGCGGTCGTCACCACCGATGCCATCATCGGTCGCGGAAAATTCACCGTCCAGAACCGCGGATCGAACCGCGACACCGTACCGGCCACCTGCACGGTCCGCGACCGCGCCAGCCAATGCCCCATGCTTTCCTCCCTCACCCCTCGGCCAGCGCCGCCCGCACCGCACGCGCCACCTGCCGGCTCGACTGCATCAGCGCCCCCGACGCCTCGCCCGTCCCGGCATTCACGGTGATCGCCACCCGCACTTCCCGCGTCCCCGCAGCGGTCGCCATCGGCTCGATCCGCCCCCCGGCGGTCGGCACGAACAGCTCCGGCCCGCGCTCGCCGACCGTATAGGGCCGCCCCGCCACCACCGGCCCGCCCGTCGCCCGCCCCGGCGCCCCCAACAGCCCCGCCAGCGCCGATCCCAGACCGCCGCCACTCCCGAACAGCGCCTGCACACCCCCACGCAGCGCTGCCCCGGCAATGTCGTCCAGCGCCCTCAGCGCCACGCTGCGCAGTTCGTCGAAGCCCAGCTTGCCGCCGCGCACCGCCCGCAACAGCGATCCCTCGATCAGCCGCCCCGCCCGGTCCGCGCCCTCGCCCAGCCCGTTGCCCAGTTCGCTGCGCATCTGCGCCACGTCGCGCGCGAAGCCCGTCGTGTCCGCGCGCACCGCGATCATCATCCGGTCGATCTCGTCATCCATCCGGAAACGCCTCCCTCAATCGCGCGATCGTGGCGCCGTCGGGCGGGCTCGCCGTCTCCCCCGTCAGCGCCGCGACCACCGCCCCCAGTTCCGCCGGCGTCGCTGCCCAAAAGGCATCGGGCGACCAGCCCAGTACCGCCCCCGCAAAGCCCGCCAGCCGCGCCGCGCCCTCGCCGAACATCATCGCCCCGCCAGTATCTGCCCCAGCAGCACGCGCAGCACCGGCGTTGCCGCCGCCAGCCCGCCGGCCGCCACGGCGTCGCCCATCACCTCGCGCGTCAGCCAGTCCGGCCGCCCGGCGACGCAGTGCCAGAACAACGCCACCGTCTCACCTAATCCCAGCCGCCCCTCCGCCGCCCGGTCGACCAGCGCGAACAGCGGCCCCAGTTCCCCCTCCGCTGCGACCAGCGCCGCAAACGAAGGCCGCAGCACCACCGCCTCGCCGTTCACCCGCAACGCCGCCTCGCCGCGCGCCACATTGGCGGTCATGCCGCCACCACCTGACCGGAGCTTTCCAGGCTCAGCGTGTACGAACGCTCGCCATTGAAATCGCCGGCATAGTCCAGCCGCGTGACCAGGAACCGCCCGGTCATCGTCTCGCCGCCCTCGAAACTCAGCCGATAATCGTCGAGCACCCCCGACAGCGCACTCGTCTTCAGCCGCGTCTCCGCCGCCGATCCGGTGAACACGCCGGCACCCGACACGCTGACCGACCGCACACCGGCGCCCGACAGCAATTGCCGCCAGCCGCCGGAATCCTTGTTGGTCACGACCACCGCCTCGCCGTTGATCGACAACTGCGTCGTGCGCAGCCCTGCCATCGTCGCGAACGCCGGGTTCGCCTGGCCATCGCCCACCTTCAGCAGAAAGGCGCTTCCCTTCTCGATCATCGTTCCGTCTCCCCATCCTGTCGCCACATCGTCAGCTGGAACTCCGCCGATCCCGTCCACCGATCGCCGCCGCCCGACCCCACCAGCCGGCTGCGCACCAGCCGCATCCGGCCCAGCCGCCAGCCATCGCCGATCGCCGCCGGCATCGTCGCCAGCCCCCGCTCCACCGCATCGACCAGCCCGCGCAGCCGCACCGGCCGCTCGCCGGCATCCGCCAGCGTCACCGTCAGCCGCCCCTCCACGCCGCGCCACCCCTGCGCGCCCGTCGCCGCCAGCACCGGTTCCTCGACCAGCACATATGGCAGTCCCGCCCGCACCGGCGGCGCATCGAACACCGTCACGCCCTGCAACCTCGGCAAGGCGCGCACCCGCGCCACGACCGCCGCCATCAGCACGTCCCGCGCGCTCACGCCCCGATCCCCATCACCCGGTATGGCCGCCACAGCGCCGAAATCGCGGCCGGCGGCGGCAGGCCGTCCGTCCCCCGGTTCTCCCACAGATGCACCGTCAGCAGTACGACGCCATGCGCGACCGGCGCCGGCATTCCGCCCCATTTGTCCGCGATCCCCACGACATAGCGCACCGTCGCCCGCGTCCCCGCTGGCAACCGCACGCGCCCCCGCCCGGCCATGATGTCGATCGCATACGCGTCGTCCGGCACCCCCTCGACCGCGACGATCACGCCCACCGGCCGCTCGCCCAGCCGCTGCCAGTCGCCCGTCCCCACCAGCACCTGTGTGAATTCGCGCGCCACCAGCCGCTGCCCGCAGAACGCCTCGCCCATCTCCAGCGCCGTGCGCGCGAGCCGGGTCATCAGCATGTCCTCGCCCGATCCCTCCAGACGCAGCATCGCCTTCGCCGCCGCGACCGCTTCCGCGATCACGGCCGGCGCCACCGTTCCGTTCATGCCCATCTCCCCCAACCCCTCCGCCGTCGCCGGCGGAGGGGAGGCCACCATCAGTTGGCGGCGAACTTCATGAGCTTGATCGCCTCGGCATTGGCGACGCAGCCGCCGATCCGCTTGGTCGCGTAGAAGCTGACGAACGGCTTGTTCGAATACGGATCGCGCAGGATCGCGGTCTCGCTGCGTTCCGCGATCAAATATCCGGCGCGGAAATTGCCGAACGCCACCGACAGCGATCCGCCGGCGATATCCGGCATGTCCTCGGCCTCCACGACGGGATAGCCCAGCAGCGTCGCCGGCTGCCCCGCGCTCAGCGAAGGCTGCCACACGAACGCGCCGTCGCTCGTCTTGAACTTGCGGATGCGCGCCAGCGTCCCCGCGTTCATCACGAAACACGCCCCCTGCCGGTATGGCGTGCGCAGCGACTGGACCAGATCGATCAGCCGCTCCTGCGGGTTGGCCGCGAAGTCGCCCGCCGCCCCGCTCGCCAGATACTGGATCGTACCGAACGCGCGGGTCGCATCGCCCGTCGTCGCTACCGGCTGCATCAGGAAACCCTTCGGCTGGTTCACCCCCGATCCCGATACGAACGCCGCCCCCTCGGCCCGCGCGAATTCGTTGGCGATCTCGCCCGCCAGCCATTCCTCGACGTCGAACGCCGCATCGTCCAGCATCGCCTGACTGGCGCTGGGGTTGGCATATAGCTCACCCGTGGGCGGAGCGATCTCCTGGAACACCGGGCTGGCCGTCCCCGGACGTCCCGCCGTCTCCGCCGCCCAGCCCGACGGCGTACCGCCCGTCGTCACCAGCTTGCGATAACCGGCCGATCCCACCTTCACCACGTTGGCGATCTGCCGGATCGGCGACACCGCCGTCAGCGCCCGGTCGATCACCGCATCGATCTCGCGCGGCACGGCATAGCCGCCCGCATCGCCGCTCACCCCCGTGAACGCCTTCATCTCGATCGTCGCGCCGGTCCGCACGAAGCCCGCGAACCCGGCATCCTTGTCCATTACACGCGCGCCATCCAGCGCCGGCCGTTCGACCACGTTCATGCCATTCTCCCTTGTTGAACCTTCAGAAAATCCGCGACACTCGCGCCAGCGCCTGCATCGGCACCGCGACCAGGCTCACCTCGACCAGCGTCACGCGCAGCAATTCGCGCCGCGCCCCCTGCCGAACCGACACCGCGCGATACCCGACCGACAGCCCCGCCACCGCGCCGCTCACCACCAGCGCCGCCATCACCGGATCATCGACCGACGCGACGAGGTGCAGCCCGTGCGCGTCCTCGGCGATCGTCTCGATCCGGCCGACCGCCGCGCCGCGATGCCCCCACAACAGCGGCACCGGCACGACGTCGCCGAACGCGCCCCGGCGCATCACGTCGCCCGCCCGGTCCACCCGGTCGAACACCGCGGCATAGCCCTCGAAGCGGATCACTTGAGCCACTCCTCGAACCCCAGCCGCATCGCGATGCCCGCCAGCAGCAGCGCCAGCACCAGCCTCACGAGCCACTGGAACACCGCCCGCCACGCCGACTTCTTGGCGTCACGCCACGCCGCCAGCAGCTCGCGCAGTTCCGCCAGATCGCGCGGCGCCCGCTCGTCGGCCAAACCTAGCCGCGTCAGCGCCCGCGTCGCGCCCAGCTCGCCCGCCTCCTCGGCGATCGCGCGCAACGTCGCGATATCGATACCTTCGCGAGACCCCTGCGCCATCAGTTGCGCCAGCACCGCGCCGGTCACGACGACGTCTCCGTCGCCAGCCCCAACAGCGCACGCTTTTCGTCGCCGGTCAGGAAATCCGCCGCCGCCACCGATCGCCAAACCCGCTCGCGGTCCTCCGCCAGCGCCGGCACCCGGTCCATGTCGATGCCCAACCGCGCATCGGGGAACCAACCGGCCAGTCCCTGCGCCAATCCCCCCAGCACCAGTTCCGCCATCGGCAGCACCGCCAGCCGCCACAGCGCCCGGTTCGCCTCGGCATAATTGGCGTGGGTGGAATCCCCCGCCAGCCCCAGCAGCATTGGCGGTACGCCGAATGCCAGCGCGATCTCCCGCGCCGCCGCCGCCTTCGTGCCGGCAAAGTCCATGTCGGCCGGCGACAGGCTCATCGCCTGCCACTTCAGCCCACCTTCCAACAGCATCGGCCGACCGGCATTGCCCGCCCCGGCAAAGGCATCCATCTCCGCCCGCAACCGGTCATATTGATCCGGCGCCAGCGCCGATCCGTCGCCCGGATCGTACACCAGCGCGCCCGACGGCCGCGCCGCATTGTCGAGCAGCGACTTGCCCCAACGCGACGCTGCATTGTGGATCGCCACCGCCCCCGCCGCCGCGCCCAGGCACCCCATGCCGTAATGATCGTCGAGCGGATTGAACCGCTTCAGGTGAATCACATGCGGTTGCACCGGATCGGCCGACAACCGCACCACGCGTTCGCCGACGCGATACCGGTAGGCGGCGGGCCAGCCACCCGCATCCGTCTCCACCGCCACCCGTTCGGGGCGCAACGCGTACAGCTCCGCCGCGCCGCCCTCCGCATCGCGCAGCACCTGCACATACGCATTGCCATGCAACAGCAGTTGCGCCGCCACCGTCTCCAGCAACGCCTGCCCACCCGATCGCGCCGCGACCAGCGCCACCAGCGCCGGGTCCGATCCGGTCAGCGGCGCCGCCCCCACGCCCTCCGCCACCAGCTTCACCGCCCGCTGCGCCACCGCATTACCCGCATAGGCATCGCGCAACTGCGCTTCGTAACTGCGCGGCCATTCGCCCATGATCGGCACGCCCGACCGCGACACGGACGCCGACAACGCCGGACGCGACTCATCGCGCCCGGTCCTTCGACCGAACAATTTCATGATCGTCCCCTTTGTTTTATCGTGGTGGGCGCCGGCTAAAGCCCGCGCACCCCCGCCTCGCTTTTACGCCCCAGCATCAGGGTCGCGGTCGCCCACACCAGCGCATCGGCGCGATCCGGCGATCGTCCCGGCCCCGCATAACCATGCGGCGTCAGCCCACACAGCTCGTCCTCCAGCGCCGGAAAGCGCCCCACATGCCACACCCGCCCCCGCTCATAGAGCAGCGACACCGGCTCGGCCCGCGCGCCCTTCCCTTCGACGGCATGGACCAGTTTCAGCGGCATCGTGTCGTTCTGCGCCCGCAGCACGCTCTCCACCATCGCGCCGCCCTGGTTCTTCTCCGCCACCACCCGGTCCGCACCATGCCGCGCGGCGCATTCCGCCACGGCACGCGCCCAGCCCTCGGGCGTCAGTCCCCGGACGCTGGCGTCCTCCAGCACATACGCATGGCCATCCCGCCCCAGCGCCGCCGCGACGATCCCGCACGCATCACCCTGCGTCCCCGCCGGCGGATCGACACCCACCACCACGCGCGTTAGCGGGGGAGCCTGCCCGACCCGCTGTCGCTCGATCAGCGCGCGCGACCACAGCGCCTCCGCGACATCCTCGATCAGTTCGCCGTCCAGTTCCTGCCGGCCGAAGCGCGTTCCGGCATACCGTTCCTCGACCGTCGCAATATACGCCGCCGCCAGATGCGGATTGTCATAGGTGCCACCGCGCGTTTCCAGCACGCCGCGGATCGCCATCACCCGCCGCATCAGGTTGTTCGGCTGCGGCGTCGTTGTCACCACCACCTGCGGCCGCTCCCCCAGCCGCAGGCCCAGCATCAGATTGTCCCACGTCGCCTCGCCGTACCGCCACTTGGCCACTTCGTCGCACCACGCCGCATGGTGTTCCGGCCCACGCAGCTTCTCCGGCGCCTCCGCCGAATACACGAACGCCTTCGCGCCCGAGGAAAAGGTGAACTCGCCGATCCCGCTGCGCCATTCATATCCCTCGCCATGTCGGCACAGCGCGATCAGGCCGCTCGGTCCCTCCACCATTACGGCGCGCACCTCGTCCACCGTGCCGCCGACCAGTGCGATCCGCGCCTTGCCGTCGGCGCGGGCGAGCGCGCTCACCCATTCCGCTCCCGCCCGCGTCTTGCCGAACCCGCGCCCCGCCCGGATCAGCCACAATGACCAGTCGTCGCGGCCCGGCAATTGCCCGTCATGCGCCCAGGTCGGCCAATGCTCGTCCAGCGTGCGCAATTCGCCATGCGACAACATCCTGAGCGTCCGCAGCCATTCCACCCGCGGATGCGCCGCCAGCCGCGCCATCAGCGACTTCAGGTCGCCGCCGCTCATGCCGATTTCGCCCTGCGATCCAGTGCATCAAGCTTGCGGATCAGCGTCGCCTCGACCTCTTCGATCGGCACCTGCCGGGTGCTCGCCGCCTTCGCGCCCCGCCCCTGCGCCGCCCGTCGCGCCAGCACGTCCAGCGCCAGCTTGCGGTCGATCGCATTGTCGTCGGCCGATCCCATCGCCGCCGCCAGCAACAGCGCCTCCAGCCGCGCATAGCCCTCGTCCAGCGCCGCTTCCCACGCCGCCGCGAAGCCGGCATCGCGCTGCCGCAACCGGTAACAGGCCCGCGCCTCCACCCCCGTCTCGCGCGCCGCCCGTGCCACGTTCGCCGTCGCCGCCAGCACTTCCAGAAACCGCTGCCGCCGCACGGCATTCAGCGTCCTCTCCCCAACCTCAGCCATGATCCGCCCCCCGGCTCATCCGAACGTCGTCGGGCCGGCGGCAACCGGAGCATCCGCCCCGACCACCCCGGCCCGTTCGACTATTCTTCGATGTTCCCGGTATGTACCCAAACAGCGTCGCGCTGTCAAGCACAATGTACCGATATGGTTAAATGAAATCACCTGCCGCGATCAGGTCGCACGCCTCGCCGATTGCCGCATACACCCGGTCCAGATCGTCATCGCCGATGCAGTATGGCGGCATCACATACACCGTATCCCCCAACGGCCGTAGCAACAGATCCCGCTCGCCAAAGAAACGCAGCAACAACGGTCCCAGCGCCGACAGATACCCGTCCCGCCCGCCGATCTCCAACGCCGCAATCGTCCCGATCCGCCGCACGCCCGACACCGCCGGATGCCCCGCCAGCGCCGCCAGCCGTGTTGCCTGTCGCGCGCCCAGATCGGCCACCCGCGCCAGTACCGGTTCCTCGCGCCAGATCGCCAGATTCGCCACCGCCGCCGCGCAGGCCAGCGGATTGGCGGTGTAGCTGGACGAGTGGAAGAACATCGTCGCCCGGTCGCGACTGTAATGCGCGTCCCACACCGCCTCGCTCGCCATCGTCACCGCCAGCGGCACCGCGCCCCCGGTGAGCCCCTTGGACAGACACAGGATATCCGGGACGATCCCCGCCTGCTCCCCCGCCAGCAGCGTCCCCGTCCGCCCCCAACCGGTCATCACCTCGTCGCTGATGAACAGCACGCCCGCGCTGGCACAGATCGCCCGCATCTCGCGCAACACCCATGCCGGATAGATCAGCATCCCGCCTGCCCCCAGCACCAGCGGCTCGACGATGAACGCCGCCGCCTCGCCACCCGCGCACGCCCGCATCAGCGCGTCCAGCGTCGCCTGCTCTTGCCCAGCGACGGGAAACGGCACCGTCTCCACATCGAACAACAGCGGCGAATACGCCCGGTTGAACACGCCCCGCGCCCCCACCGACATCGCGCCGATCGTATCGCCGTGATAGCCATGCTCCATCACCAAGATGCGATGTCGGGCATTGGGCCGCGCCTCACCCCGCGCCAGCCAGTATCCCAGCGCCATCTTCAGCGCGACCTCGACCGCCGTCGATCCCGAATCGGAATAGAATATCCGCGTCAGGCTTTCCGGCATGATCGCGCGCAGCCCCCGCGCCAGTTCCTCCGCCGGTTCATGCGTCCACCCGGCAAAGATGATCTGGTCCAGCCGCTCGGCCTGCTCCCGCAGCGCCGCCACGATCCGCGGATGCCGATGCCCATGCGTCGTCACCCACCAGGACGAGATCGCATCCACGATCCGCCGCCCGTCCGCCGTATGCAGCACCGCCCCCTCGGCACGCGTCACCAGCGGGATCGCCTCGCCCAGCCCGTGCTGCGTGAACGGATGCCACACCGACGATCCCGTCATCGAAAATCCTCCACATCGAACCCGGTCGCGAACGCCGCTGCGAGCGTCCCGGCATCCAGCGGATCGAGCTTCGGCAACCGCCCCAACCGCTTCACCCCCCCAACGCCCGCGATCGTCGCCTCGCTATCCTCCACCGCCTCCCCCACGAACGCCACGCCCAGCACCGGCACGCCGCGCGCCCGCAACGCCTCGATCGACAACAGGCTGTGGTTGATCGTCCCCAGCCCGGTCCGCGCCACCAGCACCACCGGCCGCCCCCAGCGCGCGAACAGGTCGGCAAACAGCAGCTCCCGCGTCACCGGCACCAGCACCCCACCCGCGCCCTCCACCACCAGCGGCCCGTCCACCACCGGCAACGCCAGCCGCGCCGGATCGATCTTCACCCCGTCGATCTCCGCTGCCCGGTGCGGCGAACACGGCGTCCGCAACCGGTACGCTTCGGGCAGGCACCGCGCCGCCGGCACCCCCAGCCGAGTCACCCCGGCGACATCACCGCCCTCATCCGTGCCCGCCTGCACCGGCTTCCAGTAATGCGCGCCCAGCGCCATCGTCAGCGCAGCGGCGAACACCGTCTTGCCGATGTCGGTATCGGTCCCCGTGACCACGATCGTCATCGCCGCATCTCCCGCAACACATCGCCCAGCGCCCGCACGTCATCCGCCCCGACATTCAGCGTCAGCGAGATTCGCAACCGCGCCGCCCCAGCCGCCACCGTCGGCGGCCGTATCCCGCGCAGATCATATCCCGCCGCCTGCACCGCCGCCGCGATCCGCATCGTCTCGCCATCCTCGCCGATCACCAGCGGCAATATCTGCGATCCCGTCACCGTGACCCCACACGGCGCCAGCACCTCCCCGGCCACCGCGATCAGCGCCGCCAGCCGCGCCCGCCGCTCCGGCTCGTCCGCCAAAATCCGCAGCGCCTCGCCCACCGCCACCGCCATCAACGGCGACGGCGCGGTCGAAAAGATGAAGCCCCGCGCCCGGTTGACCAGAAAGTCCCGCACCACCGCCGGCCCGCACACCAGCGCGCCCTCGACGCCGAGCGCCTTCCCGCAGGTATGCAGCGAGATCACATTCTCGCGCCCCTCCAGTGCCGCCGCCAGCCCCCGCCCGCCCGGTCCCCAGACCCCCGTCGCATGCGCCTCGTCGATTAGCAGCATCGCTCCATGCCGCGCCGCCACTACCGCCAGCTCCCCCAGCGGCGCCCGGTCGCCATCCATCGAATACAGGCTCTCCACCGCGATCCACGGCGTCCCTGTGCCACCCCCGGCTCTCCAGGCGGCAATGGCCTCCTCGAACGCCCCCGCCTCGTTATGCGCCGCCGCCACGCAGGTCGCCCGCCCCAGCCGCATCCCCTCATGCGCGCTGGCGTGGATCAGCGCGTCATGGACCACCAGATCGCCCCGCTGCGGCAACGTCGCCAGCAACGCCGCATTCGCCGCAAACCCACTGCCGAAAAACAGCGCCGCCTCGACGCCGAAGAACCGCGCCGCCTCGTCCTCCAGCCGCTCATGCTCGACGTCGTTCCCGCGCAACAGCCGCGATCCGCCGGAGCCCACCGCCACGCCCCTCGCCACCGCGTCGGCGACCGCCGCCGCCAGCCGCGGCGAGGTCGACAGCCCCAGATAATCGTTCGACGAGAAATCCACCCCCCGCCGCGGCGCCAGCGATCGCCGCCGTCCCATGGCGGCCAACTGGTCCAGATCATGTCGATGGGCGGCAAGATGGGTCATGTCCGCGCTGTAGGACGCGTTCGACGCCCGCGAAACTCCCCGATCCTCACCCTCGCACCCGCAGCATAAATCTGCTAGGGGCGCGCGCATGCTCAACATCAACGGCATCACCGTGCGCCTTGGCGGCCGCACGATCCTCGACGGCGCGTCGGCGGCACTTCCCCCCGGCAGCCGCGTCGGGCTGATCGGCCGCAACGGCGCGGGCAAGTCGACGATGGTCCGCGTCATCGCCGGCCTGCTCGAACCCGACGAGGGATCAGCGGAAATGCCGCGCGGCAGCCGCCTCGGCTATATCGCGCAGGAAGCGCCCGCCGGTCAGGAAACGCCGTTCGACACCGTGCTCGCCGCCGATACCGAACGCGCCGCGCTGATGATCGAGAGCGAGACATGCGAAGACCCCGACCGGCTCGGTGACGTGTACGAACGACTGATCGCGATCGACGCCTACACCGCCCCCGCCCGCGCCGCGCAGATCCTGCTCGGTCTGGGTTTCGACGAAGAGATGCAGGCGCAACCGCTCGACAGCTTCTCGGGCGGCTGGAAGATGCGCGTGGCGCTTGCCGCGCTGTTGTTCTCACAGCCCGATGTGCTGCTGCTAGACGAGCCGTCGAACCACCTCGATCTAGAAGCGGTCATGTGGCTGGAGGATTTCCTGAAATCCTATTCCGCGACGATCGTCGTCGTCAGCCACGAACGCGATTTCCTCAACAACGTCGTCGATCACATCCTGCATCTGCAGGGCGGCAAGATCACGCTCTATCCCGGCGGCTATGACGCGTTCGAGCGCCAGCGCGCCGAACGCATGGCGCAGCTGGCGGCGGCCAAGGCCAACCAGGACATACAGCGCGCCAAGCTGCAGGATTACGTCGCCCGCAATTCCGCCCGCGCCTCCACCGCCAAACAGGCGCAGAGCCGGCAGAAGATGCTGGCCAAGATGCAGCCGATCGCCGAACTCGCCAACGATCCGTCGCTGTCGTTCGACTTCCCCGATCCGTCCGAACTGCGCCCCCCGCTCATCACGCTCGACATGGCGTCGGTCGGCTACAGCGACATTCCGATCCTGAAGCGCCTCAACATGCGCCTCGATCCCGACGACCGCGTCGCGCTGCTCGGCCGCAACGGCAATGGCAAGACCACGCTCGCCCGCCTGCTCGCCGCGCAGCTGGCGCCGATCGATGGCGAAATGAACGCGTCGGGCAAGATGAAGGTCGGCTATTTCACCCAGTATCAGGTCGAGGAACTGGACGCCGACGACACCCCGCTCGAACACATGACCCGCATCATGAAGGGGTCCAGCCCCGCGGCGGTGCGCGCGCAGCTCGGCCGCTTCGGCTTTTCGGGCGACAAGGCGATCGGCAAGGTCGGCAAGATGTCCGGCGGCGAAAAGGCGCGCCTCGCGCTCGCCCTCATCACCCGCGACGCCCCGCACCTGCTGATCCTCGACGAGCCGACCAACCACCTCGACGTCGATGCGCGTGAGGCACTGGTGCAGGCGCTTAACGCCTATAGCGGCGCCGTCGTGCTGGTCAGCCACGATCGCCACATGCTCGAACTCACCGCCGACCGGCTGGTGCTGGTCGATAACGGCACCGCCAAGGAATTCGACGGCAGCCTCGACGATTACATCGCCTTCGTCCTGAAGGGCGACGCCCCCGCGGCGGGCGCCAGCAAGGCCGATCGCAAGGCGAACAAGAAAGCGGCCACCGACGCCCGCGACCGCGAAACCGCCCTCCGCCGCACCATCCGCGACCTCGAAGCCGACACCGCCCGCCTGACGACCGAGCGCAACGCCCTAGACCGCGCGATGTTCGACCCCGCCGGCGCCGAACCTCGTTTCGCCAAACTCAGCATGAGCGACCTCGGCAAACGCCGCGCCGAAGTGCAGGGCAAGATCGAAGCGGTCGAGGCCAAATGGCTCGAAGCGACCGAGGCGCTGGAGACGGCGTAACGGGCGGCGTGCCCATCGTGTTGACCGGCTATTAAATATGACGGCGTCGCGCCATCTTATCGATCGATAAGGCTGGTGAGGAGCGACGCCGGCCGTACCAAAACGGGAAACCGCAGCCTCGTTCATATTGAAACCTTTCCTCGACCACGACCGTAGCTCCGCCGCGATCACTGCCGTCAGACTCGGCGTTGAGAACGCATGGAGATGGTAACATGAAGAAACTGGCGCTTGGTATGGTGACCGCAATGGTCCTGGCTGCCTCCCCAGCATATGCGGCACCGCTGCTGTTCAACTTCTCCGGTCCTTCGGGAACGGCGGTGTTCCAGCTCGATTCGAACCCGATGCCTGCTTTTTCACAGACGTTCCTCGGTTCAGATCAGTTTTCGTTCAACAATGTTGCCGGCACATTTGGTGGGGTCGCAGGAACGGCATCGACGGTCAGCTTCGGCAATGGCTTATTTTCTAGCCTGAGCATCAACGCGGCCAATCTGGGTTTCACCCAGTTCAACGCCCCGACCCTGTTTAGCGGATCGCCCGGTAACCCGACTTTCCTCACCGGCTCCTTTACCCTGATCAATCCATTCTTCGGCAATGGTCAGCTGACTATCTCTCCGATCACAGCCGCTGTTCCTGAACCCACGACATGGGCAATGATGGTGCTCGGTATGGGCGTCGTCGGCTTCGCTATGCGCCGTCGTCGAGCGGTCACCACCCGCGTCACGTACGCCGCCTGACACCGCGATAGACAACGAAACCAGCCGGCGATCGCAAGATCGACGGCTGGTCGATGCGGTTTCAGCACGACCGTGCGCATGCCATGCCCGAATGAGCAGACTACCGCCATCGACTTGGGCTACCAATCAGCGATCCAGCCATCATCGATTGATCGGCCAAAAAATTGGCAAGTTAATCACCCCCGCTGTCCTATACCGACCCTCGCTGGTACAAGGCGGTCGCAGCGCTCAGGCTCCGCTCTTTCGCATCACCGGCTACCAGTGAATTGGACAGTGTTTAGGCCTAACCTTAGCCTAACTTTCCGCGCCCCACCGCGATCACGGGATCAGCCGTTGGGCGCGTAACTGCTGGAATAGACTGAAGAAAGCATCGTCGGTCGGCTGGTAATCCAGAAACCCCAGCCGCCGGCTCTTGCCCATGTCGGTCACCACCTCGATCGGCCGCCCCAGATCGGCGTCGGTATGCCAGGGTGACGCCAGCCGCGACAGGTCGGCCTCCGCCAGCCCTTCGCGCTCGGCGATCCCGCGCCACACGCCGGCGTCGTCCGCCATCTGCTCCTCCAGCGGCATCACGCTGCCATCGAACGGCGCCGGCTCCAGCCCGAACCACTCCGCGATCCGCCCCCACATCCAGCTCCACCGGAACACGTCGCCATTCACGACATTGAACGCCTGATCCCGCGCCGCCGGTGTCTCCGTCGCCCACACCAGATGCCGCGCCAGTTGCCGCGCATCGGTCATGTCGGTCAGCCCGTTCCACTGCGCCGCCGACCCCGGAAAGCGGAACGGCCGCCCCAGTTCGCGGCACAGCGTCGCATAGACGGCCAGCGTCGTGCCCATGTTCATCGCATTGCCCACCGCGCGACCGATGATCGTATGCGGCCGGTGCACGCTCCAGCCGAAGCAATCGCGCGCCGCTGCCGCGAACACCTCGTCCTCCTGCGCGTAATAGAAGTTCTCGACATCCAGCCGCCCCTGCTCCTCGCGGAACGGCGTCTGCGGCAACGTGCCTTTGCCGTAAGCCTCGAACGGCCCCAGATAATGCTTCAACCCGGTCACCAGCGCGACATGCCGCACGCTCCCGGCCGGTCGCACGCCGTCGAGCAGATTGCGGACCATCGCGGCGTTGACGCGGATGTTCTCCGCCTCGGTCGCCTGTCGCGACCATGTCGCGATGAACACTGCGTCCGGGCTCAACCCGGCCAGCGCCGCCGCCGTGCCGGCTGCATTCTGCAGGTCGGCCGCCACCGGCGTCACGCCATCCTGCGCCTGCGGTCGCCGCGCCAGACCATGGACCGCCCAGCCATCCGCCACCAACTGCGCGGCGGTCGCGCTGCCGACGATCCCGCTGGTCCCCACGACCAAAGCCGTACGTGTCATCGTTCATTCTCCGTGAAGGCTGAGGCCACGAACCGGGCCGCTCTATCACGGAGCCAAACGCACCGGGCCGCAATCGGTCCCGGACGATCGTCGATCAGGCGGTGGGCTGGTCTTGTGCGTCGCCAGCCGGCTCGTCGCCCGCTGTCTCTTCACCAGCAACCGGCCGCTCGAACCAGGCTTCGACCTCGCCGACCAGCTTCAGCGTGAGCGCGCGACCCTTGCGATCGACCTTCTTGCCCAGCGCAACCCGAATCCATCCCTCAGAGATGCAATATTCCTCGACATCCTTTCGCTCGACACCCTTGAAACGGATGCCGATCCCGCGCTCCAGCAGCGGCTGGTCGAAATACGGGCTGTCGGAATTGATCGAAAGGCGATCGGGAGGCGTGTCGGTCATGCCGCGCGCTTAGCGGTGCCGATGCCGTCCGGCCACAAAAAAGCGGCGCGGGAATAGCTCCCCGCGCCGCCGGTCATCCGATCAATAGCCGTAGCCGCCATATCCGTCATAACCGCGATCGTAATAGCCACGGTCATCATAGGCCGGCTCGTAATAGTGCTCCCGCACCACGACCCGGGGCGGCGGCGAGTAATACCGCTCGCGATACACCACCCGCGGCGGCGGCGCGTCGTAATAGCCACGGTCGTAATACCGGTTGCGGTTGTTGTTCGACGCAATCGCCGCGCCGACGCCCAACCCCAGGATGCCACCCAGCACCGCGCCGGCCACGCCGTTGCCGCCGCCACGATGCCCGCGATAGTCGCGATAGCCATAGCCACGACCCCAACGCTGCGCCTCTGCCGGCACCGCTGCGGTCAGCACCGTCGCGGCTAGCACCGCGCCCAATCCGGCCTTCTTCAACATATTGTTCATCTCGAACCTCCGATACAGTTACGCCCGGTCCGCCAGATCCAACGCACAATGGTGCGACCGTGTTGCGATCCCTGCCCGAGTCGGGCTGAATGATCCCGGAACCGTCTGTTTAAGGAACGTTCATGCGCTGGCTCGTGAAGACCGAACCCGACAGTTACTCCTTCACCGATCTGGTCGCCGAAGGTCGGACCGAATGGACCGGCATCCGCAACCACACCGCCGCCAACCACCTGCGCGCCATGGCGGTCGGCGACGACGTCCTGATCTATCACAGCGGCAAGGAAAAGGCCGCGGTCGGCACCGCCACCGTCGCCCGCGCCGCGCAACCCGATGGCGACGAAGGCTGGGTCTCCACGTCCCTTGCGGCCGACGTCCCGCTGGCCCGCCCGGTGACGCTCGCGCTGATGAAGGCCGACCCGGCGCTCGCCGACATGGCGATGATCCGCCAATCCCGCCTGTCCGTCTCCCCCATCACCGACACGGAATGGTCCGTGATCCTACGGCTGGCAAAGGGCTGATCTACCCCCGCGCAAAAGTCTCCGCCTCTGCCACCTGCGCATCGCTAGGCCGTACCCCCGTGTAGAGCACGAACTGCTCCAGCGCCTGCAACGTCGCCACCGCCGCGCCGGTGATCCGCCGCTTCCCCGCCGCCTCGGCCGCGTTCAGGAAGGGTGTCGCCGCCGGGATCGCCACCACGTCGAACGCCACCTCACACGCCGCGACCATCGCCCCCGGAAACGCCATCGCATCGGCATCGCCGCCCGCCATCCCCAGCGGCGTCACGTTCACCAGCAGCGGCGCACCCTCGTCGCCCAACTCGGATCGCCAGCCAAAGCCATACAGGTCCGCCAGCGGCCGCCCCTTCGCCTCGTTACGTGCAACGATCACCCCGTCACTAAAGCCCGCATCGCGCATCGCCGCCGCCACCGCCTTCGCCATCCCGCCCGATCCCCGCAGCACGAACCGCGTCGCCGGATCGACCTCCGCGATCAGTGCAGCCACCGCCGCATAATCGGTGTTATGCCCGGTCAGCACGCCATCGTCGTTCACGATCGTGTTCACGCTGTCGATCGCCGCCGCCGACCGTGCCAACCCGTCGAGCAAGGCGATCACATCTTCCTTGAACGGCATCGATATGGCGCAACCTCGCACCCCCAGCGCCCGGATGCCGCCGATCGCACCCGGCAGATCGGTCGTCGTGAACGCCTTGTAGACGTAATCCAGCCCCATCAGTTCATAGAGCCGGTTATGGAACCGCGATCCGAAATTACCCGGCCGGGTGGCAAGCGACATACATAACCGCGTATCGCGGCCGATCGGGGGTTTGCTGGTCATCGGGACACTATACCGTCGCAGGGCGATCCGGCCAATCAGTCCGGGAAAACCGTGTCGTCATCCGACCCACCCGGATCGAACAGCCGGAACACCACCTCTTCCAGCGTCCGTTGATCGAGGCGACGCTCCGCCGGGCAGTCACCAGTTCGTGTCGCCTCCACCTGCCAGCGCTGACTTTGTGGACGATCCGGGTTCCAACCCGGTCCCCCGCCCCGTTGCATCCCGTCGAACAAGTCGTCGGACAGGAAATTTATCGTGAGCCGCTTCGCATCATAGCGTCCCGACACATCAAGTTTGCTGTTGCCCGGCTTTGCGCCCGGTTGGCTGACCGGCCGTAGGCATGACCGGCCACCCCTGATCCGCCCGTCTGCAACCTTTAGCCGCAGCGAACTGCACCTGATCGCTCGCGGCATCGCGGATTGCTCACCCGCCATCGCCCGCAGCGCCGCTTCCAACGCGCTGTCGGGCAGGCAGACAGCGAAACGGAACGACCGCGAACCGTTTCCCATTGTCGCAGACCGCGTGAACTTCCACAGACCGCCCCTGATCGCCGGTCGCTCGCCCGTCACGATGATGTCCGGCTGGTCGGGACCGATGACGACGATCGGCTTGTCCTGCGACGCGGGCTCGCTCGCCTGCGCCAACGGCGTCGAATGCGCGACGGACAGCCCGAACGCCCCCGCCATCACCGCAACCGCTACCCATTTCAGGCCGATCGGCATCCTGTTCCCTCCCCACCGGCCCATGGCTGGCGGTCGAGTGTAGAGCGGATCGGGCACGTGGCCACCCCCTCCCATCCCGGCGGGGCGATGCCGGTCACGGCGGCCAAGAACGAGAAAAGGGCCGGACGTTTCCGTCCGACCCCTTCTCTATCATCAGCCCCGTCGCGGCAAAGCCGCGCCGTCGGTCCTCGCTGTGGCGAGGCCGGCCGGGCGGGCCTCTTCGGCTCAGTGCAGCTTCACTGCGCCGTGCCCGGCCCGCCTTACGCGGCCTGTTTTGCGCGGCTCGCCTTCTTGCGCTCGTTCGCGTCCAGATAGCGCTTGCGCAGCCGGATCGACTTCGGCGTCACTTCGACCATCTCGTCGTCGTCGATATACGCGATCGCCTGCTCTAGCGTCGCGCGCTTCGGCGGGGTCAGGCGCACCTGATCGTCCTTGCCACCCGACGCGCGGAAGTTGGTCAGCGCCTTGGTCTTCATCGGATTGACCTCAAGGTCGTCCGGCTTGGCGTTCTCGCCGACGATCATGCCCTCGTATAGCGCTTCGCCATGGCCCACGAACAGGATGCCGCGCTCTTCCAGCGGACCCAGTGCGTAGTTGTTGGCTTCGCCCGTGCCGTTCGAGATCAGCACGCCGTTCTTGCGGCCTTCGATCTTGCCCTTGTGGGGGCCATACTTCTCGAACAGCCGGTTCATGATGCCGGTGCCGCGCGTGTCCGACAGGAACTCGCCGTGATACCCGATCATGCCGCGTGAAGGGGCTGAGAAGGTGATGCGCGTCTTGCCGCCGGTCGATGGCCGCATGTCGGTCATCTCCGCCTTGCGCAGGTTCATCTTCTCGACGACCGTGCCCGAATGCTCGTCGTCGACGTCGATGATGACGGTTTCGTACGGCTCGGTCTTGTTGCCGTTCTCGTCCTCACCGAACAGCACGCGCGGACGCGAGATGCCTAGTTCGAAACCCTCGCGACGCATCGTCTCGATCAGCACGCCGAGCTGAAGCTCGCCGCGGCCGGCAACTTCGAAGCTGTCGCGGTCGGACGCCTCGGTCACCTTCACGGCGACGTTCGATTCGGCTTCGCGGAACAGGCGGTCGCGAATCATGCGCGACGTCACCTTGGTGCCTTCACGACCCGCCATCGGCGAATCGTTCACCGCGAACCGCATCGACAGCGTCGGCGGATCGATCGGCTGTGCGTGCAGCGCTTCGGTGACGGTGATGTCGGCGATCGTGTTGGCGACGGTAGCGACCGACAGGCCGGCCAGGCTGATGATATCGCCTGCCTTGGCCTCGTCGACAGGAACGCGATCGAGTCCGTGGAACGACAGGATCTTCGACGCGCGGCCGGTCTCGACGATCGTGCCGTCGTCACCCAGCGCGTGGATCGGCTGGTTGATCTTGATCGTGCCCGAATTGACGCGGCCGGTCAGGATGCGACCCAGGAACGGATCGCGGTCGAGCAGCGTGACGAGGAAGGTAAAGGGCACGCCCTCCACTTCCACCGCCGGTGCCGGCACATGGCTCACGATCGTCTCGAACATCGGGATCAGCGTGCCTTCGCGCGCATCCATGTCGGTCGAGGCGTAACCGTTGCGGCCCGACGCATAGAGCACCGGGAAATCGAGCTGCTCGTCATTGGCGTCCAGCGACACGAACAGATCGAACACCTCGTCCAGCACTTCCTGGATGCGCGCGTCGCTGCGATCGACCTTGTTGACCACGACGATCGGCTTCAAGCCCAGCGCCAGCGCCTTGCCGGTCACGAACTTCGTCTGCGGCATCGCGCCTTCCGACGAATCGACCAGCAGGACGACGCCGTCGACCATGCTCAGGATGCGCTCCACCTCACCGCCGAAATCAGCGTGGCCGGGTGTATCGACGATGTTGATACGAATCGATTCGCTCGCGCCCGGCGGGGTCCAGTCGACCGACGTCGGCTTGGCAAGGATCGTGATCCCGCGCTCTTTTTCAAGGTCGTTCGAATCCATGGCGCGCTCTTCGATGCGCTGGTTGTCGCGGAACGTGCCGGACTGGCGAAAGAGCTGATCGACCAGGGTGGTTTTACCATGATCGACGTGCGCGATGATCGCCACGTTGCGGAGGCTCATGAGGAATCCTGAATGTCTGGGGCTATAATTGCGTGCGCTCATAGCCGAACTGACGCTTTTCGGGAAGGGCATCAATTGGTGCGCTGCAACGACGGCGGGAATCGTTGCCCTTATGACTAATCGGGATTAAGTCCGATCCGGAGCTGTTGTCGCCCGGAAAATCCATTTCCCATGGGCCAATGCTTCGGGAAGATTGTCATGAAGACGCTCTATCTTATCACCACGATCGCGGCCGCCATGCTGGTTACACCGGCGGCACAGGCGGCCACGGTCGTCGATCCGATCGGTGATTTCTCGCCCGGTTATGTCGGCGCGGCCGCTGATCTCGATGTCACGTCGTTCACCGTCGATTATAACGCCCTCACCAACGTGTTTACGCTGGGCGCGACCATGGCGGGTGCGATCGATGCGACGACCGCGGGCGTTTATATCATCGGCGTCAACACCGGCACCGGTGCCAATGCTCCCTTCGCCAGCCTCGGCGCGCCGAATGTCCGCTTCAATCAGGTCGTGCGCGTAAACAAAGATGGCACTGCCGTCGTCGGCGCCAATCCGCTGACCGCGACGATCGCCGGCAACGCATTCTCGCTGGCCGTGTCCGGCACGCTGTTCGCCAGCACCGGGTTCGCGGTGCAGGATTACAGCTGGAACCTGTGGCCGCGTAACGGCGTCGGCGCTGGCACCTTCGTGACCGATTTCGCGCCTGACAACGCCATGCTGACCGCCGCCGTGCCCGAACCGGCCAGCTGGGCGATGATGTTCGTGGGGATGGCCGCCATCGGCCTGACCCTGCGTCTGCGCCGCCGTCCAGCCGTCCGTTTCGCCTGACCGGACGGGGCCGGTTCTCGCCTGTTCGGGGACCGGCCCCATCTTTAGATGTGTATTGCTTCGATAAGGCACTTGTCTTGCCGGCGTCACCCGCGCATTTTGACGGCTCATTGCACAGCGGGACGGTGATATGAGCGTCGAGACGACCACGGCCGAAAAAGAACTGGTGCTGACGCCGCCCGATCCGGTGCCCACCGTCACGGCTGCCAAGGCCGCCGGCCTCGTCCCCGTAGACGACGGCAAGAAGACCGAGCTGGATTCCCGCGTCGATACCTTCGTCGCCGATCTGGTCGCGCAGGACGTGAACAGCCCCGAATTCGGCCGCCGCGTCGATGCGATCACCGCGATGGGTGCCAAGGAAATTCGCGAGGCCGCCGGCCAGTCGAACCGCTTCCTCGATCGCCCGGTCAAGGCGATGGATCAGGACACCGGCGTCGGCAAGGATCTGGCCGAACTGCGCCGCGTCGTCGAGGATCTCGATCCCGGCAAGAAGGGCAACCTGACCGCCCCGCAAAAGCTGTTCGGCATCATCCCGTTCGGCAACAAGATGCGCAATTACTTCGACGGGTACAAATCCTCGCAGACGCATATCAGCTCGATCCTGAAGAGCCTCGCCAGCGGCAAGGACGAGCTGCTGATGGACAACGCCGCGATCGATACGGAACGCGCGAACCTGTGGGCGGCGATGGGTCGCCTCGAACAGATGATCCACCTGTCACAGACGATGGACGGCAAGCTGGAGGACAAGGCCAACGACCTGGATCACACCGATCCCGCCAAAGCCAAGGCGATCCGCGAAACCGCGTTGTTCTACACCCGCCAGCGGACGCAGGACCTGCTGACCCAGATGGCGGTCACCGTGCAGGGTTATCTGGCGCTCGATCTGGTCAAAAAGAACAATGTCGAGCTGGTGAAGGGCGTCGATCGCGCCTCCACCACCACCGTCGCGGCGCTGCGCACCGCCGTCACCGTGGCGCAGGCGCTGACCAACCAGAAACTGGTGCTGGAACAGATCACGCAGCTGAACACCACCACCGCCAACATCATCGATTCGACCGGCAAGCTGCTGAAGGAAAACACCGCCCGCATCCATGAACAGGCGGCTAGCGCGACGATCCCGATCGAAACGCTGCAACGCGCGTTCCAGAACATCTACGACACGATGGACGCGATCGACACCTTCAAGATGAAGGCGCTCGATTCGATGAAGACCACCGTCAACACGTTGGGCAACGAGGTCGAAAAATCGCGCGGCTATATCGCCCGTGCCGAAGGCGCATCACAGGGCGCGCTGAAGGGCCCGTCCGACCAGTATCGACTGGAGGCGCTGTAATCGCATGAGCGAAGTCGACGACGCGATCGCCGCTGCGCGCTCCTCCTGGTCGCGCATCTCGGACACCGGCCAGCCCGCTGCGCCGCGCAATTCTGTGCGCACGCGCGGTCAGGGCGCCCGTCGGGTGAAGCGGATCGCGCTGGCGATGCTGGCGGTGCTCGTTGCGGCGTTCGCGATCGGCTTCGTCACCCCGATCGGCATCATGGGGGTGTTCATGACGCTGGTCGCGCTCGTCGGCGTTGCCATGCTGTTCGCGATCCTCCCTGCCGCCAGCGACCGCGCGCCACCGCCGGAAAAGCTGAAGACCGTCGATATCAAGGCGCTGCCCGCGCAGACCGAACGCTGGCTTCACGCGCAACGCCGCCTGCTCCCCGCTCCCGCCCAGCATCTGGTCGACCGCATCGGTGACCGCCTCGGCACGCTTGCCCCGCAACTCGCCCGCGTCGATGCCAATAGCGAATCGGCGCTGGAAATCCGTCGCCTCGTCGGCGAGCAGCTTCCCGCCTTCGTCGATGATTATGCCCGCGTTCCCGAACCCCTGCGCCGCACCGACCGCAACGGCCGTACTCCCGATGCCGCACTGGTCGACGGCCTGTCAGTCATCGAACGCGAGATCGCCGCGATGACCGAACGTCTGGCGCAGGGTGACCTCGACTCCCTGCAGACCCGTGGCCGCTATCTCGAGATGAAATATACCGGCGACGGCGCCCCCGGCTGACGGAGGCTCAGATCAACGCCAGTTCTGCCAGCTTCCCCATCAATGCTGCCGGCATCTCGGCGATTCCGGTCCCGTCGCCACCCAGATCTACCGGCGCATCCGCCTCCTCCAGATAGCGCCAGCCCTGATGCGCGCGCTTTGGCCGCGCCTGTACCAGCACCAGCTCGGGATTTAGGTGGATCGCCACGCGGCCACCCTCCGCTTCGCCGAACGACACGATCGGCGACCGCGCGACCAACTGGTGCTTGATGATCCAGAACAGCGATCCCTGACCCGTGATCTCCTCATGCCGCTTGGGCAAATACCGCGTGGTCAGATACATGCCACCCTCCGCCGCGCGCATCCGCAGCCGTTCGGCCAGATGCTCGACGCTGGTCGCGCCGAACGCCACTTTGGTCAGATGAAGCGCCATGCCAGCCCATCTGGGCATGACCGGCGCGCGATCAAGCGCGCTTCACGCACCCAACCCCCACAGTGTTGCCAGACCCAGGAACGAGAAGAACCCCATCACATCCGTCATCGTCGTCACGAACACCGCCGACGACACCGCCGGATCGATCCGAAACCGGTCCAGCGTCACCGGCACGATCACCCCGCCCAGACCCGCGACCAGATTGTTGATGACCATCGCCAGCGCGATGACGATCGACAGATCCCGGTTGCCGAAAACGAGGAAGGTGCCCGCCCCTATCAATACCCCCAGCGACAGGCCATTGGCCGCCGCGATCCGGAATTCGCGCACGATCATCCGCACCGTATTCGACGAGGTTAGCTGGTTCGTCGCCAGCGCGCGCACGACCACCGCCAGCGTCTGCGTCCCCGCATTACCGCCCATGCCCGACACGATCGGCATCAGCACCGCAAGCAGCGCAAACCGCGCGATCGTCCCCTCGAACAGGCTGACGACCGACGCCGCCAGCATTGCCGTACCCAGGTTGACCACCAGCCACGTCAACCGCGTCCTGACCGTGAAGCGGATCGGTTCGTTGATGTCGCCCTCACCCGCGCCGGACAGGCGCAGCACGTCCTCGCCCGCCTCCTGCTGGATGATGTGGACGACGTCATCGACGGTGATCATACCGACCAGCCGCCCGCCACCATCGGTGACGGCAGCGGAGATCAGCGCGTATTTCTGGAACCGCAGCGCGACCTCTTCCTGATCCATGTCGACCGGGATCAGCGTCTGCTCGCGCGCCATCACATCGGCCACCGGCACCCAATGCGGCGTGCGGAGTATCCACGACAACGCGCAGGTGCCGACCGGCCGGTGCGCGGGATCGACCACGAAGATTTCCCAGAAATCGGTGGTCAGTTCCTCATGGCCGCGCAGATAGGTGATGACATCGCCGACGGTCCAATGCTCCGGCACCGCGATCAGCTCGCGCTGCATCAGGCGGCCGGCAGATTCCTCGGGATAGGACAGCGCCTCCTCGATCGCGGCGCGATCGTCGGGGTCGAGCGCGCGCAGCACGGCGCGCTGCTCGTCCTCGTCCATGTCCTCGATCATCGCGACCGCGTCGTCGGTATCCAGCTCGGCGGCCAGATCGGCGATCTCATGCGGTTCGAGCGCGTCGATCAGGTCCTCGCGGACGTAATCGTTCATCTCCGCGAACACGTCGGCGTCGAGCAACGATGCGACCGCGCGGGCCAGCGCCGCGCGCTGTTCGCCCGGCGTCAGCTCGAACAGATCGGCCAGATCGGCGGGATGCAGCGGCTCGACCAGCGAGCGCGCTTCCTCGTCATTGCCGTCCGCTACCGCGTCCAGCACCGCCCGGATGAACTCGGGACGCAGATGGTCGTCCTCGTCCAGCTCGGTTTCGGCCTCGACCTCGATGTCGGGAAGCTCGCTGGTGCTCATCGCCGCCTCCCTGCTGTCTGCGCGAGGGTTGCCCTATCGCGATGCAGCATCATTTGCCAGCGGCGGAATGCGTACCTATCTGCCGCCGCACGGAATAGCATCAAAGGAAATCACCATGGCCGATACCCCCGAAACGCTGACGATGACGCTCGACGGCGGCGACGTGACGATCAAGCTGCGCCCCGATCTTGCCCCCAAGCATGTCGAGCGGATCGTCGAGCTGGCCAATGACGGCTTCTATGACGGCGTCGTGTTCCACCGCGTCATCCCCGGATTCATGGCGCAGGGAGGCGACCCCACCGGCACCGGCATGCACGGTAGCGACAAGCCGAACTTGAAGGCTGAATTCTCCGCCGAACCGCACGTCCGCGGCGTCTGCTCGATGGCCCGCACGAACCAGCCGGACACGGCGAACTCGCAGTTCTTCGTCGTGTTCGACGACGCCCGCTTCCTCGACAAGCAGTACACCGTCTGGGGCCAGGTGACGGACGGCATGGAGCTGATCGATGCCCTCCCCAAGGGCGAGCCCCCGCGCGAGCCGGGCAAGATCGTCAAGATGCGCGCCGCCTGATATCCGGGTCGTCCGCTGTGCCGGTGCGCAGCGGACGACCTGCCATCAGCGGCGGAAAGTTAGGCTAAGGTTAGGCCTAAAACGCTCCCGTGCTCGGCGTTGCCACGATCGAAAACCAGCGCGCGTGCCGAACACGACCGATGGCGATTCATGTCATTATCGAGCCGTGTAGGACAGCGTTTGTCGACGGACGGGTCTGTCGTCAGCCGCGCCCCTTCAAAAACATGACGATCAGCACGATACAGAACATCGCCATCGCCACCATGCGAGCGATCCATGGCACGATCAGCCATCCGCCGATCGCGCCCACCGCCTTGCCAGCGACACCGCTGTCGACGCCACGGCCGGATCGCGGTGCACCCGCCACCGGATAGCCGCAACGCGGACAGGCCGGGGCCATGTCGGATACGTTTTGCCGACATTCGGGACATGAGATCAACGCCATACCGTCCTACTCCTCTGTCGCGCCACCGGCGGCGGGTTGGATGACGATTTCCACGCGGCGATTGCGCTGGCGACCGTCAGGGTCGTCGCTGCCGTCGGACTTCACATTATCCGCTACCGGCTGGCGCTTGCCCAAGCCCGCCACCGTCGCGTCACGATCGCCGTTACGTTTCAGCCACGCCGCCACCGCCTGCGCCCGCCGCAACGACAGCGGGTCGTTATAGGCATCGGTGCCCTTGCCGTCGGTATGCCCATTCACCTTCACGGGCGCGGTCGGATAGCTGCCCAACAGCTCGGCGGCCTTGCGCAGTGATTGTTCGGCGTCGGGCCGCAAACTGGCCTTGTCGAAATCGAACAGGATGTCGGCTGGCAGGTCGATGACGATCGATCGATCGCCGCCCTGCCGCGCTTTCAGTTCGGACAGCAGGCTTTCGGTCAGGGCCAGCCGGTCAGGCGCCACCTCCGCCGCGCGAAACACGGAAGCGGGCTCCCCGGCGGGGGCAAAGCTGCTTTCCGGCCCGGTCGTGCCGCCCGCGCTATCGGCACCGACGAGCGTCAGCCGGCTCTCCGGTGCATCGACGACGACATGAAAGCTACTGGCCTCGTCCTTCAGGCTGCGCGGCGCCGGCCGGCTGTCGCCGCACCCGGCCAGCATCAGGAGGCCGGCGGCGGCCAACCATGCCTCCGCGCCGATGCTCCGCACCGTGGCGGGCCGCGTCACCGCGCCGTACCGTCCAGCGGGATGACCATCGTCAGGCCCGGCGAAATGATGCTGTTGCCGTCGTTATTGTCGTTCACCACCAGCTTGATCGACTTCGCATCGGGCGCCACTGCACCGAGGAACACCAGCTTGCCGTCCATCGTCTGGCCCCGCGTGATGCGGAGCGACTGGTTGTCCTGTGGCGGTTTCAGCATCAGGCGATCACCATTGGCCGCGAGCAGATACGTGCCGTTGCCGGCCAGTTCGAGGCTGTTCGTGATCGTGCCGCCATAGGAGGCGCTGACATCAAGCGTGGTTGCATCGGTCCCCAGTTCCACGCTCTTCACGCGCAGGGTGACGCCCACCGGCGCGGCGCCCTGCACGTTGACGGCGATCGTACGCGGGTCGGCGGGGATGCTGGCCACGGGGGCGGCGACGCTATCGTTGGTGCGCGTCGGCTGCGCTGGGGCCGCGTCGTTGGCGGCGGGTTGGGACGGAGAAGGGGAAGGGGACGAACATGCCCCCGCCATCACGGCCAGCAGTATGATTGACGTTGTCGAACCAACCTCGCGCATCCATCCACTCCCTTTTTCTGTTCTCGTGACGAACCGGGGGCAAAAGTTTTGGTTCCGTAACGACCTTGCCAAATGGCGGGGCCGACCGAGGTGACGAGACAGGACGCATATCTGCATAACGCGGCGAGCCGATGACAGGCATTCGGGGCGATCCGGTGGCGAAACACGTTCGATCGTTACGGCTGTAACCAGCCCACGCCGAGCGATCAGCCAGCCCGATCCTTTTCCAACAACGCGAACAACCAGTCGTGGAACAGCTTTACCGGTTTCGACTGCAACGCGCGCGGCCGGCACACGAACCAGTGGCTGTACGGGCTCTCCACCTCGATCTCCGGGAACAGCCGGACAAGTCGCGGATCGTTGGCATGTTCGAAGTGGCTGGCGTGCATGAATGCCACGCCCAGCCCCTGCGCCACCGCCTCCAGCATCAGCCCACCCGAATCGAACAGATCGACCGCGAGCGGCTTCAGCGGCCCCAGCCCCGCCGCCATGCTCCACGCCTGCATTGTATCGGGCATTTCCCGGTGGAGCAGCGCCGTGACGTCCGATAGCTGTTCGGGCCGGGTGATCGGCCGCGGTCCCTCTGCCACCGCGCGCGTGCCGATGACGTACACCGAATTCCGGTCGAACCGCTTCGCATACAGCGACGGGTCGATATCCCGCGCCAGCGCGATCACCGCGTCCAGCCCTTCGCCCAATCGCGCGACGCCGTGCCCGGCGGTATCGATATCCAGATGCAGTTCGGGATGCGCCTTACGCAGCGCGCCGAGATGCGGAAACAGCCGTTGTGCCGCGAACAACGGCAACACGCCCAGCCGCAAACGCAACAGTTCCGACCCTGCGCTCATCGCCTCGACCGCGTCGGACAGTTGATCCAGCACCGGCGCGATCTGTCTCAACAGCCGCTCGCCATCCTCGTTCAGCACCATCGCCTGATGCCGCCTGGCGAACAGCGGTCGCGCGATGAAGCGTTCCAGCGACTGGACACGCCGGCTGAGGGCCGGGGCGGACAGCGCCAGCTCCTCGGCCGCGGCCTTGATCGAGCCCAATCGCGCGACCTGAACAAAGGCCTCGATCGATCCTAAAGGTGGCAGCCTGCGCATTGCTCTCCTCGCCGCCCGCACATACGATTGCAGTTAGCGCAACCATGAATCGTCTTTTCGCACTTGCAACATAACCCGGCTGGCGACAAAAGGAACTCGCCTTTCAGGCATCCTCTCCTAAAAACTTATTCGGGCTGGCGCATCTGTGCTGGCCCTTTTTTTGTCCGTCGTCATTTCGACCCCGTTTTTGACGGCGCCCGGTCGCATGCCCCCTCGCACCACCGGAACCGGCTTCCTACTTCTCACGCTTGCCGTCCAAGAGGAAGCCCATGGCCGATACCGACATCCCTTCGCGCAAGATTCAGGTGGCGAACAGCCGGCCCGAGGATTCAGGCCGGGGCCTCGCCCATCTGCCGCGCACGTTGATGGCCGCGCTCGGCATCGGTGAAGGCGACGTGATCGAGATCGTCGGCAAGCAATCCACCCCCGCCCGCGCCGTTGGCCCGTATCCTGAGGACGAGGGCCTCGACATCCTGCGGATCGACGGGCTTCAGCGCGCCAATGCCGGCGTCGGCTCGGGCGATGTCGTCGAGGTGCGCCGTGCCGAGTCGAAGCCCGCCACCCGCGTCGTCTTTGCGCCCGCGCAGCAGAATCTGCGCCTGCAAGGCTCTGCCAACGCGCTGAAGCGCACCTTCATCGGCCGCCCCTTCTGCCAGGGTGACGTCGTGGCCACCGCCGGGCACCAGCGCGTGTCCGACATGCCACCGACGGTGCAGCGCTTCATGAACGCGCCCGCCTATGCGTTGCAGGAGATCCGCCTTCAGGTCGTCTCCGCCAGCCCCAAGGGCGTCGTCCATATCGACGAGAATACCGAGATCGAGCTGCGCCCCGAGTACGAGGAGCCGCAAGCGGCACGGCGTGCCGACGTCACCTATGACGATATCGGCGGCATGGCGCAGACGATCGATGGCCTGCGCGAAATGGTCGAGCTGCCGCTCCGTTACCCGGAACTGTTTCAGCGGCTCGGCGTCGATCCGCCCAAGGGCGTGCTGCTGCATGGCCCGCCCGGCACCGGCAAGACCCGCCTCGCCCGCGCGGTCGCCAACGAATCGGACGCGCAGTTCTTCCTTATCAACGGTCCCGAAATCATGGGCTCCGCTTATGGCGAGTCCGAGTCGCGTCTGCGTGACATCTTCGAGGAAGCGACAAAGGCTGCCCCCTCGATCGTGTTCATCGACGAGATCGATTCGATCGCACCCAAGCGCGGTCAGGTGCAGGGTGAGGCAGAAAAGCGCCTCGTCGCGCAGTTGCTGACCTTGATGGACGGCCTCGAATCGCGCGCCAATATCGTCGTCATCGCCGCCACCAACCGGCCCGAGGCGATCGACGAGGCGTTGCGCCGTCCCGGCCGCTTCGACCGTGAGATCGTCGTCGGCGTGCCGGACGAGCGTGGTCGTCGCGAAATCCTCGGCATCCACACCCGTGGCATGCCGCTCGGCGATCATGTCGATCTCACCGAGCTGGCGCGCACGACCTACGGCTTCGTCGGCGCCGATCTTGCCGCGTTGGCGCGGGAAGCGGCGATCGAGGCGGTGCGCCGAATCATGCCGAAGCTGAACCTGGAAGAGCGCACCATCCCGCCCGAGGTGCTCGACACGCTGTCGGTCACGCGCGAGGATTTCCTCGGCGCGCTGAAACGCGTCCAGCCGAGCGCGATGCGCGAGGTGATGGTCGAGGCCCCACGCGTCCGCTGGGAAGATGTCGGCGGCCTCGACGCCGCGCAGGAACGGCTGAAGGAGGGTGTCGAACTCCCTCTGAAGAATCCCGACGCGTTCCGCCGCCTGGGTATCCGCCCGGCCAAGGGGTTCCTGCTGTATGGTCCGCCCGGCACCGGCAAGACGTTGCTGGCCAAGGCCGTCGCGCGTGAGGCGCAGGCGAATTTCATCGCCACCAAATCATCCGACCTGCTGTCGAAATGGTATGGCGAAAGCGAACAGCAGATCGCCCGCCTGTTCCAGCGTGCGCGTCAGGTTGCGCCGACGGTGATCTTCATCGACGAGCTCGACAGCCTGGTTCCCGCGCGCGGGTCCGGCGCCGGCGAGCCGCAGGTGACGGAGCGGGTGGTGAACACCATCCTTGCCGAGATGGACGGGCTGGAGGAGTTGCAATCGGTCGTCGTCATCGGCGCGACCAACCGGCCCAACCTCGTCGATCCGGCGCTACTCCGGCCGGGCCGCTTTGACGAGCTGGTCTATGTCGGCGTTCCCAGCGCCACTGGCCGTCGCCGCATCCTCGATATCCAGACGGCCAAGATGCCGCTGGCGTCCGATGTCGACCTCGACGAGGTCGCGCGCCGCACCGATCGCTTCACCGGCGCCGATCTGGAGGACGTGACGCGCCGCGCCGGTCTCGCCGCGCTGCGTCGGTCGATCACCAGCACCGACGTGACGATGGCCGATTTCGAGCACGCCCTCACCGATTCGCGCGCCAGCGTGACACCGGAAATGGAGCGCGACTACGAACAGATGGCCAGCCGCCTGAAACAGGACGCCGCCTCGATCCAGCCGATCGGCTTCGCGTTTCCCAGCCGGCCGGCGACGACAGACTGACGATACGCCCTCTCCCCGTCATTCCCGCAAAGGTGGGAATGACGGGGGGATCAGCCGGAACGCGCCCTACCCATCACTCCGCGCCCACCGATACGATCGGTCCACCCCCGCCACTGCGACTTCGTACCGCTCATACCAGTCTGCTCACCCGGCATCGCGGATGACGGCATGAACCGGGTGCTGGCGCCATGCCACCGCCGCCGTTTCATCCGCCCACCAACTGACGGTGATGCCAAATCCGTCCGCCCCGCGCGCGCTGTCGACGCCGCAATAGCCGGGCTGGTCGGCGGCCAGCGCCTCCATCGCGACGGCCGCTGCGCCATAGGCGTCGTCATTCCCCTCGCGCCGTTGCGAGAGGAAGACGACCGCCACCTGTCCCGTCCGATCCGTCATACGCGGACGGCCATCTCCTATTGCTTCGTCGCCGTAAACTGCGCGGTCGATCCGGTGCGCTTGCTCTCGTTGCTATAAGTGAGCGTTCGGCCGTCCGGTTTCACCGTCACCGTCGTGACGCTCACCACCTTGCCGTCGCGCATCATCGTGGACACGAAGGAGGATGGGCCGTTCCGCGCGAACTTCACCATCGATTTGCCCGGATCATTGGCCATGGCCATTGCCGGCCCACCGAACCGTGCCGTCACGCTCTCGCCGGTCGGATAGGTCATGGTCAGATTGTCGCCCTCGGTCTTCATCGTCACCATCAGACCCGAGTCGGACACCGTCCCACCACTCTTGCCGCGCCAGCTACCGGAAATTGCATGCGCATCGGCGGCAGCGGGGGCCAGGCGGGTCTGCTGCGTTTCATAGGTGACGGGCGTGCCGTTTCCGGCGCTGCTATCCTCGCCCTTCATGGTCACCATCGTCTTGTCGGGCGATACCGTCCAGATTTCGTCGCCATTGACCTTGCCGGCCTTGCGGTAGGAAAACTTCACCGTCATCGGGTCAATCACCGTCACCGATACGTCGTCGGTATAGGGATCGCCCTTGATCGGGTGGAACGCGCCGTCCGCCGCGATCGTCCACGGCTCGGGGCAAGATACGCAACTATATTTGCCGCTTTTCAGCGTGCGGACCATCGGCTTGCCGCCGAACTGGGCGGTGCTGGTATCGGCCTTCCAGGTCCCGTCGAACACGCTCTGCGCGGTCGCGGGCGTGGCCGCAAACAGGACTGCGGCAAATGGCGCCGCGATCAAGAACAAGGCTTTCATCATCGTCTCCTCCTGTCATCTACAGGGAAGCGCGCCGCACTTATGTATCGCGCGGCCGTCTCCCGCTTGGGGAAACACGACACGCCGACAACGCGCGTTCCCTAAACGGGGACGTAAGCGACGGTCGATCGATGATATGACGTCGCGATCGTTGCGCCAAGCGGCGGATTGACCCGATCCGGCGCTCTCGTCCCATCGCGGGAATGAACCCGATGGCTTGCAACACGTTCGGCACTTGTGCGACGGAAGGGGGAGACCCTCGCCGTTCGTGTGGGGACCACGATCGACAGGATTTCGATGGCTAGTTCGACCTCTGCCGCCCGCCGGGTGCGCCGCCCCGCCGGGATATCGTCACCGGCACAGATGTTTTTTCAGGGCTTCCTGAAACATCCCGTGATGGTCGGCTCTATCATTCCGTCCTCGGACAAGCTGATTCGCAAGATGCTGTCCCGAGTCGATTGGGATTCCTGCAAACTTTTTGTGGAGTACGGCCCCGGCGTCGGCACCTTCTGCCGCCCGATCCTGGAACGGATGGCGCCCGACGCCACGCTGATCGCGATCGACACCAACACCGATTTCATCCGCTATCTGGATGCGACGATCGTCGATCCGCGTTTCCAGGCGGTCGAGGGATCGGCCGCCGACGTGGCGCAGATCATCGCCGATCGTGGTTTCGCGCATGCCGATTACGTGCTGTCGGGCCTGCCGTTCTCGACTCTGCCACCCGGCGTCGGCCCCGCGATCGCCGCCGCCACCCACGCGTCGCTGCGTGTCGGCGGCGCGTTCCTGGTCTATCAGTTCAGCCCGAAGGTGAAGGACTTCCTCGACCCGCATTGGGATCGCATCGATCACGATATGGAATGGTGGAACGTCCCTCCCGCCCAACTCTACTGGGCGTGGAAGGAATAATACCGGATTTTCGGTATACGAACGTCGTCATTGCGAGCGTACCGAAGCAACCCAGAGTTCTGCGTGTTGCCCTGGATTGCTGCGCTGCGCTCGCAACGACAACACCTTGGGTGCACCTGATCGTCATCAATCGCCTCGTTAGATAAACGATCGGCGATTAATCGACCTGACGTCATTGGACGTCGTAATCCACAAGGACGGGCCGCCATCACGGCCGGCCCGCCCCGTTTCACATCACTTCTTGCCGGCGCGCTGCTTGCGGGCGGCGTAGCGCGCATCGCGCGCTGCCTTCATCTCGGCTTCGGTCGGCATCGTCGGGATATAGGGCTTCGCTGCCTCGGCAGCCGCGGCAGCCGCTTCCGCTGCAGCAGCGGCGGCTTCGGCCGCGCGTGCCTTCTTGTCGGCGATCTCCTGCTCGCGCGCCGCCTTCTTCTCGGCGCTCAGGCGCGCCTTTTCCTCTTCGCGGGCCGCCGCGGCCGCACGCCGCTCCGCCAGTTCCGCCTCGTCGACGGGCGGCTTCGCGCGCAGTTTGTCCAGCGCAGCCTGCTTGGCCTTGGCGGAGAGCGCGTTACGCTCCTGAAAACTCTGTTCCTTGAAGGCAGCCATAGAGACGAATTGATCCTGTCGTTGGTCGGGAATCGCGACACCCACCCATGGGCACCGTTCACCATCGCACGCCCGATAGGGCAAAACGCCGGTTTCTACAAAATATCCGGGCTTGCGCCGGGTTTTCAGGCGTCGCGGCACCATAACCGATCGACGGCGGCCGATGGTTCCACCCCCAAACCGGCCATCGACGAACAAGGATGCTCGCCTCCTGCTGCCCCCCGCTGTATCGGCGCCTGATGACACCCAGAGAATTGCTCGGCACCGCGCAGATACCCGGCGGCGACGAACTGCGCCTGTTCCGGCGCGGCGGCGATTTCATGATCGTGCTCGACCGCAACGAATTGATGAGCAGCCGGATGAGCGGTTCAGAGGAAGCGCTCGCGGTCATGACCTGCGACCGCCTGCGCGGCCGCCCCGCCCCGCATCTGCTGATCGGCGGGTACGGCATGGGCTTCACACTGCGTGCCGGCCTGGCCGCGCTCGGTCCCGATGCCCGCGTGACGGTGGCCGAACTGGTGCCGGAGATCATCGAATGGGCGCGCGGCCCGATGGCGGCGCTGACGGCGAACGGCCTCGACGACCGTCGCGTCGATCTGGTCGGCGGCGATGTGGCCGATGTCATCGCCACTGGCCGCGGCCGGTACGACGCCATCCTGCTCGATGTCGACAACGGCCCCGACGGCCTCGTCCGTGTCGCCAACGACCGTCTCTATTCGATGCGCGGCCTGGCCACCGCCCGTGCCGCGCTCAAACCCGGCGGCGTCCTCGCCGTCTGGTCCGCCGGCACCGACCCCGCCTTCACCCGCCGCCTGCACGCCGCCGGTTTCGACACCGATGAAGTCAGCGTGAAGGCGCGCAGCAACGGCAAGGGTCCCAGCCACGTCATCTGGTTTGCCACGCCGCGTTGAACAGCCTATTCGTCGATCCCGAAATTCAGCCCCCGCGACACGCTGGGATCGACGACCGCCAGCGTCAGGTACGCGCCGAACTGCTTCACCCGCTGCCACCAACCCGTCCGCGCCTTGTACACCTCCCAGGTGATCGCCTCCGACTGTGCGATCTCGCCATCCACATATCCCCGGACATGGTCGGCAAAAGCACGGTCTTCGATCCGCAGCATCAGTTCCAGATTGATGAACAGGCTGCGCATGTCGAAATTGGCCGATCCGACATGCACCGCATCGTCGACGACATACAATTTGGTGTGCAGCTTGGTCTGCGCGAACTCGAACATCTGCACGCCCCGTCGCAGCAACCCGGCATAGGTGAAACGCGCCGCCGCGATCGTGGCGTTGTTGTCCGATTTCGCCGCCGTCACGATCCGCACCCGCTTGCTTGCCCGGCCTGCCCGCTCGATTCGCCGCAACAGCAACGGACTCGGCGTGAAGTATCCCGCGATCATGTCGATGCACCGCCCCCGAGCCATGTCATCGCGCAGCGTTCGCGCCCAGGGCGACAGCTTGCGCGTCGGCCCGCCGATCAGCCAGCGGAGCGGTCCCTCGGTCTCGCTGTATTTCGCCAACGCCTTGTTCAGGGGCCTGATCTTTGGATTGGGATGCTCGATCGCCGCCCTCAGCTCATCGAAATACGCCGCCATCCGCGCCGCCGCCGGCCCCTCGACTAGCAGACCGAGATCGCGCCATGCCTGCTCCGCTGCCGTTCCGAAATAATCATCCTCGACATTGAAGCCGCCGATGATGATTCGCGGCGCATCCTCCGCATCCGCCAGCGCCAGCTTCTGATGGTTACGCAGCAGATACCGCCGCCCGAACTTCGCGGCGAAGCGGCACATATCCACCCCTGCCTCGCGCAGCGGATCGAAGAACGCGTCATCGGTATCGTCGCTGCCGAACCCGTCGATGACGAGCGCCACATCGACCCCGCGCCGCGCCGCCGCCGCCAGCGCCTCGTTCACGCGCCGGCCCGCCCCGTCATCGGCATAGATATAATACAGTACCCGCAGCGTCCGCTGCGCGCCCTCGATCAGCGCCACCAACGCATCCAGCCGCCGCGGCCCGGTGTCCAGCAGGGTCAGCCGATTGCCGTCCACCGTGAATACCGGCTGCTCGGGCGGCGGCGTGTTAATATTGGGAGACGGGGCGCGCTGATTGACCGATGCCATCCCCTCATTACGCGCAAGAGCGCCGAGTTGATCCATGTTCCTCGTGCCGGCGCAGTCGCTGGCGCCGCGCCCCGCCAACCTTGATTTTGGCGGCCCGGTCTGCTAGCCGCCACGGCTCTCCCTATTTCCCGGGTATTTGAAGGACACGGCATGGCGCGCGTCACCGTCGAGGATTGCGTCGACAAGGTTTCCAATCGCTTCGACCTGGTGCTGTTCGCGGCCCAGCGGGCACGTCAGATTTCCGGCGGCGCCGATCTGACGCTCGACCGCGATCGCGACAAGAATCCGGTCGTCGCTCTGCGTGAGATCGCCGAGGAGCGCGTGCGCCCCGACCATCTCGAAGAATCGGTCATCTCGTCGCTGCAGAAGGTGCAGATCGACGACGATGACGAGGTCGATGCCGTCGGCTCGCTGTCCGGTGCGGCAGAGGCGCTGCGCCTCACCGCCGCCGCCCCGCCGCGCAACCAGAATCTGGGTGCCGACTACGACGGCTGATCCGCTACGCTGCCCGGCAGCGTGACGATCCGATCGAAAAAGAGCCGCGACGGCGACGTCGCGGCTCTTTTCGTTTGTCATTTACTCTCCCGACGGGAGGGTGAGGGCGCTTTATGCCTCGTCGTCCGCCCCCGCATCCGGCGTCGCCACCCGCCCCTTGAACCCCTGCGCGATCACATACCATTCGGACGAATCCTTGCGGCTCGCCGGCGGCTTGGCATGCTTCACCGCAGTGAAATTGCGCTTCAGGGTCGCGACCAGATCATTGTCCGCCCCGCCCGCCAGCACCTTGGCGACGAACGCCCCACCCGGCCGCAAGATGTCGCAGGCGAAATCCACCCCCGCCTCGACCAGCCCCATCGTGCGCAGATGGTCGGTCTGCGGATGCCCGACGGTGTTCGCCGCCATGTCCGACAGCACCAGATCCGCCTGCCCGCCCAGCGCCTCTTCCAGCAGGCGCGGCGCGCTGTCGTCCATGAAATCCAGCTGCATGATCGTCACGCCGTCGATCGGATCGACCGGCAACAGGTCGATCCCGACGATGCTCGCCGCCGGCACCTGCCGCCGCACCACCTGCGACCAGCCGCCCGGCGCGATGCCCAGATCCAGTACGCGGCGCACGCCCTTCAACAGGCCGAATCGCTCGTCCAGTTCGATCAGCTTGTACGCCGCCCGGCTGCGATAGCCCTCCGCCTTGGCCCGGCGGACATACGGGTCGTTCAACTGCCGCTCCAGCCAGCGCTGCGACGCCGCGGTCCGGCCACGCGCCGTCTTCACCCGTGTCCGGCCGCCCGATCCACCCCTGCTCACAGTCTGTTCTCACCCATCAACCGGCGTAATATGCCCTCGCGAATACCGCGATCGGCGATGCCGAGCCGTTCGGCAGGCCACAAGTCCATGATCGTTTCCAGAATCGCACAGCCCGCCACCACCAGATCGGCCCGCTCCGCGCCGATACACGCGACCTGCGCACGCTGCGCGATCGATTTGCCCGACAAGGATCGGCTGATATCGCGCATCGCCGATGTCGGCGCGATCAGGCCGTCGACCATCGACCGGTCGTAATGGCTCAGCCCCAGATGCACGCTGCCCAGCGTCGTCACCGTGCCGCTGGTCCCCAGCAATCGCGGCCGATCGACCCGTGGCAGCCGCGCTGCGAACCCCGCCATGCTCTCCGCCGCCAGCGCCCGCATCCGCGCATAGACATCGGCCAGCGATGCGGCCCCCCCGTCCCCGCTGCCGGCCACGCTCTCGGTCAGCGACACGACGCCCCACGGCGCCGAATGCCAGTCGAGCACGCGCGGTTGCGGCCCGGCGGTGTCGACCAGCACCAGTTCGGTGGATCCGCCGCCGATATCGAACACCAGCGCCGGGTCGCTCCCCGGCTCGATCAGCGCGTGACAGCCCAGCACCGCCAGCCGCGCCTCTTCCTCGGCGGTGATGATGTCCAGCCGGATGCCGGTTTCCGCATGCGCCCGTTCAATGAACGCGGCGCCGTTCGTCGCGCGCCGGCACGCCTCGGTCGCCACCGAACGCGCCAGCACGACGTTGCGCCGCTTCAGCTTGTCCGCACAGACGCGCAGCGCCGCCAGCGTGCGCTCGATCGCCGCATCGCTCAGCTGCCCGCTCGCTGCCACGCCCTCGCCCAGCCGGACGATCCGCGAGAACGCATCGACCACCGCAAAGCTCGCGCCCTGTGGCCGGGCGATCAACAGCCGGCAGTTGTTGGTGCCAAGGTCCAGCGCGGCATAGGCCTGCGCATCTGACCAACGACCGCGTGGCGGCCGGGTCGGCGCCGGACGGGCAGGACGGTCCTGCCGGTACGGCTGTCGGGTGGAAACGTCCCCCATCGCCGTGGTACTTTCTTTAATGTTCTGCCGTCGCGGGCCAGACCCGCTCGGTGCTTGGCATCAACGTAGCGATACCCGTCCCCCACCACAAGCCGAGCGTTGACAGGCCGCGCGACCCCGCCTAGATGCGCCGGCCTGTTGCCCCGTCGTCTAAAGGTAAGACTACGGACTCTGACTCCGTTAATTGAGGTTCGAATCCTCACGGGGCATCCAGCTTTCGGTCCGCCGGCGTCGAACGCCAAGGCAGATCGGTCGATCCCACATCGCCGTATCAGCGCCCTCTTAACCGAGGAGCAAAAAATGCTGCACCGCAAACAGCCTTAAACCGGTCTTAACCATAGTCGCGGATAACCGGGGCATGGATCGCACCGCCCCACCCGCCACCTTCGCCGATTCGGGATCGTCCGTCGTGGCGGCGTACTCCGGCATTGCCACGTTCACCGCCGGCCTCGCCCGCCGGTTGCCCGTCAACGCCGGCACGCTGGCCACGATGCGGATCGACGAGGCGCGGGGCCTCGCGTCGATCATGGTCGTCGCCTTTCATGCCATCGGTTCGGAATCGCTGGTCCATTCGTCCTGGGCCTATCTGGCGCAAAGCCTGACGTTCGTGCGGATGCCGCTGTTCATCGCGATCACCGGCTATCTCTATGGCCTGCGCCGCGGGCATCGGCCGCTGACCTTTAACGGCTGGAGCAAGCGCACCGGCCGGCTGTTGCCGCCGTTCCTGCTCGGCACGCTGGTCTGCTGGACGATCAGCCTGCACAAGGGACACCCGTTCGAGATCGTGAACGGCCTGCTCTTCGGCGCTTGGCACCTCTGGTATCTGCAGGCGCTGGCCATGATCCTGCTGGCGGTGTGGGCGATGGACAAATGGTTGCAGCCGTCGAACGAACGCCTGTGGATGGTGGCCGGCATGGCCTTCGCCGTCGCCGCGACAGGTGTGTTCAGCGGCATCGCGCAACTGTCGGTCGCCAAGGCCGCGTATCTGTTGCCGCATTTCCTGGTCGGCGCGGCGATCGGCGCGTCACCGGGCCTGCTGGAACGCCGGCGCAACCGGATCGCAATCTATGCGGCCGGCGCGTTCGGCCTGACCGCGCATCAGGCGTCGCTGCTCGGTATCGGTCCTGAATGGGCCAAGACCTCGCTGGTCGCCGCCACGATCGGCGTCGCCACTTTCACGCTGGTCCGCACCAGCATGCCCGCCAGCCCGGTGCTGCGCCGCATCGGCGCTTATTCGCTGCCGATTTTCCTGTGGCATCTGCCGGTCGCCTCGGTGTTGAGCGCGCTGCTGCTCCACCGATTCGGCACGGAGCCGCATATCGCGGTGGTCGCCAAGGTGGCGTTCGGCATCGCCATCCCCATCGCCGCCGCCATCGCCTGCGCCCGCCTCGCGCCGCAAATGTTGATCTTCGTCGGTCGGCGCGCGACCAGCCCGCCGCCGGAACCGGTGGCGAAAACCCGCTGCCCGGCCCCGGCGCTCAAAGCCGCGCTGGCCTGACCGCCCCTTACTTGACGGCGGCGATCGCCTTGGTCGCCAGTTCGCCCGTCCAGTCGAGATCGCCTACCGTGCGCAACACCTCATGCCCGGTCGAATCGTACAGGATGCTGGTCGGCAGGTTGCTGGCCACCGCCGGCACCCACGCCATCTTGGGATCGGTATAGGCCTTCAGCGTCTTGAAGTTGCGCGTCGCGAAGAACGGCGCGACCTTCGCCGGGTCCATGTCCTGGCTCAGCGTCACGACATGCAATCGCCCCGCCTCGCGCGTCGCCAGCGCGTCCAGCGTCGGCAGTTCCTTCACGCACGGCCCGCACCATGTCGCCCATAGGTTCAGCAGCACGGGCTTGCCGCGATAATCGGCCAGCGTCACGCTTTTGCCTGCGGGATCGAGAAAGGCGAGCGTCGGCGCCGCATCGCCGGCATGGCTGCGATCGAACGATCCGCCCGCGGCGGCACCGGCGGGCGCGGACGGGGCGACCTCGTCCGCGCTGACCGCATCGGCGGGGTTCGCGGCAGAGTTGGAGGATGCGGCGGCATTGCCTTGCCCCCCGTCGCCTGACGGCTTATCGCCGCACGCGGCCAGCAGGCCTGCAAGCAGGACCGGAACGATCAACGAACGCATGAAAACCTCCAATGCCATGTGGGGCGGCCGCTTTGCAGAGGGCCCGTCGGCGGTGATGCGTGAGATTAACGCATCCCTGCCATTCGACAAGCGTATGTGGCGTCAGGATATTGCCGGGTCGAAAGCCCATGTCGCGATGCTCGGCGCACGCGACATCGTGTCGCCGGCCGACGCCGCGACGATTGCCGCCGGGCTCGACCGGGTGGCCGCCGATTACGAGGCGAACGGCGTCCCCGACGATCTGGCGCTCGAGGACATCCACATGCTGACCGAGGCCCGGCTGGCCGATGCGATCGGCCCGGTCGCCGGCCGGCTGCACACCGCCCGCTCGCGCAACGATCAGGTCGCGACCGATTTCCGCCTCTGGGTGCGCGACGCGATCGACCAGGTGCTGGCCGCCCTCGCCGGTTTCCAGACCGCATTGCTGGTCCGGGCGGAGGAACATGCCGACAGCGTGATGCCCGGCTTCACCCACCTGCAATCCGCGCAGCCCGTTACGCTTGGCCATCACCTGTTGGCGTATCACGAGATGATCGCCCGCGACGTCAGCCGTTTCGCCGATGCGCGCACCCGCCTGAACCGGTGTCCGCTCGGCTCCGCCGCGCTGGCGGGCACCGGCTTCCCGATCGATCGCGAGGCGACCGCCGCCGCACTCGGCTTCGACGGCCCGACGCGCAATTCGCTCGACGGCGTCAGCGACCGTGATTTCGCGCTCGATTACCTGACCGCCGCCACGCAGTGCGCGTTGCACCTGTCGCGGCTGGCGGAGGAATTCGTGCTCTGGGCGTCGCAGCCGTTCGGCTTCGTCGCGCTGTCCGACCAATGGTCGACCGGCAGCTCGATCATGCCGCAGAAGCGCAATCCCGACGCCGCCGAACTGGTGCGCGGTCATGCTGGCCGGATCATGGGCGCCATGACGTCGCTGATGGTGACGATGAAGGGCCTGCCGCTCGCCTATTCCAAGGACATGCAGGACGACAAGCCGCCGGTGTTCGAGGCGCACGACCTGCTCGGCCTCTGCCTCGCCGCGATGACCGGCATGGTGGAAAGCGCCACGTTCCGCACGACGCGGATGCGCCAGGTCGCCGAAGCCGGTTTCTCCACCGCCACCGATCTGGCCGACTGGCTGGTGCGTGAGGCGGGGTTGCCGTTCCGCGAGGCGCATCACGTCACCGGCCGCGCGGTGAAGCGCGCCGAGGACCTCGGCATCGGTCTCGACGCGCTGTCGCTCGACGAACTCACCGCGATCGACGCGCGCATCGACGCATCGGTCTATGATGTGCTGTCGGTCGACGCCTCGGTAGCCAGCCGCACCAGCTTCGGCGGCACCGCCCCCGCTAATGTCCGCGCGGCGATCCGCGCAGCGAGGAATATCTGATGCGCGGTAGCCTCCTTCTGCTCCCCCTGCTGTTAGCCGGCTGTGGCTCGGCCGCCGGCCTGAAGCCGCCCGAAGGTGGCACGCTGCCCGTCGCCCCGCTCGGCGCGAGCGCCACGCCGACGCCGCAACAATTGCTGACCCCCACTACCCAGCAACGGCCACAGCGCAGTGACGAGCTGCTCCGCAGTTCAGAAGAGCGTCGTTCCGACGAATTCGATCTGCCGCCCCGCTGATGAATCATTTCGACCACAAGGACGGCGTGCTGCACGTCGAAGACGTCGCCATCCCCGCCATCGCGGCGGCGGTCGGCACCCCCGTCTACATCTATTCTGCCGCGACCCTGCGTCGGCACGCGCGCGTGTTCCGCGACGGGCTCGCCGGCGTACCGCGCAAGCATCTGGCCTATGCGATCAAGGCCAATCCTAACCTCGCCGTCCTGCGCGTGCTGGCCGACGAGGGATATGGCGCCGATGTCGTCTCGGTCGGCGAGATGCGCCGCGCGCTCGCCGCCGGGATGCCGCCCGCCGACATCGTCTTTTCCGGCGTCGGCAAGACGAAGGCCGAACTCGCCGCCGCGCTCGACGCCGGCATCGGCCAGTTCAATCTTGAACTGGAGGAGGAAGGCGTCGTCCTCGCCGCCCTCGCCGCCAAACGCGGCATCCGCGCCCCCGCTACCCTGCGCGTCAACCCGGATGTCGATGCCGGCACCCACGCCAAGATCTCGACCGGCCGCAAGGAAAACAAGTTCGGCGTGCCGATCGATCAGGCGGCGGCGATGTTCGACCGGCTGGCGCCGCTGCCCGGCCTGAACCTGCGCGGCATCGCGATCCATATCGGCAGCCAGTTGTTCGATCTTGCGCCGCTGGAGGCCGCGTACACCCGCGTTGGCGAACTCGTCGCCGAACTGCGCGCCGCCGGTCACACCATCTCCCATGTCGATCTCGGCGGCGGGCTCGGCGTGCCGTACAAGGCGGGCGACATGCCCCCCAGCCCGGCCGATTACGGCGCGATGGTCGCCCGCGTCACCGCCGATTGGGACGCCGAACTGATGTTCGAACCCGGCCGCGTGATCGCTGGCAACGCTGGCGTGCTGTTGACCGAAGTCATCTGGGTGAAGCCCGGCGTGGTCCACCCCTATGTCATCGTCGATGCCGCGATGAACGACCTCGCCCGCGTGGCGCTGTACGATGCGTATCACGATTTCGTCGCGGTGCAGCCGACCGGCGATCGGATGACCGCCAACATCGCCGGCCCGGTGTGCGAGAGCGGTGACACCTTCGCGATGGGCCGCGACATCGACCATGTCGTGTCGGGCGACCTCGCGGTGTTCCGCACCGCCGGCGCGTACGGCGCGACGATGGCCTCCACCTATAACAGCCGGCCGCTGGTGCCCGAGGTGCTGGTCGATGGCGACCGGTTCGCCGTGGTCGCCGATCGCGTCGCCGCCGAAACGCTGATCGCCGCCGAGCGCGTGCCCGACTGGCTGAACGAGGCACGTCAGGGATGAGCCTGCACAGCCTGCCGCTGTTCATGCGGCTGGCCGGGCGGCCCGTGATCCTGCTGGGCGAGGGCGAATCGGCGGATGCCAAGCGCCGCCTGCTCGAACGTGCCGGTGCGATCGTCGGTGGCGAGGACACCGCCGCCCCCCTCGCCATCGTCGCGATCGATGACGATGACGTGGCGCTGGCCGCCGTCGCCCGGCTGAAGGGGCGCGGCATTCTCGTCAATGCGGTCGACCGCCCCGATCATTGCGACTTCACCCTGCCCGCCATCGTCGATCGCGATCCGGTGCTGGTCGCGATCGGCACCGGCGGCGTCTCCGCCGGCCTCGCCGCCGCGCTGCGCCAGCGGCTGGAGGCGCTGCTCCCCGCCTCGCTCGGCAGTCTCGCCGATGCGATGCACGCCGCCCGCACCGCGATGCGCGATCGCTTCCCTGACGGTGGCGAACGCCGCCGCGCCATCGGCGCCGCCTTCGCCCCGGGCGGCCCGCTAGATCCACTGGACGATCACCGGAACGCCGACGTCATGGCCGCCCTCGCCGCCGCCGGCGCAAGCCGGCTGGAACGCATCGCGCTCACCTCCCCCGATCCGGACGACCTGACGCTGCGTCAGGCCCGCCTGCTCGCCAACGCCGACCGCGTCTTTCACGCCGCCGACGTGCCGCCCGCAATCCTCGACCGCGCCCGCGCCGACGCCGCCCGCATCGCCGGCCCGCCACACGACGCACCGGGCCTGTCGGTCTGGCTGGAGATGGCGTGATGGACGCCTATTGCTATCGCATCGCCGGCGGTGACGGCAGCCGTATCGATCCGGCTGAGGCGCTGGCCGACCGCTGCGACCTGGTCTGGATACACCTCGCCCAGATCGATCAGGAAACGCAGGACTGGCTACGCGGCCCCGCCGGCCTCGACGACTATATCGTCGACGCCCTCACCGCGACCGAGACGCGCCCCCGGTGCGAGGCGTTCGGCGACGGCGCCTTCCTCAACCTGCGTGGCCGGTCGAAGGAGGAACCCGACAGTTCCGATCTCCTCGCCTCGGTCCGCATCTGGGCGGTCAAGGGCCGCGTCTTCTCCGTCACCCGCAAGCCGCTGATCGCGGTCGGCGCGGTGAAGCAAGAGGTGACGGCGGGGCGCATCCGCGATCCCGGCGACCTCATCACCGGCTTCGCCACCGCGATCACCACCGATCTCGACCCCGACGTCGCCGATCTCGGCGACCAGCTCGACGATTGCGAGGAACAACTCGACGCCAACCGCGTGTTCGAATTGCGCCGCAACGTCAGCCGGGTCCGCGTCGCCGCCATCGCCTATCGCCGCTTCCTCAGCCCACAACGCAGCGCGCTGGAGAAACTGGCGGCCTTGCCTGGCGATTGGCTGGGCGACGACGACCGCTTGCACATCGCCGCCGCCGCCGATCGCGCCGCGCGCATGGCGGAGGAACTGGAATCGATCCGCGAGCGGTCCGCGCTGATGCACGAGACCCTGTCCGATCTGCGCGCCGAACAGATCGACGGGCGCACGCTCATCATCTCGATCGTCGCGATGGTCTTCCTGCCGCTGACCTTCATCACCGGCCTGTACGGCATGAACGTCGCCCACCTGCCCTATGCGCAGGAACCATGGGCGTTCGACGCGATCATGGGCGTCTGCACCACGATCGCGGTCGGCGTGGTGCTATATTTCGTCCGCCGCCACTGGTTTACTCACTGACCTGATTCGGTCGCCACCCGCGCCAGCGGCGCGAAGCGCGCCACCTGCCGGCCGATCAGCCGCAATTGTTCGACCACCGCCGGATCGCTCGCCCCGCCCTCGTCGTCGAACCGCGTCACCTGCGTGTTGATCGCCGCCGCAAACGGCGTCGGCCAGCCGCGCAGCGCATGGACGATCGAGCGCAGCGCCGCGATCGTCGATCCCGTCGCCTGCCAGCCATAGGCGGTCGCGATCAGGCCCACCGGCATGTCCGCCAGATACGGCCGCTCGTCCTTCGCCGTCTCCTCCAGCAGGTCGAGAGCGTTCTTCACCACCCCCGAAATGGACCCGTGATACCCCGGACTGGCGATGATGACCGCCGACGCGCCCCGCACCGCATCGACGAACGCGCGCTCGTCCGGCGTCCGCGTCGTCGCGCGCGGATCGTACAGCGGCAGCCGCGCCATGTCGGCCCCGCCGAACATTCGGGTCGCGAAACCCTGTTGCGCCGCCGCCTCCAGCGCGATGCACAGCGCCCGCTCGGTCGATGATACCGCACCGATCGTCCCGCCGATCCCCACCACCAGCGGCCGTCCGCCGACCGAAACCGCAGCGCCTGAAACATTGATGTCGTTCATCCGTCCCTCTTCCACCGCCTTGATCCAAAAGAACAGGGGGCTCGCATCGGCATTCGCATCCCGGTATGACGGGATCGTTGCGCGAGGTGTTTTAGGCACGTATAACAGCGCTCGTGTCCTGGAACTCACCGATGCGCCCCGACCCCTTCGATCCCGATCGCCCCCGGCCCCGGACCGATCATGATACCGAACGCCCCTACACCTATGCCGGCGTCGATCCGTGGCGTGACCGATTCGAACCCGATCCGCCGCAACCCCGATCCTATCGCTGGATCGGCCGCTGGCTGGTGCGCGGATTCGCCGCCGGCATCGTCCTGCTCGTCATCGCCATCGCGTGGCTGGCGATCACCGCGCCGCTGTCGCGCTCGCTGAAGCCGCCGACGCCGCCGTCGATTACGCTGACCGCCGACAACGGCACGCCGATCGCCCGGCGCGGCGCGATCATCGGCACGCCGGTCGATGCCGCCACCCTGCCACCGCATGTGCGCGAGGCGTTCATGGCGATCGAGGACCGGCGCTTCTATTCGCACTGGGGCATCGATCCGCGCGGCATCGCTCGCGCCGCATGGGCCAATCTCGGCTCGGGCGGCGTCCGTCAGGGCGGCAGCACGATCACGCAACAGTTGGCCAAGAACGCCTTCCTCGATTCGGATCGCACCGCCACGCGCAAGCTGCGCGAGGCGATGATCGCGTTCTGGCTGGAGGCATGGCTGACGAAGGACGAGATTTTCTCGCGCTATCTGTCGAACGTCTATTTCGGCGACAACGTCTATGGAATCTCCGCCGCCGCGAAGCATTATTTCGGCCGCACGCCGCAAACGTTGAGCGTCGGTCAGGCGGCGATGCTCGCCGGGCTGGTCAAGGCGCCTTCCCGCCTCGCCCCCACCGTCAACCTGAAGGGCGCCCGCGCGCGTCAGGCCGTCGTCGTTGCCGCGATGGAGGATGCCGGCTTCCTGACCAAGCGAGAGGCGGATGCCGTGCAACCACAGCGCGTGCTGGCCTCCCGGCCGCAGCAATTGCCGAGCGGCACCTATTTTGCCGACTGGGTCCTGCCCCAGGCCCGCGACCGTGCCGGCGAGGTGAAGACCGAGGCGACCGTCCGCACAACCCTCGATCCCCGTCTTCAGAATGCCGCCGAACGCGCGATCCGCGGCGCCGGCCTGCGTCAGGCACAGTCGGCGCTGGTCGCGATGCATCCCGATGGCCGCGTCGTCGCGATGGTCGGCGGTCGCGATTACGGCAAGAGCCCGTTCAACCGCGCGACCCAAGCCCGCCGTCAGCCGGGATCGACGTTCAAGCTGTTCGTCTATCTCGCCGCGCTGCGCGCCGGCATGACGCCGGACACCGTGATGGACGATTCGCCGGTCGAGATCGCCGGCTGGAAACCGCGCAACGACGACAATCGCTATCTGGGGCCGATCACGCTGCGCCGCGCCTTCGCCCGTTCGTCCAACGTCGTCGCCGCGCGGCTGACGCAGGAGGTCGGCGTGCGCAACGTCATACAGGCCGCGCGCGATCTCGGCATCTCCACCCCGATCGCCAACGAGGCGACGATCGGCCTCGGCACGTCAGAGGTATCGCTGATCGAACTGACCGCCGCCTATGCCGCGATCGCCAACGGCCGCTATCCGGTGCAGCCGCGCGGCGTTGACGAGGTCGCCGACCGTAGCTGGTATGCCTCGCTGGCGGGGCGCAGCCGGGCGTTGCCGGAAAATGTCCGCGCCCAGATGCTGCAACTCCTGTCCTCCTCGATCCGCGGCACGGGTCGCGAAGCGGTGCTCAGCATCGATGCCTGGGGCAAGACCGGCACCTCGCAGGACAGCCGCGACGCGTGGTTCATCGGCTTTGCCGGCGATCTGGTCGTCGGCGTGTGGGTTGGCAACGACAACAACAGCCCCAATCCCGGCCTCCACGGCGGCGGCGTGCCGGCGCGCATCTGGCGCGATTTCATGCAGAATGCGCTCGGCGTTGCCCCGCCCGTCGTGGCCGAACCGGAACCCGTCTTCGACGGCAACGCGGTAGAGGGGATCGGTAACGATCTCGGCGACATCGGCGCCGATGCGCTCGACGCCGCCGCCGGCCAGTTGGAGGGGCTCGGCCTCGAAATCCGGCAGGGTGACGACGGCTCGATCTCCGTCGGCCCCCGCCGCGACCGAGATCGTGATCGTGATCGCGACCCCGGGCCCCCACCCCGCGACGACCGTCGCCCCCCGGACGAACCACAGGACGAGTTCTGACGATCTTTCCCTCTCCCACCGGGAGAGGGAGGGAGGCGCCAAGCGCTATAAGGGTTAGGGGCGGCGCTCAAAACGATCGCCTATGTCCTACACACCAAACCGCTGATACGCCTCAACCCATCGCTCTTTCCCAGCACCGGCCCGGTATAATTCCGCCCACGCACGCCCCCGCACGCGAGCGCAGGTGTGACTTTAGCGACTTTCCGCTGCTTTCACGTCAGCAACATTGACGTGGCGGGCACATCTTTCCACAGCGCCCGGCATGCGCTTCTTTTCCGACAACGCCGCCCCCGTCCATCCGCGCGTCTTCGCTGCCCTGGCCGAGGTCGATCAGCTCGACACCGCCTATGATGGCGATCGCTGGTCCAAACAGCTCGATGGCCGCCTGTCCGACCTGTTCGAGACGGAGGTGCGCGCATTATGGGTGCCGACCGGCACGGCGGCGAACTGTCTGGCGCTCGCGGCGCTGTGCCCGCCCTATGGCGGCGTAATCTGCCACCGCGACGCGCATATCCAGAACGACGAGGGCGGCGCCCCCGAATTCTACACCCACGGCGCCAAGCTGATGCTGGCCGACGGCGACGGCGCCAAGCTGACCCCGACGGGCATCGCCACCGTCGCCGATGCGATCGCCGACGACGTCCACCGCGTCCAGCCGCACGCCGTCTCGATCACCAACGCCACCGAATACGGCTTGGTCTATCGACCGGACGAGGTCGCCGCGATCGGCGATCTCTGCCGCACCCGCGGCTGGCGCTTCCACATGGACGGCGCCCGCTTCGCCAACGCGGTCGCCAGCGCCGGCTGTTCGGCCGCCGACGTCACATGGCGCGCCGGGGTCGAGGCGCTATCATTCGGCTTCGTCAAGAACGGCGGGATGAGTGCCGAGGCGCTGATCTTCTTCGACACCAGCCTCACCGCCGCAACGCTGCGCCGTCGCAAGCGCGCCGGGTTGCTGCTGTCGAAGGGCCGCTACCTCGCCGCGCAGATCCTGGCGATGACCGACGACGACCTGTGGCTCGACAACGGCCACGCCGCCAATGCCGGCGCCACGTTGCTCGCCGACGCCGCCGGCGGCCGGCTCGTCCATCCGGTCGAGGCGAACGAAGTGTTCCTGCGCGTCACGCCCGACGAGGCGGCCGCACTCCGGGCGAAGGGGTTTGACTTTTACGACTGGGGCCCGGGCGAGGCGCGGCTCGTGATCTCGTGGAACCAGCGCGCGGATGCCATCCGTCCGCTCGCCGATGCGATCCGGACGTTGTGAGCGCCACGCCCAACGGCGATTTCGCCGGCACGGCTCCGCAATCGACCCGCGCCTCGATCCTGATCCCGTTCGGGATCGTGACGCTGATCTGGGGATCGACCTGGATCGTCATCCGCGACCAGATCAGCGTCGTGCCGCCCAGTTGGTCGGTAACCTATCGCTTCCTCGTCGCCGCCATCGCGATGGGCATCTGGGCGCTGGTCCGCCGCGACAGTTTCCGCTTCGATGCCCGCGGCCTTGCGTTCGCCGCGGCGCTGGGCGTGCTGCAATTCTCGCTCAACTTCAACTTCGTCTACCGGGCGGAGGGGTTCATTACCTCCGGCCTCGTCGCCGTCACCTTTGCGATGCTGCTGGTGCCCAACGCGATATTGGCTCGCGTCTTCCTGGGCCAGAAGATGGGCCGACAACTGGTATTGGGTTCCGCCGTCGCAATGGCCGGGATCGCTCTCCTGTTCCTGCACGAGGCGCGATCCGATCCGCTGGGGCCGACCGCCTCGCTGGTCGGGATCGGCTGGACGCTGGCGGCGATCCTGTCCGCCTCCACCGCCAACGTGATGCAGGCGAGCGCCACCGCCAAACGCTATCCGATGGCATCGACGCTGACGATCGCGATGCTGGTCGGCGCCGCGCTCGATGCCGGGGCGGCGTGGTGGCTGGCGGGACCGCCGGTGTTCGAGGCGCGCTGGGGTTATGTCGCCGGCATCCTTTATCTGGGGCTGTTCGCCTCCGCCCTCGCCTTTCCGCTGTATTTTCAGGTGCTGCGGGTGATCGGCCCGGCCAAGGCGGCCTATTCCAGCGTCATCGTGCCCGTCATCGCCATGCTGTTGTCGACGATGTTCGAGGGTTATCGCTGGTCGACGCTGGCGGCGGGCGGCGCCGCACTGACCGGGCTGGGCCTTGTCATCGCGCTCAGCGCCCGCAGGCCCAACCGGTAATCGGGCCAGCGCGGCGTCCAGCCCAGCACCCGCTTCGCCTTGCCGTTCGCCACCCGCCGGTTCTCGGCATAGAAACCGCGCGCCATCGGTGACAGGTCGTCTAGCGATACGAGCGGCGGCGGCGCGCAGTCGATCAGTCGAGCGGCAAACGTCACCACATCGTTCGCCGAACACGGGCAATCGTCGGCCAGATTATATGCCCCCGCCGGCCCGTCGAACCCGGCCATGACCCCGGAGACGATATCATCGACATGCACCCGGCTGAACACCTGCCCGGCCACATCGACCCGGTGCGCCTCGCCGGCCCGGACCCGGTCGAGCGGTGACCGGCCTGGGCCATAGATGCCGGGCAACCGGAAAACCCGCGCGCCGATCGCCAGCCAGTCCGCATCCGCCTGCGCCCGTGCCGCCCGCCGGCCACCGCCGGTCGCCGCCGTCTCGTCGATCCACGCCCCGTCCGCATCGCCGTACACGCCGGTCGACGACAGATATCCCAACCAAGCCCTGCTCCGGGCCAGTACTGACCCGTACTGGATCAGTACCGGATCGCTCTCCGCCACCGGCGGCACCGACGACAGGATGTGCGTCGCCGCCGCGATCTCTGCCAGCACCGCCTCGCGGTCGTCGAACCGCAGCGTGCCGTCGCGACCGTCGCGCGTCGTACCAACCACATGCCAGCCCTCGCCGGCCAGCCGCTCGCCCAACCTGCCCGCGCTATAGCCGAGCCCGAAGATCAGCATCCTGCTCATCAGCGCGCCATCGCCCCCTTGTAGAGCGTGCCGAAATAATCGCCCTTGTTCCACACCGGCCGTTCGGCACCATCGGCGATATCGCGCGCGATGCGATAGTTCACATCGACGAAGCGGACGCCCTGATCCCACATGATCGGCAGGGCCAGGTCGTCGCAGGGGCGGTGGTAGCAGGTCGACAGGAAGCCCTCGACCGCCGCCTTGCCCGGCCCCTTCTGCCCCGGCCACAGGAAGACCGAGGGAATGCCCTGTTGCACGAACCGGAAATGGTCGGACCGGACGAAGAACCCCTGTTCCGGGTTGGGATCGGGCGACATCGTTGTCCCCGCTGTCGCTGCCGCCCGCGCCACGATCGGCCCCAGCGTCGATCGATCCGCGCCGAACACGATCATGTCCTCGAACGGATAGAGCAGCATCGGCATGTCGAGGTTCACGTCGGCGACGATCGCGCTTTTGGGCACGGTGGGATGGTGCGCGAAGTAATCCGCTCCGACCAGGCCCTTCTCCTCCGCCGTCACGGCCAGGAACATGACCGTGCGGCGCGGCGGCTTGCCGCTGGCGGTAAAGCGCTTGGCCTCCTCGATCAGGCTGGCGATGCCAATCGCATTGTCGAGTGCACCGTTGTTGATCGCATCGCCGTTCACCGGTCGCCCGACACCGATATGGTCGAGATGCGCGGACAGGACGACCACTTCCTTGCCGACCACCGGATCGCTGCCCGGCACGATGCCGACGACGTTGCTGCTCGGCATCGGCGTGAAGCTGGTGTGAAGCGCGACGGTGAGCGTTCCCGGCAGCGACACGGCCTTCAACCGTGGTTCGGCACGGGCGGCCTCGGCGACGACATTGGCCCATGACGTGCCGGCGCCGGCGAACATTCGCGTGGCGGCCGTCGGTGAAAGCGTGCCGAGCAGCGGCGTCTTCGGCGTACCCGTATTGGCGAAGCCGGCCGGCGTCGCCCAGTTGGTGCGGCCGCGGTCATAGGAATCCGCCATCCGCGTCATGCCGTCTGCGGTCGTGGACGGTGCGGCCAGTTCGATGGCACCAACCGCACCATGCGCGGCTGCGATCCGCAGCTTGGTATCGGTCGACCCGAAAAACGCACGCTCCTCGCCGGCGAAGCGACTGGGCGCGCCGCGGAAGAAAGCGACGATGCGGCCACGCACATCGCCGCCCTTATAGCTGTCATGCGCATATTGCGGCGCGTCGATGCCATCGCCGACGAACACCACGGGTGCCGAGACGATGGTCTCCGCGCGCGCCGGGTCGGGGGCGGGTATGACATCGGTGCCAAACGCCAGCGTCCGCGGTTCACCGCCCCGCGGCGTCCATACGAAGCTGCCCTTGTCCGCCGCCTTGTACTCCACGAGCGGCACCTGTTGCAGATAGCCGCCGGCATCGCCCGCCGGTCGCAGGCCCGCGGCATAGAATTGCGCGGCGACATATTGCGCAGCGATGTCATATTCGGCGCTGCCCGCCTCGCGCCCCTTCATCGCGTCGGACGCCAGGAGCATCACATGCGCCTTCATCGCTGCCTGATCGGCGGGCAACGGCGCATTCAGTCGGGCATTCGTCGTCGCCGCATTCGGCTTGACCGGTACCGTGACGGGCAAAGCCGTCTGGGCGATCAGGGCGGTGGACGACGCCAACGCCACCAGCGCGGCCGGGAAACGATACATCGACAAGGTCATTGATTCTCCGGGCGCTGCTATCACGACGCACCCAACGCGCGAAGCCGGTGGAACGCCCGCCATCGTCGTCTATATTGATGCGATGGATATCCAGCACAGCCTCGCCCAGCCCCCGGTCGTCATCCTGCGCGAAGATTATCGGCCACCGGCGTGGCTGGTGCCGGAGACGCGGCTAGTGTTCGATCTGGATGCCCATGCGACGCGCGTCCACGCGACTTTGTTGGTGACGCGCAACGGCGATCATGGCGAACCGCTGCGGCTCGACGGCGCCGGCCAGCCCCCGCTGTCGGTGACCGTGGATGATGTCGCGGTCACCGACTGGCGGCTGGAAGGCGAGCAGTTGGTGATCCCGCTGACCGGCGGGCAGCACCGTGTCAAAACCGAGGTCGAGATCGCACCCGATCGCAACACTCAGCTGATGGGCTTGTACGCCAGCGGCGGCAATCTGTGCACGCAGTGCGAGGCGGAGGGCTTTCGCCGGATCACCTATTTCCCCGATCGGCCCGATGTCCTCAGCCGCTATGCCGTGCGGATGACGGCGGACAAGGTGCGCTATCCGGTCCTGCTGGCAAACGGCGATCCGGGCGCGACGGGCGATCTGGACGATGGTCGGCACTGGGCGGAATGGAATGATCCGTTCCCTAAACCATCCTATCTGTTCGCGCTGGTCGGGGGCGATCTCGCCGTCAACCGCGGCACCTTCATCACCCGGTCGGGGCGCGAAGTCGCGCTCGGTATCTGGGTCCGTGCCGCCGATCTCGCCAAGACCGATCATGCGCTCCATGCGCTGAAGCTGTCGATGGCGTGGGACGAGCGCGTCTATGGCCGCGAATATGATCTCGACGTGTTTAACATCGTCGCGGTGGACGATTTTAACTTCGGCGCGATGGAGAACAAGGGGCTGAATATCTTCAACAGCCGCTACATCCTCGCCGATGCCGATACCGCGACCGACCATGATTATGACGGCATCGCCGCGGTCGTCGCACACGAGTATTTCCACAACTGGTCGGGCAACCGCATCACCTGCCGGGACTGGTTCCAGCTGTCGCTGAAGGAAGGCTTCACCGTCTATCGCGATCAGGGCTTCTCCGCCGATCAGGGATCGGCCGCGGTGAAGCGGATCGAGGATGTCCGCTCACTCCGCGCCGCCCAGTTCCCCGAGGATGCCGGCCCGCTGTCGCACCCGGTACGACCCGATGCGTATCAGGAGATCAGCAACTTCTACACCGCCACCATCTATAACAAGGGTGCCGAGCTGATCCGGATGATGGCGACGATCCTCGGCGCCACCGCGTTCCGCGCGGCCACCGACCTGTATTTCGACCGGTTCGACGGCACGGCCGCTACCTGCGAGGATTTCGTCGCCTGCATGGAGGAGGCAAGCGGTGCCGACCTGTCGCAGTTCCGCCTGTGGTACGGCCAGGCAGGCACGCCGCGCGTGTCGGCCAGCATCGACCATGTCGCCGGCGGTGGTCGCGCGACGTTGCGGCTGGCGCAGCGGGTGCCGCCGACGCCCGGTCAATCGACCAAGCGGCCGATGGTGCTGCCGTTGAAAGTACGGCTGTTCGGGGCGGAAACCGCGCGGCCGCTGACCGACGAGCGCCTGATCCTGCTCAGCGATGCCGACGAGACCCTGGTGTTCGAGAGCGTGACCGAGCGACCGGTGTTATCGATCAACCGCGGCTTTTCCGCCCCCGTGATCGTAGAGAGCGACCGCAGCGCTGCCGACCTTGCCTTTCTCAGCGCGCATGATGACGATCCCTTCGCCCGGTACGAGGCGATGCAGCAACTGATGCTCGACACGCTGGTCGCCGGCGCGATCGAGGGGCAGGCTGATCACGATGCGGTGATCGCCGCCGTCGCGCATACGCTGGACGACCCCGATCTCGATGCCGCCTTTGTCGCGGAGGCGGTGCTGATGCCGTCCGACGCGTTCGTCGGCGACCAGTTGGCGCTGGTCGATCCGGATGCCATCTTCCGGGCGCGAGAGGCATTGCGCCGCGACATCGGCATGAAGCTGCAGGATCGTTGGCGGCTCGCCTATGACCGGACACCGACAGTGCCGTATGTCTATTCACCGGGCGAAAAGGGCAAGCGGCGGCTGCGCAACGTGGCGCTCGGCTACCTGGCCGCGACCGATGCCGCCGATGTCGCGGCCCTGGCTTTCGCGCAGTTCGAGGCGGCGGACAATATGACCGACCGGCAGGCCGCGCTGACCACTCTGGTCAATGGTGACGCGGAGGAGCGGCAGGCGGCGCTCGACCTGTTCTATGCGCGTTATGCCGACAACGCGCTGGTGCTGGACAAGTGGTTCCAGACACAGGCGCTGGCGACGCGCGACGATACCGCGGCGGTGGTGACGCGGCTGGCGGCGCATACCGACTTCTCGCTGGCGAACCCCAACCGGGCGCGCAGCCTGATCGGCGCGTTCGGCGTCAATCAACGGGCGTTCCATCAGGCGGACGGGGCCGGTTATCGCTTCCTGGCCGATCAGTTGATCGCACTCGACCAGTTGAACCCGCAGACCGCGGCCAAGCTGTTGCCGCCGCTCGGCCGCTGGCGCCGGTTCGATCAGGGTCGCGCGCGGTTGATGCGGGCGGAACTGGAGCGGATCGTCGCCACCCCCGGCCTGTCACGTGACCTGTTCGAGCAGGCGTCGAAAAGCCTGGAGGCCTAGGCGGTCGTCAGAACAGCCGGCCGCCGTCGGGCACCGGCTGGCTGGGGCCGATCAGCACGACCTTGCCGTCCGCATCGGGAAAGCCGAGCGTCAGCACCTCGGACATCATCGGACCGATCTGGCGCGACGGAAAGTTGACCACCGCCGCGACCTGACGCCCGACCAGTGTGTCGGGCGTGTAATGCTCGGTGATCTGGGCCGATGAACGCTTGCGGCCGATCTCGGCGCCGAAGTCGATGGTCAGCTTGATCGCGGGCTTGCGCGCTTCCGGAAAAGGCTCGGCGGCGACGATCGTGCCGACGCGGATGTCGACCCTCAGGAAGTCGTCGTAACCGATCACGTCCATCAGAAATCCAGATTATCGTAGTGCGCGGGCGGCCCGATCATCTCCATCCGTTCGGACAGGAGCGGGCGGAAGGTGGGCCGGCTTTTCAGCCCGCGATACCAGCGAGCGGTCTGATCGTGACCCTTCCAGTCGATCCCACCGAGATAGTCGGCGACCGAAATCTGCGCGGCGGCGGTCAGGTCGGCCAGGCTCATCGTGGCGCCGCCCAGCCATTGGCGGTGGTCGAGCAGATAGTCGGTGTAGTCGAGATGCCCGACCGCCGCCTTCATCGCCTCACGCAGCGCACGGGCATCCGGCGTGGCGCGCTGGGCGATGCGCTTGACCATGCGTTCGTGGAGCAGCGGCCCGGTGACGTCGCGATAGAAATGCGTGTCGAACCACGTCACCAGCCGGCGAATCTCGGCGCGGTTGGCGGCGGTGCCGTTGATCATCGCCGCCTTTTCGACCGTCTCCTCGAAATACTCGCAGATCGCCGTCGAATCGATCAGCAGCGTGTTGCGAGCCGGATCGACCATCACCGGCGTCTGCGCGGCGGGGTTCATATCGACAAATTCATCCCGCCGGACCCAAGGCGATTCGCGGACGAGTTCGTAACCGACACCCTTTTCGCCCAGCAGCAGGCGCACCTTGCGGCTGAAGGGACAAATCGGGAATTGATACAGCTGCCACATGTTCACGACGTTAGCCGTCCGGGCGCGCCGGCGGAAGGGCAGCAACCGGGCTTATTACCGGTCGGACGGCATGGCGCACCGTGGCCGGGGCCAGCGGAAAGTAGGCTAAGGTGATGCCTAAACCGGCCCTATTGGCGTGACCTGCGACGATGAGAAAGAACGGTCGAGGCGTCTTCCGAACCTTCTATCACCGGCCGATGTTGTAGGACAGCGAGGACGGCGTGCGTTTCGACGAAAATGTCGGTAGCGCACCCGGCGTGGATGCCCTGTTGTTTCTCTTCGCCGCGATCACTTTGGTCGCCTTGGCGGACCGTTGGCCGCCGCTGGCGTTATGCGCGGTGCCGATGGCGGCGCTGGCGGGGACGACGTTGCCCGATCTGGATATGACGCTGGGGCTGGGGCATCGCAGCGGCCTGACGCATGGCGTGTTGCCGGTACTGATCGCGCTCTGGTCGCCGCGGTGGCGGCCGGTGGCGGCGGGGCTGGCGCTGGGGATCGGGCTGCATCTGTCGGCGGATGTGTTTCCCAACGGCATGCGCGGGTTCGCGACGGTGAAGCTGCCGGGGGTCGGATCGATCGGGCGCAACGGATCATGGGCGTGGCTGGCGGTGAATGCGGTCGCGGCGCTGGCGATCGGCGCGCTGCTGGTGCGGCGGATGGCGAGCACGGGCATGACGCTGGCGATCCTGATCGTCGTGGCGGTGATCGGGGTGGCGTATCTGTTCGTCACCGATGGCGGGTGGCCGGCGTTGCTGGTGTATGGCGGCACGGGGTGGGCGCTGGTGCGGCGGCGGGCGATCGCCCGCAGCTAAACCCTGGTCAGCGTGCTGGGCGATCCCCCACCGTCAGTCCTGCGGACTGCCACCTCCCCGTGCCGGGGAGGATTTATTCCGCCGCGATCTGCTCGATCTCGTCGTCCAGCGGGTGGGCAAGGCGGGTGAGCATTTCCTTTGGCACGACCTGCCAGAAATCGCCGGCGACACGCTCCCAATCGTCGAGCAATCCCTTCGACCAGCGGCTGTCGGTGTACTTGGCGTGCGCCGCGATCAGGTCGCGCAGCACGCCCTCCCAATGGGCCGAGCCGAGCCGGCGCCAGGTGATGTTTTCCGGATTGGCGCGACGATGGAACTCACCGTCGGGATCGTAGATGAAGGCCATGCCGCCGGTCATGCCGGCACCGAAATTGGCACCGACCTTGCCCAGCACCACCGCGACGCCGCCGGTCATATATTCGCAGCCGTTCGCGCCGCAGCCCTCGACCACGACCTGCGCGCCGGAGTTGCGGACCGCGAAGCGCTCACCCGCCTGCCCCGCCGCGAACAGCCGGCCGCTGGTCGCGCCGTACAGCACGGTGTTGCCGATGATCGTGTTGTCCTGGCTGGCAAGCGGTGACGACACCGCCGGCCGCACGACGATGACGCCGCCGGACAGACCCTTGCCGACATAATCATTGGAATCGCCGAACACCTCCAGCGTGATCCCCTTGCACAGGAACGCGCCGAGCGACTGGCCGGCGGAGCCGCGCAGGCGGATGGTGACATGACCATCGGCGAGTGTGGACATACCGAACTTGCTGGTGATCTCGGACGACAGGCGCGTGCCGACCGCGCGGTGGGTGTTGCGCACCGAATAGGTCAACTGCATCTTTTCGCCGCGACTGAACACGGCGGCGGCATCCTTGATGATCTGCGCATCGAGGCTGTCGGGTACTTCGTTGCGCCACGTGTCGAGGCTGAAGCGGCGTTCGGCGTCGCTGGCATCGACCTTGGCGAGGATCGGGTTCAGATCGAGATCGTCGAGATGTTCGGCACCGCGGCTGACCTGACGGAGCAGTTCGGTGCGGCCGATCACGTCGTCCAGCGATTTGACGCCGAGCCGCGCGAGGATGTCGCGGACTTCCTCGGCGATGAAGGTCATCAGGTTGATGACCTTTTCGGGCGTGCCGGTGAACTTGGCGCGCAGGCGCTCGTCCTGCACGCAGACGCCGACCGGGCAGGTGTTGCTATGGCACTGGCGCACCATGATGCAGCCCATCGCCACCAGCGACAGCGTGCCGATGCCATATTCCTCGGCGCCGAGAATGGCGGCGATCACGATGTCGCGACCGGTCTTCAGCCCGCCATCCGCACGCAGGCGGATGCGACCGCGCAAACCGTTCAGCGTCAGCGTTTGATTGACCTCCGACAGGCCCATTTCCCACGGGGTGCCGGCATATTTGATCGACGTCTGCGGGGACGCGCCGGTGCCGCCGACATGGCCGGAGACAAGGATGACGTCGGCATGCGCCTTCGCCACGCCCGCCGCGACGGTGCCGATGCCCGCCGAGCTGACGAGCTTCACGCAGACGCGGGCGCGCGGGTTGATCTGCTTGCAGTCGTAGATGAGCTGGGCGAGATCCTCGATCGAATAGATGTCGTGATGCGGCGGCGGGCTGATGAGCGTGACGCCGGGAGTTGCGTGGCGCAACTTGGCGATGAACTCCGTCACCTTGAAACCAGGGAGTTGGCCGCCCTCGCCGGGCTTGGCGCCCTGTGCGACCTTGATCTCGATCTCCTCGCACGCGCCGAGATATTCGGCGGTGACGCCGAAGCGGCCCGACGCGATCTGTTTGACGCCCGAATTGCCGTTGTCGCCATTGGCATAGGGTTTGAAGCGGATCGTGTCCTCGCCGCCCTCACCCGACACCGCCTTGGCGCCGATGCGGTTCATCGCGATCGCCAGCGTCTCGTGCGCCTCCGGCGACAGCGCGCCGAGCGACATGCCGGGGGTGACGAAACGCTTGCGGATTTCGGTGATCGCCTCGACCTGATCGATCGCGACGCCCTCTGAAGGGAAGTTGAATTGCAGCAGATCGCGCAAATACACCGGCGGCAGATCGCTGACCCCGCGCGAGAATTGCAGGTAGCTGGAATAGCTGTCGGTCGCGACCGCGGTTTGCAGCAGGTGCATCAGCTGCGCCGAATAGGCGTGCGTCTCGCCATCCGCGCGCTGGCGATAGAAACCGCCGATCGGCAGGGTGGCGACCGCGCTGTCGAACGCCGCTTCATGGCGCATCATCGCCGACAGGTGCAGCGACGTGTAGCCTTCGCCGGAGATCTTGGCGGGCATGCCGGGGAACAGGTCGTTCACCAGCGCGCGGGACAGGCCGACCGCCTCAAAATTATAGCCGCCGCGGTACGACGAGATGACCGCGATGCCCATCTTCGAGATGATCTTGAGCAGCCCCTCCTCCACCGCGACGCGGTGACGGGTCAGGCATTCCTCGATCGTCAGGCTGCCGAACAGGCCGCGCGCATGGCGATCGGCGATCGCCGCTTCGGCGAGATAGGCGTTCACCGTCGTGGCACCGACGCCGATCAGGACCGCGTAATAATGCGTGTCGAGACATTCCGAGCTGCGCACGTTGATCGACGCATAGGAGCGCAGGCCACGGCGGACGAGATGCGTATGGACTGCCGCCGCCGCCAGCACGCCGGCGATGGCGACGCGGTCTTCGGAGACGTGCTCATCGGTCAGGAACAATTCGGAGCGACCTTCGCGGACCGCCTGTTCGGCCTGGTTGCGAATGCGCTGGATCGCCGCGCGCAGCCGTTCGGGGCCGCCATCGACCTCGAACGTGCAGTCGATTTCGGCGGCGGAACGGCCGAAATGGGTCTTCAGCCTCTCCCAGTGCGCGCCGGTGAGCACGGGTGAGTCGAGCACCAGCACGCGTTCACGCTGGTCGCGGACGTCGAGGATGTTGGCGAGGTTGCCGAACCGCGTCTTCAGCGACATCACATGGCGTTCGCGCAGGGAATCGATCGGCGGGTTGGTGACCTGCGAGAAGTTCTGGCGGAAGAACTGGCTGATGAGGCGCGGCTTGTCGGAAATGACGGCGAGCGGCGTATCGTCGCCCATCGATCCGATCGCTTCCTTCCCACCCTCGACCATCGGCGACAGGATCAGCTCCATGTCCTCCAGCGTCTGGCCGGCGGCGACCTGACGGCGCGCGAGTTCGGGGCGCGGGAAGCGCAGCGCGTCGACGGTGGTGGGCGGCAGATCGGCCAGCGTCAGGAATTCGCCGGTCATCGCGGCATAATCCTGTTCGCCCGCGATCCGGTCCTTCACCGCGCGGTCTTCCAGCACGATCCCTTCGTCGAGATCGACGGCAATCATCTGGCCCGGCCCCAGCCGCCCCTTGGCGATGATGGTCGATTCGGGGACGACGACCATGCCGCTTTCCGAGCCGACGATCAGCAGACCGTCATTGGTGCGGGTGTAACGCAGCGGGCGCAGCGCATTGCGATCCATGCCCGCGACCGCCCAGCGGCCGTCGGTCATCGCCAGTGCGGCGGGGCCGTCCCACGGCTCCATCACGGAGGCGAGATAGCGGTACATCGCCGCGTGGCTTTCGGGCGTGTCGCCGCGTTCGTCGAGCGCCTCGGGCACCAGCATCAGCTTGGCGGTCGGCGCGTCGCGACCGGAGCGGCAGATCGCCTCGAACACGGCGTCCAGCGCGGCGGTGTCGGACGCGCCAGCGGGGATTACCGGTTTGATGTCCTCCGAATTGTCGCCAAACGCGATGCCGGCCATGCGGATCTCGTGACTGAGCATCCAATTCTTGTTGCCGCGGATCGTGTTGATCTCGCCGTTGTGCGCGAGGCACCGGAACGGCTGCGCCAGCCACCATTGCGGGAAGGTGTTGGTCGAATACCGCTGGTGGAAGATCGCGACACGGCTTTCGAACCGCTGATCCTGAAGGTCGGGGTAGAAGACCGACAGGCTCTCAGCCAGGAACAGGCCCTTGTACACGATCGAGCGCGCCGACAGCGAACAGATGTAGAAGCCCTGGATCTGCGCGGCGATGACGCGCTTTTCGATGCGGCGGCGGACGAGATAGAGGTTCTTCTCGAACTCGGCGACGTCTTGTTCGTCGGGCAATGGCCCGGCGATCATGATCTGTTCGATCTCGGGCCGGGTCGCCTGCGCCTTCTGGCCGATGACCGAAACGTCGACCGGAACCTGACGCCAGCCATAGATGGTGTAACCCGCCTCGATGATCGCGGATTCGACGATTGTGCGGCAATCCTCCTGCGCGCTCAGATCGGTGCGCGGCAGGAAGATCTGGCCAACGGCGAGCCGGTTCGGCCGGACCTTGTGGCCGGATGCGGCGATGGCGTCGTCGAAGAAGCGCAGCGGCAGGTCGAGATGGATACCGGCGCCATCGCCGGTCTTGCCATCGGCGTCGACCGCGCCGCGATGCCACACCGCCTTCAGCGCATCGATCGCCGACTGCACGACCCGGCGCGAGGGCCGGCCATCGGTGGCAGCGACAAGGCCGACGCCGCAGGCATCGCCCTCATAGTCCGGACGGTACATGCCGTGTTCGGCGAGATAGGCGTGCTGGGGAGTGGTCATCTGGCGGTTTCCTTACCCATTTTCTCGTAAGCGGCGGCCAGCACCTCTGTGACTGCCTTGTTCAGGAGCGGCGTTGCTCGTTCTTGCATGACCGGACCGACCCGTTGCATCAGCGGCGCCATCGCAGTCCGATCGCCGGACCGAAACGCCGCCTGCGCGGTGGCCAACTCCACGGGCGTCAAGGTATCGCGGTAGGCAGCGGCGAGCAGATCGGCCCACTCGTCGCCGTGGCGATCGACTGCCCCCGCCGTCTCGGTCGCGAACAATTTAGAGGTCGCTTCGCGGCCGAGCTTGCCTTCGATCATTGCCGCGGTCGTCGCACGGGATAGTGTCGCGAGGATGAGGCCGCGTAGTTGCTCGCGCGGTGCCATCGCCTGCGCGATCGTGATCGCTGCGTCCGTTTCGTGCGGCGCAGGCGATTGCGCCGTCGCCGCTGCGGCGAGAAACATCGCGAGCATTGCAAACGAGGACGACCGGAACATTAAGCGGCGACCTTTGCGGCCTTCGCCTTCGCTTTCAGCCATTTGTGCATGCTGGCGGCCACATCGCGGCCGTCGCGGATCGCCCATACGACCAGCGAGGCGCCGCGGACGATGTCGCCCGCCGCGAACACGCCGTCGAGGCTGGTCATCAGCGTCTTGCCGTCGACCAGCACGGTACCCCAGCGGCTGACACCCAGTTCGGGTGCGCCCCACAGCGTCGGCAGATCCTCGGCATCGAAACCGAGCGCCTTGATGACCAGATCGGCCTCCAACGACAGTTCTGCACCGGGATCGACTTCCGGCGCGCGGCGGCCGCTGGCGTCGGGGGCGCCGAGACGCATGCGGCTGGCGCGGACCTGCGACACCGTGTCGTTGTCGCCGGCGAAGCCGAGCGGGGCGGAGAGCCAGACGAATTCGGCGCCCTCTTCCTCGGCATTGGCGACTTCGCGCTGGCTGCCCGGCATATTGGCGCGGTCGCGGCGATAGAGGCACTTCACCGAGGTCGCGCCCTGGCGGATCGCGGTGCGAACGCAGTCCATCGCGGTATCGCCGCCACCGATGACGATGACGTTCTTGCCCTCTGCATCGAGCGAGCCGTCGTCGAACGCGGGGACGGCGTCGCCGAAGCCCTTGCGGTTGGAGGCGGTGAGATAGTCGAGCGCGGCAACGACGCCGGATGCGCCGTTACCCGGCACCTCGACCTGCCGCGCCTTGTACACGCCGGTCGCGATCAGGATCGAATCGTGGCGTTGGCGCAACTCGTCCAGCGTCGCATCCTCGCCGACCGCGAAGCCGTAATGAAACTCGATCCCCGCCGCGGCGAGCCGATCGATGCGGCGCATGACGACGGGCTTTTCCAGCTTGAAGCCGGGGATGCCATAGGTCAGCAGGCCACCGGCGCGATCATGCCGGTCATAGACGTGGACGTCGTAACCATGGCCGCGCAGATATTCGGCGGCGCTAAGCCCCGCCGGTCCGGCCCCGATCACGCCGACCGACTGGCCGCGCGACGGGCCGACGACGACCGGCTCGACCCAACCCTCCGCCCAGGCGGTGTCGGTGATGAACTTCTCGACCGAGCCGATCGTCACCGCGCCGTGGCCGGAAAACTCGATTACGCAATTGCCTTCGCACAGCCGGTCCTGCGGGCAGATGCGGCCGCAGATTTCGGGCATGGTCGAGGTGCTGTTGGACAGCTCGTACGCCTCGCGCAGCCGCCCTTCGGCGGTCAGGCGCAGCCAGTCGGGGATGTGATTGTGCAGCGGGCAGTGCACCGAGCAATAGGGCACGCCGCATTGCGAGCAGCGCGACGCCTGATCCTCGGCGGCGGGTGCCGCATAGCGATCTGCGATCTCACGAAAGTCGGCGGCGCGCAGATCGGCATCGCGCTTGGCCGGATAGGCCTGATCCTGATCGACGAATTTCAGCATCGGGTTGTCGGCCATACGGCGTCTCCGCTCGGAAAATTACTCCAGCGGCTCTACCGACGACCGAAACCTATAACAAGTAAGACGTACTTACCTATAAATGCGCCGTTCGCGAATTATTTCGAAAAAGCGCGAACGGATCGTACCAATAAAAGTCCGATCCGGTTCTAGTGGGTATAGAGAAAGAACAGCGCGGCTGTGCCGGCGACGATTCGGTACCACGCGAATGGCGCGAAGCCGTGCCGGGTGACCACCGCCATAAAGCCCTTCACCACGGCCAATGCGACGATGAACGACACCACGAACCCGATGGCGATCAGGCCGAGGCTGCCGCTGGTGATGGCGTCGCGATGCTTCACCATCTGCAGCACCGTCGCGCCGGTCAGCGTCGGCAGCGCGAGGAAGAAGCTGAATTCCGCCGCCGTGCGCCGATCGATGCCCAGCGACATCGCACCCATGATGGTGGCGCCGGAACGGCTGACGCCCGGAATCATCGCCAGACACTGGACGACGCCGATCTTCGCCGACTGGACGGCGGACACGCCGGCGATGCCGCCCACGGCGTGCGTCTTCGCCAATCGCTCGACGATCAGGATCGCGACGCCGCCGACGATCAGCGCCCATGCCACGACGATCGCGTTTTCCAGCAACGCCTCGATCTGATTGTTGAACGCCAGCCCCAGCACGACGGCGGGGACGAACGCGATCAACAGGTTGCGCACGAACGCGATCGAATTCGGCTCGCGCTTCAGCAGGCCGGTCAACACCGCCATGAAGGTCCGCCAGTACAGCACGACGATCGCCAGGATCGCGCCCGGCTGGATCGCGATGTTGAAGACCGCCCAGCGCGACGCGTCATACCCCATCAGGTCGGTGGCGAGGACCAGATGGCCGGTGGAGGAAACGGGCAGGAATTCGGTGACCCCCTCGACGATGCCGAGGAGGATGGCGACGAGATAGTCGTTCAAGGGCGTCGCTCCGGACGAAAAGAAGGGATCAGGCGGCCTGTTCCACCGAACGACGACCGAACCGGCCCTGCCGGCGGAAACGGACCAGCCAGTCGGGGGCGACCGCGGCCAGCGGCGTGGCGGCGATGCCAAGCGCATCCAGCCCGTCGGTTTCGGTGCCGACGATATTGTCCTGCTGCAACATCAGCCACTGGTCGCGCGTGATCGGCCCGCCGGGCAGCGATGCCAGCATCGATCCGATCGCATCCGGCAGTTCCAGGATCGTCGGCGAGCGGCCGACGGCATCGGCGATGAAGCGGATCAGTTCGCCCATCGACAGGATATCGGGACCGCCGAGCGCGAACGTCCGGCCGCCGAAGCGACCGGGATCACCCGCCGCCGCCGCGATCGCCGCGCCGACATCACCCGCGAACACCGGCTGGAACCGCACCGGCGCCCGCAGGACGGGCACGATGGGGCTGGCGGCGATCATGCCGGCGAAGCGATTGACGAACTGGTCCTCGCGACCGAACACGATCGACGGGCGCAGGATCGTCGCCTGGGCGAAGGCGGCGCGCACCGCAGCCTCCCCCTCGCCCTTGCTGCGGCCATAGGCGGACTTGCTGGCGGCATCGGCGCCGATCGCGGACACATGCACCAGCGTCCCCGCACCGGCCTGCGCCGCGGCCTCCGCCACGGTGCGGGCGCCATCGACATGGATGCGATCGACCGCGCCGGCCAGCACCCCGACCAGGTTCACGACCACGTCCGCGCCGGCCACCGCCCGCGCGATGGTATCGGGTCGGATCACATCGGCGGCGACGAACTGGGTCTGACCCAGATTGCCCTGCGTCTTCAGGAACCACGCATGGCGCGGGTCCCGCTGGGCGATGCGTACCCGCGCACCGGCAGCCAGCAGCGCCCGCACGGCATAACGCCCGACGAAACCACCGCCGCCGATCAGCGTCACCAGCTTGTTGTTCATGTCTTCGTATCCCGATGCGGCCATGGAAATGCCTTTGGCCGTCACGAGCGCTGTTGACAAGGCTCCGTCACGTCCACTAGAGGCGCCGGCCTACCCCGTGCCCAGATGGCGGAATTGGTAGACGCACCAGCTTCAGGTGCTGGCGATCGCAAGGTCGTGGAGGTTCGAGTCCTCTTCTGGGCACCATCGCTTTTCGGAGCGTTGAAATGCGGGGGATCGTTGGAAAGACGATCCCCCGGCATTTCGTCAAACAGATGAACAACATGGCATATTCTATGTGCGTCACCCAATTGGCGGGCAACACGCATTTGATGGGTGCTTGCCTTCAACAAGCCATCATTCGCCTGACGACGTAGAATTTAATTCTGCATTGGAGGTCTGTCACGTCAGACGGTGCAGATTCGTACCGCCTGCGCGAGAGCGGGCAGCGGATCGCCCGTCGGCACGAACTCATGCGCAAAATAGCCGGTGAAACCCATATCGGCGATTCCCGCGGCGACGCCGTGCCAGTTCACTTCCTGCGTGTCGTTCAGTTCGTGCCGGCCGGGGACGCCACCGGTGTGGAAATGGCCGATCCATTTCAGGTTCTGACGGACCGTATCGAGCAGGTCGCCCTCCATGATCTGCATATGATAGATGTCGTACAGCAGCTTCACGCGCGGTGAGTTGACCGCCTCCATCACCCGCGCGCCCCAGGCGGTGTGATCGGCCATGTAATCGGGGTGGTTCACCTTGCTGTTGAGCAGCTCGACGCAGATGGTGACGCCGTTGTCCTCGGCAATCTTCTTGACGCGGTTGAGGCCGGCGATGGTGTTCGCGGCACCCTGTTCATCGGACAGGCCACGGCGGTTGCCGGAAAAGGCGATCACGTTCGGCACCGACGATCGGGCCGCCTGCGGAATGCCGACGCGGAACGCCTTTTCGATGGCGGCGTGATTTTCGACCCGGTTCAATCCGTTGGCGATCGTCATGTTATCGGCCGCATAACCCATCGTGCAGCGCAGGCCGTGCCGGCGCGGCACATCGTAATCGGCCGGTTGCAGCAGATCGATGCCTTGCAGGCCGATCTTCGCCGCGAAGGCGCACAGATCGTCGAGCGGAATCTTCTCGTAACACCAGCGGCTGACCGACTGCTTCAGCCGCCCTGCCTTGGCTGGCGGCGTCGCGGCGAACGCCGTCTTGCCCGCCAAGGGCACGGCAGCGAGGGAGAGGGAAGAACCGATGAGCTGGCGTCGTGTAAGCATGACGCCACGATACCGGAACCGTCGATCACGGCAAGCGCCGCCGCTTACGCCTTATTTCGTCCGCTGCAGCAGATCGACCAGATCCTGTTTCCAGAACCGGGCGGCGGTGTGGGTGCCGTGGCCGCGCGTATCATCGCTCTCCGGTATCTGCCGGAACCGCGCGTCTTTCATGCGAGCGACGGCGCGCTGTGGCAGGTCGAGCTGGCGCGGGTTGATGAAGTCGTCGGCGGAATTGATCCACATCGTCGGCGTCGTGATCGCCTCTAGCCGCGCCCAGGGTGAATAGGTACGCGAAGCCTCGATCTGATAGATCAGGTCGTTGGCATCGGTCTGCGCGATCGAGGTGGCGACGCGTTGTTGCGCGAAGGCGGCGGCGGCGTCGCGGGTGGGATACTGCGCCTGGAAATAGAGCGGCGCGGCACCCGCGACGAACAACAGGCTGGCGGCGGTGCGCAGGCCCTGCACGGGCGGTGTGCGATACTCGCCGCCGGCCCAGGCGGGATCAGCCTTGATCCCGTCGATCGCCAGTTGCCGCCACATGCGGTTCAGCCCGGCGATCTCGACCGGCTCGCAGGCCAGCGGCATCAATGCGCGGACGAAATCGGGATGCGTCTCGCCCCAGACCAGACCGTGCATGCAGCCCATCGACGTGCCCATGATGAGCTGCATCCGGCGGATGCCCAGTCCGTCACGCAGCAGCCGATACTGCGCATCGACCATGTCGTCATAATCATAATGCGGGAAGCGCATGTGGAGGCCGTCAGAGGGCTTCGACGATTGTCCGTGACCGATACCGTCGGGCAGGATGATCCAGTAGCGGCGAATATCGAGCGGCTGGCCGGGGCCGTACAGTTCGTCGGCGAACTGCGGGCTGAGGAATTGGCGGCCGGTGCCGCCGGTGCCGTGGAGGACCATCACCGCATTGTCGATCTCACCACGTGCATCGCGATGCGGCTGCCCCAGCATGGTGTAGCCGATGCGCAGGTCGGGCATCGTCTCGCCCGAGCGGAAGCGGAAGTCGCGGATATCGTAGCGGCCGTCGCGGGTGGGCCACCGGGCCGCGGGCGGCGCGGGCGAGGTCGCGGCGGTCAGCGGCGGCGTCTGGGCGGGCGCTGGGGCCGCTTGGGCGAGCATGAACAACAGGAAAGACAGCATCGCCGCAGTCTGCGCCGGATCGGGCGTGCCGCCAAGCCGTCATGCAATGATGATTCAACCCGACGTCATCAGCGTCTATGGGCGATGCCATGATTGAAACCGCCCTGCATCTTGTCGTCGGCACGTGGTCGGATGTCGGCGGGCGCGGATTGTATGACGTGCGTCTGATCGATGGCGCATGGGTGGTGGGAGATGCGTTCGCCGACGCGCCCAATGCGTCGTTCGGGGTCCATGCGTCGCGCCATGGCCTGCATTATATCATCGACGAACATGCGGGGACGATCGGCGTCTTCTCTCATGATGGTCGCGGATGGGTCCGGATAACGACCATCGATGCGCGCGGGACGGCGCCGTGCCATCTGGCGCTGAACGACGATCAGACCTTGCTCGCGGTGGCGAATTACGGAAGCGGGAGCGTGTCGCTGTTCCGGCTGAACGTGCGCGACGGTTTGCCGATCGGTGACGTGCAAACCCATGTCCATCGGGGGTCGGGACCGAATGCCCAGCGGCAGGAGGGGCCGCACGCGCATTGGGTCGGCTTCGGCGCGGATGGCCGGTGGCTGTACCAGACCGACCTCGGCACCGATCAGGTGCTGGCGTTTCCGATCGATCGGCAGGGCGTGATGGGTCCACCGGCGATCGCCTTCGCAGCGGCGCCGGGTGCCGGACCACGCCATCTGGCGATCCATCCCCGGATCGGGGGCATCGCCTATCTGGCCAGCGAACTGGCGAACAGCCTGACGGTGCTGGCCGCCGCAGAGGGTGCCTTTCACGAGCGGCGGACAGTATCGACGTTGCCGGACGGATGGGTCGGGGAAAGCGCCGTCGCGCATGTCGCGGTCGATCGAGCGGGCACGCGCCTTTACGTGTCGAACCGCGGGCATGACAGCATCACCGTCTTCGCGCTGGACGCGGACGGGATGCCGACGCCGATCCAGCATGTCCCGGTGGGCGGGGCGTCGCCGCGGTTTTTCCTGCTGATCGAGGATCATCGGCTGATCGTGGTGGCGAACGAGCGGGATGGCACGCTGACGATGCTGACGATCGCGGCGGATGGCCGGCTGGGGCCGACGGGGGTGTCGTTGCCGATCCCCGGCGCCGCGTTCGCCTTTCGCGTTTAACCCATGCTGAAGCCGGCCATGCTGCGTTCGCCGGCATCGTCGCGATCGCGGCCGGCGAGCACATTCTCCAGTTCCGCCAGCGTATGGGGGACGTCGAGGTGCTGGGCACCGAGGAACAGCCGGCTGCCACCGTCCTGCGGGACGGCGTGGGACAGCTTGTCGATGTCGACCAGCGCTTTGCCCGATGGCAGAATATCGATCTGTACGAAACGCATATGTATCTCCTGATGACGACGATAACAGGCGATACCAGTTTTCGGGGCCGTATTCGCCGAAAGGCTGGTCTGCAGGCCGGTCCGCGTTAGTAATGGCGGATGCTGGCGGACCATCCCGATGTGCAGACCATCTGGTTCGTGGCCGAATGGCTGATCCGGCTGGGCGCGCTGACGGTGGTGCCGTTGCGGCGGTCGCCAGCGGCGGCGGCGAGCTGGCTGTTGCTGCTGTTCATCTTTCCGGTCGGTGGGCTACTGTTGTATCTCATCATCGGCCGGCCCGGTTTTCCGGCGGCACGGGAACGACGCTGGCGGACGCTCAGACCGTTTTTCGCCGATGTCGGTGCCATGCTGACGCGCGAGGCTGGCGGCGACGGTGGCGCGACCGCGGCCTTTGCGCATACGCTGGGTCGGCTGCCCTGTGTCGGCGGCAACGACATCGAACTGATCGACGATTACGATGCGGTGATCGACCGGCTGGTCGCCGATATCGACGGTGCGCGGTCGCAGGTCGATCTACTGGTTTATATCTTTGCCGACGATGCGGTGGGACAGCGCGTGGCGGCGGCGCTGGCGCGGGCGACCGCGCGCGGGGTGCGGTGCCGGGTGGTGTTCGATCCGGTCGGTTCACACAAGTGGCGACGCGGCACGCTGCGCCTGCTCCGCGACACGGGCACGGCGGTGCGCGAGGCGTTGCCCGCGCATCTGCTGCGCCGCCACGCCGCGCCGACATGCGCAACCATCGCAAGCTGTTCGTGATCGATGGCGCGATCGGTTATGCCGGATCGCAGAATCTGGTCGCCAAGGATTTCCGCCCCGGCTTCGTCAACCGCGAACTGGTCGCGCGCACGACCGGGCCGATCGTCGCCGCGATGGCCGCCGTCGTGGCCGGCGACTGGACGATCGAGGGACGCGGCGCGGTCGATCCGGCCCCCGTCGCCGTGCCCGCGCCGACTGGCGATGCGCGGTTGCAACTGCTGCCGAGCGGGGCGGATTTTCCGCTGGAGGGGTTCGAGACGCTGCTCGTCTGGCAACTGCACCGGGCATGCGATCGGGTCGTGCTCGTCACGCTCTATTTCGTCCCCGATGAGGCAGTGATCGGTGCCATGCGCTGCGCCGCCGCGCGCGGGGTGGCGGTGCATCTGGTGGTGTCGGCGGTGGTGGATCAACAGATCGTCCATCTCGCGCAATGTTCGTATTTCGAGGAGTTGCTGGTCGCGGGCGTGCGCATCCACCGCTATCGCGATTTCCTGCTCCACGCCAAGAATGTCGGGATCGACGGAACGCTGGGCATCCTGGGATCGAGCAACGTCGATCTCCGCTCGTTCCAGTTGAACGAGGAGGTCAGCCTGCTCCTCCACGATACCGCGCAGATCGCCCGGCTGGATCAGATCCAGGCGGGCTATATCGCGGCGAGCGACGAGGTTCGCCTAGACCAATGGCGCGCGCGGCCGCGATGGCGCCATCTGCCGGAAAACATCGCCCGGATCATGAGCCCGCTGCTGTAGGTTCAGACACAGCGGGTCATTATCTGGCGACGCAAGCGGCCCCCGCCCCGTTCAGATGTTCAACAACGCCGGATCGCCGCCCTGCGCGGTGATGTTGACCGAGACGGCGCGTTCGACCGCGTAGCGGAGCAGGGCGTGGGGGCCGCCCGCCTTTGGCCCGGTGCCGGACAATCCCTCGCCGCCGAACGGCTGCACGCCGACGACCGCGCCGATGATCGAGCGGTTGACGTACACGTTGCCGGCGGGGACCAGCGCGCGGATGCGTTCGGCGAAGCGTTCGATGCGGCTGTGGATGCCCAGCGTCAGCGCATAACCGGTATCGGCCAGCCCCTGCGCGATCGCCTCCAGCTCGTCCGCCTTGTAGCGATAGATGTGCAGGATCGGGCCGAACACCTCCTGGCCCAGGAAATCGGCGCGCGGGATTTCGGCGATGATCGGGCCGAAAAAATCGCCGCGCTGCCCCCATGCCCCCGGATCGAGCCGCGCGAGGATCGTCGCCTCGCTGCTGAGCCGCGCCCGGTGCTCCTCCAGCATCGCCAGCGCATCGGCATCGATCACCGGCCCGACATCGGTGGCGGCGTCGGCGGGATCGCCGATCACCAGCGCATCGAGCGCGCCGGTCAGCGTGGCGATCAATTCGTCCGCCGATTCCTCGGGCACGAACAATAGGCGCAGCGCCGAGCACCGCTGCCCGGCGGAACCGATCGCCGAGACGATGACGTCGTCGACCACCTGCTCCTTCAGCGCGGTCGTATCGACGAACATCGCGTTCAGGCCGCCGGTCTCGGCGATGAAGGGCAGGATCGGTCCGCGACGATTGGCCAGCGCGCGATTGATCGACCAGGCGGTTTCGGTGCCGCCGGTGAAGGCGACGCCGGCGATGCCGGGATGCTCGACCAGCGCCGCGCCGACCGTCGCGCCGTCACCGGGCAACAGCGCGAGCAGGTCGGGATCGAGGCCCGCCTTGTGGAACAGCCGCACCGCTTCGGCGGCGATCAGCGGCGTCTGTTCGGCGGGTTTCGCCAGCACTGCATTGCCCGCCGCCAGCGCGGCGGCGATCTGGCCGGTGAAGATCGCCAGCGGGAAATTCCACGGGCTGATGCACACGAACGTGCCGCGCCCGCGCAGTTCGAGATGATTGGTCTCGCCGACCGGGCCGGTCAGCGGTTGCAGGCCGTCGAACTGCTTTTCGGCGAGATGCGCATAGTACCGACAGAAATCGACCGCCTCGCGCACCTCGGCGACGCCGTCGTTCAGCGTCTTGCCCGCCTCACGCGACAGCAGCGCGATCAGCCGATCCATGCTCGCCTCCAGCGCATCGGCCATCGCGCGCAGCACCCGGCCGCGCGCGGTACCGCCCAGCGCATCCCATGCCGGCTGCGCGGCCGTCGCCCGCCGGGCCGCGAGATCGATATCAGCGGCCGTCGCGTCGCTGACCGCGCCGATCAACTGCGTGCGATCGACCGGGCTGGTCATCGGTCGCGGCCCCGTGCCGGCGAGCAGCGTGCCGCCGACGATCGGGCCGGCGGCGATGGTGTCCGCCGCGCCGACCTGCGCCGCGCGCGCCGCCACCGCCCGCTCGCTGTCGCGGCTGTAATCGCGACCGACCGGATTGGCCCGCGCCGCGCCATAGATATCGGCCGGCACCGGGATGCGCGGATGGCGATCGGGCTGCGCGCGGACGGTGTCGATCGGATCGCCGACCACCAGTTCGGCCGGCACCCGCTCATCGAGCAGCGCGTGGACGAAGCTGGTGTTCGCACCGTTTTCCAGCAGACGGCGAACCAGATAGGGGAGCAGTTCCTCATGCCCGCCGACCGGCGCATAGGCGCGTAGGCTCAAATTGCCGCCGGCTGCTTTGTACAGCGCCTCGCCCATGCCATGCAGCCGCTGGTGTTCGATCCGCACCCCGCGCTGCGTCGCCATCAGGCTGACGGCGGCAAGCGTGTGGGCGTTGTGCGTCGCGAATTGCGGATAAAGTGCCGGGCTCGCCTCGATCAGCGCGGCGGCGCAGACAAGATAGGAAAGATCGGTCGCGGGCTTCGTCGTGAAGACGGGATAATCGGGCCGGCCGGCGACCTGCGCGCGCTTGATCTCGCTGTCCCAGTACGCGCCCTTGACGAGGCGGACCATGATCCGCCGGCCAGTGGAGCGCGCCAGCGCCTCCAGCCCCTCGATCACCGCCAGCCCGCGCTTCTGATACGCCTGCACCACGACGCCGAGGCCGGTCCAGTCGCCCAGTTCCTCCTCGCGCGCCAGCCGATCGACGAGGCGTAGCGAGATGACGAGGCGGTCCGCCTCCTCCGCATCGATCGCGAAGTTCAGGTTGTGGCGCGCGGCGATCAGCGCGAGGCGCTTCACGCGTGGATAGAGCTCGTCCCAGACACGCGCTTCCTGCACCGCTTCGTAGCGGGGGCAGAGCGCCGACAGCTTTACCGATACGCCGTGGCCATCCTCGGGCGACAGGCCCGGTGCGCGGGCGCGGCCCACCGCTTGAATCGCATCGGCATAGATCGTTTCGTAGCGCGCGGCGTCGGCGGCGGTGCGCGCGCCCTCGCCCAGCATGTCGAACGAGCACAGATACCCATCCTTCCTCGCCCGGTTCAACGCATCCTCGATCGTGCGGCCCAGCACGAACTGTTCGCCCATCATCCGCACCGCCGCGCCGACCGCCTGGCGGATGACGGGTTCGCCCAGCCGCGCCGTCAGCCGCTTTACCCAGCCGCCCAGATCGCGCTTCGCCTCGTCATCGACGTCGATCAGCTTGCCGGTCAGCATCAGGCCCCACGTCGATGCGTTGACGAACAGACTGTCCGATCCGCCGAGATGGCTGGCCCAGTCCGCCGCGCCGATCTTTTCCGCGATCAGCCGGTCGCGCGTCTCGGCATCGGGGGTGCGCAACAGCGCCTCGGCCAGGCACATCAACGCCAGCCCTTCCTTGGTGCCGAGCGAGAATTCCTGCAGGAAACTCTCGACCACGCCCTGCTTCTTCGTCGAGGCGCGGGCCGCCTGCACCAGCGTCACGGCATGGCGCGACACGGTTTCGCGGTCCTCCGTGTTCAGCGGCACGGCGCGGAGAAGGGCGGCGACGGTGTCGCTCTCCTCACGGTATTTGGTGGTGTCGAGGCGGTCCCAGTCAAAGGTGCGAAGCATGGCGATGATCCGATAAGGTGATCGTTCGCCTATATCCCGGTTTCCGGCGGAGGTGCTTTGTGATTATGTCCTTCCCGACGAAGCAACGGGTTCAAACAAGGTATAGACCGAAGGATCTTCAGGCGATGGATGCGATGGATCGCAAGCTGCTCCGCGCGTTGCAGGACGACGGGCGGATCACCAATCAGGCGCTGGCCACCCGGTGCGGCCTGTCGCCCGCCGCGTGTTTCGACCGGGTGAAGCGGTTGCGCGCCAGCGGGTATATCGTCGGCTATACTGCGCTGCTCGATCCGGTGAAGCTGGGCCGCGCGCTGATGATCTTTGTCGAGGTGCTGCTCGACCGGACATCGGACGACGTGTTCGCCGCCTTTGCCGCGCATGTCGAACGGCTGCCCGAGGTGCTGGAATGCCATATGGTCGCGGGCGGGTTCGATTATCTGTTGAAGGTGCGCGTCGCCGACATGGCCGCCTATCGCGTGTTCCTTGGATCGACGCTGGTCGATCTGCCCGGCATCCGCGAGACGCGGACCTATGCGGTGCTGGAGGAGGTGAAGGCGACGACGCACCTGCCGATCTGACCCGTGCGACTGAACACAGGTTATCTTTTCATCATCTAACGGCCGAGCCACGGCACCGAAGCCGGTGGCCGTCGTTACGGGGGCGATGTCATCGGAGGCGGTCTTGGTCGGAAACATGGTCGGTGGAACGGAGAATGCGCCCGTCATCGTGCTGCTGCACGCGCTGGGGGCGAGTGCCCGCTCGTTCGATGCGGTGGTCGACCGGCTGGCAGGCTTCGCCTGCATCGCGATCGACCTGCCCGGTTTCGGCGATGCGGCCGGCGATGCGGGTTTCACGGTCGAGGAAATGGCCGATCATGTCGCCGCGATCGTCCGCGCGCGGATCGACGGGCCGTGGATGATCGTCGGCCACAGCATGGGCGGCAAGATCGCGACGATCCTGGCCGCCCGATCGGCGCATGGTGAATTGCCGGGCTTGGTCGGTGTCGTGCTGATCGCCGCCTCGCCGCCCTCGCCAGAGCCGATCGACGACGATCGCCGCGCGACGATGATCGGCTGGGCCGCGAAGGGGCCGCTGAACGAGGATGAGGCGACGAAATTCGTGAGCGACAACGTTGCCGCGCCGCTGCAGGAAGCCGTCATGGCGGCGGCGGTCGCCGATGTGCGCCGCTCCGATCCCGCCGCATGGCTCGCGTGGCTGGAACGCGGCAGCCGCGAGGATTGGTCGAGCCGGATCGGGGTCCTTCACGTCCCCGCGCTGATCGTCGCGGGATCAGAGGATGGCGATCTGGGCGAGGCCAATCAGCGGCGGCTGAATGCGCCGCATTATAAACAACCCCACATCGCGGTTATTGATGGTGCCGCACACCTGATGCCGCTGGAAAAGCCGGCGGCGGTGGCCGATTTGATTCGCCAGCACGTCGCGACAGCGATGGCGACGCAACCGACGATCCCGTCGCATTTCGCGCGCCTGATCGCGTATGACCGGGTCAGTGCGAGGACACGCGCGATCCTGACCGATCGCGCGCACCCGGATCCGGTAGATTATGTGCCGCAGGTCCTGTCAAACTGGCAGTTGGCCACGCTCCGCGCAGTCATGACGCGAGTGATCCCGCAGGAGGACGGTGCGATCGATCTCGCGGCGCGGATCGATGCGCGGTTGCATGCGGGTGAGGGCGATGGCTGGCGCTTTGCCGACCTGCCGGCCGATGCCGATGCGTATCGGGCGGGTCTCGACACGCTCGACCGGGCGGCGGGCGATGGTGGATTTGCCGGACTGGATGACGAACGACGCGACGCGCTGTTGATGCGGATCGAGGATGGCGATTGCCCCGCCGCCCCGGACGCCCCGTTGTCGCCCGCTCAGATGGCGCTGTGGTTCGAGGATGTCCGCGCCGATGGCGTCCGTATCTGGCTGGCACATCCGGCGACGATGGCACGGATCGGCTATGACGGTATCGCCAGTGGCGGCGACGGCTGGCGCAAGCAGGGCTTTGCGAAGACCCGCGCCGACGATCCGGAACACTGGGAACCCCGCGCGATGAAGGAGCGCCTGCGTTGAAGCTGGATCACATGCGTCGATATGCCGCGACCGATATGGTCGATGCGGTGGTGATCGGCACCGGTGCGGGCGGCGCGCCCCTACTCGCACGGCTGGCACAGGCGGGCCTGAAGGTCGTCGCGCTTGAGGCCGGTCCCAATTGGGAACCCGGCGATCATACCCCCGACGAAACCGCCGCCAGTGACATCTACTGGATGGACGAGCGGTTGAGCGACGGCGCGATGCCGCAGGCGTTCGGCGGCAACAACAGTGGCACCGGCGTTGGCGGATCGACGCTGCACTGGGGCGCCTTCTGCCCGCGCCCCGATGCGCGCGACCTGCGGCTGCAATCGCTGACCGGCGACGGCGTTGACTGGCCGATCCGTCATGACGAGCTGATCGCGTATATCGAGGAGGTCGAGCGCTTCATCGGCGTGTCCGGCCCGGCGGATTATCCGTGGGACAAGGCGCGGCGCTATCCGTTGCCACCCGTTGCGCGCAATGCATCCGCCGATGCGATGGCGGCGGGCTGTGCGGCGCTCGGCATCGCCACGACCGATGCGCCCGCCGCCGTTGTATCGCGCGACTGGCAGCAGGAGGGCGGTGACCTTCGTCAGGCGTGCGTCAATTGCGGCACCTGCCATCAGGGGTGCCGCAATGCCGCCAAGACCAGCATGGACACCACCTATCTGCCACTCGCCGTCGGACACGGGGCCGAGATCAGGCCCGGCTGCATGGCGACCGGGGTCGAGCGCGATGCGCGCGGCCGCGTCACGGCGGTGGTCTATGTCCGTGACGGGATCGAGCATCGCCAGCATTGCGGCGCGGTGTTCCTGTGCGGCGGCGGGGTGGAGACACCGCGGTTGCTGCTCCATCTCGGCCTCGCCAATTCCAGCGGGCAGGTCGGGCGCAATTTCATGGCACATGTCGCGACGCAGGTCTGGGGTCGCTTCGATGCGGAGATGCGCTGTAATCGCGGTTATCCGTCGTCGCTCATCAGCGAGGATATGGTGCGCGCTGCCGGGGCCGATTTCACCGGCGGCTATCTGATGCAGAGCCTGGGCGTCTTGCCGATGACGCTGGCGACGACGATCGCGCGCGGCGGCCGGCGCTGGGGTCGCGGCCTGACCGCGCTGATGGACGATTACCTTCACCTCGCCGGGATCGGCATCAACGGCGAATGCCTGCCGCATGACGACAATCGCCTGACGCTGGCGGACGAGACGGACGCGTTCGGCCTGCCCAAGGCGCGCGTGACGTTCGGCTACAATGCCAACGAACAGGCGATCGATGCCCACGCGACCGACACGATGACCGCGATCTGGCGCGCAGCCGGCGCACAGGACATCATGGTGCTGCCGCGGGCGGCGCATACGATCGGCACTTGCCGGATGGGCGATAACGGCGACGTGGCCGTCGTCGATCCCTGGGGCCGCAGCTTCGACATCGACAATCTGTGGATCTGCGACAACTCGATCTTCCCGAGTTCGCTCGCCGCCAATCCGGCGCTGACCATCATGGCGTTGAGTTTGCGGACGGCGGACCGGTTTTTGAAGGGCGCGTGACATCTATTGGCTACGGCATATCCGCCGGGATATAGCCGTAGCCGGTCGATGGGAGAGACGGGCATGATCGGGATGGCGATAGCGCTGGCGGCGGCGCTGCAAGCGAACGCGGCGCCGGATATCCACGCAGCGCCCTGCGTGGCCGGGCGATCCGCCGATCCGGCCGGCTGGTCGGCGGCAACGCCGATCGTGGCGGCGGCGTCGGTCGGTGCGGCCCCCGCCCTACCAGTCGGTGCCTCGCGACAGGCGGCGTTACCGCCCGCCGCGCAGGTCACATATCGCGTCGCTCCGGCAAATCGCGGCAGCGTTGATAGCCGCGGCGGGTTGTTTGCGTTCACCGCGCCGGCCGCCGGTCGTTACCGCGTGGCATTGGGCAGCAGCGCGTGGATCGATGTCGTGGGCGGCGGCAAGGCGATCGACCCCGCCGCGCATGGTCATGGTCCGGCGTGTTCGGACGTGCGCAAGATGGTCGATTTCGACCTTCGACCCGGTCGCTATCTGCTCCAGATCGCCGGCAGCGACGCCGCCTCGTTGCGGCTCATGGTGTCGCAGGTGAAGTAGGGCGTGGCGGCACGTCGTCACCCTCCGACCAGCCGCCGCCCATCGCCTTGAACAACGCCGCCGTCAGCTGGCGCAATTGCGCGTCGCTGGCGGCCAGTTGCTCGCGCGCGGACAGCACGTCGGACTGGGCGTTCAACAGGCTGTCCTGTGCGATGAAGCCGGTGCGGTACTGCGCCTCCAGCGCCGACGCGCTACTCTGCGCATCCGTCACCGCGCGGGCGAGCGCCGCGTTGCGCCGCCGTTCACCGGCTATCTGGGTCAGCGGGTCCTCGACATCGCGCAACGCCTGCAACACCGTCGTGCGATAGCGCAGATACGCCTGTTCGCGATCCTCCTCGCGCGCGGTCACAGTCGCCTTGCGCCGGCCGAAATCGACCAGCGGAAACTGCACCGCGCCACTGCTCGTCAATTGCAGGCTGTCGCCCGAGAACAGGTTGCCGAGCGCGGTTGAGATGAGCTGGGCGACGCCGGTCAGGCTGAATTTCGGATAGAGGTCCGCTACCGCGACGCCGATATCGGCGGTCGACGCCGCCAGATCGCGCTCCGCCGCGCGCACGTCGGGGCGACGGCGCAACAGGTCGGATGGCAGCCCCGCCGGGATCGTCGGCACTGCCAGCGTCCGCACCGGCATCGCTGCCAGCTCGCCCATCAGCGCCGCGGGCGGCTCGCCCAGCAGGATCGCCAGCGCATGCATCCGCACGTCGATATCGGCGCGGATCGGTTCGGCCCGTGCCTCGGTCGCGGTGATCGAGCCGCGCTGGCGGGTCACGTCGATCGGCGGCACCAGCCCGACCTTGGCGACGTTGCCGGCGATCTGGAGCGCGCGGCGCTGGCGGATCAGTTCCTGGTCGATCGTCGCGGCCTGCACCTGGTCCAGCCGCAGCGCGAAATACGCCTGCGCCACTTCGGCGGCCAGCGTCACCGCCGCATCGCGCCGCGACCAGATTGCCGCCTCGGTCCGCGCGCGCGCCCCTTCCTGCTGGCGACGGACACCGCCGAACAGGTCGAGTTCCCAACTGGCGTCGAAGCCCGCCGCGAAGGTGGTGATACCGCGTCCCGGCAGGGCGATGCCCGATCCGGTGCCGACCCCAGTTCCACCACTGTTGTTGGCACCACCGGTATCGCCGCCGCTGAACGAGCGGGCGATCGTCGACAGGCCGGCGTTCTTGCTGAATTCCAGCGCGGTGGCGTTCGCCGATGCGTTGACGGTCGGCCGCCCCGCTGCCCGCGCGACGATCTCCTGCGTCCGCGCCTGCCGCACGCGCGACGCGGCGATGGCGATGTCTGGATTGTCCTTCAGCGCGCGGTCGATCAGGCCGTCCAATTGCGGATCGCCGAACGCCGTCCACCAGCGGGCGGGATCGATCGACACGCCGGGTGCTGCCGCCACCTGCGGGCCGACGAACGCCGCCGGCACGTCCATGGCGGGCGGGCGATAGTTCGGGCCGACGGTGCAGCCGGCCAGCAGCATCGCCGCCAGCGCCGGCCCCACGATCGAAGCGCGCGCACGCATCAATGCATTCCTCCAGCAGGTGCGCCACCGGTCTTGCCGGAGCGCATGAACAACACCAGCGGCGCGACCACCAGCACGACGACCATCATCGATCGGAACACGTCCAGAAAGGCCAGCATCGCCACCTGACGCTGCATCTGGCTATACAGCACCGCCATCGCCGTGCCGGCCGGATCGCTCTGTCCACCGAACGCCGCCGTCGCCTTTGCCATCCAGTCGGTATAGTTCGGGTCGAGCGGGTTGAGCGTCTGCGTCAGTTCCGACTGATGCCGCTGCAATCCGCCGGCGAGCGAGGTCTGCGCAAAGGCGATGCCCAACGTCCCGCCCAGATTGCGCGATACGTTCAACAGGCTGGATGCCTGTGCGGTCTGTGTCTGCTTCAATCCGACATAGGCGATCGCGTTGATTGGCACGAACAGGAACGGCAGCGCCATCGCCTGGAACAGCCGCGCGAACGCGGCGTCGGAGAAGGCGATATCGGCGCTCAGATGGCTCATGTTCCACAGCGCAAACGCTTGCACCAACAAGGCCGGCAACAGCAGGAAACGGACATCCACGACGCCGCTCAGCCGCCCCGCGAACGGCACCATCACCAGTGTCGCCAGACCACCAGCGGTGAGCGCGAGGCCGGCATCGAGCGAGCTGTATCCCAGCACCTGTTGCAGCATCTGCGGGATCAGCTGCGTCGTGCCGAACAGGATCATGCCGGTCACGCCCATCACGCCGATCGTCAGCGCGAAGTTGCGGTTCTTCAACAGCTTCAGATCGATCACCGGGTCCTTGTGGTTCAATTCCCAGATGACCAGCGAGATCAGCGATACCGCCGCGACGATCGACGACATGATGATGAAACCGCTGGCGAACCAGTCCTCGCGCTCGCCGCGATCGAAGGTGAGTTCGAGGAAGCCGAGGCCGAGCGCCACCAGTGCGACGCCAATATAATCGATGTGCAGGCCATCCTTGAACCGCTCATCACGGTCCTTCTTCACCTGATCCGGCTCGTCGACGAACGTCTCGACCAGAAACCAGGCGGCGATGCCGACGGGCACGTTGATCAGGAACACCCAGTGCCAGCTGGAATATTCGACGATGTATCCGCCCAGCGTCGGCCCCAGCACCGGTCCGACGACGACGACGATCGCAAAGGCGGCGAACGCCATGCCGCGCTGGGCCGGTGGAAACGTATCGGCCAGGATCGACTGTTCGACCGGCGCGAGCCCACCGCCGCCGATCCCCTGCAACACGCGCGCCAGCACCAGCGTTTGAATGTTCGGCGCCAGCCCGCACAACAGCGAGGCGAGCGTGAACAGCGCAATCGACAACAGGAAATATCGTTTCCGCCCGATCGCATCGCTCAGCCAACCAGAGATCGGGATGATGATCGCGTTGGCGACGAGGTAGCTGGTCAGCACCCAGGTCGCCTGATCGGTGGTGATCGACAGCCCGCCCGATATATGATCGAGCGCGACGTTGGCGATCGAGGTGTCGAGCACCTCCATGAAGGTCGGGATCGAGATGATCGCGACGATCAGCCAGGGGCTGTACCGCCCCGCCGCCGACCGACTGGGCGACCATTGCGGCGCGGCACCGGCGGCGGCCATGTCAGCGCACCTTCACCGTCGGCACCACCGACATGCCGGGGCCGATCGGATAGCGGCGCGGGTCGGGGCCATTCTGCGCATCGAACGCGATCCGTACCGGCACGCGCTGCACCACCTTCACGTAATTACCCGTCGCGTTCTGCGGCGGCAGCAGGGCGAACGCCTGACCGGCGCCGCGCTGGATCGAATCGACATGGCCCTTGAAATCGATGCCGGGATACGCGTCGACATGGATGTCGACCGGCTGGCCGATCTTCATCAGCGTCAGCTGCGTTTCCTTGAAATTCGCGGTCACCCACATGTGGTCGGGGACGATCGCCATCAACTGCGTACCCGGCCCGACATAGGAGCCGATATTGACCTGCCGGTTGACCACCTGGCCCGACACCGGCGCGGTCAGGCGCAGGTCGCTGATCGCGACATTGGCCTGATCGATCTGCGCACGCCGGGCGTCGATCACCGACTTCGCCGCACCGACCTGACGCCGCGCGACCGACACCTGCGCCGCGGCGGTATCGATCTGTTCGCGCGCCGCCGCCGCATCCGCCGCGGTCTGGCGCGCGGTCGCCCGTGCCTGATCGAGTTGCTGGCCCGCCACCGCATTCGGGTCGAGCCGCAACAGGGCTTCGTAGCGCGCCAGATCCTGCCGCGCCTTCACCGCCGCCGCCATCGGCACGCGCGCCTGTGCCGCCGCCTGCGTCTGCGTCGCGATCGCCGCCGTCACCTGTGCCTGCGCCTGCGCGAACTGCGCGCGGGCCTGTTGCTCGTTGGCCTGAGCCTCGGCCACCTGCGCGTCGCGGCCCGATGCCTTGATGACCGCGAGCAGGCGCCCCGCCTGGACATGGCGATTGTCGAGATCGGCGACCTGCACCAGCGTGCCCGCGACCTGCGGCGCGAGGCGGACGATATGCGTGTCGACGAACGCGTCGTCGGTCGATTCATATTGCCGCGCGTCGAGCCAGTACAGCACGCCGCCGATCACCAGCACCGCGACGACGCCGATCAGGATGATCCAGAACAGCGGCTTCTTGAAGACGGACGGCTTCTTTGCGGCCTCCGCCGAGTCGTTGTCGTCCGCGCCATCGTCGGCTGCGGTGTCTTGATTGTCGTTCTGGTCGCTCATGCCCGGCCCTGTTCCTCAGCACGCATCGAATGGAGAATGGCATCGATATTGGCGTCGATCCGCGCCTTGATGTCCGCCACGTCGGCAGCGGTCAGCGTGTCGCATTCCAGCAATCGCAGGCAGGTCGCCCGGCTCGACCGCAGCGCCATTACCTGACCCATCAGCGTGATGGTCGCGATGCGGGCGGTGCGGGCGTCGGCGCAGCCGGTGGCGATGCAGACCAGATCGGCCACCATCAACACCATCTGGCCCATCACGCCGCCATAGATGCGATCGAATGCCTCGCCCGGCTTCATCTGTTCGCGCAGGATGAACAGCGTCCAGTCGGCATTCTCGTCGCTTGCCATCTTGTCGGCGAGGCGACCGAGGAAGCGGTGAATGCCCGCGCGCGCGCCGTCCGCGTCATCGGCGGCGATGTGCTGCTCCGCCTCCAGCGGTTCCGCGATCATCGTCGCCATGCGTTCCGCGATGCGATCGGCAGCGGCAAGGTATAGTCCCTCCTTGCCGCCATAATGATAGGTGATCGACGACATGGCCGTACCCGCCGCCGCGGCGATCCCGCGCGTGCTAGCGCCCTCCAGCCCTTTCGAGCCGAATTCGCTGATCGCGATGTCGAGGAGCCGATCCTGTACCACCGGCGCCAATTAGTTCGATCGAACGAACGTCGCCAATGAATTTGCCGTCATGTTCAGTCGCTGTCGGGTCCCAGCGTCGGATCGAGGTCGCGCGGACGGGTGAAGCGCGCGAGCGTAGCGGTGCCACGTCCCGCCGCCGTCCAGCGACCGTCCAGGGTCATCTCGGCGAGCGTCGCGGTAGGATATTTGGCCTCAACCTCGTCGCGCAGCACCGCGCCGTCGTCCGGCACCAGCGTCAGCACCAGATCCTCCAGCCCCGGATTATGCCCGACGAGCAGCACGCGCGTTGCCATTTCGGGCAGTTCGTGGACGATATCGAGCAGCGTCGCGGCGGAGGCGAGGTAGATGCGGCGATCCCATTCGGGGGCCAGCGCCGCGCCGTAACCCTCGCCGATCTCCGCCAGCGTTTCGACCACGCGGACCGCCGGCGAGGCGATGACGTGATCGAAGGTGCAGGCCGATTGGCGCAGATGGCGGCCGATCAACTGCGCCGCCCGCCGCCCCTTAGGGTTCAACGGCCGATCGAAATCGCGTGCGACGGGATCGTCCCAGCCCGATTTCGCATGGCGGAGCAGGGTCAGCGTCTTCATGGACTCTCCGTCAATCGGGCAGGACTTCCTCATGCCCGATGCGCGCGTCGGAGGAAAGCCGCGCACTTACCCGCGCGACCGCTTCGTCGAGCGTGACGCGGGAGATCGGCACGCCCGGCGGGAAGGCACCCAGCAGGCGCGACGGCATGGCGGCGGACAGCAGCACGAAGGCACCACGATCGTCGGCGCGCCGGATCAGCCGACCGAACGCCTGCGCCAGACGCGCCCGCACGATGCGGTCGTCATAGGCGGAACCGCCCCCCGCCAGCTTGCGCGCGGCGTGCAACACGGTGGGTTTCGGCCATGGCACCCCCTCCAATGCCACCAGCCGCAGCGAATGGCCCGGCACGTCCACCCCGTCGCGCAGCGCATCGGTGCCGAGCAGCGAGGCGGCGGGATCGTCGCGGAAGATATCGACCAGCGTGCCAGTATCGATCGGGTCGACATGCTGCGCGTGCAGCGGCAATCCCTCGCGCGCCAACCGGTCGGCGATGCGGCCATGCACCGCGCGCAGCCGCCGGATCGCGGTGAACAACCCCAGCGTACCGCCGCCCGCCGCGACGATCAGTCGTGCATAGGCATTGGCCAGCGCCGCGACGTCGCCGCGCTTTACATCGGTGACGATCAACACCTCGGACTGCGCGGGATAATCGAACGGGCTGTCCGCCTGGAACCGCATCGGCGCACGCGCCAGATGCGGGGCGCCGCTACGCGCCTCGGCGACCTGCCAACCCTCCTCGACATCGGCGCCGCCGCCGGTCAGCGTCGCCGACGTGACGAGCGCGCCGTGCGCGGGCTTCAGCACGATCGCCGCGAACGGCCGGGTCGGATCGAGCCAGTGGCGATGCAGCCCGACATCCCATTCGCGCCCCTCCGCCCGGTCCACCGCCAGCCAGTCGACGAAATCGGGATCGACCGGGCCACCGACGCGCGCCAATAGCGACAGCCACGCCGCCACCGTCTCCGCCCGCCAGCCGAGCGAGGCGATCGCCCCCTCCACCCGCGCGCGCGCCGGTGCATCGAGCCAGTCAGGCGCCTCAGCCAGCACCGCCTCCAGCCGCCGGCCGAGCGCCACCAGCGGCCGCAGCAACGCATCAAGCGCATGGGCGGCCGGTGCCGCCGCCTCGATCAGTTCCGGCGTCGGTTCGGCCAGTTCGGTCTCCAGCCCGTATCCTGCATCGCCGGGCTGTTCGGCACGGGCATAGGCAAGGCCGCGCACCGCCGCGAGCAACGTCTCGATCGGGCCGAACGGCTGGCCCTCGCCGATCCGGCCCAGCCAGCCGTCGGACGCCAGCCCGTGCGCCGCCTGCACCGCATCGGCGATCGCCCGCGCGCCGCCCTCGTCATAGCTCGCGACATCGGACAGCCGCGCCTGCAACCCGCGCCGCCTCCCGCGCCCACCCGCTTCCGGCCCCAGCACCCAGCGGCGCAGTTCGATCGTCTCCGATCCGGTCAGCGCGGTGGCGAACATCGAATCGGCGGCGTCGAACAGGTGATGCCCCTCGTCGAAGACATACCGGGTCGGCCGCGTCGCCAGTTCGCGGCCACGCGCGGCGTTGACCATCACCAGCGCGTGGTTGGCGATGACGATGTCCGCCTCCGCCGATGCGCGCGCCGCGCGTTCGATGAAGCATTTCCGGTAATGCGGACAGCCGGCATAGACACACTCGCCGCGCCGGTCGGTCAGCGCCGCCGGCCCGTTGCGCCGGAACAGCGTCGGCAACCAGCCGGGGAGATCGCCGCCGACCATATCGCCGTCCACGCTGTACGCCGCCCAGCGCGCGACCAGATGCGCCAGCACCGCCGCCCGCCCCGCGAAGCCGCCCTGCAGCGCATCCTCCAGATTGAGCAGACACAGGTAATTCTCCCGCCCCTTGCGCGTCACCACCCGCTCGCGGCGCAGCACGGGATCGGGATAGACCCGCGCCGTCTCCGCCCCCAACTGGCGTTGCAGCGCCTTGGTATAGGTGGAAATCCACACCGCCCCGCCCGCCCGTTGCGACCACAGGCTGGCGGGCGCGAGATAACCCAGCGTCTTGCCGATCCCGGTCCCCGCTTCCGCCAGCACCAGATTGGGCGTGTCGCGCATCGCCCGTGGCGCGAAGGCGGCGGTGGCGGCGGCGGCATAGGCGCGCTGGCCCGGCCGTTCCTCGGCCGCCCCACCGGTCAGTTCCGCCAGCCGCGCCTCGGCGGCGGCGGGGTCGATCTCGACGGTGCGCGGCGCGGGGCGTGGCGGTGCCTCCTCCCATTCGGGCAGGCGCGAGAACAGCCAGCGTTCGTCGACACGCGGTTTGGTCAGGCGTGGGCCGATCACCGGCGCCCAGGGCCAGCGCATCCGGGTAAGCGATTGCGCCGACGAGAACGCACCCTCACGCTCCGCCCAGTCGCCGTCCGGCACCGCGAGCAGCGCCGCCGCCGCTTCCAGCAGGAACGACGCGACATCCTCATCCCGCTCCGGCGGCGACAGGTCCACTGCGCGCGCCAGGCCGGCCGGTGTCGGCACCGCGAACCGCGCGGGATGCAGGAACGCGAACAGTTCGAGCAGGTCCAGCCCCGACAGTTCGGCATAACCCAGCCGCTGCCCGACCAATGGCGCGTTCAGCAGGATGACCGGCGTCTCCGCCGCCACCCGGATCGCCTCGCCCCGGCCCACCGGCCGACAATCGTCGGCGGTGGCGATCCAGATACCGCCATGGCTGGCGTGGAGGGCAGGATAAGCGATCACATCCGCCATGTAGGGCGGAACGGGTCGGGAACGCTAGAGGATGCTGATGCCCTCTATCGCCAGTTCGGGCATCGTCCCGCTGCGCAGTTCCTCCGCCAGCGGCAGTCGGTCCGCCTGACGATAATGGCCATCGTCCGGTGACCAGAAGCGGTGAACGACGGCGCCCTGCACATCGACCACCCAATATTCGGGTAACGCCGCGCCGGCATACAGGTCTCGTTTGGTCGAAACGTCGTAGCGTACGGTCGAATCCGCTACTTCGATGACCAGCGTGATCGAGGCGGCCGGCATATAGCCCGTGCCTCGCGGATCGTTCGTCACCACGACATCGGGCTCGGGTGCGCTGTGTGGCGGCAGCGCCACGGTGGGTTCGCTCTGTGCGATGTAGCTCGATCCGAGTGCTTCCAGCGCGCGACGCAAACGGTACGTCAGTTCGTTCTTGATGTAGGAATGCGCACGACGCTGCGGACTCATTTCGATGACGACCCCTTCGATCAATTCGACATGGCCGCTGTCCGCCAGCACGCCGGCATCGTGCAGCGCCGTGAAATGATCGACCGTCAGCTTGAGCGGACGCGGCCCGTCAAAGGTGGTCGGCTTGTTCATGCCGCCCCTCCATAGCATTTGCGCTTCGCCACCTAAAGCGTCAGATGCGGCGCATCATGACCGACACCGATCTGCGCACCACCGCCCTGGAATCCAAGGCCTGGCCCTATGAAGAGGCCCGCAAGCTCCTGAAGCGCTATCCGAACGGGAAGCCCGCCAAGGACGGACAGCCTGCGCCGATCCTGTTCGAAACCGGTTATGGCCCGTCCGGCCTGCCGCATATCGGCACGTTCAACGAGGTGTTGCGGACGACGATGGTGCGCAATGCGTATCACGCGCTGTCCGACATGCCGACGAAGCTGATCGCGTTTTCGGATGACATGGACGGCCTGCGCAAAGTGCCGGACAATGTCCCCAACGGCGACATGCTGCGTGAGCATCTGGGCAAGCCGTTGACGCGCATCCCCGATCCGTTCGGCACGTATGACAGCTTTGCCGCGCACAACAACGCGACCTTGCGCGAATTCCTTGACCGCTACGGCTTCGATTACGACTTCGCGTCTTCCACCGAATATTACACCGCCGGCCGGTTCGACGAGGCCCTGAAAGTCGTGCTGCGCAACTTTCAGGGCATTCAGGACGTGATGCTGCCGACGCTGCGCGCCGAACGCGCCGCAACCTATTCGCCGGTGTTACCGATCAGCCCGAAGACGGGCGTGGTGGTGCAGGTGCCGGTCGAGGTGATCGATGCCGATGCCGGCACGATCGCCTTCGTGGACGAGGATGGCGAGCGGATCGTGCAGTCGGCGCTGGGTGGCCTGTCAAAGCTGCAATGGAAGGTCGACTGGGCGATGCGCTGGGTCGCGCTGGGCGTGGATTACGAGATGGCGGGCAAGGACCTGATCGATTCGGTCACGCAGTCGTCCAAGATCGCCCGCGTGCTGGGCGGCCGGCCGCCCGAGGGCTTCAATTACGAGATGTTCCTGGACGAGCAGGGCCAGAAGATATCGAAGTCGAAGGGCAACGGCCTGTCGATCGACCAGTGGCTGACCTACGGCCCAGAGGAGTCGCTGTCCTTCTTCGCCTATCGCGAGCCAAAAAAGGCCAAGCAACTGCACATGGGCGTCATCCCGCGCGCGGTGGACGAATATTGGCAATTCCGCGGCAATTACGAGGGTCAGGACCTGAAGCAAAAGCTGGGCAATCCCGTCCACCACATCCACGACGGCCAGGTGCCGGACGAGGCGTTGCCGGTAACGTTCGGGCTGTTGCTGAACCTCGTCGGGGTGATGGGCGAGGCGAGCAAGGAGCAGGTGTGGGGCTATCTGGCCAATTACGTGCCCGATGCCAGCGCCGATCGCTATCCCGCGCTCGATCGCCTGATCGGCCATGCGCTGGCCTATGCCCGCGATTTCGTGGCGCCGACGCTGCACCGCCGCGCGCCCGAAGGGGTCGAGGTCGCCGCCCTGCAACGGCTGGACAGCGAACTGGCGGCGCTGCCCGCCGATGCCCCGGCCGAGGATATCCAGAACATCGTGTATGAGATCGGTAAGACGGGTGGCTTTGCCGAACTGCGCGACTGGTTCAAGGCGCTGTACGAGACGTTGCTGGGTTCCGCGCAGGGGCCGCGGATGGGCAGCTTCATCAAGCTGTACGGCATCGCCAATTCGCGCGCACTGATCGCCGAAGCGCTCGCCAAAGCCGGCTGATGCGGGCGTTCTTCCACCCCGACCAGCTACGCCACGCGCCGGCGCTGGAGCTGCATAACGGCGGCTTCACCGACTATGCCGAGGTGCCGGCGCGCGCCGAGATGATCCTGGCCGCGATCGGCGGGGCGGAGCTGCCGGCGGATCGCGGCGAGGCGCCGATCCTGCGCGTCCACGATGCCGATTATTGCCGCTTCCTGCGCGAGGCGCCTGCCCTGTGGCGGGCGGCGGGGCGGACGGGCGAGGCGATCCCCTATGCCTTTCCGATCGTCGGCCGGCGGCCGTTGCGGCTGGACCGGATCGACGCGTTGCTGGGCCGTCATGGCTTCGACGCGACGACGCCGATCACCGCCGACACGTGGAATTCCGCCTATGCCAGCGCCCAGACCGCACTGGCCGCGACGCACGCAGTGCTGTGTGGCGAGCGGGCTGCCTTTGCGCTGTGCCGCCCGCCCGGCCATCATGCGGGGGCGGATTATTGCGGCGGGTATTGCCACCTGAACGTCGCGGCAATCGCGGCACAGGCAGCACGCGACGCCGGCCGGGCGCGGGTGGCGATCCTCGATATCGATTATCACCACGGCAACGGCACGCAGGACATCTTCTACGACCGCGCCGACGTATTCTATGCGTCGGTCCATGCGGATCCGGCGAGCGACTATCCGTTCTATTGGGGCCATGCCGACGAACGCGGCGAGGGCGAAGGCACAGGCACGACGCTGAACCTGCCGCTGCCGCAGGGCACCGATGTTGACGCCTTCCGTGCGGCGCAGGCCAAGGTGCTCGACGCGATCGCCGCCTTCGCCCCCGACTTCCTCATCGTCAGCTTCGGCGCGGATACGAGGGAGGGCGACCCGATCAGCCGTTTCCGCCTGACCACTGCCGATTACGCCCTGCTCGCCGCCGACATCGCCGCGCGCGGATGGCCGACGACGATCGTGATGGAGGGCGGCTATGCGGTCGACGCGCTGGGCGCCAATGTCGTGAGTTTCCTGTCGGGATTCTAAAGGATCGGGTCAGCGGATCACGCTGAAACGGACATTGGCGGTGAGATCGAGGATCACAATCCCATCCCAGAACGGCGCATTGCCAAGAACGCCATCGGTGCGAACGGGCCATTCGGAAAAGCTGGCGGGTGCATCAGGGTTTGTGAACACATCCACTTTCCCCAATGCGATCTCACCGAGCATGACCGGCGAAAGCGCCGGGGCGCCAGCCAGCGTGAACGGCTTTCCCCATGCCATCCCCTTGATCGATGCTGGTGCGTTATCGGTACTGGTCCGCCCGGTAATGATCTTCCACGCCGCCAGATCGACGTGAAGCGGCATCTCGCTCGATCCGGTATCGAAAACGACGGTGTCGCTGGCGAACGTGCCCGAGGTGATCGGCACGTGGAACTTTGCGTTCCGGAGCATCGCGCGGACGAAGTCCGCCTGTCGGAGCGGCGTCGGCAAGTCCGCCTCGGCGAAAAGGCAGAAGCGTTTGGCCGGATAGTCGATAACGGTCACCTTGCCGAGCAGCGCCGGCAGGCCCAGCGTTCCCCGGACGGCAGGATCTTCGTCCATGTCTGGATTGACGTAGATTTTCGGCCGGTCGAGTGCGGCCCCGGCCACGCTGAACGACCGTGCTTGAAAATTCTCGGCGCCCTTGGCTGCCCAGCCCGATTTCACGGCAAGCTGGCCATAGAGGATGGTGACGTTGGCACCGGTGTCGAGCTGCAGCGGCATGGTCTGGCCGTTCAACTGAATGGGGACGCTGATCCCGCCCCGCTCGGCACCCTTGTCGTTCGCCAACCATGTGAACGGAACGCATTGAACCTTTCCGACCAGACTAGCGGAGGCGACAGCCAACGCGGTGGTCGTCGTCGCCTGGGTCGTGATGGGGGTTGTGTTTCCGGCCGAGGGTCCGATCCCCAACGCAGCTGAAGCGAGCAGGGCAAGGGTTTCAGCGAGCATCGATCATCCTGATTCGGGTTCTGGTGTATTCCAGCAATAGACCCTGAGCTTCGTTATCCGCGGCCCGTCAAGCCAATCCCAGAAACACCGCCCCCGGCACCGCCAGCGTCTGGCCGGTCGCCGCCAGCTTGCCGTCCGCGCCGATGCGGAACACCGCCGCGCTGCCCGATCGTTCGTTGGCGACCAGCAGGCGTTGCCGGTTCTCCAGCATCAGGAAAAAGCGCGGCCAGTCGCCGCCGCTGGGGATGTGCTGGATCGGTTGCGGCATGCCGGTGCCGTCCAGCGCGAACACGGTGATGCTGTTGTGACCACGGTTCGAGACGTAGAGGCGCCGACCGGTGCGACCGATCGCGATATGGGCGGGGAAGGATGCGCCCTTATACCCGGCCGGCAACGTCGAGACGCTGGTGCGCGTCGCGAAACGGCCGTCGGGGGTGGTGGTGAGCGCGATCAACCGGCTCGACAGTTCGCACACGACATAGGCGATCGGCAGGCGCGGGTGGCGGATCAGATGGCGTGGCCCCGATCCGGGCGGCGCGCGCCAGGCCACGATCGGGGGCGCCAGCGTTCGCGCGGCTGCATCGAACCGATAGGCGAAGATCGCATCCGCGCCGAGATCGACCGAATGCAGCCAGCGCTGGTCGGGGCTGAACCCCACCCAATGCGCGTGCGGCTCCGCCTGACGATCGCGGACCGGCCCCTGCCCCTGATGCCGGAACATGGTGGGATCGGCGGGCGCGCCGGTGCGGGGGTCGAGGCGGTGGAACGCCACGCTGCCGCTGCTGTAATTGGCGACCGCGAGGCAGGTGCCGGTGCGGTCGATCGCGGCGTGACAGGGATCGGCGCCGCCGGTGCTGACGGTCGCCTGCCGCGCCCAATCGGCGCCGACCGACGACACCTGGCCGGCGGTCTGCTCTTTCACGAAATACCATGGCCCGCGCGGGGCTTTGACGCCGAACGACGCGTCGTCGATGCCCGCCACCGGCGTGCCGACCTGCCAGCGATCAGCGGCGGTGTCATAGGTGATCGGATACAGACCCTTGCCGCCCTCCCGCGCATAGGTGCCGGCGATCAGGCGGACGTCGGAATCGGCGGCGCGGAGCGGCAACGCCACGGTCGCGGCGATACCGGCAAGAGCGGTGCGGCGCGTCAGGGTTAGGGGGTTCATGCCGACTGGTCTAGCGTCCGACCGTTACCGGGTGCAACGGCATCCCCATTACCGCGCGGCGCGGTCGATCGCGTCGACCGGTGGCTGTCCGGCGCTGACCGCCGCGACCGCCTCCACCCGCTCCATCACCCGCAGCACGTTGCCGCGCGACAGCCGGGCGAGATCGGCATCGGACCAGCCCCGCCGCACCAGTTCGGCGAACAGCGCCGGATAGGCGTCCACCCCCTTCATCCCCACCGGGCCGGTGCCGTTGATCCCGTCGAAATCGCCACCCAACCCGACGTGATCGTGGCCCGCCACCCGCGCGACGTGGTCGACATGATCCGCGACGGTGGCGGCATCGACGCGCGGCTCCGGGTGTGTCGTATCCCAGGCGACCAGTGGCGCCGGCGATTTCGCGCCATACACGTCCGCCGGGACGCCGATCGAGTTGGCATAGACGGTGCGGTCGGTATCCCAGCGGCGCCACGCGGTGGACAGAAAGGCGGGATAGAAATTCACCATCACCACGCCGCCGTTCGCGGCAATGCTGCGCAGCAATTCATCGGCAATGTCGCGCGGCGCATCGGCAACCGCGCGGGCGCCGGAGTGCGAGGCGATCACCGGCGCCTTCGCCACCGCCAGCACCGCCGCCATCGTCGCATCCGACACATGGCTGACATCGACGATCATGCCGATTCGGTTCATCTCGGCCACCACCTGTCGCCCGAACGGCGACAGGCCGCCGCTGCGTGGATCGTCGGTGGAGGAATCAGCCCAGTCGAGGCTCTTGCCGTGCGTCAGCGTCATATAGCCGACGCCGAGCGCCTTGTACTGGCGCAGCACCGACAGGCGACCGTCGATCTGATGGCCGCCCTCCACCCCGATCAACGAGGCGATACGGCCATCGTCGGCGATGCGGCGGACCGATCGGGCATCGGTGGCGAGTGCCAGATCGCGGGGGTAGGCGGCGACGAGGCGACGGACGATATCAATCTGCTCCAACGTCATCTCGACCGCGCGCGGGCCGGTGACGTCGGCAGGTATCCAGACGGACCAGAATTGCCCGCCGACATGGCCACGACGCAAGCGCGCGATATCGGTCTGGAGCGGGCGGGGCAGCGCATCGGTGCCACGGCGCAGGTCGGTCGTTTCGACTTGGCCGCCCTGTGCATCGCGCAGTTCCCAGGCGAGGTCGTTATGACCATCGATCACCGGTGCGCGGGTCAGCACCCGCTCGGCGCGGATCGAGGCCGGATCGGGGGCGGGCGATGCGGCGGCGGTGGCCTGAAGCAGCAGGAGGGCGATCATGCCCTCATCATGACAGGGCGGCGGGACCAGGTCACCCCGTTCCCGCCGCTGTCATCTTGGGTCAGCCGAACGCGACGTTCGTCGCGCGGCGGCGATAACGGGTGGCGGCACCGACCAGCGCGAAACCGACCAGCATCATCGCCCAGGTCGCCGGTTCCGGCACGGCGGCAACGCCGAGCGACACGGTGTCGATACCGCCGGCGAAATCGGTGCGGAAATCGCGATAGGCGCCGGCGGTGCCGACCACGAAGCCGCTATCCAGATCCTGGTCCGGGCGAGCGTTGGCCGACTTGCTGGCGGCACCGAAGAACAGATCCACTCCACCGAACGGGCCGTCCACGACACCCGTGTTCAGATGGAACTGCGACGCATCGAACGAAAAGAAGGAATACACCGGCATCGCCAGCACATCGGCCAGCGTGTAATTGCTGGCGGCGGTCACGGCGTCGCCGACCACTGTCAGGTCGAACGCGGTCAGATCGGCATAGCCCAGCACGCCGGTCTTCGCATCGTCGAACGAGAACGAACCGTTGACGCGACTGACGTTCTGGAAGCTGAAATCGAACACGATGGTCGCGGCCTCGGCCGGCGATGCAATTACGCCCGCGGCCATCAACGTACCGGCGATCAGTGCCTTAAAGCTCATCATCAAACTTCCCCATATGACGCCTCCATTCCCGTGGAGGCCGGAACAGCGTTAATGACGGTGCCTAATGGGGTAACACTAACAGCCCGTTAATGCTGTTCGGGGTGAATTGCGTCCGTATTGGTGTATTATCCCATGCTGCTGACAATCCCAGGAAGCAGACAAGGAAAAGGCGCGACGTTGCCGCCGCGCCTTCACCGATGAACTTAATTTCCCGCGAATCGCGGACAACTATAGTTTGCTGGTCAGTTCCGGCACGATCTTGAACAGATCACCGACCAGGCCGATGTCCGCCACTTGGAATATCGGCGCGTCCTCGTCCTTGTTGATGGCGATGATCGTCTTGGAATCCTTCATCCCCGCCAGATGCTGGATCGCGCCGGAGATGCCAACCGCGACATAAATTTCGGGCGCGACGATCTTGCCGGTCTGGCCGACCTGATAATCGTTGGGGGCGTAGCCCGCATCGACCGCCGCACGGCTGGCGCCGACGCCGGCGCCCAGCTTGTCCGCCAGCGGATCGATCAGTGCGTGGAACTGATCCTCCGATCCCAGCGCACGACCACCCGACACGATGATCTTCGCACTCGTCAATTCAGGCCGGGCATTGTCGGCGATCTCCGATCCGGCGAAGGTCGACAGGCCCTTATCGCCGACCGAGGCAACCGCCTCGACCGTGCCGCTGCCACCCTCGGCCGCCGCCTTGTCAAACGCGGTGCCTCGGATCGTCAGCACCAGCTTGGCATCGCTGGTCTGCACCGTCGCGATCGCGTTGCCGGCATAGATCGGCCGCGTGAAGGTGTTGGGCGATTCGACCGACAGCACGTCGCTAATCTGCATCACGTCGAGCAACGCCGCCACGCGCGGGGCGATATTCTTGCCCGTGGTGGTCGCGGGCACGACGAACGCGTCGTGATGGCCCATCAGATCGACGACCAGCGGCGCAACGTTTTCGGCGAGCGCGTGCGCATAGGCCGCGTCGTCGGCGACATGCACCTTGCCGACTCCAGCGATCTTCGCCGCGGCATCGCCCACTGCGCCGACGCCTTCGCCGGCGACCAGCAGATGGACTTCGCCCAGTTGCGCGGCGGCGGTGATCGCCGACAGCGTGGCATCCTTGACGGACGTGCCGTCATGTTCGACCCAGACCAGCGTCTTCACTTCGCCACTCCCATCGCCTTGAGCTTCGTCACGAGTTCATCGACATCGGCCACCTTGATCCCGGCCGACCGCTTGGCCGGCTCGATTACCTTCAGCGTGGTCAGACGCGGCGCCACATCGACCCCGAAATCGGCCGCGGTCTTGGCCACCATCGGCTTCGACTTCGCCTTCATGATGTTCGGCAACGATGCATAGCGTGGCTCGTTCAGGCGCAGGTCGGTGGTCACGATGGCCGGCAGTTTCAGATCGTCGGTTTCCAGCCCGCCATCGACCTCGCGCGTTACCTTGGCGACGCCATCGGCGATCTCGACCTTGGACGCGAACGTGCCCTGTGCCCAGCCGAGCAGGCCAGCCAGCATCTGCCCGGTCTGGTTGTTGTCGTCATCGATCGCCTGCTTGCCCAGGATCACGAGTTGCGGTGCTTCCTCCTCGACGATCTTCGCCAGGATCTTGGCGACGCCGAGCGGCTCGACCTTGGTTTCGCTGGTCACGAGGATCGCGCGATCGGCGCCCATGGCGAGGGCGGTACGCAGCGTCTCCTGCGACTTCTGCTCGCCGATCGACACGACGACGATCTCGGTGACCGCGCCCTTTTCCTTCAGCCGGATCGCCTCTTCGACGGCGATCTCGTCGAACGGATTCATGCTCATCTTGACGTTCGCCAGATCGACGCCCGATCCGTCCGCCTTCACGCGGGGCTTCACATTATAGTCAAGCACACGCTTGACCGGCACCAGCACCTTCATCGCGGCCTACTCCAATCGATCGTTCTTGCACGGTTACATCGGCATTGCATTTGGCGGTTTTGCGTCGTTTTCGCAAGTCGGGTACGGAAATCCACGCCTGCCGTTACGGCATGGCGACTCCCCACCGACCCTTAACGAAGAAGGGCCCGGACGTTTCCGTCCGAGCCCCTTTCCTTGCCCACGAAGGCCGCCGATCAGGCCGCCTTCTGCACCTCGGCGACGATCTTGCGGGCGGCGTCGCCCAGATCGTTGGCGGGGACGATGGCGAGGCCGGAGTTGGCGAGAATTTCCTTGCCCTTCTCGACGTTCGTGCCTTCCAGACGCACGACCAGCGGCACCTGCAGATTCACTTCCTTCGCCGCCGCGACGATGCCGTCGGCGATGATGTCGCAGCGCATGATGCCGCCGAAGATGTTGACGAGGATGCCCTTCACCGCCGGGTCGCTCAGGATGATCTTGAAGGCCGCCGTCACCTTCTCCTTGTTGGCGCCACCGCCGACGTCGAGGAAGTTGGCGGGGAACATGCCGTTCAGCTTGATGATGTCCATCGTCGCCATCGCGAGGCCGGCGCCGTTGACCATGCAGCCGATGTCGCCGTCGAGCTTGATATAGGCCAGGTCGTACTTCGACGCTTCCAGCTCGGCCGGGTCTTCCTCGGTCTCGTCACGCAGTTCGAGCAGATCCTTGTGACGGAACAGCGCGTTGCCATCGAATGCGACCTTGGCGTCGAGGACCATCAGCTTGCCGTCATCCGTGACGGCGAGCGGGTTGATCTCGATCTGCTCGGCATCGGTACCCAGGAACGTGTCGTACAGCTTCGACGCGACGTTGGCGGCCTGCTTGGCGAGATCGCCGGTCAGTTCCAGCGCGGCGGCGACGGCGCGGCCGTGATGCGGCTGGAAGCCCGTCGCGGCGTCGATGTCGATCGAATGGATCTTCTCGGGCGTGTCGTGCGCCACGGTCTCGATGTCCATGCCACCCTCGGTCGAGGCGACCATCGACACGCGGCCGGTCGCCCGGTTGACGAGCAGCGCGAGGTAGAATTCCTTGGCGATGTCGACGCCGTCGGTCACGTACAGCCGGTTGACCTGCTTGCCCGCGTCACCCGTCTGGATGGTGACGAGCGTGTTGCCGAGCATGTCGGTCGCCGCGGCGCGAACCTCGTCCTCGGTCTTGGCGAGGCGGACGCCGCCCTTGGCCTCGGGGCTCAGTTCCTTGAACTTGCCCTTGCCGCGGCCGCCGGCATGGATCTGCGCCTTCACGACGAACAGCGGTCCGGGCAGCTTCTTGGATGCCTCCACGGCCTCCTCAACGGTCAGCGCCGCAAAGCCGGCGGGTACGGGGACGCCGAACTTGGCCAGCAATTCCTTGGCCTGATATTCGTGGATGTTCATGGAGGACGCCCTCGCTCGCTATGAGAAAACCCGTCGCCTTAAGCACAGGGGGCCGGCAGAATCCAGTGCGGGCGGGTTAAATCGCACATCGATCGATAACGCATCGCAATATCGATAGAGGGATGAACGCGGGATTGCTGGGCGCTTAACGTCGCAGCAACCATGATTCGCTATGGTCGCGACATGGAACAGCCGCACTTCGTCCCGCCCTTCGCGCCCGTCACCGATCCGTTTGCCGCCATCGACGCGCGCGGCACGACCCGATGCCGCGTCCGCACCCGCGCGCACCTGCGCGGTGATGGACAGGGGCGCTTCGACATCGACCTGATCGAAGTGTCGCCGACCGGCTTTCGGGCGGAAACCACGTTTGCCCTGTCGCCCGGAACGGCCGTGTGGCTGACGCTACCGGGACTGGCGCCGCTGGAGGCGGTGGTCATGTGGCGCGACCCGACGCGCTATGGCTGCGAGTTCAGCCGGCCGCTGGATGCAGTGGTGTTCGACCATCTGGTGGCGTTGGGCGGCGGGTGAACGTCGTGGCGTGATCGTTCTTCACACCGTCATCCCGGCGAAGGCCGGGACCCATGGTTGCGATGTTGGCAATGATGCGCGGGACAAGCGAAAGCACCGTGTCCATGGGTCCCGGCTTTCGCCGGGATGACGGACAAATAGGCAGGTCAAGGTAGGACGACGGCAAAGCCGCCGTCGGTCGGGTTCGGCCAGCCGACCCGCCGGCCAATCCAGTTTGTTCAGTCGAACAGACTGGACACACTCGTCTCATCCGCGATCCGCTTGATCGCCTCGCCCAGCAGCGGCGCGATCGGCAGGTGGCGGATGCGGCTGGTGGTGGAGATCGACTCGTGGTTGCCGATCGAATCGGTGATGACCAGTTCGCGCAGTTCCGATCCGTCGACCCGCGCCACCGCCCCGCCGGACAGCACGCCGTGCGTGACATAGGCGACGACATCCTCCGCCCCCGCCTCGCGCAGCGCCGCCGCCGCGTTGCACAGTGTGCCGGCCGAATCGACGATATCGTCGATCAGCACGCAGAAACGTCCTTCGACATCGCCGATGATGTTCATCACCTCGGATTCGCCGGCGCGCTCGCGGCGCTTGTCGACGATGGCGAGGGGGGCGTTGTTCAGCCGCTTGGCCAGTTGCCGCGCGCGCACCACGCCGCCGACGTCGGGCGACACGACCATCAGGTTCTTCGAGCTAAACCGGGCGAGGATGTCCGCCGACATCACCGGCGCGGCATAGAGATTGTCGGTCGGGATATCGAAGAATCCCTGGATCTGCCCGGCGTGCAGATCGACCGACAGCACCCGATCCGCCCCCGCCACGGTAATCAGGTTGGCGACCAGCTTGGCCGAGATCGGCGTGCGCGGACCCGGTTTCCGGTCCTGCCGCGCATAGCCCATATACGGGATCACCGCGGTGATGCGCCGCGCCGACGCGCGCTTCAGCGCGTCGATGATGATGAGCAATTCCATCAGATTGTCGTTGGCGGGGAAGCCCGTGGATTGCAGGACGAACACGTCCTCGCCACGGACATTCTCCATGATCTCGACGAAGACCTCCTCATCGGCGAACCGGCGGACCAGCGCCTCGGTCAGCGGCAGCTCGCAGTAATCGGCGATCGCCTGCGCCAGCGGCGGATTGGAATTGCCGGTGATGAGTTTCATGGTCGTCCCCTTGGATGGGCGCCCTTTACGGGGTGCGATGCCGTAACGAAAGAGCCACATAACCGGGCGTGGTGTCCCGAAGAGGTTTGCCCGCCCCGGTTGCCGGCTTTAGGGACGGGCGCATGGTCGTCACCCGTTTCGCTCCCTCGCCCACCGGCCGCCTGCATGTCGGCAACATCCGCACCGCGCTCCACAACTGGTTGTGGGCGCGCAGGAACGGCGGGCGTTTCCTGTTGCGGATCGACGACACCGATGCGGAGCGCAGCGAGGAACGATATGTCGATGCGATCCACGCCGATCTCGCCTGGCTGGGGCTGACGCCCGATGCGGAGGTGCGCCAGTCCGAACGCTTCGCACTGTACGGCGAGCGGTTCGATGCGCTGGTCGCCGCCGGCCGCATCTATCCCGCGTTTGAGACGGCGCAGGAACTCGACCTGAAGCGCAAGATCTTGCTCGGGCGCGGGTTGCCGCCGGTGTACGATCGCGCCGCCCTGTCGCTGACCGATGCCGACCGGGCGAAGCTGGAGGCGGACGGCATCCGCCCGCATTGGCGCTTCCGCCTCGACCACGACACGCCGCTGGCGTGGGACGATCTGGTGCGCGGGCCGCAGCGGTTCGAGGCCGCGACGATGAGCGACCCCGTGGTGCGCCGCGCCGATGGATCATGGCTCTATATGCTCCCCTCCGCGATCGACGATGTCGATATGGGCGTGACCCATGTCGTGCGCGGCGAGGATCACGTGTCGAACACCGCATTGCAGGTGCAGATGTTCGAGGCGATGGGCGTGACGCCCCCCGCCTTTACCCATGCCGCGTTGCTGACCGGGGCGGAGGGCAAGCTGTCGAAGCGGCTCGGCTCGCTCGGCGTCGATCATTTCCGCGAGGCGGGGATCGAGCCGGCCGCCGTCGTGTCGCTGCTGGCGCGGATCGGCACCAGCGATCCCGTCGAACCGTTCGCCGATGTTGCGCCGCTGATCGAGGGCGTCGACTTCGCCCGTTTCGGCCGTGCGCCCGCGCGCTTCGACGAGGCGGAACTGGCACAGGTCAATGCCCGCATCGTCCATCAACTGGATCACGCCGCCGTCGCCGATCGCCTGCCCGCCGGCATGGGCGAAAGCGAATGGCTGGCGGTGCGACCCAACCTGTCCCGCGTGTCGGAAGCCGCCGACTGGTGGCAGGTGATCGAGGGACCAATCACGGGGGACATCGCCGACGCCGATCGCGACTATCTGGCGCAGGCCGCCATCGAGGCCGACGCGATCGACTGGGCCGCCGACCCCTGGCACGCGCTGACCGCCCGGCTGAAGGCGACGACCGGCCGCACCGGCAAGGCACTGTTCCTGCCGCTGCGCCGGGCGCTGACCGGGCTGGATCATGGTCCCGACATGGCGACGCTGTTGCCGCTGATCGGGCGCGACCGGGCGATCACGCGCCTGTCGCCGGCGCGTTGAATCGGTTGGTGCAGAGGGAGACTTGCGCTCCGTTTGGTATGATGTAACATTTCAATCAGCGAACGGCCGACTCGCGTCACTCAGGAGACGAAAAAGGAGCACGCCCATGTACGCGAACCGCTTCACCGGCGAGAGCCGGTTCCATCCCGCTGGCCTCGCCGCCGCGATCGGCATCAATGCCGCCGTCATCGCCGCGCTGATGATCGCCGCGCCGCACGTGACCATGCAGCCCGCCAAACCGCCGCTCCTCACCGAAAACATCCCGCTGCCGCCGCCGGTGACGCCGCCACCGCCCGAAGCGCTCGCGCGCACCGATGCGCAGCCGACCCCGCCCCGGCTGGACAATCCCGTACCCGTCATCAAGACCCCGCCGACCAGCGACACGTTCGCCATCCCCGTCGATCCGCTACCGCCGATCCCGGCTGGATCGGAAGCCGGCCCCGCCACCGGCAGCGGCACCGCGATCCTGCCGCCCGTGCCGCTTCCCGTGATCCTCGGCCCGGCGCTCGACCCGCGTTACGCCCGCGACCTGCAACCCGCCTATCCCGCCGCCGAGCGGCGCATGGGCACCGAGGGCAAGGTGACGGTGCGCGTGCTGATCGGCACCGATGGCCGGGTAAAGCGCGTCGAACGTGTCGCCGCCGCCAGCGACGCGTTCTTCCGCGCGACCGAGGAACAGGCGCTGCGCCGCTGGCGCTTCACCCCCGGCACCCGCGACGGCGTGCCGCAAGAAGCGTGGCAGACGATGAGCGTCACCTTCGTGATGACCGACTGATTGCGCCAAGGCATGGCAAACAGCGGGGCTGGCGCGACCGGCCCCGCTGCCCTATTTTCAGATACATGAACTTCTTCAGCCGCATGTCGCCGTGGCGCGCCTACAAGGATCTGCGCCTGTTCCTCGCCACCCGAGAGCGTTATGAGTTCGGGTTCCTGGCGCTCGCCATGATGATCACCGGCTTTCTGATCTATGCCTTCGTGCACGACAGCTATGCCGAGCCGGAATACAAGCGCAACATCGTCTATGTCGAGCAATGGCCCGCCGACCGCACCGATGCGCAGATCAGGGCGCAACAGGCGATCGATGCACCGATCAAGGCGAAACGCATCGCCGAGATCGAGGCGGCCGAGAAGCAGCGGCAGGCTCAATTCAAGAAGGTCGACGACCAGCTGACACGTTGGGGCCTCTGACGCCCGACGACGCGCGCTGGATGAGCGCGGCGCTGGCGCTGGCGTCGCGCGGACGCGGGCGGACCGCGCCCAACCCCAATGTCGGGTGCGTGGTCGTGAAGCGTGGCCGCGTCGTCGGCCGTGGCTGGACGCAAGCAGGCGGCCGTCCCCATGCCGAAGCGATGGCACTGGCCGAGGCCGGCGCGGAGTCGCGCGGCGCGACCTGTTACGTCACACTGGAACCGTGTGCGCATCGATCGACCCGCGGTCCCGCCTGTAGCGACCTGCTGGTCGCGGCCGGTGTCGCCCGCGTGGTCGGGGCGATCGAGGACCCCGATCCCCGCACCGCCGGCACCGGCTTCGCCCGTCTGCGCGATGCGGGGATCGCGGTGACGACGGGTGTCGAGGCGGTGGCGGCGCGGCGGTCGATGGCCGGGTTCCTGACGCGGCTGACGCTCGGCCGGCCGCACGTGACGCTGAAACTGGCGACCTCGCTCGACGGCGCGATCGCGATGGTCTCGGGCGAGAGTCGTTGGATCACCGGCCCCGAAGCCCGCGCGCATGTGCATCTGGAACGCAGCCGGCATGACGCGATCCTTGTCGGACGCGGCACGGTGGCGGCGGATGCGCCGGCGCTGGATGTGCGCCTGCCGGGGCTGGAAGCGCGCAGCCCGATGCGGGTGATGCTGAGTGCGACGACGATGGGCGACGACGACTGGCATGTCATCGCCACCCCATCCGCCATCGCCACCCTGCCCGCCATCGACCACCTGTTCGTCGAGGGTGGGGCGCGGACCGCCGCCGCGTTCCTCGCCGCCGAGCTGGTCGATCGCCTGCTGCTCTACCGCGCGCCGATCCTGATCGGGGCGGGCAAGCCCGCGCTGGCGGACTTCGGTCTGACAGCGCTGGCCGACACGCATGGCCGCTGGCGACTGGTCGATGCGCGCGCGCTTGGCAGGGACCGGGTGGAGGTCTACGAGCGCACACCATGTTTACCGGCATCGTCACCGATATAGGCACGATCGCGCGCGTGGAGTCGCGCGGCGACACCCGCGTGGTGATCGACACCGCCTATGATACCGCCACCGTCGATCTCGGCGCCTCGATCGCGTGTTCGGGCGTCTGCCTGACCGTGGTCGATAAAGGCCCCGGCTGGTTCGCGGTCGATGTGTCGGGTGAGACGATCAGCCGCACCGCCACCGACCAATGGATCGCCGGCCGCCCGCTCAATCTGGAACGGGCGATGAAGCTGGGCGACGAGCTGGGCGGTCATATCGTCGCCGGCCATGTCGATGGCGTGGCGACGGTGCTGAGCGTCGATGCCGTCGGCGATTCCATCCGGATTGTGTTCGCCGTCCCCCCCGCGCTGGCGCCGTTTCTCGCCACCAAGGGGTCGATCACCATCGATGGCGTATCGCTGACCGTCAACGAGGTGGACGATCGCGACGACACCACCCATTTTGCGGTCAACGTCATCCCACACACGCAGGTTGCCACCACGATCGGTGCGATCCGGCAGGGCCAGTCGGTCAATATCGAGATCGACGTGCTGGCCCGTTACCTGCAACGCATGGAGCATTATCGTGGCCGTTAACCCCGTCCTGGCCCGCCTGCCGCACGGTTTCCTGTCGTCGCCCGAGGAGATCATCGACGAGGCGCGCAACGGCCGCATGTTCATCCTGGTCGATGACGAGGATCGCGAGAACGAGGGCGATCTGGTCATCCCCGCGCAGATGGCGACGCCAGAGAAGATCAATTTCATGGCCCGCCACGGTCGCGGCCTGATCTGCCTGGCGATGACGCGGGCGCGGACCGAGGAACTCGGGCTAGAGCTGATGAGCCGCAACAACGGCACCCGCCACGAAACCGCCTTCACCGTGTCGATCGAGGCGCGCGAGGGCGTGACGACCGGCATTTCCGCCGCCGACCGCGCCTGCACGATCGCCACCGCGATCGACGCGGGCAAGGGCGCGGCCGAGATCGTGACGCCGGGCCATGTCTTTCCATTGGTCGCGCGCGACGGCGGCGTGCTGGTACGCGCCGGCCATACCGAGGCGGCGGTGGACGTGTCGCGCCTCGCCGGCCTCAACCCCTCGGGCGTGATCTGCGAGATCATGAACGAGGACGGCACGATGGCGCGGATGGACGACCTCGTCACCTTCGCGCAATTCCATAATCTGAAGATCGGCACGATCCGCGACCTGATCGCCTATCGCCGCCGCTACGACCATCTGGTCGAAAAGATGTCGGAGGCGAATTTCGTCAGCCGCTGGGGCGGCGAGTGGAAGACGGTCGCCTATCGCAACACCGCCACGGGCACCGAACAGGTCGCGCTGGTCAAGGGCCGGATCGATCCGTCGCAGCCGGTGCTGGTGCGGATGCACGCGCTGTCGCCGTTCGGCGATCTGTTCGGCGAGGATAACGATCGCGGTGCCCTGCTGGCGCGGGCGATGGAGGCGATCGCCCGCCATGGTTCCGGCGTCATCGTCCTCATCAACCGCCAACGCGCCGACGCCTTCACCACCGCCGTCCGCCGTCAGGCCGGCGAACAGGTAGAGGTGCCGATGGAGGAATTGCGCGATTACGGCGTCGGCGCGATGATCCTGGCCGAACTGGGCGTGCACGACATGATCCTGCTCACCAACACCCATCACACGCTCGTGGGCCTAGACGGGTACGGCCTGTCGATCGTCGGCGAGCGGCGCATCGAGGAATAACATCGTGGCGAATATCCTGATCGTGGAAGCACGCTTCTACGACCATCTGAACGACCTGCTGCTGGCGGGCGCGCGCGCGGCGATCGAGGCCGCCGGGCATAGTCATGAGACGATCACCGTCCCCGGCGCGCTGGAGGTTCCCGGCGCAATCGCGCTGGCGGCGGAATCGTTCGACGCGTTCGTGGCGCTCGGCGTCGTGATCCGGGGCGAAACCTATCATTTTGAAATCGTCGCGGGCGAAAGCGCACGCGGGATCATGGCCCTGACCATGGACGGCCTCGCGATCGGCAACGGCATCCTGACCACCGAGAACGAGGCGCAGGCCCTCACCCGCGCACACCCGGACGAAAAGGACAAGGGCGGCGAGGCGGCGAAGGCGGCGATCGCGATGCTCGACCTGCAGACCCGGTTCGGCTGAGATGACCGGCCCGATCCTCTTCACCCCCCGGCTGATCCTGCGGCCGCTGGCGGCGGAGGATTGGGAGCCATGGGCGGCGTTCCATGCCGAGGAAGAGACGATGCGCTTCCTGGGCGGGGTGCAGCCACGCGGTGTCGCGTGGCGCAGCCTGTGCGGCATGGCGGGAGCGTGGACGATCCGCGGTTTCTCGATGTTCTCGGTGATCCTGCGCGACAGCGGCGAATGGATCGGCCGCATCGGCCCGCACCAGCCGGATGGCTGGCCCGGCACCGAAGTCGGCTGGGGCATCGCCCGCGCCTTCGCCGGCCAGGGTTACGCGCATGAGGCGGCGGTGGCGGCGATGGATTATGCGGTCGACATGCTCGGCTGGGACGATGTGATCCACACCATCGATCCAGACAATACCGGCTCGATCGCGCTGGCGACGCGTCTGGGCAGCGTCAACCGCGGTCCAGTGACGCTGCCGCCGCCGTTGCACGAGTTCCGCGTCGATGCCTGGGGGCAGAGCGCGGCGGAATGGCGGGCGCGGCGGGCAACCGCATCTGCATAGTCGTTCCCCGGCGGAGGCCGGGGTCCAGTTGGCATCTCCCTGATGATGGGCGACAACGCTCGATCATCATCGTTTCCCAACTGGACCCCGGCCTCCGCCGGGGAACAGGTTCAATCAGGCGTTAACCGTTTCCAGCGCCGGATAGTCGATATACCCCTCCGGCCCCTGGCTGTACCAAGTCTTCGCATCGTCCTTGTTGAACGGCGCACCGGTCCGCAGCCGCTCGGGCAGATCAGGATTGGCGAGGAACGTCCGACCGAAGCTGATCGCATCCGCCACGCCTTTGTCCAGCGCCGCCTGTGCTTCGTCGGCGGTGGTATAATCCGAATTCAGCACCAGCACGCCGTCGAACACCTTGCGGATTTCGGGGCTGAGCTTCGGCACGTCGGTCTTGCCGAACGTGCCGTCCGGACCCGGTTCACGCAGTTCGAGGAACGCGATCTTCAGGTCGGACAGCGCCTTGGCCGCCGGCACGAACACCGCCGCCGGGTTGCTGTCGTCGACGCCCTGCGAATCGCCGTTGGGCGACAGGCGCACCGCGACGCGGTCGGCACCGGCGACCGAGATCACCCGCTCGGTGACCTCGCGGAGCAGGCGAATGCGGTTATCCGGGCTGCCGCCATAACGGTCGTCGCGATGGTTGGCGCCGTCACGCAGGAATTCGTCGATCAGATAGCCGTTGGCGGCATGGATCTGGACCCCGTCGAACCCGGCGGCCAGCGCATTGCGCGTCGCCAGTTCATAATCGTCGAGCAGCCGCGGGATTTCGTTCAGTTCCAGCGGACGCGCCGTCTCGAAATCCTTCTTGCCCTCGTACGTGTGCGCCTGACCCTTGGTCGCGGTGGCCGATGACGAGACGGGCTGGCCGCCGGTCACCGACGAATGCACCTGCCGTCCCATATGCCACAATTGCGCGACGATCCGGCCGCCGGCGTCGTGCACGGCCTTCGTCACCGGCTTCCACGCCTCGACCTGCGCATCCGACCACAGGCCCGGCGCGAACGGCCAGCCCAGCCCTTCGCGGCTGATCCCGGTCGCTTCCGAGATGATTACGCCGGCGCTGGCCCGCTGCGCATAATATTCCGCCATGATCGCGGTCGGCACCGCATCCTTGTCGGCGCGGCCGCGCGTCAGCGGCGCCATCAGGATGCGGTTGGGCGCCTCGATCGCGCCGATCGTCAGGGGGTCGAAAAGATTGGGCATGGATGGTCCTTCAAGAAACGCGAAGTCGGTGTAACTGTCGGGAAGAAAGATAGGGCGCTACAGGGCGGCATGCATCCGGCCCCCTCCCCAAGAAAAACTTCCCCAAGAAAAACTGCTGCCTCCCCTGGCAGTGCCCGTCCGGGTGTCGCCTTCGCCGCCCTGATCGTCGCCAATGTCGCGCTGGCCTTTGGCCCGTGGTTCGTCCGCGCCGCCGATACCGGCCCGGTCGCCTCCGCCTTCTGGCGGATCACGCTGGCGACGCCGGTGCTGGCGGCGCTGGCGCTGGCGGGCGGCGCCCGGCCGCAGCGGTTGCCGGCCAGTCTGTGGGCGCTACTCGTCGTCGCCGGGGTCGCCTTCGCCGCCGATCTCGGCACCTGGCATCTGGGCATCCTGCGCACCACGCTCGCCAACGCCACGCTGTTCGGCAATTGCGCGACGTTGTTCTTCCCGATCTATGGCTTCCTGGTCGCACGCGCCTGGCCGACCCGGACGCAAGGGACCGCGCTGATGCTGGCGGCGGTCGGCGCGGCGCTCCTGATGGGCCGGTCCTATCAGCTCGATCCGCGCAATCTGGCCGGTGACCTGATGTGTCTGGGCGCGGGCATCATGTACACCGGCTATTTCATCGTGATGGCGCGCGTCCGCGACACGATGGCGCCGCTGTCGTCGCTGGCGCTGTCGTCCTTTGCCAGCATCGTGCCGCTTTATGTCTTCGCGATGGTCCTCGGCGAATCGCTGTGGCCGACGCATTGGGGGCCGCTGATCGGCGTCGCGCTGGTCAGTCAGGTGTTGGGTCAGGGCTGCATGATCTATGCGCTGGGCAAGCTGTCGCCGCTGGTCGTCGGCATCACCCTGCTGGTGCAACCGGTGGTGGCCGGCGCGGTCGGGTGGATCGTGTATGGCGAGCGGCTGGGCCTGCCCGATCTGGTCGGCGCGGCGATGGTCGCGGTGGCACTGGTGCTCGTTCGCCGCACCCCACGGGTTGCGCCCGCGCCCGCGACACCGCATCTGACGGATTGAGGAGCGTTCCGCCGATGTCCCCCATGCCTGCCTTCGACCCCGCCGACCTGACGCTTGATGAGGCCCGCGCGCTGCTCGCCCCCGATATCGCCGCCAATGCCGCGTTCGATGGCTGGGGTGACGCCGCGCGGGACATGGCGGCCGAGTCGGCCGGCATCGATCCCGATATCGCCCGGCTGGCGTTCGAGGGCGGCGCGATCGCGATGATCGACGCGTGGTTTCAGCATATCGACACGGTGATGCTGGCTGCTTGCCCGCCCGATCGGATGGCGACGATGAAGGTCCGCGAGCGGATCACCGCACTGGTCGAGGCACGGCTGGACGCGGTCGCACCCGAACGCGAGGCGTTGCGCCGCGCGCTGGCGATCCTCGCGCTGCCACAGAATCTGGTGCGCGGTGCGAAGCTCGGCTGGCGCACGGTCGACCTGATCTGGCGGCGCGCGGGCGACACGGCGGTCGATTACAATCACTACACCAAGCGTGGCATCCTGTTCGGCGTCTATGGATCGACGATGACCGTCGCGCTGGATGACGAGAGCGAGGGGCTGGCCGATACCCGCGCCTTCCTGTCGCGCCGCATCGACGGCATCATGCGCTTCGAAAAGGCGAAGGCCGGTTTCCTGAAGCGGACCGAACATCGACCCAGCCTGTCGCGCTTCATCGGCCGGCTGCGCTATCCGGCGGTGTGACCCGTCGTCGTGAAATGATCTGCGTCACGGCACCCGCTGGTAATTGATAATCAATCGCAGTGTCGCTATGTGACCCGCATGGCGACGACCTTCGACAGCCTTGCGACTTTTCCCCGTCAGACCCGCGCCACCGTCGCGGCGATCGACTGGGAGCGGCTGGCGGTGCCGGAAGCGCGCCGCCTGCGCGAACTCGGCTTCGACGAGGGCGTCGGGATCGAGGTGTTGCACCGGTCGCGTTTCGGCAGTGGCCCGATCGCTTGCCGGATCGGCCGGATGACGGTGGCGCTCCGCCGGACCGTCGCCGCCGCGATCAGCGTTTCCCACGGATAGGATGAACGCCGCACCTCTGGTGGCGCTCGTCGGCAATCCCAATGCCGGCAAGAGCGCGCTGTTCAACGCGTTGACCGGCGCCCGCCAGAAAGTCGGCAATTATCCCGGCGTCACGGTGGAGCGGCATTCGGGCCGGCTGTCGCTGGATGACGGTCGCCCGGTCGAACTGGTCGACCTGCCCGGCACCTACAGCCTCGACCCCGCCTCCGCCGACGAGCGCGTGACCCGCGATGTCGTGACCGGGCGTGGCGGGTTCGAACGGTTGCCCGATGCCCTCGTCGTCGTGGTCGATGCCGCCAATCTCGACAATCACCTGCGCTTCACATTGCAATTGCTGGCGCTCGGCCTGCCGGTGGTGGTCGCGCTCAACATGGTCGATCTGGCCGAGCGCGACGGCCTGACGCTCGATCCCGCCATCCTCGCGCGTGAACTGGGCGTGCCGGTCATCCCGACCGTCGCGGTACGCAAGCGGGGCCTCGACGACCTGCGCGCCGCGCTGACCCAGATCGTCGGCGCCGGATCGGTGCGGCAATTGCCGGCGTCGGGCGGCGTGGTCGAGGATATCGTGGTCCTGCAACGCCGCGCGCGCACCATCGCCCACGCCGCCGTCATTTCGGAAACACCGGGTCGCCGCTGGAATCACTGGATCGACGCGGTCGCGCTGCATCCGGTGGCCGGGCCGATCCTGTTGCTCGCGCTGCTGTTCGTCATGTTCCAGGCGGTCTTTGCCTGGTCGGAGGCACCGATCGGCTGGATCGAACAGGGCTTCGTCCTGCTGGAATCCGCCGTCCGCGACCTGCTGCCCGACGGATTCGTCCGCTCGCTCATCACCGACGGCCTGATCGCTGGTGTCGGCGCGGTCGTCGTCTTCCTGCCGCAGATCCTGATCCTGTTCCTCTTCATCCTGGTGCTGGAGGCCACGGGCTACATGGTCCGCGCCGCGTTCCTGATGGACCGGCTGATGGCACGGGTTGGCCTGTCGGGCCGCGCGTTCATCCCGCTGCTGTCCAGTTTCGCCTGTGCGGTGCCGGGCATCATGGCGACGCGGACGATTGACGACGAAAAGGACCGGCTGACCACCATCCTGATCGCGCCGCTGATGACCTGTTCGGCGCGGTTGCCGGTCTATACGATCATCATCGGCGCCTTCATACCCAACCGGACGGTGGGCGGCTGGATCGGGTTGCAGGGGCTGGTGCTGCTCGGCCTGTATGTCCTCGGCATCCTCGGCGCGTTCGTCGCCGCACTGGTGCTGCGGCGGACCGTGACCAAGGGTGCGTCGTCGGGCTTCATGATGGAAATGCCGAAATACCAGTTGCCGCAATGGCGCGATGTCGCGCTCGGCCTCTGGAGCCGCGTGGAAATCTTCCTGAAGCGCGCCGGCACCACCATCGCGCTCACTACCGTCATCCTGTGGGCGCTGCTGTCCTATCCCAAACCGCCCGAGGGCAGCGGCATTAGCCAGGTGAATTATTCGATCGCCGGCCGCATTGCCAATGGGCTGGAAGTCGTCGTCCGCCCGATCGGCTTCAACCGCGACATCGCGCTCGCACTAATCCCGGCGATGGCCGCGCGCGAAGTGGCGGTGGCGGCGATCGGCACCGTCTATGCGATCGACGATCCCGAGGCGGAGGGCGGTCAGAAGGCGATCACCGACAATCTCCGCGCGCGGTGGAGCCTTCCGACCGCGCTGGCGTTCCTGATGTGGTTCGTGTTCGCGCCGCAGTGCATTTCCACCATCGCGGTGACCCGCCGCGAGACGAATGGCTGGAAGTGGCCGGCCTTCATGGTTGGCTATTTGTTCGCTGCCGCCTACATCATGGCCGGCATTACATACTGGCTGGCGGTTGCCGTCGGCCTCTAATTTCGGGGCGATTTATGGCGGGCAGCGTCAACAAGGTTATCATCGTCGGCAATCTGGGTCGCGACCCTGAGAGCAAGTCGTTCCAGAACGGCGGCAAGGTCGTCAATCTGCGCATCGCGACGTCGGAGTCGTGGAAGGACAAGATGTCCGGCGAGCGCAAGGAAAAGACCGAATGGCACTCGGTCGCCATCTTCAACGAAGGCCTGGCCAACGTCGCCGAGAAATTCCTGCGCAAGGGATCGAAGGTGTATATCGAGGGCGCACTCCAGACGCGTAAGTGGCAGGACCAGTCCGGCGCCGACAAATATTCGACCGAGATCGTACTGCAGGGCTTCAACAGCGTCCTGACCATGCTCGATGGCCCCAACGGCGGTCAGGGCGGCGGCGGTGGTGGCCGCAGCGGCGGCGGTGACGACTGGGAGGGCGGCGGCCAATCTGGCGGCGGGTCCGGCGGCGGCTATGGCGGCGGTCGTGGCGGTGCGCCGTCCGGCGGCGGCGGCAATCGTGGCGGCGGCGGTGGCTTCGGTCAGGGTGGTGGCTTCGCGGACGATCTCGACGACGACGTCCCGTTCTGATGGCCGATATCGCGACGGTTGATACTGCCATGTGTGACGATCCGCATACCCGCGTCCTGTCGATGTACGACGCCCAGTCGCTGAAGACGACAGGGGCGCTTGACGACATCACCCGGTTCGCGGCGGCGCTGTGCGATGCGCCGATCGCCTTGGTGACGTTGCTGGAGGAGGAGTACCAGCATTTCGTCGGCCGTACCGGTATCGACATGGCGGGTACGCCGCGTGACATCTCGTTCTGCACGCACGCGCTGGCCTCACCCAACATCATGGTGGTGGCGGACACGCACCGCGATCCGCGCTTCGTCGACAATCCGCTGGTGACGGCGGCGCCGTTCGTCCGTTTCTATGCCGGTGCGCCCTTGCTGGCATCGGACGGCAGCGCGCTTGGCACCTTGTGCATCCTCGACACGGTGCCGCGCGATGGCCTGACGCCGTTGCAGCAGGAGGGGCTGGTCGTCCTGGCTCGTGCCGCCATGGCACGGCTGGACGATCGCCGCTCCTCGCGCGAACAGGGGATCGCCGAGGCGGAGCAGCGCCATGCGCTGGAACAGAGCGAACTACGGTTCCGCACGCTGGCCGACACCATGCCGCAGATGGTCTGGTCGACGCTGCCTGACGGTTTCCACGATTATTACAATGCGCGCTGGTATGACTTTACCGGCACTACCCCCGGATCGACCGATGGCGAGGGTTGGAACGACATCTTCCACCCCGACGATCAGGCGCGCGCCTGGACGTTGTGGCGCCACAGCCTGACGACCGGCGAACCGTACGAGATCGAATATCGCCTGCGTCATTTCGATGGCACCTATCGCTGGGTGCTGGGTCGTGCCCTGCCGATCCGCGACGATGCCGGCCGGATTACGCGCTGGTTCGGCACCTGCACCGACATTCACGAGCAGAAACTGGCGCTGGAAGAGCGCGAGATCATCAGCCAGGAACTGTCGCATCGGATCAAGAACATCTTCGCGGTCGTCGCCGGGCTAATCCAGTTCGCTGCCCGCACCCGCCCGGAATTTGCGCCTATCGCCTCCGACCTGCGCCAGCGGATCACCGCGCTGGGTCGCGCCCATGATTTCGTTCGTCCGCACAGTGCACAGTCGCGGCCGTCCGCCCAGCAGGACAGTCTGAAGGGACTGCTCGACAGCCTGTTCGAACCCTATCAGCAGCAGGATCATTCGCGGATCCAGGTTCGGGGCGAGGATCTGCTGATCGACGATCGCTCGGCGACGCCATTGGCGCTGCTGTTTCACGAACTGGCGACCAACGCGACCAAATATGGTGCGCTATCCACCACCGAAGGCACGATCGACGTAACGGTCGAGCAGACGGACGACGTCGTCACACTAATCTGGATGGAGCGAGGCGGACCCGTGGTCGTGACACCGCCATCGGGGTTGAACGGTTTCGGCAGTCAGTTGATCGAGTTGAGCGCGGTCCGCCAGTTGGGCGGGCAGGTTTGCCGTGATTGGCAATCGGATGGCCTGATCGCGACGATCAAGGTGCCGCGCCCGTCGTTCAGCCGACCCTGAAGCATCAGATCAGGCGGTGGTCACGCCGATCGGCCGTAACTCACTGTGCACGAACCCGTCGCTCTCGCCCGACGCCAGTGCCGCCGCCGCCAGTATCTCGCGCTCGTTGAATGGCTTGCGGATATAGCCCAGCGCACCCTCGCCGGTGCCGATCTGGGTCGGATTGGCGGTTACGAATACCACCTTGATGCCATGATCGGCGGCAATCCGCCGCGCGATATCCGGGCCGGTCGCGCCATCGCGCAGGTTAACGTCGACAAAGGCAAAACCGCACTCAGGGGCTGCTTGCAGCGCGCTGTCGCGATCGGCGGCGATCGCTGCAACTGTGTAGCCGGCATCGATCAGAATCCGCTCAAGATCCAGCGCAACGAAGATCTCGTCTTCCACGATGAGGGCGGTTTTCAGCATTAGGCGGTTCCGATGTTGACGTATGATAACCGGAACGCAGGTTGTTTGTTCCACGTGGATCACCGTCGCAGCAGGAATACCGCGTGTTCTGCCAGCAGATTGGCCCCCGCATCCGACCGCCGGGTGCCTCGCGACAGGAACCACGCTCCCTCAACCGCCACCTCGCGCCGGACCAAAAACGCGCGGAAATCGTCGATCGTCACATGGTGAATATTGGGCGTGTCATACCATTGTTCGGGCAGCAAAGGCGTCACCGGCATCCGCCCGCCCCACAGCAACGACAACCGCACCCGCCAGTGAGCGAAATTGGGAAACGAGACGAACGCCCGCCGCCCGATCCGCAACAGCTCGTCCAACACCCGGTCGGGCGCGTGACACGTCTGTAACGTCTGGCTGAGGATCGCATAATCGAAACTGTCGTCGGGATACCCGGCCAGATCGCGGTCAGCATCCCCCTGCACCACCGGCAGTCCCCGCGCGACACCGCGCGCGACGTTGCCGGCGTCCAGTTCCAGCCCGCGCGCATCGACATCGCGCGTATCGCGCAGCGCCGCCATCAGCGCGCCGTCGCCACAGCCGACGTCCAGCACCCGCGCGCCGCGCGCGACATGGTCGGCGATGATCGCCAGATCGGGCCGGAGCGTCATGCCACCGCTTTCAGGAAACCATCGACCACCTCATTCATCTCAGGTGCGTCGAGCAGAAACGCGTCATGGCCATAGGGACTGTGCAGTTCGACGAAGCTCACCGCCCGCCCGGCGGCGTTCAGCGCATGGACGACATGGCGCGACTCGATCGTCGGGTACAACCAGTCGGTATCGAAGCTGACCAGGCAGAACCGCGCCGCCGTCGCGCGGAACGCATTGGCGAGCAGCCCGCCATGTTCCTCCGCCAAATCAAAATAATCCATCGCCCGCGTGATATAGAGGTACGAGTTCGCGTCGAACCGATCGACGAAACTCAACCCCTGATGCCGCAGATAGCTTTCGACCTGAAAATCCGCGTCGAAGCCGAAGCTCTTGGCACCCTCGATCCCGTTCGCGCGCGCCTGCAGCTTGCGGCCGAATTTCTCGGTCAGGCCGGCTTCCGACAGATAGGTGATGTGCGCCGCCATCCGCGCCACCGAAAGGCCGGCGGCGGGGGGATCGTCGGCATAGTCGCCACCACGCCATTTCGGATCGGCCATCACCGCCTGTCGCCCGACTTCGTGAAAGGCGATGTTCTGCGCGGTGTGCCGAGCGGTCGATGCGATCACCACCGCCGCGCGCACCCGGTCGGGGAAGGTCGCAGGCCAGCTCAGCGCCTGCATCCCACCCATCGACCCGCCGACCACCGCGCGCAGCACCGCCACGCCCAGATGATCGAGCAACAGCGCCTGCGCGCGCACCATGTCGCGGATGGTGATGACCGGAAACGCCATGCCCCATGGCCGCCCCGTCACCGGATCGATCGTCGATGGCCCCAGTGACCCCATGCAACTGCCCAGCACGTTGGAGCAGATGACGAAATCCCGCGCCGGATCAATCGGCTTCCCCTCGCCCACCAGTCGCGACCACCAGCCGGGCTTGCCGGTGCGCGGGTGGGGAGAGGCGACATGCTGGTCGCCGGTCAGCGCGTGGCAGATCAGGATGGCATTGCCGCCATCCGGGGCCAGCGTGCCATAGGTTTCGTACGCGATCTCGACGGGCGACAGCATGCCACCCCCGTCCAGCCTGAGCGGCCCGGGCAGCGACACACGGCGCGAAAGCCCGAAACGCTCGTCCATCATGGCCGGCTCGCTAAGCCCCATGGTCTGGCATGGCAAGGCCGCGGCGGCTATGCGCGGGCGCATGATCGATTCAGCCGCCCCCGCCTCCCCCGCGACCGACGTCGCCGCCGACCCGGCCGACGCCCCCGTCGCCAAGCCCTGGATCATGGGCATCGCCCCCTATGTGCCGGGCCGCGCCACCGCCGATGACGGTCGCCGGATCGTAAAGCTATCGTCGAACGAGAATCCCTTTGGCACCTCCCCCGCCGCCCGCGACGCCTATCGCTCGGCCGGCGATCATCTCGAACGCTATCCCGATGCCGCTGCCGCCGATCTGCGCGCGGCGATCGCGGCGCATTACGGGATCGAGGCGGACCGGATCGTCTATGGCACCGGCTCCGACGAGGTGCTGCACCTCGCCGCCGGCACCTTCGCCGGCGTCGATGACGAGATCATCTATGTCCGCTACGGTTTCGCGGTCTATGACATCGCCACCCGCCGCGTCGGCGCAACGCCGGTCGTGGCGGACGATCGCGACTATGCCACCGACGTCGATACAATCCTGGCGGCGGTGACGCCGCGCACGCGCGTCGTCTTCGTCGCCAACCCCAACAATCCTACCGGCACCTATACCGACCGGGGCGAGATCGCGCGCCTGCACGCCGGCCTGCCGCGAGACGTGCTGCTGGTGCTGGATCAGGCATACACCGAATATCTCGACGACGCCGACGACGATGGCGGCCTCGACCTCGCCCGTACCCAGCCCAATGTGCTGGTCACGCGCACCTTCTCGAAAATTTTCGGGCTGGCGTCGGAGCGGGTCGGTTGGGGTTACGGTGCGCCCGCACTGATCGACGCGATGCACCGCATCCGCGCGCCCTTCGCGTTCGGCATTGGCGCCGGACTGGCGGCGATCGCCGCGCTGGGCGACGACGGTTTCGTCGAACAGAGCCGCGATCACAACCGCGAATGGCGCGACTGGTTCGCCGCCGAGATCGCGCAGCTGACCAATGCCGGCCTGCGCGTCGTACCCAGCAAGGCGAACTTCACGCTCGTCCTGTTCGAGGGCGCGGTGACCGCCGAGTCGGCCTATCAGGCACTGATGGCCGCCGGCTACGCCACCCGCTGGCTGCCCAATCAGGGCCTGCCCCACGCGCTGCGCATCACCATCGGTGCAGAGACGGACATGCGCGGCGTGGTCGCCGTGCTGCGCGATCTGGCCGCCGCGCCGTCGAACGCGGCGATCTGATGCTGCCTTTCGCGCGCGTCTCGATCCTGGGGCTGGGCTTGATCGGCTCGTCGGTGGCGCGCGCGGTGCGCCAGGCGATGCCGACCGTGCGGCTGACCGGCTACGACGCCGATCCGGATGTGCGGGCCACCGCGCTGCGTATCGACCTGACCGATGACGTCGCCGACAGCGCGGGCGCGGCGGTGACCGATGCCGATCTGATCGTCCTGTGCGTCCCCGTCGGCGCGATCGGCACGGTCGCGGGTGAGATCGCCGCCGATCTGCCCGCCGAGGCGATCGTCACCGATGTCGGCAGTTGCAAGACCGATGTCGCCCGCGCACTGGCGCTGGCGCTGCCCGGCATCGCCGTGGTGCCCGCTCATCCCGTCGCCGGTACGGAGCGCAGCGGTCCGGAAGCCGGCTTCGCCACGCTGTTCGCGGGCCGCTGGTGCATCCTCACCCCCGCCGCCGATGCCGATCCGGTCGCGGTGGAGCGCGTCGCCAGTTTCTGGCGGCGGCTGGGCGCCGATGTCGAGACGATGACGCCCGAACATCACGACCGCGTGCTCGCCGTCACCAGTCATCTGCCGCATCTGATCGCCTATTCGATCGTCGGCACCGCCAGCGATCTGGAGGCGGTGACCGAGAGCGAAGTCATCAAATATTCCGCTGGCGGGTTCCGCGACTTCACCCGCATCGCCGCGTCCGACCCGACGATGTGGCGCGACGTGTTCCTGTCCAACCGGGAAGCGGTGCTGGAGATGCTCGGCCGCTTCTCGGAGGACCTCGCCCAGCTTCAGCGCGCGATCCGCTGGGGCGATGGCGATGCGCTGTTCGACCTGTTCACCCGCACCCGCGCGATCCGCCGCTCGATCGTCGAACAGGGACAGGACGATGCACGCGAGGATTTCGGCCGCGCCCACGGCCCCGACGCCTGAAAAAAACCGGTTTCAGCGATGCGCGGCCAGATACGCCTCGATCGCTTCGATCCCGGTCTGGCTGAGCGACACCTCGACCCGGCGGCGATCCACGGTATCGACTACGCGCGTCACCAGCCGCAATTTCGCCAGATGTTCGATCCACCGCTGCGACGTGGTGACGGGCGCGTCGGCACAGGCGACCAGACCCTTCACGTTCATCGTCTGCGATTCCTCGTTCGCGACGTACAGGGCGAGCAGCATGTCCCAGGCGGGTTCATGAAACAGCTCGGCCGGCAGGAAGCGGCGCCGGGATCGTCGTTCGGCGATCAGTCGTTTGACATGTGACAAGTTGTCGGGCGCGGCCGGCGCTGGCGCAGACGGCTCGTTTGTCTCCGCCCGGTCCACCCGGCCGCTGAACTCCTCCGCCACCGCCGACAGCTTGGCGGTGAGATCCTTGATCAGCGAAACGACGACTTCCTCGTTCACGATCCCTCCAATTCAGCTCCCAACGCCACGCCCCCCTGGCAGCGACGGCAACACCGGCATTGGCGAGAGCAAACCCCTCGTTCATCCGCCTGCTCTCATCATATGCAATACGATCGCAACAAGTAACAACCTGAATTAATGTATACCTTTACAGTTGATGTAGAACCAAGATGGTTTCTTTTTTATCAACTGTGTTTTTTCACCCGATCTGATCTTCACAACCAAAGTGCGGTTTAAAAATAACAGGGTGCCACATTGGTCGCTGATCGGCCTTGCTATAAAGCTCTGGAAATATGACGAAGATTGCAGGAGGTGATTCATGGATGCTGAGCGAGTATATCGATTGCTACATGAAGCCTGCTGCCTCCTCGACGATGCCGACGAGCATGTGATCGCGGCGTACGTGAATCATGGCATGTCGATGATCCAGGTGCGTTTTCAACTCGATACTGAAGAGCGGGTCCTCGAAGACGATTGACTTCCGGTCCATGGGGCGCGACCGCGCGTTGAGGCGACTTGCTCCGAAGGAACGTCGTGCCCGCCCATTTGAATGCTATCGGCGTCGCCACGCCGACTCATGACGTCCACCATGCCTTTATCGACTGGGCGCAGGCGCGTCTGGCCCCGGCGTCCGCTCGGTTGTTCGCGCGCATGGCGCGGCGGGCCGGGATCGACCATCGCTGGTCCGTGCTGCCGCCCACCGCCACCGGTGCATCGCCCGTCGCCGCGGGCGGATTCTATGCCGATACGATGCCCGGCACCGCCGACCGGATGGCGATCTATGCAGACGCCGCCCCGGCACTGTCGCTGCTGGCAGTCCAGGCGCTGGCGGCACGCCTAGCGATCGATGGCATCACCCATTTGGTGGTCGCCAGTTGCACGGGCTTCGTCGCTCCCGGACTGGACCAGATCGTCGCGCGCCGATTGGGGTTGGCACCTTCGGTCGAGCGGCTGCTGATCGGTTTCATGGGCTGTTATGCCGCCGTCGCGGCGCTGCGCAGCGCCCGTCATATCGTCCGATCCGAACCGACCGCGCGCGTGCTGGTCATCACCTGCGAGCTGTCAACGCTGCATCTGCAGGACAGCGACGTGCCCGAAATCCTGCTCGCCCAGTTGCAATTCGGCGATGGCGCGGCGGCGGCGCTGGTGACCGCCGACCCGGTGGGCTTCACCCTCGATCAGCCTTTTGCCGCGACGCTGCCCGACAGTCACGACCTGATCCGCTGGGCGATCACCGATCGCGGCTTCGCGATGCACCTGTCGGGCGAGGTCCCCCGCCGCATCGCCGAAGGACTCGCCGACGCCGATTTCCGCGACATCGTCACCGCCGGGCGCGGTCCCGCCGGGATCGACGGCTGGGCGGTCCATGCCGGCGGGCGCTCGATCCTCGATGCCGTGGCGGGCGCGCTGTCCCTGCCCGACGATGCACTGGATGCCGCCCGCGGGGTGCTGGCGGATAACGGCAACATGTCGTCGGCAACGCTGATGTTCACGCTGGAACGACTGCTGGCCGGCCCCCGCATCCATCACGGCGTCGCGCTCGCTTTCGGCCCCGGTCTCGCCGCCGAGGGCTTCGGCTTCCGAAGCGCCCCATGAAGTTGCCGGCATGAACCTGATAACCCGCGCGCCCGGCCCCGAGCTGATGGACGCCGACGATCTCGATCCCGACGATTATGCCGCCGTCGTTGCCGACCTCGCTCGCGTCAACACCGTCACGCTGGCACCGCGCCCGACGCTGGCCTTCCTCGCCCGCGCCGCCGCCGGCCATCGCACGCTCCGTATCCTCGACGTCGGTTTCGGCGATGGCGACATGCTGCGCCGGATCGAGCGCTGGGCGACGCGGCGGGGCATCGCCGTCGACCTGGTCGGTGTCGATCTGAACGCGCGCAGCGAGCGCGCCGCGCGCCAGCATACGCCCGCCGGCTCCGCCATCACCTATGTCACCGGCGATTATGCTCATATGGGCGGCGGCTGGGACGCGGTCATCAGCAGCCTCGTCGCACATCACATGACCCATGCCGAACTGGTCACGTTCCTCCGCTGGATGGAGGGCAATGCGCGGTACTGGTTCGTCAACGACCTCCACCGCCACCGTTTCGCCCATGCCGGCTTCCCCCTCCTTGCCCGGATCGCGCGCTGGCATCCGATCGTGCGGCACGACGGCACGCTGTCGGTCGCCCGCTCGTTCCGCCCGGCGGAATGGCCGCCCCTGCTGGCCGAGGCCGGTGTCGATGACGCGCGCGTGTTCCGCGCCTTTCCGTTCCGGCTATGCGTCGAACGCCTGCGCTGATCCTGGGCGGCGGCCCCGCCGGCACCGCCGCCGCCATCGCGCTGGCCCAGATGGGGGGCGATCGCCCGCTGCTCCTCGAACGAACGCGGGAGACCGGCAACGCGCTGTGCGGGGGTTTCCTCAGCTGGCGCAGCCTCGACACACTGGCGGCCCTGGGCATCGCGGCGGACGACCTGAACCCCGCCCGCATCACCCGCACCCGCCTGTTCGCGGGTAGCGCCATGGCAGAGGCGCCCCTGCCCCGCCCCGCGGTCACCGTCTCCCGCCACCGGCTCGACACGCTGCTGATGGCCCGCGCCGTCACCGTTGCCGATGTCGAGCGCGGCGTGGCGGTGCGCGCGATCGAGGACGATACGATCCGCCTCGCCGATGGCGGCACGCTGATCACCGACGCGCTGTTCCTCGCCACCGGCAAGCACGACCTGCGCGGCCTCGCCCGGCCAGAGGAGGCGCGCGGCGCCGATCCGACGCTCGGCCTGCGCGTCCGCCTCGCCCCGCATCCCGCACTCGATGCGTTGGTCGGTGACGCGATCGAGCTTCACCTGTTCGACCGCGGCTATGCCGGCCTCGCCCGGCAAGAGGATGGCAGCGCCAACCTCTGCCTCGCCGTCCACCGCTCGCGCCTGACCGAGGCCGGCAGCCCCGCCGCGCTGCTGACCGCGCTGGCTGACCGTTCACCGGCCCTCGCCGACCGTCTGGCATATATGGCGCCGGGCGAGCCGATCGATGCCATCGCCAACGTCCCCTATGGCTGGCGGCAGCGCGACGGCGTCGCCGGCCTGTTCCGGCTGGGAGATCAGGCCGGCGTCATCCCCTCGCTGGCGGGTGAGGGCATGGGCATCGCTCTGGCGAGCGGCATCGCCGCCGCGCGCGCCTATGCCGGCGGCGGCCCGGCGGCGTCCGCCCTGTGGCAGACCCGTTTCGCCCGCACCCTCGCCCGCCCGATCGGCGTCGCCGACTGGGTGCGGACCCTGGCGGAAAGCCGCGCCGCGCCGTGGATGGTTCGCGCCAGTCACCCCGCGCTGATCCGCCTGGTCGCCCATGCCACCCGCCTGGATACGGCCGGCTTGAAGACCGGCGTCATCCCAACCACATGATGACGCATGGAAACCCTGACCCTGTCGGAAGCCGAATGGCGCAAGCGGCTGACCCCCGAACAATATCATGTCCTGCGTGAAGCCGGCACCGAACGCGCCTTCGCCGGTGCGCTGAACGACAACAAGGCAGACGGCATCTATCGCTGCGGCGCCTGCGCCAACGACCTGTTCGACAGCGCCGACAAATACGACAGCGGTTCCGGCTGGCCCAGCTTTACCCAGCCGATCGCACCCGACGCCGTCGTCGATCACACCGATCGCAGCCACGGCATGGTCCGCACCGAAACCCGCTGCGCGCGATGCGACAGCCATCTCGGTCATGTCTTCCCGGACGGCCCTCCCCCCACGGGCCAGCGCTATTGCATGAACTCGCTCGCGCTCGAATTCCGTCCCCGCGCCAAGGCCTGACCGCATCCCCGCCCCCGCCGGCGTTCCCGTCATCGAACGCTTGTGGGGGCGAGGGTTAACGCGTATCTCGCGGACCGCACATGGCCCGTAAGCGTTCCGCCCCCCGCTCGCCCTGGCGTCGCCGGTTCGGCATCACCCTGAAGATCCTCATCGCGCTCGGCCTGCTCGGCCTCGGCGCCCTCGCCGTCGCGGTGTATGTCGCGCGCGCGCAGTTGCCGAGCTTCGAGGAGCTGAAGTCGTCCCCCAACGGCCAGATGATCCGCGTCCACGCCTCGGACGGGTCGGTCATCGTGTCGCTCGGGCCGAGTTACGGCGAATGGCTGTCCTATCGCGCGATCCCCGTGGTGATGCGCGACGCGACCATCGCGGTCGAGGATCGCCGGTTCCGCAGTCATCTGGGCGTCGACCCGATCGGCATCGCCCGATCGGCGATGATCCGCTACGAACGCGGCCGCTGGATTCAGGGCGGCTCGACGATCACGCAGCAGCTGGCGCGCAACGTCTTCCTGAACAATCAGAAAAAGTTTGGGCGAAAGTTCCGCGAATGGATTCTGGCGCTCGCGCTGGAACGCAAATTCTCGAAGGACCAGATCCTCGAGCTGTACCTGAACAAGGTCTATTATGGCGGCGGCGCATACGGCATTGATGCCGCCGCGCGTAAATTTTTCGGCCACGGCGCCGGCGACCTCAGCCTGGCTGAGGCGGCGGTGATCGCCGGCCTGGTCAAGGCGCCGTCCAACTATTCGCCCACCGCCGACGCGGATGCCGCGGTCGGCCGCGCCGGCGTCGTCATCCAGCAGATGGTGCGCAACGGCTACATCACGCAAGGTGGAGCCGCCGCCGCCGACCCTGAGGGGCTGAAACTCGCCCCGTCGCCGCCGCAGAACAGCGCCCGCTACTTCACCGACTGGGCGCTGCCGCAACTCGACACGCTGATCGACGAGACGCAGGCGCCGCTGGAGGTGTGGACGACGATCGATCCCGTCATGCAGCGTCAGGCCGACGATGCGATCCGCGCCAACGCCCCCGCCGGTGCGCAGGGCGCGCTGGTCTCGCTCGACCGCGACGGCGCGGTGCGGGCGATGGTCGGCGGCAAGGATTACGTCACCTCGATCTACAACCGCGCGACGCAAGCGGTCCGCCAGCCCGGCTCCTCTTTCAAGCTGTTCGTCTATCTCGCCGCGCTTGAGGCTGGTCATAAGCCCGAGGATGTCGTGGTCGACGAACCCGTCACGATCGACGGCTGGAGCCCGCGCAACGATTCGCGGCGCAATTCCGGCAACGTGACGCTGCGCACCGCCTTTGCCTATTCGCTGAACACCGTGGCGGCCAAGCTGGGGCAGGAAGTCGGCTTCACGACCATCGCCGACATGGCCCGCCGCTTCGGCATCTCGACGCCGGTCAACACGCATCCGTCGATGGTGCTGGGCACGTCCGACGTCCGCCTGATCGACATGACCCGCGCCTTTGCCAGCGTCGCGGCCAAGGGCGTCGCCGTCGTCCCCTATGGCATCGTCCGCGTCACCGCGAACGGCGAGACGATCTACACGCACGAGGTTGATCGCAGCCGGGTGCTGGTCGCGCCCTATGTCGCTGCCGAAATGACCGACCTGCTTCAGACCGCGGTCAACACCGGCACCGGCCGTCAGGCCCAGATCGGCCGCCCGGTCGCGGGCAAGACGGGCACTACCTCGTCATCCAAGGATGGCTGGTTCCTGGGCTTCTCCAGCGGCCTCACCACCGGCGTCTGGATGGGTCGCGACGATGCCCGCCCGATCAGCGGCCTGCACGGCGGCACCGCCCCGGCGCGCGCATTTGCCGCCTTCATGAAGCCCGCCACCGCGTCACGCCCGATCGAACAGTTCGACACACAGGTCACCTTGCCCGAATGGCAGCTCGAGCCGGACGAGGAGAGCTATTTCGGCACGCCCGACAATGGCGGTGGTGCCGGCGGTGCGCCGCTGGTGGATGAGAACGGCAACCCGATCGAACAACCAGTGGCTCCGGCACCCGCCGATCCCGCCACCCAGCCGGATGGCGACCGCCCCGCCCCGCCGGAACGGACGCCGCAACAGCAGCTGGACGACCTGATCGACAGCGTCACCGCGCCCGATGACCGGCGCCAGCCCGCGCCGCCTGTCCGCCAGCAACCGCCACGATCCACGCAACCGATGGTGCAGCCGGTGCCGCGTCAGCCCTCGGACGACCGCCCGACCCAGTGAAGCGCGGCGCCGTGCGTGCGCAGCCATGCGCGCGCCGGCGTCGGGTCCTCGCCCAGCAGATCCGCGACCAGCGCGTGGAAATCGGGACCGTGGTTCATATGCACCCGGTGCGCCACTTCATGCGCGACAGTGGCACGGCGGACCCAACCGGGCGCCAGCAACAGCCGCCAGCTATACCGGATCGCCCCTGAATAGGCGCAACTGCCCCAGCGCCGCCTGGGATCGCCGATCGCCACCTGCGTTACGGCCACCCCCGCCTTGGCGGCGAACTCGGCCGTCTCCACGCTCAGCAGGTCGAGCGCCCGCGCGCGCAGCCACGCTTCCACCCGCCGGCCGATCGTCTCCTCCGGCCCGGCCAGCAGCAACCGGTCGCCATCGCGCAGCACGCTGCGCCGACGGCCCTCGTCCCGCACGATCGTCAACATCTCGTCCGCCACCGCGATCGTCGCACCGACGACGAACGGCCGCGCCTGGGGCAGGCGCGCGCGCTGCTCGGCCAGCCAGTCCGCCTTGCCCTTCGCCCACAAAATCGCAGGCTTCAACGCCGCCCGCCGCGGCAGCACCAGCCGCGCCCGCCCGCTGGCGGGATCGAGCGACAGCGTCAGGCGGCGCGCGCTTGGATGGCGGACGATCTCGAACCCGTCGACCGTCTCCGCCCCCCCAGCAGCCCCCACGGCCGCCGCCCCTGCCTTCACAGGATGCGCTCGACGATATGGTCCTCCAGATCGCCGACATCGTCCTCGCTGACCGTCCAGCCGCGCACCGACTGCTTGGCGGCGTGCACCGCCTCACGGTCGCCGCACACCAGATAATGCCATTCGGGCAACTGCTCGCCCGCCGCGCGCAGCCGGTATGCGCAGGTCGACGGCAGCCATTCGATATCGCGGACATTGCCGGCGGTCAGCCGCACGCATTCCGGCACATAGGCGCGGCGATGCTTGTAATCCGAACAGAAGCCCGATCGTCGGTCGAGCAGGCGACAGGCGACGTTGGTCGGCAGCACCTCACCCGTCTCCTCGTCCTCCAGCTTGTGGATGCAGCATTTGCCGCAGCCGTCGCACAACGACTCCCACTGGCCGCGGTCCAGCCGTTCGATGGGCGTGTCTTCCCAATAGCGTGTCTTCATCTGGCCCATTTCCCGATCTCGGCGGCAACCGCCTCGGCACCCTGTTCCTGCGGCAACAGCGCCAGCGGACGGTTGGCCGGGTCCATCAGATAGGCCTGCCGGCTGTGATTGACGAGGTATCCGCCACCGGCCGACGCGTCGCCCTTGGCCGAATAGACGCCGTACGCCTTCTTGATCGCATCGATCGCCGCCTGATCGCCGGTCAGCCCGACCAGCCGGGGATGGAACGCGCTCACGAACTGCTTCAGCACCGCCGGCGTATCGCGCGCCGGATCGACCGTGACGAAGATCGGCACCACCCGCGCCGCCAGCGCCGGATCTCGCTTCTCCAGCAGTTTCATCGCCTGCGCGATCGTCTGCACATCGGTCGGGCAGACGTCGGGGCAAAAGGTGTAGCCGAAATACATGACCCGGTACTGGCCCGCGAAGCTGCGGTCGGTCGTCGGCTTGCCGTTCTGGTCCACCAGTGCGAACGGGCCGCCGATTCTCGCCCCCGCCAGCGGCGCGGCGGCATCGTCGGCGGGCGTCGCGGGATGACAGGCGACGAGCGCCAGCGGCAACGATATCCAGCATCTGTTCATGGGTTCCGACCCTTGATCTCTTCGCCACGCCCGCGCAAGCAGGACCCGACAAGCCAAGGATCACGCCATGAATGCCAAGCTCCTGAAATGGGCCGCCCCCGCTCTTTTTCTGGCCATCGCGACGCCGGTCGCCGCACAGCAGCAGTCCGAAAGCTACAAGTTTCTCCAGGCGATCAAGGACGCCAAGGGCAATGACGTGATCGCCATGCTCGACAAGCCGGGCAGCAGCATCGTCAACGCCCGCGACATCAATTCCGGGGAAGGCGCGCTGCATATCGTCGTGAAGCGCGGCGACGAGACCTATCTGCGGTATTTGTTGCAAAAGGGCGCCGACGCCAACATCCGCGACAAGAACGGGAACACGCCGCTGATCCTGGCCGTCCAGGGCGGCCAGCGCGACATGATCCCGATCCTGGCCGCGGCCAAGGCGAATCCGAACCTCGGCAACCAGTCCGGCGTCACACCGCTGATCCTGGCGGTGCAGGGCCGCAGCATCGACATGGTCCGCCTGTTGCTGGCGGCCAAGGCCGATCCCGATCAGGCCGACGTGATGGCCGGCCTGTCCGCGCGCGAGTACGCCGCGCAGGACACCCGCAACACAGCGATCGCCAAGCTGTTCGACGAAACCCCGAAGCGCACCCGCGCCGCTGTCTCCGGCCCCCGGCTCTAGGGCTTCCCTCTCCCATCGCGAGAGGGAAGGAACGGCAAAGCCGGGGAAGGGTGAGGCCAAGGGTGAATGGATACGGCAAAGACCCAACTGTCATTGCGAGCGTGGCGGCCACTGCACAGGTCCACCCTGTCCTACAGCCCCCGATCGCTGTACAGAATGACAATAACGTTCTTTCTCAAAACGATACCGCAAAATTAGGAACGGTTTAGGCCTAACCTTAGCCTAACTTTCCAGCGCGCTATCCCGCCAGCCCGACGCCTTCGGGATCGACCAGCGCGGTCAGCCGCCGCGCCGCGCGCCGGGCAAAGGCCAGCGTGCACCGCTTGCGGACGTGCGCCGGCAGCGGCGTCGTATGCGCCTCGCGCACGATCGCCGCGTCGTACCGGTCGGCGACGATGATCCCCGTCCGTTCGGGCAGGAAGGCGGCGCCCATCAATGGTTGCAGGTCGAACCCCGCCGGCACCGCCCAGAAATAGCGGTCGCAATGGTCGAGATAATCGGGCCACTTGCCATCACCGAGAAGGTCGGCGCGCGACACCTTGATCTCGACGACCACGATCCGCCCACGCGCATCGATCGCCATCAGGTCGGCGCGGCGGCCGCCATCCAGCGGCACCTCGGTCATCGCGGTCAGGTCGTGGCGAAGGAGCAGGCGGATGACCCCGCGCGCGACATCGGCCGCGCACATCTGGGGATCGCCATCAACACACGAAGCCGGGGCCATGTCGAGCATGGTCCCGGCATAAGAACGTTTCACGAACGGATCAAGGCCGTTCCCGACCCGTCACCGATCCACTTCAACGATAGAAGGTGTGGCCACCGATCGCGGCAACGCGCTGCATCCGCGCACCCGGCGAACGGCCATGCGCGTTGAAGTACAGGGCCTCGCTGGCGACGCTGTCCCATGCATCGCTCAGGGCGACACGGGCCACCGCAACGGCGGTCTGCCAGGTGCGGCGAGCTTCGTCGATCGACGGGATCTGGCCGCCCCGAACGAAGCTGAACTGCCCGCGCTGCTTGACGACGGCGCAGACGTCGGTGGGGAAACGACCCGACTTGGCGCGGTTGATGATCACCTGCGCCACGGCGAGCTGGCCGGACAGCGGCTCACCCTTGGACTCGAAATAGATCGCGCCGGCCAGGCAGCGCATCGCATCGTTGGATGCCACGGTGTCCTGATCGGCGACCGCTTCGGCTAGGCTGTCGTAGGAATTGTCGTCATCGTCGGAAACGACGGGCTGATCGACATCGGGGACGGGAACTTCGGGCTCTACCGTCGCGCCGGGGGCGATCTGATCGGGAACCACATGGGGGGCCAGCGTGTTTAAGGTGGCGAGAGTCGGAGTCGCAATCAGGCTACGGTCCAGGCCGTTTGCCCAACCCGGCGTGCTGGTTCCAATCAGCGCGACGAGCGAGAAAGACATGGCCGCGAAGCTGGCGACCCGAGAAGCAAACGACATTCATTCAAACGTACATGCGGTTGGACCACGGACACGATCGACATAATCGATCGTCCGGGCGTCCCCCCGACTGCGTCACCGGCCCGGATCGCACCCCGGCAAGCACAACGCTAATTTCGATGGAACCGCGCTCGCCGTTTCGGGTTAACGAGTCAAATCCAGAGGATCGTTTCGGCGACGAGTCGTTCTGCCCCCGCGACGTTTAGTTCAATCACCCACAGATCCGGGTCGCGCGATCGTCGTCGGCGCCAATATCCGACGAGGTCGTCGGCGGGTGTAGACTCGATCAGGGCGAGGTTTCCATCCGCCCCGATACCCCGCTCAACCAGCCGCTCCGGACCGCCCGGTTCGACCACCACGGCAAGGATACCGCCGGCCTGCGCATCCCCCTTGGCGAGCACCGCGCCAAAGCCCCCTGAGTCATTGGCTCGCCGCAGCATCGCCGACACCAGCAAGCCACTCGGCAGCCTGTCGCTCATGCCGAGATATAGCCCGGCAGACCCGCCAGCGCGATCCGCGATCGCATGAAGGTGCCGGTGCCGCGGGCGACCTCTTCCCCCTCCGCATCGATCAACCGCGCCTCGCCGACGAACACGCGCCGGCGACCGCTGATCCAGCGCCCCTCCGCCACCACCGGCCCGGCGAGCAGGGGTTTGGTCAGCAGCAGGTTGAACGCCGTCGTTAGCAGAAACCGGTCACTGACCAGACTGTTACAGGCATAGAACGCCGCATCGTCGAGCATCTTGAAATAGCTCGTCCCATGCGCCGCGCCGCCTGCATGAAAATGCCGTTCGTCAAGTGTGAAGCGGATGCGCGCGACACCGCTTTCGATGATTTCCAGCGACGAATCGAAGAACCGATTGATCGGCGCCTGGGCGTACAGGTTCTCCAGCGCACGGAAATGCGCCGCCTCGCCACCCTGCTCGCCCATTTGTTCAGGCGGCATGTCGGGCGTCGCTGGCGATGAAAAGCGCATATAGCGCATCCTTCGATCCTGCCCCGCGCAGCTTGGCGAGAAACGCCCGGTCGCGCATCCGTCGCGATACGCGGGCCAGCGCCTTCAGATGCTCGGACCCCGCCGCCACCGGCGACAGCAACGCAAAGACCAGATCGACCGGCAGATCGTCCACCGCCTGGAATTCCAGCGGCTGCCCCAGCCGCACGAACAGACCGATCGGTGCCGCAAGCTCGGGAAATTTGGCGTGGGGAATGGCGACGCCGCCGCCGAAACCCGTCGATCCCAGCCGCTCCCGCTCGCCCAGCCGCTCCGCGATCACCCGCGCGTCGATATCGACCAGCGCCGAACCCATCGTACCAAGCTGCTGGAACAGGGCCTTTTTGGACGCCACGGTTAGCCCTGTCGACACGGCATCGGCGCGCAACAGGTCGCTGAAATCATTCATTACGCTGTCTCAAGCAAACCGCCCCCGCACGGGCGCATAGCGGCTCGTACGGGGGTGGCAAGTCAGGCGGCGGTGGCGCTGCCTTGCGCTTCGCCCATCCGCTGCGGTTCGACCCAGCCGATCGTCCCGTCGCCGCGGCGATAGACCATGTTGTACGCACCCGTGCCCGAGTTACGGAACAGCAGGGCCGCGGTGTTGCGCAGATCGAGCATCATCACCGCGTCGCCGACGCTGGCGTCCGGCACGTCGACCCGCGTTTCGGCGATGATGAGCGGTGCATCGTTCTCCACCTCGTCGGCGGTCGATTCGGCGAACAGGGTATAGCCTGCATTGTCATAGGCGCCGGCCTCGGCGACCTCGATCGCCTGCGCGGTGTGTCGATCCTTCAGGCGACGCATGTAGCGACGTAGCTGCTTTTCGATCTTCTCGGCCGCACCGTCAAAGGCGGGATGCGCCTCCTGCGCCTCGTGCCGGCCCTTCAGCACCAGCCCTTTCATCACGTGCGCCACGATGTCGCAGGTGAAACCGACATCGTGCGGCCCGCGTCCGAACGTGACTTCGGCAGAGATGGCACGGCTGAAATACTTGTCGGCGATACCCTGGAGTCGGTCTTGGACATGGGTCTTGAGCGCTTCGCCCGTATCGACCTGATGACCTGAAATCCGGATATCCATCTTACTCTCCATTGATCGGGCGGTCCTGTTGGCTCCACCCGAATTCGGCGTCATCCGGACGCCGCGGCCCCCCGTGATGGTCCCCATAACGAATTGGGGATCCCGTTCATGAACGCGGCATGGGCCGCAAGTTCTCCCTCGGGAATGGCGAAAATACGTGATGGGCGCAGCGTGCGGGGCGTGACCGCGACGACCGGCCCCTCTGCTGCGACGGGCAGATCGTCGGCCAGGCCCAACCCGATCTGCCGACCGCCCATCAGTTCGACATAAACCTGCGCCAGCAACTGCGCATCGAGCAGCGCGCCGTGCAGCACACGGTGCGACCGATCGACACCGAAGCGCGAACACAGCGCGTCGAGCGTGTGCTTGGCGCCCGGATGGCGGCTGCGGGCGATCTGCAGCGTGTCGATCATCCGCGTCCGGTGACAGACCGGCGGAAAGCCGCACGCGTTCAGTTCGCCGTTGATGAAGCCGAAATCGAAACTGGCGTTGTGCGCGACCAGTGGCGCATCGCCGATGAAGTCGAGAAAGTCGGCCACCCCCGCGGCGAACACCGGCTTGTCGCGCAGGAACGCATCCGACAGGCCGTGGACGTTGAACGCCTCGACCGGCATCGATCGTTCAGGATTGTAATAGGCGTGAAAGGTGCGACCGGTCTCGACCCGGTTGACCATCTCGACACAGCCGATCTCGACCAGCCGGTCGCCTTCGGAAAATTTGAAGCCGGTGGTCTCGGTATCGAACACGATCTCGCGCATCGCTATCGTATCGGCCTTATCGCGCGGTCAGGCAAGCGATGACCCGCCGCACCGCCGTGCTCGTCTCGTCCAGCGATATGTCGGTCGCGATGACGAAATCGGCGCGCGCGCGCTTGTCGGCATCGGGCATCTGGCGGGCGAGAATCGCCGCCAGCCGCGCCGCCGTCATACCGGCGCGCGCCAGCACCCGCGCCTGCTGCACAGTGGGGGCGGCAGAGACCACCGCCACCTTGTCGCAATATCGCTCGCCCCCCGTCTCGAACAGCAACGGCACGTCGAGCAGCACGATCGCCGCACCGGCCTGCGCCGTCAGGAACGCCGCCCGCTCCTCGCCCACCGCCGGATGCACGATCGCCTCCAGCCGCGACAGCGCCGCCGCATCGCCCAGCACCGATTGCCCCAACGCCACCCGGTCGACGGCCGCGCCCCCCTCTTTCGCCCCCGTCGTGCCCGGGAACGCCGCCTCGATTTGCGGCACCAGCCGCCCGCCCGGACCCTGCAAGCCATGCACCACGGCATCGGCGTCGAACACCGGCACGCCCTCGTCGGCGAACATCGCTGCGACGGTCGATTTGCCCATGCCGATCGACCCGGTCAGGCCGAGCACGATCATGCGGTCAGCAGCGCGCGCAGCTCCGCATCACGGTCGCGCGGCGGGTCCTGGCCGAACAGGATCGCAAAGGCGACCGCCGCCTGGCCGATCAGCATCTCCAGCCCGTCGACAATGTCCAGGTCCCGCGCCCGCGCGGCCGCGAGCAACGGCGTCTCCAGCGGTGCATAGACGATGTCGTACACCACCGCATCCTTCGGCAACGCCGACAGGTCGAGCGTCAGCGGCGGCTGCCCGACCATCCCCAGGCTGGTGGCGTTGACCAGCAGGGCGGCGGCCGGGGCGGCGGGACCGAGCGGCAGCGCCTGCCCCTTCAGCCCGAACGACGACAGCAAGGCTGCCGCCTTCAACGGATTGCGGTTCAGCACCGTCACCAGCCCGACGCCGACCCGCGACAGCGCCCACAGGATCGCCCGCGCCGCGCCCCCTGCCCCGATCACCGTCACCGGCCGGTCGGCCAGCTCCATGTCGGCGATCGGCGCCCAGAAGCCGGCGGCATCGGTGTTGGTGCCAGCGAGCGTCCGATCCTCCAGCCGGAACACGGTGTTGATCGCGCCGATCGAGCCGCGGACGTTGCCGGGGTCGCCGACATGCGCCATCGCCTCCACCTTGTGCGGCACGGTGATGTTGCATCCGCGCCAGTGCGGGTCCGCCGCCCGCTGCGCAAAGAAGGCGGCGAGGTCGTCGGACGTGACGTGCGTGGCGCGATATTCGGCATCGATGCCGAGTGCGGCGAGCCAGAAGCTGTGGATGACCGGCGATTTCGAATGTGCGATCGGATCGCCGATCACCTCCGCATAGGGGCGGGTCGCGCCCTGGAACGTCTCAACAGTCATGCGCACCCTTCTCTGACCTGATTCAGCCGGCGATCACCCCCCGGATGCGGCAATAATCGAGCACGGGCAACAGCGGCAGGCCCAGTACGGTGAACTGGCTGCCCTCGATCCGCCCGAACAACTGCACCCCCCTGCCCTCGATCCGGAAACAGCCGACACAGCCAGCGATCGCCGGCCATTCAAGATCCAGATACGCGTCGATGAACGCCGCCGACAGCGCTCGAACGTGCAGCTTCGCGCGATCGACATGGCGCCACACCGCATTGCCCTGTTCGGCGACGACGGCGGCACTCCACAGATCGTGCACGCCCCCGCTCATCCGCGCCAGATGCTCGGCCGCCTCCTCGCGGCTCTCCGGCTTGTCGAGTCGGTTGCCATCGGCCAGCGCGATCAGCGAATCCGATCCCAGCACCAGTGCGCCCGGCACCTGTCGCGATATCTTCACCGCCTTCAGCTCGGCCAGCGCATCGGCCAGATCGCGAGCCGACAGGTGCGCCAACGATGCCTTGGCCGCGTCCTCGTCCACCCGCGCCGGCAGCGCCTCGTATGGCACGCCCGCCGCATCCAGCATCGCCCGGCGCGACGCACTCTGCGAGGCGAGCACCAGTATCTTGCGGTCGGCGGTCTCGATCGCTTCGGGGATCATTCGTCCATCTCGGTTCGATTCTGGCGATCCGCGCTTCGTTGGTTGACCAGCGAGACGACGGCGGCCGCGGTTTCCTCGATCGATCGCCGGGTGACGTCGATCACCGGCCAGCCATTATCCGCGAACATCCGCCGGGCAAAGGCGATCTCGCGGGCGACGGCATCTTCCTCGACATAGGGGGTGTCGGGTTGCTGGTTGAGCGACAACAGCCGGTTGCGTCGCACCGCGATCAGCCGGTCGGCGCTGGTCGTCAGGCCGACGACCAGCGGATTTTTCAGGCTATACAATGATTTGGGCGGCGGGCTTTCGACCACGATCGGAATATTGGCGGTCTTGAACCCGCGATTGGCTAGGTAGATCGACGTCGGCGTTTTCGACGATCGGCTGACCCCGGCGAGCAGGATATCCGCCTCCTCCCATTCCTCATGCGCGATGCCGTCGTCGTGCGCGATCGTCCACTGGATCGCATCGACCCGCGCGAAATAGGCAGCGTCGAGCACATGCTGGCGCCCTGGCCGCGCCTTGGCCTGCTGCCCCAGCATCGCCGACAGCGCATCATTGACCGGATCCAGCGGCGCCACCGCCGGCAAACCGAGCGCGACGCACCGTGCTTCCAGAATCCGCCGCGTCGCCGGATTCACCAGCGTGAACACCACAAGTCCCGGATTCTGGGCGATTTCCTGAAGAATGCGCTCAAGGTGTGCCTCGGTCCGGACCATCGGCCAGAAATGCCGGACCGTCTCGACATCGTCGAACTGGGCAAGCGCCGCCTTGGCGATGTTCTCTAGCGTCTCGCCGGTCGAATCCGACAGCAGATGCAGGTGGAGGCGGGTGAGGGCCATGGCGCTCAGGCGCCCGTGGCGGGGGTTGTGGACAAGACTGTGGATAACATCGGGATAAAACCTAGGATAACTCGGATGAGACGCCAAGCCGCTCTCCACCGGTGGACAACCTGAAACTTATCCACAGGCACGTCCACAGGCTCGATTTTTATCCACAGGCTGTGGATAACGGGGATCGTTGAATCGAATCACCCGATTCCTGGGATGCTGGCCCCGTCAACCTGTTGGCAATTCGGGGATGGCCGCCTAATCCCCGTTGCCCACGTGCCTACCACTTCAACATCTTTCTCGAATCTACTGTTAGGAAGAAGGCGCTGACCGACTCTCTCTCTGCCGTCGCTCCTGGCGATTCCGTCCCCGCCCCCCGGGACAAGCCATTATTGGCGGTGCTGCGGGGCGAACGCCGCCCGGTGCCGCCGCTGTGGCTGATGCGGCAGGCGGGCCGTTACCTGCCCGAATACCGCGCGCTCCGGGCGGAGAAGGGGGGCTTCCTCGCTCTCGCCACCGATCCCGCCGCTGCGGCCGAGGTGACGATCCAGCCGATCCGGCGATTCGGATTTGACGGTGCGATCCTGTTCTCGGACATCCTGATGGTGCCCTGGGCGCTGGGACAGGATCTCAGCTTCGGCGTAGGGGAGGGGCCGCGGCTGGAACCGCCGTTGGTCGATCACGCCCTGACCGCACTGGATCGCGTTCCAGAGCGTCTAGAGCCCGTCTACGAGACCGTTCGGCAGGTCGCGGCCATGCTACCCCCTGAAACCAGCTTTCTGGGCTTTGCGGGCAGTCCCTGGACGGTGGCGACCTATATGGTCGCGGGCAAGGGGTCCAAGGATCAGGGCGAGACGCGGCGTTTTGCCTATCGCGACCCGCAGGCGTTTGGCGCGATCATTGATGCGATCGCCCGGATGACGATCGATTATCTGGTCGCGCAGGCGGACGCCGGGGTCGAGGCGGTGCAGCTGTTCGACAGCTGGGCCGGATCGCTCAGCCCCGCCCAGTTCGAACGCTGGGTCATCGCCCCCAATGCCGCGATCGTCGCCGGTTTGCGGGCGCGGCGGCCGGACCTGACGATCATCGGTTTCCCCAAGGGGGCAGGAGGCAAGCTGCCCGCCTATGCTCGCGAGACGGGGGTCGACGCGCTGGGCTTGGACGAGACCGTCGATCCCGCTTGGGCGCACGCGATGTTGCCCGAGGGGATGCCGGTGCAGGGCAATCTCGATCCGCTGGCGCTGATCGCCGGCGGTGAGGAACTGGACCGCGCGATCGACCGGATCACCGGCGTGCTGGCCGATCGGCCGCACGTGTTCAACCTGGGGCACGGCATTCTGCCCGATACCCCGATTTCGCATGTCGAGCGGCTGATCGCTCGCGTCAGGAGGACGGCATGACCGGCTGGCTGGGCGCGGCCTATGACTGGGTGAAGGCGGCGCACCTGATCTTCGTAATCTTCTGGATGGCGGGGCTGTTCATGCTGCCGCGCTATCTGGTCTATCATCAGGAAGCGCTGGCCGCCGGGCGGACCGAGGAAGCCGCGCTATGGGTCGAGCGCGAGGGCAAGATCCGCGGCATCATCCTGACGCCGGCGCTGGTCGTCGTCTGGGTGCTGGGGCTGGCGCTGTCGGCCAATATCGGCCTGTTCGACGGGTCAGGGGGGCTGGGCTGGCTCCACGCCAAGCTGATGCTGGTGTTGCTCCTGTCGGGTTACCATGGCTGGGCGGTGGGCTATGCGAAGAAACTCGCCGCGAACCGCCCGACCTTGCAGGGCAAGCAACTGCGGATGCTGAACGAAATCCCGGCGCTGGCGGTAACGCTGATCGTCGTGCTGGTGATCGTGAAGCCGTAATTTATTCCCTCTCCCAGTGGGAGAGGGAGGGAGCAACGTAGCCGCGAAAGGGTGAGGGCGACCGAAGGGGGGAGTGGGGCGATGTCCTACATGCCCGGAAGCCACTATCTCCTCCCCATGGCCCGCATTTCTCCCAACTCCAACCCGCCCGTCGGCAAGCCCCGTGCGCGTACGTGAGTGTGACTTTCGAGACTTTCCGCGATCGACCGCCCCTCGATCCCCGTCCGCTGAATCAGCGCTTTCGCTTGACGGATGTCGAAGCGCCGCTTACGCCCTGATCGACCGTAGAGAGCGACGTCCTGTCGTTCCACGTTTCTTGCCCAGCCCCGTTGCGCTGCGTTCCCGACGCCGACCCGGCTATCTTTCCCGACTATCTGCATCCGGATCTATCCATGCATCTCAAAGACTTGAAGAAAAAGACACCGGCCGAACTGGTGCAACTGGCCGAAGAGCTGGGCGTCGAGGGCGCCTCCACGCTCCGCAAGCAGGACCTGCTGTTCGCCATCCTGAAGGAACAGGCCGAACGCGGCGACCAGATTATGGGTCTGGGCACGATCGAGGTGCTGCAGGACGGCTTCGGCTTCCTGCGCAGCCCGGAGGCGAACTATCTCGCCGGCCCCGACGACATCTACGTCTCCCCCAACCAGGTCCGCAAACACGGCCTGCGCACCGGTGATACGGTCGAGGGCGAGATTCGTGGGCCCAAGGACGGCGAGCGCTATTTCGCGCTGGTGCGCCTGACGACGGTCAATTTTGATGATCCCGATGCGGTTCGCCACCGCGTCAATTTCGACAATTTGACGCCGCTCTATCCGGAATCGAAGCTGACGCTCGACCCGGAAGATCCGACGCAGAAGGACAAGTCGGCGCGCGTCATCGACATCGTCAGCCCGCAGGGCAAGGGCCAGCGCACGCTGATCGTTGCCCCGCCGCGGGTCGGCAAGACGGTGATGCTCCAGAACATCGCCCGCGCGATCTCGGAGAATCACCCCGAGGTCTTTCTGATCGTTCTGCTGATCGACGAGCGGCCGGAGGAAGTCACCGACATGCAGCGCAGCGTGAAGGGTGAGGTCGTGTCCTCCACCTTCGACGAACCCGCGCAGCGCCACGTCCAGGTCGCCGAGATGGTGATCGAAAAGGCCAAGCGGCTGGTGGAGCACAAGAAGGACGTCGTGATCCTGCTGGATTCGATCACGCGTCTCGGCCGTGCCTACAACACCGTGGTGCCGTCATCGGGCAAGGTCCTGACCGGCGGCGTCGATGCGAACGCGCTCCAGCGTCCGAAGCGCTTCTTCGGTGCGGCACGTAACATCGAGGAAGGCGGCTCGCTCTCGATCATCGCCACCGCGCTGATCGACACCGGCAGCCGCATGGACGAGGTGATCTTCGAGGAGTTCAAGGGCACCGGCAACTCCGAGATCGTCCTGGATCGCAAGGTCGCCGACAAGCGCATCTTCCCGGCCCTCGACGTCGGCAAGAGCGGCACCCGCAAGGAAGAGCTGCTTGTCGCCAAGGATAAGCTGTCGAAAATGTGGGTGCTCCGTCGCATCCTGATGCAGATGGGCACGATCGATTCGATGGAATTCCTGCTCGACAAGATGAAGAATTCGAAGACCAACGAGGATTTCTTCGACAGCATGAACCAGTAACCGCGCGGGGCGCTGTTACTGGTTCATGCCGGCCGGCGGGCAAGGCCCATCCGACGACGCGGGCTTTGCCTGTGGCGGGGCTCGCGATGAAAAACGATTGAAACTGGCGGGGCAGGGCGATCGTTTCTCTCCGTATCTTACCGGGAGCCCTACATTGACTATCCTATCCATGCTGGCGGCCGCGGCGACGGCCGGACCAGGCTCGCCCGCCGAAATCTGGCAGCATATCGTCGCCGACTTTTCCAACATCACCGAACCCGCGGCGCTCGCCGCGTTTGGATCGGTGCTGATGATCGATCTCGTCCTGGCGGGCGACAACGCCATCGTCGTTGGCGCCCTGGCGGCCGGATTGCCGGCGGATCAGCGCAAGAAGGTTATCCTGATCGGCATCGGCGCCGCACTGGTGCTGCGCATCTTCTTCGCGCTGATCGTGACGTGGCTGATGGGCATCGTGGGCCTCATCTTCGCTGGTGGCCTGTTGCTGCTCTGGGTCAGCTGGAAATTCTGGCGCGAAATCCGCGAGGGCGGTAATCACGAAGCGAACGTCGAACAGGGCATCAAGCCGGTCAAAAGCTTCGCTGCCGCCGCCTGGGCGGTCGCTGTAGCGGATGTGTCGATGAGCCTAGACAACGTGCTGGCAGTGGCCGGCGCGGCGCGCGAGCATCCCGGTATCCTCGTCGTCGGCCTGTTGCTGTCGGTGGCGCTGATGGGTCTGGCGGCGAACTTCGTCGCCCGGATCATCGATCGGTATCGTTGGATCGCCTATTTCGGTCTGGCCGTCATCCTGCTCGTCGCTATCAAGATGATCTATGAGGGCTGGACAGGGACCACCGATACGCTGGGGTTGGTCAGCCTCTTCACTTGATGACGAAAGGCCCGCCCGAAAAGGCGGGCCTTTTGGTTTCAGGCGAGATGCTTGGCGAAGAATGCGGCGGTGCGCTCATCGGCCAGTTCGGCGGACGCATCCGAACGGCGGGCGCCAAATTCGGTGGCAAAACCGTGATCCTCACCGGGGTAATCATGCAGCGTAACCTTGGCATGACCATCCAAACCGTCGTGCATCCGCTGCTGTGCGGCCTTGTCGACGAAGTGATCTTCTTCGGGAATATGGAGCAGGACGGGATGGGCGATCGCATTCGCTTCGCCGAGCAGACCGTCGATCCCGACGCCATAATAGCCGACGCTGGCGTCGACGTCGGTTCGGGTCGCAGTCATGAAGGCGAGACGACCGCCGAGGCAATAGCCGACAACGCCGACCTTGCCGCCATCGGGCAACAGCCCGCGAGCGGTGTGGATGGTGGTTTCGATATCCCGGATCGCTGCATCCTGATCGAGCTGCCCCATCAGCTCCAGTGCTCGTTCAAATTCCGGTTTCACGTCGGGATCAAGCTCGACCCCGGCCGCAAACCGCCAGAACAAATCAGGCGCGATGGCGAGATAGCCGGCCTCTGCCAGCGTGTCGCACTTGCGCCGGATGCCGGCATTGACGCCGAAAATCTCCTGGATCACGACGATGGCCGCGCGGGGGGTATCGGCAGGCTCGGCGCGATAGGCGGTAAAGCTACCGTGGTCGGTGTCGATGGTAATGGTGCCGGTCATGCTCGTCTCCTGTGACGGGGGAGGGACGGCGTTGACGCCGCCTCTTCGCTCTGTCGCTATGGCGACCCGCTCCTGCCTGCTCAAGGAAACTAGATCATGAAAGTGACGATCGAGATCGACTGCACACCGGAAGAGGCGCGTCGGGCCATGGGCCTGCCCGACCTGACCGCGCTGCACGATCGCTATCTGACAGTGATGGGCGAGGCGATGGAGGGCAACATGCGGCCCGAAGCCATGGAGGCGATGATGCGCAGCTGGGCGCCGATGGGTGAAGCGGGGATGACATTCTGGCGCCGGCTGATGGAGGGGGCGACGAAGCCCGCGGGCGGATGATCGATACGATCTTCGCCGTATCCAGCGGACGGCCACCGGCGGGGATCGCAGTGATCCGGATCAGCGGTCCAGTGGCGATGGCCGCGGCAACTACGTTGGCTGGATCGGTACCTCCGCCGCGTCAGGCGACGTTGCGGCCGCTACGGAATGCGGACGGGATGCTGCTGGACCGAGCGTTGGTGATCGCCTTTCCCGGGCCGCAAACCGCCACTGGTGAGGATGTGGTGGAATTGCACTGCCATGGCGGTCGCGCGGTCGTCGCGGCCGTGGAACGAGCTTTGAGCGAGATACCCGCCTGCCGGATTGCGGAGCCGGGTGAGTTCACCCGCCGGGCGCTGATGCACGGACGGATCGATCTGGCTGAAGCGGAGGGTCTGGCGGATCTGTTGGAAGCGGAAACCGAGACGCAGCGGGTTACCGCGCTCGCGGCAGCGGAAGGCCGGATCAGTCAGCAGATCGTGCGATGGCTGGATCGGATCGCAGAGCTTTCGGCGAGGATCGAAGCGGCTCTTGACCATGCCGACGAGGATGATGTCGATACGGGCGATCATGAGGTAGCAAGTATCATCGGCGGGATGCACGATCTGGCCGCCGAGATCGGAGCGGTGGCGGCGGCCCCGTCGGTGGAACGGCTACGGGACGGGATCAGGGTCGTGATCGGCGGATCGCCCAATGCGGGCAAATCCACTCTGCTCAATTTGCTGGCGGAGCGAGATGCGGCGATCGTCTCACCGATCGCGGGGACGACACGTGATCGGATCGAAGCGACGGTGATGCGGCGCGGTATCGCCTATATTCTGCTGGATACCGCCGGTTTGACGGAAACCGGAGATGTCATTGAAGCGATGGGTGTCGAGCGCGCCAATCAGGCGATCGCGTCCGCCGATATTCTGCTGTGGCTAGACGACACCCGGCCTCCACGGCCGGACGCACTATGGGTGTATCCTCGCGCTGATTTGCCGGAGCGGCATGATTTGCCGAAGGGGCCGACCATCGCGGTGCGTCAGGATCGGTCGCAGAGTGTCGATCGGTTATGGGATGAGATCGAACAGCGTGCCGCATTGCTATTGCCTCAAGCTGATGCCTTACCTCTGCGCGAACGTCATCGGATGCTTTGTCGAGGGGCGGCGGTGGAGTTGAAAACGTCGACCAACGATCCGCTTCTGATGGGAGAACACCTACGTCGCGCGCGCGTAGGGCTGGCTGGGATCGTTGGTGCAGATGCTACCGAATTAATGCTCGACGCTCTCTTCTCCCGGTTCTGTTTGGGAAAATGATGTTCCACGTGGAACGTTTTTGACGGCATACGGCAGTTAGCGGTAAGGCAATGCCATGTTTGACGTGATTGTGATCGGCGCTGGCCATGCTGGGGTGGAGGCCGCGATGGCCGCCGCGCGGCGCGGGGCCGAAGTCGCCCTCGTTACTTTCGACCGTAATAATTTGGGCATAATGTCTTGTAATCCATCGATTGGCGGATTGGGGAAGGGGCATATCGTTCGAGAGATCGACGCCTTTGACGGACTCATGGCGAGAGCGGCGGATGCATCGGCGATCCATCATCGGATGTTGAACCGGAGCAAGGGCGCGGCCGTACAGGGTCCGCGCATCCAAGCCGACCGGTTGCTTTACGCTGCTGCAATTCGGGCGATGGTAGCTACCGAGCAGCGAGTCCAGGTGATCGGTGGCGACGTCATCGATCTCACCCTCGAGAGGGAGCAGATCGCCGGTGTCATGTTGGCCGATGGCACGAAGCTGTCCGCACGAGCCGTCGTCATTGCCACCGGGACCTTCCTTGGCGGGCGCCTGTTTCGTGGAAGTGAGCGGGGTGAGGGCGGTCGGGCCGATGAGCGAGCGGCGGGACCGTTAGCCAGCCGATTGCGCTCCATGGCCCTGCCGATGGCTCGGCTGAAAACAGGCACACCGCCGCGGCTGGATGGTCGAACGATCGACTGGGCACGTTTGGAAGAGCAGCCATCGGATGATGACGATTGGACGATGTCGGCATTGACGCCGAGGCGTTCCATTCCCCAGATTGCATGCGCGATCACCAGAACGAGGACAGCAACCCATGCAGTCATCCGTGAAGCGATCCCCGAATCCCCATTATTCTCCGGCGCGATCGAAGGGGCCGGACCGCGATACTGCCCGTCGATCGAGGATAAAATCCATCGCTTTGGCGATCGCGACGGACACCAGATCTTCCTCGAGCCAGAGGGGCTGAACGACTCCACAGTCTATCCAAACGGCCTGTCGACTTCGATCGGGGCGATAGCGCAGGCGGCGATGCTCGCGACTATTCCGGGACTGGAGCATGCCCAGATCACCGTAGCCGGATACGCCGTGGAATATGACCACATCGATCCGCGTGCGCTTGAGCCAACATTGGCGCTGCGTAGCGTGCCCGGCCTGTTCTTTGCGGGGCAGATCAACGGAACCACCGGGTATGAAGAAGCAGCGGGGCAGGGGTTGGTCGCAGGATTGAATGCGGCGGCTCACGTAATGAATCTTGAGCCAGTCCGATTGGATCGTGCTTCGTCCTATATAGGTGTGATGATCGACGACCTGGTATTGCAGGGCGTAACCGAGCCGTACCGCATGCTGACGGCGCGGGCCGAATATCGTTTAGCGTTGCGGGCGGACAATGCGGAAACGCGGCTGGGCGGCACCGCGCGAGCGGCGGGGTGCGTCAGCAAGCAAAGGGTGGAGCATCAGCAACGGCGTGAGGCAGGACGTTCGATATTTCGCCAGCGGCTCGCGACTGTCCATTCCGCGAGTGAGGTCGCCGATCGAGGAGCAAGTGTCAGTCGTGATGGAGCCAAGCGGACGGCATGGGAATGGCTGCGATTCGAAGGCGTGACCCTGGACCAGATCGCGCCACAGGCTTCTGAGGGTGTCGATTCGGGCATCGTGAGCGAGATCGTCGAAGACGCGCGCTACGCCCCATATCTCGAACGACAGGCTGAGGAGGTGCGTCGTCTTCGTGAGGATGAGGATGTGTTTTTGCCGGACGTCATCGATTACGCGACGGTACCCGGCCTTTCTTTGGAGATGGTCGCTCGGCTGGGTGCGAGCCGCCCGCGATCTCTCGCCGCGGCTGCCCGTGTGCGAGGGGTGACACCGGCCGCGCTGTCGGCAGTGTTGCTCCATGCCAAGAAGTTGGCAGCGTGACGGAAATCGAAGCACAGGAATGGGTCCGGCAGCGGGTTGATGCGCGCGGGTTTACTCGGCTGTCTTCCTTCGTGGAGATGGTGGTGACGGAGAATGGCCGGCAGAACTTGATATCGCCGGCGACGGTCCCGGCGATCTGGGACCGACATGTGGTCGATTCTTTGCAGTTGATTGAAGTTGCTGCGGGCTCTGCCGGGCGCTGGCTGGATATCGGAACGGGTGGGGGGTTTCCCGGAATGGTATTGGCCGTCGCCGGTTGCAGCCCAATCATGATGGTTGAGCCGCGACGCAAGCGGGCGGATTTTTTGGCGGAGAGCATCGAGCGCCTGGGCCTGAAGGACGCGCATGTGGCGGTCAGCAAGGTTGAGAATTTGGACTGGACGGCGGATGTCATAACGGCTCGCGCTGTCGCTTCGGTGGAAAAACTTTTGCTTGCTGCTGCTCATTGCGCCACAAAGAAGACGCGATGGCTGCTACCGCGAGGGACGGTGGATGCCTCATCGCTCCCGGCGTTATGCGCCCGTCATCAGCTGGTGTTTCACGTGGAACAAAGTCTCACTCGTTCCGACTCGTCGATTTTGGTGCTGGAGCCCCGCCCGTGACGACGGTCATAGCGATCGCCAACCAAAAGGGCGGGGTCGGCAAGACGACCAGCGCCATCAATCTGGGTACGGCACTGGCCGCTACCGGCAGCCGGGTGCTGCTGATTGATCTCGACCCTCAAGGTAATGCGTCTACAGGCCTCGGCATTGGACAGTCACAGCGGCAGCGTTCAAGCTATGATGTCCTGATCGGGTCTTCCACCGTGTCTCAGGCGACGGTGCCGACCAAAGTGCCGAGGCTTGATTTGATGCCGGCGACCGTCGATCTATCGGGTGCGGAGATCGAACTGGTCGACTTCGACGCGCGGACGCATCGTCTCGATATTGCGCTCAAGGGATCGACAAGTAACTGGGACATTATCCTGATCGATTGTCCCCCATCGCTCGGATTGCTCACGATAAATGCCATGGTCGCGGCCGACGCCCTGTTGGTGCCGCTACAATGTGAGTTCTTCGCGTTGGAGGGGCTGTCTCAGTTGCTGAGTACGGTCGAGCGTATCCGTAGCCGGTTCAATCCCGGTCTCTCGATCCTGGGCGTTGCGTTGACGATGTACGACCGCCGCAACCGCCTGACAGAACAGGTGTCGACTGACGTGCGTGCCGTGCTGGGATCGGTCGTGTTTCAAACGGTGATCCCTCGTAATGTCCGCCTGTCGGAAGCGCCCAGCCATGGATTGCCGGCGTTGATCTACGATCATCGGTGCTCAGGCTCGGAAGCGTATATCGCGTTGGCGCGTGAGATGATCCAGCGCCTGCCACGCGCGGCAGCTGCGGCATGAGCGAAGCTGCGCGTCGGCCGCGGGGCGGTCTGGGTCGGGGACTGGATGCCTTGCTGGGCGAAATGGCCCGTGAGGCTCCGGTTGCCTCCGATACGGAAGCGCCGAGCGGATTGCGGATGCTGCCAGTCAATTCGCTGGCGCCGCACCCGGATCAACCTCGTCGCCGGTTCGACGAGGCGCTGCTGGATGAGCTTGCCGCTTCGATCGCGGCACGCGGGTTGATCCAACCGATCGTCGTGCGGCCGCATGGCCATCAATTCCAGATCGTCGCCGGAGAGCGTCGCTGGCGCGCGGCGCAACGCGCCCGGTTGCACGAAGTGCCCGTCGTGGTGCGCGATCTCGACGATGCCGAGACGCTGGAAATCGCGCTGATTGAGAATATCCAGCGCCAGGATCTGAACGCGATCGAAGAAGCGCAGGCATATCAGCGGCTCGCCGGTGAGTACGGCCATACGCAAGATGCGCTGGCCAAGATCGTTCACAAGTCGCGTAGTCACGTCGCAAACCTGTTGCGGCTGCTCGAGCTGCCCGACGAGGTTCAGGCTCAGGTCGTCGATGGGTCGCTGTCGATGGGTCATGCCAGGGCGTTGCTTGGCGCACCGGATGTCGAGGGGCTGGCATCGCAGGTCGTCGCCCGCGGCATGTCAGTTCGCGAAACCGAGAAGCTGGCGCGAGAGAGCAAGGCGCCGCGAAATCGGGGCGGGGCGAACCGACCGTCGGCGCAGGGCGGGATGGACGCCGGCAACGCGGATATCGCGGCACTGGAGCGGCAGTTGGCTGACCTGTTGGGAGTGGCGGTGTCCGTAACCCATGGCGAGAAAGGCGGTTCGCTGACGCTGGGGTACTCGACGCTCGATCAGCTCGACATGATCTGCCAGCGCCTTACCGGCGAAACGATCTAGCCTCGCCGTGCCAGCGCGCGGGCGAGTTGCAGCACCGCCTCGTCCGCCAACACGCCACCCGCATTGCCTGGGCTCATCACCGCGCGTTCGGCGGCACGGGTACGGGCCAATGCCGTCGACAGCATCATCGGCGTCCACCGGCGTAGCGCCCGTGCCGTTGCATCTTCGTCGCGGAAGAATACGCGGTGACGCTTCATCACGGCGTCGACGGGTTCGCCGTTCGCCACGTCTGCACGCATATCGATCAGGGCGACGAGCCGGCGGGCGATCTGCCGCAACCAGGGAATGGGCGACGTGCCGGCCTCGCTCAGCCGGTTGAGTTCCTCGGCCAAATGATCGGGTCGCCCCTCGACCACCGCCTCCACCGCCCGAGTTGCTTCCGCTTCGTCTAGATCGGCGCCGACGAGATCGAGCGTTTGATGGTCGAGTTCGTGGGGTCGATCGGGTGCCGCATCGAGGAACAGCGCAAACTTCTCGATCTCCTGCGCCATCACCGACCGATCGCCGCTGCTGGCCGTAACCAGCCGTGCAGCAACGCCCGTCGCCAGCCGCATACCCCGGTCGCCGGCCAACGTTGTCGCCAGTCGTTCGGCATCCTGCGCGGTCGGGGGATAGCAGGCGAAGGCGAGGGCGTGGGGGGAGTCGATTGCTAGCTTGACGATCTTGGCCGTCGAGCGGACGCTGGGTGCGATCGCGACCACCGGGTTGCCCGCAGCTTCGGCGGTGAGCAGTGTGGTGACGGCAGCTAGGCTCTCGTCGCCCATGCCGGTCACGCGAATATGGCGGGCATCGCCGAACAGCGACATCGACGCGGCCTCGTCAGCCAGCCGGGCCGGGTCTGAACGAAGCGCCGCGCCGTCCAGATCGACGCGCTCCGCCCGATCGCCCATCGCTTGCGCCAATATGGCCGCCAGTGCGCCAGCGCCGGCTTCGTCGGGACCGTGGAGCAGGTAGAAGCGGAGACGTGGCGCGGCAAGCGCCTGACGGATCTGGTTGGCGCTGGCTTTCACGGGACCGGGATAGGGGCGGGCGGTGCCGCAGGTGGCGCTTCCGTGCCGCTTTCCCGTTGCTGGGCATACAGGGCGATCCGGGCGACGATCTTATCCGCCACGATGCCCGACAGGCGTTCCAGTGCGGTATTCTCGGCCGCGATGGTCGCATATTCGGATTGGACGACATCGATACCGGCGTCCGAACCTGCCGTCGCATCGACGACGACCGTGCTATCCGTCAGGTCGATCAACTGGAACCGCGCTCGCAGCGTCCGCCGTTCGCGCGTGACGCTGTCGTCCTGGCGAACGCCCAAGCCGACGATCTGGTCGTCCAGCCGGATATCGAGCCGGTAACGGGGGGAGCCGCTGGCACCCAGCCGATCGCGCAGCGAGGTGGCGATCAGCCATCCGGCCTTGCCCTCAATCGGCGATACTTCGACCTGGGTCAGCGCCGACGCCACGCTACCGCTGGAACCACCACCGTAAAGGGGCCGCAGTCCGCAACCTGACAGCATCGGTGTCAGCGCGATCCCTGCGACGAGGAGCAACCGAGCCATCATGCGACGATATTCACGAGACGGTCGGGCACGACGATCACCTTGCGCGGGGACTGGCCTTCGAGCAGCCGGATAACCTTGTCGCTCGCCAGCGCCGTTGTTTCCAGCACATCTTTCGGTGTTCCCTTGGCGACGACCAGCGTGTCGCGGAGCTTGCCGTTGACCTGTATCGCGATCGTCACCTCGTCATCGACCAGCAAGGCCGGATCGACAATGGGCCAGGGAGCATCGGCGATCAGGCCGTCATGTTCGGCCATGCCCCATGCTTCCTCGGCCAGATGCGGCACCATCGGTGATGATAGGCGCAGCAGCGTGTCGATGGCAACGCGACGGTCGGTGGAGGCAGGTGCCTTTTCGATCGCATTGGCGAGCGTGTAGAGCAGCGCCACCGCCTTGTTGAACTGCAATCCCTCGATCGCCTCGGCGACGCCGGCGGTGGTGCGGTGGGCGAGCTTACGCAGAGGCAGGTCATTACCCGTGGTATTGTCGACATCCGCACCGAACAGCCGCCAGAGGCGCTGGACGAAACGCCATGAGCCTTCGATACCGGCTTCGGACCACGGCAGATCGCGTTCTGGAGGGCTGTCCGACAGCATGAACCAGCGGACGGCGTCGGCGCCATATTGATCGACGATCGGCTCGGGATCGATCGTGTTCTTCTTGGACTTCGACATCTTCTCGACGCGGCCGATCGTGATTGGATTACCGGTTGCGATCTCGGTGCCGTCGCGCACGTCGTCGGGGGCGAGCCAGCGGCCGTCCGAGGATTTGTACGTCTCGTGCGTCACCATGCCCTGCGTGAACAGGCCGGCAAAGGGCTCGGTGATATCGAGCTTGCCGATGTGGCGCAGCGCCCGAGTCCAGAAGCGCGCATAGAGCAGGTGGAGGATCGCATGCTCCACACCACCGATATATTGCGCGACGGGTAACCAGCGTTCCGCCTCGGCCCGGTCGAAGGGTTTATCGTCCGGCTGGCTGGCGAAGCGGATGAAATACCAAGACGAATCGACGAATGTGTCGAGCGTATCGGTTTCGCGCACGGCGTCGGCATCGCAGGAGGGACAGGCGACATGCTTCCAGGTCGGATGCCGGTCGAGCGGGTTGCCGGGGATGGCGAACGACACGTCGTCGGGCAAAATGACAGGCAGCTGGTCCTGCGGCACCGGCACCACGCCGCACGCGTCACAGTGAATGATCGGGATCGGTGTGCCCCAATAACGCTGGCGACTGACGCCCCAGTCGCGCAGGCGGAACACGGTGGTGCCGGTGCCCCAGCCTTCACCCTCGGCCCGGTCGATCACGGCGCGCTTGGCATCCTCGATCGTCATGCCGTCGAGGAAGTACGAGTTCACGATGGTGCCGGCGCCAGTATAGGCCTGTTCATCGGTGAACAGCGGCTCGTCGGTGGCGCCGTCAGAAACGACGCGCTTGATCGTCAGGTCGTATTTGCGGGCAAAATCGAAATCGCGCTGGTCATGTGCGGGCACGCCGAAGACCGCGCCAGTGCCGTATTCCATCAGCACGAAGTTCGCGATGTAGATCGGCAACTGCCAGTTCGGGTCGAGCGGATGCTGTGCGGTCAGGCCGGTGTCGAAGCCGAGCTTTTCCTGCGTCTCCAGCTCAGCGGCGGTGGTGCCGCCCTGTTTGCAGCGCTCGATAAAAGCGGCGGCATCCGGATTACCCTCGGCGAGTGCGCGCGCGATCGGGTGATCGGCGGCGACCGCGACGAAACTGGCGCCGAAGATCGTGTCGGGGCGGGTCGTGAATACCTCAACCTGATGGCCGTCCGACGTTGCGAAGCTGAACTTCAGTCCCTGGCTCTTACCGATCCAGTTTTCCTGCATCAGCCGGACCTTGTCGGGCCAATGCTCCAGCTTGCCCAGACCATCGAGCAGTTCATCGGCGAAATCGGTGATCTTCAGGAACCACTGGCTCAGCTTGCGCTTCTCAACGACCGCGCCCGATCGCCAGCCGCGACCGTCGATCACCTGTTCGTTGGCGAGCACGGTCATATCGACCGGGTCCCAGTTGACCGAGGATTCTTTGCGATAGACCAACCCGCCCGCAAACAGATCGAGGAACAGGGCCTGTTCGTGGCCGTAGTAATTCGGCTCGCATGTCGCCAGTTCTCGCGTCCAGTCGAGTGCGAAGCCCAGCCGCTTCAACTGCGCCTTCATCGCGGCGATGTTCGCGCGGGTCCAGGTGCCGGGGTGCACGCCCTTTTCCATCGCGGCATTCTCGGCGGGCATGCCGAACGCGTCCCAACCCATCGGGTGGAGCACTTCGTGCCCGGTCATCCGCCGATAACGGGCCAGCACGTCGCCCATCGTATAGTTGCGGACATGGCCCATATGGATTTTCCCCGATGGATAGGGAAACATCTCAAGCACATAGGCGCGGGGCTTCGTGCTGGCGTCGTCGGCGGCGAAGGTGTGGCGCTCGTCCCATACACGCTGCCAATGCGCATCGGCCTTGAGCGCGTTGAAACGCGACATTCCTGGTAACTCCGTATCTAACATGCCGCCCGGCCACAGATCGGCACGGGCAGGAAGTGCGGTATCAGCCGGCGATCGAGGAACGCCGCAGGTCGCGGGCACGCGTGAGGATCAGGTCCTCCAGCTTCTGCGTGGTGGCGGCCTGCACAGGCGAGGCGACCCACTGGCCACCGCGATTGATCTCACGCAGCGCGGCGACACGGACCGCATCGGCACGAAGATCCTGGTCGAGGATCGTCACCGTCACCTTCATCCGTTCGGTCGGCGTCTGCGGATTGACGTACCAGTCGGTGACGATGACACCGCCGTTCGAGTCGGTCTGGACCAGCGGCATGAACGACAGGGTGTCGAGGCTGGCGCGCCACAGATAGCTGTTCACGCCGATGGTGGTGACGCGCGACGCGGCGAGATCGCTCTTCGGGCGATCACCCTTGCTGGCACAGGCGGAAAGCGACAGCGCGGCGACAAGCCCGAGCGCGAGGGCGGAACGACGATGCATGGGCGTGAATCCTGCGGGAAAAATCAATCTTGGCCTCTACAGGGGGGCGCCCGCGCCCGCAAGCAGCGCGCCCGACTGTGTGCGCTGTGCAACAGGTAGTATAAATCGCCGTGCGCCGATGGCGACGCCGGATCGAATCATGGTACGTGCTGTTTCGGGACGGGGACCAATTGGAGACCTTAATGATCGCGGGGCGCATCATCGTCGGGATAGTTGCCGGGGCACTTGTTGCCGCGGGCACTCTCGTCGCGCCCGCGTTCGGGGCCACCGACAAGCAGTCGTTGCGTGCACCGACTCGTCAAACGGTGCGCAGCGTCGGCGGTTTCACGCCGGCGGCGGGTGATCCCCGTCTTGCCGCTCTGTTGGCCCGTGGCAATTTCGGTGGCGATTTCCGTTTCACCCCGGCCGAGTCGAGGCATGACACGCGGGCGATGACCGTGGCTGTCCGCGCGCGGACGAATCGTGGTGCGCCGGATCGCAGTGTCGCTGTTGCCGATACAACGATCGGCCTGGCACCGATCGCGTATAATCTGGGGGTCGCCGTCGGCTGGAAGCGGTTCGTGATCGCTAGCGATGTGACCCGTGTCGATCTGGCCAGCCAGCCCGGCGGTCGCGAGGCGGCCGATGTCGCGCTCAGCTATTCGGGCAAGCGGTGGACCGGTCGGGTTGCCGCGGTGGCCGATCGGCCGCTGGCGGATACGCCGCGGGCGGTCGCCGATCTTCCGAGCTATTCGGTCGATCTAGGCGGTTCTTATTCGCTGACGCGCAATCTGGATGTGACGGCGGGCGTCCGGTATCGGTCGGATCGCGAGCGGTTGACGCAGGCAGCGGACCAGCGTCGTGACAGCCAGGCGGTTTATGTGGGCACCGCTTTCCGTTTCTGACGATCGCTGATCGATGCGGAGGGGCCGATTGGCCATGCATCGATACCTGCCCAACCAGTAAACCCCAAATGACGGATGCGACGCCAGCGGCGCGCATCCATGCCACCCATCGCGATCACGCTGATCCCTAACCCTTGACCAATACGTCGCGCCTTGATCGGGCCGAGGGCGGCTGCGCCAGAGTGCGAACGCGTGGCATATAGCGGCGATACGAACAGCAGCTTCGCGCCGGCGCGGAAGCCAGCGATTGCTTCGACCCGGTCATGTGCCGGCCAGCTGGTGGCGCCCGCAACCCTGCCATGGCGTCCGGCGGAACCCGGCAGGGGCGGATCGACAGCCAACAGCACCAGTCGCCGGGCGCGGGTGATGCGGCGCACCCGCTGGAACAGTGCACGCCGCTCCGCTGGTCGCGTGGCACGATGTCGGAAGACGACACCGCTGCCAGGCGGCATATGCAGCAGGATCGACCATAGCCGGTCTTCCAGCCGCTCATCGGTCATCAACCAGCTCTCGGGGTATCGGCGGCGCACGGTGGCCCCTATAGCGCGGGCATGGACGAACAGGACAGTGCAACGCGGCTGGCCGCGATCCGGGCGCGGATCGCCGGGGCGGCGGGACTCGCGGATCGGTCGCCGCAGGATGTGACCCTGGTGGCGGTCAGCAAGACGCAATCGGCCGCGGCGATCCTGCCGTTGCTGGAGGCGGGGCAGCGGGTCTTCGGCGAAAACCGCGTGCAGGAAGCGCAGGATAAGTGGCCGGAAATTCGCGATCGATATGATGGCGTCACGCTGCATCTGGTCGGTCAGTTGCAGTCGAACAAGGCGGCGGACGCAGTGGCGCTGTTCGATGCGATACACTCCGTCGATCGGCCGTCGCTGGTAACGGCCCTCGCCACCGCGATGGACCGCGCCGGCCGGCGACCGACCTGTTTCGTGCAGGTCAATATCGGCGAGGAAGCGCAGAAGGGCGGCTGTTCGATCGCGGACCTGCCGGCCTTGCTGACTCAGGCCTGGGATGCCGGTCTGCCGGTGGCCGGGCTGATGGCGGTTCCGCCCTTTGGGGTGGAGCCAGCCCCCTATTTTGCGCTGCTCGGCAAGCTGGCGCGTGATCATGGATTGGCCGGGCGGAGCATGGGCATGTCGGACGATCTGGAGACGGCGGTGATGATGGGGGCGACGCATGTCCGCGTCGGCACGGCCCTGTTCGGTGCGCGGGAGGCGAAGCCATGAAGTTCGATGCGATCTTGTTCGATTTCGACGGCGTGGTGATCGAGAGCGAGGAAGCGGGCAATCGGCATCTGGCGGAGTTGCTGACCGATCTGGGTTATCCGACGACGCCGGCACAGGCGATGGCGCATTTCACCGGCTTGTCGGGGGAGGGGTTCCTCGACGCGGTTAGAAGCTGGATCGGCGGACCACTGCCCGAGCGCTTCCATGAAGCACGGGCGTTAGAGGATGCGCGGGTCGTGGCGGAGGGGGTCGATGAGGTCGTTGGCGCGTCGGCGTTCGTCCGGTCGTTGCCCGCGTCGCTACCGCGCGCTATCGTGTCGTCGAGCACGACGCATTGGATCGACGCGCACCTGCGGCATCTCGGCCTGCGCGACGAATTCGGGCCGCATCTGTATTCCGGGCGCGAACATGTCGCGCGGGGCAAGCCGGAGCCGGATTTGTATTTGCACGGCGCGGCGATGCTGGGCGTACCGATCGATCGCTGCGTCATTTTTGAGGATTCGTTGATCGGCGTGACGGGCGCGGTGAAGACGGGGGCTTATGTGATCGGCCTGACCGCCGGTACGCATTGCGCACCCGATCATGGCGCGCGATTGCTGGCGCTGGGGGTGGACGCCGTCGCCGGTGATTATGCCGAGGTGGCGCAGCTGCTCGATCACCGCATGGAGGAACGCGCGACGGCATGACGGCAGGCTGGCATTTCTGGATCGATCGCGGCGGCACCTTCACCGATGTCGTTGCTCGCGCGCCCGATGGGAGTTTGCAGGTCGCCAAGCTGTTGTCGGAAGACCCCGATCGCTATGACGATGCAGCCGTCGCCGCGATCCGCCACCTGACCGGCATTGCCGAGGGGCCATTGCCACCCGCGGATATCCGTATCGGCACCACCATCGCGACGAACGCTTTGCTCGAACGACGCGGCGAGCCGACGTTGCTGGCGATCACGCGCGGCTTCGGCGATGCGCTGAAGATCGGATATCAAGACCGACCCGATATTTTCGCGCGCGCGATCGAGCGACCGGCGGCGCTGTTCGCCGAGGTGGCAGAGATCGACGAGCGGATCGATGTTGATGGCAATGTGCTGCGGCCGCTGGATCGCGCAGCGGCGATAGCGGCTTTCACGGCGGCGCGGGCGCGGGGGATCGCGGCGGTGGCGATCGTGCTGATGCATGGCTGGCGCTACACCGCGCATGAGGAGGCGTTGGCCGATCTGGCGCGGGAGGCCGGCTTTACGCAAGTGTCGGTCAGCCACCGGACGGCGCCGCTGATCCGGCTGGTCGCGCGCGGCGACACGACGCTGGCGGATGCATATTTGTCGCCCGTGCTGGGACGCTATGTCGCAGGGCTGGGAACGGCGCTGGCGGGGCAGCGGCCATTGTTCATGCAATCGAGCGGCGGGCTGGTCGAAGGGGCAGCGTTTGGCGGCAAGGATGCGCTGCTGTCCGGGCCGGCGGGTGGGATCGTCGGCATGGCAGAGACGGCAACGCGGGCCGGCTTCACTCATGTCATCGGGTTCGACATGGGCGGCACCTCGACCGACGTGTCGCTCTATGCCGGCACGCTGGAACGGCGGCACGACGCAGTGATCGGCGGCGTGCGTGTTGCAGCGCCAACGATGCGGATCGATACCGTGGCGGCGGGGGGTGGATCGATCTGCCGCTTCGACGGTGGACGGTTGCTGGTGGGACCGGAGTCGGCCGGGGCCAATCCGGGACCGGCCTGTTACCGGCGTGGCGGGCCGCTGACGGTTACCGACTGTAATCTGGTGCTGGGCAAGATCATGCCGTCGCAGTTTCCGGCGCTGTTCGGCCCCGGTGGCGACCAGCCGCTCGATCGCAATGCGGCGGTCGCAGCGATCGATGCGCTGTGTGCCGAAGTGACGGCGGCGACCGGCGAATCAATGGGTCGCGAAGCGGCGGCCGAGGGGTTGGTCGCGATCGCCGTGGCCAATATGGCACGGGCGATCCGGGCGGTGTCGGTGGCGCGGGGCGAAGATCCGGCATCCTATACGCTGGCATGCTTCGGTGGTGCAGGCGGGCAGCATGCCTGTCTGGTGGCGGATGCGCTGGGGATGGAGCGGGTCCTGATCCACCCGTTGGCAGGCGTATTGTCGGCGTTCGGTATGGGGCTGGCGAGCCGGCGGACGATGCGACAGGCGACGTTGGCGACGCCACTGGCCGACCGGGCGGCGTTCGACCACGCGTTGGCCGCGTTGGCGGCGGAGGCGGTAGCGGCGCTGACCGCGCAAGGGTTGCCCAAGACCGCGATCCGCACCGAGGCTTGGGCGCAAATCCGCTATGCCCGTGTCGATCAGCCGATCGAGGTGGCGGCTGGCGATAGCGATGCCATGGCGGCGGCGTTCGCGACGGCGCATCGCCAGCGGTTCGGGTTTCTGGGCGACGATGCGCTGGTGGTCGAACTGGTGCGGGTCGAGGCGATCGGTGACGAGGGCACGGAAGCGGTCGCACCGTCATTGCCCGCCGAGACATCGCCGGCGATCGGCGAAACGGTCGCCTATATGGCGGGCGAGGCGCGGACGATGCCGTTGCACCGGCGCAAAGGACTGGCGGCTGGAGCGGTGGTGCCGGGGCCGGCGCTGATCGTCGATCCGGTATCCACAACCGTCGTCGAGCCGGACTGGCAAGCGGCGGTGATCACTGATGGCAGCCTAGTCCTGTCACGCGTCACGCCCCGCGCGCGGGAGCGGGCGGATGCGGCGGTCGATCCGGTGCGTCTGGAGATTTTCGCCGGGTTGTTCATGGGGCTGGCGGAGGAAATGGGCGCGGCATTGCAACGCAGTGCGGCGTCGGTGAACATCCGCGAGCGCCTCGATTTCTCGTGTGCGCTGTTCGACGTACGCGGCAATCTCGTCGCGAACGCGCCGCATATTCCGGTGCATCTCGGGTCGATGGGGCAGAGCATCCGTCGAGTGATCGAGCAACGTGGTGACAACGCGGACGGGCGCGGGATGCGGCCAGGCGATGTGTACGCACTGAACGACCCCTATGCAGGCGGTACGCACCTGCCCGATATCACCGTCGTGATGCCGGTCTTCGCGGGTGGTCATACGCCGGCGTTCTTCGTCGCCGCGCGTGGGCATCATGCCGATGTCGGCGGGACGAGTCCCGGATCGATGCCGCCCGACAGCAGGACCTTATTCGACGAGGGTATCGTCCTCGACGACGTGCTGCTGGTCGAGAACGGGCGGATGCGGCGGGACGAGATCGCTGCGCTGTTGGGCAGCGGCGACTGGCCGGCGCGCAATATCGAGCAGAATCTTGCCGATCTTGCCGCACAGGTCGCTGCCTGCGCACGCGGGGCGGTGGGGCTGGACGGGCTGGTCGAGGCGCATGGTCTGGATGTCGTCGCCGGTTACATGGAGCATGTGCAGGCGCATGCCGAGGCGATGGCGAGGCAGTTGCTGCGCGGCTTGCCCGATGGTCGTTTCCGCTACGAGACGGATGAGGGCGCGGCGGTCGAGGTGGCGGTGCGCGTCAATCGTGAGGCGGGGACGGCGGTGATTGATTTCGCTGGCACCAGCGACCAGCGACCTTCGAACGTCAATGCGCCGCTGGCGGTGACGCGGGCGGCGGTGCTGTACGTCCTGCGGCTGCTGGTCGATGAAGCAGTGCCGCTGAACGAAGGCTTCCTGCGGCCGGTGACGATTCTGGTGCCGAAGGGATCGATGCTCAATCCGCGCTTCCCGGCGGCGGTAGTGGCCGGAAATGTCGAGACGAGTCAGGTCGTCACCGATGCCCTGCTGGGGGCGCTGGGCGCGATGGCGGCCAGCCAGGGGACGATGAACAACCTGACCTTCGGCGATGACACCTATCAATATTACGAGACGATCGCGGGTGGCGCGGGGGCGGGGCCGGGCTTTGCCGGCGCCGACGCGGTGCAGACGCATATGACCAACAGCCGCCTGACCGACCCGGAGGTGCTCGAGACGCGTTATCCGGTGCTGGTCGAGGAGTTTGCGATCCGGCGCGGCTCGGGCGGTGAGGGCGAATGGCGCGGCGGTGACGGCACGCGGCGGCGATTGCGGTTCAGAGCACCGTTGCGCTCCGGTATCCTCAGCAACCGCCGGCGGATCGCACCGTTCGGGCTGGCAGGCGGCGGCGATGGCATGGTCGGTACGAACCGGGTCGAACGGTGGGATGGTTCGGTCGAGGAACTGGCGGCAACGGCACGGGTCGACATGGCAGCGGGCGACGTGCTGGTGATCGAGACGCCGGGCGGCGGCGGTTACGGGTCCGCTGCCTGATGCTGGTGCTGGCGGGGATCGTGGTGATCGCGGGGGGATTCCTGCTCCGCTTCAATCCCTTGCTGGTCATCATCGTGTCGGCGCTGGTGACGGGACTGGCGGCGGGGCTCGATCCGGTGGCGGTGCTGGCGACGTTCGGCCGGGCATTCAACGATACGCGCTATGTCACCGCGATCTATATCGTGCTGCCGGTGATCGGGTTGCTGGAGCGGCATGGGTTGCAGGCGCGGGCCCGCGCGCTGGTGGGCAAGTTGCGCGGCGCGACTGCCGGGCGGGTGCTGATCGGGTATCTGCTGTTCCGCCAGATCACGGCAGCGTTGGGCCTCGTTTCGATCGCCGGGCCGGCACAGACGGTGCGCCCGCTGGTCGCGCCGATGGCGGAGGCGGCGGCCGATCCGCGTGACGAGGCGGAGAGCGAAACCGTGCGCGCGATGGCGGCGGCGACGGACAATGTTGGCGTGTTCTTCGGCGAGGATATCTTCATCGCGATCGGATCGATCTTGCTGATGAAGGGGGTGCTGGAAGGGTATGGTATCATGCTGGAGCCGTTCCAGTTGTCGGTCTGGGCGATCCCGACTGCCTTTGCCGCCTTCGTGATTCACGGTTTTCGGTTGCTGCTACTCGACCGGCGACTGGCCCGCGGGCGATGATCGGGCTCGGCTTCGTCTATTGCGTGGCGGGCGTCACCTTCGTGATCTTCGCCGCTCAGTCGTTGATGGCGAAGCGCTGGGCGAACGGGGCTTTTCAGGCGCTGATCGCGCTGTCGTTTCTGGCCGGCGACCGATTGGGCGATGTCGGCAACGGCGTACTGGTGCTGGCCTTGGTGGCGATCGCGGCGACGGGTCGGATGCGGCGGGGTGAGGGCGCGCCCATGCCGACCGATCGCGGGGCGCGGGTGTTCGTGCCGGCGCTGGTGATCCCGGCGGTAGCGTTGCTGGGTACGCTGGCGTTCAAGCAGTTTCCGACGCTGGTCGATCCGAAACAGGCGACGCTGGTGGCGCTGGCGGCGGGAACACTGATCGCGCTGGCGCTCGGCTTGTACCTGATGCGGGCGCGGCCGGCGGCGGCGTTCGTCGCGGGACGGGGGTTGATCGACGATATCGGCTGGGCAGCGGTGATGCCGCAGATGCTGGCGAGTCTGGGGGCGGTGTTCGCGCTGGCGGGTGTCGGCCAGGTCGTCGGCGGATTGATGGGACAGGTGATCCCGACCGGCAGCGTGATCGGCGCGGTGATTGCCTATGCGTTGGGCATGGCGGTGTTCACGATGATCATGGGCAACGCCTTTGCCGCGTTCCCGGTGATGGCGGCGGCGATCGGTGTGCCGCTGCTGGTGCGCGGTGCCGGTGGTGATCCGGCGGTCGTCGCGGCGGTGGGTATGCTCGCGGGATTCTGCGGCACGTTGATGACGCCGATGGCGGCGAACTTCAATCTGGTGCCGGCGGTGCTGCTGGAGCTGAAGGACCGATATAGCGTGATCCGCGCCCAGATACCGACCGCGTTGCCGCTGCTGCTGTTCAATATCCTCCTGTTGTACTGGATGATCGCATGACCGGGATCGATGCCAACACCGCCGGCCGGTTTGCACGACTGACGCTCGGCCATGTGACACGGGAATATCCGCACAAGCTGGACCATGTGTTGAACGGAGCGGCGGATGCGGAGACGCCATCGGCGCTACACCCGGTATTTTACGGCAGTTTCGACTGGCATAGCTGCGTCCATGGCTGGTGGCAGGTGCTGCGCTTGCGCCGGCTGTTCCCGACGATGCCGGAGGCGGCGTCGATCGCGGTGCTGGCAGACAGGATGCTGGTGCCCGAGAAAATGGCGGGCGAGCTTGCCTATCTGGCGCGGCCCGATGCGGGCGGGTTCGAGCGGCCTTATGGTTGGGCATGGGCGCTGGCGCTGCATGACGAGGCGGTTCGTCATTCCAAACCTTGGGGCGACGTGCTGGCACCGCTGGCGGCGGCGTTCGCGGCGCGGTTTGCGGCGTTCCTGCCCAAGCTGACCTATCCGTTGCGGGTCGGCACGCATTTCAACACCGGCTTCGCGCTGACATTGGCGCATCGCTGGGCGGTGACGCACGATCCGGCATTGGCGGCGTTGATCGGCGAGCGCGCGCGATGCTGGTTCGCCGAGGATCGCCACTGCCAGGCCTGGGAACCGGCCGGCGACGAGTTCCTGTCGCCGGCGCTGTGTGAAGCGCTGCTAATGGCCGAGATACTGCCGGCACCGGCGTTTCGCGACTGGTTCGATGCGTTTCTGCCCGAGGTGACGGCGGGGCGACCGACGACGCTGTTCACGCCGGCGATGGTCAGTGATCGCAACGACGGCAAGATCGCGCATCTCGATGGCCTGAACCTCAGCCGTGCCTGGTGCTGGCGGACGATCGCGGCGCGGTTGGGTGAGGACCATCCCGTGCATGATGCGGCGCAGGCGGCGGCCGAGCGACATCTGGCGGCGAGCCTGCCGCATCTGGCCGATACCTATATGGGCGAGCATTGGCTCGCGACCTTTGCGCTGCTCGCGCTGGAGCCGCTATATAATTAGCGGAAAATGGTGCTGCCGGTGAGGATTGAACTCACGACCTCAGCCTTACCAAGGATGCGCTCTACCACTGAGCTACGGCAGCACTCGACCGTTTCGGGCGAAGCGCGCCTAGAGCGGAGGCGGGGCGTGTTGTCAAGGCTTTGGTGGGTGGAGTAGGGCGGTAGTATGACGAAGGACGAGGAAAAGGTCGAACGAATGGCCGCCGCGCTGAGGGCGAACCTTCGGAAGCGCAAGATACAGGCGCGGGGGGTAGAGGCGTCAGGCGAGCCGGTCGATCCTCATCGGACGAAGGACCCGGCGGCGTAGGTGGCGATACCGGCCGCTTCCCAGGCGGCGAACGAGGCGCCGCAGCCGACACCGAGTACCGCAAGCGCGAACATCAGCCGACGGGCGCACATTTTTCCAAAAGCCATGCCTTCACCTCATCCTCTACAAGGGGGCCGATGATCTGCGTCACCTTGGCGTGATAGGCATTGAGCCATGAAAGCTCATCGACAGTCAATAGGGCCGGATCGATCAGATCCCGCTCGATCGGGGCGAAGGTGAGCGTCTCGAATCCCAGCATGACACGATCGGGATCGCCGCCGGGGATGGCGCGGGGTTCGACCAGCACCAGATTCTCGATCCGGATGCCGTATTCGCCCGCCTTGTAGTAACCGGGCTCGTTCGACAGCAGCATGCCGGCGCGCAGCGGTTCGAGCGCCTGACCGCCGGGATAGGCTGGATTCGCGATGCGTTGCGGGCCTTCATGGACCGACAGATAGGCGCCGATGCCGTGCCCGGTGCCATGACCGTAATCTAGGCCTGCTTCCCAGAGCGGCCGGCGGGCGAACGCGTCGATCTGGCCGCCCATCGTCCCGTCCGGGAAAACGGCGGTCGCGATGGCGATATGACCCTTCAGCACGCGGGTGAAGCGATCGCGCATGTCCGGCGTCGGCGGGCCGATCGGCAGCACGCGGGTGACGTCGGTGGTGCCATCGGCATATTGGCCGCCCGAGTCGATCAGGAAGAGATGGCCGGGTTCGATCGTCGCGTCCGATTCGTCGGTGACGTGATAATGCGGGATCGCCCCATGCGCGCCGGTGGCGGAGATGGTCGAGAAGCTGGTGTCGCGCAGCAGGCCGGACGCCTGGCGGCATTCGAGCAGCTTCGCGGCCGCGGACAGCTCGGTCTCGGTGCCGGCCGGACAGGTGGTCGCGGCCCAATGGAGGAAACGGGTGAGGGCGGCACCGTCGCGCGCGGAGGCGGCGCGGTGGCCGGCGATCTCGGCGGGGTTCTTGATCGATTTGGCCAGCAGCACCGGATCGCGCTGCGCGATGACGGTGGCGCCGCCCGCCTCCAGCGCATAGACGATCGCGGCGACCGAGCCGGCGGGGTCGGCGACGACGCGGCGGCCGGCGAAATCGCGCAGGGTCGATTCGAACCGGGTGCGGTCGTGCAGGCGCACCGAATTGCCGAGATGCTGGCGGACCGCGTCGTCGATCTTGTCGGGGGCGACGAACAGGTCGGTGGCGCCATCGGCGTGGACGATCGCATAGGCGAGCGCGACGGGAGTATGATCGACATCGCCGCCGCGGACGTTGAGCAGCCACGCGATAGAATCGAGCGCCGACAGCACCACCGCATCGGCGCGCTTGTCGATCAGCCAGTCACCGATCGCCGCGCGCTTGGCGGCGGAAGAGGCGCCGGCGAAGTCGTCGTGATGGACCGTCATGATCGCGGGCGACGGGGCGGGGCCGCATCGATCGGGTTGGTATCGACCGGCACCAGCACGGCGCCCCGATCCGCCAGCGCGGCGCTGGCCTCGTCCACCCAGGCGCGGGTGTGGAGCCAGGGATCGTAACCGATGCGCGCGCCGCCATCGACATGCTCGCCCAGCCAGCCCGCGACCGAGGTCTGCGGCACGCTGACGAACTGCCAGTCGTCACCCGATACCTGTTCGCGCACCTGCAACGTGTAGCGGCCATCGGTGAAGATCGCCGCATCGGCGGGCAGGACGACGGCAGTGCCGGCGGAACCCTGAAAGCCGGTCAGCCATGCCAGCCGCTGCGCATAGGCGCCGACATATTCGCTCAGATGCTCGTCGGTCAGGGGGATGACGAAGCCGTCGAGACGCTGGCGGGCGAGGGGCGCGCCCGCCCGCGCGTGGGGGCGATTATAACGCCGGTGGTGTGGCGGGTGGTCATCAGGTGATGGCTTTTGCCAGATGCGGGGGGTGTAGGACAGGGGTGTGTGGGTTCACGCGAAGGCGCGAAGGCGCGAAGAGAAGTGCAGAAGGAGGTGATTCACGCGGAGACGCGGAGGCGCGGAGATTTCGTTTTGGGTTATCGTGCGGGCAGTTACCGGGCGAGCCGATATGGGTGGCGCGGATGAGGTGGATGATGTTTCACCGGGCGTAACCCCTCCGCGTCTCCGCGTCTCCGCGTGAACATCACTTTTTCTGCTTCGCGGCTTTGCGGCTTCGCGTGAACATCCTGTTTTGAGGTTCGGAGTCTTGCTGCCCGTTCCTGTCAGAGTGATCGCCTTGGGCCACCCTCACCCTTCCGACGCTGCGCGCCTCCCTCCAGCGTCGGGTGAACAGTGCGGGGCACTGTTCACCCGACGCTCCCGAGGGGAGAGGGATTTTCAGGTGTTTGGCTGGGGGTGGTGGGGGACGAGGATCAGCGTGTTGTCCTCGACGCGCCAGGATTTCAGTCTGGACAGGAAGTTCATGCCGATCACGTTGATGTCGCCGAAGGCGGGGGAGACGACGACGGACAGGTCGCGGGCGACGATGTTGCCGAGGCGCAGTTCGTCGACGCTGGTCGTCTGGGCCTGCACGGTGCCGTTGGCGGTGCGCAGCAGGATGGGGACGATCCCCTCACCGACCGACAGGCCGGCGGCGGCGGCGGTGCGGGTCGAGATGGCGGTGACGGTGGCGCCGCTGTCGACCAGCATCCGCCGTTCGGTCTCGCCGATCCGCACGCGGACCCAGAAATGGCCGTCGGGGCTCATCCTGACGCGCATCGTGTCGCCGACGACGCGCTGGTCCTCCAGCTTCAGGAACCGGGTCACGCGGCCGAGATAGGGGTCGAATTCCGCCCGCTGGCCCAGCACCGTCAACAACAGCAGCGCGATCGCGCCCCAGGTGACGACCTGCACCGCCAGCCGCACGATCATCAGGCGCCGCGCGAGCATCAACACCGCGACGACCGCGATCACGGCGGCGTAGAGCGTGGGATGGGAGACCGGGTCGGGGATCATCGAACGATGATGATAGCGCAGGCTGCCTGTATGCAAGATGACCGGACCCAAGACGTCGACCCGGTACGGGGGCGGATCGACGGAAGTAGGATGTTCCGGCGGCGCGCAGGCGTTATGGGGCATGAATGACCGAACCAACCATTACCGCCGCTGCGCTGCCGACGCCGCCTGTCGCGGCTGTCCGCCCGTACAGCTACACCGCGCACGGGGTGACGGTGGACGATCCCTATGCATGGCTGAAGGACGCGGCCTATCCGGACGAGGTCGAGGATGCGGCGATCCTCGATTACCTGAAGGACGAGAATGCGTATTTCGAGGCGGTGATGGCCCCGCACCGGCCGCTGATCGACCGGCTGTACGAGGAGATGAAGGCGCGCATCAAGGAGGACGATTCCTCGGTGCCGCAGAAGGACGGCGACTGGCTGTACTGGACCGCGTTCGAGACGGGCGGTCAGTATCGCAAATGGTGGCGCAAGCCCGTGGCCGGCGGCGACGACGAGCTGTTGCTGGATGAGCCGGCGCTGGCGGAGGGGAAGGAATATTTCCGGCTCGGCGCGTTTTCGATCAGCAATGGCGGCAATCTGCTGGCCTATGCGATCGACGACAATGGGTCGGAGCGGTTCACGGTGCGGGTCAAGGATCTGACCACCGGCGAGCATCTGCCCGAGGTGATCCCAGGCATGTTGTCGGACATCGTGTGGACGGCGGACGACAGCGCGTTCCTCTATGGTCTGGCCAACGAACAGTGGCGGACGGACAATGCACGGCTGCACCGATTGGGGACGCCGGTGGCGGACGATATCGAGCTGTACAAGGAGGCCGACGAGGGCTTCCGCGTGTCGGTGGGCGAAACGGGGTCGCGGCAATGGATCGTGATCGGCACGGGCGACCATGTGACGAGCGAGATCCGGCTGGTGCCGGTGAACGACCCGACCGCGACGCCGATCCTGGTGTCGGCGCGCCAGCCGGGGCGCGAATATGACGTGGACGAGCATCAGGGCACGCTGTTCATCCACACCAACGACATAGATCCGCAATTCCGCCTGTGCACCGCATCGATCGACGCGCCGGGCGAGTGGGCCGAGCTGATCGGGCCGAGCGCGCATTTCTATATGACGGGTGTCGATTGCTATCGCGATTTCTTCATCGTCGAGGGGCGTGAGGACGGGCTCGATCAGATCGAGATCCACCGCTATGATTCGAGCGTGCCGGTGCAGCGCGTGGCGTTCCCGGAGGCGAGCTATGCCGCGGGCATGGGCGACAACCCCGAATACGACCAGACCGTGCTGCGCATGGGATATGAGTCGATGGTGACGCCGGGGACGGTGTTCGATTACGACGTCGCGACGGGCGAGCTGACGACACTGAAGGTGCAGGAGATTCCGTCGGGCTATGACGCCGGTCGCTATCGAACCGAACGGGTGAAGATCGCGGCGCGCGACGGGACGGAGGTGCCGGTGTCGATCGTGTATCCGGCGGGCTTCGTGCGCGACGGGACGGGGCCGCTCTATCTCTACGCGTATGGCGCGTACGGCATGGCGATCCCGCCGGGGTTCTCGACCGGGCGGCTGAGCCTGCTCGATCGCGGCTTCGCCTTTGCGATCGCGCATATCCGGGGCGGCGACGATCTGGGCCAGCAATGGTATCTGGACGGCAAGCTGGAGAAGCGCACGAACACGTTCAATGACTTCGTCGATGTGGCGCGCGGGCTGGTCGCGGGCGGCTGGACGGGCGAGGGGCGGATCGCAATCGCGGGCGGTTCGGCGGGTGGCGAGCTGATGGGCGCGGTGGCCAATTCCGATCCCGGATTGTGGGGCGCGGTGGTGGCGGACGTGCCGTTCGTCGACGTGCTGAACACCATGATGGACGCGGACCTGCCGCTGACGCCGGGTGAATGGCCGGAATGGGGCAATCCGATCGAGGATGCCGACGCGTTCGCGCTGATCCGCTCATACAGCCCGTACGACAATGTCGTGGCGCAGGATTACCCGCCGTTGTTCATCAGCGGCGGCCTGAACGATCCGCGCGTGACGTATTGGGAGCCGGCGAAGTGGGCGGCGAAGCTGCGCGCCACGAAGACGGACGCCAATGTACTGCTGCTGAAGACCAATATGGGCGCGGGGCATGGCGGCAAGTCGGGCCGGTTCGAGAGCTTGCGCGAAGTGGCCGAGGAGCATGCGTTCGTGCTGTGGCAGCTCGGGATCGCCGAATAGGTGGCGATCGAGGCGTTCCTGGCGCGCTATGGCCTGGCGGCGATCTTCGTCGGCGCGGGCGTGGAGGGCGAGACCGTGGTGGTGACGGGCGGGCTGCTCGCGCATCAGGGTATCGTGCCTTTATGGGGCGCGATCTTAGCGGCGGTGGCGGGGTCGTTTGTGGCGGACCAGATATTCTTCCAGATCGGCCGGCGGTACCGCGACCATCCGCGCGTCCGGCGGATCATGGGCCGGCCGGCGTTTGCCCGAGCTTTGTCGGCGTTCGAGCGTCATCCGGCGTGGTTCATCCTGATCTTCCGATTCCTGTACGGCGTGCGGACGATCAGCCCGATCGCCGTCGGCACCACCAATGTCGCGATGCGGACGTTCCTGCCGCTGAACCTGCTGGCGGCGGCGCTGTGGGGGACGCTGTTCACGACGCTGGGGTATGTATTCGGCGACGGGATCGAGGCGTTGATGGGGCGGTTGAAGCCGTCGCCGCAGACGCTGGGGATCATCGCGGGGGTGGTGGTGCTGGTGATCGCGATCCGCTGGTGGCGGGCGCGGGAGGTATGACGGCGGGGGTGCAGTTCCGGCAGGACTTCGTCGCGGCGGCGGCGGATATCGACGAGCTGGGGCATGTGAACAACGCGGTGTGGGTGCGCTGGATTCAGGACATGGCGACCGCGCACTGGGCGGCGGTGGCGCCGGCCGAGCATCAGGCGGCCTATGCGTGGGTCGTGACCCGGCACGAGATCGATTATCGCGGCAACCTGACCGAAGGTGGACGGGTGACGGGCGAGACATGGGTCGGCGAGCCAAAGGGCGCGCGATTCGACCGGCATGTGCGCTTCGTGGATGACGCGGGCCGGGTGAAGGTGGCGGCGGTGACGACCTGGGCGCTGATCGACCGGGCGACGGGCCGGTTGCTGAGGGTGCGACCGGAGGTCGCGGCGCCGTTTCTGGTGCGCGACTGACCGGGGGTCAGTCGATCGTGTCGGTGTTCAGGATCGCATCGATCTTTGCCACCATCGCGGTGTAACGCGGATCGGTGATGCTGCCATAATCGCGGATGAAAGCGGCCTTCTTCATGCCTTCGGGCTGTTTCAGCAGCACGGGCGGCAGCAACTGGTCCGGCGTGGCGGCGGCGAGGCGGGCGGCCTCGCCCGGTTCGTTGGCGCGGCCGGCGGCGCGGAAGCCGGCGCGGTCGGCGGAAACATCGACGAACGAGAAGCCGGACGGATCGCCGATCGCGAAGCTGGATTGCGGCGACAGGCTGTCGGCCAGTTCCTTCCATTCGCCGATCGCCTGCGCGAACTGTGTGCCTGAGGCGGCGGCGATGGCGGCGGAGAGCGACCAGTGTTTGGGCAGGTCGGCGCGGCCGTGAATCGTGACGGTCGGCGGCGCGATGTGGCAGGCGGCGATGCCGGCGGTGGCGGCATCGGCCAGCTCCGCAACGCGGTCATCGACCAGGAAGATCGCCAGCGCGACGAAGGCGGCGCGGTTGCGAACGACGTCGGTTTCGGCCCCTTTGGGAGCGGAGAAGACGCGGCGGACATGCGTCGCGAAATCGTCCGACGGCGTGCGGCGCTGGGCGGCGGCGAGCGCGCAATAGAGACGGGTGGCGACGGCGCCATCGATCGGGCCGGGCGGGCGGGGCAGATCGACCACGGCGGCGACTTCGCCGCCGCCGACCGCGATGCCGCGGACCAGCGTATCAAGCGGGCCGACCTCGATCCCGCGCCACAGCGCGAAGCGGCGGGTGGTCTCGATCAGCTTGCGCGTCCAGAAGGGCGAAAAGGTGACACTGCCGATCCGCAGCCGCGCGTGGGGAAAACCGGTCTGGCGACCGCCGGTGACGAGATCGGCATTGAACCAGCGACCGAGCGGCAGGGCGCGGCTAACCGTGACAGCCACCGCCTGATCGCGCAGCGTGACGGCGAAGCGGGCGGGGCGGAAACCATGGCTGGCGAGCGCGGCCATGCCCTGCAACTCGTCGGCGCCAAGGCGGATGCCATGGGCGCGTGGCGTTTTGCCCTCGCCACGCAACTGCATCACGGCGTCGCGCCCGGCGCCGGCCTGTTCGGCGGTGGGGGCGGGCATCGGCGGCACGGCGGGCGCTGCGCTGGTGAACAGGAACCAGAGGGCGACGATCAGGGCGACGATAACGGCCAACGCCCATCCCAGCCCGCGCAGCCAGCGACGAGGCTGGCGCGGTGCCGGATCGGCGATGGTGTCGAGCGGAAGGGTAGCGGCGGCCATGCGGATCGTGCCTATCCCCGATCGCTCCGTCCACGTCCACCGCGACCCGGCAGGACGTGCGCGGTGTGCGGCTTATTGCGGTGCAGCAAGTCGTAGCCGGTCCATTGCCAGCCCTTCGTCGGCGCTGGCAATGGTCACGCGGTGGCGGCCGGATGATAGCGTGCCGGGGACGGCGACCGACAACAGATTGTCGAGGACACCGGCCGACCAAGCCGGGTCGCCGGTGGTCCGCGGTATCACGATGGCGTGCGGGTGGCCGTCGATCGTGACGGTCAGGTTGAACGCGCTGTCACCACCGCCTCCGGGGAAGGTTGGCAGAATGTCGATCGCCAGCGACTGGGGCGTCGTGAGGGTGAGGTCGTAGGACAGCGATGCCGTGCCACCGGCGGCGATCATCGCCCCGTGGCCGCGCCCCAGTCCCGCGACGAAGCGCCAGCCCTTGGGTGGTGCGACGCTTTCCGCCTCAATGATCGACGGGTCGCTGGCCGGGCGCAGGGCGGGGGGTGGGCTGTCGTCGATCAGACCGGCGGCGGGCAGGGCGAGGGGGACGGTACGATAGCTGGTCCATTGGTTGTCAGCGGGCTCCTCGGCCATGAAACCGCGCCATTTGCCGTTGGCGATGGTGTCGAAACGGCGGGTGAGCGCCTTGATCGCGGCGTCCGAGCGGTTGGCGTCGGCGCCCCAGCGACGGGCGATGCCGGGTTGGGCGTCGATCATCGTCGCATAGCGCTCGGCGGCAAAATAGCGGCGGTTGGCGAACGCGGCGGCGCGGACGGGGTAGGCGACCAGTTCGAAAAAGGCATCGGCCTGTGCGGGCGGGATGGCCGGTTCGATCCGGTCGAGGTCGGCGACGAGCGCGTCGAAGGCGGCGAGGCGGGTGTCGATCTGCACAGGCGTCAGCGGACTGCGGCGGGCGCGCTGGCCGGGCAGCCACCATTGCAGATGCTCGGGCCGGCGTTCGAGATTGAGGGCGTACCAGCGGTTCAGCACATCGGCGATCGCGGGTGACGCCTTGCCGCCGAAGGTGCGGGTGGCCCAATCGGCGAGGAAGGTGGCTTGCGTCTGCGTGCGCGATCCCTCGACGTTCCAGGCGAGGTCGAGGAAGGCGGTGACGCCGATCTCGGCGGGTTTCAGGTCGCCGACATTGGCGATCCAGACGCTGCGCGCGCCCTGATCGAACGCGCGGGTCATCTCGGTGCGGATCAACGCGGGCGGGGTGGTGCCGAGCCAGAGATAGGACAGCGGCGCACCGAGATAGGACAGGTGGTAATAGATGCCCGAGCCACCCGACCGCCGTCGCTCGGGGGCGTTGGGGAATTGGCGGATATAACCGAAATTATCGTCGGGCCAGACGAGCGTGACGTCGTCCGGCACCTTCAATCCGGCACGATAGAGATCGAGCACTTCCTTGTAGGGCACGAACATCTGGGGGATGCGATCGACCTGCGGATCGATGTTTTTGGCAAGCATGGCGCGCTGATCGGCGAAGACTCGAGTCAACAGGTCGATCTTGCCGGCGGGCGTGTCGGCGCCGACAATGCCGGAATCGTGGATGCCGCGCATCCCGAGCGTCCACAGGCTTTCGTAGCGCGCGTTGCTGCGGACGCGTTCGTCCCAATAGGCGCGGACGCCGTCGCGGTTGGTGGCATAGTTGAAGCGGTCCGGCGCGTCGGTCCACTCGCCGACATTATCGCGCAGCATCGGTTCGGCGTGGGAGGACCCCATGACGATGGCATAGTCGTCGGCCAGCTTCGCGTTGGCGGAGTTGCGGTTGAAGGGCGCGCTGACGTGATGCATCGCCGGCCAGACGGTGTTGGCCTTCAGCCGCAGCATCAGGTCGAACAGGCGCGCATAGGTCTTGGGACCGATGCCGCCGTTTTCTGGCTCGAACGTCTTGGCGGCCCAGGGGTGGAGGCCCCAGTCCTCGTCGTTGAGGAACACGCCGCGATACTTGACCGAGGGTGGGCCGAACCGGTGCGTGCCGGCGGCGATGTGGAGTGCGGCGTGGTGGGTGGCGGGGACGTCGGCCCACCAGTGCCAGGGCGACACGCCGATCGACTGGCTGAGTTCGTACACCCCGAACGCGGTGCCGCGCCGGTCGCTGCCGACGATGACCAGCGCGGCGGGGATGCCGGGCGCCGGGCGGCGGACTACGATAATGAGGAAACTCTCCCACGCCCCGCGCAGGCGCCGGACGTCAAGTGTGCTGGCGCGGACCAGCGCGTCGATCGTGCGGTTGCGGCCGAGCGTGCCGATGATGACGGGGCGGGTGCCGGGTATCGGCGCAGTCGTGGTCGTGGTGGTGGCGATGCCGGTGACGGCGCGGATGTCGGCGGCGAGATCGGCGGCGGCGCGGGCGACGACGGCATGGTCGGCGGGGTCGTAGAGGATCGGGGCGGCGGTGGCGTTGGCGGCGAGGGGAAAACTGTTTTTCGTGGAATGGTCGGTGGCGAGTTGTGCGGCGGCGGGGGAGGTCAGGAGGGTGAGGATCAGGAAGAGGGTGGAAGTCAGTCTCATTTACGGCCCTCTCCAATCGTATTTTGAGACTGTCATAGCGCGTGTTGAGCCGTCGCGCATTCGGCTTTGATGGCCGCCCTCACCCCTCCGGCGCTTTGCGCCTCCCTCCACTCCCGGTTGGAGAGGGAAAGTTCTACAATTCCCGGCCGGTCAGGGTGGCGATGGCCTGGATGATGGCCAGATGTGTCAGGCCCTGAGGGGTGTTGCCGAGAAAGGCGTGGGTGTCGGGGTCGATCATTTCTGCATAGGTGCCGACGCCGCGGCCATCGAGGGTGGCCATGGCGGCGGTAAACGTCGCCTCTGCCCGGTCCTGTTGACCGAGCAGGGCGCGGGCCTCGACCAGCCAGAAGGTGCAGGCAAGGAAGCAGCCTTCCTCCTTGTCGGCGCCGGTGTAGCGGTAGTGGAAGGCGCCGCGGCCGAGTTCCTTGTCGATCGCGTCAAGCGTGCGGGCCAACCGGTCCTGCCCGTCGAACTTGAAGCGGACGGCGAGCGCGATGCTGGCGTCGATCTGGTCGGCGCCGGGGTACATCAGATACGCACCACGCTTCTCCGACCAGCAATGCTCGCCGATCCAGTCGGCGATGCGGGTGCGCTCGCGTTCCCAGCGGTCGCGACAGGTCGAGGGCATCTGGCCCTCGTCAACCAGCTCGATCGCGCGTTGCAGCGCCTGCCAGCAGCTGATCTTGGACATGGTGTAGTGCTGGGGTTCCTCCAGTTCCCAGATGCCGGCGTCCTTCAACCGCCAACGATCAGCGCATTCGTCGGCAAGGTGCGACAGGGTTTCGGCACTCTGCGAATCGATGATGTTGCCGCACGCGACAAAGCGGCCGACGGTTTCGAAGATGTCGCCATAGATGCCATGCTGATGCTGGTCGCCCGCCAGGTTGCCCATCACCACCGGTGTCGAATTGCGATAGCCGGGGACGTCGACCTCTTCGGGCGGGGGCACTTCCTTGCCGTCGAGCGTGTAGCAGACCTGCGGCTGGCCTTCTCCCAAGCGTTTCAACAGCCAGGTCAACGCGGCCTTCGCCTCGCCCCAGGCGCCGATACGCAGGAACGCCTTGATCGTGTAGCCGGCGTCACGAATCCAGGCGTAGCGATAGTCCCAGTTCTTGGGACCGCCGATCTTCTCCGGCAACGAGCTGGTGGCGGCGGCGGCAATCGCGCCGGTGGGCGAATAGAGCAGCAGTTTCAGCGCGAGCGCGCTGCGGATCAGCTCGGGCCGCCACGCGCCGTCATGGTGGAGCAGCGACGACCAGTCACGCCATTCCTTGTCCGATCGATCGATGCGGGCGTCGATATCGGCGATAGGGGGAACGATCAGCGGCTCATCCTCGCCCGCCACGATCGCCAGCGTTGCTCGCTCACCGGCGTTGACCGTGACGGTGGCGGCGATGCCTGTGTCATCCATCCGGCCGATGCGGACATTGTCGGTGCGCAGGAACAGGCCGAGGACATGGCCGGCGTGGAAGATGTCATGTCGGCCGCGCCGTGACAGGTACGGGTTGATTGTGTCGGCCTGACGACTGAAGCGCAGGTCGATGGCAAAGGTGACGCTACCCTCCACCCCCTCGATCCGGCGGGCGAGTTCGGCCCAGGGCAGGCGGCCGGCGGTGTTGCTGTTGAGCGATTCGACCAGGGTGGCGCGACCGGTGTCGGTGGTGAAGACCGTCTCCAGCACGTTGCTGCATTCGCGATAGCAGCGGGTGACGGTGTGGGAGGAGTCGGGCGTGATCGCGAAACGGCCGCCCTCTTCGGCGGAGAGCAGCCGGTCGAACAGCGGCGGCGAATCCATGTTGGGGACGCACCACCAGTCGATCGAGCCGTCCGACCCGCTGAGCGCAATGCCGCGGCCGTCGCCGAGCGCGCCATATTCCTCGATCGGCAGATAACCGTCGGCGTCGCGCGTGGCGCCGCAGGTCTGTTGGGGAGAGGTGGTCACGTATTGCTCCGGCAGGGGTCCGGTTCGTCAACCGATGGCGGGCGCGAACGGCTCCGCCCGACATGCAGGCGGTAGAGAAAAGAGCCGTGATGCGTTGCGGCATCAAATCCCAAGACATTGATCGCAGGAGACTATCATGAGCATCGCATCGGCATTCGGTTTCGGTTCGGACAAGAAGGTTCGTTATGCCGTCGTGGGTCTGGGCGACATCGCGCAGGCGGCGATGATGCCCGGCATCGCCCATACCGATAACTCGGAACTTGTCGCATTGGTGACGGGCGACGCGGAAAAGGCGCAGCGGCTGGCCGAGATGTACGACGTCGCCGACACATACACGTACGAGCAGTTCAGCGAGATGCTGGCGTCCGGCAAGGTCGATGCGATCTATCTGGCGACCCCCAATTGGCGTCATGCGGAATTCGCAATCCCGGCGCTGGAAGCCGGTGTGCATGTGCTGGTCGAGAAGCCGCTGGAGATTTCGGTCGAACAGGGTCGGGCGATCGAGGCGGCGGTAAAGGCGTCCACCGCGAAGCTGATGGTGGCGTATCGCCTGCATTTCGAGCCGGCGACACTGGATGCGATCACCCGCATCCGCGACGGCGAGCTGGGCGACCTGATCTGCTTCACCTCGTGCTTCGGGCAGATGGCTGATCCGGCCAATCACCGCGCGGATAACGGGATCGAGGCGGGCCCGCTGTTCGACATGGGACCGTATCCGATCAACGCGACGCGTTATCTGTTCGGGGACGAGCCGACCGAGGTCGTATCGGCGGTCGCGACGCGGCACCCCAATGCGGGCCTTGGCGATATCGACGATACGGTGGCGGTGACGCTGCGCTTTCCGGGCAACAAACTCGCGCAGTTTACGGTGTCCTATTATGCCAACAACGTGAACAGCCTGATCATCGCAGGCACCAAAGGGTCGATCCAGATGAGCCCGGCCTTCGGCTATGGCGATCCGCTGGAGCAGAACCGGACGATCGGCGAGGACAAGAGCCACGAAAGCTTCAAGAAGACCGACCAGTTCGGCGGGCAGATGAAGTATTTCTCCGACTGCATCCTGAATGGCCGCGATCCCGAACCGGATGCCGAGGAAGGTATCGCCGATCTGCACGTGATCGAGGGGATCGTGAAGGCGCTGGAAACCGGCACGTCGCAAAAGTTGGAACCGTTTACGCGCACGCGCCGCATCGACCCGGAGACGCAGTTGCAGACGCTGTCCTACAAGGCGCCGCCAAAGGAGGAAGTGAACGCGTCCAGCCCGACGCGGGAGTCGTAAGTTGGATTACGGGATCAAGGGTCGCATCGCCCTCGTGTCAGGGGCGGATTCCGGCATGGGCAAGACGGTCGCGCGGATGCTGCTGGAAGAAGGGTGTCGCGTCGCGATCACCGACCGGACGGATGGGGAGCTTCACACCAGTCTGGCGGACTTGAAACAGTATGGCGAGGTGATCGCGTTCGAGGCGGATGTGACCGACAATGACAGCGTGATCGCACTGTTTGAGCAGGTGCGACGCAAGCTGGGCGACCCCGATATCCTCGTCAATTGCGCGGGCGTCACCGGGGCGACCGGTGATTTTCTGGAGGTGGACGACAAGGGCTGGCTCGATACGCTCAACATCAACCTGATGGGCGCGGTGCGGATGACGCGTCAGGCGATACCGGCGATGCGTGAACGCGGCTGGGGCCGGATCGTCCTGATGGCCTCGGAGGATGCGGTGCAACCCTATGTCGACGAACTGGCATATTGCGCGTCGAAGGCGGGGGTGCTGAACCTCGCGAAAGGTCTGTCCAAGGCCTATGGCTGCGACAATGTGCTGGTGAACAGCGTATCGCCGGCCTTCATCGCAACACCGATGACCGACAAGATGATGCAGAAGCGGGCGGACGAGAACGGGACGTCGATGGATGAGGCGATCGACAGTTTTCTGAAAGAGGAGCGGCCCGGCATGACGCTGAAGCGTCGCGGCAAGGCGGAGGAGGTCGCGGCGGCGATCGTGTTCCTGTGTTCCGAAGGGGCGAGCTTCATCAATGGGGCGAATATCCGGGTGGATTCCGGGTCGGTGCAGACGATGGCGGGATAATTTCCCCACGATCTCGGATCATCCTGCCCGTCTTGGCCTAACCAATCGCGGCGATGATCGCGCCGGCAATTTCCCGTGGCGCGCGTAATACATCGTCGGCGATCGTCGGCACCGTCGCCCAGCGGCCGAGCAGTTCCGCCGCCGCCATCAGCGCATAGTTGGTGCGAACGCGGGTCTGCAGGGCGAAATCGGCCTCGTAAGCATCGAGCGCGTCATCGGTATAGCTGCGCTTGCGCTTTTGCAGGATCAGGGTGCGGGCGATGTCGGCGGGGGTGTCGAGATAGACCGACAGGTCGGGGACCGGTAAGCCGAACTGGTTGACCTCCAGCCGGGCGATCCACGCCATCAGATCGCGCGCCTCGTCCGCGGGAACCTGTGCGGCCTGATACGCCATGTTGGAGGCGATGTAGCGGTCGAACACGACTACCTCGTGCGTCGCCGCGGCTGTCGCGATGACCGCCGCCGATTCGAAGCGGTCGAGCGCGTAGAGCGTCGCCATCGCCCTGGGCGAGGCGGTGTGGGGTAGGCGGCCGGCGAGGTAATCGCCCAGCACATGTCCGCCCAGCGTATGCGTGTAGCGCGGGAAGGACAGGACCGTCGCCGTGCGGCCGGCGGCGTTTAGTTGCGCGGCGACCTCGGCGGCGGCGGTCGCCTTGCCGGCGCCGTCACCACCCTCGATCGCCAGAAGGAAACCGGTCACGCCTGCATCCGGGCGTGGTGGCGGATCACCTCGTCGATAATGAAGCGCAGGAACTTCTCGGAAAATTCGGGGTCCAATTGCGCCTCGGTCGCCAGTTGGCGCAGGCGGGCGATCTGGCGTTCCTCACGACCGGGATCGGCGGGGGGCAGGCCGTGCGTCGCCTTGTGACGGCCGACCGCCTGCGTCACCTTGAACCGTTCGGCCAGCATATGCACCAGCGCCGCATCGATATTGTCGATCGACTGGCGATAGCCCTGCAACACCTGATCGGCCGGTTCGGTCATGGTCGGACGCTCCTTTTCGAAAGGCTCTTTGCGCGAGGGAGGGCGCCATGGGCAAGGGCGGGGTTGCGTTGCGGCGGGCTTGCCGCCACTTGGGCAGTGATGACCGCGACCGTCCACCGCCTCAGCGCCCGTACGCCTTCGCTCGAACCGATCATGAGCCTCGTCACCGGGGACATGAATGCGGTGAACGCGGTGATCCTCGATCGCATGCAGTCGGACATACCGCTGATCCCCGAGCTGGCGGGCCATCTGATCGCCGGCGGCGGCAAGCGGATGCGGCCGATGCTGACGCTGAGCAGCGCGCGGCTGATCGGCTATACCGGTAATCGCCATCATCGCCTCGCCGCCGCGGTGGAGTTTATCCACACCGCCACGCTGTTGCATGACGATGTGGTCGATGGGTCTGACCTGCGTCGGGGCCGGCGCACGGCAAACATCATCTGGGGCAATCCGGCGAGCGTGCTGGTCGGCGATTTCCTGTTCAGCCGGTCGTTCGAGCTGATGGTCGAGGACGGCAGCCTGAAGGTACTGAAGATCCTGTCGAACGCGTCGGCGGTGATCGCGGAGGGCGAGGTGAACCAGCTTACCGCCGCGCGTCGGGTCGATCTGCACGAGGATCGCTATCTCGATATCATCGGCGCCAAGACTGCAGCGCTGTTCGCCGCCGCGTGCCGCATCGCCGCGGTGGTGGCGGAGCGGCCCGAGGCGGAGGAAGCGGCGCTGGACGCCTATGGCCGCAATCTGGGCATCGCGTTCCAGCTGGTGGACGATGCGATCGATTACGTGTCCGACGCCGGTACGATGGGCAAGGATGCGGGCGATGATTTCCGCGAGGGCAAGATGACGTTGCCCGTCATCTTGGCCTATGCGCGCGGCGATGCCGACGACCGCAAGTTCTGGAAGGACGCGGTGGAGGGGCGGCGCGACAGCGACGAGGATTTCCTGCACGCGATCTCGCTGGTCCGCCAGACGCGGTCGGTGGACGATACGCTGGCGCGGGCGCGACATTACGGCCAGCGCGCGATCGATGCGATCGGCGGCTTCCCCGCGAGCAAGGCCAAGGAAGCGATGGTCGAGGCGGTCGAATTCGCGGTGGCGCGGGCTTACTGAACGGCATTGCCGTGCCGCTATGGCGCGAAGTCCGGTAATGCTGCATAGGATGCGCATCGCATTTCCCCATCGAGCATGGTGCGACTGAGAGATGCGCGCGCTCCCGCTATGATCGGGAGTTGATTATCATGACATTCATGTGTGAGGCCGGATCTGCCGGTGGGCAGACATCGTGGATGCTGGCGTCCGAGGTGGTCCGATGACCTTCACCGACACCCTGACGAGCGACCGCGATCGCCCCGGTTCGCGCGCCCTGAACATCGCCGTCGAGCGGGCTGCGGTGGTGCAGATGTGCCAGAAACACGACGTGGCGATCAGCGCGATCGAGACGCTGGCATCGGGCGGCACGCATGTAGTGATGGTCAACGGCGCCGGGGCCGAGCAGTTACGGCAGATATATGGGACAAAGGTGATTTTGGGTCCGGTGACGCGATCACGTTGGACACAGTCGCGGATTTGACGGCGTGTTCCATTTGGGGGACGAACGGAAGAAGGGGTGATTCACGCGGAGGCGCGGAGAAGAAGAAGTGGCGGCGTGGATCGCGATGCGCGGGATCGTGATCCGGTAAAGATTGCAGTTATCGACAAGGGCCTGCGGCTCCGGCCGTACGAATTGCCGTGACGCTTCTCTTCTCAGCATTGTCCGGTCAGTCCTGACAGCCGCCGACCGTACATCCTTCCCCGGTTTCGACCTGTAGCGTCGCGTGGCCGATGCCGAATCGGTCGTGCAGCATCGCCTGCGCGGCGGCGAGGAAGTCGTCGCCGGGCGCGCCGGCCGGCATCAGCAGGTGCGCGGTCAGTACCGGCTCGGTGGTGGACATCGGCCAGATGTGCAGATCGTGGATGCGGTCGACGCCGTCCAGTTCCATCAGCGCACCGGCGACGCGGTCGTAATCGATGCCGCGCGGCACCGCGGCCAGCGCCATTTCGGTCGTCTCGCGCAGCAGGCCCCAGGTCTGCCAGAAGATCAGGCCGGCGATGACGAGACTGACGACCGGGTCGATCCAGCCGAGACCGGTCTTCCAGATCACGATGCCGGCGACCACAACACCGGCGGACACCAGCGCGTCCGCTGCCATGTGCAGGAACGCGCCACGGATGTTGACGTCGCCGTGGCGGCCGCTGGCGAACAGCCATGCGGTCAGCGCGTTAACGAGGATGCCGACGCCCGCGACCATCGACACGGTCAGGCCCGCGACGACGGGCGGATCGTCGATCCGCTGCACCGCCTCCAGTACGATCGCGCCGAGCGCCACCAGCAACAGCAGCGCGTTGAGCAGCGCGGCGAGGATCGTCGATCCTTTCAGCCCATAGGTGAAGCGCTTGCTGGCCGGACGGCGTGCGAGAGAGGCACCGCCCCATGCGACGGCGAGGCCGAGCACGTCCGACAGATTGTGGCCGGCATCCGCCAGCAGCGCGACCGATCCGGTCCAGATACCGGCGCCGCCCTCTGCCAGCACGTAGAGGATGTTGAGCGAGATGCCGATCGCGAAGGCGCGGTCGTACGAGGCGAGGCCGTGGTGGTGCGCGTGGCCGTGACCATGGCCGTGACCGATGCCGAAGGCATGGGGTTGGTCGGCCGCATGATCGTGGCCGTGGTCATGCCCATGATCGTGCCCATGATCGTGCCCGTGATCGTGGCTGTGACCATGCGCGTGATGTTGTCCGCTCACATCGATCCTTTCGGCGACCTCGCGCCCCCTGTCCCACCAGCCCCTGCCTGTGGCAAGGCCGGACGCCATGAACTCGCCGTCATCTTACCCGCCGCTGCCGATCGAGGCGGTGCTGCCCGATCTGCTTGGCGCGCTCCATGCGGGATCGTCGGCGGTGCTGGTCGCGCCGCCGGGAGCGGGCAAGACGACGGCGGTGGCACCGGCGCTGCTCGGCGAGGGATGGTGCACGGGCGAGATATTGCTGCTGTCGCCGCGCCGGCTGGCGGCGCGGGCGGCGGCGGAGCGGATGGCGGCGCTGGCGGGGGAGCCGGTCGGGGCAACGTTCGGCTATGCGACGCGGCTCGATACTAAACGGTCGGCGGCGACGCGGGTGACGGTGATGACGCAGGGCATCTTCGTCGCGCGGATTCAGGCGGACCCGGAGCTAGCGGGCGTGTCGGCGGTGCTGTTCGACGAGGTGCACGAACGCAGTCTCGATTCGGATGTCGGGCTGGCGTTCGCGCTCGATGTGCAGGCGGCGCTTAGGCCGGACCTGCGGCTGGTGGCGATGTCGGCGACGCTGGATGGCGCGCGCTTCTCTGCGTTGATGACGGACGCGCCGGTGATCGAGAGCGAGGGGCGGAGCCATCCGCTAGTGCTGCGCCATATCGGCCGCGCGGGCGAACGACGGATCGAGGACGAGATGGCCGCCGCGATCCGGCGTGCGCTGGCGGAGGAGGAGGGCGGGGTGCTCGCCTTCCTGCCCGGCGTGGCGGAGATCGAGCGGGTGGCGGAGCGGCTCGACCGGTTGCCGGAGGGCGTGGTGCTGCACCGGCTGCACGGGAGTCTGGACCCCGCCGATCAGCGCGCGGCGATCAGGCCGGGGGCGGGGCGCAAGCTGGTGCTGGCGACGTCGATCGCGGAGACGAGCCTGACGCTGGATGGCATCCGCATCGTGATCGATTCGGGGCTGGCGCGGCGGCCGCGATATGACCGGGCGGCGGGGATGACGCGGCTGGTGACCGAACGCGCGAGCCAGGCGGCGGCGACGCAGCGGGCGGGGCGGGCGGCGCGGCAGGGGCCGGGGGTCGCGTATCGATTATGGGAAGAGGCGGCGACGGCGGGGCTGCCGCGATTCGATCCGCCGGAGATCGTCGAGGCTGACCTGTCGTCGCTGTTGCTGGCGGCCGCGATCTGGGGCGTCGGCGATCCGCGCGAGCTGGCGTGGCTCGATCCGCCGCCGGTCGCGGCGGTGACGGAGGCGCGAGCGCGGTTGCTGGCGCTGGGCGCGATCGGCGAGGATGGCCGGCCGACGCCGCATGGCCGCGCGATCGCCGGCCTGCCGATGCCGCCGCGATTGGCGCATATGCTGCTGGCGGCGGGGGAGCGCGGATTGACGGGGGTGGCGGCGGATGTCGCGGTGCTGCTCGCCGAGCGAGGGATCGGCGGCAACGATCCCGATCTGGAGACGCGGCGGCGGCGCTGGCGCACGGAGCGGGGACCGAAGGCGGAGGGCGCGCGGAAGCTGGCGCAGCGCTGGGCGAAGCTGGGGCCGCGGGGCGAGGCCGGCACGGGGGGTGAAGGTCTTTGCGTGGCGCTGGCGTTCCCCGACCGGGTGGCGCGGCGGCGGGATGCGTCGGGCGAACATTGGGCGAGCGTCGGCGGGCGCGGGTTCCGGATCGATCCGACATCGTCGCTGGCGTCGGCCGAATGGCTGGCGGTGGCGGAGACGCAGGGGTCGGCGGCGGGTGCGCGCATCCTGTCGGCGGCTATGATCGACCTGCCGACGATCGAATCGCTGTTCGCGGATCGGATCAGGCTGACGCGAACGGTGACGTTCGATCCGGCGACGGGTGGCGTGCTGGCGCTGCGCGAGCGGCGACTCGGCAGTTTGCGGCTGCAATCGGGGCCGGACAGTGCGGCCGAACCGGCGGCGGTCGCGGCGGCGTTGCTGGAGGGGGTGCGGACGCATGGGCTGGACCGGTTGCCGTGGGACGACCGTGCGGCGCAGTTGCGCGACCGGGCAGGCTATGCGGGGATCGATATCGACGCGATGATGCTGGCGCGGCTGGAAGAGTGGCTGCCGCCGTTGCTGGCCGGCCGGCGGCGGCTGGATCAGATCGGCGGCGGCGATCTGGTCGAGGCGATGCGGACAATGATCGGCTGGGACGAGATGCGGCGGATCGACCGGTTGGCGCCGGCCAGCTTCACCAGCCCGGCGGGCAGCACGCATGCGATCGATTATGCCGCCGAGGGTGGTCCACGCGTCGATTTGCGCGTGCAGTCGCTGTTCGGGCTGGCGGTGCATCCGGTGGTGGGGGAGGCCCGCGTGCCGCTGGTGCTGTCGTTGACCAGTCCGGCGGGGCGACCGATCCAGACGACGCGCGACCTGCCGGGTTTCTGGGCGGGAAGCTGGACGGCGGTGGCGAAGGAAATGCGCGGGCGCTATCCGCGCCATCCCTGGCCCGACGATCCCGCCGCCGCGCCCGCGACGCTGCGGACGAAAAATGCGGATGCACGGGCGCGCGGATCGCGGTAGGACGAGCCCATGGCAATCGCTCGCATTTTTCAGCGCCCCAAGAACTCAATGCAGTCCGGGCGTGCACGTACCGACCAGTGGCAGCTCGAATTCGAGCCGTCGGAGGCCAAGCAACCCGATCCGCTGACCGGCTGGGCCGGCAGCGGCGACACGCGCGACCAGATCCGGTTGCTGTTCCCGACGCTGGAGGCGGCCGTGGCGCTGTGCGAGCGGGAGGGGCATGACTACACCGTCGTACCGGCGCCGGAGAAGAAGCTGAAGTTGCAGGCGTATGCGGATAATTTCCGCTAACATTCTACGGTAGCATCGCCCTCACCCATCGCCGGCTTCGCCGTCTCTCCCTCTCCCGATGGCAGAGGGAAGGGGCCCGCCGCCGGAGGCGGTGGAAAGGGTGAGGGCGGCGGTTCTACGCCGCCACCGCCTTCGACCGCGCGGCAAAGCTCTTGCGGAGCTTCTGGAGCTTGGGCGGGATCACCGCCATGCAGTACGGATTCGACCGGCCCGACGTTTCCCAATAATCCTGATGATAGCCCTCCGCCGGATACCAGGTATCCATCGGCTCGATCGTGGTGACGATCTTGCCCCCATTCTCGCCGGCGCGGGTGATCGCGGCCTGCATCGCCTCTTCCTGTTCGGGTGAGGCAGGGAACATGGCGGAGCGGTACTGCGTGCCGACGTCGTTGCCCTGACGGTTCAGCTGCGACGGATCGTGCGTAGCAAAGAAGATGTCGAGGATATCGTCCAACGACACCTGTTCAGGATCGAAGCCGACGCGAATCGCCTCGGCATGGCCGGTGTCGCCGCCGCAGACCTGCTTGTAGGTCGGGTTGGGCACCGTGCCGCCGATATAGCCGCTTTCGACCGACGTGACGCCGATCACATCCTTGAACACCGCTTCCGTGCACCAGAAGCAGCCGCCTGCCAGCGTTACATAGTCCGTCATCACCAACTCCTTTGATCGCAAGATAGGAAGCCGCTAGTCAGCGCGAAAGGGAGACGGCTGATGACGGTGATGGTGACAGGCGGTGCGGGTTATATCGGCAGCCATGCGGTATTGGCGCTGCTGGATGCGGGGCATGAAGTCGTCGTGGTCGACAATCTGGTCACCGGGTTCGACTGGGCGGTCGATGATCGCGCGACGCTGGTTCAGTGCGATGTCGCCGACGAAGGCCGAGTACGCGCGGCGATCCGGGGTCACGGCGTCGATGCGATCCTGCATTTCGCCGGATCGGTGGTGGTGCCCGAATCGGTCAGCGATCCGCTCAAATACTACCGCAACAACACCGCCGCCTCGCGCTCGCTGATCGAGAGCGCGGTCGTGGAGGGAGTGAAGCATTTCATCTTCTCGTCCACCGCCGCGACCTATGGCACGCCGGTCCGCACGCCGGTGGCGGAAGGTGATCCGACGGTGCCGATCAATCCGTACGGCATGTCGAAGCTGATGACCGAGGTGATGCTGCGCGATGTCGCGGCGGCGCATCCGATCAATTTCTGTGCGCTGCGCTATTTTAATGTCGCCGGTGCCGACCCACAGGGACGTTCGGGCCAGTCCACAGCGGGCGCGACGCATCTGATCAAGGTGGCGGTCGAGGCGGCGACGGGACGGCGGAGCCATGTGTCGGTGTTCGGCACCGATTTCGACACCCGCGACGGCACCGGCGTGCGCGATTACATCCATGTCACCGATCTGGCGGCAGCGCATGTCGCCGCGCTCGATCTGTTGCGCGCAAAACCGACCGAGAGCCACACCTTGAACTGCGGCTATGGCCGGGGCTTCTCGGTCGCCGAGGTACTGGACGCGGTCGATCGCGTCACCAACGTGACGATCGAGCGCAAGCTGGAGGGCCGGCGTGCCGGCGATCCGGCCGAGCTGATCTCGGACAACCGCGCAATCATGGCGACGGTGGACTGGACGCCGAAACATGATGATCTGAATGGCATCATCACCGATGCGCTGGCGTGGGAGCGCAAGCTGGCCGAGATGGGTCGATAGGCCGTGCGCCTGCGATCTTTGTTGTTCGTGCCCGGCGACCGGCCGGAGCGGATGGAGAAGGCGCTGGCGTGCGGGGCGGACGCGCTTATTCTCGATCTGGAGGACTCGGTAGCGCCGTCCCGCAAGCATGAGGCGCGGGCGGCGGTGGCGGCGTTTCTGGCCACACCGCGGCGGTTGCCGCTGATCGTGCGGGTCAATCCGTTGGGGTCGGCGCTGATCGACGATGATCTGGCGGCGGTGCTGCCTCATGCCCCCGATGCGCTGATGCTGCCCAAGGCGGAGGGGGCGATGTCCATCACCGCGCTGGCTTTGCGGACGATTCTGCCGATTCTGCCGGTCGCGACCGAGACGCCGGCGGCGATCTTTCAACTGGGTAGCTATGCCGGCGTGGCCGACCGGTTGATTGGCCTGACCTGGGGGGCGGAGGATCTGCCCGCCGCGATCGGGGCGAGTGCGGCGCGGGAGGCGGATGGCCGCTATACCGCGCCGTACCAGTTGGCACGATCGTTGACGCTGTTCGGCGCCCATGCCGCCGGGGTGGCGGCGATCGAGACAGTTTATCCCGATTTTCGCGATGCCGATGGGCTGGCTGCCTATGCCGCGCGGGGGCGGCGCGATGGCTTCACGGGAATGATGGCGATCCACCCGGCGCAGGTGGCGGTCATCAATGCCGCCTTCACGCCGACGGCGGACGAGATCGCCCATGCGCAATCAGTGGTCGATCTGTTCGCCGCCAATCCGGGGGCGGGGGCGCTGCAACTGGACGGGCGGATGGTCGATGCGCCGCACCTGAAGGCGGCGGAACGGTTACTCGCGCTCGCCGCCGATCGAGGCGCGGGTGCGGGCGGTGGCCCACCACCAGCCGAGCGCCCACAAGGTCCCGAAGCTCCACCCGGCGAGCACGTCGGACGGCCAGTGGACGCCGAGATAGACGCGGCTAAGGCCGATCGCGCCGACCAGCAGGACCGAGACCGCGAACAGGTAGCGCCGCGCGGCTGATTCGCGCACCACCTGTGACGCCAGCGCCGCCAGCGTCAGGTACACGATCGCGCTGTTGGCGGCGTGGCCGCTGGGGAAGCTGGCGCTGGATACCGGTACTAGATGATCGACCAGATCGGGGCGGGCGCGTGCCACCATGCGCTTGACCAAGGCGACGACCTCACCGCCCGACCAACTGGCCGCGACCAGCATGGCGGCAGTCAGCCACAACCGTTCGGCCAGCATCAACCCGGCGGATATTGCCACGACCAGGGTCAGGACGGTGCCACCGCCCAGCGCGGTCAGATCGACCGCGACGCCGGGCAGCCATGCTGGACCGCCCGACGCGCGCAGGCCGGCGACAATTGCGCGGTCGGGATCGAACGGCAGCCGGTCGAGCAGCGCGCCGATCGCCAGCGCCAGTCCGGCTGCAACGGCGAGCAGGGCGATACCGGCGAGAGGTGGGGGCAGGCGACGACGCCCGGCCGGATCGTGGCGGTCGCTCATGGCTGATCCATGCCGGTCGGGCGGCGCGGGTGGAAGACGCAATGGCTCATGCCGGCGGCGTTATCACGCTGATCGACAGAGGAAAGCGATACACGGCGATTTCGAGTGTTTGGGCGAAGGAGCAACTTGGCTGCCGGCAGATATTCCAAACCTGGATGAACCCCGACCCATAACGCAAAAAAGCCGCCAGCTCGAAAGCTGGCGGCCTTAAAGTGCCTAAAAACAGGGAGTAATTAGGCGAACGCAACCGCGATCTTGCGGCGGCGATAACGGGTTGCGGCACCGACCATGCCGAAACCAAGCAGCATCAGCGCCCACGTGGTGGGCTCCGGCACTGCAAATACGACGTTGTCGACTTCGAGAGCGTTCACACCGCTGGAGAAGCGAACACCCGAGATACGCTGCTCGCCGGCGGTAGCTACCAGCGTGACGCGACGGTTGGTCGACGGCAGATCCTGATTACCGTTGGCGGGAACGATGAAATCCGAGCCCGTGAAGCTCTGGATCACGTTCCCAGCGGCGTTCAACAGCGAGACGGTGTTGAACGTGTCGATCGAACCCAAGAAGAAGCTGACGCTCTCGAACGACAGAGCCGACTGCAGCGTTGCCGTGCCATTAGCCTGAACCGCAAGATAAGGCGTCTTATCGCTGAAAGCAGGCTCTGCATAATTGTTGTTGGAATCGCCCGAAACGATGCCGGCGGTGCCCGTCGTGGTCAACGCAAACGGTGCCGTTACCGGCGAGTTAAAATTAATCAGCGTGCCGGCAGGCGGCGTAAAAGCAGCACTGCTGCCCGGCGTGGTCATCACGACGACGGCAGCCGATGCCGGCATGGCGAGAACGGCGGCTGCGGTTGCAGCCAGAATGAAAGTGGAACGCATGGAACTACCCCTGTTTATCGTGCGCCTCATCGCGGGCGCTGCGCAACCAAGACAGTATTCCGTCTGAGTCAGCTTCTATTACCCGGAAAAAAATCTGAGTCCCACACGCATGCAAGCATAGTTTGTTAACTAAGCCCCATAATGGGACAGCTTCGCTCGATCGAACCGCATCAGCATCGGTGACGGGGTTGTGGCCTCGTCTTTAGGTGGCGTTGGAAGAATAGGTGCTGAGACGATGGTGGGTCCGCCGGGGCTCGAACCCGGGACCTCTCGATTAAAAGTCGCTTGCTCTACCGACTGAGCTACGGACCCCCACGATCGTCGAGGTGCGACCTAGGTGCGGGGACGGCGGCGGTCAACCTGGCTCAGCAGATGACGGACACGAAGGCCCGATATCGGGTCGCGCCAGTTGGCCGCGATTCGCGCCAGTGGCGTGAGAACGAATCGGCGGTCACGGAAGGTGGGATGCGGGATTGTCAGCGTCCGTGTGCGCCACGTGCCGCCCGACCAGAGGATGATGTCGAGATCGATCGGTCGTGTGCCCCAGCGACGACCGGGTCGACGACCCATCAGCCGCTCGATTGCCTTCAGCCGGGTTAGGAGGGCGGGGGGACTCTCTTCACTGCGGATCAGCGCGGCGGCATTGGCGAATATCCGGGTGGAGGGTCCGATCGGCGCGCTGGCGATGATCGGCGAGACGGCCTCCACGTCGCCGATCGCCGCCAATGCGGCGACGATGGCAGCGGATGGCCGGCCGTGGTGCCCGTACCGGTTGGCGCCGAGCGCGATGGCGTAGAGGGTCGTGGCCATCATCGCCGCTTATCGCAGCCGCCGGATCGACGCGAGCGTGAAGGCCCTGCCGTTACACCTCGACGGACATATCCGTCAGCAGGGCAGTGATGCCTTCTTCCTCCTTGCCGATATGGCGTTTCAACTGGTTGATTGTCAGGCGGGCAGAGGCCTTATAGGCATCCCATTCCGCGGTGACATCACGATGCTGCCAATAGACCAGATGCGTGCGGAACGCTTCGCCGGCGCCGATGCATTCGATCTTCATCGCGCGGGCGCGTTCGATGCGATCGGGCGAGCCCGACGTCACCGCCGGATCGAAGATCTCCTCATGCTTGAAGATTTGATAGTCGCGCAGAACTTGCGCCATCTCGGCCCGCAGACCGGCGATCGCCGGCAATGCGGTGTCGGGCCCGCCATCGATGCACGCGGCCCCGCGGGTCAGGATGTCCTGCGCCAGGCGCTGGTGGTGATGCAGGCGATCGAGCAGGGAAAGATGTTCCATCCCCGGCATTTGCAGGGACCATCGTATATAATCGGTTACGACCCCAAATCGGTCGATCCCGCCGCTCAGATATCCTGCACCAGCCGCCCATACAGATCGGGACGGCGGTCACGGAAGAAGCCGAACGCGGCACGATGGCGCTTCACCCGGTCGATATCGAACGTCGCGGTGATGACGCCCTCTTCCTCACGATCGAGTTCGGCGACGATATCGCCGCGTTCGTCGGTGATAAAACTGGTGCCGTAAAAGGTCTGGCCATGCTCCACGCCGATGCGGTTGGCGGCAATCACCGGTACCACATTCGATACCGCATGACCGACCATCGCCCGTCGCCACAGCCGGGCGGTGTCGAGCGAGGTGTCGTGTGGTTCGCTGCCGATTGCGGTCGGGTAGAAGAGCAGTTCGGCGCCCATCAACATCATAGCGCGCGCGGTTTCGGGATACCATTGGTCCCAGCAGACGCCGACGCCCAGCTTCGCCGCCGGCGTGGCTGGCGGACCGCGCCATACCTTGAAGCCGGTGTTGCCGGGACGAAAATAGAATTTCTCCTCGTAACCGGGGCCGTCGGGGATGTGGCTCTTGCGATAGACGCCCTGCACCTCGCCATCGGGACCGATCATCGCGAGGCTGTTGTAATGATGCGGGCCGTCCGCCTCGAAGAAGCTGGTCGGGATCGTTACCTTCAGCGCCTCGGCCAGCGCCTGCATCGCCAGCACGGCCTTATGCTCGCCGACGGGGGCGGCGTTGGCGAACAGGCCCTCGTCCTCGACCCGGCAGAAATATTCGCCCTCGAACAGCTCGGGCGGCAGGATCACTTGCGCGCCGCGCCCGGCCGCTTCGCGCACCAGGCGCGAAACGTTGGCGATGTTGGTGTCGATATTGTCGGTGAAGCCGAGCTGAAGCGCGGCGACGGTGATCTTGGTCATCAATGGTCCTAAAGCGTGACGCCGAAGCGCGCGGCGATCGCCACGGTGACGAGATAGAGCAGCATCGTCAGCGTACAACCCGCCAGCAGCGCCAGCAGCGCCGGCACGAAGCCGACGCCGTGCCGCAGCAGCACAGGGATCAGCAGAAACATCGGCAGCGATGGGATCACGTACCAGAAGGTCGCTTCGGCGTAGGCGGCGAGCCGCACGCGGTCGCCGGTATCGCGCCACAGCCAGATCATGCCCAGCACGGATACCAGCGGCAAGGACGCGAGCAATGCGCCCGCGCCCGGACTACGCCGCGCGATCAAAGCCACCGCCGCGACGATCGCGCCCGACAGCAAGGCCCTGACCACGAATTGCAGCATCAGGCGGGAATTTGCTGCGATATGCAATGGAAGCTGCCGCCGCCGGTCAGGATGTGGTCGGCGCGCTGGCCCACCGCAATCCGGTCCGGGAACAGCGCCTGGATCGCGGCAACCGCGGCATCGTCGTTCTCTGCGCCATAGAGCGGTACGACCACGGCGGCGTTGCCGATGTAGAAGTTCATGTAGCTGGCCGGCACGACCTCGTCGTCGCGAAGGACACGGCCGGGCGAGGGGACCGTCACCACGTCAAGCCCGGCGGCGATCAGGTCGCGGCGGGCGTGGCTGTATACCTGCCAGTTGGGATCGTTCTCCGCCGGCTCGGGGATCGCGACTCGGCCGGGTGCGACAAAGCGCGCCAGGTTGTCGACATGGCCGTCGGTATGGTCGTTGAGCAGCCCTTCGCCCAGCCACACGACGCGTGACAGGCCGAGATCGTCGCGCAGCTTCGCTTCGATCTGGGCCTTGGTCAGTGATGGGTTGCGGTTGGGGTTGAGCAGGCATTGTTCGGTGGTGACGACGATGCCGGTGCCGTCGCCGTCGATGGCGCCCCCCTCCAGCACCCAGTTGCAGGTCGCGACGCGGCGGCCGAGGCGTTGCGCCAGACGCAAGCCCACCGTGTCGTCACCGGGCAGATCGTATTTGCCGCCCCAGCCGTTGAACTGGAAATCGCTGGCGCTGCCGTCCGACAGGATGATCGGGCCGGTGTCGCGCAGCCAGATATCGCCGAACGCCTGCACCTCGATCGTGGCGAACGGTGCGACGGCGCGCGCCGCCTCTGCCGCCTCGGCATCGGCGCAGACCAGGATTACGCGCTCACCGCGGCCGTCGGCATGGACAGTGCGGGCGAAGGCGACGACTTCGTCACGGGCGGGGTCCAGATCGTCTTCCCACAGCTCGGGATGGCTGGGAAAACCGATCCAGACCGCTTCATGCGGCGCCCATTCGGCGGGAGGGGTCGGGCGTGTCATTTGGCTGCTCCCGCGCGGGCCTTGTCGCGCACCGCCCGGAATTCAGCGGTCCGATACCAGTTGGGCCACAGGGTCGTGTCGTCGGCGAGCTGGCGGCCGAGTGTGTAATAGATCGTCAGATCCGACACCGCGCCCGACCAATCCCAATTGGGATCATATTGGTCGGCCGGCTTGTGATAGCGATTGGCGGTGTAATCGTCGCTGGCCGCCTTGCCGGCGGCGGGGCCGCCCTTCACGAAATCCTCACCCGATTCGCCGCTGAGCACGGGGACGCCGAGGCGTGCGAACGAGAAGTGATCGGAGCGGTAATAGCTGCCGCGTTCCGGGCTGGGCTCCACGCCGATGCGGCGGCCCTGCGCGACGACGATCGGCTTCACCAGATCCTCGATCTCGCTCTTGCCCGCGCCGGTCAGCACGAAATCATGCGCGAGGCCGTGGACGTTCAGCACGTCCATGTTCACGCCGCCAGCCGTCTTGGCTAGCGGATAGACCGGGTGTTCGGCATAATAGCGTGAACCCAGCAGCCCCGATTCCTCTGCCGTGACGGCGAGATACACTTCGGTACGCTTAGCCGGTCCGACCTTCGTATTAGCCTCCGCCAGTGCGACGAGGCCGGCGACGCCCGTCGCATTATCCTCGGCGCCGTTGCAGATATCGTCGCCGTTTACCGCGTCGCAGCGGCCCAGATGGTCCCAGTGCGCCGAATAGAGGACATATTCATTCGGGGCGGTGGTGCCGGGCAGGACGCCGATAACGTTCTTCGATGCCTGACGCTTGATCGCATTGCCGAAGCCCGTCGACATTTTCAGGCCGAGCGGTACGGCCTTGAAGCCCTTGGTCTTCGCGGCTTCGGACAATGCGGCGAAGTCCTTGCCGGCGCTGGCGAACAGTTCCTGCGCCTTGGCCAACTGCATCCAGCCGACGACCTGGCTCTGGTCCATGTGATCGCCCTTCTCGTCCAGTTCCAGTTGCGGGCCGGTCCAGGACGATTGCACGACCGCCCAGGGATAGGCGGCGGGTTCGGTCTGGTGGACGATGATTGCGGCGGCGGCGCCGTGCTTGGCGGCATTCTCGAACTTGTAGGGCCAGCGGCCATACCAGGTCATCGCGCGACCCTCGAACGGGCCTTCACGCGACATCGTCTGCCAGTCGGCATCGTTGATAAGGATGACGACCGTCTTTCCCTTCACATCGACACCGGCATAATCGTCCCAGCCCTTTTCAGGCGCGGTGATGCCGTAACCGACGAAGACGACATCGCTGTTACGCACGTCGATGCGCGGCGTGACGCGATAGGTGCCGGCGACCATGTCGGTGCGATACGCCATCGTGACCGGCGATTTGCCACCGGTGAAGGATAGGGGCTGCACGTTCGTGGCGGTGATCTCCACCATCGGCACGTCCTGCGTCCATTTGCCGTTGTTGCCGGGCTTCAGCCCCGCCTTCTGAAAGCGATCGACGATATAGGCGACCGTCTTTTCCTCGGCCGGGGTCGTCGGCGCGCGGCCTTCGAACGCGTCGGACGACAGGTCGCGGGTGACGGTCTTCAGTGTCTCGACGTTGATCGCGGGGGTGGTTTGCGCCGCGAGTGGGGCGGCGGTGGAAAGGAGAAGTAGGGATAGGGCGGTGCGCATGGGATGCTCCTGTGATGGAGCGCGTTCTGGCAATCGCTGCGCGCCTTGTCCAAACGAAAAGGGCAGCCCCGTGAGGAGCTGCCCTTTCTGTTCCAAAACCGCGCCGCGGCAAAGCCGCGTCGTCGAACGGGCTTTTGGCCCGTCGGCCGCCCGGTGGCCTTCTTCCTCGCTTAACGCGAGTAGAATTCGACCACCAGATTCGGCTCCATCTTCACCGGGTAAGGAACCTCGTCCAGCGTCGGTACGCGAACGAACGTCACCTTGGCGTTGCCGTCCTGCGCGACATAGTCGGGGATTTCACGCTCGGCGAGGTTCTGCGCTTCCAGCACCAGCGCCATTTCCCTGGCCTTCGTGCCCAGCGTGATCTCATCGCCGACGAAGCAGCGACGCGACGCGATGTTGCACTTCACGCCATTGACGCGGATGTGACCGTGGCTGACGATCTGGCGCGCGGCGAAGATCGTCGGGGCGAACTTGGCGCGATAGACGAGCATGTCGAGACGCTGCTCGAGCAGACCGATCAGGTTCTGGCTGGTATCGCCCTTCATCCGGGCTGCTTCATGGTAGCAGGCGCGGAACTGTTTCTCGGTCACGTCGCCGTAATAGCCCTTGAGCTTCTGCTTGGCGCGCAGCTGGATGCCGAAATCCGAAACCTTGCCCTTGCGGCGCTGGCCATGCTGGCCGGGACCGTATTCGCGCTTGTTCACCGGGGACTTAGGGCGGCCCCAGATGTTCTCGCCCATACGACGGTCGAGTTTGTACTTCGCGCTTTGACGCTTCGACATGATAGATCCTTGGCAATTCGAACGACGTTGACCGCCGATCCGCGAACGGACGGGCGGGTTGGTCCCGGTATCGCGCTACGTCTCAAAGATATGAGGGCAGGCCCGCCGCTTCACCGGGGTGCGGGGGCATTGCGAAGGCGCGCGGTTAGCGGGACGCTCCGCCCGAGTCAAGTTTTGGAGGGATTTTTGGGGAGACTGGGGGGCGTTACTGGCCGGTGTTGATCGCGCCATTCTGGATGCGCTCCATCCGCTGGCGCGCCACGGCGCTGGCCTCGTCCCATTCGCGCCTTGTGTGACAGACCTTTTTCGCACCAAGGCGCGAACCGGTGACGCCGGAGGTGCGGCAGATGCGCTTTTCCGGATCGGCGGTGGGGGTCGGCATAGCAGCAGGGGTCGCGGTTTGGATGAAAGCGGTCAGAAGTATCGCGATCGACATGGTCACTCCCCGAGTTACGACACCCGACGCTATCGTTTCGCCATGAACGTGTCGATCCGCCGTTTGCGGCGGCGTGGATGAGCGTTATGCGAAGCGGCATGACTCTCGTTGCCCCCGCCGACTGTTCCACCATGGCCGAGGTGCGCGCCGGCGTCGATCAGGTCGATCGCGATCTGGTGGCGCTGCTGGCGCGCAGGTTCGGCTATATGGACGCCGCCGCGCGGATCAAACCGGTGCGCGGCGCGGTGCGTGACGAGGATCGCAAGGCGCAGGTGATCGGCAACGCCTGCACCGCTGCGCGGGATGCGGGCGTGCCGGAGGCGGTGGTCGGCGATCTATGGGAGCGTCTCGTCGAGGCCTCCATCGCCTATGAGCTCGCCGCGTTCGACCGGCGCTGACCGCCGGGCCTTGCGACCGTCGAGCGCAGCCAGTACGCCGCGCATCGTCCGCACCTCCTGCGCCGACCAGCCAGGCTTGGTCAGCAATGTGCGTAGCGTCCGTCGCACGGTTTCGGTGCGGGCGGGCGGGAAGAAGAAATTCGCGGCGACCAGCATGTCGTCGAGCTGCGCGATCATGCCGTCCAATTCGCCCTGCGGCGCGGGCAGCGGCATCTCCGTCTCCGGCGGCTGCGCCAGTTCCTGGCCCTTCGACCATTCATAGGCGACCAGGATCACCGCCTGCGCCAGGTTCAGGCTGCCGAATTCGGGATTGATCGGCACGGTGATGATCGTCCGCGCGAGGGCGACGTCGTCGGTTTCCAGCCCAGACCGTTCGGGGCCGAACAGGATCGCGGCGCGGCCGGGATCGGTATGGATCGCCCGCGCCGCCGCTTCGGGCGTGGCGACCGGTTTGGTGACGCCGCGTTTGCGGACGGTGGTGGCATAGACATGCGTGCAGTCGGCGACGGCGGCCGCGACGCTGTCAAAGACCGCCGCCTGTTCCAGCACGATATCCGCGCCGCTGGCAGCGGGGCCGGCCTGCGGATTGGGCCAGCCGTCGCGCGGAGCGACGAGGCGTAGTTCGACGAGGCCGAAGTTCAGCATGGCGCGGGCGGCCTTGCCGATGTTTTCGCCGAGTTGGGGGCGGACGAGGACGATGACGGGGGGTGGGGTCTGTTCGATCTCTGTTTCCAAACCGTTCGTCCTGAGTAGGGGCTGAGCCTGACGAAGACCCGTATCGAAGGATTTCCGCGCCAGTTGGCTGACGAGTCCCCTGTCGCCGGCGATCAACGCCTCCTTCTTGGCGCGAGACCAGCCCTTAATTTGGCGTTCCGCTTCTAACGCCTCGTTACGGGAGCCAAAATCCTGCTGCCAGGCCAGTGTGACCGGACGTCGCTTTTGCGTGTAGCCCTTTGTCTCGCCCGTTTCATGCTGACCGACGCGGTGTTCGAGGTTGTCGGTGTGGCCTACGTAGAAACTGCCGTCGGCGCAGCGGAGCATATAAGCGTGGAAGCTCAAGCGACGGGTCCTTCGATACGCGTCTTCGACTACGCTCAGCCGCTACTCAGGACGAACGGGAGTTGGAAGGGCGATCTCGACATTGCTGAAGGCGAATTAAGCGAAGGCGAACCCTATCCTTAACCCTAACCCCGCCCCGCTTCTTCCACCTGCCTGGCAAACGCCTCGAAATCCCGTGCCTCGCTGAAGTCGCGGTACACGCTGGCGAAGCGGATATAGGCGACCGAGTCGAGCGCCTTCAGCCCGTCCATCACCATTTCGCCGATCCGGGCGGATGTGACTTCGCTGTCGCCGAGCGTTTCCAGCCGGCGCTGGATGCCGGACACCAGTTTCTCGATCCGCGCCGGTTCGATCGGCCGTTTGCGGGCGGCGATCGAGACCGAGCGCATCAGTTTCTCGCGGTCGAACGGTTCGCGCCGCTCTTCGCTCTTCAGCACGGTCAGTTCGCGTAGCTGGATGCGTTCGAACGTGGTGAACCGTGCCGCGCACCCCTCACACTGCCGCCGCCGCCGGATCGCCGCCCCGTCTTCGGTGGGGCGGCTGTCCTTTACCTGGCTGTCTTCATGGCCGCAGAACGGGCAGCGCATTCAGTTTTCAGTCCTTACGCTTGGAATAGGCGAAGGCCGCACCGGCAATCGCGCCCAGCACCGGGCCGACGACGGGCAGTGGAATCGCGATGACCGCGCCGATCGCGCTGTACTTCGCCATTTTCTTGCCGAGACCCGGCGTGTTCTTCACTTCGGTCTGGATTTCATCGAATTTCGACATGATGCTTATCCTTGATAGATCGGGAACCGTGCGCACAAAGTGCGTACCCGCGCCCTAACGTCCGCCTCGACTTCCGGGTCCCCGTGTTCGCCTTTCTTGGCAAGACCGTCGAGCACGTCGGCGACCATATGGCCGATCTCGCGGAATTCGGCGGGGCCGAAACCGCGTGTCGTCCCGGCGGGTGAGCCGACGCGGATGCCGCTGGTCTTGACCGGCGGCAGCGGATCGTTGGGGATGCCGTTCTTGTTGCAGGTGATGCCGGCACGCTCCAGCGCCTCGTCCGCGTCGCGGCCGGTGATGCCGAGCGGGCGCAGATCGATCAGGGCCAGATGCGTGTCGGTGCCGCCCGCGATCACATCGGCGCCGCGTTCCTTCAGCGTGGCGGCGAGCACCTTGGCGTTTTCGACCACGGCGGCGATGTAACTCTTGAAATCGGGGCGCAGCGCCTCGCCAAAGGCGACCGCCTTGGCGGCGATGACGTGCATCAGCGGGCCACCCTGAAGCCCCGGGAACACCGCCGAGTTGAACTTCTTCGCCAGTGCCTCGTCATTGGTCATGATCATGCCGCCACGCGGGCCACGCAGCGTCTTGTGCGTGGTCGTGGTCACGACATGCGCATGGCCGAACGGCGTGGGATGCAGGCCGGCGGCAACGATGCCGGCGAAGTGCGCCATGTCGACCATGAAATATGCGCCGACCTTGTCAGCGATCGCCCGGAATTTCGCGAAATCGATCGTACGCGGATAGGCGGAGCCGCCGGCGATGATCAACTTCGGCTGATGCTCGACGGCGAGGCGTTCGACCTCGGCATAATCGATCAGGTGCGTTTCGGCATCGACGCCATACTGGATCGCGTTGAACCACTTGCCCGACATCGCGGCGCGCGCGCCGTGGGTCAGGTGGCCGCCGGCATCCAGGCTCATGCCGAGGATCGTTTCGCCCGGCTTCACCAGCGCCAGCATCACCGCGCCGTTCGCCTGCGCGCCCGAATGCGGCTGCACGTTGACGAAGCCGCAGCCGAAGATCTGCTTGGCGCGATCGATCGCCAGCTGCTCGACCTCGTCGGACGGTGCGCAACCCTGATAGTAACGCTTGCCGGGATAGCCTTCGGCATATTTGTTCGTGAAGACCGAGCCCTGCGCCTCCAGCACCGCTTTCGACACGATGTTCTCCGACGCGATCAGTTCGATCTGCGTCTGCTCCCGTTCCAGCTCATGCGCGATGCCGGCGAAGATCGCGGCGTCGGCATCGGCCAGACCGCGGGTGAAGAAGCCGTCCGGTTGGACGTCTGAAATATCGTGGGGCTGGGTGCTCATGCGGCGAACTCCTTCGATAGCTTGTCGACGCGGTGTTGATGACGGCCGCCTTCGAATTCGGCGGACAGGAAAGCGGCGACGCAGGCCTTGGCCATTTCCTCGCCGATCAGGCGGGCGCCCATCGCGATGGCGTTGGCGTCGTTATGCGTGCGGGCGAAGCGGGCGGACAGCGGCTCCGCCACCTGCGCGCACCGGCAGGCGGGGTTGCGGTTGGCGGCGATGGCGATGCCGATCCCCGATCCACACAGTGCGATGCCGCGATCGGCGCGACCGTCCGCCAGCGCATCGGCAATGGCGTAGCCGTAATCCGGATAATCGACGCTGGCGGTGCCGTCGGTCCCCAGATCGATGACGTCGTGACCCGCCTCGTGCAGCCAGGCGACCAGCGTCGTTTTCAACGACACGGCGGCATGATCGGAGGCGATGGCGATACGCATGGGCGATCCCTGCTGACGGTGAAGCGGATGGATGCCAGCGCCCTTACCGACAGACGGCGAAAATGGCCACAGCGTTGTCGCCGTCATCGGCCCGTCGTCGGTTCAGCATTCGGCCTTGTCGCCAGCGCCGCAGTCGCTAGTCTTCCCGAATGCAACGCACCGCCACCGATGACGCCCGCGCCCATCTGGCCGGCGTGCTGATCGCCACCGGGAGCGAGGATCGTGCCGCCTTCCGCGAACTGTATCGACTGACATCCGCGAAGCTTTTCGGGATCGCCCTGCGTATCTGTGGCGATCGACAGGCTGCGGAGGACGTGTTGCATGACGTCTACCTCATTATCTGGCGCCGGGCGGGCGCATGGGAACCGGGACGGGCAAGCCCGATCACCTGGCTGGCGACGATCGCCCGCAACCGCGCGATCGACTGGCAACGGTCGCAGCGCGTCCGCCGCGCCGCACCGATCGAGGACGCGCCGGACATCGCCGACACCGCACCCGATGCCGAAGCGATGCTGATGGCGTCGGACGGATCGCATACGCTGCAGGATTGCCTGCGCGAGCTGGAAGGACGCCAGAGCGAGGCGATCCGCACCGCGTTCTTTGATGGCGTCACCTATGCCGAACTGGCGGAGCGCCGGGGCGTACCGCTGGGGACCGCCAAAAGCTGGATCCGTCGTGGCCTTGCCCGTCTGAAGGAGTGCCTCGACCGTGCCGCCTGAACCGCTCATCCCCGATGACGAACCGGACGTGGCGGCGGGCGAACTGGCGCTGGGATTGCTGGATGGCGAGGAACGGGCCGTCGCGCTTCGCCGGGTGCTGTCGGAACCGGGTTTCGCCGCCGATGTAGAGCGCTGGCGGATGTATCTGTCGCAACTGTTCGACCTGTGGCCAGAGGCGCAGCCGCCGGAGGATCTGATCGACCGGATCGACGTCAGCCTGGGCGGCGTCGCGCCTGCCCGGCGCGGGCGGTCGTTCCCGTGGCCATTGCTGGCGATCGTCAGCACGGCGCTGGCCGCGTGCCTGTTGCTGGTCGTCGCATTGCGGCCGGGTGGCCCGCCGCCGGGCGGCGGGCCGATGGGGCCGCCGCCAATGGAGAACGGGAGTGTCACCGCCTCCGCGCCGATCCTGGTTGCGGCCCTCGGTGATGCCAAGGCGCCGGTCGCCGCCGCCTTCGATCCGACGGACGGCAGCATCCGCGTGACCGCCGCGCCCGATGCACCGGCTACGCGCGTCGCGCAGCTCTGGGTGATCGGCGGCGATGGCGTGCCGTATCCACTAGGCCTGCTGGCGCGTGATGCGACGTTGCTGGTCGTACCGGCGGCGGATCGCGCGCGCATTGCGGCGGGGGCGACGCTAGCCATCTCGATCGAGCCCGAGGGCGGATCGCCGACCGGCAAGCCGACCGGGCCGGTGGTGGCGACCGGCGCACTGGCGGCGGTGTGAACGGGTCGATCGACCGTACGACCCGGCTGCTGGGGTTTGCCGGGTTGCTGCCACAGGCGGCGCTGCTCGCGGGGCTAGCGACCGGGCATGACGGGCTCGGTGTGCTCCACGCCATGGCGTTCGTTTATGGCGCGCTGATCTTCAGCTTTCTCGGCGGCATCTGGTGGGGATGGGCCGTGCGCCGGTCGGGCGGGCAGGGGGCGCTGGCCGGGCTGGCTGTGGCGCCGACGCTGGTCACGATCCTGCTGGTCGGCGTGGCGCTACACGGTTCGCTGCGCTGGGCGCTGGTCGGGCTGGGTAGTGGATTGCTGCTGACGCTGCTGGTCGATCGCCATCTGGTCGCGACCGGCGAGGCGCCGGCGGGCTGGATGCGCCTGCGTGTGCCCCTGTCGGTGGGGCTGGGGGCACTCACTATCCTGACGGGGGTGGTGTGAGGCGTCGGCGGCGATCTGTTATGGTCGAGGCATGACCGCGGCCGGCAACATCAGTCAATTGCGTCAGACGCCGGTACGTTTTTCGGCGGCCGAGTTCATGGAATTGACGCAGCATCCACCGATCGTCGATTGGCCGGGCAAGATCGAGCTGGTTGAGGGAGAGATTGTCCGCATGGCACCGGCAAACGTGCGGCACTGGAATGCGCAACGTCTTGCTTTTCTTCGCCTGCAATCCGTTTTTGCCGATTTGGGTACGGGCTGGATCGTCGGTCAGGAACCAACTGTTCGGCTCGCCCCTGATACGATCCGCGAACCGGATGTGGCGGTATTGTGCAATCCCGATATGGCCGCGACCCTGTTCGATCGCGCGGCACTGTTCCTGGCGGTCGAGGTAGCTGATACCAGCTTGGCGATCGATCTTGGCGTGAAGCGGCTGGATTACGCCACGGCGCTAGTGGCGCATTATTGGGTGATCGATCTAAATGGCCGCTGCATTCATGTGATGAGCGATCCGCAATCGCAGGATTACATGACGCGAACGATCGTCCGTTTCGGCGAGTCGATCGCCGTTCCCGGCACGGACGGCACCATCGTAACCGACTGAGTCGCCGCGTCCGGCCAGCGGTCAAGCCGCTTGGCGCAGTTCCAGCCGGCTCCAGATTTCCACCAAGGCACCCGTCAGGTCGCGCATCATCGCCTCGCTATGTGCGGGGCCGGGGGTAAAGCGCAGACGCTCCGTCCCGCGCGGGACGGTGGGGTAGTTGATCGGCTGAACATAGACGCCGTACTCCGCGAGCAGGATGTCGCTGATCTTCTTCGCCTTCACCGGATCGCCGACCATCACCGGCACGATATGCGTTTCCCCGACCATCACCGGCAGTCCGGCCTCCGCCAGCATCGCCTTCAGCATCGCCGCCGCCGCCTGCTGCCCCTCGCGCTCCGCCGTCGAGGATTTCAGGTGGCGCACGCTGGCCAGCACGCCGGCGACCAGCACGGGCGACAGGCTGGTGGTGAAGATGAAGCCGGGTGCATAGCTGCGGATGACGTCGATGATCGTGCGGCTGGCGGCGATATAGCCGCCCATGACGCCGAACGCCTTGCCCAGCGTCCCCTCGATGATCGTCAGCCGCTCGGCCACCTCGTCGCGTTCGGAGATCCCGCCACCGCGCGGGCCGTACATGCCGACCGCGTGAACTTCGTCGCAATAAGTGAGCGCGTTGTACCGGTCGGCGAGGTCGCAGATCGCGGCGATCGGGGCGACATCGCCCTCCATCGAATACACGCTCTCGAACGCGACCAGCTTGGGCACCGACGGGTCTTCGGCCGCCAGCAGTTCTTCGAGATGGGCCAGATCGTTGTGGCGAAAGATGCGCTTCTCGCACCCCGAATTGCGGATGCCCGCGATCATCGACGCGTGGTTCAACTCGTCGGAAAAGATCACGCAGCCGGGCAGGATCTTGGCCATCGTCGCCAGCGTCGCCTCGTTCGAGACATAGCCGCTGGTGAACAGCAGCGCCGCTTCCTTGCCGTGCAGGTCGGCAAGTTCGCCCTCCAGATCGACATGGTAATGGGTGTTGCCGCCGATGTTGCGGGTGCCGCCGCTGCCGGCGCCGACATCGTGCAGCGCCTCTTCCATCGCGGCGATCACCTTGGGATGCTGGCCCATGGCGAGATAGTCGTTGGAGCACCAGACGGTGATCGGCTTCGGACCGTTATGCCCGGCAAAGCAGCGCGCATTGGGGAATGCGCCCTTGTTGCGCAGAATGTCGATGAAGACGCGGTAGCGCCCTTCGGCATGAAGGCGATCGATCGCCTGGGTGAACACGCGCGAGTAATCCACCCGCACATCGGTGCCGTCGCTGCTCATGGGCTGTCCATGTAATGGCGTCCCCCTCGCGAGGCCAGCGCATAAAAGCGGTGACTATGATCGACGGGACGGACAAATTGTCCCGGCTTCCGTGGATTTACAGCGTTTCCAGCAGCGGAAAGCCGCGTGTCGCCAGGGTGGCGGCGATCGCGCGGGTGCGATCGTCGGCCCGCGTGAAGACCAATGTGCCGGGCCGCGGCGTCGCCGGCCACGCCTGACCTTCCGTCAGATGGGCGATTCGCCGCGCGATTCCCGGCCCGCCATCGACGAACCGGACGCCTGGTGGCGCGACCACGATCATATCGTCTTCGAGCAGCGGGAAATGCGTACACGCGTTGACGATCACGTCGATCCGGTCGCCACCGTTCTGCGCGAACAACCCCTGCAACTCCGTGCCGATGCGGTCGAGCGATGGCGGCTCGCCGGCCAGCGCCGCCTCGGCGATCTCGACCAGCGCCGCCGATCCGTGGCGCAGGACGCGGCAGTCGCTGGCGAAGCGCGCGGCCAGATCGTCGACATAGGGCTGGCGCACGGTCGCCTCGGTCCCCAGCACGCCGATGACTCGCGTCGCGCTCATCGCCGCCGCCGGTTTGATCGCCGGCACCGTGCCGACCACCGGCACGTCGAGCGCGGCGCGCACCGCGGGCAGGGCGATGGTGGAGGCGGTGTTGCAGGCGATCACCACCAGTCGCGGGCGATAGCGTTCGACCAGCCGGCCGAGCAGCGCCGGCACGCGCGCGGCAATCTCCGCCTCGCTCTTCGTGCCATAGGGAAAGCCCGCCGAATCGGCGGCATAGACGATGCGGGCATGGGGCAGCAGCGCCAGCGTCGGCCCGACCACCGACAGGCCACCGACGCCGGAATCGAAGAACAGGATCGGGGCGTCGTCGATCATGAACCCGCCCTTAGCCGGCCCGGCGCGATCGCGTCACCCCCTTGGAGCCCCGCCCTTGAGCGAAGTGAAGGGACAGGCGGTGGACAGGCCGTCGCCCGGCACGGTATAGTGGAACGAAGGGGGAAAATTTGCACACTGATATCCTCTGGATCGCTCCGGCGTCGGCATTGCTGATCGGCTACCTGCTGGGGTCGATCCCGTTCGGCGTGATCCTGACGCGCGTTGCCGGTGCCGGCGACCTGCGCCAGATCGGGTCGGGCAATATCGGTGCGACCAACGTGCTGCGCACCGGCCGCAAGGGCTTGGCGGCGGCGACGTTGCTGCTCGACATGCTCAAAGGGCTGGCGGCGGTGCTGATCGTCGAGCGGCTGTTTCCGGGCGAAGGCGTGCTGGCCGCGGCGGCTGCGTTCATCGGCCATTGCTATCCCGTCTGGCTGCGCTTTCGCGGCGGCAAGGGCGTCGCGACGCTGATGGGGATCGTCGTCGCGCTCCATTGGCCGATCGGTATCGTCTATGCGGTCGTGTGGCTTTCCTTGCTGGCCGGATTGCGGATTTCGGCGGTCGCCGGGATGGCGGCGGCGATCAGCGCGCCCGTCGCGGCGGCGCTGTGGGGACGGTTCGATCTCGTCATGCTGTTGCTGGCGCTCGGTCTGCTGGTGATCTGGAAACATGGCGACAATATCGAGCGACTGCTGGCCGGCACCGAACCCCGCATCGGCCGGCGTGACTGACACGATCACGGCGCGGCTGTGCCTGCTCAGGACCGGTGGCATCGGCCCGGTCGCCTATCGCCAGCTGTTGGCGCGATTCGGCGATGCCGGCCGCGCGCTGGAGGCGTTGCCGACGCTGGCCCGGCGTGGTGGCGGCATGGCGCCGCCGCCGCCCGACGCGGCAGCGATCGATCGCGAGCGGGAGCAGGTCGCCCGCCTCGGCGCGCGATATCTGTTTCATGACGATGCCGATTATCCGCCGTTGCTCGCTGAGCTGGACAATGCGCCGCCGGTGCTGATCGTGCGCGGCAACCTGGCGCTGGCGGCGCGGCCGTGCGTGGCGATCGTGGGCGCGCGCAACGCGTCCGCCGCCGCCTGTCGATTTGCGCGGCAACTGGCGCATGATCTGGTGGCGCAGGAGGCTACCGTCGTCTCCGGTCTGGCGCGCGGTATCGACACGGCGGCGCACGCCGGATCGCTGGCGGGCGGGACGATCGGAGTGATCGCCTGCGGCATCGACGTCATCTTCCCGCCGGAAAACGCCGCCTTGCAGGAAGAGGTCGCGACGCGCGGCCTGCTGATCGCCGAACAGCCGCCGGGTACGGAACCGCGCGCCCGCCATTTTCCTTATCGCAATCGCATCATCGCCGGCCTGGCGCAGGGCACCGTGGTGGTCGAGGCGGCGCCAAAATCCGGATCGCTCATCACCGCGCGGCTGGCGGTGGAACTGGGCCGCGAGGTGATGGCGGTGCCCGGCAGCCCGATCGATCCCCGCGCACAAGGATGCAACGGCCTGATCCGCGAGGGCGCGATCCTGATCCAGTCGGCCGCCGACGTGCTGGAACAGATCCGCCCGATCGATCCGCGCGCGGTGCGCTCCCCCGCCCATGGCTGGGGCGGGCCGCCGCCCGAGGATGCCGACGATGCGGCGCGATCCGCCGTGTCGGCGTTGCTGGGCCCGGCGCCGGTGCCGGTCGACGAGGTGATCCGCCAGTCCGCCCGCCCGCCGGCGGTGGTGCAGACGGTGTTGCTGGAACTGGAGCTGGCCGGGCGGCTGGAGCGCCACGCCGGCGGGCGGGTCAGCCTCGGTTGATCGTCCCGCTCGATATCGGATAGCGCCAGCGGCTTGACGCGGCCCGGCCGATTTCGCCACCCTCGCGCGTACACGTAAGGACGCTATTAGCCCATCATGCAGCTTGTCATCGTCGAATCGCCCGCCAAGGCGAAGACCATCGAAAAATACCTCGGCTCGGATTACCGGGTTCTCGCCTCGTACGGCCATGTTCGCGACCTGCCGCCAAAGGACGGATCGGTGAACCCGGACGACGGGTTCGCGATGGAGTGGGAGAATTACGCGGACAAGGCCAAGCAGCTGAAGGCGATCGCCGATCTGTCGAAGACCGCCGACCGCCTGATCCTGGCGACCGATCCCGATCGCGAGGGCGAGGCGATTTCGTGGCATGTGCAAGAGGTGCTGCGGGCGCGCAAGGCGCTGCCCAAGGATGTGCAGCGCGTCACGTTCAACGCGATCACCAAGCCCGCGATCCTGGCGGCGATGAAGGCCCCGCGCGAGCTGGATACCGACCTGATCGACGCGTACCGGGCACGGCGCGCGCTGGATTATCTCGTCGGCTTCACCCTGTCGCCGGTGCTGTGGCGCAAGTTGCCCGGCGCCAAGTCGGCGGGTCGCGTGCAGTCGGTGTCGCTGCGCCTGATCGTCGAGCGCGAGCGCGAGATCGAGGCGTTCCGGGCGCAGGAATACTGGTCCGTCACCGCCCAGATGGAGCAGGACGGCACGCCGTTCACCGCGCGCCTCGTCCAGTTCGAGGGCAACAAGCTCGACCGCCTGTCGATCGGCAACGAGGGCGACGCGCTGCGCGCCAAGGCTACGGTCGAGGAAGGGCGTTTCTCGGTCCAGTCGGTCGAGACCAAGCCCGGCACGCGCAACCCACCGCCGCCCTTCACCACCTCTACCTTGCAGCAGGAAGCGGCGCGCAAGCTCGGCTTCTCCGCCGATCACACGATGCGGATCGCGCAGGGGCTCTATGAGGACGGCGCGATCACCTACATGCGGACCGACGGCGTGCAGATGGACGGCAGCGCCATCTCCGCCGCGCGTCTCGCCATCGCGAACCGGTATGACGCCGGCTATGTCCCGGACAAGCCGCGCCAGTACCAGACCAAGGCGAAGAACGCGCAGGAAGCGCACGAGGCGATCCGCCCGACCGATTTCGGCAAGGACAAGGCGGGCGGCGGCGATCACGCGCGGCTGTACGACCTGATCTTCAAGCGTGCGCTGGCCAGCCAGATGGCGTCGGCGCGGTTCGAGCGGACGACGGTGGAACTGGCCGAGGGGACCGGGCGGCATGTGTTGCGCGCGACGGGTCAGGTCGTGCTCTTCCCCGGCTATCTCGCGCTCTACGAAGAGGGTCAGGACGACAGCGCCGACGAGGAATCGCGCCGCCTGCCCCGGATGCGCGAGGGCGATGCGCCAGCGAAGAAGGCGGTCGATGCCGAACAGCATTTCACCCAGCCGCCGCCGCGTTTCTCCGAAGCGTCTTTGGTCAAGCGGATGGAGGAACTCGGCATCGGCCGGCCCTCCACCTATGCATCGATCATCAAGACGCTGAAGGACCGCGCCTATGTGCGGATCGAGAAGAACCGTTTCTTCGCGGAAGAGAGCGGCCGGCTCGTCACCGCGTTCCTGGAGCGGTTCTTCCAGAAATATGTCGGCTTCGACTACACCGCCGATCTGGAAGAGGAACTCGACGACGTGTCGGGTGGCCGCGCGCAGTGGCAGGCGGTGCTGGAGGCGTTCTGGCGAGACTTCAAGCCGCTGACGTCGGAGGTGATGGAACAGCAGCCGAGCGCCATCACCGCCGAACTCGACGTGTTCCTCGCGCCCTACCTGTTCCCCGACAAGGCGGATGGCAGCGATCCACGGCTGTGCCCGAATTGCGGCGAGGGCAAGCTGGCGCTGCGGGGCGGTCGCTTCGGCGCGTTCGTCGCCTGCTCCAACTATCCCGAATGCAAATTCACCCGGCGTTTTGCGCAGGGCGGCTCGGCCGACGAGGACACCGGGCCCGAGCAATTGGGCAAGGACCCGGAGACGGGCCTGCCGGTCGAGCGGAAATCGGGGCGATTCGGTCCCTATATCCAGCTGGGCGATGGCAAGGATGCCAAGCGCGCGTCGATCCCCAAGGATGTCGAACTCGATCTGGAATGGGCGCTGAAATTGCTCAGCCTGCCGCGTACGATCGGCAAGCATCCTGAATCGGGCGAGGACATCACCGCCTCGATCGGGCGATACGGTCCGTATCTGGCGCATTCGGGCAAATATGCGCGGCTGCAATCGACCGCTGATGTGTTCGAGACGGGCATGAACGCGGCGGTGGTGAAGCTGGCCGAGGCGGCGGCGGGCGGCGGTCGCCCGGCACGCGGGGCGGCACGCGCGCCGCTGAAGGAACTGGGCAAGCATCCGCGGACCGAACTGGAACTGAAGCTGATGGAGGGCCGGTACGGCGCCTATGTCACCGATGGCGAAACCAACGCGACGTTGCCGAAATCGATCACGCCCGATCAGTTGACGCTGGAGGAAGCGGCTTCGTTGATCGATGCACGGGCGGCGGCCGCACCGGCACCGAAGAAGAAGGCGGCGCCCAAAAAGGCGGCCGCCAAGAAGCCCGCGGCAAAGAAGGATGCGCCGGCCAAGGCGGCGGTGAAAAAGCCCGCTGCCAAGAAGGCCCCGGCGAAGAAAGCGGCCGCCAAGGCGGAGTGAGCCGGCGGGGAGGAGCGGTCGGGACTTCCCGGCCGCGCATCCTGGTCAGGCCGCGCGTTGCTGCATCGATCCCAGCCACGCACGCGCCGCGGCCTGGGCGCGGGAAATTTCCCGGGCGGTCAGTTCCTCGGCCACCTCGGCGCGGGCATCCTGGGCGGCCTCCAGCCCGGCGCCGGCCGCCAGATTGAACCATTTATGCGCCTCGATCAGGTCGACGCCGACGCCGGCGGTGCCGGTCTGGTAGCAGATGCCGAGGTCGTAGAGAGCATCGCCATCGCCGCGAGCGGCGTCGGCGAAGCGACTATCCATCAGAAACTGCGCATTCTTGAAACTGTTGCCCATGGGAACATCCTGTCCGCTGTTGCACACAGCTTGGACGGGAACGCTTCACCAAATGGTTAATGCGTTAACGTCACTCGACGGGAATGTTGTCGATCAGGCGCGTCGTCCCCATCCGGGCCGCTGCCAACAAGCGGCGCGGGCGGTCCGCTGCCGGATTCGGGGCGAGCGACTCGGCATCGACCAGCTCGACATAGTCCACCGCGAACCCCGCCGTCGTCAGCGTCGCCTCGGCATCGGCCAGCGCCGCCCCGACATCCTCACCGCGGCCGATCGCCCGCGCGGCGATGCCCAGCGCGCGGGGCAGCGCCACGGCGCGAACACGCTCGCCATCGTCTAGATAGATATTGCGCGACGACAAGGCGAGCCCGTCGTCATCGCGCTGGGTAGGCACGCCGACGATCTCCACGCCGATATCGAGATCGATGACCAGCCGGCGGATCACCGCCAGTTGCTGGAAATCCTTTTCGCCGAAACAGGCGACGTCAGGGCGGACCTGATTGAACAGCTTGGCCACCACCGTCGCGACACCATCGAAATGGCCGGGCCGCGCCGCGCCGTCGAGGCCGTCGCTGATGCCGGACACCGCGATGCTGGTCGCGAAGCCGTCCGGGTACATCGTCTCGACCCCCGGCGCCCAGAGCAGGTCGCAGCCATGTTCGGTCAACAGGCGCGCGTCCGCTGCCTCGCGTCGGGGATAGCGGGACAGATCCTCGTTGGGGCCGAACTGGCGCGGATTGACGAAGATCGAGGCGACGACCTTCGTACCGCCGCGCCGCGCCGTCTCGATCAGCGCCATGTGGCCCGCGTGCAGCGCGCCCATCGTGGGAACGAGCGCCACCCGCGCGCCCTCCGCCCGCCAGCCGGCGATGATTTCGCGCAGCTCTTCCAAATCCCGGACGGTACGCAAACGAAACTTCCCCCTCGAACAATGCGGGCCGTGCTTCTATGGAGCAGACAAGCAACGATCAACAGGGGAATGGGTGTTGCCGAGCGGCCCGCATATCATCGTCTTCGCCAATGAAAAGGGCGGGACCGGCAAATCGACCACCGCGGTCCATGTCGCCATCGCGCTTGCGGCGAAGGGCGCGCGTGTGGCGTGCTTCGATCTCGACCATCGCCAGCGTACCGTCGGCCGGTATCTGGACAACCGCGCCGAGACGATCCGGCGCATCGGCACCGCGCTGCCGATGCCGCGTCACGCCACGCATGACGGCGTCAGCGAGGATTTCTTTGCCGAAACCTGGCACGGCCTGCTGAAGGATACCGACTTCCTGATCGTCGACACGCCCGGCCGCGACGATCCGTTCGCGCGGACGGCGGCGACGCTGTCGAACACGCTGGTCACGCCAATGAACGACAGTTTCGTCGATTTCGACCTGATCGGGCAGGTCGATCCGGAAACGTTCCAGGTGACGCGCCCGTCCTTTTATTCCGAGCTGATCTGGGACGCACGCAAGCAGCGGGCGCGGGCGGACGGCACGACGATCGACTGGGTCGTGCTGCGCAACCGGCTCCAGCATATCGAGGCGCGCAACATGCGCCGCGTGCAGGAAGCGCTCGGCCAATTGTCGAAGCGGGTCGGGTTCCGGATCATTCCGGGTCTGGGCGAACGCGTGATCTATCGCGAGATGTTCCCGCAGGGGCTGACGATGATCGATGCGCGTGAGTTCGGGTCGATGGGTCTGGGCCATGTCGCCGCGCGACAGGAACTGCGCGAGATGATGGCGGCGCTGCAACTGCCGGAAGTCATGTCGGGTCAGCCGGTCGTGCCGGGCGTCGCTGCATGAAATTCCTGCTCGCCGCCCTCATCATCTGGGTGGTGTGGAAATATCTGCGACCCTCTGGCAAGCGCCGCATGGCCGCCGAGGAGGTGGAGGCGCGGGCCATATTGGGCGTCGGCCCGCGCGCGAATGCGGAGGCGATCCGGGCGGCGCATCGTCGGTTGCTGGCCGGGGTGCATCCCGATCGCGGCGGATCGACCGAACTGGCGCGCCGCATCAACGCCGCGCGCGACACGCTGGTCGGTCGACCGGCGGGCGATCGGACGATCGACGGCGCGTGAGCCACCGGTTCGATCCCACGATCCTGCGTGAATACGACATTCGCGGCACGGTCGGCGTGACGCTGCACGAAGCGGATGCAGTGGCGGTCGGTCGCAGCTTCGCGACCTGCGTGCGGGCGGCGGGCGGTACGCGCGTGGCGGTGGGGCGCGACGGACGGCTGTCGTCGCCGATGCTGGAGGCAGCGCTGGTCAATGGCCTGGCTGCGGGCGGCGTCGACGTGGTGCGGATCGGCCTCGGGCCGTCGCCGATGCTTTATTATGCCGAAGCGGTGATGGAGGTCGATGCCGGCATCCAGGTGACGGGCAGTCATAATCCCGCCGATCACAATGGTTTCAAGATGGTGCTGGGCCATCGCTCGTTCTGGGCGGACGATATCCGGCATCTCGCCCGGCTGGCCGAGACCGGCGACTGGAGCGAGGGAGACGGCAATGTGACCGAGGCCGACATGCTCGACGCCTATGTCGGCCGACTGTTCGCGGGTTATGGCGGCGGCGCATACCGGATCGGCTGGGATTGCGGCAGCGGCGCCGCCGGGCCGGCGGTCGAACGGCTGACGGCACTGCTGCCGGGTGAACATCATCTGCTCTATACCCAGCCCGACGGCCATTTCCCGCATCACCATCCCGATCCCAGCGAGGAGGCGAATCTTGCCGATCTGCAGGCTTTGGTGGCCGAGAAATCTCTCGATTTCGGGCTCGCTTTTGACGGCGATGGCGACCGTATCGGCGCGGTCGATGGCAAGGGGCGGGTGTTGTGGGGCGACCAGATACTGGGCCTGATCGCCGAGCCGCTGCTGCGTGAACTGCCCGGCGCGACGATTATCGCCGATGTGAAGGCCAGCCAGGCGTTGTTCGACCGGATCACCGATCTGGGCGGCAAGCCCTGCATGTGGAAGACCGGGCACAGCGCGATCAAGACGAAGATGGTGGAGACCGGCGCGCCACTGGCGGGCGAGATGTCCGGGCACATCTTCTTCGGACACGACTATTACGGTTTCGACGATGCGCTGTTCGCGGCGGTGAAGCTGATCCGCGCGATCCATGCCAGCGGACGATCGCTGACGCAGTTGCATGACGCGATGCCGGCGCTGGTATCGACGCCCGACCTGCGCATTCCGGTCGCCGAGGATCGCAAGCTGGCGGTGGTGGCCGAAGTCGATGCGCGCCTGGATGAGCAGGGTATCGCGGCCGATCGCACCGATGGCCTGCGCGTGATGCGGCCGGACGGCTGGTGGCTGTTGCGCGCCTCGAACACGCAGGGCGCGCTAACGGTGCGGGCGGAGGCGGGCGACGAGGCTGGCCTTGCCCGGTTGCTGGCCGAGGTGGACGGGCATCTGGCGGCGAGCGGCGTTACCCGCTGACCCATCGCTAAAAGCCGACGCCCGGCTCGATTTTTGCCGTCCGAGCGCCCACATGGGCGGTCATGCCTCCGCCCCAACCACAGATCGTCCGCGTCATCGACCTGGAAACCACCGGTAACGCACCGCCCGCCCATGCGGTGATCGAGATCGGCTGGCAGGATGTGGCGTTGGGCAAGGACGGCCGCTGGGAACTATATGGCGAGGGTGGCAGCATCCTCGTCAATCCCGGTCGCCAGATTCCACCGATCACGATGGCGATCCATCATATCCGCGACGAGGATGTGGCGGACGCGCGCTGGTGGCATGACGTCGCCCGTCCGGTGCTCGATCCTTGGCCGCGTCGCATCGCGCTGGCTGCACACCGCGCGAGTTTCGAGGAGCAATTCTGCACCGCCTCGCTGACGCGCAGCGCCGATTGGATCTGCACGTGGAAATGCGCGCTGCGCCTGTGGCCCGACAGCCCCAGCTTCTCCAACCAGGTACTGCGATATTGGCGCAAGCCGGAGGGGATGATCCACGAACGCGGCCTGCCGATCCACCGTGCGTTTCCCGACAGCTATGTCACCGCCCACCATCTGCGCGATCAGTTGAACGAGGCGTCCGTCGAGCAGCTGATCCAGTGGTCGAAGGAGCCGGGGTTGCTCCCCCGCGTCCGCTATGGTCCCGATCGTGGCAAAGAATGGCGTGAGATCGAGGAGGAAAGCCTGATCGGTTTCCTCGGCGATCGCGATCCCGACATCCGCCACACCGCCGAAACCGAAATGGCGCGGCGTCGCGGCGGTGGTCACGTCGGCCGGATGACCGCGCAGGAACTGCTGCTTTAGACGCTCCCAGATGTCTGGTCAGGGTTTGCGGAATTTGTAGGCGAACTGGTCGGTCTTGCCCCTCACCGTCGGGTCGAACACGGCCTTGCTGTGATCGTCGGCCGGGTTACGCAGCACCTTGCTCTCGCCGGCGAAGCGGAAGCCGGCGGACTCGACCTGCTGGCGGACGGCGGCTGGATCGATTCGGTGCGTCGTGCCGGTATGCGCCATGCCGGTACCGGGCGCGTCGGCATGGTCGATGACGACATAGGTGCCGCCCTTTTTCAACAGCTTGAACACCGCCGCGTCGAACGCGCGCAGCGCCGGTTCGCCCGCACCGTTGTTGGGGATGTCGTGATAGTTCTGGACCGTCCAGAACAGGTCGACCGGCACCGGCGCGGTCGGCAGGTTGGTTGCCTGAACCTCGGCGGTGACGTTGGTCAGGTTGCGCGCCTTCAGGGCCGGCAGGCTCTTTTCCGCATAGCGGGCGCCCGCCGCCGGCCAGACCGCAAAGACCTTGCCCTTCGGTCCCACGATGCCGGTAAAGATGCGTGTCCAATATCCCGATCCCGGCAGGTAATCGACGACGACGTCGCCGGGCTTCACGCCGGCAAAGGCCAGCACCGCCGCCGCCTGACGCCGGGCGTCGTCGCCCTGCTGGTCGGCGCGTGCCGGATCGGCAAGCGTGCGCACGATCGGCGCGGACGCCTGTTGCGCCATCGCCGGGGCCGTCACCAGTGTCGCCGCCGCGATCCACATCGCCTTCATGCCGCTCTCTCCTGCTCTCGTCGTCGCCTTGCGGGCACAGCCTAACAGGTCGCTCCCGAAAGCAAAGGTCATCGCCCATGCCCTTTGCTTGACGACGCGAACCCAATGGGCGTAGAGGAAATTCAAGAAGCGAGACCTGATATCACATATTGGGAAACCGCCTTCATGGAGTTGTCCGTACCGGGCGCGTTGCTCCGCTTGATGGAGGGGATAATGACCCACACTACTGCCGCCGTCCTGAACGGCGTATCGCGCGCCGCCCTGGGTGCCGCTCTTTTCCTCGCTGCCGGCACCGTTGCCGCGCAAACAGCGCCGGTCGCCTCCACGCCGCAAGGCGCGCCGGTGCCCCCGCCCGTGCAGGCGACCACCGACCAGCCGACACAGCCCGCGCAAGCAGACGACGCCAGCGGTCCGGATATCGTCGTCACCGGCATCCGTGCCAGCCTGGCCAACGCACTCAGCGCCAAGCGCGATTCGGCGCAGGTGCTCGATGCCATTTCGGCCGAGGATATCGGCAAGTTTCCCGACAAGAATGTCGGCGAGGCGTTGCAGCGCGTTACCGGCGTGCAGATCACGCGGGCCGGCGGCGAAGGCTCCGGCGTGTCGATCCGCGGTGCCGATCCCGCGCTGAACCGGGTCGAGATCAACGGCCAGACCGCGCTCAGCACCGCCGCCGGCGTCGCCAGCCGCTCGGTCGAGTTCCGCGACATCCCCGCCGAGTTCGTCTCGCGGCTGGAGGTGGTGAAGTCCGCCACCGCCGACATGACCGAGGGCGGTCTGGGCGGTACGGTGCGCATCATCACCCGCCGGCCGTTCGATTCCAAGGAGGGCTTCCTCTCCGGCTCCGCACAGGCGGTGTACGGCGATCTGGCCGATCGCGTCGATCCGAAGTTCGCGCTGATCGGCAGCAAGCTGTTCGCCAACGACACGATCGGCGTCCTGCTGTCGGGCACCTATGAAAAGCGCAGCCTGTGGTACGATCAGGCACGCACCACCGGCTGGCGCCAGATCGAGCGCTTTCCGACATCGGCGACCAATCCCGCCAGCACCGGCTGCCTCGCCGCGCGCAATCAGGCACGTTGCGTCGATATCGACAGTAACGGGTTCGGCGACTTCTTCCCGGACATCCCCCGCTACGTCGTCAATCGCGAGCTGACCGAGCGCTATGCGTTCAACGGCATCGTCGAATGGCGGCCGAGCGACGATATCCACGCCTTTGTCGAGGGCACCTACACCCGCGGCAAGCAGAAGATCGATTCGCAGTTCCTGCAGCTCAGCACGACGCAGGCAGTCGCCAATGGCGGCGTCGATCTGGCGAACACGACGCTGGGCGAGGATCAGACGGTCGACAAGGTCACCTTCATCGGTGCGGCCGGGGCGCCGGGTGGTCTGAGTGCCACCTATCGCAACATTCTGGGCGTGATCGATCGTCAGCAGTTCAACGGGCAGGTCGGTGCCGACTGGGACGTGACCGACCAGTTCAAGATCACCGGCCGCGCCGCCTATGCCAAGGCGAAGGCGTACAACAACGAGATCAACGCGACGGCGGTGGCGCAGGGCCTGTCTTCTATCACCGTCGATTACAGCAACGACCAGCAGGCGCCGAACATCACGCTGCCGATCGATGTCGCCACGACGCAGGGGCTGACGCAGTTCATCGTGCTGCGCCGGCCGCGGTACAACGAGCAGCAGGAAATCGACCTGAAGCTGGACGGCGAATACAAGCCGGAAAGCTGGCTGACCTCGCTGAAGTTCGGCGTGCAGAAGCGCGACGTGAAGGTCACCAGCCGGTTGTTCGACGGCACGAAGACGTACAACGCCTTCGTCGCAAACACGCCGGGCCGAGGCAACATCACCAGCAACACCTATGCCAGCGGATCGTCGCAGACGGTGGTGGATTCGACCGGCACGACGACGGATATACTGAGCCAGATCCAGAACATCGTCGGTCCCAACGCGACGTTGGGCGACCACGATTTCTTCAACACCGGCGATCTCGGTTTCGACGGGATCAAGCGCTGGCTGAATCTCGGCATGAATGTGGCGAATGCGGCGGGAATACCCGATCCGTTCGTCAATCCAGTGGCGGCGGATACGTGGCGCGTCACCGACAAGAATTTGGCGGCCTATGTCTCCGCCGCGTTCGAGCTGGAACCGCTGGGCAAGCGGCTGACCGGTGTGGTCGGCGCGCGCGTCATCAACACGAAGACGGACACGCGCGGATCGGTCGTGTCGGCGCCTGCTGGAACGCGGCCGGGGTCGGTGACGCCGTTCGCGTCGAAGGGCGAATACACCGAATTCCTGCCCAGCCTGAACCTGAAACTGGAACTGATCCCCAACAAGCTGCAGCTGCGCGGGACCGCCACCGAGGTAATCGCGCGGCCGGCGCCGTCCGATCTGGCGCCGCGCTTCACGCTCGACAATGTCGGCTTCACCGGATCGCGCGGCAATCCTGCGCTGCAGCCGTACCGCGCCCGCCAGTATGATCTGGGCGTGGAATGGTATTTGAGCCGCGTGAATTTCGTCTCGGCGACGCTGTTCCGCAAGGACATCAGCTCGTTCGTCGATCGCACGACGCAGCAAGAGGTGATCGACGGCGTCAACTACACCATCACGCTGCCGGTCAACGGCACGTCGAAGGTGCAGATCAACGGCGCGGAGTTCGGCGGCCAATACGCGTTCGATTTCCTGCCCAAGCCGTTCGACGGTTTCGGCGTGACCGCGAACTACACCTGGTCGGACGACAAGGGGTATAACCAGAAGGATTACTTCACCGGCGACGCGCTGACGTTCCCCGGCCTGTCGAAGCACAGCTACAACCTGTCGGGTTATTACGACAACGGGTCGCTGTCGGCGCGGCTGTCGTACAACTGGCGCTCGCGGTATCTGATCGCGGCGCTGGATCGCGGTAACAATCCGGCGGTGGGCGAGCCGTTCGGCCAGTGGGACGCATCGGCGAGTGCGAACCTGACCGAGAAGGTGTCGCTGTTCCTGGAGGGCGTGAACGTGTTCAATGCCCAGCGTACCGAGAACGCGGCCAGCATCTATCGCCGCAATATCATCGAGACCTATGGCCGGCGCGTCTATGGCGGCGTGCGGGTGAAGTTCTGACCGGATTGTCGGGGCGATTGTCGATGGAGGCGCGATAGGGCAGGCTGGCGGCCATGAAAAAGCTGTTGGTCCTGTACGGTTCCTATCGCGCCGATCGCATGGGCATCCGCCTGGCGGATTACTGCGTTCGCGGGTTTCGCGAGCGCAGTGTCGAGGTGGAACTGATCGATGCGCGGGCGGTCGGGCTGCCGATGCTCGACCGGATGTATAAGGAGCATCCCGCCGGCACGGCGCCGGCGGCGATGGAAGCACTGGCCGGCAAGATCCGCGCGGCGGACGCGTTCCTGTTCGTGGTCGGCGAGTATAACTGGGGCGTGCAGCCGGGGCTGAAGAACTTGACCGACCATTTCCTGGAGGAATGGTTCTGGCGGCCGGCAGCGATCGCCAGCTATTCCGCAGGCCGCTTCGCCGGCGCGCGAGCGGGGGTGGCGTGGCACGGGACGCTGTCGGAAATGGGCATGGTGGTCACGTCGAGCACTTTGGCGGTCGGGCCGATCGGTGCGGCGCTGGATGAGGGTGCGCAGCCGATCGGTGGCGGCGGTGCCTCACTGGTCCGGGCGTTTCCGCGCTTCGCCGATGATCTGACATGGTGGGCGGATGCGGCGGCGGCGCAGCGGGCGGTCGTGGCGCCGCCTTATTGAGGCCGGCCGCTATCGGCGGAAAGTCCCGAAAGTCACACCTGCCATACGCGCGCGATCATGCGCGTGGGCGCGCCCGCGCGTGATTATAGCGGTTCGACGGTTTTAAAGAGCGACTGTCCGACCGGGATAATCGATGATGTCGCTGTAGGACATAGCGGACAGGTGTCCGGCACGTCGAAATGCCGTTCCCCGGCAGAGGCCGGGGAACGGTCGGTGTGGCGTCCCTCAGACGTCCAGATTCGCCACGTTCAGCGCATTGTCCTGAATGAATTCGCGACGAGGCTCGACGACTTCGCCCATCAACTGGGTGAAGATCATGTCGGCCGCCGACACGTCGTTCGACGTCACGCGCAGCATCGTGCGGTTCGAGGGGTCCAGCGTGGTTTCCCACAGCTGTTCGGCGTTCATCTCGCCCAGCCCCTTGTAGCGCTGGATCGCCAGCCCCTTGCGGCCGGCGGTCAGGATCGCGTCGAGCAGCTGCGACGGGCGTGCCACACGGCTTTCGCCACGCACCAGCGCACTGGTGGCCCCGGAAGGCTGACCGACCGCGCCGGCCTCGTCCTGCGGTTCGCCGCTGTCGTCGGCGGCGGCCTCCTCGGCGGCAGCGGCCTGCGCGGTGCTGCGCGAAGGGATCAGCTTGCCGGCATGGGCGAAGCTGGCCGACTGTTCGCTCGCCAGCGTATGCAGCTTGCGCGCTTCGGCCGACGAGATGAAGCTGGCCTCGACGATGTGGTGATCGGTCACGCCGCGCCACAGTCGTTCGAAATGAATGCCACCCTCCTCGGTCAGGCGCGCGGACCATTTCGCCTCGCCGACATGGCCGGTATCGCCCGATTCCAGCCGGCGCGTCACCTCCGTCGCGGTCGCTTCGCGTTGATCGCGGGTCAGGGTCGGGTCCAGCGCGCCGGCCAGTGCCAGCACCTCGATGATCCCGGCGTCGTACCGCCGGGGGACGTAGCGCATGACCGAGCGCATCCGCCGGGCATGGTCGGTCAGATCCTTTAGGTCGGCGCCGGTGCGTGGGCCGTCGACGGTTTCGAAGACCATCATCTGCACGCCCGCCTCGACCAGATAATCGTCGAGCGCGGCATCGTCCTTCAGATACACTTCCGACCGGCCCTTGGTCGCTTTGTATAGCGGCGGCTGGGCGATGAAGAGGTGGCCGCGCTCGATCAGTTCGGGCATCTGGCGATAGAAAAACGTCAGCAGCAGCGTGCGGATGTGTGCGCCATCGACGTCTGCGTCGGTCATGATGACGATCTTGTGATAACGCAGCTTGTCCGCATCGAAGCCGGCGCGATCGACGCCGGTGCCGATGCCCGTGCCCATCGCCTGGATCAGCGTACCGATCTCGCGGCTGGAGATCATCCGGTCGAACCGGGCGCGTTCGGTATTCAGGATCTTGCCTCGCAGGGGGAGGATCGCCTGGAAATGGCGGTCGCGGCCCTGTTTGGCGGAGCCGCCGGCGGAGTCGCCTTCGACCAGGAACAGTTCGGACTTGGCGGGATCGCGCTCCTGACAATCGGCCAGCTTACCGGGTAGCGAGGCGATATCCATCGCGCCCTTACGCCGGGTCAGTTCGCGGGCGCGCTTGGCGGCTTCGCGGGCGGCGGCGGCGTCGATGATCTTGCCGACGATCGATTTGGCGTGCGCCGGATTTTCGTCGAGCCACTCGGCCAGCTTGTCCGCCATCAGGCTTTCGAGCGGCTGGCGAACCTCGGACGAGACCAGCTTGTCCTTGGTCTGCGACGAGAATTTGGGATCGGGCAGCTTGACCGAGACAATCGCGGTCAGCCCCTCGCGCATGTCCTCACCCGTCAGCGAGACCTTTTCCTTCTTCAGCAGGCCCGACTTTTCCGCATAGCTGTTGAGCGTGCGGGTCAGCGCGGCGCGGAACGCGGCCAGATGCGTGCCGCCGTCACGCTGCGGGATGTTGTTGGTGAAAGCGAGGACGTTTTCGTAATAGCTGTCGTTCCATTCCAGCGCGACGTCGATGCCGACCTCGTCCCGCTGGCCGTGGATCGCGATCGGTTCGGGGAACAGCGGCGATTTGGCGCGATCGAGCCACTTCACGAACGCGGCGATGCCGCCTTCGTAATACAGCTCCACCGTGCGCGCCTCTTCATGGCGTGCGTCGGTCAGGAACAGGCGGACGCCCGAATTGAGGAAGGCGAGTTCGCGGTAGCGGTGTTCCAGCTTATCGAAATCGAATTCGATGATCTTGAACGTGGCGGGCGAGGGCAGGAAGGTGACGCGCGTGCCCTTGCGGCCATCGGCCGTACCGGTGATCTTCAGCGGCGCGACCGCGTCGCCGAACGCGAAGCGCATGTAATTTTCTTCGCCATCGCGCCAGATCGTCAGGTCGAGCCACTCGCTGAGCGCGTTGACGACCGATACGCCGACGCCGTGCAGGCCGCCGGACACCTTGTACGCGTTGTCGTCGCTGGTGTTTTCGAACTTACCGCCGGCGTGCAGCTGGGTCATGATGACCTCGGCAGCCGAAACGCCTTCCTCGGCATGGATGCCGGTCGGGATGCCGCGGCCGTTATCGGTGACGCTGACCGATCCGTCGGCGTTCAGGGTGATGTCGATGCGGTCGCAGTGCCCGGCCAATGCCTCGTCGATCGCGTTGTCGCTAACCTCGAACACCATGTGGTGCAGGCCCGATCCGTCGTCGGTATCGCCGATATACATGCCCGGCCGCTTGCGCACGGCGTCGAGCCCTTTCAGCACCTTGATCGAAGAGGCGCCGTAATCGGAAGTGTTGGGAAGGTTGGGAACCGGATCGGGGGAATTCGTCATGTCGGGGGTATAGCGACTGAGCGCCATATCCCCAAATGAAAGCCGCGGTTTTCCGCCCTCAGGTGGTGGCGCAGGTCGGCGACGCGTGCCGCCGGCGCAGCATCGCGCCCGCCAGCGCCATGCCGACGATCATCATCGCCCAGCTTGCCGGTTCCGGCACCGCGCCCAGCAGGCGATAGATGTCGCCGTCCTTCTTGGTCAGCAGGTACAGCTCGCCCAGCGCATCGACGCCCATACGCAAATCGACCCGGTATGTCCCCTCCAGCGCCATCATGCTGGTCGGCAGGCCATCGAGATTGAGCTGCAGTTCACGGAGCAGGGCAAGGCCGCCTTCGCCGCTCGTGTCGCCCGGCGTGAAATAGAAGATGCGGCCGTTGACGATATCGTCGACCAACATCTGGCCGGCGAGTTCGGGGATCAGCGATCCACGATACAGCTGCACCGCGCCGATCGCCGAGCCTTCGCCGTGGTCATATTGTGCGATCGGATCGGTGAAGCGGCCGGTATTGGCATCGTCGGTGACGGTGGAGACGGACTTGTCGGTCGATCGCCCGAAACTGCCTTCGCGCAAAGGCCAGCCATAGTTCGCGCCGGCCGTGCCGATGTTCACCTCCTCCAGCTGCGCTTGGCCGACGTCGCCGATGTACATCCGGCCGGTCAGCACATCCCAGCTGAACTGTTGCGGATTGCGCAGGCCCGATGCCCAGACCTCGCCCAGCGCACCGGCCTCGCCGACATGCGGATTGTCCTTGGGCACCGAATAGGCGAGCGGGCCGGCGCTATCGGGATCGGTGGGGTCGATGCGCAGGATCTTGCCGAACGGGCTGCCGAGGTCCTGTGCGTTGTCATCGGGATCGTTGACGCCGCCGCCATCGCCCAGGCCGATGTACAGCTTGCCATAATCGGTCGACGTGGCATCCACGCTGGTGTTGAACGAGATGGTGCCGGGGCCGTGATCGCCCTGCGGCTGTGCCACGCGCAGCACTTCACGCGTCGCCACGATCTTCGCGGTCGATGCGGCGGGATCGGCGACGGTCCATTCGCGGACGACGTCGTGATGGTTGACGGGGCCGTTGCCGGCATAGGTCGCGGGCGGTGCGCCCGCCGCGGCGGTGGTGTCGATCGTATAGAAGGTGCGATAGCCGGGCTTCGTCGGGTCGACGTTGAAATTCGGGTGGAAGGCGGACGAGACCAGTCCGGTCTGGCTGTTGATCTCGGCGAACCCGACATTCTGCTGGCGGATATCGAAATAGACGCCGGGCGCGGTGCCGGCGGTCGTGGTGACCGAGATCACGCCGTGGGTGTCGTTGACGAACAGGCGGTTCGATCGGTCCTTCACCGCCCGCATCGATTGGACGGCCGCCGTTCCATAGACGGCGGGGGCGGTGACGAAGGGGGACACGTTGACGCCGATGCCGGGCGCGATCGCTTGCATCACGGGATCGAGTACCACGGCGGCCTGCGCGTTCGCGGCCAGTCCACAGGCGAGCGCAACCATGCTCGCCCGCGTGATGCGGTTCATCAAACCCATCGCTGTCATGCTCCCCCGTTAACCGCTCCATCATAGTTTTGTGGGTTGGGAAGGGCAGGCCCCAATCAGGCCGTATCGTACCAAATTGGGTCACTTCGCGGCGCCGCCATCGGGCATCCGGTCACAGTTCGATGCGGGTCGCGTCCAGGCCGATCGCGTCGAACAACGCCGGCTCGGTGCCGGTCATCCAGGTCTGGCCGCGCCCTGCCAGCCGGTCGAACAAGGCGGCGCGGCGCGTGGGGTCGAGATGCGCGGCGACCTCGTCGAGTAACAGCACAGGCGCGCGGCCGGTGCGGTCGGCGACCAATTCGGCATGGGCGAGGACGATGCCCAGCAGCAACGCCTTCTGCTCGCCGGTGGAGGCGAGGGCGGCGGCCTGATCCTTGTCGAGATGAGTGACCGCCAGATCGGCACGGTGCGGGCCGACCAGCGTCCGCCCCGCCGCCGCATCGCGCCGCCTCCCCATCGCCAGCGCGGCGGCGAACGCCTCCGGCTCGATCGCCTCGCCGACCAGCGCCAGCCCGGCGCGGGCGAACGGCCCCGCCGGCACCGCCGCCAGCCGTTCGGCCAGCAGCGTCACCGTATCGGCGCGGGCGGTATCGAGCGCGGTGCCATGCTCCACCATCCGCGCCTCCAGCGCGCTCAGCCAGTCGGGATCGGCATGACGCTCGCCGGTCAGCAGGCGGTTGCGCTCCCGCATCGCCGCCTCGTACCGGGTCGCGTGCATGGCGTGCGAGGGGGCGAGCGCCAGCGTCAGCCGGTCGAGGAACCGCCGCCGCTCGCCCGCCGGCTCGACGAACAACCGGTCGGTCGCGGGGGTGAGCCACAGGACCGTCACCCATTCGGGCAGCGTGTTGGCGGACGCGGTCGCGCCCTGCACGCGGACCAATCGCCGTTCGGGTGCGGAAGCGAGCGCGCCGGTCGCCACTTCAACATCGCCGGCGACCGTCGCCGCCACGCCGAACCCGCCATCGCCCCCCTGCCGCGCCATCGCCGCCAGCGGCGCGCGGCGCAGCCCGCGACCGGGGGCGAGCAGGGATACGGCCTCCAGCACGTTGGTCTTGCCGGCGCCGTTCTCGCCCGTCAGCACGACGAAGCCGGGGCCGGGCGACAGCGCCAGTGCGGCATGATTGCGAAAATCGGTGAGGATCAGGCGGGAGGGCATTTCAGGTGGCGACGGGAGGAAGCGACACCAGCAGAAACGTATCGCGATAGATCACCGGGAATGGGCTCGCTTGCGCATTTCGGCCACGCCCCGAGTCTTCTCCAGAACGTCCCGACGCTGGCGAATGACGTCACCGGCGACCGGAGCGGCGGCCGTCAGTCGGCCATCCGCGTCGGGAATATTATAGGCATCCACGATCGCGGCTCCTCCTGTTTGAGCATCTGGGGCCGCGTCGGGGATGGCCGCAATCAGACCCGCATCGGCATCAACACATAGAGCGCCGGGCTCTTGTCGTTCTCGCGGATCAGGGTGGGGGCGGCGGCGTCGGCCAGGTGTACCTCGACGACGTCGCTGTCGATCTGGCCGAGAATGTCGAGCAGATAGCGGCTGTTGAAGCCGATCTCGAACGGCGTCGCGACATATTCGCCGGACACTTCCTCGGCGGCGGTGCCGTTTTCGGGGCTGGTGACCGACAGCGTGATCTTGTCGCGGTCGAGCGCCATCTTCACCGCACGGGTCTTCTCCGTGGCGATGGTCGAGACACGGTCGACGCCCTCCATGAAGCTCTTGGGATCGATCTTCAGGATCTTGTCATTGCCGGTGGGGATGACGCGCGAATAATCGGGGAAGGTGCCGTCGATCAGCTTCGACGTCAGCAGAGCGCGACCGAGATCGAAGCGGATCTTGGTGCCCGACAGCGATACGCCGACCGATCCATCGACCTCGTCGAGCAGCTTGCGCAGCTCGGCGACGCATTTGCGCGGCACGATCACGTCAGGCATGTTTTCCGCGCCATCAGGGCGGGGCAAGGTGATGCGCGCCAGGCGATGACCATCGGTCGCCGCCGCCTTCAGCACCGGCTGCGCGCTGTCGCCGTCGGCGACGTGCAGGAAGATGCCGTTCAGATAATAGCGCGTTTCTTCGGTCGAGATCGCGAAACGCGTCTTGTCGATGATCTGCTTCAGCGTTTCGGCGGGCAGTTCGAACTGGGTCGGCAGCTCACCCTCGGCGATCACCGGGAAATCGTCGCGCGGCAGTGTGCCGAGCGAGAAGCGGGCGCGGCCGGCGACGATTGCCATCCGGCCCTCGGCGGCCGACAGCTGGACCTGCGACCCCTCGGGCAGCTTGCGGGCGATGTCGAACAGCGTGTGGGCGGACACGGTGGTGGAGCCGGGCTGATCGACCGCGGCTGGCACCGATTCGTTGATCTGAAGATCGAGGTCGGTCGCCATCATCTTCAGCGTGCCCTCGGCGGTCGCCTCGAGCAGCACGTTCGACAGGATGGGGATGGTGTTGCGCCGCTCCACCACGGACTGGACATGGCTCAGCCCCTTGAGGAGCGTTGCGCGTTCGATCGTCGCCTTCATGCGGTATCCCCTTCGGCCCCAACGAATCCCGGGGCCGGAAAATTGGCGGCCAGTCCTACTGAAAAAAGGGGGCAGGGCAAGCGTTCCGGCGGGATCGTTTCGGAACGAGGACACGACCGCACATGGAATTGCCGTTGCGTCTGCTCGCCGGGCGGTGAAAAGCGCGCGGATGCGGCAGGTGGCACGGATCGGAGCGATGATGCTGGGTCTGGCCGCGTGGCCGACCAGCGCGGCGCCAATTGGGGCACAGCGCGACCCGACTAGCCAGACGGTCGGCGTCTATCGCGGCTGGGCGGCGTTCCGCGATGCCCGGCGCTGCTATGCGATCGCCCGCCCCGTGGTGGCCGCGGGCGGATGGCGCACGCCGGCGGCGGCCAGCATCGCGACGTGGCCGGCGCGCGGCCTGCGATCGTCGCTGCACATCCGCCTCAGCCGCCTTGCCGCCCCAGGCGCGGTCATCACGCTGACCGCCGGCGAGCGCCGGTTCCAGTTGATCGGGCGCGGGCATGACGCCTGGGCGACCGATTCGGCCAGCGACCGTGCGCTGGTCGCGGCGCTACGGTTGGAACGCAGCATGAGCGTGGAGTGGGTGGGGGTCGGCGGGCGGCCGTTCGCCGATACCTATGCGCTGGCTGGCGCCGCCACCGCGATCGACGCGGCGGCGCTGGCGTGCCTGGGGCTTGGCGGGCGGTAGGAGTGGAAAAAGCCACGTTTTTGCAGTAAGGCCCCGGCCATGCAGACAGCCGCGAACCTGATGCCCATCCCCGGGCATGTCGATCCCGTACCCGTGCCGCGCGCGCCCAGTCTTCGGGCGGATGGGCGGATCGACCTGATCGGGTTGACCAAGGAGCAGTTGCGCCAGACCTTGCTGGATGCCGGCATGGAGCTGAAACAGGCCAAGCTGCGCGGCAAGCAGATATTCCACTGGCTGTACAATCGCGGCGCGACCGAGTTCGCGCAGATGACCGATATCGCCAAGGCGCAGCATCCGTGGCTGACCGAGCGGTTCGTGGTCGGCCGCCCGGAAGTGGTCGAGGCGCAGGTATCGACCGACGGCACGCGCAAATGGCTGCTGCGGTCGCCCGACGGGCAGGATTACGAGGCGGTGTTCATCCCCGATGCCGATCGCGGTACGCTGTGCGTGTCGAGCCAGGTCGGCTGCACGCTCAACTGCACCTTTTGCCACACCGGCACGATGCGGCTGGTGCGCAACCTGACCGCGGGCGAGATCGTGGGGCAGGTGATGCTGGCCCGCGATGCGCTGGGCGAATGGCCGTCGCAGCCCGAGGGCCGGATGCTGACCAACATCGTGATGATGGGCATGGGTGAGCCGCTGTATAATTTCGACGCGGTGCGCGATGCGCTGAAGCTGGTGATGGACGGCGACGGTCTCGCTTTGTCGAAGCGGCGGATCACGCTGTCGACGTCGGGCGTCGTGCCGATGATGGCGCGTGCGGGCGCGGAGATCGGCGTGAACCTCGCGGTGTCGCTGCACGCGGTGACCAAGGAAGTGCGCGACGAGATCGTGCCGCTCAATCGTAAATACGGCATCGAGGAATTGTTGCAGGCGTGCGCCGATTATCCCGGCGCCAACAACGCGCGGAGGATCACGTTCGAATATGTGATGCTGAAGGACAAGAACGATTCGGACGCCGACGCGCACGAACTCGTCCGGCTGCTGCGCCATTACGATCTGCCCGCCAAGGTGAACCTGATCCCGTTCAACCCGTGGCCGGGCGCGAATTACGAATGTTCGACACCGGACCGCATCCGCTCGTTCTCCGACATCGTGTTCGAGGGCGGCATCTCGGCCCCTGTCCGCACCCCGCGCGGGCGCGATATCGATGCGGCGTGCGGCCAGTTGAAGACCGCGGCCGAGAAGAAGAGCCGCGCCGACCTAGATCGCGAGGCGGCCGCGCTCGTTGCTTGATATGGGGCTTGATCCCGCATCGCTATCACTGGCGGCGGGGGCGGGGGTAGTCGGCGGCGCGATGAACGCGCTGGCGGGTGGCGGCACGTTCGCGACGATGCCCGCGCTGCTGGCGTTGGGAACGCCCGCCAACATCGCCAACGCCACGTCCAACCTGGCGCTGATGCCCGGGGCGGCGGCGAGCGCGTGGAGTTTCCGTGATGAACTGGCGCCCGTCGGCGACGTGCCGGTCCGGCGACTGGCGGCGATCACCTTTGCCGCCGCGCTGGTCGGCAGCGCGCTGCTGGCATGGACGCCGGGGGCGGCGTTCGACGTGATCGTGCCGTGGCTGTTGCTGGTCGCGACGCTGGCGATCGTGTTCGGGCCGCGACTGGCCGACTGGTTGCGGCATCGGGTGACGATCGGGCCGCGCGTGCTGGTCGCGGCGCAGGCGGTGTTGGGCGTCTATGGCGGCTATTTCGGCGGCGGCATCGGTATGATGATGACCGCGACCTATGGTCTCCTCGCCGGGGCCAGCCCGCGATCGATGTTCGCGCCGCGCACGCTGATGCTGGCCACCGCCAACTTCTCCGCCGCGATCGTCTTCGTCCTGGCGGGGCTGGTGCGGTGGGAGGCGTGCGTGCCGATGCTGGCGGGCGGGATCGTCGGCGGCTGGCTGGGCGCGATCGTGGGCAAGCGGTTGCCGCCCTGGGCGGTGCGCGGCTGGACGATCCTGGTCACCGCGCTGACGACGACGGTGTTCTTCTACCGCGCCTATGGCTGAAATGCGCTCGGACATTCGGTCTGACGATTGCCTCCCGGCCCCGCCTCTCCTACCTTGATGATAACCGGCGGATTCACCGCCGACAGGCTCCCCTCGATGGGAGCGGGAGAGCGATGACGTGCGGCACCTGAAGCGCACCCTGATTTGGCGGGCGGCATGACCACCCCGGTCCGGCCCCACGCCACCATCCGACCGGAACTGCTGCCGGCGCGATCGGCACAGCGATCGCTTTATGCGCTGGGCATAATCGCGCTGCTGCTGATCGGCACGGTCGCGTTCTGGCACTGGTCGCCGGTCGAACCCGTGGCATCCGCCGGGACGGGCGTCGTCGTGGTGGCGGGCGACACGCCGGCCGCGACCGATCCGTCCGCCGGGGTCGGCATCGAATTGCGCGCGGTATTCGTCGGTGGGACGCCCGCTGCGTCGTCGGCGACGATCGGCCGCGACGGGCAGCAGCCCGCGACATTCCGGATCGGCGATACGGTCGCGCCCGGCATCACGCTGGCAGCGGTCGAGAGCGATCATGTTGTATTGATCGAGAACGGCGTGCGGTCCGACCTCTATCTGCTCGGCGGTGTCGGGGCGGGGCCAGCGCCTGCCCGGCAAGGGCTCGATCCGGCGCCGGTACGGCCGTCGGGCGAGTTGAGCGCGGAGGAGATCGTCGCCCGGACCAATGCGGGCGGGGCCGAACCGGTGCGCAAGACGCCGGAGGAGGAAGCGGCTGGTCGCTGACCACGCCGCTTCCCGATAGGTTCAGGCGAAGACCACGCGTGTCCGGCGACGGCGCATCGTGATGCCGACCAGCGCGAAGCCAGCGATCATCATCGCCCAACTAGCCGGTTCCGGCACCGCCGCGACATAGTTCAGCGCGCCGTTGAAGGCGCGGGGCGACGACGCATCGCCGAACGCATAAGTCACGCCGTACCCGACGCCGATCGCCAGCCGCTCGTCGGCGGCCAGCACATCGCCGACCGATCCGGCGCTGTTCGTATAGGCGATCGAGAACGCGCCCTGCGTATCGGTGACGTAGAAGCCGTACAGGCTGTCCGCCGCCAGATCGAGATCGGCGATGTCGAGCAGCGTGACCGCACCCAAGCCGGCGGTGGTCAGCGCGTTGAAATTGCCGAGCAGGGTCCATGCGTCGGGCGTGTTGACCGCGGTGCCGATGCCGCCCGCGCGGTAATAGACCGCATAATCGAAGGTGCCGGCCTCTGCATTGATGCCGATGCTTTGCAGCGATACGCCGCCGGTCAGCACCGACACGTCGAACATCACGCCGTCATTGCCGTTGTCGGCATCGAACGCCGTCGTCAGCGTCGCCGCCGTGGCCGGCGCGCTCAATGCCATCGCCGCCGCGCCGAGCGCAACGAGTCCCGAAATCCGCTTCATCATGCTCTCCCTCTTTATGTTTTCGGGGGCGACGCGCGCCGCCCCCGCATCGGTTACGGCGCGGTCGTTTCGCCCAGATAGAAGCCGGTGTGCGTCGGCTGGTTGTAGGCGGTGTTCTGCCACGCGACGCTGGCGCGATAGACCGGGTCGTGCATCAGCGTCGGCAGGCGCGTTTCGGTGGGGTAGGGCGTCGCATAGATGCGCAGCGACTGGTTGTCGGCGGCGGCCATCACCACCTCCTCGCGCCAGTCGCCCAAGATGTCGGCGGCCAGCGCCGGCGTCGCCTTGGTACCGTTGGCGGAGATGGTGCCGGTCATGTTCAGCAGCGTCGTCGCGGTGCCGGTGGTCCAGTTCCACTTGCTGATCGTCGTGCCGTCGAGCAGCTCGCGTAAACGGTCGCCGTCCCACCAGATGGCAAAGTTTGTCTGGGCGGGCTTGGCGGCGCTGATTACCTGACCGGCGGCCGTCATCAGGCCGGTGTGGCGGGCGGACCAGTTCTCTTCGCCGGCGTAACGTGGATCGATATCGGCGGAGACGCCGCGGCCATTGTCGCGATTACCGGAGACGGTCCACAGCACCTGGCCGGTGCGGGCGTCCATCATCGTGGCGGCGATGCCGCCGTTGCCGGCGAAATCCTCATGCACGCCGAACCGTTCCAGACCGGGGCGATTGGGGTCGAGGTCGCCGACGTGGAGGGCGTCGCCATGGCCGACCTTGATGTTGTTGACCTTGGCGGTCCACATCGCCGTGCCGTCATCGTCGATCGCCATCGATCCGTAGATGATCTCGTCACGGCCGTCGCCATCGACATCGGCGATGCTGAGATTGTGGTTGCCCTGACCGGTATAGTTGCTGGGCACGCCCTGCGCCGAGGAATCGAAGAACCAGCGTTGCACCAGCTGGCCGTTCCGGAAATCCCACGCGGCCACGGTCGAGCGGGTGTAATAGCCACGGCCCATCACGATGCTGGGCCGCGCGCCGTCGAAATAGGCGGTGCCGGCGAGGAAACGATCGACGCGGTTGCCGTAATTATCGCCCCAGATCGCGCTGAGCTGGGCGCCGGTCGGGTTCTCGGTGTTGGGGTGGCGGCCGGGGACGTACTTCACCGTGCTGAGCGCGCGGCCGGTGGCACCTTGGAACGCGGTCAGATATTCGGGGCCGGCCAGGACATAGCCGGCGGTGTTGCGGAAATCGGCGGATGCGTTGCCGATCACCCGGCCCTCGCCATCGACGGTGCCGTCGGCGGTCTTCATCACCACTTCGGCGCGGCCGTCACCGTCGTAATCCTGCACCTGGAACTGTGTGTAATGCGCGCCGGCGCGGATGTTGCGGCCGAGGTCGATCCGCCACAGACGGCGACCGTCGAGCGTATAGGCGTCGAGCAGCACCGGGCCGGTATAGCCGGACTGCGAATTGTCCTTCGAATTGGTCGGGTCCCACTTCAGCACGATCTCGTACCGGCCATCGCCGTCGAGATCGCCGACGCTCGCGTCGTTGGCGGTGTAGGTATAGGCGACGCCGTCGGGCGTCGTGCCGCCGGCGGGTTGCTGGATGGGGATCGTGCCATATCCCGCCGCCCAGACGCGGGCGGTGAAGGCGCGGTCCTGTTCGCGACCGTTCACGACCACCTTGATCGCATAGGTCGATGTCGCCGTGCCGCCGTCATCGCGGAAATTGGTCGCGCCGGTCAACGGCGCGGCATTCAGCTTCACGCCGTCACGGTACAGGTTGAAACCGGTGCCGGCGGCGTCGGTCGACAGCAATCGCCAGCTGACCAGGATGCCGGTGCCGCCGATCGCCGGCACCGCCGTGACGCCCCGATCGAGCCGTTCGATCTGTCGCGCGCCGATTGCCGGGGCGGCGGCCACCAATGTCGTTGCGATCGCGACGATCGATGCTCGTGCCGCGGTTCTCCAAAGCGCCTTGCTCATGCTCATCCTCTCCCTGCCGCCGTGTTCGGTCGACAGGGACAATGATGCAGGCTTAATTTGAGTCGATCAATAGTTGATTTACTATTCCATATAACGAGAGTCGTTACTCAATCCGGTCGTTTCATGCGGAACAGCGCATCCTCGCGCGTCTCAAAATAATCGGCCGGACCGCCGCCGCGAGAGATCGGTCGGGCACGGGCTGTCTGGTAGATGCCGTCTTCCAGCAGGGCGGCATCGATATGGATGCCGACCGCCTCGCCGATCACCAGCCATTGGTCGAGCGCGCGGCCTTCCTTGGTCTCCAGCCGGATCAACTGGGTCAGCTTGCATTCGAACGCGACCGGGCTGGCCGCAACGCGGGGCGGGGCAACGAGCCGGGAAGGAGTGGCTTCCAGTCCGGCGAGCGTGAATTCGTCGTCGTCAGTCGCCGCCGAACTGGCGTTCATCGCCTCGGCCAGATCGCGGGTGGCGAGATTCCAGACGAATTCGCCGGTCGCCTCGGCATTGGCGACCGAGTCCTTCCACCCCATCGACGAAAAGCCGATCAGCGGCGGCCGGTAATTGAACAGGTTGAAGAAGCTGTAGGGTGCGAGGTTGCGTTTGCCCGCCGCCGACACGGTGGAGATCCAGCCGATCGGTCGCGGCGCGACGATCGCGTTGAGGGGGTCGTGCGGCAGGCGATGGCCTGCCGCGGGTTCGTAGAAATGCCATTCGGTCATGCCCGCATAACTGCTATGGCGGGTAAATGGTTACAGAGCCCGTCCCCCCCGGCACGATCATTAGCCGCCATTCGATCGGCACGCGCATCTGGCATTGGGTGAATGCGGTCGCGATCTTCGTGCTGCTCGGCTCCGGCCTCGGCATCTCGAACGCGCATCCGCGGCTGTATTGGGGGCGGTACGGGGCGAACTTCGATTATGCGTGGCTGCAACTGCCGCGCTTTCCGGCGTGGATCACCATCCCGGCGAACTACAACCTTGCCATCTCGCGGCGCTGGCACCTGTTCTTCGCGCTGGTGCTGGGGTTCGGGTTACTGGCGTATATGCTCGTCAGCCTCATCAACCGCCATTTCCGCCGCGACCTGACGCTGCGGCGAGCGGAGTTGAACCGGCGGCATTTATGGGCCGATTTCCGCGCGCATCTGAACTTCCGGTTTCACGACCCCGAACGGCCGCGCGATTATAATATCTTCCAGAAGCTGTCGTACATCGTCGTGCTGTTCGTGATGCTGCCGCTGGTAATCCTGACCGGCATCGCGCTGTCGCCTGGCATGGATGCGGCGTGGCCATGGGTACTGGATGTGCTGGGCGGGCGGCAATCGGCGCGGTCGGTGCATTTCATCATGGCGACGCTGATCGGGCTGTTCACGATCCTGCATCTGGTGCTCGTCATCCTGGCGGGGGCGGGCAACGAGGTGCGATCGATGATTACCGGTCGCTGGCGGGTGCCGGCAGAATGACGACGCCGCCCTTTTCGCGTCGATCGCTGCTCGCCGGTGGCGCGGGATTGCTATTGGCCGGGTGCGACCGGGTGATCCAGATCCCCGCCGCCCGCAAAATCCTGTTCGCGGGCGAGGATATGCAGCGCGGCCTGCACCGCGCGCTTCAGAATCGCGGTGCGCTGGCGCCCGAATTCACGCCCGCTCAGATGTCGCCGGTGTTCCGGTCGAACGGCACGCGCGACCCGAATACGCCGGCGTACAGGGCGATGGTCGCCAATCGCTTCGCCGACTGGCGGCTGGCGGTCGGCGGGCTGGTCGATCGGCCGCTGTCGCTGTCGCTTGCCGATCTGCGCGCGCTGCCCAATCGCAGCCAGATCACGCGGCATGACTGTGTCGAGGGTTGGAGCGCGATCGGGCAGTGGACCGGGCCGATGCTGGGCAATGTGCTGAAGGCGGCGGGGATGCGGGAAACCGCGCGCTATGTCGTGTTCACCTGCGCCGATCTGTACGGCGGCGCGCCTTATTACGAATCGATCGACATGGTCGACGCGTTTCACCCGCAGACGATCCTGGCCTGGGCGATGAACGGCCGTCCGCTCGACATTCCGCATGGTGCGCCGGTGCGGCTGCGCGTGGAGCGGCAACTGGGGTACAAGCACGCCAAATACCTGATGCGGATCGACGCGGTCGCCAGCCTGGACGGGATCGGCAAGGGCAAGGGCGGTTTTTGGGAAGATACCGTCGATTACGATTGGTACGCCGGAATCTGAACGCGGGTGGTGGCAAGGATCGCCGACCGATATTAAGTGAACGGCATGGCGCTGATCGACCGTTTCTTCACTGCCCAGGTCAAGCGTGGGCAGCTCACCGTTACCCATGCCGATGGCATTACCCGGACCTTCGGGACCCCCGATCCCACCCTGCCCGATGTGGCAATCCGCTTCACCGACCGGGCCGTGGTGGGGCGCATCGCGCGGCATCCGGCGCTGGGCGCGGCGGAGGCGTTCATGGACGGGCGGCTGGTGATCGATCGCGGCGATATCCGCGATCTGGTCAATCTGCTGAAAGGCAATTCGCCGTGGGAACGGGGGAGCACCCTGCGCCCCGCCGCGCCGATCCGGCTGTTCGGGCAGGTCATCCACCGGCTCGACCGCATCAACATGGCGCGCCGGTCGAAGCGCAACGTCGCGCATCATTACGATCTGTCAGACCGGCTGTACGACCTCTTCCTCGACGCCGATCGCCAGTATAGCTGCGCGTACTTCACCGATCCCGCCAACACGCTGGAACAGGCGCAGGCCGACAAGAAGGCGCACATCGCCGCCAAGCTGCTGCTGAAACCGGGCATGAAGGTGCTCGATATCGGGTGCGGCTGGGGCGGCATGGCACTGTACCTCCACGCCAAGACCGGCGCCGAGGTGCTGGGCGTCACCCTGTCCGAGGAACAGTTGAAGGTCGCGCGCCGCCGCGCGCAGGAAGCGGGCGTCGCCGACAAGGTGCGGTTCGAGCTGATCGATTACCGCGCCGTCACCGGCATTTTCGACCGGATCGTGTCGGTGGGCATGTTCGAACATGTCGGTCCGGCGCATTATGGCGCGTTCTTCCGCCAATGCCGCGACCTGCTGGCCGATGACGGCGTGATGTTGCTCCACACGATCGGCCGGATGGGTGGCCCCGGCGTCACCGACACCTTCACCACCAAGTACATCTTCCCCGGCGGGTACAATCCCGCCCTGTCCGAGATCGTGCGCGGGTATGAGGGGACCAAGCTGTTCCCGACCGATATCGAGGTCCTGCGCCTGCATTACGCACTGACCATCGATGAATGGTACGACCGCACCGTCGCCGCCAAGGAGCAGATCGTCGCGCTATACGACGAGCGCTTCTATCGGTTGTGGACGTTCTACCTAGCCGGTGCGGCGGCGGCGTTCCGGACCGGTGGCATGGTCAATTATCAGGTGCAATTGTCGAAAAGCCGCCTCGCTGTGCCGCTGACCCGCGACTATATCGCCGATGCGGAGCGCGTGTTGCGCGAATGACACGGGCGTGGCGACATCGCCACGATTGCCACAAACCGGTCACATATCGGGATTAGCCAGCCGGTCAGGGGTATCCGCTTCTTCGCAGGGAGTGTGCCTTGCCATCCGGTACGCGAAAACGCGGCCGGGCCGGCGGGACACGGGGTGACGGACGCCACCGATGACACCTGTTGGGGGATATATCCGTGCCATTCCGTTACCTGAAGCCCGCCCTGTCGCTGGGCGCGGGGCTTTCCGCGCTCGCGTTCGCCACCGTCGCCACGGCGCAGACCCCGCCCGCCGCCGGTGCGCCCGATCCCGCCTCGACCCAATCCGCCGCGCCCGCCGCGAGCGATGATACGGGGCTGGAGGAAATCACCGTCACCGCCGAGCGTCGGTCGGAGAATCTCCAGCGCGTGCCGGTGTCGGTCGCCGTCGTCGCCGGGCAGGAACTGCGCGATTTCCAGTCGGGCGGTGAGGACATCCTGGCGCTCGCCGGGCGCGTGCCCGGCCTGTATGCCGAGACGACGACCGGCCGCATCTTCCCGCGCTTCTATATCCGTGGCCTCGGCAACATCGATTTCTACCTCGGCGCGTCGCAGCCGGTGTCGATCATCCAGGACGATGTCGTGCTGGAACATGTCGTCCTGAAATCGAACCCGGTGTTCGACGTCGATCAGGTCGAAGTACTGCGCGGGCCGCAGGGTTCGCTGTTCGGCCGCAATACGACCGCGGGCATCATCAAGTTCGACACGATCCGCCCGAGCCAGACATGGCAGGGTCGCGCGCAGGCGTCGGTAGGCAGCTACTACACCACCAGTTTCGACATGGGCGTCGGCGGGCCGCTGGTCCGCGATCTCGTCGCGGTGCGGCTGTCGGCGCTGATCCAGCACCGCGCCGACTGGGTCGACAACGCCTTTGCCGGCACCAGCCCCGACGGCACCGCCACCCCGCGCAAGGATGCGATGGGCGGTTTCGACGAGCGTGACGTGCGTCTGCAATTCCTGCTGACCCCCACCGACCGCGCCTCGGTCCTCGTGTCCGGTCATGCCCGGTGGTACGACGGCACATCGACGCTGTTCCACCGCGGCGCACTGAAGCGTGGATCGAACGATGCCTCCGCCGAACCACGCGGTGTCGTGGCGTATGACGAGGGGCAGGACAATCCGCAGTCCTACGACACGCAGGGCGCGTCGGTGAACGCCAGCTATGATTTCGGCGGCGTCACGCTGACCTCGATCAGCGCGTGGGAGACGACCAGCGGATACAGCCGCGGCGATACCGATGGCGGCGCGGCGGTGCTGTTCCCCTTCAACGGCCGGCCCAACGGTTTCGGCCAGAGCCAGGGTCAGGTCCGCGATCTCGACCAGTACACGCAGGAGGTTCGCCTCGCGAGCGCGGCGGGCAATCGCTTCACGTGGCAGCTGGGCGGCTTCTATTTCAACTCGGCCGACACCACCGATTTCTACCAGCGCACGTTCTTCCTGCGCCAGCCCGATGCGCTCGGTGCCGTCCGCAATCCCAACAACTGGGTGCGGTTGTTCAACACCAACCGCAGCTATGCGGGCTTTGCGCAGGCCAGTTACAAGCTGACCCCCGATTTCACGATCACCGCCGGTGGCCGCGTGACCGAGGACAAGAAGCGTACCCGCCTGTTGAAGAACGCCGGCTCGGCCGCCAATCCCTATCGCGGCCGCACCGATGTGACGCTGAAGGACACCAAGCCGAGCTGGGATGTGAGCGCGCTGTATCAGGTCGATCCCGCCAACAGCATCTATGCCCGCGTCGCGCGCGGTTTCCGGGGGCCGACCATCCAGGGTCGCTCGGCGGTGTTCAACGCCGATTTCACGACGGCGGACAGCGAGACGGTGACGTCGTACGAGGTCGGCACCAAGTCGAGCCTGTTCGACAACACGGTCCGCTTCAACACGTCGGTGTTCACTTACACGGTCAACGACATCCAGCTGAACGGCAATGATTCGAACGGCAACGGCGTGTTGTTCAACGCCGACAAGGTGCGCGCGTACGGCATGGAGGCCGAACTGGAATGGCGGCCGGTGCGCGATCTGGCGTTCAGCCTGGGCACCAGTGCGCTGTCGTCGAAGATCAGGGACAACCGCGTCTTCGCGCAGACGTGCAGCCTGAACGGGGTGCAGACCTGCACCGTGCTCGATCCGTTCTTCACGCGAGGGACCGGCACCGGGCGCACGTACTTTGCGCAGATCGACGGCAATCCGCTGCCCAATGCCCCACGCTGGAACCTCGACGCGGCGGTGCGGTACGATGTGCCGCTGGCCAATGACGGCAAGGTGTTCTTTGGCGCCGACGGCAATATCCAGGGCTATACCAACTTCATCCTGTACCGGACGCGCGAATTCTATGCCGACGGCAATTTCGAGATCGGGTTGAAGGCCGGTTACGCAGCGCCGAACGACGCGTGGGAAATCGCCGCCTTCGCGCGCAACGTGACCAACGAGAAGAACCTGAAGGGCGTGATCGAGAATTACAACGCCGCCGTGTTCAACGAACCACGGATCATCGGCGTGTCGCTGAGCGGCCGCTTCAAGTAACGGCCAGACCCGGTGGCGCCCGCGCACCACCGGGTTTTTCGTTCAACGGCCCTTGCTGACGCCGGCCTTCGCCGCCGCGCGTTCGTCGGTGCCGACCTTGCCGTCGCGATTCGCGTCATAGGCATCGAACGTCGCGGTCAGCAGCGCCTGTGCTTCGGCCTGCGTCACCTTGCCGTCCTTGTTGGCGTCGGCGCGCGTGAACCACAGGTCCGACAGGCGCTTGGCGTGGACGGGATCGATCTTCTTGCTGCCCGCCGCCATTGTCCCGATCCGTGCCTGCACCTCGGCGCGGGTCAGCACGCCGTCCTTGTCGGTGTCGGACGCGGCGAATTCGCGGGAGAATTTGGCGGAGGCCGATGCGCGGGTTTCCTGCGCCGACAGTGGGGCGGCGACGGCCATGACGGCAACAGCGGCAATAACGAAACGCATGCAGATGATCTCCAGACGGGTGCCGCCGTCTTGCGTGACGGCGGCTGCATCGGCGCTGAACGCATCACCGGACGGTTGCGCCCCGCGCGCCCAGCGCATAGGGGCGCGGACATGACCGACACGCCCGCGATCAACAAAGTCGTCCTCGCCTATTCCGGTGGCCTGGACACCAGCGTCATCCTGAAATGGCTGCAGCAGAATTACGGGTGCGAGGTCGTGACCTTCACCGCCGATCTGGGACAGGGCGAGGAACTGGAACCGGCGCGCGCCAAGGCCGAGCTGATGGGCGTGAAGCCGGAAAACATCTTCATCGACGACCTGCGCGAGGAGTTCGTGAAGGAGTATGTCTTCCCGATGATGCGCGCCAACGCGCTGTACGAGGGGACGTACCTGCTCGGCACGTCGATCGCCCGGCCGCTGATCGCCAAGCGCCAGATCGAGATCGCGCGCCAGGTCGGCGCCGATGCGGTCAGCCACGGCGCGACGGGCAAGGGCAATGACCAAGTCCGCTTCGAGTTGGGCTATTACGCGCTGGCGCCCGACATCAAGGTGATCGCGCCGTGGCGTGAGTGGGATCTGACCAGTCGCACCCGCCTAATCGAATTTGCCGAATCGCACCAGATTCCGGTCAGCAAGGACAAGCGCGGCGAAGCGCCGTTCTCCACCGACGCGAACCTCCTCCACACCTCGTCCGAGGGCAAGGTGCTGGAAGATCCGTGGGATGAGGTGCCCGAATATGTCTATTCGCGCACGGTGAACCCAGAGGACGCGCCGGACACGCCCGAGACGATCACGATCGATTTCGAGCGTGGCGACGGCGTGGCGCTGAACGGAGAGGGGATGAGCCCGGCCACGTTGCTCGCGCGCCTGAACGACCTTGGTCGCGCGCACGGCATCGGCCGGCTCGATCTGGTCGAGAATCGCTTCGTCGGCATGAAGAGCCGCGGCATGTACGAAACGCCGGGCGGCACCATCTATGCGATGGCGCATCGCGGGATCGAGCAGATCACGCTCGACCGGGGCGCCGCGCATCTGAAGGACGAGCTGGCGCCGCGTTATGCCGAGCTGGTCTATAACGGCTTCTGGTTCTCGCCGGAGCGCGAGATGTTGCAGGCGGCGGTCAACTACAGCCAGGAAAAGGTGACGGGCACCGTCCGGCTGAAGCTGTACAAGGGATCGTGCATCGTCACCGGTCGCAAGTCGCCGCATTCGCTGTACAGCGAAAAGGTCGTGACGTTCGAGGACGATCAGGGCGCGTACGACCAGCGCGACGCCGCCGGCTTCATCAAGTTGAACGCGCTGCGCCTGCGCCTGCTCGGCCGGCGGGATCGCTGACCCGGCCGGTTGCGCTGACGACTCCCGGCGCTTAAGGCATTCGTGATGGGGGAAAAGCTGCACTGGTGGCAGACGCGGTGGTTCGTGGCGCTGATGGCGATCGCGGTCACCATTCCGCTATGGTGGCCCGAGATTCCACCGTTGGTCGATCTGCCCGGCCATATGGGGCGTTACCGCGTCCAGCTGGCGATCGGTGACAACCCGTGGTTGCATCAATGGTATGATTTCCGCTGGTCGCTGATCGGTAATCTCGGCATCGATCTGCTCATCATCCCGCTCGCACCGATCTTCGGGCTGGAACTGACGGTGAAGCTGATCGTGATGGCGATCCCTGCGCTCACCGTTACTGGCCTGTTGTGGATATCGCGCGAGGTGCACGGCCGCATCCCCGCGACCGCATTGTTCGCATTGCCGCTGGCGTACAGCTATCCCTTCCAGTTCGGGTTCGTGAATTTCGCGCTGTCGATGGCGCTGGCGCTCAACATGTTCGCCTGGTGGTTGCGGCTCGCGCGGCTGGGCCGGCTGCGGCTGCGCGCGATCGTCTTCCTGCCGCTGTCATGCGCATTGTGGGTCTGCCACACCTTTGGCTGGGGTGTGCTCGGCGTTCTCGCCTTCTCGGCCGAGCTGATCCGCCAGCACGACCTGCGCAAGGATGGCCGCGGTGGCCATTGGCTGGAGGCGCTGGTGCGCGCCGGTCTCGGCTGCCTGCCGCTCGCGCTGCCGATGGCGCTGATGATCTTCTGGCGATCGGGCGACCACGTCACCGGCCAGACCGCCGACTGGTTCAACTGGCAGGCCAAATTCAGCTGGGTCACGATGGTCCTGCGCGACCGGTGGCAGGCATGGGACGTCGCCTCTGCCACGGTGCTGTTCCTGATCCTGGTAAAGGGCGTCCACGATCGCCGGATCGAACATTCGCGCAATCTGGCGCTCTCGGCGATTTTCCTGCTGATCGTGTTCCTGATCCTGCCACGCATCGTGTTCGGCTCGGCCTATGCCGACATGCGCCTTGCCCCGTTCGCGCTGGCGATCGCGGTGATCGGCCTGCGCCCGCGCGGTGGCCTGTCGTTTCGCGGCGCCGCGACCTTCGCGACGCTGGGCCTGATCTTTTTCGGCGCGCGGCTGGTGGGGACGACGTGGAGTTACTGGCTCTACGATCGCAGTTATGACCGGGCGCTGGCGGCGTTGCAGTATATTCCCGACCGGGCGCGTGTCGTCAGCTTCGTCGGCCGGCGCTGCCGCGACGACTGGGCATATAGCCGGCTGGAACATGTCCCCGGCCTGCTGCTCGAGCGCAAGTTCGCCTATACCAACGATCAATGGTCGATGGCCGGCGCGCAACAACTGACGACGCGCTACTACGCGGCGAAGGGCTTCGCGCATGATCCGTCACAGGTGGTGACCGACCGGCGCTGTCGCGGCGAGTGGTGGCGGCCGCTGAGCATGGCGCTGGCGACCTTCCCGCGTGATGCGTTCGATTATGTCTGGCTGCTCAACCCGCCGCAGTACGACCCGGCGCTGGTGCGAGGGCTGACGCCGATCTGGCGCGATGGCCGTAATGTGTTGTTCCGCATCACCGATCGTCGTCCGCTGGCGGATATACCCCCCGCCTCAACTCGGCCTCAGCCGCGCTTGAACGGCGCCATCTCGGCCAGATAGCTTGCCTCCGCCGCGACCCCTTCGCATTCGCGGGTCAGGAAATCGGCTACCGCGCGACGGAAATTCGGATCGGGGATATAGTGCGCGGACCAGGTCGGCACCGGCACATAGCCGCGCGCCAGCTTGTGTTCGCCCTGCGCCCCCGCCTCGACCCGCGCCAGGCCGCGCGCGATCGCCGCGTCGATCGCCTGATAATAGCACAGCTCGAAATGGAGGAACGGCACCTCCTCCGTCGAACCCCAATACCGGCCGTACAGCGCATCGTCGCCGACCAGATTGAGCGCCCCCGCGATCGGCACGCCATCCCGCTCCGCCAGGATCAGCAGCACCCGGTCGCCCAGCGCCGCACCCAGCAGGGGGAAGAACGACCGCTTCAGATATGGCGTCCCCCATTTGCGACGGCCGGTATCCTGATAAAACGCCCAGAACGCATCCCAATGCTCTGGCCGGATCGCGTCGCCCGACAGATGCCGGATCGTCAGCCCCTCGACCGCCGCGGCGCGTTCCTTGCGGATCGCCTTGCGCTTGCGCGACGCCAGCGCGGCGAGGAAATCGTCGAACGTCGCATAGCCGTCATTGGCCCAGTGGAACTGCGTGCCCTGCCGGATCAGCCAGCCCGCCGCCTCGAACGCCGGCACCTGCTCGTCGGTAACAAAGGTGGCATGGGCGGAGGACAGGCCATTCTGGTCAACCACCGTCTCCAGCGCGGCGATCAGCGCCGGGGCGACTGCCGGATCGCGCAGCAACAGCCGGGGCCCCGGCACCGGGCTGAACGGCGAAGCGATCTGCAATTTTGGATAATAATCGCCACCCGCACGCTGCCACGCATCCGCCCAGCCATGGTCGAACACATATTCGCCCTGGCTGTGCGACTTGGCATAGGCGGGGACGATGCCGGCGGGGCGGCCATCGGGGCCGTCGATGACGATCGGCAACGGTTGCCACCCCGATCGCCCGCCGACGCTGCCCGATTGCTCCAGCGCGGCGAGGAAGCCGTGGCTGACGAACGGGTTGCCGGCACCCGCGCACGCATCCCAATCCGCCGCCGCGATGGCGCAGACCCCCTCGCACAGGCGTGCGCTGACACCGGTCAAGAGTCTGCACCGGATTGGCGGGGCGGGAAGGCGAAGCGGGCGGCAAACGTCATCGTCGCCTCATATAGGGGCGACGACGCAGACGGGCAGGGGGTATCAGGCGAGCAGCTCGCCGATCTCGACGATCGCATCGATCTCTACCGCCGCGCCCAGCGGCAATACCGGCACGCCGACGGCGGAGCGGGCATGGCGGCCGGCATCGCCGAACAGCGCCGCCATCAGCTCCGACGCACCGTTGGCGACCTTGGGCTGATCGGTGAAGTCGCCGGTCGAATTGACGAACACGCCCAGCTTCACGATCCGCCGCACCCGCGACAGGTCGCCGAGATGCTTCTTCAACTGCGCGACGATCATCAGGCCGCACAGCCGGGCGGCTTCCTGACCCTGCTCTAGCGACACCGACTCGCCGAGACGGCCGGTCACCAGCGTGCCGTCCTTGAACGGCAACTGGCCCGACAGATGGACGAGGCCGTTGACCTCGACGACAGGGACATAGGCGGCAACGGGGGCCGCGGCCTCTGGCAGGGCAAGGCCGAGGTCGGCGAGCGTGCGGTCGATATGGTCGGTCATGGCGCCGGGCGTGCCTTCACCGCCCCCGCCAGTCAAGCCGCACTTCAGGCGGCGGCCCGCCCCTCGGCGAATCGCGCCATGATCCAGTCGCCGGCCAGTCGCCAGTCGTCGATCCGCGCGTGCGCCGCCGGCGCCGGCGGCATCGCCGCGGCAAGTTCCGGGTCGGAAATCATGTGCAGGCGGTGGACGCCCGGTGCCGCCCGCGCGACCGATTCGTGATGCACCGCCAGATCGTCGACGAACACCGTCACCGGGTCGCCATGTTCGGCCACCAGCCGCGCGACGGGATCGCCCTTGCCGCCCTGATTGCATTCCACACGGTGCTTGATGCCAAAGCGAGCAAGCTGGTCGATCCGCGCCTGCTGGCAATGATCCTGCAGGTTGGTGAGCACGACGATATCCGCCCGTTCGGCCAGCATCGCCAGCGCCTCGGCGGCATGCGGTACCAGCGTCTGACGGTTCATCTCGGCCGGGAAGAACCCGCCCAGCAGGCCCCACATCGCATCCTGATCGGGGGGCGGGCCACCGTCGCGCCGGGTCAAGCTGCTCCGGAAATCGCCCGCGCCGATATTGAAATCGATGTCGTGCGCCTCGTCCAGCCAGTCGCGGAAGTGCCGGACCATGTGCAGCAGCACTTCGTCGCAATCGGTGATCAGCAGGGGTTTCACGGGGGACGTCATGCCTGTTCCAGCCGGTAATGGGCGGCGACCAGCGCCTGGGGCGACACGCCCAGCGCCGTGGCGCAGGCGATCAGATCGGGCTCATACCCCTCCAGAAACCCCAGCGCCGCCGACAGGACGGCCGGCTCACCGACGCGGCTGCGCAGGTCGTCCGGGTCGAGTCCGGTGACCGCCAGCAGGCGATCGGCGCGGTCCGGTTCATTCAGGGTCCACACAAGCGCCTGTAGTGCCAGGGAAACAGCGTCTTCGTTTGTAACGGGGCCGGGCATTGTCTATCGTCCGGTTGAGAAGGGATCATGCAGCGCGTGGCGAAAAAGGTGCTCGTTGTCGAGGACAACGAACTCAATCTGAAGCTCTTCTGCGATCTCCTGCGTGCGCATGAGTGGGAGGCCGAGCCTGTCCGCGACGGGCGTGATGCGGTGGCCCGCGCGGCCGAATTCAAACCCGACCTCATCATCATGGACATCCAGATGCCGCATGTGACCGGCTATGAGCTGATCCTGGCGCTGAAGCAGGACCCGGCGCTCAGCCGTATCCCGATTATGGCGGTGACCGCCTATGCCGGGCGCGATGACGAGGATCGTATCCGCGCCGCCGGGGCGGATGCCTATATCTCGAAACCGATCAGTCTCGCCCGGTTCATGAGCGCGGTGAGCGAACTCGCCTCTGGCTTTCGCTGATACCGTTCGTCGTCGGCCACCGTTGGCATTCACGACAAAAAGCCGCGAGGATGACCCGCGGCTGACTGCCCGATCAATCGTAAAAACGAAGGGCGGCTTTACACCGCCCGCCGGATCACTTGATCTTGGCTTCCTTGAACTCGACATGCTTGCGCACGACGGGGTCATACTTGCTGAAGCTCAGCTTCTCGGTCTTGGTCCGCGGGTTCTTCTTGGTGACGTAGAAGAAGCCGGTATCGGCCGTGCTGACGAGCTTGATCTTGACGGTGGTTGGCTTGGCCATGAGCCCTAATCCTGAAAAAGAAGAGAGCGGCCAGCCGTCAGGCCACCGCTCGATCAGTGGCGGCGCATGGCGCATGATCGCGGCCGAGTCAACCATAACGGGCATTTTGCCCGTGTTTTAACCATGGGGTTCATCGGGCTTTAACAAAACTGTGCGCAGCATGATGCGGCATCAGAACAATGATTTGGGGACGGCCACCATGGCATCGATACAGGCGCTGGCACAGATGACCGACCTCGATGCGGTTCGTGCCGACCTCAACATCCGCATCGCCGCGATCGATGTGCGCGCGCCATACGCCCGCGCTCGTGAGATCGCGCCGGACGTCGATGCGATTCGGGTGATCGCGCATCGCAACGGCCTGAACCCCGCCGTCACCGTCGCGCACTTCCTCGATTCGGCGCTGTCGCGCGGCGAGTGCGGTGCGCTCGTCCATGGTTGGCTGTCGCTCCTCGTCGATGCGATCGGCAGCGATCGTCAGGATGTCGCCGCGTGCGAGACGTTCGCCGCCGCCTGCTCGGTCCGCCTGTCGGGGTGAACGATTAAGGGGGGAGCCATTTACCGGGCGGATCGTTTCGAATCCGAATCTGACACCGGAGCTTGGCATGGCCGATATCAACCCCGCCCTCGAAACCCCCAGCGACCTCAATCGCAACGACACCCGCACCGTCGCCGACGCGCTAAACGTGGCGCTGGCGGATTGCTTCGCGATCTATCTGAAGACCAAGAATTTCCACTGGCACGTGTCGGGTCCGCATTTCCGCGATTACCACCTGCTGCTCGACGATCAGGCGGCCCAGATTCTGGGCGTGACCGATGCGATCGCCGAGCGCGTGCGCAAGACCGGCAACACCACGCTGCGGTCGATCGGCGACATCACCCGTCGCCAGCAGATCGCCGACAACGACCGGGATTTCGTGCCGCCGCATGAAATGCTCGCCGAATTGCGCGAAGACAATTTGAAGCTGATCGAGACGCTGCGCGACGCGCGTGAGCGGGCCGAAGCCGCCAAGGATACTGCCACCTCGTCCATCGCCGACGAATGGATCGATCAGGCCGAAGAGCGCGCCTGGTTCCTGTTCGAAGCCAGCCGTCAGTCGTAAGAGGAAACCGTCATGCTCAAGCTCGCGATCATCTTCCTCGTCATCGGTCTGGTTCTCGGCGGCCTCGGCTTTGGCGGCATCGGCGGCGCCTTTGTCGGCATCGCCAAGATCCTTTTCTTCATCGCGCTGGCGCTGTTCGTGATCTTCCTCGTCCTGGGGCTGGTCGCGGGCAAGAAGGTGCTGGATTAGCCGCTCAGGCGCACCAGCCAAAGATCGGCTGGTGCGCCGAGCCGCAATGGCAGGACGCTCGTACCCAGCCCGGCGCTGATTATCGTCGTTCGGCTCCCCTCGTGAACCACGCCACAGCCAAATCGATCGCCAAATTTCGACACATGGCCCAGCGCGCCATAGAACGGCAGCACGATTTGCCCGCAATGGGTATGTCCGGCCAGCAACAATGACACGTCACCCGGAAGATCGGGTGCGACATCGGGTGAATGCGCCAGCATCAGCGATACGCCACCCAATCGCCGCATCGCCGCCAACGTGCCAGGTAACCGGGCATGATGCGTCGGCTGGTCGTCCAGCCCGCCGATGGTCAGCGGTCCGCGCCTGACTGCCCCGTTCGCCAGCACCGTGATCCCCGCCGCCCGCAACGTCATCCGGACGCGTTCCGCATCGGTCCAGTAATCATGATTGCCCAATACAGCGATCGTTCCCCATCGCGGTCTCAGTGCCGCCAGGGATGCGAGTTGCGGCGCGGCCGCTGCATCGGCCGGCGCATGGCCAGCGATGAAGTCACCGGCGATCACCACCAAATCGGGATGCTGCGCGTTCACCTGATCGACGATGCGCGCCAGCCGTTCCGCCTCCATCGCCGAATTGCCGACATGCAGATCGCTCAAGAGCGCGACCGTCATCGGCGCCGTTCCCGCGGCCAACCGGGCAGTACAACAGATACCCGGCGCACAACCGGGTCCGCCCTCGCGTTGCGCCAGGCGATCACGACCAGGCCACCGGCGAGCACCGACAGGATGAGCGCTATCGCCAGAAGACGCCGAACGATCACGGCGCCTTCATACCTGCCCCTCTTGCGGGAGCGCAACGCCGACCCTGAGCGTTGCCACCTCATGCATGCTTTCGCCGCGCTCCTCGATTCGCTGATCTATACGCGGGGCCGCAATGCGAAGCTGAAACTGATCGCCGATTATCTGCTCGTCACGCCCGATCCCGATCGCGGTTGGGCGATGGCGGCGCTGACCGGCGATCTCGATCTGAAGGGCGTGAAGCCCGCGCTGATCCGGGCGTTGATCGAGGAGCGCGTCGATCCCGTCCTGTTCCGCATGAGCCGCGATTACGTCGGCGACACCGCCGAGACGGTGGCGTTGCTGTGGCCCGCACCCGTCGTGCCGGTCGATCCCGAACCATTGTCGATCACGCAGGTCGTCGACCGTCTCCGTCATCTGTCCCGCACCGAGGCGCCGGCGATGCTGGCGACGATGCTCGACCGCAGCGATGCCGAGGAACGGTTCGCGCTGCTAAAGATGGCGACGGGCGCGTTGCGCATCGGCGTCTCCGCCCGCCTTGCCAAGACCGCCTTCGCCGATGCGTTCGGGCTGGATGTCGAGGCGGTGGAGGAGGTGTGGCACGGCCTGTCCGCGCCCTATCCCGAACTGTTCGCCTGGGCCACCGGCACCGGTGCGCAGCCGACCGTCGCCGACGTCCCCGTCTTCCGCCCCTTCATGCTCGCGCACGGGCTGGAGGATGCGCGTGTCGATCTGGCCGATTACGCCGCCGAATGGAAATGGGACGGCATCCGCGTCCAGATCGTCCACGTCGCCGGTCAGACCCGCCTGTACAGCCGCACCGGCGACGACGTGACCGGCAGCTTTCCCGACGTCGCCGCCGCATTTGCCGAAACCGGCGCGGTCGATGGCGAATTGCTAGTGAAGGGCGACGCGCAGGGCGGTGAGGCGGCGAGTTTTAATGCGCTGCAACAGCGGCTGGGGCGAAAAATCGTGTCGGCCAAAATGTTGGCCGATTATCCCGCCTTCGTCCGCCTGTACGATATCCTGGTCGATGGCGACGAGGATTTGCGCGCGCTGCCATGGACCAAACGCCGCGCGCGGCTGGAGGCGTTCGTGCCGCGCCTCGATCCCGACCGGTTCGATATCAGCCAGATCATCGACGCCGCCGACTTCACCGCGCTGGAGGGCATCCGCGCCGGATCGCGCGATGCGGCGATCGAGGGCGTGATGCTGAAGCGTCGCGATTCGCCCTACACCGGCGGCCGTCGTGCCGGGCTGTGGTACAAATGGAAACGCGATCCGCTGACCGCCGATTGCGTGATGATGTACGCCCAGCGCGGCAGCGGCCGGCGGTCGTCGTACTACAGCGACTACACCTTCGGCTGCTGGACGGAGGAGGGCGAGTTGCTCCCCGTCGGCAAGGCCTATTCGGGCATCACCGACGAGGAGTTGCGCCAGCTCGACAAGTTTGTGCGCAACCATACCACCGGTCGCTTCGGGCCGGTGCGCGAGGTCGAGAAGACGCTGGTGCTGGAGATCGCGTTCGATTCGATTCACACCTCCACCCGGCATAAGTCGGGCGTCGCGATGCGCTTCCCGCGTATCGCCCGCATCCGCCTCGACAAGCCGGCCGCCGAAGCGGACCGGATCGCGACGTTACAGAACCTGATCACCTGAACGGCTCGACCAATCTGGCCCAGGGCAGAGCCGGCCCCACCGGTATGATCCCACAGGGGTTCAGATCGCGGTGGCTGGCATAATAATGCGTCTTGATGTGATCCAAATGCACCGTCGCCGCGATCGCGGGGATCGCCAACATGCGTTCCAGATATGCCTCTAGCGCGGGGTAATCGACGATCCGCCGGACATTGCATTTGAAATGCCCGACATAGGTTGCATCGAACCGCACCAGCGTGGTGAACAGGCGGATGTCGGCCTCCGTCATCTGCCCGCCGACCAGCCAGTCCGCACCGGTCAGCCGCTCCTCCAGCCGGTCGAGCGTCGCGAACAACGGCTCCACAGCCTCTTCATAGGCGGTCTGCGTCGTCGCGAAGCCTGCCTTGTACACGCCGTTGTTCACCCGGTCGTAGATATCGGCGTTGATCGCATCGATCTCCGGCCGCAGCGATGCCGGATAATAATCGCCTTCGGTCGCGCCCAGCTCGTCCCAGGCGCCGGTCAGCATCCGGATGATCTCGGACGATTCGTTGCTGACGATCGTATCGGTTTCGCGGTCCCACAGCACCGGCACCGTCACCTTGCCGGTGTAGCCAGGCCGCGCGCGGGCGTAGAGCTGCCACAGATAGTCCGCGCCGTGCAGCGGATCGCCGGTGCCGCCATGATCGCGCGCGAAGGTCCAGCCATGGTCCAGCATCACCGGATCGACGACCGACACGCCGATGATGTCCTCCAGCCCCTTCAGCGCACGGACGATCAGCGTGCGGTGCGCCCAGGGGCAGGCATAGCTGACATACAGATGATACCGCCCCGCTGCCGCCGGTCGCCCCGGCTGGCCATCTGGCCCCGGCCCGCCATCGGCAGTTACCCAGTCGCGAAAGCCCGCATCCTGCCGCTGAAAGCTGCCGTCCGCCGAGTCGTCCGTCACATTGCCGGCGTGCCACGTGCCGTCGATCATCCTGCCCATGCGTATCTCCCTTGTGGCGGGATACGCGTGAGGGGCCGTCAGCGATCCGTGGCGGCGGCGATGCCTATCGGTCGTTCAGCCGTATCTCGAACACCGTCGGCCACAACTTGCCCGTGACGAACAGCCGCTTCTTCGCCGCATCATAGGCGATACCGTTAGCCACCGCCTCCGGGTCGCGCGCCCCGATCTCCGCGACCAGCGGGCGCAGGTCGATGATCCGCGTCACTCGGCCGCTCGCCGGATCGATCCGTACCAAAAACGGCTGGTGCCAGACATTCGCCAGGATCGCGCCGTCCACCCATTCCAGCTCGTTGATCTGGTCGAGCGGCCGGCCGTTCAGCGTCACCGACACCTGCCGCCGCACCTTCAGCGTCATGGGGTCGAGGAAGCGCAGCGTCGCCGTGCCATCCGACTGGATCAGCGCGTGGCCGTCGCTGGTCAGGCCCCAGCCTTCGCTGACGAAGCGCGATTGGCCGTGCCGCTTCAAAGTCTTGGCGTTCCAACGATGGGCGATGCCGTCATGCCAGGTCAGGCTGATCAGCTCGTTCCGCCATGCCGCAAGACCCTCGCCGAACTGCGCCGGTGGGATCGTGCCACGCCGTTCGACTTTGCCATCGGCCAGCCGCACCCGGCGGACATCCGATTGCCCCTCCCGCCCGACGCTTTCGTACAGCGCGCCGTCGTGCCAGATCAGCCCCTCGGTAAAGGCGGTCGCATCATGCGGGTATCGTGCGACGACGGTGACGCCGGCCATCGGCGCCCGTGCGGCGGTTGAGGCGGCGGTTGCCGGACGCGCCTGTGTCGAGGCCACCGACGGCATCAGCATGGCGGCGGCCAGGAAGATGGCCGCTGCGCCGGTACGCAGGAGCCGGTGAGTGGGGAGCAGTGTGCGGAAGGACATCCGCACTCCGTAAACGCAAACGGCCCGCCGGGCAAAATTCCAGGCGGGCCGCTCGTCAGACGTCGGTAAGACTAATCGGCGAGAAGCCGGATCAGCTGCCCTGCGCCAGGTTCACTGCCGCGTACTTGCCGCGACGATCGACCTCGATCTCGAACTGCAGGCGATCGCCCTCGTTCAGGCTCGCCATGCCGGCGCGCTCGACGGCCGAAATGTGCACGAATGCATCGGGCTGACCATCGTCGCGCTGAATGAAGCCGAAGCCCTTCATCGCGTTAAAGAACTTGACGGTGCCCGTCGCCTTCTCACCGGTCAGCTGACGCTGCGGTGCGCCGCCGGACGCGCCGCCGAAGCCACCACGATCGCCGCCACCCTGACGGGGGCCACGATCACCACCGCCGAAGCCGCCCTCGCGGGGTTCGCGCGGGGGCGCACGATCGGTGACGGCCATCGGCTCGCCGTCGATCTTCAGTTCGGTCGCCGAGATACGGCCACCGCGATCGACCAGCGTGAAGCCCATCGGCTGACCTTCGGCCAGACCGCTGAGACCGGCCTGCTCGACGGCCGAGATGTGCACGAACACGTCTTCGCCGCCATCATCACGGACAACGAACCCAAAGCCCTTCTGCGCGTTGAAGAACTTTACGACACCCGTGCCTTCGCCCACGACCTGGGGGGGCATGCCGCGACCACCGCCGCCGCCACCGCCACCAAAGCCGCCGCCACCGCCGCCGCTGAAGCCGCCGCCACCACCGCCGCGGAAGCCACCACCGCCACCGCCGCCGCCAAAGCCGCCGCCACCGCCGAAGCGATCGCCGCCGCCACCGAAGCTGCTGCCGCCGCCGAAGCTGTTACCGCCGCCGAAACCGCCGCCGCCGAAGCCGCCGCCGTTATCGTCGCCGCCGAAGCTGTCGCGCTTGTCGCGACCACGTCCGCCACGATTACCGCGGCCGCCTTTATCGAAACCCATAAGCCCTGTTCGTCTTCCCGGTTCGCCCGTATGATGCATCCTCAAGAACACGAGCGCCGGACGAAGCTCTCACGATCCTTTGGCGCGAAACCTTTTGCGCCTGATTCGAGATATAGCGGAACAAAACGAACGCCGCGAACAAATTCGTCAACTTCATGGCAGGAACCGGTACGGAAAGCGGCGGAACGTTGCCCGAACGGCACAGAAGGCACACCGATCATTTCCCGCAATCGATTATCAGGGGTCCGATCCGGTGGTTACGGCGCCACGACTCGCGTGCCGCCGCGGTCACCGGCCATTGAGCGTTCACGCCCCAGCCGCTACGGCGAGCGCATGAGCGTATATTTCCACGAGGAAGACATCCCCGCCGGCCTGTTCGCGGGCGCCACCAGCATCGCCGTCGATACCGAGACGATGGGCCTTATCACCCCGCGCGACCGGTTGTGCGTGGTCCAGTTGTCCGATGGCGGCGCGGACGAACACCTCGTCCGGTTCGGCCCGGGCAGCGATTATGCCGCGCCGAATCTGCGCGCGCTGATCGCCGATAACGGCGTGCTGAAACTCTATCATTTCGGTCGCTTCGATATCGCCGCGATCCGACATTATCTGGGCGTCGTCGCGGCCCCCGCCTGGGACACCAAGATCGCGTCGCGGTTGGTGCGCACCTATACCGATCGTCACGGCCTGAAGGAGCTGGTCCGCGAACTGCTGGCGCAGGACCTGTCGAAGGCGCAGCAATCGTCCGATTGGGGCGGCCCGGAACTGTCCGACGCGCAAAAGGAATATGCCGCGTCCGATGTGCGTTACCTCCACCGGTTGAAGGCGGAGCTGGAGCGCCGGCTGACGCGCGAGGGGCGGATGGAACTGGCGCAGGCGTGCTTCGATTTCCTGCCCGTGCGTGCCGAACTCGATCTGGCCGGGTGGCCGGAACAGGACATTTTCGCCCATGTCTGAAGTCGCGCGCCATGTCCGGTCGGCGCGGCAGGACTGGGCCGCGCCCGGCAGCCGGCACGACCGGCTCGTCGGCATTGCCCGGGTCGTGCTGCCGATGGGCATTGGCGTGCTTGCCGCCTTCCTCGTCATGGCGCCGCTGACCGCGGCGGGCGACGTGTCCTTCGTGCTCGACAAAAAGAAGGTGGAGGTAGCGCACGAACGCATGAAGATTCAGGCTGCGCGTTACCGGGGTCAGGATACCAAGGGCCAGCCGTTCGAACTCGACGCCGGCTCCGCGATCCAGCGCAGTTCCGCCGAACCCGTCGTACAATTGCGCGATCTGCAGGCGGGCATCCAGTTGGTCGATGGCCCGGCCCGGATCGTGGCGGGGCAGGGGCGATACAATATGGATAATGAGCGCGTCACGCTCGACGGGCCGATCGCGGTGCGCGCGGCGGGCGGTTATCGGCTCGATACGCGCGACGCGACGCTCGATCTGCAATCGCGCCAGATGCAGAGCACCGGCGCCGTCACCGGCACCGTGCCGCAAGGGGTGTTCAGCGCGAATCGGATGCGTGCCGATCTGGAAAGCCGTACCGTCACGCTCGATGGCAATGCCCGCTTGCGGTTCGACCCGCGAGGGGCGAAATAGCGCCGCATGCGCGCGCCCATCCTCATCCTCTCCGTCCTCCTGACGGGACTCGCCACGGCGGCCCCCGCGCAGCAGCGTCACAACACCAATGCGCCGATCGATTTTGGCGCGGACCATATCGAATTGCAGGATCGCGCCAACCGCGCCGTGCTGACCGGTAACGTGTCGGTGAAGCAGGCGGAGATGACATTGGATGCCACGCGGATGACCGTCGCCTATACCGGCCAGGTCGTCGGCGGCAGTCCGCAGGTGTCGCGGCTGGATGCGTCGGGCGGCGTCACTGTCCGTCGGCCGGACCAGATCGCCAAGAGCCAATATGCGATCTACGATCTGAACAAGCGCCTCATCACCATGCTGGGCGCGGTCAGCCTGACGCAGGGCGGCGGCAACACCGTCAACGGCGGCCGGCTGACGATCAACCTCGATACCGGTCGCGCGGTGATCGACGGATCGTCGGTCCCGGGCAGCAGCAGCGGCGCACCCGCCGGCACGGTGCAACAGCGCGGCGGCCGTGTCACCGGCACCTTCTCGGTCCCGCAGCGGAACAACTGACGGGCGGCGGGATGCCGTTCCCGTGCGTCGGTCGCCGCGATCGGGGCTTCCCGGTCGGCGCGCGCTGGGGCATATCGGCCTTTGCGTTTTTCCATGCATGTTTCCTGCCAGACCTGGTGACGCAGGCGCCCGACGCTAACCTTCTGGCAACCCTCTGCTGCGAGATGTCGACCCGATGGACGTGACCACCCTCGAAACCGCACCGCCGATCGCCGAGCCGCCGGTGGCCCACGGATTGCAGGTCGTGTCGATCGCCAAGTCCTATGACAAGCGCACCGTGCTGACCGACGTGTCCGTGTCGGTCGGGCGCGGCGAGGTGATCGGTCTGCTCGGGCCGAACGGCGCGGGCAAGACGACGTGCTTCTATTCGGTGATGGGTCTGGTGAAGCCTGATTCGGGCCGCATCATGCTGGACGGCGACGACATCACCGGCCTGCCGATGTATCGCCGCGCGATTCTCGGCCTCGGTTACCTGCCACAGGAAACCTCGATCTTCCGGGGCCTGTCGATCGAGAAGAACATCCTGACCGTGCTCGAACTGTCGGAGCCTGACCGCGACGCGCGTCAGGCCAAGCTCGACCGCCTGCTGGAGGAATTCGGCCTGACCCGCCTGCGCGCCGCGCCCGCCATGGCGCTGTCGGGCGGCGAGCGTCGCCGTGCCGAGATCGCCCGTGCGCTCGCCGCCGATCCGTCGATCATGCTGCTCGACGAGCCGTTCGCGGGCATCGATCCGATCTCGATCGCCGACATCCGCGATCTGGTGAAGGACCTGAAGCGCCGCGACATCGGCGTGCTCATCACCGACCATAATGTTCGCGAAACCCTCGACATCGTCGACCGCGCCTACATCATCTATGACGGCCGCGTGCTGTTCACGGGCAGCCCGGCCGAACTCGTCGCCGACGCCAATGTCCGCCGCCTGTACCTCGGCGAGACTTTTTCGCTGTAGCGTGATGGTGGTGCTTTCCCCCACCGCCGCCGCCTCCGGGCCGAGCCATCCATGAGCCTCGCCCCCCGCCTCGACCTGCGCCAGTCGCAATCGCTGGTGATGACGCCGCAGCTGCAACAGGCGATCAAGCTGCTCGCCCTGTCGAACCTGGAGATCGAGGGCTTCATCGCCGAGGAGGTCGAGCGCAACCCCCTGCTCGAAGCATCCCAAACGGACGAAGTGGTGAAGCCCGAACGCATCGAGCGCGAGGAGCCGGCCGCCGCCGACGAACTGCTCGCGGGCACCGCCCCGGCCGAACCGATCGACGTCGATTACGCCACCGAAAGCCACCAGCAGGATTCGATCAGCGACGGCGGCGGTAGTTTTGATGGCGCGCTATCGGCTGGCGGTTCGTCCGGCAGCGGCCAGATGCCGGAGGACGGGCCCGATCTCGATGCCTTTGCCGACACCAGCTATTGCCTCGCCGACCACCTGCTGGCGCAGGCCGGCACCGCGGTATCGGCCGTCGATTTCTTCATCGCCCAGCATCTGATCGACCAGATCGACGAGGCCGGGTATCTGACGGTGCCGTTGCTCGACATCGCCGGCCGCCTCGGCATTTCGCTCGCGCGGGTCGAGGATGTGCTGGCGACCATCCAGACCTTCGATCCCACCGGCGTCGGTGCGCGCGATCTGTCGGAATGCCTGACGCTCCAGGCGAAGGAGGCCGACCGTTACGACCCGTGCATGGCGAAACTGCTCGCCAATCTCGATCTGCTCGCGCGCGGCGATCTTGGCCGGCTGAAACGCCTGTGCCACTGCGACGACGAGGACATGGCCGACATGGTCCGTGAGTTGCGCGGCTATGATCCCAAACCCGGCTGTCGCTATGGTGGTGAGCCGGCGCAGGCGGTCGTCCCCGACCTGTTCGTGCGCGCGACCGGTAGCGGCTGGCTGGTCGAGGTGAACGGCGCCACGCTGCCCCGCGTCCTCGTCAACCGCCGCTATCACGCCGAACTCAGCCACGGCCCGCAGGACAAGGCGGCCAAGGCATGGTTGTCCGATTGCCTCGCCAGCGCCAATTGGCTGGTGAAGGCGCTCGACCAGCGTCAGCGCACGATCGTGAAGGTCGCGACCGAGATCGTGAAGCAGCAACAGGCGTTCTTCCGCCACGGCGTCGCGCATCTGAAACCGATGACGCTGCGTCAGATCGCCGACGCGATCGAGATGCACGAATCGACCGTCAGCCGCGTGACGAGCAACAAATATCTCTCCTGCGCGCGCGGCATGTTCGAGATGAAATATTTCTTCACTAGCGCGATCCAGGCCGCCGATGGCGGTGACGCCGTCTCGGCGCAGGCGGTGAAAAGCGCGATCCGCGCGCTGATCGCCAGTGAAGGAGCCAAGATCCTGTCCGACGACACGCTGGTCGAACTGTTGCAGGCCAAGGGCTTCGACATCGCACGCCGCACCGTCGCCAAATATCGCGAGGCGCTGGGCATCGGCAGCTCCGTACAGCGCCGCCGGCAGAAGACGCTGGAGGGAGCATGATCCGCGCGTTTTTCGTGGCGCTCGCGCTGTTGCTGGCGCCGGCTGCGGCGTCGGCGCGCGACCTGCGCGTCATGACCTTCAACGTCCGCCTGCCGATCGCCAGCGACGGCCCGAACGAATGGGCCAATCGCCGCGATCTATTCGCCGCCACGGTGGCAAAGGCCGATCCCGATATCATCGGCACGCAGGAACTGTTCCAGCGGCAGGGCGACGACGTCATCCGCCGTCTGCCCCGCTATGCCTGGTTCGGGCGCGACCGTCGCGGCGGCCACGGCGACGAGCATATGGGCATCTTCTATCGCATGGATCGCCTGCGCCTGCTCGCCAGCGGCGATTTCTGGCTGTCGGATACGCCCGATACGGTGGCCAGCATCACCTGGGGCAACATCCTGCCACGGATGGTGACGTGGGGTCGGTTCCGCGATCGTGCCGGTCGCCGCTTCGTCCTATTGAACACGCATTTCCCCTATCGCGATCAGGACGAGCCGGCGCGCGAAAAGGCCGCCCGCCTGATCGCCGCGCGCCTGCCCGCCATCGCCGGTCGCGATCCGGTGGTGCTGACCGGCGACTTCAACACCGTGCCTGACAGTCGCGCCCATGCGACGCTCGCCGCGACATTGTCCGACGTCTGGACTACCGCCCCGCATCGCACCGGGCCGGCGGAGACCTTTCACAACTTCACCGGCAAGCCGGATCGGCGGATCGACTGGATATTCGTCCGGGGCTTCACGGTCCGCAGCGCGACGACGCTGACCGATCACACCGGCGATCGCTATCCGTCGGATCATTTTCCCGTGGTCGCCGACCTGGGGTGGCCGGCGACCCGGAAATAACCCGCCGCGTTCAGTTCGTCGGCGTATCCCCACCCGTGCTCGTCGTGGCCGGCACCGGCGGCGTCGCCGACCGTGCATCGCTCACCGCCTCGTCGTACCAGCCCGCCAGATCGGCCTTCATCCGGTGCAGCGCGTCCGGGTTCAGATAGGTCATGTGGCCGGCGGGATAATAGGTGAAGCGCAGGTTCGCCTGTTGCGGCCGTTCCAGCATCATGTGGCCCAGATCGTTCTCGGTGCCGAAGAACGGCGTCGCCATGTCGTAATACCCGTTCATCGACAGCACCTTCAGATACGGATTGGCCCGCATCGCCGCCGCCAGATCGACCGCCGTGTTCGGGTTGTTCTGGCCACCGCCACCGCTGCGCCCCGGCGCGTCATGCTTCCAGTTCCACGACCAACCCGCCGCATCGCGCGCCGACAGGCGGTACGGCATCTCGGTCCTGTACCCCAATGTGCCCGTCAAATAATCAGTGAATGAGGCGATGTACGCGCCCGAGATCGCGTCCGACGACGCATCCGTTTCCGGCCGCTCGCCGGCCGCATCGGTGTCGATCCCGGTGTAACGCGAGTCGAAGCGGCCGATCGTGCGCGCCTGCCCGCGCAGCAATTCCTTCTGGAACCGGGGCAGGTCGATGCGCAGGTTCGCGCGCTTGATGAAATCCGGGCTGATCCCGATCAACTGGCTCATCTGGTTCGCCACGGCATCGCGTTCCGCATCGGAAATGCTCTGCCCCTTGGCCAGCGCGACCATGTACGGCCCCGTCGCAAAGGTACGCGCCTGCGCCACCGCCGTCGCCACGTCCGCCGGCCGGTTCGGCATCCGGTTGTGATACCATGCCGTCGCCGCATAGCTGGGCAGATAGTTCAGATAGACCTGGTCCAGCCCCGGCTGACGATAACCGTAATTCATGATCGAAGACAGCAGCACGACGCCGTTCAGCGCCATGCCGCGCTCCTGCAACTGATACGCCAGCGCGCCGGAGCGCAGCGTGCCATAGCTTTCGCCGAACAGGAATTTGGGGCTGGTCCAGCGACTATACTTGGTCGAATACCGCAGGATGGCCTTGGCGAAGGCGTCCGCATCCTCGTCGGTGCCATAGAAGTCCGATGGCTTCATATCGCCCAGCGGCCGCGAATAACCGGTGCCGACCGCGTCGATGAACACCATGTCGGTCTTGTCGAGCAGCGTGTCCGGGTTCGGTCCGACGTCATAGGGCGCCGGCCGGATGAATTCGGGGTTGGTCGTGCGGATACGGATCGGCGCGAACGACCCCATCCGCAGCCAGAAACTGGGGCTGCCCGGCCCGCCATTGTAGAAGAACGTCACCGGCCGCTTGCTGCCGGGCTTCACGCCGTCCAGCGTGTAGGCGGTGTAGAAGACGCTGGCGGTCGGCTTGCCTTCGATATCGCGGATCGTCAGCGTACCCGCGCTGGCGGTATAGGGCAGGCGGCGACCACCCACCGTCACCGCGTCGCGATGCTTCACCTCCTGCTCCTCGATCGGTGCGGTCGCCCAGGCGGATTCGGCCTCCTGCTTCGCGATCTCGGTATGCGTCTTGCCGCCCGCCGGTTTGGCGTCGGGCTTCGCCTCCTGCGCGAAGGACGGCGCGGCGATGACGGTGGACAGCAGGAAGGAGATCAGCAGCTTTGACGGCAAGGCGCGTTCCTCGACATTTAGGGAAGGATGCCTGCACTGTTCCCGCGTTCCGAACGACTTGGCAAGCCCCGCATCATGACGTCGGATCACACACGCCCCGGCGCAGCACCGCTTTACGCCGACGACGAAGCGGGTAGGGGGAAACGGGTAGGGAAACCGCCATGGGGGCCATGAACATGCGCAAGACGATCGCCGGCACGACGCTGGCCCTGTTGATCGCCGGCTGCGCGCATCGCGACAAGCCCGCACCGCCGCCGCCGGTCGAACCACCCGTGCCGGTCGAAACGCCGACCCCACCGCCACCGACCCCTACGATCAACAGCGATCTGGGGCCGGAGGAAGCAGTCTGGCATCTGCGCGCCGCCCTGAACGTCGCGGCGCTCAGTTGCGGGCAGGGGCCGGCCGGCGCCGCGATCGTCACCCGCTACAATGCGTTTCTGACCGATCGTAAAGGGGCGCTCGCCACCGCCTATGCCGCCGAAAAGGCCCGCCATGGCAGCGACCCCGCCACGCTCGACCGACACATGACGCAGCTCTACAATTTCTTTGCCGATCCGGCGGCCCAGCGCGGTTTCTGCACCGTCGCCGGCACCGTGGCCGAACGCACATCGGCGACCCCGGCCGACGCGCTCGCCACCTTTGCGCCGACCGCGCTGGTCGAACTCGAAGAACCCTATGTCGCCAGCCGCCGCAATCCGGCCGCACGTATGGCCGCTGCCACGGCGGCACCGGCGGCCATCGCCAGCCTGCCCGGTGCGGCGCCATGGCGTATCCAGATCGGCGCCTTCACGGGCCAGCCGGCAGCGGAGGCCGCCTGGCAAAAGGCGCTGGCTCGTGTCCCCTCGCTGGCGGCGTATCAGCCGTCGTACGAACAGGTGCCTGGCAAGCCGCTGGTTCGTGTCCGCGTCGGTGCGGCGTCGGACCGCGCAGGCGCCATCCGCCTTTGCGCGGCAGCGGCGGCGGGCGGGTTCGACTGCATGCCGATCGGCGGAGCACGGTAATCATATCGATTCGTCATCGCGAGCGGAGCGAAGCATCCCAGAGCGTCATGCGCGCCGCTCTGGCTTGCTTCACTACGCTCGCAATGACGGGATGCTTTGCCAACTCTGTTCCCCGGCCGTACCCGGGGAACGCCTCAATCCAGCCGCTCCGCCAGCGCCCGGATCGCCAAGCCTGCAAAGGCCGTGACCGGCTCGCCGTCATCGACCGCCACTGGCCGTTCGGGCGTCAAGACCGCCTCGGCCTGCATCTCGCCGTCCAGCGTGGTCCATTCCCTGACCGCGCCACGCAGGCTCGTCACCTCGGGCAATTCGCTGTCGCCGCGCGGCACATTCTCCAACGCCGCGCTCATCTGCCAGTCGATCGTCGTCGTCATGCCAGATCATTTTCGCTGACGACGACGATCGCCTGATCCTGATCGCGCGCCGCGGCGGTAGCCGCCAGTTCCTGCACGCGCGGCAGATGCTGGTGGAACAGCGCCACAGCCCGGTCATCGGGCGTCTCGGCGGCCAACGCCTCCAACAGATCATATTGCGCGGCAAAGGCACGGGCCTCGCCATCGACGCTAGCGGCGAATTCGACGCGGCGTTCGTCGATATTGTCGAACACGGTGGCGGGGTCGATGGTCAGCCGGTGATCGGCCATGGGCTTGCTCCAGATGAGAGGTTCAACAGCGCAAGAGGCGGACGGATGTTCCCATAAGCCGTTGTCCGGGCATCAATCGTCCTCGTCCTCGAACCCCACCAGCGCCAGCGCGCGTGCCTTGATCTGGCGGGTCATGCACCAATGGACCAGCGCGTCCTCGCGACCATGCGTCACCCAGACTTCCTTCGGCGCGATTTCGGTCAACGTGTCGGTCAGCTCGTCCCAGTCGGCATGGTCGGACAGGATCAGCGGCAGTTCGATGTTCTTCTGCACCGCCCGCTGCCGCACCCGCATCCACCCGCTCGCCATCGCGGTGATCGGATCGGGCAGCCGCCGCGACCAGCGATCGTTCAGCGCGCCGGGCGGGCACATCACGACATGCCCCGCCATGGCCGCCTTGGGCGTATCCGCCACCGGGATCAGCTCGCCCAGTCGCACGCCGTGTTCGGCATACAGGTCGCACAGCCGTTGCAGCGCGCCGTGGATATAGATCGGCGCCTCATGCCCCCGCTCGCGCAGTTCGGCGATCACCCGCTGCGCCTTGCCCAATGCATAGGCGCCAACCACGACGCAGCGATCGGGATTGGCGTGCAGTCGCGCGATCAGCTTGTCGATCTCGTCGCCGGTATCGGGATGTCGGAACACGGGCAGCGCGAACGTCGCCTCCGTGATGAAGACGTCGCATTTCACCGGCTGGAACGGCGTGCAGGTCGGATCGGGCCGGCGTTTGTAATCGCCCGACACCACCACCCGCTCGCCCCGGTAATCCAGCACGATCTGCGCCGACCCCAGCACATGGCCGGCGGGGACGAAGCCCACCTCGACCTCGCCACCCTTGTCGTCGGACAGGCGAATCGTCTCGCCATACGCGACCGGTTCACCGGTCTGCGGGCCGTATCGCGCCTCCATGATCGCCAGCGTTTCCGGCGTTGCCCACACCCGGCCATGGCCGCCCCGCGCATGGTCGGCATGGCCATGCGTCACGAGCGCGCGGGGGGTCGGCTCCGACGGATCGATCCACGCATCGGCGGGCCGCACATAGATGCCGTGCGGATGCGGTTCGATCCAGTCGCCGAGCTTTGCCATGTCCCCCCAACGCAGGGAACGGCCGGAGGATCATCCGGGTTCGATTGCCCACGCCGATGACGCGGGATAGGGGTGGGCGATGGCAAAGGCTGACCGACTTGAACGCCTCGACATCCAGCGGCTTGAGCTTGAGGCGGAATACACCGCCGCGCTGGTCGAGGCGCTGCGCAAGACGGCGGCGGGGAAGATGAAACTGTTCGGCCACCAGAACGACCGTGCGTCCCGCGCCGCGATCGCGCCAACCGTCGATAACCTCAACGAGGTCGGCGAGGCCATCGACGAGGCGAGGGACCGTCTCGGCCTGTCGCCGTTCGACCTTCACCGGCAATTCGTCGCCTCGCGCGGGCCGGTCGGACCGCAGGCGGTCGGCGAGCCGAAACGGGCACAGGCGTGGCTGGATCGACTGGCAACGTCGTCACCCGACGCCTGATGCCGGCGGTTCCGGCTGTCCTACAGGCCGGTCGAATGCTATCCCCGGATCGTCATCGCCGCCCCGTCCCCCTGTCGATGGCGGATCGTGAAAATAGGTACGGTTTAGGCCTCACCTTAGCCTAACTTTCCACCGGTTATCGCCGCCGCCCGGCGACCCTACATACCGTCCAGATGAATCTCCCCACCCCCCTGGCCGACTGGTTCGCGACCCGCGGCTGGCACCCTCGGCGCCATCAGCTCGCGATGCTGGCCGAGGGGCGGGCAGGCCACCATGCCTTGCTGGTGGCGACCACCGGCGCGGGCAAGACGCTGGCAGGCTTCCTGCCGACCCTGACCGAATTGATCGAGGCGCCGACCGAGGGGCTCCACACCCTCTATGTCAGCCCGCTGAAGGCGCTGGCTGTCGACATCCAGCGCAACCTCGTCACGCCCGTCGAGGAGATGGGCCTCGATATCCGCGTCGAGACCCGCACCGGCGACACGCCGTCGGACCGTAAGGCACGGCAGCGGGTAAAGCCGCCGCACATCCTGCTGACGACCCCCGAATCGCTGTCGCTGCTGCTCAGCTATCCCGACAGCGCGACGATGTTCGCCGGCCTGCGGACGATCGTGATCGACGAGGTCCATGCCTTCGCCACCGGCAAGCGCGGCGACCTGTTGTCCCTGTCGATGGCGCGGCTGCAACGGATTGCCCCCGACCTGCGCCGCGTCGCGCTGTCCGCCACCGTCGCCGACCCCGACGGCTATCGCGCCTGGCTGGCGCCGGACGGCGACATCGACACCGTCAGTCTGGTGCGGGGCGAGGCGGGCGCCGACCCCGTGATCGACATTCTGTTGCCCGAGGACCGCGTGCCATGGGCGGGCCATTCCGGCCGCTATGCCGCCGCACAGGTGATGCGGGAGATCGAGGCGCACACCACGACGATCGTCTTCTGCAACACCCGCAGCCTCGCCGAGCTGATCTTCCAGGACCTGTGGAAGGCGAACGAGAAGAGCCTGCCGATCGGCGTCCATCATGGCAGCCTGTCGCTGGAGGCGCGGCGCAAGGTCGAGGGTGCGATGGCGGCGGGCAAGCTCAGGGCGCTGGTGGCGACCGCCAGTCTCGATCTCGGCGTTGACTGGGGTAATGTCGACTGCGTCATCCAGATGGGCGCGCCCAAGGGATCGTCGCGACTGTTGCAACGGATCGGCCGCGCCAACCACCGGCTGGATGAGGCATCGAAGGCGATCCTCGTGCCCGGCAACCGCTTCGAATATCTGGAGGCGCGCGCCGCGCTGGATGCGGTCGAGGCGGGTGAACTGGACCCCGATGTGTTCCGCCCCGGCGCGCTCGACGTGCTGGCGCAGCATGTGATGGCCTGTGCCTGCGCCGCGCCGTTCCAGCAGGCGGAACTGCTCGACGAGGTCCGCTCCGCGCTGCCCTATTCGGCGCTGACCGACGAGGTGTTCGACCGCGTCCTCGGCTTCATTCGCGACGGTGGCTATAGCCTGCGTGCCTATGACCGATTCAAGCGATTGGTGCAGGATGCCGATGGCCGCTGGCGCGTCGCCCATCCGAAGTTTGTTGCGCAGCATCGCCTGAACGCCGGCATCATCGTCGAGGCCACGATGCTCACCGTCCGTTTCCGCAACGGCCGCAATCTGGGCAAGGTCGAGGAGGGGTTCGCCGCCACGCTGAGCCATGGCGACACCTTCTTCTTCGCCGGCCTGAGCCTTGAAGTCGAAAAGATCGATACCGAGGACCTGATCGTCCGTGCCACCAGCCGCCCGGCGCGGGTGCCGAGTTACGGCGGCAGCCGGATGCCGCTGTCCACCAGCCTCGCCGACCGGGTACGGGGTTTCCTGTCGAGTTCGGCGGAATGGTCGCGCTTTCCCGACGATGTCCGCGAATGGCTGGAAATCCACGAACGCCGCTCCGTCCTGCCGCGGCCGGGCCAATTGCTGGTCGAAACCTTCCCGCGCGAGGGCCGGCATTACATGGTCGCTTACGGTTTCGAGGGCTGGAACGCGCACCAGTCGCTGGGCATGTTGCTTACTCGGCGGATGGAGACGCAGGGGCTGAAGCCGCTGGGCTTCGTCGCCAATGATTATGCGATCGCCTGTTTCGCGCTGGAACCGATCACCGATCCGGCGTCGCTGTTCTCGGCTGACATTCTGGAGCACGAGTTCGTCGAATGGGTGCAGCAATCGCACCTGCTGAAACGAGCGTTCCGCGAGGTCGCGGTGATCGGTGGGCTGGTGGAGCGGCAACATCCCGGCAAGCGCAAGACCGGGCGGCAGGTGACGTTTTCGACCGACCTGATCTATGACGTGCTGCGCAAATACGAACCGTCGCATCTGTTGCTGCAAGCCGCCTGGGACGATGCGCGGGCGCGGATGACCGATGTCGGGCGACTCGCCAACCTGCTCGACCGGGCGGCGGGGACGATGCTGCATGTCGATCTGGACCGAGTGTCGCCGCTGGCGGTGCCGGTGCTCGTCCTGATCGGTCGCGAGCGGGTATCGACCAACGCGGGCGACGATGCGCTGCTGGTCGAGGCGGAGGTGCTGGCGGCCGAGGCGATGCGGATCGACTGAATGCTTGCCAAGCGGCTTGGCGAGGCGCAGCTTTCCGGGCAGAATGGAGAGGATGTTTGCCCTGATAGCGGCGGCGGGGCTGTGGTTGACGCCGCCCGCGCTCGCGCAGTCGCCCGTGCCGGATGTGGCCGCCGCCCTGCCCGCAGTGCCGGCCGATCCGGGTGACGAACTCGCGCTGGAAGAACTCGACCTGCGGATGACCGTGCCGGTGACGATCGCCGGCAAGGGTGCGTGGCCGTTCGTGATCGATACAGGGGCCGAGCGGACGGTGGTGTCGACCGAACTGGCCGCCAGCCTGGGGCTGGCACCGGGCCCGTCGGTCCGGGTGACGACGATGGCGAGCACGCTATCGACGCCGACGGCGCGGGTGCCGCTGTTGAAGGTCAGCCGCCTGTCGCCCGACCTGATCGAGGCGCCGGTCTATGCCCGTCGCTTCATCGGTGCGGCCGGGATGCTGGGGCTGGATGCGTTGCAGGGCCAGCGGGTGGTGATCGATTTCGACCGCAGCAACATGACGCTGACGCCCGCACGGCGCCGGATGCAGCGCCCGGCGGCATCCGACGAGATCGTGATCGTGGCCAAATCGCGGTTCGGCCAGTTGATCGTCACCGACGCGCACTGGCGTGGCAAGCGGGTCGCGGTGGTGATCGATACGGGATCGCCGGTCACGATCGCCAACAGCGCCCTGCTGCGGCTGGCGAAGTCGTCGTTGCCGATCGGGCCGATATCGATGATCGCGGCGAGCGGCGAAACGCTGGTCGCCGATGTCCATCAACTCGATCGGCTGGAGATTGGCGGCGTGACCTTTTCCGGCGTCGGCGTGGCGGTGGCCGATGTCATACCGTTCGGCCGATTCGGGCTGGCGGATAAACCGGCGCTGCTGCTGGGGATGGAGACGCTGAGGATGTTCCGGTCGGTCGAGATCGATTTCACCAACCGCACGATCCGGCTGGCGTTGCCGCGCAACACGTTGAGACGGGGGACGTCGTTCGCAGCCAATTGAGGCGGCCGGCGGGGTGGAAAGTCGCTAAAGTCACACCTGCCACGCGCGCGCGATCGTGCGTGTGGGCGGGTACGCGCGGGCGCGGGATTATAATGGCGGTCCACAGACCATGAGAAAGAGCGGATGTCGAAGGGGATACGCTGTCGTGGCGGTGTAGGACAGGGCCGGTTCCGCGTGAACGTCATGGTGTGGCGCGCATCGACGGCATGACGTCACGCCGGTTGCATAGGCGTCCGCGACGCGCTCTATTGCGGCTTCATGACAAAGGAGCGGGCATGCGGGTGATGGGATGGGCGCTGGCGGGCGCGGTGATGGCGGCGACGCCGGCGATGGCGCAGGACCGGCCCGACCAGAAGGCGTTCTTCGATCTGTACAAGCAGCTCGTCGAAACCAACACGACGCTGTCGGTCGGCAGTTGCACGCAGGCCGCCGCGCAGATCGCGACGCGGCTGAAAGCGGCGGGGTTCGCCGATGCCGACCTGCATGCCTTCTCCGTCCCCGATCATCCCAAGGAGGGTGGCCTCGTCGCGGTGTTGCCGGGCAGCAATGCGGCGGCCAAGCCGATGCTGTTGCTCGCGCATCTCGACGTGGTCGAGGCCAAGCGCGAGGACTGGACGCGCGATCCGTTCACGCTGGTCGAGGAGGATGGCTATTATTGGGGCCGCGGCACCGTCGACGACAAGGCGCAGGCGGCGATCTGGGCCGATACGCTGATCCGGTTGAAGCAGAGCGGACCCAAGCCTAAGCGGACGATCAAACTGGCGCTGACCTGTGGCGAGGAGACGACCTTCGCGTGGAACGGCGCGGAATGGCTGGCGAAGAATAAGCCCGATCTGGTCGCGGCGGAATTCGCGCTGAACGAGGGCGGCGGCGGCCGGCTGGACGAGAACGGCAAGCGCCAGACGCTGGCGATGCAGGTCGGCGAGAAGGCGGCGCAGAATTACACGTTCCTGGCTACCAATCCGGGCGGGCACAGTTCGCAACCGGTGCCGACCAACGCGATCTATCAACTCGCCGATGCGGTGAAGGCGGTGCAGGGATATGAATTCGCGGTTCGCTTCACCGATACCACGCGGGCGTTCTTCACCGCGCAGGCCAAGGCCAGCGCGCCGTTGATGGGCGATGCGATCGGCAAGTTGCTGGCCGATCCGACCGACAAGGCGGCGGATGCGACGGTGAGCGCGGACAAGGCGTACCACTCGACGCTGCGCACCACCTGCGTCGCGACGTTGCTGAACGCGGGTCACGCGGAAAACGCGCTGCCGCAGCGGGCGACCGCCAACGTCAATTGCCGCATCTTTCCGGGCGAGACGGTGGACGGCACGCTGGCCAAGCTGAAGGAACTGGCCGGGCCGGCGGTGACGGTGACGGCGAACCAGCCGGTGCGGCCGGTCGCGATCCCGCCCAAGCTGACGCCGGCGATCATCGATCCAGCGCGCAAGCTGGCGGCGAAGCATTTCCCCGGTGTGCCGTTCGCACCGTTCATGTCGACCGGCGCGACCGACGGTATCTTCCTGCAGGCGATCGGCATCCCGGTGTACGGCGTACCAGGGATGTTCATCGACAAGGACGGCAGCGGCACCCACGGCCTGAACGAGCGGATCCGCGTCCGCTCGCTCTATGATGGCCGCGATTACCTGTTCGATCTGGTCAAGGCTTACGCGGGGTAGCGGCAGCCGGGCGCGAGGCGGCGGCGAGTGCACTCAGCTCGGCGCCGCAGCGCTGGCTTTCCGGGCCGACCGGCACCTTTTGCGCGGCGGCGGTCTTGGCGGCGGCATCGAGCACGGCGGGCAGGTTGACGTTCGGATTGCGACCGCGCAGCTTACCCAGATAATAGGCGGTGCCGTTCTTCACCGCCTCCATCTTGTCGGCGGGCATCTTCCCTTGCGTGCTGATGAAGCCGAGCATGACGACGCAGCGCGCATCCGCCTGTTCGGGGGTCAGCCGGGCAGGCGCGGCGGCCGCGCCCTGGACGAGGGCGGCGGCGATCAGGATCGGAAGGGGCATGGGATTTCCTTGTTGCTCGATGGGGAACATAGGGCCGGCGCGGTGATCCTGCACCTGTCGTTTGTGTCAGCGGCCGGAAGTCCATCGGCAACAAGCTCTTGCGCGGACCCGGCGGCATGGGCATGGGCGGTCCATGGTTCCCCTTTCGTTCGGCGGGCATGAGTTTCTGGCACTGGCCGAGGGTGCGCTCTATTGGCCGGCGCGCGCCGCGTTGCTGGTCGCGGACCTGCATCTGGAAAAGGCGAGCTGGTTCGCGGCGCGGGGGCAACTGCTGCCCCCCTATGATTCGCAGGCGACACTGGCGGCGCTGACCACGCTGGTCGCGCGGACCGGGGCGACCGAGATCTGGTGCCTGGGCGACAGTTTCCATGATGTCGAGGGATGCGACCGGTTGCCGGTGGCGGCGCAGGACATGCTGCGCGACCTGATCGCGGCGACGCGCTGGACATGGATCACCGGCAACCACGATCCCGCCATCCGCGACCGGTGCGGCGGCGACGTGGCGGAGGAGGTCGTGGTGGACGGCATCGTCATGCGTCACGAAGCCGATCCGCGTGAGACCCGACCGGAACTGTCAGGACATTTCCACCCCAAGCTGCGCGTTCGGGTGCGCGGGCGTCAGGTGGCGCGGCGGTGCTTCATCGGTAGCGGCACGAAGATCATCCTGCCCGCATTTGGATCGCTGACCGGCGGGCTGGATGCGGATCACCCGGAGATCGTGCGGGCGGTGGGCAAGGCAGCGCAGGCGTGGGTGCCGGTGGCGGATCGGTTGTTGCGGTTTCCGTTGGCGGCTTGAGTGGTTGTGGCCGTCGTTGCGAATGCAGCGAGGCAATCGAAGGCAATGCGCGGGGCACTGGTTTGCTTCGCTATGCTCGCAATGACGACGTCAGGGGTGTCAAAACGACGCCGCATATTGTCGGCTGGTCGCCCTCACCCTTCCGCGGCTTTGCCGCTCCCTCCCTCTCCCGGTGGGAGAGGGAAGTCTTCTAGCGCGCCAGCGAGGGGTAGGCGGCGCGGAAGGCGGCCAGTTTCGGTTTGTCCCAGGCGACGATGTAGGGATGGCCTGGATTACGGTCGAAGAAATCCTGGTGATAGGCTTCGGCCGGATAGAATTTGCCCTGTTCGAGCTTCGTCACGATCGACTTGGGGAAGGCGTGGGCCTGACCCAGTTGCGCGATATAGGCGCGGGCGACGGTGGCCTGCGCAGGCGTCTGGGGGAAGATGGCGGAGCGGTAGCTGGGGCCGCTATCGGGGCCTTGGCGGTTCAACTGGGTCGGATCGTGGGCGACCGAGAAATAGATGCGCAGCAGGGTCGCATAGCTCACCTGGCGGGGATCGTAGCTGACACGGATTGCCTCGGCATGACCGGTCGTTTCGGTCGATACCTGATCGTAGGTCGCGGTGCCGGCCTGACCCCCGGCATAGCCGGCGGTTACGGCCTTCACGCCCTTCATATGACCGAACACCGCCTCCATGCCCCAGAAACAGCCACCGGCGAGGACTGCGGTCTGCATACCGGGGGCAGCGGGCACGTCGCTGCGCGCGGCGGGGACCGGGACGGCGCGTTCAGCCTGTGCGTGATCTACCGCCATCGTCGCGGCGAGCACGGCCAGCGTGCCGATCGCGATGCCAGCCGCCTTCATCTCAGCGGACCTGATGCGTGGGGGTGAAGCGGCTCGCCAGTTCGCGCGTCGCCTCGGCTGGCTGGAGCGCCACGAGGCCGATCGCGCCGAGCACGAAGCCGCCGGCAAACTGCCACACGAAACTGGACTTGAGAAAGCTGATCATGATCCTTGAACCTAAAGAGCGACACCGAACGTCCGGTGCAGCTACGTTGAGTGGCATGTCGTGGATGCACCACGTCACGACAAGATGACTGTCCTGAAACATAGCGTTGCCGGAATGAACGCTCGCTGGGCGAGACGTTCATTCCGGTGTCAGGATGGGGCAGAGATTGCCGGGCCGGGCGCGATGCCCGGGCGGCGGTCAGCGCAGGGCGGCGGTGGCCTCGGCGATGCGGTTGCAGGCTTCGGTCAGCAGCGCGTCCGAGGTCGCGTAGCTGATGCGCAGTGCCGGCGAGAGGCCGAAGGCGGCGCCCTGCACCGCGGCGACGCGAGCCTCGTCGAGCAGGTAGGTCACGTATGCCTCGTCGTCGGTGATCGTCACGCCCTTGGGTGTCACGCGGCCGATCAGCGGCGCGAACGACGGATAGACGTAGAAGGCGCCCTCCGGCATCGGGCAGGTCATGCCGGGGATCGCGTTGAGCGCCGCCACGACGAGATCGCGGCGGCCACGGAACGCCTCGTTGCGTTCGGCGAGGAACGACTGGTCGCCGGTCAGCGCGGCGACGGCGGCTGCCTGCGCGATCGAGCAGGGGTTGGAGGTCGATTGCGATTGCAGCTTCGACATCGCCTTGATGAGCCATGGTGCGCCGGCGGCATAGCCGATCCGCCACCCAGTCATCGCATAGGCCTTGGAACAGCCGTTCACGGTCAGCGTGCGCTCGTACAGTTCGGGCACCACTTCGGCGATCGTCGCGAAGCGAAAACCGTCATAGACGATGTGTTCGTACATATCGTCGGCAAACACCCAGACATGAGGGTGGCGCAGCAACACCTCGCCCAGCGCCTTCAGCTCGGCGACCGAATAGGCGGCGCCGGTGGGGTTGGACGGCGAGTTGAGGATCACCCACTTGGTGCGCGGGGTGATCGCGGCATCCAGCGCTTCGGGCGACAGCTTGTAGCCCTGTTCGGGACCGGCGGGAGCGATGACGGGGGTGCCGCCGGCGAATTGCACGACGTCCGGATAGCTGACCCAATAGGGGGCGGGGATCACGACCTCGTCGCCGGCCTGCACGGTGGCGACCATCGCGTTGAACAGCGTGTGCTTGCCGCCGACGTTCACGCTGATCTGGTTGGGCGTGTAGGTGAGCGCATTGTCGCGCGCGAACTTGGCGACGATGGCGTCCTTCAGTTCGGGCGTGCCATCGACATTGGTATATTTCGTCTTGCCGTCACGGATCGCCTTGATCGCGGCTTCCTTGACGAAATCGGGCGTGTCAAAATCGGGCTCGCCGGCACCCAGGCCGATCACATCGACCCCGGCGCGCTTCAATTCCATCACCCGGCTGGTGATGGCGAGCGTCGGCGAAGGGCTGATGCGGTCGAGCGCGGCGGAGGTGTGCATGGTCGGGCCTTATTGGCTGGGGGCGGCGGCGCTATAGCCTATTTCGGTGGCGCAACAAGACTGGCGGGCATGAGGCCGCGCAGCGCATTGCCGAGAAAGAAGCCGTTCGCGAGATCGGCGACGCGGACGTCGCCCGCCACTGCGCGGCCGGTATCGATCAACTCGGCGCGCAGGATGCCGGGCAGCAGCCCCGCCGGGCCGGCGGGCGTCACCAGCACGCCATCGGCGCGGGGGACGAACAGCGAGGTGAAGCTACCCTCGGTCAGCAGGCCATCGTGCACGAATACGACTTCGTCGGTGCCGGCGGCGCGGCGGGCGTCATCATAAAAGCGGCGGTCGGTGGTCTTGTGGCGCAGGCGTAGGTCGGCAGGCGGCACGGGCAGTGGCACGATCGCGACCGACAACGGGCCGGAATGGACGGGCGGCAACGGCAACGTCTCGATCGCGATCGCGCCCGCGGGGGCGAGGAGCAGGCGGATGCGCCGTCCCTCGCGCAGGCGGAAGGTGGCGGCCTGCAACTCGTTGCGCGCGGTGTGGCGATCGAACGCGAAGCCGAATCGCGCCGCGCTGTCGCGCAGCCGGTCCATGTGCCGGTCGAGATGCATGATTCCCTCGTCGGCATCGAAGGCCATCGTTTCGATCAGGTCGAACGCGGGCGTGCCGTCGGCGACGAAGCCCCCCTTGGCGAGGCATTCCTGCCACTCGGCGGCGGGGTCCGAATCGGCGACGATGCCGGCACCCAGCGACAGCGTCGCGTGGTCCGCGCCGGGCGCGATCGCCAGCGTGCGGATGGCGACGTTGAACTGCGCGTCGCCGCCGGCATCGATCCGGCCGATCGCACCGGTATAGGCGCCGCGCGCCTGCCCCTCGATCGCGGCGATCGCCTGCATCGCGCGGACCTTGGGCGCGCCGGTGATCGAGCCACAGGGGAAGGTGGCGGCAAGTACATCGATCGCATCGCGGCCGGGGGCGAGCGTGGCGGTGACGGTAGACGTCATCTGGTGGATCGTCGGATAGGTTTCGACCGCGAACAGTTCCGGCACGGCCACGCTGCCGGGCACGGCGACGCGCGACAGGTCGTTGCGCATCAGATCAACGATCATCAGGTTTTCCGCCTGATTCTTGGCATCAGTGGAAAGCGCGGCGGCGAGCGCGGCATCGCCGGCGGCGGTTTCGCCACGCCGGGCAGTGCCCTTCATCGGCCGGCAGGTCAGGCGGTCGCCATCGAGGCGAAAGAAGAGTTCGGGCGACAGGCTGACCAGCGTGTCGTGGCCGGTGGCGACCACGGCGCCGTACCCCGCTGCGGAACTTCCGCGCAGGCGGGCATAGAGGGCGAGCGGATCGCCGACGAACGGCACGGTCGCGCGGAAACTGAGATTCGCCTGGTACAGGTCACCGGCGGCGATCAGCGCGAGGATATCGCGGACGTGGGTTTCATAGGTTTCCGGTTCGACCAATGGTTGTGGCGTGCCGATCCACGCGCCGGCCGGGTCGGGCAGCCAGTGGGCGGCGTTGACCGGTTCCCAAGTCTCGAACAGACCGAACCAGAGTAGCGGCGTGGAGGATGGCGGCGGTGGCGACAGACCGGGTTCGAACGCCGCCCCGGCCTCGTATGACAGGAAGCCGGCGGCATGGAAACCACGGGCGGTAGCGGCGCGGAGGCGATCGATCGCGGCGGGGACGTCATGCGGCGTCATCGCCTCGACCGTCTCGACCGGTTGGCGATAGAGGCGCGCGGTGCCGCCGGGGCGGGCGTCGTCGAGCAGGACGTAAGGCGCGGGGGTGGTCACAACGTGTATCCGCCATCGACCACCAGCACACTGCCGGTCATCAACGCAGCATCGTCGGAGAGCATGAAGGCGATCTGGCGTGCGACCTCGTCGGCGCTGGCGTAGCGGCCGAGCGGCGTCGCCAGCGCGGCGAGTTCGGCAAAGGCTGCGTCGCGACCGATCGCGGCGGCGCGGTCCGCGAACATCGGCACGGCATCCCAGACGGGTGTCTCGACCCCGGCGGGGGCGATGGCGTTGACGCGGATGCGGTCCGACGCGCCTTCTTTCGCGGCGACACGGACGAGTTGGATCAGGGCGGCCTTCGACGCGGCATAGGCGGCGATGCCGGGTTCGGCCTTGATCCCGGCGGCCGACGCCAGCGCGACGATCGATCCGCCGCGCGTGGACCCACTCGCCGTCATCGCGCGCATTGCCGCGCGTAGCGTCAAGAAAGCGCCGTCGAGATTGACGGCCATGATCCGCCGCCATTCGGCGAAATCCAGCGTCGCGATGGTGCCCGCGCCGGCGACGCCGGCATTGATGACGGCATGGTCCAGCCGCCCCAAAAACGGTGCCGCGCTATCCCAGAACGATTCGTCGGCCACGTCGCCGGGCAACAGATCGAGGGTGCAGTCGAAGGTCAGCCGGGCCAGCGCCGCCGCATCACGATCGACGAGCACCAGTCGCGTAGCGCTCGCCGCCGCCAGATGACGTGCGGTCGCCAGGCCGATGCCCGATGCGGCGCCCGTGACCAAAATGGTGCGATCGTTGAACGACATTGCCGAGGATTAGGACGCGCAAACTGACTTGTCTTCCTTTCGGCGCACAATTCAGGTCGGTCGGCCGCAAAAAATCAGGTGCCGCCGTCGATTCCGAGCTCGCCGAGCTTGCGATAGAGGGTCGACCGGCCGATCCCGAGTCGCCGCGCTACCTCTGTCATGCGGCCGCGATAGTGACCGATGGCGAGGCGAATCACGTCCGCCTCGATATCGTCGAGCGGGCGCATATGGCCATCGGGATTGAACAGGGTGACGCCGCCGCCCTCCGCCGCACCGCCGCCGCGACGATGGCCCATCGCGGCGATCTGCGGGAAGTCGCACCGGGTGAGCGCCGATCCCTCGCACAGGACGGCGGCGCGGAAGAGCGCGTTCTGGAGCTGGCGGACATTGCCCGGCCACTCATAGGCGGCAAGCAGGTCGAGCGCGTCGTCGGTGATGCCGAGTGGGCGCAGCCCCGGCTGGCGGGCGATCCGCGCGAGCAGGTGGCGCGACAGCGCGGGGATGTCGCCGATGCGTTCCCGCAACGGGGGGATCGTGACCTGCACGACGTTCAGGCGATAGAACAGGTCCTCGCGGAAGCGCGCGGCCTCGACTTCGTCGCTCAGGCGCCGATTGCTGGCGACGATGACGCGGACATCGACCGCCTGGCCATGCCGCGCGCCAAGCGGCTGAATCTCGCCCGTCTGCACCAGTCGCAACAGCTTCACCTGCGCGTCGAGCGGCATCTCGCCGATCTCGTCGAGGAACAGCGTGCCGCCCTCCGCCTCGCGCACGCGGCCGATCTTGCGTTCGAAAGCACCGGCGAAGGCGCCCTTTTCATGACCGAACAGCTCGCTTTCGACCAGGTTGGCGGGGATCGCGCCGCAATTGACCGACACCATCGGCTTGCGCCCGCGCGGCGAGGCGGCATGGATCGCCTTGGCCACGACCTCCTTGCCGACGCCGCTTTCCCCTTCGAGCAAGACGGGGACGCGCGCGCGCGCAGCCTTGGCGGCGATCGCCAGCGCGGTTCGGAATTCAGGGGCGGAGCCGACGATCTCGTCAAAGGCGAGGAGGGCGGGGATCTTTTCGGTCAGCGGGCGCAGTTCGCCGGCACTGCTGCCCGCGACGGCGGCTTCCAGTGCGGCGAGCAGGCGTTCGGGGGCGAGCGGCTTGACCAAGAAATCGGTGGCGCCGCTGCGCATCGCGGCCACTGCCTGATCGGCGGAGCCGTTGGCGGTGAGCAGCATGATCGGCAGCGCGGGGCGTCGTTCGCGCAGTTCGGCGATCAGGCGCGTGACATCGGTATCGGCGGCGTGATGATCGATCATCACCGCATCAAGCTGCATGCCGTCCTGCGTGCCGAGCGTGGCGATCGCCTGTTCGAAATCGGCCGCGAAGATCGATCGCCAGCCGCCCCGCGACGCCAGCGCCGCGACGAGTCGGCGCTGCGCCGGTTCATCGTCAATCAGGAGTAGCAATCGCTGTCCGTTGCGCGTCATTCGCCGAATCCGTCCCAGTTCGGTACGGTCGATAGGCAGCGGACAGTAAAGGTGGCCTTAAGCGCATCACCTGTGCCGTAGGGGTTGAGGTAGGGCGACGGGGTCGATAGGGTCGCACTCGATACAGGATCGAGGATGCAACGATGGCCGGTAACGGATCTGGTAAGGGTGATCTGAACGCGCACGTTGCGACTTATGACCGAATGATCGGCATGATGAAATGGGGTGCTTTAGGGGTGTTCCTGATCGCCGCGATCGTCGTCTGGCTGATCGCGGTCTGATCCGGCCATGAAAATCGCCATCCTCCGCGAACGGGCCGATGGCGAGCGGCGGGTGGCCGCCACGCCGGAAACCGTGAAGAAATTCATCGGCCTTGGTGCGGATGTCGCGATCGAGGCGGGAGCGGGCGAGACGGCGGGCTATGCCGATGCTGCCTATGCCGATGCCGGCGCGACGGTGGCGGATCGCGTCGCGACGATGGCGGCGGCGGATATCGTGCTGGGCGTGCAGGGACCGGACCCCGCATCGCTGGGCGGCGCGGCGCCGGGGGTGTGGCTGGTCGCCAGCCTGAACCCGGTCGGCGACCGGGCGCGGGTCGACGGCTATGCGGCCGCCGGGGTCGAGGCGCTGGCGATGGAATGGATGCCGCGGATCACCCGCGCGCAGTCGATGGACATCCTGTCGTCGCAATCGAATCTGTCGGGGTACAAGGCGGTGCTGGACGCGGCAGCCGAATATGGCCGTGCCTTTCCGATGATGATGACCGCGGCGGGCACGGTGGCGGCGGCGCGCGTGTTCGTGATGGGCGTCGGCGTCGCCGGGTTGCAGGCGATCGCGACGGCGCGGCGACTTGGTGCACAGGTATCGGCAACCGACGTACGGTCGGCGACGAAGGAACAGATCCAGTCGCTGGGTGCGAAACCGATCTTCGTCGAGAACGTCGCCGGGATCGAGGGCGAGGGGGCGGGCGGTTATGCCGGCGAGATGAGCCCGGAATATCAGGCGGCGCAGGCCGAACTGGTTTCCGCGCATATCGCCAAGCAGGACATCGTCATCACCACTGCGCTGATCCCCGGTCGCCCGGCGCCGCGACTGGTGAGCGATGCCCAGGTCGCCAGCATGCGGGCCGGCAGCGTCATCGTCGATCTGGCGGTGGAGCAGGGCGGCAATGTCGAGGGCGCGGTAGCGGGCGAGATCGCGCTGCGCCACGGCGTGAAGATCGTTGGCCACCGCAACGTGCCGAGCCGGCTGGCGGCGGACGCCTCGGCATTGTTTTCACGCAACCTGTACAATTTCTTGAGCGCGTTCTGGGACAAGGATACCGGGCGACCGGTGCTGGATGCCGAGATCGGCGACGCGATCCGGCTGACCAAGGATGGCGCGGTGGTGAACCCGAGGCTGGTTTCTTGAGCGCCGCCCTCCATCCTGTCCACGCGATGCACGGGCGGGATAATTCGGGAGTTGGACGGCCATGACCTTCATCGCGATCCTGTCGATCTTCGTCATGGCCTGTTTCGTGGGCTATTATGTCGTGTGGTCGGTCACGCCGGCGCTGCACACGCCGCTGATGGCGGTGACCAACGCGATCTCGTCGGTTATCATCGTCGGGGCCCTTGTGGCATCGGCCGCGGCCGGATCGCCGGTTGCCAAGTGGCTGGGGCTGCTCGCGGTGGTGTTGGCGAGCGTCAACATCTTCGGCGGGTTCGCGGTCACTGCCCGGATGCTGGCGATGTACAAGAAGAAGGAGCGGCCCGCCGCGACGGAGGAGAAGCGGCATGCATGAGGTCGCGGCTAATCCCTGGGTGGCGCTGGCCTATCTGATCGCGGGCGTGTGCTTCATCCTGGCGCTGCGTGGGCTGTCGAGTCCGGCGACAAGCCAGCGGGGCAACCGGCTGGGCATGATCGGCATGGGCATCGCCGTCGTCACCACGCTGGTGACGCATGAGATCGCGTCGCTGCCCGAGATCCTGATCGCCATCGCGATCGGCGGTGGCATCGGCTTCATCACCGCGCGGAAGATCGCGATGACGGCGATGCCGCAGTTGGTGGCGGCATTCCATTCGCTGGTGGGTCTGGCGGCCGTGCTGGTCGGGGTGGCGGCGTTTCTGAATCCCGATGCGTTCGGCATCGCGACGCTGATGGTGCCGCTGATCGGCGATCCGGTAGCGATCATCCATACCGCCAGCCGGGTGGAACTGTCGCTGGGCGTGGCGATCGGCGCCATCACCTTTTCGGGCTCGGTCATCGCGTTCCTGAAGCTGAACGGCACGATGGGTGGCAAGCCGATCCTGTTGCCGGCGCGGCACCTGTTGAACCTGGTCATCGGCGCGGCGATCCTGTTGCTGATCGTGCAGTTCACGCAGGCGCAGAGCGCGTGGGCATTCTGGGCGATCGCGGTGCTGGCGTTTTTGATCGGGTTCCTGTTGATCGTGCCGATCGGCGGCGCGGACATGCCGGTCGTGGTCAGCATGTTGAACAGCTATTCCGGCTGGGCGGCGGCGGCGATGGGTTTTACGCTCGGCAATACGGCGATGATCATCACCGGCGCGCTGGTCGGGTCGTCGGGCGCGATCCTTAGCTACATCATGTGCCGGGCGATGAACCGTAGCTTCATCAGCGTGATCGCGGGCGGATTCGGTGCAGTGGCTGGGCCGAGCGGCGATGGCGCGGCGATCGACCGGCCGTGGAAGCGCGGATCGGCGGAAGATGCCGCGTTTCTGATGAGCCAGGCGGAACAGGTCATCATCGTGCCGGGATACGGCATGGCGGTGGCACAGGCGCAGCATATCCTGCGCGAGATGGCGGATCGCCTGAAGGCCGAAGGCGTGCGCGTGAAATACGCGATCCACCCCGTCGCCGGCCGCATGCCCGGGCACATGAACGTCCTGCTGGCCGAAGCGAACGTGCCGTATGACGAGGTGTTCGAGCTGGAGGACATCAATTCGGAATTCGCGCAGACCGACGTCGCCTTCGTGATTGGCGCCAACGATGTCACGAATCCGGCGGCGAAAACGGACAAGACCTCACCGATCTATGGCATGCCGGTACTCGACGTGGAAAAGGCGGGAACGGTGCTGTTCATCAAGCGGTCGATGGGCGGCGTCGGTTATGCTGGGGTCGACAACGAACTGTTCTATCGCGACAATACGATGATGTTGCTGGCCGATGCCAAGAAGATGGTCGAAGAGATCGTCAAGGCGCTGGGATGATCGGCGTAGCGCGGCGCGGGGGCGCTGGCCAAGGGGGATTGTCGACGCGTGCGTGAGATGTTCGATGTAGTGGTGCTGGCCGCACCGGCGCGTCTGCGCGAGGCCGAGGACGCCGTGACGATGGCGGGCGGCCGGGTCGCGGCAATGCTGAACTGGGACGAGGCGGCGACGCTGATCGACCGCCAGTTGGGCAACCCCGTGCTGTTAATCCAGTCGGAGGGTATTGCGGGGGTGGTGATCGATGCCGCCCTGCCATTTATCGACAGCGCCATCGACCTACTGGCGCCCCAAATCGTCGTGACGCTGGACCGCGAACAGATCGACTCCATCGCCGGTACGCTGCTGGGGACGACCGACTTGCTGTGCGAGGCGGGGACGGGCCAATTGGTCGCGACGCTGGCGGTGGCGGGGCAGTCGTCGAGCCGAACGGGCTTGTCCGATAGCGTGCGGGACGGCGATAGCGATCGTCTGCAACGGCTGAACAGCGAGATCGCGCGGATCGCCGATCTGCTCGTCAGGCTGGCCGATGGCGAAACCGGCCTGACGGCATCGGGGCCGGACACGGCGGCGGCCCGGCGGGACGGTTTCGGCGTCGAACCGACGACGGAATCCGCCGATCCGCAGACGGTGCGGCAGGCGATCCGCGCACGGCGGCTGCGTGATTCGTTTTTCGGTAGCGGACTGTTCGAGGATCCGGCCTGGGACATGCTGCTTGACCTGTATGCCGCCCATCTGGAGGGGGGCCGTGTGTCGGTATCCAGCCTGTGCATCGCCGCCGCGGTGGCGCCCACCACCGCGCTTCGTTGGATCACGCGGCTGAGCGATGCTGGACTGGTCGAACGGCTGCCCGATCCCACCGACCGGCGTCGCGCCTTCATGACGCTGTCGGGGCGGGGGCTGGACGGGATGCAGGGTTATGTCGCCGCGGCCCGCCGGGTCGGTGTGCCGATCGCGTGACGCGGTCCTTGCGTTATCCGTCGGCAAGCCGCTAAAGGCATCGGACGCGGCGTTGCCGCGAGGGGCGCGCGGGCGCTTAGCTCAGTTGGTAGAGCATCTCGTTTACACCGAGAGGGTCGGCGGTTCGAGCCCGTCAGCGCCCACCACGCACCCCCTTTATGGATGGCTCGCCCCTTATCCGAATCGTTGTCATCCTACGACAGCAGGTCGTTTGAGGAAGGAGCGAAGGTCATGGACGTATCGGTTCT
>NZ_LMRS01000022.1 GCF_001426195.1 Sphingomonas sp. Leaf339 | reverse complement strand
ACCGATAGCGGACTAGTACCGTGAGGGAAAGGYGAAAAGWACCCCGGGAGGGGAGTGAAATAGWWCCTGAAACCGYGCGCTTACAATCCGTCAAAGCCGGTGCATGACTTGTCATGGCTGGTGATGGCGTGCCTTTTGAAGAATGAGCCTGCGAGTTAGTGSTMTGTGGCGAGGTTAACCCGTGTGGGGYAGCCGTAGCGAAAGCGAGTCYGAATAGGGCGATTCAGTCGCAKGGTCTAGACCCGAAGCGAAGTGATCTATCCATGGCCAGGTTGAAGCGACGGTAAGACGTCGTGGAGGACCGAACCCACTTMRGTTGAAAACKGAGGGGATGAGYTGTGGRTAGGGGTGAAAGGCCAATCAAACTTCGTGATAGCTGGTTCTCYCCGAAATGCATTTAGGTGCAGCGTTGCGTGTTTCTTRCCGGAGGTAGAGCTACTGGATGGCCGATGGGGCCCAAAAGSTTACTGACGTCAGCCAAACTCCGAATGCCGGTAAGTGAGAGCGCAGCAGTGAGACKGTGGGGGATAAGSTTCRTMGTCGAGAGGGAAACAACCCAGACYACCAACTAAGGTCCCTAAGCGYGTGCTAAGTGGGAAAGGATGTGGAGTYGCRMAGACAACCAGGAGGTTGGCTTAGAAGCAGCCACCCTTGAAAGAGTGCGTAATAGCTCACTGGTCAAGTGATTCCGCGCCGACAATGTAACGGGGCTCAAGCACRCCACCGAAGTTGTGGCATTGACATTAATGGTAGGCCTTCGTGGTCCAGCCGTGTTGATGGGTAGGAGAGCGTCGTGTGGCGAGTGAAGCGGCGGTGTGAACCAGCCGTGGACGCCACACGAGTGAGAATGCAGGCATGAGTAGCGAAAGACGKGTGAGAAACMCGTCCTCCGRAAGACCAAGGGTTCCAGGGTCAAGCTAATCTTCCCTGGGTAAGTCGGGACCTAAGGCGAGGCCGACAGGCGTAGTCGATGGACAACGGGTTGATATTCCCGTACCGGCGAAGAACCGCCCAAGMYAATCCAGTAGTGCTAAGTATCTGAATCCCTTTGATGGATCCCTTC
>NZ_LMRS01000021.1 GCF_001426195.1 Sphingomonas sp. Leaf339 | reverse complement strand
GGTTAAGGATCGACACGACGCTCGGCGCAGCAGCCGAGCCATCGACCACCTTGGGGAAGCCGTCCGGCCGCAGACGTTCGTTGCTGATGCCGCCCCAGCCCGCAGCCGGCACCAGCCAGCGTAGGCCAAACAACTGGTTCGTGAAAACCGGCTCACCACCATAGTAAGTGATCCCGCCAACGTTTACGCCCAGCTTGTCACGTGCCGATGGCGCCGCGATCGGCTGCGCAGTCGGCGTAGGCGTCGGCGTCGCAATTGCGGCCGGCATCGACTTTGTCACGAAAACGCTCGGAGCGCTTTTGGCAACTGTGTCGTTCGGCACAATGACTGCGCCCATGCCCAGCACGGCACCAACGGACGCGCCAACTTTCAACGTTGTGGATGATCGCACAGCATAAAAAACACTGCTCGCGGTGACGCTGCCCATGTACTATGAACTCCAAATAGGATAAATTTTGGATCTAAGTGATGAAAATGAACAACGCGACCTTAGATCGCTTATTATTATAGAGCTACATTACTAACTCTTTATTTCGTTCACTCACCACTCTTCACTGAAAAAGTTTCTATATGAGCAGATTGAAATATCTGTTCTCATAAATAGTTTATTTATGTTAACCGGACGAGGATTTCCCACATCGAGTAAAAATCCTGCTCCGCCTGATGATTGGACTGTTTCAGCCCTGATTGGCCTCGTATCACACTATTTGCATGTGACACTCCCTGGGGGAGGCGACTGGGCGCACCAACGGCACACTTCGGCTTTGATATTAAGTGTCATCGGCTAACTGCCCTTAGATTTTGGTAGATGGAGCGGTAAAATTTTTGATGAGATGATACCCAGTGCTTATCTTTTATTAAGCAGTTGGACGCTCCCCTCCTTCCTGAGGCTAGTTCGACCGCTTCCGGTTGCGGCGCGCATATCTCATGCGTCGGAGCGATTTAGGATCTGGTACGCGATCTGGCCTAAGAGAGCGCCGCGTGCGGTCATCACACGTTGATGGAGACTACCCGTGATTGATCGCGATTCACGACATCCCTCGCTTGATGGCCGATCGTTAAAACTTGGATCAAGGGCAACTCAATAACCGGCGAATTGCAGCACGCCGCGGAGTTTGGGCGTCTCGCTTAGCGGCTGACCAGCATATTCGCGCAGGCCCCAGGCGCCATAGCGGCTGATTGGCCCAGT
>NZ_LMRS01000020.1 GCF_001426195.1 Sphingomonas sp. Leaf339 | reverse complement strand
TTTTGATTATTGCCCCCATCATTATCTTTATTACTAATTTCTAGAATAGTAGAAAGAGGTGCCGGTACCGGATGAACAGTTTATCCACCCTTATCCGCAAACATCGCCCATAGAGGATCATCTGTTGATTTAGCTATTTTCAGATTACATTTAGCTGGGATTTCATCAATTTTAGGTGCAGTAAATTTTATTACTACAGTAATTAATATACGATCCCCTGGAATAACCTTTGATCGAATGCCTTTATTTGTATGATCAGTTGTAATTACAGCACTACTTTTATTACTCTCTTTACCTGTATTAGCCGGTGCTATTACTATACTATTAACTGATCGAAATTTAAATACATCATTCTTTGACCCAGCTGGAGGAGGTGATCCTATTTTATACCAGCATCTATTTTGATTCTTTGGACATCCAGAAGTATATATTTTAATTCTACCTGGATTTGGAATAATTTCTCATATTATTAGACAAGAAAGAGGTAAAAAGGAAACCTTTGGTACTTTAGGAATAATTTATGCTATACTAGCTATTGGATTGCTTGGATTTGTTGTATGAGCTCACCATATATTTACAGTAGGGATAGATGTAGATACTCGTGCTTACTTTACTTCAGCTACAATAATTATTGCCGTTCCTACTGGTATTAAAATTTTTAGATGATTAGCTACATTACATGGTACCCAAATTAACTACTCTCCTTCAATATTATGAGCACTCGGATTTGTATTCTTATTTACAGTTGGGGGTCTAACTGGTGTAGTATTAGCTAATTCTTCTCTTGATATTATTCTTCATGATACTTATTATGTTGTAGCCCATTTTCATTATGTACTATCTATAGGAGCTGTTTTCGCAATTTTAGGAGGATTAACACAATGATTTCCATTGTTTACTGGATTAACCTTGAACGAAAAATTTTTAAAGATTCAGTTTTTTACTATATTTATTGGAGTAAATCTAACATTCTTCCCTCAACATTTTTTAGGATTAGCTGGAATACCTCGACGATATTCAGATTATCCAGATGCATTTATAACATGAAATATGGTTTCATCTATTGGTTCATTTATTTCAATAATTAGAATTTTTTTCTTATTTTTTATTATTTGAGAAGGATTTGTATCTATACGAAAAAGAATTTCTTATATAAATTTTTCATCCTCAATTGAATGGCTTCAAAGTCTTCCACCAGCTGAACATAGTTATTCAGAAT
>NZ_LMRS01000019.1 GCF_001426195.1 Sphingomonas sp. Leaf339 | reverse complement strand
CACACTGGCTGAGTGGCACAACCTTGCGAGCTATGTCGCCAGCATGAAAGACCGACGTGCATCGTGTGGACAACGGCTCGCGTTCGACTGACAGCACCCTGTAATGCTGCTCGAACAGCGTGCGTGGTCGTGGCCCTCTTGTGGCGTACCTGTCCCATATGGATTCTTCAATTCCAATCGATGGATCGCACTATCGAACGGTAGAATCAAACACATAGAGCATCAGGGGAATCACAATCTCAACGGTGAAGCAATCTCATTCAAAAAGCTGACCATTTGCCGCTAGCTGGCGCCACCGGCGCCAGAACGCTTGCCGATTGGGGTTTTGTCATTGGAATACAGATGTTATGCGCTGGATATGGAACACCGCCGTTATCTGACACTTGACGCAATGCGCGGCGTAGCTGCGATAGCCGTCTTTTCTATGCATGCAGGTCCATTTCTTGCTCCTTTTATAGCAGATGATGCGTTTCTTGCCGTAGACTTATTTTTCCTAATTAGTGGTGTAATTATAGATCGCGTCTATGGAGCGAGAATAGCAAACGGGTTGACGACAATACGATTCTTTATAAATCGCTTTGCCAGATTTTATCCACTATATATTACCGGCACAGCAGTTGGTTGCTTTGGCGCTTTCATTTCATTAGCACTAGGTCAAGGTACTCTTGATATTAAGAATTATATAGTAGTCCTTTTGACGTCAATTTTCATGCTTCCCTCGCCGACTGAATCTGTCGACAGTTTTGCTTTCCCATTTAATTACGCAACATGGTCGCTATTTTTTGAACTTGTCATTAATATTGCATTTGTAGCTATATACCGCTGGCTGAACCCACGGGTATTAATTACCATTGCGTTTTTGTCAGCCCTTATTTTTAGTGCTGCAGCTATTTCAGCAGGAACCGTCTCTGTGGGTGCAGAATGGGATCATTTCTGGGCCGGATTTCCCCGGGTTACTTTTTCATTCGCAACCGGAGTAATCATTAGTCGAATAAATATCAATCTTAAGATAGTAACGCAATGGTCTTATATGTTAGCACTATTGCCCGTTATTCTCTTTTTTACAAACGATGGAATTTATTTTAACTTATTCAAAGTGATTATTCTTTTTCCCGGTTTGGTTTTTATCGCTCTGATTTTTGAGCCGGCTTCAAATACTGATAAGGCAAAGCCTGCAATGCTCCTTGGTGCTATTTCTTATCCACTATATGTTATACACGTTCCAATTATGCAATTTGTTGAGCGAGCTTGTACTTTATTTGGTATAAACCGTCAAGATTATGCACCTATCGGCGGATTAGCACTAGGGGTGGTGATTTGCGTAATATCATTGTTTTTATTTCATGTTGACGAAAAGATTCAGTTTAAACTAAAAAAAGTAATCAATACTGTTTGAGATGATTCTCACAAAATAGCTGTGGCCTGCTTATCAATCTAAATCATATACTATTTTCATTCATTTTCGCGATAATTTGGTAAGCAGAGATCTCGGATAAGCAATATTATGCTTTAAGAAGATAGATGCCTAGTTTGCCTACTCTGCCCGGACACCTTCTTAATTTTGGAAGCCTTCTCTACTTAATTACAATAAGCAATCGGGCGGACGGAATGAGATGAAAGTGGATTTCCACGTTCTTTAAACCGGTAAAAAACTGCATGGGTGGGGTGACTTGGGGCGGTTTCCGCGCTTTCTGAATCGTTGTGGAACAACATGGATGCGGTTTTCCGACTCGACGTTATGCTGGATCGACGAAGCGGCGATATGCCGCGAGCGCTGTCACCGAGCCGAGCCGAGCCGAGCCGAGCCGAGCCGAGCCGAGCCGAGCCGAGCCGAGCCGAGCCGAGCCGAGCCGAGCCGAGCCGAGCCGCGGCGCGGTTCGGGGGCAGTGCGCAAGTAAGATCGGCTGGCGGCATTTGGCGCTTCGGCGCGGCACACCGGTAGCCAAGATGGGGGGGCGACTGCCGTACGGTTAGCATCGACGTACACACAGCCTTCATACCGGCCGTAATAGAGCCGAAAGACGATATCACGCTTGTTGAGTTGCAGGCGCTGCTGGCCGAGGGCGGAACGCCGGTCGGAATAAGCACGCTGCTGCGGCCATCTGGCCGGTACCGGATAGCACATAAAGAAGAACGGCGAATATGACCCGGCAGGATTGTCTATACTTTCTAATACGGCATCAGGAGAGGTGGTTCGGGGGATTTGTACAGCGGAGAAAATTGAATTGCCGATCTGACGGCGGCCATGCCGTCCGCGAGGCGCGGGCAAGCTGAGCAAGCTGAGCAAGCGATCGCGCCGGAACCCAGCCTGGCGGTCAAGGCAAAGGCGCCTCTGGCTGCCGTGAAGGGCGGATCTGCCCAAGGTTCCGACGATGCGTAGCATCGGTGGGAAGGCCGCGGAGGGGCGAAGACGCTGGCCGAGTTGGTGCATCCCAACCTCATCAACTAGTGGCGAGCGCGGCTGCTGGAGGGCGCAGCGGACGTGTTCGGCGCCGAGCCGGCAGCGGTCGAGCCGCTGGTCGACGTGACGGTGTTGCACGCGAAGATCGACGAGCTGACGCTGGCGAATGATTTTTTTGGCCGGTACGCTTGGGAAGCCGGTCTGTTGCCGAGCGCAAAGCGATGATCGACCGTAGCCATGCGCTGCCGCTGGCCCGACAGGCGCAGCAGCTCGGGATCAGCCGCGGCAGCATCTACTGCCTGCCGCGACCGGTGTCCGACAGCGATCTGACGTTCATGCGGCGATCGACGAGCTGGATCTCCTGTACCCGTTCGCTGGCAGCCGGATGCTGCGCGATCTGCTCCGGCAGGAGGGCGTGAGCGTGGGCCGGCTGCATGAAGCGACGCTGATGAAGCGGATCGGGCTGGAGGCGCTCTACCGACGCCCGAACACGTCGAAGCCGGCGCCATGGTTTAGCATTACAGTTGCGTTCTTGATCATGTTCTGAATCAATGGGTCACCATGACGAGGAGGTTGTGGTGACAGGAGCATCGGTCGAGACGACGCTGGAACTGTGGGCGGCATCGCTGCGCGACGTGAAGGCGCGGATGCGACCATTGTTCAGCCAGGAGCGGGTTGCGGCATCGGCGAGCAGCTTTCTGGACGGACTGCTGGGTGACGAGCGCCGCAAGACGGGCTGGATGCGCGCGGAAGCGGCTGGCGACGCCGGACCATGGCGCCAGCAGGCGATATTGGGGCGCGGGCGGTGGGATGCGGATGCTCTGCGCGACATCGTGCGCGACTACGCCATCGAGCATCTCGGCACGGACGATGCGGTGCTGGTCATCGACGAGACTGGCTTCCTGAAGCAAGGCAAGGCGTCGTGTGGCGTGGGGCGCCAGTACACCGGGTCGGCGGGCAAGGTGACCAACTGCCAGATCGGCGTGTTCGCCGCGTACGTCTCGGCCAGGGGCCATGCCTTTGTCGACCGGGCGCTTTACCTGCCGAAGAGTTGGGTCACCGATCCGGCACGGCTCGCGGCAGCGCATGTGCCCGAAGGCACGGCCTTTGCCACCAAGCCGGCACTGGCAGTGGAGATGATCGAACGCGCGATCGCGGCGAACATGCCGTTCGCCTGGGTCGCGGCGGATGCGGTCTACGGTGTCGGCGACATCGAGCAGGCGCTGCGTCGTGCCGGCAAGGGATATGTGCTGGGCGTGAAGGGCGACCATCGCTTCGGCTCGTGGGGTGACAAGCCGGTGGTCGCGGGCACCGCCACGCAGATCGCGAGCGACCTCGATCCGGCTGCATGGCATCGCCTGTCGGCGGGCAACGGCACCAAGGGGGCCAGGCTTCACGACTGGGTCTATCTCGAACTCGCCGACCTTGATGCTGACGAATATGTCGATGGCCTGTCCGGCACGTGGACCAGGGGTCTGTTGATCCGGCGCCATGTCGCCGATGGCGATCTGGCCTTCTTCACGACGTGGTGTCCGGCAGGCACGACCATGGAAACCCTCGTTGGCGTGGAGGGGCATCGCTGGGCCATCGAGGACAGCTTCGAGACGGCGAAGAACGAACTCGGCCTCGACCACAACGAAACCCGGTCCTGGCACGGCTGGCACCGCCACGTCTCGCTTGTCATGCTTGCCTTCGCCATGCTGGCAGCCATCCGCACGCGCACCAATGCCGCGCCCCCAAAAAGAACGCGGACGAGGCCGCAAACTTGATCCGCTGGTCCGTTCAGGAGATCCGCCGCATCGTCGTCAGACTGGCCCAGCGCCGTATCGAACCTCGCCACGTCATCGCATGGTCATGCTGGCGACGTGCCCATCAGGCCGCCGCACACACGCGCATGTTCGATCAAGAACGCAACTGTAATGCTAGCCGATATGATCGGCAACTTTGCCAGCATCGGTTCAGCTACTACCTCGATTCCACTTAGATTGAAGGTCGTATAGACATTAATTTCATTGCAACAGTGACGTTCGTATGGGCTGTCGATACCGACGTGACAAAATACCGCTAAAAAGTCGCCTTCCCTGATCTCGCCTGAAATCTTTCGTTCCCCGCCCGCTAGCGTGAAAATTCATTTGGATACTGTAGTGATCATAAATCTTTGAAGGAGAAAAATAATTCGTGATTTAAGGTTAACTTTTGCTGCCCGAGGGATGACGAACAGCGTTCGTTTGAAGGCATGATGTGATTGATTAGACTGGTGGGCAGCGACAACGATTGCCAAATTTGTATAACACTTAAGCAGCTCATTTCGTTTTACCGAACTGATAAACTGTGACCCATTTTTGTCGATAGGATCTAAGTCGTGATCGCCACTCAATGCTGTGCGCACATGCAAAATAAAACAGCGAACTGAGGCGGTCGCCGGTCGCGCGATATATCTACAAAGATATTCGATATCCGCTATAACGGCAGAACCAGCCGGTTCATTACTGCGATGCAATGCCGCACTGTTCATAATAAGCTTAGATCGTTGTAGTGGTAGTGAAAAAAAACACAAAAATCTATACAAAAAGTACTTAGGACGAAAAGCAATACGTAATTATAATATAATACATCAATGCTAAATTTCAGATGTACTCTATATGTAACTCAATAAAAATCTAAATATCGCGAAATATTTAGGGTGATTATTTTAACAATACTGTATCATAACCAAAAGTGAGTTTTACTCAAACCATCTAAGCGTTATATAATATCTATCAATCATAAAAGTTATAAATTTGCACATGCAGTTAACCATCCGAAAAGGAATCTCCGGTATTCTTCAACTAACAGACGGTTGGAGTTTCCTATGGTTCGCGCCCCAAAAGATGTGTTTGCTACACATTCTAATCCAAAGTGTAGAAAGTCAGTGTTTCTGGCTTGTATACTTTCCGGAATGCCCTTGCTCAGCGCTTGTGGCGGAGCCAGTAGCGGCTCCATCGGACCTGAAACGGTCACGGTGATGCCGGCCGGTACCTCGACGCCAGTACCCAACGTCACGCCGACGCCGACGCCTACGCCGACTGCGCAGCCGATCGCGGCGCCATCGGCACGTGACAAGCTGGGCGTAAACGTTGGCGGGATCACTTACTATGGCGGTGAGCCGGTTTTCACGAACCAGTTGTTTGGCCTACGCTGGCTGGTACCTAACGATAGCTGGGGCGGCATCAGCAACGAACGTCTGCGGCCGGACGGCTTCCCCAAGGTGGTCGATGGCTCGGCTGCTGCGCCGAGCGTCGTGTCGATCCTTAACCCTCCAGCCGAGTCCAGCTCCTGCTGTCGCGCGGCTGCCCGCCC
>NZ_LMRS01000018.1 GCF_001426195.1 Sphingomonas sp. Leaf339 | reverse complement strand
TTTGGCGACGTCGTCTTCAGCCGCGGCCAGCTCCACGCCATGCTGAAATGCCCGACCTATGTCGGCGAGATCCATCATCAGGGCAAGGTGCACACCGCCCTGCACGGTGCTGTCAGTCTAACGCGAACCGCTCTCCACATGATGCAGGTCGGTCTTTAAGGGTAGCAGCCTAGCTGGCGAGTACCTGCCACTCCGCCAGTGCGGCGGAGCGTCTCTCTCGGTAGGTCTGGCGGTCGATGAGATGGCGCTCGAGATTGAAGTGGTTGTGGACGTTGGCATGGACGGAGGCGAACTTCTGCAGCGTCTTCATCTGCCTGAACCTGAGCATCGCCCGCTCCCGTCGTCGGAACGGCAGGTGGCTGTTCTCCACGCGGTTGTTCGCCCAACGACCCACCTCTTGCTTCTCGGCATCACCCAGTTCGTTCATCGCAGCGCGGTAGCTGCGCAAGCCGTCCGTGGTGATCGTCTCTGGCGAGCCGTGGCGCTTCAGCGTTTTCTTCATGAAGGTGAGTGCCGCCGCCTTGTCGCGGGTCCTGGTGACGTAGCTCTCCAGCACCTCGCCTTCGTGATCCACCGCTCGCCACAGGTAGACCATCTCGCCATTAAGCTTCACGTACATCTCGTCCAAATGCCACCGCCAATGCCGGAAGCCTCGCATCCGACTCACCCGTTTGCGGCGCACCTCGCCGGCGAACACCGGGCCGAACCTGTTCCACCACATCCGCACAGTTTCGTGGCAGATGTCGATCCCGCGCTCAAACAGGAGGTCTTCCACATTCCGCAACGACAGCGGGAAGCGGACGTACATCAGCACGACCAGCCGGATCACCTCAGGCGAGGAGTTGAAGTAGCGGAACGGGCTGGCTGGCTTGCGCGGGCGGGGCATGCCACCGCTCTATCCTGCCCTGATTACCAGCCGGTGCATTTGGACTGACAGAGCCCCCATGACTAACTCCTTGTCTCACTCGTAGAACGAAACGGGAACATTGGACAAGGGGATTCGATCCCGGGTGTTACGAGCGGGATACGAGGAAGGGATCGCTAGCCTTTCGACCAACGACCCCCTCGCCACGCCTAAAACGAGGGCATTAGGCGTAACGGACTTGGACGCCCTTGCGGCGGTAGCGGGCGGTTGCACCGATAAGACCAAAACCTACTAGCATCATCAGCCATGTAGCGGGTTCCGGCACCACCGGCGCTGTCCAGGCCTGGCCATTCCCGGTGCCCGTCGTGTAGATATTGCTGGTGTTGAGATTTCCGTAACCATAGGGATAAGTGATAGTGACATTGCTGTACGTGTTCGACGGAAGACCGACCGCATAAGGATCAGACGTTCCAATCGCGGGGAGGTTGACCCGGTACACGGACGACCCGGCAAGGCCCACCAGATCGGAATAGGCATAATAGGTTTGGCCGCCGTTCAGCACGATATTGCTGCCGAACGTGTAGGACCCATTAGCGACGGACGCCTGCCCGAGATAGTTACTGTAGCCGGGCGCCAATGACAGTCCGGCAGTCGTTCCGGCATATGGGCTGCTGAAAAGGTAGAGATTGCCATTCACGGCAGAGCCGTTCGTTGGATTGCTGTAGGTCGGATACTGATTTGTCGGGGGAGCGAAAGCGAAACTGATACCCCCGGTGATCGAACCCGATGTCGTGAACGAAAACGACGGCCCGGACTCCACGCCCCCCGGCGGTGTGCCCGTGGTTTGTGCCGAAGCCATTTGCGCCGACGCGATCAGCGGAATGGCGAACAAGGCGTTACGTGCAAAGATTGAAAGCTTTCTCATGATCCATTCCCCGTCGCTTGCCGCCCCAAGTGCAGCACCGGCCACCGCCATTGTTAGAGAGGCGATTAAGGTAGACGACGGCGACTGTCAGCACGGTCTTTTGTCCATCAGGCCGGGGGTTTTGTGTTCTGTCTCATGCCGGTACAGATCGGCATAGCGCACTCATTACAGAGCCGAACAAATCCCCTGCACGGCGCGACAATTTCCCTGATGTTTGCTGACGGCGACTGCTATCTCAACGCCATGAAATCCCCCAGGCCGAACCCGTATTACCCTTGGCGCGCAAGGCATTTCGAAGCCGCGCAGATCGACAGCAACGACGCACCCCCAGATGCCAAAGATTACTTAGAAAACGCGTTCCTATATCGCCGCATCCCGCCGGTCAGCTTCAATGGCCAACCAGTTGATACGACGATGCGCTGGTTTGCTGGATCAAGCGCAGCCTTCCTCCACGCTATATCCCGCAACCCAGGCATGACGGGCCGGCGAAAGGAAGATGACGATGCCGACAGCATGGACGGCTTGCTCATATGCTTCATCACTTATGGGCGGATGGAGGTAGAGACGGCCGGAAAGCTCCTGTACCTGAACGAGGGCGACGTGTTCACGCTTGATACGGCTATTCCGCATGTAATGCGCAACTATCCCGGGCATGTGGTCGCGATCTTTGTTCCGAGATCGAGCGCGATAGCAAAGATGGATGCCAGCCATTTGTATGATGTAGCAGGTCACGTCTTTACCGATGACGAACTTGCTACGTTGTTTGGGATGCAGGTGCGCTACATGGTCGGCGCTCTGGGCGAAATTTCGTCAGCGGCGTTTGATGTTGTCTTGTCTGCTACCACCGAAGTAGCCCTCGCAATGATCCGACAAGGGGAACGCGGCACACTTGAAGCAAAGTCGAATATGGTTGCGCGGGTCAAACACCTTGTTGATGCGGCAAGCTCCGATCCCGAACTAACGACTACGAAGATTGCATCCATGCTCAACGTATCACGAAGCAGGCTATACAACGCTTTTGCAAATCAGGGTATCACTGTGGCTGCCTACCTCCGGGACCATCGGTTGCGGTCGTTTCTGGAGTCGCTCCGAATGACGCCAACCGCACCGATCAGTGAATTGGCGTTGAAAGCGGGCTTTGCCGGTGATCCATCGGATTTCACTAAGCTGTTTCGCCGAGTCTATGGAATGTCGCCGTCCGATATGCGAGCGAGCCTACTTAACTCGAAGGGTGTTCGACCCGAATGATGTGCGAATAACGGCGACATTCACGCTAAAGGTGCAGCCGCCGACCAACCGAAGGCAAAACAGTTGACCGGAACCCTGACTCCCCAACGCCCTTAAACGCTTTACCGCCCTTTACGGTATCTCTAAAGGCGGCATTGTGGAAAGGCTGCCAACCGAAGGTGACAGCCCCTATCTTATACTCGCTTAAAAGATCACGCGTAGCGGATCGCGGTACTCTTGCGACGATAGCGGGTGGTTGCACCGATCATACCGAAGCCGACTAGCATCATGGCCCAAGTTGCGGGTTCGGGGACGGCAGCAACGGATAAAAGGCCCGATTTGATTCTTCGATCGTCATTAGCCGAATTAAGCTCGTAGCCCCTAATAGAACTACGAAAGCTAGGATTTTCCGCGCCCAACAAACTATTCAAGAAGTTAATATTGAAAAAGCGTTGCCCCGGTGCATCTAAAACTAGCTCGTTAGCAAAGCCATAGTCTATATCACGGTCGCTGTAGTCATAATCTCCGAAAATGCCGCCTTTGGAAAAAATCTTGACGTTGGTATACTGATAGGCGCTGCCGTTGAAGGCAAACGATCCTCCGAACGTGCCTCCATCCGTGAACATACCATCCGAGATAGTGAAGGTACGAGTGGCGGCGTTGGCCGATCCCGTGATGACTGCGCTAGCGACGAGCGCGAGTGCGAAAATTTTAGTCTTCATATTGCCCCCAAAGGTACCGCGTCGGACGATCCCGACACGGGGTGAGGGCTGGACCAGATAGCGATGGTTTACTGACTGTCCACGACCTAGCTATCCAAATTGGACAGCGCGCCACTTTGGGACAGTCGATGCTCTCAGCCTCCCTTACGGCGGACAAATCGGTAAGAGGGGCGTATGGACAAACTACCTATCAGGCGCTTGTCTCGGCTGGGTAACGAGGGCCTTTTGTCGTCCACCCTTGCTGTTATCGAGTTGGGGAAAGGCCGATACGAATGGGGTGTCGTAGCGTTGTTGCTGCTTAGCCGCTGCGCCTCTGATTGGGTGGTCAACGGCGTCATCGGTCCCCCGGTGCGGATCGCGCAATCCCTATCAATCCGTGCTATCGCGCAGTCTCTTGATGCGCCCTATGCCAGCATTCATCGCTATGTCTCGGCGCTACAAGAACAAGGCTTGGCCATCGTATCGGACAATGGGGTGGCAATCAGCAATGATCCCGCCGTTGCGCCAGCCGTCGTTGCGTTTCTTGTAGGCGCGCATGACCGACTCATAAGGTTGGTAGAGGACCTAGCGCCGGACCTTCCTATTAATGGTGCTGGTAGTGTACCGCACCGGGGCCTTCTGGCAGCAACCCTTTCAGCGGCCTTGGACATATCGCTGGTGCCTTACGAGATTGCCCGCGAACCGGTTATTGACTGGACCAGCAAGCTAGTCTGGATCGTCATCATCGTGGCAAACGTCCGGCACGTCACCACGGACTATGATCTAAGCCGTGCCTATGCGTTCAAGCCGACACCCGATGATGTTCGCGTCCCGATCGGCGTCCGCACTATTTCGGCGATGACCGGCCTAAGCTACGGAACCACCTTCCGGCATTGCAAGAAGCTCGCCCAACAGGACGTGATTAAATACGACCGTGGAGGATGGCTATTAGCGTCCCGGCAACTGAACGATGACGCCGTGGACGAAGGGGTAAAGGCGCTGCTGGCGTATTACGCTAAACGGATCAACGAGCTTGCGGCTCTTGGTCTGTCGGTTGAAAGCTTGGAACGGGCCTACATCGGTCCAAGACCGGATTATGTTATCATCGATAATGCGGTGGACATAAAAAAGGGCCGCTGACTGGCGGTCAGCGACCCATATCAAACCACACTGATAAAGGGGGGGAGACAGAGTAGTGCGGGTAGAAACGCCAGCCTCGCTTACCAGTTCCCGACAACGCGGCGATCTTGAAACGAAAAGGGCCGCTGGCCTTCCGACCAACGACCCTTCCTCACCCACGCCCGCAAACGGGGAAGTTAGATCAGGCGTAGGTTACCTTGAACGAACGACGACGATAACGGGCGGCACCGCCTACCATAGCGAAACCTACCAGCATCATTGCCCAAGTGGCGGGCTCGGGAACTGCCGTGACAGCCGATTCTGGGGTAAAAGTAATGCCCAAGAAGCCATCTACGTTAAGGCTTTTTTGAGAATTAACGAAGTTAAAAACTTGATTGGCGTTCTTGTTGTTCGAATTGGAGATATCCAGCCAAGTTCTAAATACATTGCTGGCGTTTATGTTAAACTTCGCCGCTGTTACAATGCCAGATTCAGAGACAGTGAATGAATTAACGCTTGCAGTATTTCCGTACTGGAACAAATTCTGGTTAGCAGAAGTGGTATTTAATACGCCCGTAGGCGCTGATAGAATGTAAACCTCGGACGCTGCAACGTTAGTTCCGGTCGTATTAAAGAGTAGCTTGCCTGTAACCAAGCCCGTGGAGCCACTCGCGCCATCAAAAGAGAAATTTACCGTAACCGCAGCTTCGGCGCTCGGGGTGATGGCAAACATGCTCGTTGCGGCAAGCGCTGCCGCCAGAATCTTTTTCATCATAGTTCCCCCTTGGCACCAAGGCCATCGGGGCGGGTGCTGAACGGCTGTTTATCTCAGGTTAATGTCGTCGTAAGCGGTCAACATATACTATATCAGGGTGTAACGTCCTGTTTTGATACACTTAGCTGGGATTCCGTTACGGAACCTATGAACTGTTCGGTCGGCAATCTTTAAATTGCACGTTGGAAGGCGGGAACCAATGAAGCCGCTGGCTCGACGCTAGCGGCTCCACGGTCGCCTTTGTCCTGTCAGGCGTAAGCGATTTTCACGCTTCGGCGCCGGTAGCGTGCAGCACCAGCGACCATAGCGAACCCTACCAGCATTGTAAGCCAAGTGGCGGGTTCTGGAACGGCGCCCGCTACCGCGTCACCGTAAACGTTGAACGCAGACACGAAACCGTTTCTAACAGGAATAGTATCACCCGAAATCAGGATAAGCTTGTTCGAAACCGAGTTATCGTTGAACAAGTCCTGCCCGATATTAAAGCCGTTACCCGACATACCGATAAAGTACGTGCCAGATTCAAGCGAAATGTTAGAAAAGTCGGCGCGGAGGAAGTTATTCGATATCGACGTTATCGTAGTACTGAAAGAAAAGAGGTTAGTGGCAGCGGGGTTCCCCGCGATGCTGTTGCGGAGCTTAATCGTCACGCTTTGTCCGACGCTAACCGGGCCGGCTGGCATTAACGACCGTAGGTCAAAGCCGTTAACATTCGTTGCGGCGGATAACGAGAACTGATTTAGAAAGTTCTGCGGGTTACCACCGCTCGGATTATTAATTGCTGTACCGATGTATCCAGTAGGCGACTGAGAGAATATTATCGCGGCGTTGGCGGGGGCTGCCGTAACGCTACCTGCAAACATCGTTGCTGCGAGCACTAGTTTCATAATTTCCATGCCGTTACTCCCGTTGTGACCGCTAGTTGCGAGCAGAACGGTATGGTTAAGAGCAAATGGACAGAAGTACAGACCTTTCCGGTCTATTTGGTAGCATCATTTTGAGGCGCTTTGACGCCTACCGATGATCCGGGCTGATGCACGGCAGCATCATGGCTTGGCAAACGCGCCCCGCCTATGGCGCCTGCCGCGATTAGGCTGAGAAAAAGGCCACTAATCAAGCGATTAGTGGCCATAGGTAACGTCTAATTCGGGTTATATCAGGCGTAAGCGATCCTGGTTGTCCGGCGCCGATAACGGGCAGCGCCACCGACCATAGCGAAGCCTACTAACATCATCGCCCAAGTTGCGGGTTCGGGGACTGCCGCAATGGAAGACGGGGTTAATGTCCCGCCGATCGAGAAATCCTGTACGAGTCCAGCGTTGACCCGACCAAGGAAGTTGCTGTTCAGCGAGATCGAGATTGTTTGACCTACGACAGTTGGAGCAGAGAAGATAAAGCTGCCATAGCTATCTCCTGACCCAAGATCGGTAAATAAGCCCTGCCCAATTGTATCACCACTGTCCCTTTGAGCGTCGAGCTCCAAGAGCGTCGCGTTTACATCGAATAGGGTCAAAGCTGCCGGGTTTGCGCTAGTTACGCCTTCTGTGAAGCCGGATTTAAGCGTAAGCACTGCGGACGTATACGGCGAGAGCGGTGCAGCCGCGCCAAGAGCAAAGTTAAACCAGCTATTAAACCGAACCGAGGCGAACGAACCCGTGATGTAATTAGCATTGCCCAATTGATGCTCACCTGCGCTACTGATCCACCCGGTGTCGGTAGCAGCGAACGTCGTAGTACCATCAAAAGTGATCGTTGCTCGCGGTGCAACCTCAGTATCCGAGCCACCGAACACGTAGCGATTCTGTGCGGTAGCAGGGGCAGCCACTATCGCTAGACAAGCCGCTAGCGACGTTCCAGTTGCCTTGATAAACATCGAAATGCTCATGCCACTATCTCCCTTTCCCGCGATTCTCGCGAGCCCGTCTATCACGTTAATCGAACGTTAATCGCATGTACACAGACCAGAGTCCCGATTTGAGACAGCGTTCTACCGCTATCTTCGCAGCTCATAGATTGGGGTAAAAGCCAGCGCGAGGTAGCCAGATGCATTGGCAATTGCCCGTCGCTTATCAACAAAGCAGAACTATTCGAACGGCGCTTAGAAGTGCCGAAATTTATCTTAATTGGCAAAGCAATGGGCCTACAGTAGGAAAAGCTTTGCCTAGGGTCAGGACTCATTGGTCATAGCCAGAAGATGACAGTGGCCGCGAGCGCGACGGCAGAGAAGAAGACGGTTGGGCAGCGGTCGTAGCGAGTGGCGACGCGGCGCCAATCCTTCAGACGGCCGAACATGATCTCGATGCGGCTGCGGCGCCGGTAGCGGCGCTTGTCGTATCTGACCGGC
>NZ_LMRS01000017.1 GCF_001426195.1 Sphingomonas sp. Leaf339 | reverse complement strand
CAATCGAAACCGCATGCACTCGGCCCTCGGGTATCTCACGCCCGAACAGGCCGAGCAGCGCATGACCAGCTAACCCAGCGTGTCCGCCGAGTCAGGGAAAGATCACATGTTACCTTTTGCTAAAATTAAATGCCGGAAGCGGCTGCTGAATGAATGTCTGAAGTTGGAAAGCAGGGAAGGGCGCATGAATGACCGCATGTGGGTCACCTAGCGCGAGGCCTTAGCGGTTCCGGTCCATCTGTAGGAGGCGGGCATAGTCCTGCTCTGGTTGGCCATATGTATCGCCCGCCAGGGCCATAAGCTTTGTCCGATCGTGGACCAGAATCTTGGCCCGGACTGCCCGGATCGCATGCTCCTCTTCTAGCCGATGAAGTGCGTCCGTAACGCTGCTACGGCGAACGCCGAGCATCAGACGGAACTCCTCATGCGTCATGCAGATCTCGTCGGCCTGGACACGGTCGTGGTAGAGCAGGATCCACCGGGCCATGCGGCGTTCGATCGAATGCGCCAGCGATGACACGACGGTCCGGCCCATCTGCAACATGAACACGTGCGCGAAGCGGAGCAGTGTCATGCGCAGCGTACCCAAGGCCAGAAGCTGCCGTTCGATCAGCTCGAACGCTGCGGTGCAGTCGTAGTCGCTAGACTGCCTCGCCCCTTTCATACCGGGAGAGCCCTGAGGGAGCTCTCCCGATAGCGGATCAGACAGTCCCGACGATCTTGCCAATCTGCTCATTGGACTCGAGGAAGCGAGTCGCTTCCTGAATGTGTTTGAACGGGAATATCCTGAGCTGCCCCCTTCTGAGCGGTCCATCGACTATGAGAGTCTGGATCAAGGAAGGGACGACGAATGCCTGCCAAGAAGCACAGGTCCGAAGAGATCATTGGGAAGCTGCGTGAAGTTGAAATCGTCCTGGGCCAGGGCGGACGACAGCCGAGGCATGTCGGCGGATCGCGGTCAGCGAGCAAACATACATCCGCTGGCGGAAGGAATATGGTGGCCTGAAGGCGGATCAGGCTCGTCGGATGAAGGATCTGGAGAAGGAGAACCTTCGGCTGCGCCGTGCGATCTCGGACCTGACACTGGACAAGCTGATCGGCACGAGGCGGCGCGGAGAAACTTCTGAGCCCCGCACGGCGGCGGCGACGCATCGACCAGGTGCGAGAGGTGCTGGAGGTATGCTCACGGACCTTGCCGCGACGAATTATACGGAGGCTGAGGCTGCATGATCCATCTCCGTTGCACCCTGGCGCGGGATTGCGCCGCCAGTGTGCAACGGCTTGAACATCGCCGCCGGCTTTTGATCGAGCCGATGAACGAATGGTCGGTTTCGGGACGCTGCAAAGAGCCTTTGTATGTCGTCTTGTGGGTCCTCTGGGGGAATACGCGCGATCGCTATTCCGTCATCAGCCCTGTGTCTGCAAAGGCGTTTTCAATCAGCATGGCCATTGCCTCACGCGCGCGCGCCGCATCTGCGTTGATGAACGCATCGTAGACGGCGCGGTGGTCAGGCATGGGGTCGCGTGATTGCTGCTGCTCGTCCCGGGCGAAGCGAGTCGTCCACTCAATAGCGGCGGCGATTGAACTGGATAGCGTCATTAGCGGCTCGTTGCGGGTCGCATCGAGGATAAGAAGGTGGAACGCTTTGTCCGCCGCGCGTCCGGCGACGCTCAATAGTCCGTGCTCGCCCATTTCCTCCAGTGCATGGCCCATGCGGGCAAGTTGCCGGCTGTCGCGACGCACCGCCGCCAGTGCAGCGGCCGATGGCTCGACGATGCTGCGCAATTCAAAAATGCTGCGGATGAACGCAGTATCGGGACCGCTTTCGAACATCCATCCCAGCACATCGAGATCGAGGAGACTCCAGCGCGATCGGTCGTTGACCCGCGTACTGCTCTTGAGCCTGCTGTGCACCAAGCCCTTTGCCGCGAGCACGCGAATCGCCTCGCGATATGCGCCGCGCGACACGTTGCTCTCGACGCTGAACCGCTCCTCGCTCTGAAGGGCGGTGCCGGGCGGCAACTGTCCGCTGACGATCGCGACACCGAGATCATGTACGATGCCGCCTCGAATACCGCTGGGTCGATCGGGGCTGAAGCGTGGCGTTGTGGCGGAAGAAGCGGCAGAGTCCATAACGGCGACGTGACCTCCAATTCCATATCCGGTCAAGTCATCTTCGTTCTGGTACGAGTAGATTAGTTGATCGGTACGATTTCACTTGCGCGCCCTCTCAGATTACACTTATTCTGGTAGGACCAGATAAGAGGCGTTGGTTACAGGCGCTTGGTAAGAGGGGATGTCCGATGACGTTAGCGCTGGCTTGTTTTCATGCTTCTTCGATCGCGTTGGCCGCCGCTCAGGCGCTGCCGTCCGCGCCACCGGCGGTGTCACCGACCGTCGATCCCCTACCGCCGGTGTCGGATTCGCTTGGCCGCGGCGAGGAGGAGACCGCGTCGGCCCCCGACATCGTTGTCACTGGCGTCCGCGCCAGTCTGTCCTCGGCGCAGTCGATTAAGCGCAATGCGCAGCAGATCGTCGATTCAGTCGTCGCAGAGGACATCGGCAAGCTGCCCGACAACAATGTCGTCGAAGCGTTGCAGCGGGTTCCGGGTGTGCAGGTCGCCCCACGGTTTCGCGGTGAGTCGGGCACAGTGCTGATCCGCGGCCTACCCGACGTCGTCACCGTGATAAACGGTCGTAACATCTTCAGCACCACCGGGCGTTCGCTATCGCTGGCCGATGTGCCAGCCGACCTCGTCGCCGGCATCGACATCTATAAATCACGCTCGGCGGACCAGATTGAGGGCGGGATCGCCGGCCTGATCAATGTGCGCACGCGGCGGCCCTTTGACTTCAAGGGCGCGCGCTTCGCGGTAGCGGCGCGGCAGGTCTATAGTGAGCAGCCTGATACGATCGATCCCTATGCCAGCATGCTTCTTTCGAACCGTTGGTCGACTGGCGTCGGAGAGATCGGTGCGCTCGTCTCCGTTTCGTTCCACCAAACGCGATACCGTGACGAAACAATCTTCAATGGCGGCTATTTTGGCTACAACGCCGACAATAGTCTGGCACGTTACACGCCAGGGGTACCGCTCGACCCGCGCGGCACCAATCCCGCTGAGCCACGGGTGTTTCGCAGTGACGTGATCGGCGGCATCGACACGGTCGGCAAGCGCGAAAGGCCTGCAGTCAACGCATCGCTGCAATGGGCACCCAGCGAGGAGCTGACACTGTTTGCCGACGGCCTGTTTTATGGCTTTCGTGATCGCGGCAATGCCGATCAGAACTTCACCTCAATGAACGGCTCACTGCTTGCGCCGCTGACCTTCTATGAGGACACCAAGTTGGTCGACCGGCTGAGTGTCGCCAACAATCGCGTCGCCAACTATGGTATCTCGTACCAAAATAAGGCCGATCGATATCAGGGCGCCTTTGGCGGAGAATGGAAGCGCGATGGCTGGTCGATCGCGTCTGAGGTGTCGTACACCCGGTCGGAGGCGACCGACCGTACTAACATTCTTGACATCGACTTCATTGCCCGGCGCACCGACGGGTTCTTCGATCGGTCGATTGGCACGCCGACCTTCACACTGCCATTCGACGATGTCTTGGACCGGTCCAAATACTCGCTGGCGCGACTGAACCTGACCCGCACCGAGGCGCTGGGGGAGGAATACACCTGGCGCGGCGACGTGCGATACAGGCAGCCGCTGTGGATCTTCACAGAGCTCGCCGCCGGCGCGCGAATAAACCGGCGCGACGCAACTTCGCGTTCGTTCGTCCAGAATGTGAATTGCTCGGCGACCGGGGCGGTCCGCTGCTACGCCGTGCGGGCGGATTCGATCCCCGGGCTCCTAAGCGAGAAGCCCGGCAACTTCTTCGAAGGCACGCGCCCTTTCATCCGCTCGTGGATATCGCCCTCGACCGACGTCCTGCTCGATAATGTCGATGTGCTGCGACAGCGTTTCGGTCTGGCCGCAGGCGACCCGGCGTTTCAGGATACCCGCTTCTTCGACATCAAGGAAAACAGCTACGCCGGGTACGGTCAGGCGAGCTTTGAGATCGGCCAGTTCGACGGTCAGGCTGGTGTAAGGGTCGTAAAGGTCGATAACGTCTCTAACGCGTTTCGCGCGGTGCGTACTGCGGTAGAGCCGGTCAGGATCGCCAGCAGCACAACCGACGTGCTGCCCAACATCGCGCTGCGTTACAAGTTAACCGACAAGCTGTTCCTACGCGCGGCGGCTAGCCGGACGATCACGCGTCCCAGCTTCGCGCAACTGAACCCTGCGCTTACGCTGACCCCCCCAGTTCCCGGCCAGCAGCCCTTCGGTCGCGGCAGCAGCGGGAATGCCGAACTGCAACCAGTAAAGTCGACCAATTACGACCTGGCAGTCGAATGGTATATTGACCGATCGAGTGCGATCACCGCCACCTTCTTTCACCGCAAAGTGAGCGGCTTTATCCAGTCGGTGACGAGCAACTTCGAGATCGACTATCTCGGCTTAGACAACGGCACCTACCAGATTTCCCGTCCCGAGAATTCAGGTTCAGGCAAGCTGACCGGAATCGAGGGTGGCTTCACCTTCTTCCCCAATTTCCTCTCGGGCGTCGGTATCAGTGCCAACGGCACATACATCGACGGCAAGAACCGCGCACTGGCGCCACTCCCCGGCGTGACCGGCTTCCTGACGCTGCCCTTCGCCAACGTATCGAAGTATTCGGCGACCGGCACCCTCATCTATGAAAAGAACGGCCTGTCTGCGCGCGCTTCGTACGTATGGCGCGACAGCTACAGCACGGGGCTGCACTTCACCGGGGTCAACCCGAACGATTTCCGCAATAGCCCGGTCGAGAACCTCGACGTGTCGATCGCGTACGATATCAACCCGCAGTTCACGATCGTGTTTGACGCGACCAACATCACCAAGAATGTCTTCCAGACCTATTTCGGCGATGCGACGGTCTATCCACGCGATACGGTACTGTTCACGCGAACCTTCGCTATTGGCTTTCGCGCTCGCCTGTGATGCCCAGACCCGCCGCAAAGGAAGCGCTTATGATCCGCCATTTCGCCACCGCTACCGCCACGGTCGCCGCCGTATTCGCGAGCATGCCTGCCGCAGGACAGGCGCAGGCGCCTGCTCGCTCAGTAACGATCACGGTCGATGCGCGAAAGGCGGTGGGCGCGCTGCCGCCGGCCTGGCGTTTCTTCGGCGCAGACGAGCCGAATTACGCGACCATGAAAGACGGGCGAAAGCTGCTCGTCGAACTTGGCAAGCTGAAACATGGCGAGGTGTTCTTTCGTGCTCATAACCTGCTGAGCAGCGGCGACGGCACGCCTGCCTTCAAATGGGGTAGCACTAATGCCTATCGAGAAGGTGGCGACGGCAAGCCGATCTATGACTGGACGATCGTCGACAACATTATCGACACCTATCTCGCACGAGGCATACGGCCCTATCTGCAGATAGGTTTTATGCCCGAGGCGCTATCGAGTGCGCCCAAGGGCACACCTTATCAGCATCTCTGGCGGCCGGGCTTCGCATATAATCTGATCGCGACCGCCTGGACATATCCGCCCACCAGTTACGATAAATGGGCCGACCTGATCTATCAGTGGACACGCCACAACGTCGAGAAATACGGCCGCGACGAGGTCAACCGCTGGTATTTCGAAGTTTGGAACGAACCCGACTCAAAATTCTATTGGCAGGCGAGTCCTGACGAGTTCAACAAGCTCCATGATTTCGCCGTGCACGCCGTGCGGCGGGCGCTGCCGAGTGCGCGGGTCGGTGGGCCTGATGTCGCTACCGCAGATGGGTTCATGGACGGGTTCTTACGTCATGTGACGTCCGAGCGTAACTATGCAACAGGCGAGATCGGGACGCCGACCGACTTCCTTTCTTTCCATGCCAAAGGTTCACCTCGCTTCGTTGATGGGCATGTGCGGATGGGCATCGCCACGCATCTGCGCAATGTCGATAATGGTTTTACCAAGATCGCTGATTTCACGGCTCTCGCCTCCAAGCCGATCGTCATCGGCGAAAGCGACCCAGAAGGATGCGCCGCCTGTCCGGGTCCGCAGAATGCCTATCGTAACGGCACCATGTATTCGAGCTACACCGCGGCTAGCTTTGCAAGGATCTGGGATTTGGCAGCCAAGCGGCGCGTGAACCTCGATGGTATCCTGTCCTGGTCATTCGAGTTCGAAGACCAGCCTTGGTTCGCCGGGTACCGGCAGCTATCAACCAACGGCGTCGATCTGCCTGTGCTCAACGTGTTCCGCCTATTCGCCCAACTCGGCCCCGAGCGGATCGCAGCGACGAGCGATGCGCAGGTTTCCCTCGACGCCATCGTGAAGGATGGGGTGCGGGGCGAGGCTGATGTCGGTACATTAGCGACGCGGACAACCGATGGTCGCGTTGCAGTGCTGATGTGGCACTATCATGATGACGACGTCGCCGGGCCTGATGCCGCGATCCAGCTGACGATCGCGAACGCCAAAGGGCGCGCTGCCAAGCTGTGGCGGGTTGATCGCGATCATGCCAACTCCTTCGCTGCATGGCAGCGCATGGGGTCGCCCCAGTCGCCGGATGCCAAGCAATATGCCGAGCTCGAGGCCGCATCAGCGATGCGCCCCGAAGAGGTGGCACCGGCCACAGCCCCGCGTGACGGACGGCGTTTTGCCGTGACGCTGCCTCGCCAAGGCGTGGCACTGCTGGTGCTCGATGCCCAGTGACGTGCTGCCCAGTGATGCGCGGTCCGGTAAGGCGATCCGCCTTCCCGGCCGCTGGGGTGTCGCGCTGCTGATCGCGACAGCGATCGCGATCAGCTACCTTGATCGGCAGACGCTGCCTTGGGCAATCAAGTTTATCGAACAAGACATCCCAATCGGAAACCAAACCAAGGCCTTTTTGGACAGCGCGTTTCTCGCTACATACGGTCTGATGTATCTGGGCGGCGGCTGGCTGCTCGATCGGATCGGTACCCGTCGTGGGTTCCTGATCATCATGATATTTTGGTCGCTGGCCTGCGCCAGTCATGGCCTAGCGGGCGGCGTGATTGCGCTCGCCGCCAGCCGGCTACTACTTGGCGTAGGAGAAGGAGGCGGCTTCCCCGCGGCGACGCGCGCGATTGCCGAGTGGTTCGGCCCTCGCGACCGGGCCGCGGCGATCGGACTGGTCAATGCCGGTACCGCGGTCGGCGCGGTGATTGCACCGCCTCTGATCGCGCTGATACTCGCCGATGCCAACTGGCTAGGGATGGCGAGTTGGCGATGGGTATTCTTCCTGACCGGCGCGATGGGGCTGGTATGGGCTGGTTGGTGGTTCGCCAGCTACCAACTGCCGCGCCATTCCGCCCCGGTGGAGGCGGAGGTCGAGGCGCCTGCGCTGACACTGCGGGCGCTGCTTGCTCGGCGCGAGGTACGAGGCGTCGTCGGCGCCAAATTCCTCAGCGACGGGGCATGGTATTTCTATCTTTTTTGGTTGCCAAAGTATCTGTTCGAGGCGCACGCCTTTGACCTGAAACAGGCCGCCACGATCGGCTGGATCCCCTATGCCGCCTCGGGGGTCGGTAGCCTGCTAGGCGGTTGGCTGTCGAGCCGGCTGCTGGCCCGCGGTCGTTCGGTCAACGCGGCGCGCAAGATTGCGCTGGGAATCAGCGCGGCGATGATGCCTTGGGTGATGCTGGTGCCCGTTACCAGCTCGATCCCGGCCGTCATCCTCCTTTTCAGCCTCGCCTTTTTCGGACAGCAAAGCTGGTCGACGCTGGTCATGACTCTGCCCACTGACTTGGTTCCGCGCAGTGTGCTCGGTCGGTTGGCAGGACTGGTCGGGATGGGCGGCGCGTTCGGCGGTATCGTCATGGGGCAGGCAGCGGGCTGGGCGCTTGATGCCGGGCTTGGCTACGGACCGGTGCTGACCGTCGCTGCACTTCTCCATGTCGCCGCTTTCGCACTGATCTGCCTCACCATCCCCGTCATCCGCCCCATCAATTTCTCTCGAAAGGTCCATCCGTGAAAATTACCGAAGTGCGCACCCGCGTCGTGCAGTGGCGCGGCGAGACGCAGCCGCTGCCCCCGCATTTCTGCACCAACCCAATGGACCTCGTGTCGCCGATGATGACGCGTGACACGATGGGCACGTTTACCTTTCATGGCTGGCTGATCGTGGAGATATTCACCGACAACGGGCTGGTCGGGATAGGCAATGCGGCGCTTTCACCGCTCGTCACCAAGCAGCTGATCGACCAGTATCTGACGCCGCTGCTGATCGGGCAGAACCCGTGGGATACCGAGCTTTTGTGGCAACACATGTACCGCAAGACAATGGCATTCGGGCGCAAAGGCGTCGCAATGGTTGCGATCTCCGCAATCGACATTGCCTTATGGGATCTGATGGGAAAGGCGGCGAAACAGCCCTGCTACCGCCTGATGGGCGGGCGGACGAAGGCGCGCATTCCAGTCTATGCCAGCCGGCTTTACTCGATCGGTCTTGACGATCTCGCCACAGAGGCCAAGCGTTATAAGGATGAGGGTTATGGCGCGGTTAAGCTGCGGTTTGGCTGGGGCCCAATCGATGGCGCTGAGGGGATGGCGCGCAACGTCGAGCTTGTCCGCACCGTGCGCGAGGCGGTGGGCGATGAGGTCGATGTAATGGCCGATGCCTATATGGGCTGGAGCCTCGACTATGCAAAGCGGATGATGCGCCTGATCGAGCCGTTCAACCTGCGCTGGTTGGAAGAGGCAATCATTCCCGATGACGTTCATGGCTATCATGAGCTCCGCCGTTTCGGCACCACGCCGATTGCAGCGGGCGAGCATGAGTTCACCAGTTATGGCTTTCGCCAGCTCATCGAGGCGCGCGCGCTTGATTATATTCAGTTCGATACCAACCGTGTCGGCGGCATCACTGCGGCGCGCAAAATCCAGGCGCTGGCAGAGGCCTATTCGATCCCCGTCGTTCCGCATGCCGGACAGATGCACAACTACCATGTTGTGATGGCCAGTCTCAATTCGCCGATTGCGGAGTTCTTTCCACCTGTTGATGTAGAAGTCGGCAACGAGTTGTTCTGGTACATCTTCAAGGGCGAACCGATGGCGAAAGACGGCTATGTCGACCTCGACGACGATGTGCCGGGCCTGGGCCTGAGCATCGACGAGGAAGCCCTGAACAGGTTCGAGGTGACACAATGACGGTCCGGAAAGTGGCAATGCTCGGGCTTGGCATCATGGGCGGGGGCATGGCGCGTCAGCTGCTGGATGCGGGGTTTGAGCTGACGGTCTGGAACCGGTCGCCCGGCAAGAGCGACGCCTTGGTAGCGGCAGGTGCGAGGCTTGCCGACAGTCCGGCGGCGGCGGTACGCGAGGTCGACGTCGCGGTTGCGATGCTAGCCAGCGACGACGCCTCGCGCGCGGTATGGCTGGACGGCGGGACGCTCGGCGCGCTGCGACCTGGAGCGATCCTGATCGAGGCGAGTACGCTAACAATCGACTGGGTGCGCACGCTGGCGGCCGCCGCGGCGGAGGCGGGAATCGGCTTTCTCGATGCGCCGGTCACAGGCAGCAAGGCGCAGGCTGCATCGGGCCAACTTCGCTTTCTGGTCGGCGGCGATGCCGACGTGGCGGCCGCCGCGTCTCCGGTACTGGCAGCGATGGGCGGCGAGACGGTTCATCTGGGCTCGACCGGCAGCGGCACAATATTAAAGCTGGTCAACAACTTCCTTTGCGGCGTCCAGGTCGCGAGCCTGGCCGAGGCGGTGGCGATGATTGAACGCAGCGGGCTCGACGTCGAGCGATCGGTCGCGCTGCTGGCGAGCGGCGCGCCGGGAAGCCCGTTAGTCGGCGCGGTGTCGCGCCGGATGGTGGACCGTGCATACCAGCCGCAATTCCTGGTGCCGCTGATGGCAAAGGATCTGTCATATGCCGAGGCGGCGTTTGCGGGGCAGGGGATCGACCTGCCCAGTTCCGCAGCAGCACGCGCCAGGTTTGAAGCCGCGGCGGCGGATCATGCCGAGCGCGATATCGCGGCGGTGGTTGAGAGCATTCGCAGCTCTTGAGCGGAAGCTTTGCACCGGTCCCGTGGCTTGCGAAGCTGCTGGCGGAAGGTCCTCTGATAGATGAACTGCGGCGAGGCGGCGTTCCGGCTACATCCCGGAGCGCCGTCTGATCGCTTCAGACGATCCTGAACCCTGAGCTGCTGCCGGTCCGATGGACACGGGGTTAAGCTTTCTGCGGATGACCGCGGCGAAGCGCGGCCATCCGCTAGCCGCCACGTCATGCCTTGGTTTCGCGGATGGCCGTCGTTCGCTGACATGAACGAAGGTCGGAAGTAGGGAAGCGGACAGGGTGCTATGAATGACCAGGTATGGGTCTCGGCAGCCGCTGGCGGCTTGATCGCCGCCTGACCAAGCTCGTCTGCCCCTAAGGCCGTTCGCATCCTGGAACTAGCTGCTTTAAGAGGCTCGAAGCCTTTCCATTTCCCCGTGTCCACCAGCCCATGTCGGGGAAGTGTATGCGAAGTCGGGTTTAGGGAAAGCGGTTTACGATGGTGAACGGTCGCGTGGTAAGCACGGGCGGCATACCAGTGAGAGGGCAGTAATGACGGACGCCACAAACGTAATTGCC
>NZ_LMRS01000016.1 GCF_001426195.1 Sphingomonas sp. Leaf339 | reverse complement strand
ACCGCATGCACTCGGCCCTCGGGTATCTCACGCCCGAACAGGCCGAGCAGCGCATGACCAGCTAACCCAGCGTGTCCGCCGAGTCAGGGAAAGATCAATCCGCAGCCAGATTATCTGGACGAAAGAACGGCTGGTGCTCAGCCGGGGGCATTATCACTGGCAGCACGAGCCCTGCTGGTATGCAGTTCGCAAGGGTGGTTCGGGCGGCTGGGCAGGGGATCGCAAGCAGACCACCGTATGGCCGATCGCGAGCAAGGGGCAGGATGCAGAGACGGTGCACGGCACCCAGAAGCCGGTCGAGTGCATGCGCCGGCCGATGCTCAACAACAGCAGCACCGGGCAGGCGGTGTATGAGCCGTTCTCAGGATCAGGTACGACCATGATCGCAGCCGACACCTGCGGGCGACACTGTCTCGGCATGGAGCTGGACCCGCGGTACGTGGATGTGGCGGTCATCAGATGGCAGCAGCTGACCGGTCAGTCAGCTGTGCTGGAAGGGGAGGGGGGCAGTTTCGGCGAGGTTGCCGCAACCAGGGTGCTTTTGTGCTCGGCTTAGGCCGCAATGCGGTAAATGCGACCGCGCTCCTCTTTCGTGCTTTTGATAGTGTGTCCCAGCTTCTTCGCAACGACGCCAGACAGCGCCCCGCGAACACTGTGCGGCAGCCAGCCGGTCGCCTGTTGCATCTCGGCGATGGTCGCGCCTTCAGGGCGGCGGAGCAGCAAAACCAAGGTCTCAGAAGCGGTGCCGCGCTTGAGGACGGGTGCGACAACCTCGGCGGCCATGCCCTTCACCACGGTGACCTCGCGGTCGCCCGCGTGTATGATGCCGCCGCCGAATGTCTGTACAGCCGCTGTGGTCGCTTGGAGCGTGAGAGGCTGCCCAGCATCATTGCAGCGCCACACGACGCCACGGTCGGTGGCGGGCGTCTCTTGCACCAGCCCACGCTTGAGCAGGCTTTTGAGCACGTTGCCAACAGCGCCGCCTTTGATGGGGAGATCTACTGGAAAGACCATCCGGTCGTCACGCGCGATCGCGGCGGTAAGGATGGCGGTCTGGGTATCGCTAAGTTTCATGGATCTATTCCCTCTGCAGACCGCGCACTGTGCCGGTCCTACGACGACAGGCCCCTGAGCAGGGGCGAGAAGGGCAGGTGCGGTGGATCCCCTGATCCACGCGATGGGCGACACACATGCTCGGCTGTTCGCGAGCATCAAGTCATATCTGCAGCATTTCGCCATGCGCGGGCGTAGACCCAAGCCCACCGCGCTCAAGGAACTGGAAGGAAATCCGGGCAAGCGGCGGCTTAACAGGGGCGAGCCCAAGCCGAACGGTGATCTGTACGCAGCGCCTGAGTGGATGAGCGCTACCCAGCGCGACGGCTGGGCTTATGCGATTACCCACGCGCCTCACGGTCTGCTGAAGCAGCTGGACCGATCCGTGCTCGCCATCTGGGTCGTCGCCGAGGACATGCACCGCGAAGCCGCCGAAAAGATCGCGCAATACGGTCTGCTTACGAAGTCGCCAAACGCCGGCCTACCGTTGCAATCTCCCTATCTCGCCATCCTCAACAAGCAGGCGCAGCTTATGCTCAAGGCCGGTTCCGAGCTTGGGTTCTCGCCTTCAAGCCGCACCCGCGTTCAGATAGACGGTGGCCCGAGTTGGATACGCGACGGCGGCATGGATCCGGATGGGCTGCTGGCTGGACCTTGGAACTATGGCGGGCCGCGAGAGCCTGATGAGTTCTTCGGGGACTGAACGCTGCCCCGACCCGCCACATGAGAGCGCTGTTGCACGCTCAACAGCTCAACAAGTCTGACCGCAACGATACACGCGGGATAGCACTGATGATGGGGGTGTAGTGGAGCACATTCGTCAGACGACCACCACTGGGCGAAGTAAGGCCGCAAGCTTTAGCAACCGGATCGGGTAGCCGAATTACAGAGACGGAACGAACAGATTGCGATCACGATCTTGGCCGGTTAGCTTCCAGTCCCAGTTTGAGGAAACATCCCGCATGCCCACCGTCGCTACAGTTTGCGCGAACGTCATGATTTACGGACTTCTGGGGTGGGCGGTCGTCGGGTGGCTGGGCCACCGGACCTATGCTCGTGTAGCCGGGCTGTTTCTTGCAATTGGTTTCGCTTTTGGCAGCTTCGGGGGGCATGCTGCGGCAGAACCCGAGAACATCCTCCAACTGCGCGCCCTTGGTTCAGCCATGGGATTAGCCGCCCTGTCAGCACTGATGTTCTTTCGCCGTCGCGGCATCGCTCAATAAGCTCTGGCGAACAGCTGCTCGTTATACAGCTGCGATTGCTGCTTGCAGCGGTTTTGGCAAACGCAGTTGCTGAGGAGGCATGATGCTACAATCCGGAGGAATGTGGACCGCAGTTCTCGTTAACGGTGCCTTTGCTTCGGGAATCACAACGATCGGTGAATGGCGTGTCGCTAAACGCTCGGATCGACGTGAGCACCTGCGGGGAGCGGCATCACTACATTGGCTTTGATCGTTGCGTCTTGTCGTGTCGTTCCAACCTAACCGTAGGTTTTTTGATACAAACCATGCATCAGCGATCAGCTGCTTGACGGCGCAGTTCGCGTGACCGCAAGCTGGCGTGCTTGCCGTGATGAAAGGACGAAACGATGCTATTGACATTCACGCTACTACTGGCGGCAACACAAGGTTGCATCGACACAAAGCGTGAATGCCGCGCCTGTACGACTATTGATGGCAGGCAGCGCTGCTCATACCCAGGAATTGCCTGTCAGCCTTTAAGACGCATATGCCGCGCAAAGGGCGACATGACAGCGGCGGAACGCCCTAAAGCGACAAAGCCAAGTCACAGGTAATTTTTGTGGTTATGATGCAAAACTCACAGGTTCTGCATCGCTTTGGTAACGGCGGAAGTCCGCGCGGTTTGTGATGCAGATATCCGATGCACTTAGCCACGATGACTCTCATCCGAAATCCCGAAACTCGATCCCTTTTGAGAAGGCCCAGCCCTCACGATCACCGGCCATTCGTGTAAAAGTCAGAGCGGGCGGAAGCGTCGAATGGCAGATCGCACCGGAACAGGTTATCGGCATGCAAATGATCCGCGACACATTTTCGAAGCTCAAGGCTTGGTTTTGATCCGGCGTTACGAGCAGCGCTGCAAACCCGGTTGGCCGGGGCAAGGGGGGGGGTGATCCGACGGACGCTCAACCCGCGCAGTCCGCGAAGAAAACCAAGCGGCGGGCGCAGAGGCACGCGAGAAAACGGAACCGTTGCAGCACTCGAATATCGGCTGGCTACCACGCACCGCAATCAAAGCGCAGGCAGAAAGCGGCCGTGCTGAAAGTGCCCATTATCAGCCGCTCGCGGCGTGACGCAGTGGACGGCGCGGTGCCGTCGAGTTAGCTTCCTTGGGACATGGGAGAGCAAATGTCTGGTTACGCGAGTTGGTGGCGGCGGTTGTCTAAACGCTATAGAGCCCTGTGGCTGATCACCTGTTATGTCTTTATTTTCTATGGCGCGATCGATGTCGGTCGAGCGATTTATCAGGTCACTCACTGAGATCGCCGCGCGCGAGACATAGCTGTGACGTGGGCGAGGCGGCCAAAAGGGCTTCGCGTTAAAGCGGACGTTCCACTCTCCACCATGTCGCGACGTTCAAGATGCCGATCGACATTAATCCAAAGGTGCCTGTCGGCATTCGCCTACAAGCGAACGCAAAGGGTACGATTTCGAAGCCAATCCGTCAAAGTGACTTCTCATTCGGATCGCGTCAGTTCGCCGCCAATCCGGCCCCAGGCGGCTGCTTCTGCCATTTGTCTTCTGTCGGCCAGCTACCTGCCGGTCCTTGCCAGTTTGTGGCGTACATGGCAGTCGCTGGTACTTCTTCGCCGTCTAGAAACACGCTGCACCGTATTTTGGTCGTGGTGCTTCTTAGCCAGACCTTCAATTCACCATCGCCGAACGGCGTGAGCCACGGCTCTCTGTACTTTTGTGAGAACCGCATCCTGCCGTTGCTGGCGTGAGCTTGCTCACCGTTCACCAGCAGGCGCTCCTGTCCCCACAGTGTCCAGCTGTAGGCGTTATCAACCTCGACCACGGTGTTGCCGATCTGAAATTCCCAGCGTTGCCCAATAAGCCTCATTTCTCGTTCCTGCCCAACCGGTGCCTTTAAAAATGGCGTCAATCTCAGCACAATCATTGCCTAGCCGGAAGCTAGGCCGAGACCGCCTCTTCACACTGGTCGCACCGAATTATACGTCGAACTAAACCACGCGCCAATGTCCGACTTCCAACAACTCAAGACATTCCTAGCCAACTTTGATCAAGTCTGCCTGTCGTTGCAGTTATCGTCTTAATCACTGCCGCGGCTTTGTCCCGGTTGGTTGAGCATCCGTTTGCAAGGTCGGCTTCAATTTGCGGCGCGGGCGCAATTGATTTGGCAATACGGGCCAATGGCGCAGTCGGCATTTTCTATTCCGTGCAAAAATATAGCCGACCGTCTTCACCTCACAACATTAAAATCGTGTCCGCTCAAAAACACTCCCGTTCAGCGATTCGAGTGCTAACTACCAGGCCCGCGTAAAAGTGTTGCCACTATTAGTCATCAGGGTGCGCGCCCACTAGATGTTCTGATCAAGCATCCGACATTCATAAAATTTTTCGTCGTGATAGAACCGCTATATCAAGCGTGATAGATAGTGACCGTAGTCAATATGACATGAGCGGCGCAAATCTTGTCGCGTCTGTGACGCAAGGCAAACCGACTTTTGTACGGTGCGCGGGAGGGTGATGCCTCGGAATAAAGACCGGCGTCCACGCTTATAACGAGCACCTGCTTCGGCGTGCACAAACGGGAGCAGTCTTAATTGCATCCGCGATGAAACCCCTTGGAAGGCAACAGCTTCCCTCGGGCAGACCATCAGGCCGAGCCCGCGTGTTGCAGTTTGGTGACACATGGTAACAATATGACTTTCCGTTCATTCATGTCCCATCAACACCATTGCATATCCGGTGATGGATCGGCAGCCTTGGGCGAACGAAGTCAGTCGGCTCGTCAAGGGGGTTGTACCAGATGAAAATATCGCGCTTTGCATGCGCCACCGCGCTCGCCAGTTCTATCCTGCTCGCACCGGCCTACGTTTCCGCTCAAGTCGCTCCAACCACGCCCGATGCGGAGCAAGTAACACCGGCAACTGTGGATGACGAAAGCAACAGCACATCTGCACAAGGTGGTGAAAAGCCCGATTCAAAGGGTGAAATTCTCGTCACCGGCTCGCGTATTCGCCGCAGTCAGTTTAACACTGCTGACCCCGTAAACATTGTTAACTTTGATCAGGCTGCACAAGCTGGATTCAGCTCTACCGCACAGGTACTTCAAAGCGCAGCAATCAGTAACGGTACGGCGCAGATCAACAATTCTTACGGTGGCTTTGTGACCGCCGGCGGTCCTGGCGCAAATACGTTATCTTTGCGTGGTTTCGGAACAAGTCGGTCCTTGACGCTGCTGAACGGACGCCGTCTGGCACCTTCTGGATCACGGGGCTCCGTTGGGTCCGCGGATTTAAATGTCCTGCCAAATATCTTGGTGGATAGAATCGAAATTCTGAACGGGGGCGCCTCTTCGATCTATGGATCGGACGCGATCGCGGGCGTTGTGAACGTCATCACTCGATCAAACTTTAAGGGGATTCTGGCCGACGCCCAAATCAATATGCCAGAAATTGGCGTCGGAAAGACCGAGCGCTACGGTCTTTTGTTTGGTGCGCAGGGTGATCGGTTCCGCTTTACCGGATCCTTCGAGTATTCCAGCCGCCAAGCCGTTGCGCAAAGCGATGTTAATTTCACACGCTGTCAAACTAGTTACCGTAAGGCCGACGCAAATAGCGCACCGGGGACCGGAGATTTTATCGATCCGCTTACGGGCCAGCCAAAGTGCTATCCGACCGGCGTTACTGGTGAAAGCGGCGTCACGATCAATACGATCGCGACCCCAAATTTCAACGGACAGCTGGTGGACCGCGCTGCCGGCGTACCCGCCGGTTACGGAGCACTGCCAGCTTCAGCTGGCTTCGGCGCGCCTACAGCTCAGGTTTGTAATCGCTTTCGTCCCGACAGCACGGCTGGCGGAGCGGTTCTTGGCTTTGAATGTGTCGGCGGCGGGGCTCTTCCCCTTGGCGTTCGCGACACATATCCCAGATCGTTGCTCGCTAACGAGATCGTCAACCCCGGCAAAAACTACACGGGTTTCCTCCAGGGAAGTTACGAACTCGACGCGCTCGGCAACGCGGAAATCTATGCCGAATTGTTGGTGAATAGGCGCAAGTCCGAGCAGAACGGCAACCGCCAGCTGTCGTTCGACTATCCTTTCCAAAGCCCGCTTATTCCGACAAATCTGCGATTCCCGACCGCCGCTCTCGGCGCGCAGCCGACAAATCCGGGCGTTCCTGTCGGCATCCGAGTTTTTGCGGATTATGGCATCTATAATAACCGTCAAACCGTCGATTTCGTCCGTGCTCTGGGCGGCGTCCGTGGTGAGATCGGTGGTGGCTTTCACTACGACGCCTCGGTGCTGCGGTCGTGGTCTGATTCTAGCTATACCTCCGACCTTGTCCTCACGGATAAACTTAACCAAAGCCTCGACGTCGTTGCGTCTGGCTCCGGCTTTGTGTGTCGCAATACCGCTAACGGATGCGTAGCCGCACCCGCGCTGACACCCGCTGTTGTCGGAGGACAATTTCCCGCATCATGGATCGGCTTTATTGCCGAACCTGTCACTGGAAAGACGAGCTTCCGCGAAACGATCGTTAGCGCAGTTGTCGATGGCCCATTGTTCAACATCTGGGGCGGACCGGTCCAGATCGCCGTTGGTGCCGAGTATCGTAAGCAAACGCTGAATGACACTCCCGCTCTGGATAGCCAGCGTGGCAACGTCTATAACTTCACCTCGTCGACCATCACGCGTGGCAGTGACAACGTCAAAGAGGTTTTCGGCGAAATTGAAGCGCCGATCCTGAGCGATCGTCCGTTCTTCCAGGACCTGACGCTCAAGGCGTCCGCCCGATACACCGATTATGCATCGTACGGTTCCCAGACGACATATAAGGTCGGTGGCATTTACTCGCCGGTGCGCTGGCTGTCTGCACGCGGCAGCTACGGCACCAGTTATCGCGCACCAGGACTGTTCGAGCAGTATCTTGGCGCGACCAGTGGCTTTGGGGCGGCAAGCGGAGATCCTTGCAACAATCTTGGCGCGGCAGGCCAAAATCCAGTACGGGTCGCAAATTGCCAGGCCGATGGCCTCGCGACTGGCTTCGTGCAGACGAACAGTATCGCCGTTCTCCAGCGCGGCGGTGCCGACTCCGGACTGCAGTCAGAAGACTCGGTTGCATGGACTGCCGGTGGCGTTTTCCAGCCGAATTTTGGCAATTGGGGCAAGCTTTCGGTATCTGCCGATTACTTCAACATTAAGGTCGACGGTGGTGTGTCGCAGCTTGGCTCCGCGACGATCCTGCAACAATGCTATGACGATCCGGATTTCCGGGCGCAAAGCGTCTGCGGTCTTATCGTCCGCAACCCGGCAAATCAGGCCCTTACAGTAACCACCGGATTCGTAAATATTGCCACTGCGCGCGTCACGGGTTGGGACTTTAATGCCCGTTATTCGGTCCGCCGTGGTGAAACGAACTTCGACATCGGGGGGCAGGTCACCCGCTTTGGTCAGCGTTACAACCAGTTGTTGCCAACTGACCCGATTGAAAACGATATTGGATCGCTGAACAACCCGCGTTGGTCGGGGACATTCGATGGCGGCATCGGCTTTGACAAGATTTCCTTCCGTTATTCGGTCGAATGGGTTGGAAGTACAAACAGCAGCGCGGACTATGTCGGCCTCACCGACGCGCAACGTGCTACGTACGTCTTTGAGGCAAAAGACTACTTCATCCACTCTACCTCAATTCGGTGGCGCCTGGACAACAAGTTCCAATTTACGATTGGTGTACGTAACCTCCTCGAACAGAAGCTGCCGCAGATTTCTTCGGGTGCCTACAATCGTGTTGGGAACGTGCCGCTATACAGCGCCTACGATTACGTAGGCAGAACCTTCTTCGCGAACGTGCGCGCTGGATTTTAAGAACTAGAGGCTTTATCGTGTCGGCTGCCCCCATGAACATTGGGGGGCAGCCCTTTTTTGTGTTCCAACCGAATAAATCCTTCAAGAGAGTCTTCCATGTTGAAACGCTATTGAATGTCGTGTCGACCGCTTGAATTTGGCGATTTATCTTTATGGAAAGCTGCTTCATGTCTGACGAGCAATCTTCACGGCAAAATGGCCTTGGCGATCATTCTGATAAGGGGGTGGACGGTGGAGCAAATGTAATCGTTGCTCGATCAACACATCCAGACGGAAACGTCATAGATAGTTTTATCGCGACAACGGCGAAGGTCGAGTTCGTGGAAACCGCAAATGCGGTCCATGAATTACAAAAATTGGCGAAATATGATTTAGTCCTAATAGACTCCGTACTCTCGGATTTGGATACTATTTCTGCTGTCAGGCTTATTCGTTCTGCCGATAGCTTCCCGTATATAATGGTCAGAGCTGAAACGGATGACGAGATAGATAGAGTATTGGCCCTCGAAATCGGGGCAGATGATTGTTTCGCTTCATCATGTGGTTATCGCGAGCTAAAGGCTCGGATACGCGCATTTCTTCGTCGCCATAAACGCGAAACAATCGGCGGATCGACCTCAACCGCGCCGTCAGCGCCTCAAAGTTTTTCAACGCTGCTATTCTTTGACTGGGTATTAGACAAAAATCGATGTGAGCTCCTATCGCCCTTAAAGAGTGTGATAAATCTAACGCAAGCAGAGTACGTGATATTAGCAGCGTTGTTCAGTGAGCCGGATGTCACCAAAGATAGATACAGTCTAAGGTCTTTTGACACTGAGAGCGGGCATATGATCAACGATCGCTCTCTTGACGTGGTCATAAGTCGTCTTCGGAAGAAAATAATGAAGAGTAGCAACGAAGACCTGATTCAGACAGTTCGAGGTAAGGGCTATAGGTTGAAGGGTGCTAGACAGAACTGAGGTAAAAAGCTTTTACGATCCGTCATATCGTGATGCGCCGGAGCCGAACAATGAAGATATTTAGAGTGAATCGTCCGATTCAGGTTCGGATCACAGAATATCTTGCGGTATGTTCGGTCGTGCTGTGGATTATTTCAATTATTTGGGCGGATATGAGGATGGGAAACGCTCGTCATAGTATCTCATACACCGCGATGTTTATACTAGGGACATTCATTATTATGATGACAATATGTGCAACACGCTTAAGAAGTGATGTTGCATTAGGCGTTATCTTACCGTTCCTTTTTACGCTTATGCTGGTCGCGTTTGCAACACTATTTAATCCCGAACCACGGTTTTATCACTTTACCGAAGCGATGATTGTCAGAGCATTATACTACATAAACCGTAGTAACTGGGCGTTACAATGTTCAGCGCTCTGCGGCGCCGCTGCCGCAGTCCTAATGTGGACGCCAAGCGCACGGGCATGGCGGAAAGAAGCTTAGGTGACGCTCAAATCGCCTCCACGAAAAATGCAGGGCGGTTGGGCTTTTAAGGTTCATAGTTGCCTATTCTAAAAAAAAACCCGGCCTTGGTTGGCTCTAAAAGGCGAAAGCGCTTGAGAAGACGTAGCTTCCTTGTGGGTGCGGCGGGGGCCGCTTTATCGACCATTGCTCGTGGGGCGAACGTTACCCCTAGCGGAGTCGTGGGGTTGACGTGTTCCATGGCGGGCGTTTCGGGGATTATCTCGCAAGGCGAGGATGGCGCAGTTCTCGATCCATCGTTCCGCTGGCACATTGGCTCCAATACGAAGGCGATGACGGCCGCTCTTTATGCCCGTATGGTTGATCTCGGGCGATGCCGCTGGGCCGCGAGCGTTCCTAGTCTCTTTCCTACAATCGCATCGCATCCGGCTTGGGCCGACATACGGATCGAGGAACTATTAAGTCACTCGGCAGGCTTAACGGATACCTTCATTGATGGTCGGTGGCTGGATGCGCGACGCGCCGATGCAAAATCTGCCCGTGAACAACGGCGAGACCTGGTCGAGCGCGTTCTTGGTGTTGCTCCGCCGGAGAGTCGGGGTGTCTATCGCTACGGCAATCTGAACTACGTGATGGTGGGTGCAGCCATTGAACAGGCAATTAGCGTAACGTGGGAGGAGGGGATGCAGAGCGAAGTGTTCGCAACTTTGCGGATTGCTGAAGCGGGATTTGGGGCACCTCCACGCACGGGGCCGTGGGGGCGGGAAGCCAGTGGTAGCAAGTTAAAACCTATTGACCCGTCCCTCGGTGAGGCTGACAATCCGGCGGTACTTTGGCCATCCGGCGGCGTACACATTAGCGCCTCGGGCTACGCACAATTCCTGGCGAGTTATTTGCATGGCGGGCCGTCTCTCGTTCGTCCAACGACCTTGAAGCATCTGCTCACCCCAGCTGAACCGGATCTCGGTTATGCCGGAGGCTGGAGCCTGGACGGACCATCCGCCTCTCCAGCGAGCAGACTAACGCACGACGGGTCGAACACGCTGTGGTTTGCGAGTGCGATTATTGACCGCAAGTCCGGTCGTGGGTGCGCGGCGCTCACAAATTGCGGTGGCGAACGCGGGGCTGCGATCACACAGCGCATCATCAAACGCATCTCCCTCACATCGCCACGGGCCTAGCGATCTCCATTTTCTAGCTTCTTGGAGGCGGTATTGCTGCGCAACATTGCCTGTGCTGACGCGGCTCCCAAGAGCGGTCGGACTGCAAACTGATCTTCCCTCGGTTTGGCGGACACCGATGATAGGCTTTGCGGAGTCAGGAGGTGTATGATGGCGAGTACGACGAAGCGTCGGTTCACGGACGAGTTCAAGCGG
>NZ_LMRS01000015.1 GCF_001426195.1 Sphingomonas sp. Leaf339 | reverse complement strand
CCGTCTCGTGGCAGATATCGATCCCCCGCTCGAACAGCAGGTCTTCGACATTCCGCAGCGACAGCGAAAAACGGACGTACGTCAGCACCACCAGCCAGATCACCGCAGGCGATGAGTTAAAGTACCGAAACGGCGATGCTGGCTTGCGGACGCGGGGCATGCCCCCGCCTTAACCCGCCCCCCCTTATCAGCAGGTGCATTTGGTTTGACGGAGCCGCCGGCGGCCCTATCATGGGCGTGCAAGATCAACTATCCGTCACAAGACTGTTAATCATCAGCCACGCGCCGCCACGCCGATACCCTTTGCAAAGCAGCTTATCCAGATGATCTACACAACGTATGAAGACCGTCGCGCAGCTATGGTCGGTGTCGAACTTCTGGCGCGATCGCTGCGACGCCATAACCCAAAGTCCCGGCTAATTGTTTGGTCCCCGCTCGAGCGGCAGGCTGTGACAGGACTGGGCGAGGCCGACGTGGACTGGCGCGTCGCTCCCGAACTCGCCGGATCTGGCTGGAATGTGAAGCCCACCGTACTGCTACGCAGTCTAAAAGAAGACGACCGCGTTATGTGGATGGACAGCGACATCATTGTTGTGGACTCACTAGAACGTGCGGCAGTTTTTCCACTGGATCATTTGGTGGTAAGTCAAGAATTTCGCAGTTCTGGGGCGGTGGGTAGTCAAGTACGGGTTGACGCCTGGCGATGGCAGTTAAAACGCTCGATGCCCGTTCACGTTAATTCCGGTGCTATAGTGGCGTCGCGCGTACATGAGCCGCTGCTACGCGCGTGGGAGCAACTGCTGAAGAGCGATGACTATCGGGCGGCGCAGCAAATCTTTCCTGTGACGGCGCGACCTACGCATTTGCTGGGGGATCAGGACGTTTTATGGGCATTGCTTTGCGCAACTTTTGCGTCGGTACAGGTCAGCTATTTGAAAAACGGAGTCGATATCATTCAGGACTCGGGCGCAAATGGCTATCACCTTTTTAACCGTCTCGGTAGCTTGCGAGGCGAACGTGCCATGCTCGTTCACGCCCTTGGGAGGGTCAAGCCGTGGCAATTCCGCGAGCGTTCATTGCAGAAAACCGCCGGTATTGGCTATTCCGCTTGGGTAGGTCACGAGCTGTCAGCCTATTTTATTGCCGCCGAGCCCTATACCGATGCCTTAGCCAACCCTGTCTGGCTACGTAGGCGCAACCCGCTCGCACGAGCGATCGAGGTCGTGACCCCACAATCTTTGGGAGGGCCAGGCATACCACTCTCTTTTATAGCTTGGTTAGCGGCATCGACGCTGGGCCGATTTCGCAAGCGATGAGATGCAAGACTGTTTGGGCGACTAAAATATCTCATCACGAAGCCTGAGTGGATATAGGGACATCGATATCCCACGAATTTTTAAAACTATTGCCCTGCGATAATATTGCTGGCGACGGTAGAGCCCGTGAATAAACGAACCCTTTAAGCTGCGTTTCATTTCGGACTTATCAGCTATTTGCGAGGTGTTGGACCCGTGAAGACGCCAGCTAACAAGCGCGACATCGACATATCGGATCTTGTCTTGGGCCGCTGCCACAAAGGCTAGCCAAATATCATGCGCTTGCTCAGCGGCAGGGATCGGTAAAGCTGTCTCTAGAAGCGTCGAACGGAAGAGTGTTGTGCATCCTTGGCACAGGCTTTTCCGGGTCAGAACAGATCGGCGATGATAATCCCTATCAAGAAAAACACGATCGTGAAGATCGCCAAAGTTCATATGACGAGCTGACTGGGCTATAAGCAAACCATCCTCGTCGATCATCTTGACATCGGCGTGGATGAGAAAATCTACGCCTATCTCGTCATGTAATATTTCTAGTTTATTTGAAACCCACAGATCATCTTGATCAGCCAAAGCAATAAATTCGCCACTGCAAGCCTTTATAGCTTCGACAAAATTATCTTTATAGCCAAGTCGTCGCTTCTGCTTAATTAATTTCAACCCTCGCTCAGCTTTGTAGCGCTCGAGTATGTCTAACGTTCCGTCTGACGAACCATCATCTGACACGACCACTTCTACATTCGGATATGACTGACTGTAAATGCTATCTAATTGAGGACCTATATATTTGGCGCCGTTAAAAGTTGCGAGGGCGACGGAGATTAGCGGTAGAGCCGGTGTCCGATCAAAAAGCGATACGACATTTTCATGCATTCGGAAGAGATGGCACAGTATGCCCCGATTGGCGAGCGCAACAGTGATTTCCACTCGTTTAACGGGTTTAGAGCGTTTTCCGGTCGACGTGGGTCGTGCGGGATTCACAAGGGCGTGCTGGTCTGCTTCAACGTATCCGGTCTCAGGGCTTCAGCCCTGGCCAAGATGGATCTCGCGCGTCACGGGCCTCATAAAGACGGCGGTGTCGAGCACCACATTTTTGCCCAGGCTTCGCGACTCGGGGTGCACCTTTACGCCATCTGTCCTTCACCTCCACAGACATCGTGAGCGCGTTGGCGCTTAGCCTGCCGCTGTTCCTGGTCAGGCAGCCACGGACACCTGACGATCAAAGCTACGTCCATGACGGAGCACGGCCCATGCGATGCGTGCCAGCTTTGCGGCGAGTGCCACCACCACGACATTGGGATGAGCACGCGCGACCAGCCGGCGCACCCAGTCGCCTGTCGGCGTAGTTTGCCTGAAAAAGTGGGCCATAGCCGCGCGCGCGCCGTGGATCAGCTGGACGCGGATGTACTTGTTACCTCGCTTGCTGATGCCAAGCAGCCTGGTCTTTCCTCCGGTGGAGTGCTGGCGTGGCGTGAGTGGCGTGGGCTCGACACCGACATCGCCGCGGCGACCAAAGAGATCGAGACGATCGCGGCGGCCGATGCTGGCTGCCGACGCCTGCTCGCCATCCCCGGCGTCGGGCCGCTGGTCGCCACGGCGCTGGTCGCGGCGGTCGCCGATGGCACCGGCTTCAAGCGCGGTCGCGATCTCGCCGCGTGGCTCGGCCTCGTTCCCCGCCAACACTCTACCGGCGGTAAGTCCACGCTGCTCGGCATGTCGAAGCGCGGTAACAGCCACCTGCGCCGGCTGTTCATCCACGGTGCCCGATCAGCGAGCATGCACATGAAGCGTGATCGCGGCCTTGGCCCCTGGCTCGATCAGCTTGAGACGAGAGTCCACAAGAACGTCGCCGTCGTCGCGCTGGCGAACAAGATCGTGCGTATCAGTTGGGCGGTGTTGGCCCGGCAGGAAGAATATCGGCCACCCGTACCGATCGCCGCTTGAGCCGGGCACCCGCACGAAGAGGTCTGCAAGCAGAGGAGTGATGGCAAACAGTCGATGGTGACACGATCAAAGCCTGGCCAAAAATGCAGCCGTCAAAGGCTGGACCAGCTCGTAAGGCCGATCGTGACGCGTATCCCATCATGGCCAGGGATCGAGATGTCCCACATACAGGCCGGATACATTTACGCAGACTGTGCCGCCAATCGCATCTCACGCTTGCCAGACGGGGGCGGACCATACATTTTTTGACAGGAAATCCTGCAAGATGTGGTGCTTGTCCAAACTCAGGTCGGCAACCAGCTGTTTCAGCTGCCGGTTCTCATCTTGACGTCCCCCCTGTTTTTTAGCCCAATCTAAGTGAGAGTTTTCCGGCCTTAGGAAGCCTTCGGGCAAGGAGCTGGACATGAAGAAGTCGAGGTACACGGACGAGCAGATCGCCTTCGCGCTGAAGCAGGCGGAAACGGGCACGCCGGTGGCCGAGGTCATCCGGCGGATGGGGATCTCGGAGCAGACGTTCTACCGTTGGAAGAAGGTGTACGGCGGTCTCGGCGTCGGCGAGTTGAGGCGCCTTAAGCAGCTCGAGGATGAAAACCGGCAGCTGAAACAGCTGGTTGCCGACCTGAGCCTGGACAAGCACATTCTGCAGGACGTTCTGGCAAAAAAGCTCTGACGCCTGGACGACGACGCGAGCTCGTCGCGTACGTCCAGGCGTCCCATGCCGTGAGCGAACGGCGCGGTTGCTCGGCGCTGGGCGTCGAGCGGTCGTCGGTGCGCTACATCTCCCACAAGCCGGACCAGACACCGCTGGTGATGCGCATTCGTGATCTGGCGGCAACGCGGACGCGCTATGGCTATTTCCGGATCTACATCCTGCTGCGCCGTGAAGGATGGGTCGTGAATCATAAACGCGTCTATCGACTGTATCGGAATGATGGACTGAGCCTTCGGCTCAAGAAGCCACGGCGCAACGTCAGCGCTGCCGATCGGGAACGCCAGCCAGCGGCACTGGCGGCGAACGAGATGTGGTCGATGGATTTCGTCTCGGACGCTCTGTTCGACGGCCGGCGGTTACGAGCGCTGACCGTGGTTGACGCCTTCACCCGTGAAGCTCTGGCCATTGACGTCGACCAAGGGATTAAGGGCGAGCAGGTGGTAGAGGCGATGGCACGGATCTCGTCGATCCGCGGAGCGCCCAGGACCATTCGCGTGGACAATGGGCCAGAGTTCATCTCGAAGGCGCTTGACCGATGGGCTTACGAAAACGGCGTTACGCTGGACTTCAGCCGACCGGGCAAGCCTACGGACAATGCTTTCGTGGAATCGTTCAACGGCCGCCTCCGCGACGAGTGCCTGAACGCACATTGGTTCCTGTCCATCGCTGACGCCCGAGCCAAGATCGAGGCCTGGCGGCGGGATTATAACGAGAGCCGTCCTCACACATCGCTTGGCTGGATGACGCCGGTCGAATATGCCGCTGCGACGGCCACCAAGGCGGCCGAATGAATGACGGAAACTCACCCTCAGGTTGGATGAGAAACCGGGGGACCCTCACTTCTTCAGGTTAGCTCTCAGTGGAAATCAATAGCGTGAGCCAGAAGCCACGGCGCGACTCGCGATTGACCCGGTTGTAGACCGTCGTCGACGAGCCATAGTCAGCCGGGCAGCTGAACCAAGGACAAGCACCTTTCAGCACATGCATGATGCCCGAGATCACCTGCCACTCGTACATCCGCCGCGTCCACGACTGTTTCCTGGACAGATGCGGCTCAATCAATGCCCATGCGTCATCCGACGACCAGATTAGCGCCATGCTACACCTCTCTAGTCAACACCCACCGTGGATCAGTAAGCCCGCTTCGTTCATAGCCTGATTGATTTTAACCTGACTTCTTTCCCCAAATCCCGGCGATCCATTTGCGAAACCTAGATATAAAATATTATTTATTTTTCAGATAAGTCTCATGTAGTTATTTTGCAAATATGCCGGATTATTACTATTTCTCTCTATTTGTTCACTCCATTAATTATACTTTTTACATTTATTACTTCAAATTATTCAGAATCGGATGAAATAATATATGCTATATTTTCTAAATACTCGACTACGACATGCCACACTTTTATTATCCCCGCCATACAAAACCCTCTATCGTTTTGCTGAAACACTCAATCTGTTGAACTCATATAGCTGATTTAGCGTTTTAATCAATCTCGAACGAGTTGCAAAATATAGTTGGTAGTCTCGACTTAGCGCTCGCATCAATTTGCCCGAACTATTTGCATACGAAAATCGGAAATTCCACCAATTTGTTCTGACCCAATTATGATTTTTCGATTAGAAAATCGGAGATTGAGCCAAGCTCGCTTTTAGGGTCGGGACCCATTGATGTGAGAGGCGCGATCCGATTCAGGCGCCGTGAGGAGAGCGTGGATGAGCGCCCTGTGCTGGCTGACGGATAAGCAGATGGCGCATCCGCAGCGTTCTTTCCCAAAAGCCATGGCAAGCCATGAATCGATGATCGGCGGTGACCTGCTCCCCGTTTTCAGGCCGCTGATAACTTAGCTTTGGTGTCCATCTGAGGGTCCCCCGGTCTCTCATCCAGGTCGAGGGTGAATTTCCGTCAACATCTGCCCCTGGCGAGGGGGGTGTCGTAAACTCGGCGAGTGCCATGCCGCCGAGGCTGCTGTGCGGACGCACGGAGTTGTAGTCTGTCCGCCCTGCCTCGATAATCCGTCTTACTGCAGCCAGCGATCGGAACAGATGCTCATTTAGACATTCGTCACGCAAGCGACCATTTAAGCTCGCAACGAAGCCGTTCTGTAGCGGATTGCCCGGTGCGATGTAATGCCACTCGCCCCCGGTGTCCCGGCACCAAGCGAGGACGGCATGATTGGCAGCTCGGTGCCGATGTCGCTGACCAGCGTGCACGGCAGCTCGCGACTTTCGGCGATCGCGGCCAGCTCGCGGACGACCCGCCACCCTGAGAGCGAGGTATCGACGATACAGGCCAGGCATTCCCGGCTGTAGTCGCTGATGACGCCCGCGCATGCAGAACCCCCGGCCGCAAGTCAACGAGTCCGACACGAAGTCGAGAGGCCAGCGCTGATTAAGTTCCTGCGGGATCGCCATAGGCGCTCGCGTCCAAAGCGCGCGCTTGCCACCGCCACGCTTGCACACCGTCAGCCGCTCGTCGCGATACAGCCGATACACCTTCTTCAGGTTCATGCCTTCCCCCTCGCGCGTGAGGAGGATCGCCAGCCGCCGGTATCCGTTGCACGCAGCCACGGCGGGAGCTCGCCGGCGTGCTGGGCTTGCGGCGGAATAATGAGTCTTGCGTGGCTCAATTTCTATTACAGCTCTGGTGCAGCCCTAGCGCTGCCAGACCACAGCTGTTAGGCTTACCTATGGTAAAGTGGATTAGCGCAAAATTCCCTCGTTACCGTTTCAATGTTGGCGCTATTGGCCTTTCCATCGCTTGGCTGATCGCCGTGTTGTTAGTAACTTGCTATTTGCTATTGGACGGGTGAAGGTACGCGTTCTAGCTTCAAGTTCCTTCGGTTTTGTAATGCGTCGAAAGCAGGCGCCGTTGGCCTTCTCGTGACTCCCAGGGCGTCCCTGATATCAATGCGGAGAACAGCAGACTTCGGAGGTTAGGGTTGGGACTTATTCAGAGCCAGAACGCGATGGCTATTGCGAGTGCGACGCCTGAGAAGAAGTTGGCGGCCAGCTTGCAGTAGCGGGTAGCGACCCGGCAAAAGTCCTTGAGGGGGCAGAGGGCGTTTTCGATGAGGTGGCGGGTGGGATAGCAATCCTTGTCGTAGCGAATGGTGCGCTTGCGGTCACGCCGACCAGAGATGACCGGAACAGCGCCTCTATCGCGCAGCGAGCGCCGCAGCCTGTCGGCGTCGTAGCCTTTGTCGTCGGGCAGGTAGCGCATTCGCCCGGCGCGGTCGAGAAGCGCCGGTGCCTTGGTGAGCCGCTGCTCGATGTCGTGTGCCTCGCAGATCATGTCGCAGCGCATCTGGCGGGACCAGGCGGTGTTCCGCTTGCAGGGCTGCTAAGCGAACTGGATGCTATTATCGGTCAGGATCGTCTGAATGCGATAAGGCAGGGCCTTCAGTAGGTTTCCGAGGAACTTCCACGCTGTGCGCCTGTCAGCCTTGTCGACCAGCTGGGTGACCGCGAACTTGCTGGTGCGATCGATGCCGACAAACAGGTAGCGCTTGCCTTCAGCAGTCTGCACCTTGGCATTATCAATGTGAAATAAACCAATCGAATAGCGCTTGGAGCGCTGCAGCTTCGGCTTGTCGGTCTCGATGTCCGGCAGACGGGATACGCCGTGCTGCTGTAGGCAGCGGTGCAGCGCTGAGCGCGTCAGATGCGGGATCGACGCCTGCAATGCGTAGAGGCAGTCATCAAGCGGCAGCAAGGTGTGACGGCGGAACGCCACAACCATTGCCCGTTTGGCTTCGGACAGGATGGTACAATGAGGGCCTTCGGCCCGGTCTTCAGATCCTCCAAGGTCGCCCGCTTGCGTCACTTCGCCACCGTCGTCGGGTAATCCCCAGCTCCCGGCTCAGCGTCGCGAGCGAAGCTTGCGATCGCTGTATTGCTGCTCGGACGGCGTACGTGCTCGTGGCGCACCCATGACGTACCTGTCAATACGACTACCTTCGATTCCAACGAAGGGATCGCACCATCAAACCGTGAGATCAAGCAACTAGTCGTGATCTGGATTATTCGCCATTTGGTCAGATATTAGAGCAAAAAGAGCGCCAATCGTAAGGCCAAATTGGGCTTTGTCGCCGCCGTCATAAGTTGTGCCAAAAAACTGATTTATCACCACGAGAAAGACCGTTCCGATGAACAGTCCTGTGTAAAAAGCGCGGTTCATGTTTTCAACCTCATCTGATGGCATGGCATACCAGATGAGGTCGGACGTTCAACCGCGAGCGACCCGCACCAAGCGCTTTCTCTCATGATTCCCCGCCTGCGCATTCGGCGAGACCGGAACGCCTTGGAGTACCCGCAATTCATGCGCCATGAGCACCGGTTCCGCTACTAGCGCGCGTCATGTTGCATAGCACGATCACGGCGGTTGATTTGTCAAGAGCCCCCACTATCAACCTTACGCAACCGATGCCGTAGACTGGTATGGCAATTGCGACGGGGACCAACCGAATGTTCATTGGACTGGAATCGTTTCTCCGTGGTCGAAAAATTATAGTCATTCTGCTGGCGATTGCATTCATTGAAAGGGTCGGGTGGGCTTGGAAACGTGGAATGGGCAGCGGGGCCGGCGAAGCAAATAATGTCGCTCTCGCATTGTCATCGGGACGCGGTTTTGCCGATCCTTATTTTGTCGATTCCGGACCAACCGCCCACCTGATGCCAACGACCCCCCTGCTCGCCGGCGGTGTTCATGCGCTGTTGGGCACCGGATCGCCGGCGGCAGAAATCGTGTTGCAGATGCTGGCCTGCTTAGAAATGATCGCAGGATATCTTCTGTTGTTCTTGTTGGCGGGTCGCTTGGGTGTTCCTTGGTTGAGCAGGCTTGGCGCCCTCGTCCTGCTCTGTGTGTGCCCTCTCTTCATGGGCCAAGAGTCCCTCGATTTCCGGTATTGGGAGGGAGGATTGGCCGTCGTCTGCGCGGTACTCACGTTGAACATGATTCTAACGCTAGACGCCGCCACGACAGCACCGTCATCGCAGCAACAAATCAGTTTCGCGGCATTGCTAGCGATGTCCTTCTTTATCAGTCCGGCGTTCGGCGCCGGATTAGTTCTTTGTGCCATTGTTCTGGCACTACGTCGTTGGTCATGGGCTATCAGATTTCGCACCGGGGCGATAGCGGGTGTTATTTTGGCAATCCTGCTTGTACCTTGGACTATACGCAACGACCGGATGCTGGGCAAACCCATCGTTTTGCGGAGCAACGCCGCTTTGGAAATGGCGATTGCCAACAATGATGCGTCGTTGGGTGCCGACCACAAGGCGGCCTTCAACCGCAGTATTACCGCCTTTCATCCTGCGGTGGGCGAAGCCGCTGCTGCTCGCCTTCGCCAAGTCGGCGAAATCGCCTACATGGCGGAAACATCTAAACAGGTCTCCAAATGGATTGCGAAGAACCAGGCAGGCTTTATACGACTAGCGGGACGTCATGTACGACAAATGGTGATCGCGGAGCCATTCCAGTTCGAAATTGGCATCGGCGCTTTTTCCGGCATCCGATCGGTCGTCTATTCCGTTCTAGCAGTGCTGGGAATCGCTGGCATCGCACTGGGCGTAAGATCGGCACGGCACGGATATGAATATGTCGGGATCGTTGTCGCTACGGTAATCCTGACCTATGCACCGTTCCAGCCGATGGCCCGCTATCTTTATCTTATCTACGGCATTCTTACCGTTGCGGCGTTCGATGCAGTTGGTCGATCCGCTGTACGTGTCGGGATCTTTCGATTGTAGCGTGATACGATACCGCTATCGCATGCGACCGGCGTGTTTGAGGAGGGCGGGCGAGGCCTTGATGTCGCTGACGTCGCCCGGCGTCAGCATCAGCGCGTAGTGACGGCCAATGACGTCGGTGAGCGCCTAAACCTTTGTGGCCCAGCCGCCCCGGGACCGCCCGATCGTTTACGCCGAGCGCCCCCCTTTGCGCCAAATGCAGCGCGCTGGATCTTGATGTACGTGCCCGCGTCGACCAGCGCGGCAAGCAATTGCACCCAAAACCTCCGCTGCGACCAGCGGTTGAAGCGATTGTAGATCGTCGCTGCCGGACCGTAGCCCGCCGGGCGGTCGCACCACCGTCAGCCGACCTTGAGCACGTGAATAATGCCCGAAATCACCCGCCGGTCATCGACCCGCCGAGCTCGCAGTGCCTGAGGACCGTTGCTCAAGACAAGCGTGGCGCACCCATGACAAACTAATCTAATACGACCTCCGTTCGTTCCAACGAGAGGACTGCACCATCAAACCGTGGGATCAACCGCCTTGCTGTAGCTATTTGGTTGAAACAGCAAGTGCGCCTGCGAAATTTATATCTAAATGAGATTGTCCCCCACGTTCAAACCTCCGGGCCCATTTAATGACCGGCTCTTCAAAATAGCGGTAACTAATCGTCGCGATTATACCAGTAATCGTAATTGAAAGCAACATCAGTGAAATAAAAGCTAACAATGGCCCTATATTCATCACTCCTAATAATTTCATTGCAAGCTGTATCACTAATGCATGCCAAATATAGATTCCAAACGAGATCCGCGCAATGAAAGCGATTAGCGGTCCGTCAAGGCGGCGCGCTACATAAAATCGTTGGCATAAAAAAAGAAATACAGCAGCTGCTAACGGTAGCATAGGAAAAGCAAAGGGCGGCTTAGGCAAACCACCTGCACCAAATGTCATGGTATATATTGCATATGGCATCAGCGTCCCGAAGGCGAGAACACACACGCCAATCCATGTTGATATACTAGACTTCGTTTTCACAGTAATGATATGAATGCCGGCTGAAAGCGTTCCGATACCGAACATTGCGAAAAATCCAAACGGATTGTAGACTGGAAACCACAGTTTTGCGACGTTAAATGATCCGGTGCCGTCTGACGGCGTAACTATTGGGACGCCAATAACGCTAATCATGATTCCATGCGCTAACAGAGCTGCAAAAATCGCTAATGCCCAAACGCACCTGGCAATCCATCCAGTAAAGTAAGTGGGAAATAGCCGGTGCAATGCGACGAAACAAATGGGCATCATTAAATAAGACGATACTTCAAATGAAATTGACCAAAGAGGACCATTAAACCATACTGGAAACAGGGTGACCCAATGCCAATCACTTATAAATAACAATCCGGTGACTAGGCGTATCAGACGGTGGGGCGGCGCTATCTCAATAAACATGGCATCAATAAAGAAACTTACAAGCAAGCACACCCATGCTGCTGGTGCGATTCTAGCCATGCGGCGCAACGTATACGTGCGGATTGAGACAGTTGTACCAGCATCTAGCGCCCGCCAAAACGGGATGCCAAGGAGAAATCCGCTGAGTACAAAAAACAACGATACGCCAAATTTTCCTAATTCGGCTAATTCCAGAACGGTATGTATAGTAGACGGTCTGAAAGATGGCATAACCGCGGTAGAGATATGATGAGCGAACACAGCTAAACATGCAGCGGCACGAATAAAATTCGCCCCGTACAGTTTTCCACCAACCATCTTTCTACCCTTAAAATAATAGGTTACCAGCATGCTGAAAGTGAGGACAGCTAGCGAGAAAAGTACGGTGCATTAGCATAGCTGTCCCGTCGATTTAATCAAATATGACGTTCTAATCTGTTTGCCGCCACAGTGAATAGAATATTTAGAGGATACCTCAACGCCTGTCATATACAGATAACGAAAATTGACGCGAGGTGCGCTTGGGTAGCGAGCCTCGCGTCTAGTATTACTTACCGGCGAATTGCAGCACGCCGCGGAGTTTGGGCGTCTCGCTTAGCGGCTGACCAGCATATTCGCGCAGGCCCCAGGCGCCATAGCGGCTGATTGGCCCAGTNACCGGCGAATTGCAGCACGCCGCGGAGTTTGGGCGTCTCGCTTAGCGGCTGACCAGCATATTCGCGCAGGCCCCAGGCGCCATAGCGGCTGATTGGCCCAGTCGCCGAGTACAGCGTGAAGACGTCACCGGTGAGCGCATTCCAGTCGGTCAGATACTGCTTGTAGATCGCCTCCATCCGGGGATCACGGTTCATCGTCTCCAACCGCGCCTGATTGTTGGTATCGATCTGATGCTGGCCGCCCTCGTAAGCAAGCAGACGCTTGCCCCACTTATCGGCCAGCACCTTGTAGGCCGCGGACTGGAAAGCCACCTGCCGCTTCGCCTCGGCCGCCAGCGCGATCATGTTGACGTTGTTGTCGTTCGTCAGCTGTTCGGTATCGATCTTGAAATACGGCGCGATGGCGATGGCATCGATCTGGGCAGCGGCGGCGCCATTGTTCCATTCGAAGATATTGCCACCTACCCACGCATTATCCGCCTGCGTTGCCGCGACGCGGACCAGATCCTTGGGGCGATCCTTGAATACGTCCGCCCAGATCGGCATCGTTTCAGTGATCTTCTGCGCATAGCGATAGATATTCGCCTGGAAGGCATTATCGGACAGCTTGCGCTCCTGACCTTCCCGCTGTGCTTGCCCTGCCTGACCGAACGAGTAGTTCCAAACCTCGTTCGAGATCTCGACATAGACCGGCTTGCCAGCGGGAACGGTGTCGTGAACCAGTTGCGCCATACGACGGTGATAATCGGCGTCCGCATTCCACGGNCTCGTTCGAGATCTCGACATAGACCGGCTTGCCAGCGGGAACGGTGTCGTGAACCAGTTGCGCCATACGACGGTGATAATCGGCGTCCGCATTCCACGGTACGGTGAACCACGGGCTAGAGCCATTGGCGTTGGCCAACGCCACCATGTTCTCGATCGCAACACCGTCGACGCCACGCTGGACCAGATCGCCGGGCAGAGTGCGCGCTGCCCACGTCACCGATGCCGGATTGCCGTTGGCTGCGGACATGTCAAGGAAGCGCAACAGGCCAAACGGTTTCAGATATGCAAGCAGAGACGGAGAGAAGAAGCCGCTGCCCGATTCCGATGTTAGGCGGCAATCCATCGCGCGGATTGGATCGGCAGCGTCCGACTTGCTGATCTCTACCCATGTCCGGCCACTCCCTTCGGTGATCGATTTCGTCCAGGTAAATTCCAGAAAATGATCGCCAGAGCGCTGATTGCGGGGGTAACCACTGACGCCAACATTACCGGTGCCCTGCCACGTGCAGCGTGTAACCGCGTCGCTCGTCGTCTTAGCTTCGGCTGGAGGGTTAAGGATCGACACGACGCTCGGCGCAGCAGCCGAGCCATCGACCACCTTGGGGAAGCCGTCCGGCCGCAGACGTTCGTTGCTGATGCCGCCCCAGC
>NZ_LMRS01000014.1 GCF_001426195.1 Sphingomonas sp. Leaf339 | reverse complement strand
CGCGATCTGCGGCCCGGGATGCAGGGCTGGATGCCCTTGGCTTCCAGGGCGTCCCTGAACCAATCGGCGTCATAACCACGGTCGCCAAGCAGCCATTGGGTGCTGTCAGTCTAATGCGAACCGCTCTCCATACGATGCAATTCGGGCTTTGAACGCAGCGGGCTAACTTGCGAGGATTTGCCATTCCGCCAGCGCAGCGGAACGGCGGTCCTTGTAGATCTGGCGGTCGACAAGGTGGCGTTCGAGATTGAAGTGGTTGTGGACGTTGGCGTGCACCGAGGCGAATTTCTGTAACGTCTTCATTCGCCTGAAACGCAACATAGCGCGCTCCCGTCGTCGGAACGACAGGTGGCTGTTCTCAACCCGGTTATTGGCCCACCGCCCGACCTCCTGCTTCTCGGCGTTGTCGAGTTCCCTCATGGCGGCACCGTACGAGCGCAGTCCGTCAGTGGTGATAGTCTCGGGCCTGCCATGACGCTTCAGCGCCTTCTTCATGAAGGTGAGCGCTGCCCCCTTATCCCTGGTCTTGGTGATGTAGCTTTCGAGGATCTCACCCTCCTGGTCGACCGCCCGCCAAAGGTACACCATCTCGCCGTTAAGCTTCACGTACATCTCGTCGAGGTGCCAGCGCCAGTGGCGAAAGCCCCGCATTGCGCCTACCCGCTGCCGGCGGATATCGCCGGCGAACATCGGACCGAACCTGTTCCACCACATCCGCACCGTCTCGTGACAGACGTCGATACCCCGCTCGAACAACAGGTCCTCGACGTTGCGCAGCGACAGCGGAAATCGGACGTACATCATGACCACGAGCCGGATCACCTCCGGCGACGAGTTGAAACGGCGGAACGGGCTAGGCGGCAGTGCCCTCGATTTTCGGCTCATCCACGGCCGGTATCATCCCCCCGCCCCGCCTACCACGTTGGTCTGACAACGCCCACTGCGCCGGTCAGCCAGTGCATTTGATTTGACGGAGCCGGGCTGACAGAGCCCTTAGCCGTCATCTGGCGCCGAGAAGCTTCGATATCTTATCACCAGCGGTTAGAAGATGATCGCGAGCCTCCTTTATGCCAATAGTTTGCGATCCATCAATCATCACTAGATATGGTATCGTTAAAGCAGCTGCCACGTCCCCACCGAAGTCAAATACGGGAACGCTAATATCGGTAACGCCCGCAGTTCTCGCGCTTGGCTGCATTTGATAACCTTGTGCTCGTACATGTGCCAAGCGCGCTATTAATGCTTCAGCCCTCTGACTCTCAAGACCAAGATTAGCAACTACTTCTTTATGGTCCGTACCTTTTTTAAATGCTAATAGTACCTGCCCTGAACAACTCGTGACAATGTCGATCACAGAACCGGTCCGCATCGCGAATCCTGCTGGCCCGGCGTTTTCTTGACGATGAATGACCAAACCCGCCCCGTTCACTCGGATGACAAGGTGTGACGACTGATTTGCAATGTCAGACAATGCTTGCATCACCGGAGCCGCGACGTTCGCCAGACCCTGGGCCCGTGTGCCGCGGAAGGCAACGTCGAGCATCTTGTACGTTATACCGTACTTGTCGCTTTGCAGGTTCTTCGTCAGCCATCCCCGCCGCTCCATCACGACCGTGATACGGAACACTTCGCCGATCGATCGGCCAAGACCTTGGCCGATCTCGCTGATCGTCAGCTCCTCCCCACGCGTGGCGAGCAGTTCCAAGATGTCCAGGGCGCGTTCCAGTGCTGGAGCAGCATATTCGGGTCGAGCTTTAGCCTTCATTTCCGTCATGGCCTGCCTATTCCACGTCACTTCGCTCAACAAAAGATGGTTGCCTAGCCTCGCCGCCCTTGCCGAGGCAAGGTGCAAGCTATCAAGCCTAGTGACGTAAGCAGCCGCGGGCTGCCAGTCGCGCGATTTGCAATCCAAGGGTAGAGCAGCCGTAGCACTGTCAACCAGATCGGCTGTTCCAGGGAAGCGATTGGCCAGTGGTTCTACTGCGCACGGCCTATGCCGACTGGCCGGATGCGGCGCGCAACTTGCCACAGAGCCAGTATCGGCACACTATTTTATATGAGAATGCCGTACCCATCTACCTGCATGGCCGGCATATGACGCGAACGTCAGGGACCGTTCTTCTCGCCAGATTGCGCAATACGGACGTCTCATCAGCGCACGCGGATGCTATGAACAATGCCCAGCACCATTCATTCGTTTAGCCCCGCGATGGGTCGGACGCCTCAACTCTGCTGCCGAGATCCGCAGGTCTACGCGATCGAGAGCGCCATGAGCCCGATGATGACCTCCATCGATAGGGTTTCCAGCTCCACTTCGCGCAGTTTGCATCCTGAGCGAAGAGGGAGAACCATCGCGACCGCCCTGCTGCCTTTGTCTAGTTGAAGGGTCGGCGGCGGAGTTTTCGGCAATGAGAAGCCGTCGATCGGGTAGTTATAGTCGCCTGCTACATCCCAGAAGTCTTTGGGATGATGGATATCATGACGCTCCTCAACACCGTCACTGTAACGCAGAATGACCTGACCGTTGGCGATACCGGTCTGCATCTGATTGGTTGTGCCTGATAACAGCAGAGCGATACTCGTGCCGGCACGGTCGACAGAAAAGGTGCGTTTAGTGGGCCAATTGTCCCAGAAACTGGTGAAAGCGATGTTCTTTGAGTTGGGGCTGAGCGTGAACGGCACGCCATTCGAGGCGGTCATTCGGCCGTTCTTTGGGATCAGTGCCGTGCCTACCGGTGGAGCGCTCACGTCCCAGAATGTCGCTGTCCACGCCGAGTAGCCATCATCTCCGATTTGAGCTGAAATGGCGTCAGGTCGAGGAGATAGGTACTTATGCGAGTAAATCTTCGATAGATCCGCATCGAGCGCCAGAGGTATTGCGGTCCAAGCCTCAGCAGGTGGAATTGCTTGAGCGGGAGCTGTGGCACCCTTAATATTCAATCGAAGCATCTGACGCCAACGCGCTGCCCCACTCTCCACCTCGGCCACCACCAAATGGTGGCCGGTAACACTGGCGCGTATCGATCCGACGATAACGCCCTTTTTGATCTCGGCGGACTGAAACACCTGTTGCGGATCTTCGAAGCGGACGATGCGGCCTCCCACGGCCGAAAGCACCAGCGGTTCGCGGCCACCAGACTGCACCTCCTTATCGCTGCCGATGGTTCCGGCGAAGTTGCCGTCGTGGGGCACCTCTACGCTCCATCGGGATACCGGTCCGGGCGAGGCTGAGACGAACCGGGGTGCGCCAATCCCCGCCTCCAATCGACCTGCCTGACGGCTACTTGAGTTGATCTTCCGTATCGAGCGAACCGGGACGGCCAATGTCACCTGGGCCGGCTGAGGCAAAACTACTGTGTACACATCGACACCGTCTTTTCGCTCGAAGGACAGGCCGACATCGGGATGATCAAGTGCCGCATGGTCCCAATCCGCAGGAAAGCGCGGCGTGATCGCCACGATACCCTGTGCGCGATCTGCGCGATATCCGAACAAGCCCTCGATCGTCGCTCGAACGAACATGTTCGTGGAATCTGAAAAATCTACCGAGGCGTACTTCTTGCCGGGAGGTTCGCACATGATCGCGCCCGGCGTCGCCGATGCAAAGCCCGACTGGCGAAATCCGCCCTGGAAGAGCGACCAAGCGTCGTCGTCAACGCCTGCCTGCCAGGCGGCGAGAGCAAGGTGAAGCGTATCCGCCGTATCGGCTTCGCGTACCGACCAGACATGCGGAACGAAGTTTGACGTATAGCATTGCTCTCCCCCTGCGGGCAGCGGCACGCGCTCGAGCCCCCAACGGGTGTAGTCGATCATCTGCAGTGCCATGTCGGCCGTCACCGCGCCGCAGTCGATCGGGATCGCCACGGAATACAGGCTGGTGTCGTCGTGTCGCCGTCGCGAGCCGAGTGCTTCAATATATTCGCCGACACATCCCCGCGCCCCGTTCCAAAGACGGTCCTTTATCGCGGTGCGGATCTTCGTCGCTTTCGCGCGGTGGGCGATGGCCGCGTCGACATCCCCCGCACGCTGCGCAAGCAGCGCTGCGGTATCGCATGCCCGGCAGGCGTATGCCGAGGCATATGGCGTAGCCCCGCCATTGTACCACATTGAGTCGCTCGCCCAGGTGTCCAAGAAGCTTTCGTAGAGTCCATCGCCATCAGGATCGAAGCAGTCGGTCATCCACTCGATGTGGAGATCAAGAGCCGGCCGCAGCAATCGCTCCAATTCGGTATTGCCCGAAGCGTGCCAGGCGTGGATCAGCTGGTCGAAGAAGACGGCCTGCATGTTGTAAAAGTTCTGGTCTTTCGCGACGTGGCCGCGACCGTAGAAACGACTGTCTTCCGCCGGCATGGAAAGCCGACGCCTGGGATCCTGTCGGATAGCGGTAGGTCCGCTCGTCTTCTGGGTTGGAAGGTAATACCGCGCGACCGTCAGTAGTCGATCATGCCAGCCAAGGCACGTCGATCCATAAAAGCTGCGCCATCCTATCAGCGGGACGTTCCAAGCCATCGCTCCATGCACGATCTGGGGATCGTAGAACGTCGCGTTGATGACCGCCGCGGCCGCTGGCAGCATCGCGTCAAGCTGTGCGTCGGGGGTGCGGATGACAACGCGTCGGGCGATCGCCGCCACCCGTGCCTGTGCCGTGCCAAATGCCGTGGCGAGGGCATCGGGAGCAAGTCTTGTTGGCATCGGCTTATCAGCGGCAACCGCGAGGGTCGGTGATCCTGCGGTCGGTACGCCGCTCGGCGCAGCGCCGGGCTTCGTCGGTTCGATCGCGAGAAACAACGGTTCGGATGTCATCGCTACCGTTCCCACCCCGATCGGACGCGTACCGGGCTTTGATTCAAGCAGCGCGTTTGGATCCGCCCATGCATCGGCATTGCAGGCGACGAACCGACCGGATCGGCTGGTAGTTAGACGGGTTCCGGCTCCGGTCAGGGTGCTCGACGCCTCAAAGCCGTGGCTGTCGATCAGGGTAATCCGGTTGCCATCGGCGTTACTCGGCCGGAACGGCTCCTCAAGCTCGTTCAGTCCTGGCGGGATGCCCCCATCATTTTGATGATTGCTGGCGGTCGCCTGCACCGACGGATGAAGTCCGGGATCAGCAGCCCACAGCAGATTGGGATGGTTCACGTTCATCAGCGCACCGTGCATCAGCACCGTTTCGGCAGCCTTGAGGCTGCCGGTCGCCGTGAGCCGTAATATCGCGCCGTCGCGACCGGACAGTGTCAATGCTTCTAGTTCGACGATCGTATCTGGAAATCGGGGATCACGCGCCGTCCAGCGCATCAGCCCCGCCGAGTAAGTCGACTCGATCTTAGCGAAATCGTGCAGCCAGGCTATCCGATTGCCGGCACGCCAGCCGACTAACAGAACCCCCAGCGGCCGGGGAGGCCCCATCAATCGCAATAGCGGTCGATCGCCCGCCATCAGTGTAAACGGACCATGATCCCCATATAGCGGCCTGTTGCCGAAGCGCCGCCCCCCGCGTGTCACGATGCCTTCTGGCGTCGGGATGTAGCGCAGGGTGGAATTCAAGGCGCCGGGGCTGACCCGTTGCGGTTCGGCCAGCACTGCGTTCACGGGGATGACAGTTGTCAGGCCAGCAATCGAACCGGAGCCGATGAAGGTGCGGCGGCTTATCCGCAGCCCTGTATGATCGGTCATAATCTTTCTCCACCACGAACGGGTTTTGAGTTTTCAGGAGGATGATTTCTTAGATCACACCCTCCAACCTGATGCTGCGATACGGCGACGAGCAGCGCTATCGATCTGCTTCTGGCAATGCTGCCAGCGCCTCGCTCAACGCTGTGGTTCGATCAGGCGCAGCACCGTCGGTTCGGCGATGTCCTCGTCAGGTAGGTCGCGATGCGCCGGACGGGTGGGCCAAGCCAAGGCGATGCCACTGTTTCCACTGTCCTCCAGTGTATTGAGGATCATGCCAGGCAGCACAGGAATCTGATCCCGAAGGCGATCAGCCAGTCGATCTCCGGGGCGCTCCTCAACACGCTTCAATGAGGCGGCATCGGCCAGGAAGCTGATCGGCTTACCGTCGCGAACGACGTCGACACGGACACGATCTTTCCCGACCGGTTCCGGCCCGCGCACGGACAGTCGGCTATCAAGCGAACCGCCGCCCCGAAAATCCCAACGGAAACCCCGCCAATCGCTGATCTGAGCGATCCGCCATCTCGTACCTTCCCATCGAGCGACGAAGATCTGCGTGTTTCCCGCCGCGTCAAACTTGTGATAAGTAATCATCGTATGACCGGCGGGGTCGAACCCTATCACGGTGTTGTTGTTGATCATCCCGCCTTCGACCGGCACCGCATCGACGATCTCAGCGCTTGCCAGTCTGATTGGCAACGTCAGTGGCGAGCCATCGGCACGGACCCAGTGAACCAAATCTCTACTTTTGGCATAGGAGAGATCGTGATTGGATTCGGCCATCGGGCTCTCACGCCAGACCCATGCTAGATGAAACCAACCGTCCGGACCAAGTCGCGGGCCGACAAAATATGCATTCCGGTGCCCTTCGCCATCAGTGAGTGGCGTCGACAGCAGGTGCTTCCAGCTGCGCGTAGCGGCGTCATAAACGTTGTAGACTTCGTTGCCGTTGCCGCTCTGCCCATCCCGGTACTTCATGATCAGTCGCCCACCCGCATCGCGCAGGAAGATCGGATACGTCATGCGTCGTTCGGCTGCGGTTTCGACCATCATCGACACCCGCGCCAGCGTGCGAACGTCGCCTGCTTGCGTGCTGCGATAATAGACAAGCGGATCCCCGTGCAGATTGGCAACGATGTGGATCTGGCCCAGGCTGTCGAGCGACATCGCGATATAGTTGTGGCTATCCCATCCGGTCCAGCTGTCGAGTTTATGATACACCCAAGCTGGAGCCGCACGCGGACGAGACGCGACCGTCAACTGGCGGTTGGCGTCATAATAGGCGACGATGACCGCCGCGTCAGTGACGACCATCGCGTAGCCTACGCGGTGGCTCGACCAAACGCGGTCTATTGCGGAAACTGCGTAGGGCGCTGGCACTACCGGCGCACCGAACGCTGGGCGATCAGGATAAAAAGCCGCCCCGGCGACAAGCGCCAGGGCGGAGAGGGGGAGGGGTGCGAAGAGGCGAAAGACCACGTTATCGTTCCTCGTCAAAAGGCAACGCGAACGCCAACCTGATACGTCCGGCCATCAAAATCAGCGCGACGTGGCTTTAGTTCGCTATTCTCAAATTCAATGCGCTCAGCATTTGTAAGATTGAACGCGTCGGCGGTCAGCGAGATGTTGTCCGCGATGTTGATCGACCCCGATGCATCAAGCTGACCACGTTGCTTTACCTGCCGCGCTGCGCCGGCAAAAGAGCCGCCCGCTGCAAGATCATACTTGCTACGATAGTTGTACGTGACCCGCACGCCGAACTGCTTCGCTTCGTAATAGCCGATGAAATTGGCAGTATGGCGTGAAACACCTGGAAGTATCGCCTCGGTACCATTGCTGGCAGTTCCGCTCACATCGGTTAGCGAGTAATTAAATGCGCCCCCGAGTCCAGAAAGAACACCAGGTAGAAAATCCAGGTTCTGCTGCACGGAAAACTCGAGGCCGCGCACCGTTACAGGGCTGGAGGCATTGACGTTGCCCGAGACCACGACCTGTACCGGCTGCCCGTTAAACACGCGCGTTGTGGATTGGCAGGAGTCGCCGACCAGCCGAAGAGGACCGAGACCAAAGCTGCCGCCATCTGTCGGGCATAGCAACGAGCGATCGGTGATCGGACCGATCAGGCCTGAGATCCGCTTCGAAAAGACAGCTAGCGAAACGTTGCCGCCCGGTCTGTTGTAAAATTCGAGTGAAACGTCGAACGAGTCTGCCGTGAACGGCTCGATATCAGTATTTCCCAGCGCGACGTTGAATGACGCGCCGCTGCCGGAGATGACGGTGGATGGCGAAACCTGGCGCGGCTGCGGCCGAACGAACGACCTATAATAGGCACCACGTAGCACTAGTTTCTCGGTGAGGTCAGCGGCAATCAATGCAGATGGCATCCACTCACCGTACTTTTTGATTTGCCGCACCGTTGTGGGTGCACCGAGTAGATACTGTGTAGAAACGGTCTCGTTGCGGGTGTGCTCGTACCGCAGCCCGATGTTAGAGCGCAGACGGATACCTCCCAATTGGCCCTCAAGCTTGGCCATGCCGTAGGTCGAGATAATATCGTTGTTGAGGTCAAAGTTGAGCTGTCCGACGCCACCGTCGGCCGTGTTGTTGATGTAGCCATTGGCGGTCAACGTTTGCCCTGGCCCCACCGTGACAGGCTTGAGGGCGGCGTTGGCAGCGGCAATATCCACAACCTGCCAGTTGCTGTTATAGCCTGCCACCTTCTTGCCGAAGAAATCGTTGGCAAATGGGCTGTTGATAATTAGGCTTTGGCTAATGTTCTGACTTTGCACGCCAAATACGGTGGAACGGAACTGTTGCGAGCTAAACTTTGTTTGCTCGGCACGAACGCCGACCTGAACGCTTTTGATGAAATCACTTGTGAAATACCGTTCGACGTCGGACTGGCCAGCGTAGAGTCGGTTTTTTGCGACACCTTCACTGCCTGCGACGATAAAAACGTCTCCTTGCGGGTTACGCAACTCGTTCGCGCTGATCACCGACCATGGTCCGGGGGTGTATGTAATTGCCGGGCTCGGCGTGATCGACGCGGCATAGTCACTGATATCACGACCACCCGACGCGATTGATCCACTGATGCCATTTCCTGTTGCACTTGGCAGCTTGCGATAGTCGAACTGGGTCTGGACAACCGAATTACGCGCATCAGAAAAAGAGAAGGTGTTCAGGATACGCAGATCATCCGACTTATAGCCAATATCACCATAAAGCCCGAGTGCGCGAACCATCGAAGGCTCAGACCGGCTCGAACCAAACACACTTGCGTTCCGGAAATCGTACCGGTTGATGTAAGTGTTGCCGTCGTCCAGCTTGAACGTCTCGCCGGTGGGGTTCACCACGGCTCTGGCGTCACGCACATCGTATTCGCTAAGCAGCGTGGTGGCGTCTTTGTAATTCCGCTGAGTATATATGCCGTTCAAACCAAAGGTCAGCCGGTCTGTCGCCGCCCACTCAACGCCGGATGCCATCGAGAAACGGTCGCCCTTATTCGTCTTAGTGAATTGACGAATATCCGAAGGGATCAGCACGCTGCCCGTCCCAAAGCGGGCCGTATAGTTCGGAGTGGTGGTAGCCGACAGCGGCGTATACTGATTGAAACTTATCGAATCACGGCGAAAGTTTTGTTTCGAGTATGCACCTGTTACATAGAATCCAAGCGTATGGTTAAGAAAATGCTTGGAGTATGATGCGCTGCCACCTGGATTAAATTTGTCGGTCAGTTCCTCGTACCCGCCCATCAGCTTCGCGGAGAAGGCTCCATCCTTGCGCGCCAATGCACGCTGAATTTGCAAATCGACATTGCCGCTGATGCCGCCGGACTGATCTGCGGCCGACGGCGATTTGACGATGACAAAGGCGCTGAAGATGTCGGATTCGAAGGCTCCTAAAGGACTTGATCCGTCGAGGATGGGGTCAGCGAAGGTGTTGCCATTGAACGTCGTGCGAGCATAGGTGCCAGGCAAGCCACGCAGATTGATGGTCGCGTCGCGGCTCTCTGCTTCCCGGTTTATCTGCACACCAGGAATGCGCTGCAGCGCTTCACCGACGTTTAGATCGGGGAACCGGCCAATGCCATCTGACGAGATGCCATCGGTAACTCCTACCGCATTCCGCTTTGTGGCAAGTGCATTGGCATAGCTCTGCCGGATACCTGTAACCACGATATCGCTGTCGACTGCCTGCTGCTCCTGTGGCGGTGACGAAGCCTCACTGGCGCGAACGGTATCGACGGCATTGGGATCGTCGCCGGCCACTGGAACTACGGTGCGGTCGGTTTGCGAGGTACTGGGCGTCGCCGGGTCTAGCGACTGAGTCTGGGCGGCGGCAGGCGATGCCAAGGCTGCGACTGAGACCGCCGCCAACCACGATCCGCGCAACGCACTTCGAAACATCATGCTTACCCTCCGCCCTGTCGTCGTGCTCGGCATTTGATCAGCCGGGCTACGATCCTAACGATGGCTACTGATACCTTTCTCCCAGATGTATTACAACTACTTTTATTAGCGATATTCGTTTTCATGCGTGGTTTGGGTTTTGGTTGGTGCTGCCAGCGGATGTAGGTCATCTTTAGGGACGGCCTGCGCCGCGAGATGAAGATCTTTTGCATATCGATGTTTCGACACCGATGTTTCATCCAGGTCAGACTGGCTGTGATTGGCAGTCGGTGCGTCTAAGCGGCCGTCAAAGTTATTTCGTGCCGTGGTGAACGTTCGCGGACGTTGTGTCCCCAGCGCGGTCAGGCGTCACCAAAGGCTCACATATTCTGCGGTGCCAACTTCCCCTAAGCCGACCTTTATCAAGGTGATGATCAAGCGAAGCCAAACGAGTAATTCTTGTACTATATATTTTTGCGGGTACGCCGGCGAGACCGACAAGGGCCGTATGCTCCAAACCGATCGATAAGCCGACTGAGCTGGTGCCGATTTCGCAGACACCAATTTAAGTGAATCGGTCTAGCCGTTCACTCATGCATCAAGGCCTGATGCAGCTGATCGAGCGGCGTCGGCTGACTGGACTTCGCGCTGCACCAGAGCGACAGCGGTGAGCGACTCGCCTTGGCATGAGATGCGCGGGCGTAGCCCTGATCGGTGCGACCGACAGGGCTGTAGGTTGTGCGAAGCGGCACTGATGCCGCTTCGCACAACCTTGCGAGGTCACCATCATGCCAAAGCTCTCCGACACCCAATTGATCCTGCTTGCCTCCGCCGCCCAGCGCGACGGTGGCAGCGTCCTCCCCCTGCCCGATACGCTGGCGGCAAAAGCGGCCAGCACGGAGAAGTCGATCGCGGCGCTGGTAAAGCAAGGGTTCGCTGAGGAACGTGAAACCAGCGATCACACAGCGGTCAGCCGGGTCGATGGCGACCTCCGCTACGGCGTCTTCGTGACGGCACCCGGGTTGGCCGCGATCGGTATCGAGGCTGAGGTGCCGGATAATGCGGAGGGCGGCACTGACGCTGGTGGTGGTTATGCCGCTACGCCTGTTGTTGCTGCTAATCCGGCTGCGCGGGCCACCAAGTCTGCCAGCGTTGTCGCCCTGCTGGAGCGCAACGGCGGCGCCACGCTGCCCGAGCTCATCTCAGCGACCGGCTGGCTGCCGCATACCACCCGGGCCGCGCTGACCGGGTTGCGCAAGAAGGGCCACCGCATCGTGCGTGGCACGCGCGGTGGCGCCACCTGCTACACCATCGGTGCCGCCGCATGAGCCGGATTGAAGCCGAGGTGGCGGCTCTGGAGGATATGTCGTCGGCAGCGCTGCGCGAGGCATGGGTCAGGCTGACCGCCACGCCAGTGCCGCGGATCAGCCCCAGGCTGCTGCGCCTGGCGCTGGCCTGGGAAATCCAGGCGCGCAAGCTTGGCGGGCTGTCGCGGGCGACGACGCGCAGCCTCGACCAGCTCGCCCGCGGCAGCTCCCGAACCGCAGCGCCCCGTGCGGGCATGCGGCTGGTCCGCGAGTGGCAGGGCCGTGCCCATGTCGTCACCATCGGCGAGGATCAGGTCATTCGCTGGGAGGAGCGCTGTTACGCCTCGCTGAGCGAGGTCGCCCGCGCGATCACCGGCACCCGCTGGTCGGGGCCGGCCTTTTTCGGGCTGAAGACCAAGGTGGCGGTTGCGGCCGAGCGAACCGGGCGTGCGTCACGATCGGCAACAGCGGCGGCAGCGGCATCAGCGGCAGGAGCGGCCGCATGAAGACGGTGCGCTGTGCGATCTACACCAGGAAGTCGAGCGAGGAGGGGCTCGAGCAGGACTTCAACAGCCTCGATGCGCAACGCGAATCCTGTGCCGCTTATATCCTCAGCCAGGCAAGCGAAGGCTGGACGCTGATCCCTGACCGCTATGACGATGGCGGTATCTCCGGTGGGACGCTGGCCCGCCCTGCCCTACAGCGTCTGCTCGCCGATGTCGTGACACGGCGCATCGACATCATCGTCGTCTACAAAGTCGACCGCCTCACCCGCTCGCTGCTCGACTTCTCCCGGCTCGTCGAGGCGTTCGATGCCGCGGACACC
>NZ_LMRS01000013.1 GCF_001426195.1 Sphingomonas sp. Leaf339 | reverse complement strand
GCGGCCCACCTGGCTCTGACCGTAAAGGACATTCATGTCGCCATTGCCCGTGTCGAGGCAGCAGGATGGAAGGCGAAAGGTAATCCGCTGCCGATCCCGGGTGGCCCACGGAAGGGAACGTTGGTGGCCTACGTTTCAGGCCCCGATCATATCACGATAGAGCTTATGCAGCCGACAGCCCGTTAATGGGCCGGCAGCAGCTTTGCCACCTAATCATCCTTTTCGAAAGCTGGCGGTGCAGCGGGCAGGGCAGAGGCTCAGCACCTTCTCTGCTGCAATACTGAATGGATGGCAGAAGTTGGGGAGCCGGAAAGAGGCCGCGAATGACCGCAAGTGGGTCTTAAAGGCGGTACCGTTTACCGCACATCCTTCGGGGCGAGCCTAACGCCCGTCCATGCTAGAACGGGCGGCACCTTAAACCTGACGTGCGGCGGCAATATCACCGGGGGAAATGGATCCCACAAAGCTTATTGCCATCGGGGTCGCGAAAATAGGCAAGTTCGATCGTCCCCATCGACGCGGTCTCGCGTGGGCCAGGGGGAGCTTCGATCGAGGTGCCGCCATTGGCCACCGCGGCATCGTGAAGCTGCTTCACTTGCTCAGGTGAGTTGCACGAAAAGGCGACGGTACTGCCGTTTGCGACGGTCGCAGCTTCATCGTTGATCGGCTGGCTGACGATGAAGTTCGTTCCGTTGCCATTATTGTAGATGAGCCGGGTGTGGCCGCTGTCGGCGATATTTCGCATCGGTTCACCGACTCCGAGTGTGCCGAGCACCGTATCGTAGAATCGCTTCGATCGTTCGATGTCGTTCGATCCGACCATGGTATGAAACAGCATGCTTGCTCTCCTGCTTAAGGCGTTATTCAATAGATACGGGTGATGTGGACGCTACGGGCGGTCATCCAGTTCCGGAACACCGCTCTGCCCGTCGGTGTAGGCAGCCATGAAGGCCGGCCGGGTCTGCCACCGCTGCCAGAACGCGTCGATATGCTCAAAACGCTCGTCCAGCGGGGTGGCGTTCACCGGGTATTTAGAGAACGCGATCGCGGTGGCCAGCGTGATGTCCGAGAAGGTCGGTTGGCCTCCGCCGAGCAGCCACGCCCGCCCGTCACCAAAATGCCGGTCGACCAGTGCAGCATGCGCAAGGGCCACCTTGCGCGAATGCTCACCCCATGAGGGGTTGTGCGTCAGTTCCAGCTTGGGCCCGAGACCCTGGTGCAGGACGTGGAAGGCGGTGACGATCGGATAGAGGATGTGGACCCAGACCCGGTTGTCCCACATCTGGTCGAGGCCGCGCTCGATCGGCGTCTCGCCCATGATCTTGCGGCCTTCGAAGCTGTCGTCGAGGTAGCGCGCGATAGCCGACGTCTCGCTCAGGAATGACCCATCCGCCAGCACCAGCGTCGGCGTTTCACCCCACGGGTTCATCTTCAAGTGTCGCCACCCGCGCTGTTCACCCCCAGGCGTCATGTCGTACACCGTCTCGGCAAACCGGTCGGCGATGCCCTTCTCGTGCATGAAGATGCGCAGCCGCTGCGGATTGGGGAAGGCGGACGGGGAGGTATAAAGCGTCAGTTTGTCTGCCACCGAGGATCTCGCTTTCATCGATCACACCACCTGCCTGTCAGATGACAGGTATCTATTTGAAGCGTAAATCTTGCCTCGTCAATCCCTGTCTGGCATATGACAGGTGGAGGCGTGGCGATGGCGGCAGCGACGAAGGAGAATGCACGGGAGGCCATCCTGCTGGCCGCACGCGAGGCGGCGATGACGCGCGGCTATGGCGGCATCAACTTCCGCGACCTCGCCGCGAAGGTCGGCATCAAGGCAGCCAGCATCAATTATTACTTCGCCAACAAGGCGTTGCTCGGTGAGGCGGTAGCGCGTCGCTACCAGGAGGATATCGCCCGCGATCTCGAGGCAATATCCGCCGGCGCGCAGGACGCCAAGGACGCATTGCGGCGATACCCCAGCATCTTCCGGGCGTCGCTGGAGCGTGACAATCGGATGTGCCTCAGCAGCTTCATGGCGGCCGGGCGTGACGAGCTGCCTGAGCCGGTTTTGCAACAGGTACAGGCTTTCGCCGACATCAACGTGGCGTGGCTCAGTAAACAGCTTGCCGCCGCAGCGATTGGCTTGCCTGAAAGCGTCGAGGCAAGAGCGCGAGCAATCTACGCGGCGGTTGCCGGCGCGCAAATCATTGCCCGCAGCAGATCCGACATCGCCGTGTTCGATGCTCTGATCGAAAGCTACCGCGCGGCGGGGCCGCTCCCCAGCTAGCTCCTTATGCGGTCCTAAGTCGCGTAGCTGCACGGTCGACAGACATGAACCAATGACCAGTATAGGGATTGGCGGGGTGAGGGCTAAATGACCGTTTCTGGGCCTACCGCGCGTGAGGTTGTGCGGGCTGGCGTCAAAAGCGACCCTTCCGTTGTCGCCCACACCCGGACGTCCGCTGGGCAATTCCGCTCTTGGATGCGGTCATGCGTTCATCCCGTCAGTTTGACCACATAGCTTACGGTTCGTATATGTTTCGTACGGTTTGAGGCAGGGGCGGATATGGGCATTGTGAAAATTGAAGACAGGCTGCACGAGGAGGCTCGCAAGGCCAGCACTGTTATGTGCCGCTCCATCAATGCGCAGGCAGAGTTTTGGATGAAGATCGGTATGCTTGCCGAAAGGAACCCGACCCTGTCGTTCAATGAGATCGTCAAAGCACAGTTGGCCAACGGTCCTGTTCGCCTCGCCGAAGCCGAAGCCGCCTGACATGGTGAAGACCTCTGACGAACTTGCACTCATGCGAATCTCCGGCAAGCTGCTTGCCTCGGTCTTCGAGATGCTCGACGAGCAGGACCTAGACGGAATGTCGACGCTACAGATCAACGATCTGGTCGAGCATTTCATCACCGTGGACCTCGCGGCACGCCCGGCCAGCAAAGGGCAGTACGGTTTCAAGTTCGTCTTGAACTGCTCGATCAATGATGTCGTTTGCCACGGCGTGCCGAAGGGAGACGAGATCGTTCGCGACGGCGACATCATCAATCTCGACATCACGCTCGAGAAGAACGGCTTTATCGCGGATTCGAGCAAGACGTATCTGGTTGGCGAGGCACCGCCAGCGGCGAAGCGGCTGGTACGCGTTGCCCAGGAAGCAATGTGGAAGGGCATCGGCCAGGTTCGACCTGGCGCCCATATTGGCGACATTGGATTTGCAATCGAGCGTCATGCTAAAAAGCATGGCTACTCAGTCGTGCGGGAATTCTGCGGGCATGGAATCGGTCGCGAGATGCACGAGGAGCCGCAAGTCATGAACTTCGGGCGTCCGGGAACAGGTGTACGGCTACGCGAAGGCATGGTGTTCACAATCGAACCCATGGTCAACCAAGGCACCCGAAAGGTCTCTACGCAGGACGACGGGTGGACGGTCGTTACCAACGATCGAAAACTATCGGCCCAATTCGAGCATACGGTCGCGGTTACAAGCGATGGGGTGGAGGTTCTGACGCTTCGGCATGACGAGAAGTCGATGTCGGCGCGCGTGGCTTAATTCCGGAACGGCTGCATTCGCGGCCTATCTTCCTGAAAGCAGCGGGACACTTACCGCCCCATCACGACATTCGGGGCCACAAGTCAGGTGGCAAAAACGGACATAATGCGGAGATGAACGAACGGCAGAAGTTGGGGAGCGGGGAAGGGGCCGCGAATGCCTGGATGTGGGTCACAGGTCCCCAGTTGGGAAAGCCGGCCCAAGCAGAAACCTGTTCACTCCTCTAGGGCTGAGCGACAAAGTAGAGCCTCGGCTGCCGTGTCGGCGACGGCAAGCAGTCGCGGCTCGTCCCATCCTTCTCGCGCTGCAGCCGACAGGCCGAGCATTGTCGTAGCAACGTAATCTGCGACACGTCCGGAAGCTTTAATTCCCGCATCGTTCAAAAAATCCGCCACCCTACTGCGGTTTTCTCCCGCAATTTGTTTGGCTGCGATGCCCCAATCCGTTGTGCCCGCTTTTGCGTGTTCAAGGATCAGGCAGCCACGCCGCTGCGAACTAGTGGTATAAGCGTGCGCCGCAGCTCGCAGCATGTCGCCAAGCGCCGTCATCGGCGGTGCACCCGGCGTCAGGAAGCGGTCCAGCGGCACCACGGTGGCCGAGTAAAGCCTTAGGCTCTCTTTAAAGAATGCGGCCTTGCTGCCGAACGCTGCATAAAAGCTCGGCGAGGAAATCCCGATCGCCTCAGTCAGCGCGGCCACGCTGACGTTCTCATAGCCATGCTCATGAAACAGATGCTGCCCGGCCTCGATCGCAGCCTCAAGCGCGAAACCACGGGGGCGCCCCCGTTGTCGCTTATTTACATTAACGTCCATTACAGAAATCGCTTGCCTCTGAGAGTCGCATTTATATAGCGGGCATTAACGGAAATAGCGATGCCTCCGGATCGTCACGGTGCAGAGGCGGGCATTACATCGACGAACAAGGACACCCATGCCGCCCTCCTCCAACAAAATCGGCGTTCAAGCGGGCTCAGCGGCGCGCGCCGCACTCCCGATCGCGGCTCTTGCCGGCCTCGCCGCCAGTGGCTTCCTGTGCATTGTCACCGAGACGCTGCCTGCTGGCCTACTTCCGCAGATCGCATCCGGCCTGCGAATCTCCGAGGCGATCGCGGGACAACTCGTTGCCGTCTATGCGCTTGGGTCCTTGCTTGCAGCGATCCCGCTCACGAGCCTGACCCAAGGCCGTCGCAGACGACCGGTACTGCTTGCCACCATCATCTGCTTCGTTGTGGGCAACACGCTAACCGCTTTGGCCGGATCGATTACGGTCGTGCTGGTCGCGCGGTTCGTCGCCGGATGCGCGGCGGGTCTCGCTTGGGGAATCCTTGCGGGTTACGCGCGCAGCATCGTGCGTGCCGATCAGACCGGCCCGGCTATGGCCCTCGCCATGGTCGGCGTGCCGTTGGCGCTTTCACTCGGTGTTCCCATAGGCACCTTCATAGGCGGTTTGGTTGGGTGGCGCGGATCTTTCCTGATACTCTCGGCACTAAGTGTCGTGCTGATCGGCTGGATTATCTTCAAGGTGCCCGATGCCCCCGGGCGGAGGGGTGACGATCGTCCTTCTCTGCGCCGCGTCGTCGCGACACCGGGTATCATACCGATCCTGCTCGTCATCCTTGCCTGGATGACAGGCCACAACATCCTCTACACCTACATCGCCCCGTTCGCGACCGCTGCGTACGCGCGGGTCGATCTCGTCCTGCTTGCGTTCGGTATCAGCTCGCTCGTCGGCATTTGGATCGTCGGGCGACTGGTCGATCGGATGCTGCGCATGCTGATATTGCTCGCGATCGGATCGTTTGCGGCCATCGCAGTTCTTCTGACGTTTGCCGGTGGGCAAGGCCTTGCGATCTATGCGGTAGCCATCGTCTGGGGCCTTGGCTTCGGTGGTGCCGGGGCGATGATGCAGACGGCGTCGGCGGACACAGCAGGGGACGGCGTAGATCTGGCGCAGGCGATGGTGACCACGGCCTGGAACCTGGCGATCGCGATCGGCGGGGCGCTGGGCGGGGTGCTCCTCACGACGGGAGGGACCACGCTGCTGCCACCCGCTGTCGTCGCGCTGACCCTGATCGCCTTCCTTATCGCGCTGGCCGGACGCCGTTTCGCCTTTCCACCGGGTCACCGCTCAACGTCGGCCAGCTAACTCTAAAATACTCCATGAATACCGTCCCTATTTGAAAAGCCGGCCGGACATCGAGTTGGAATTGGTTCAGTACTCCTCCGCTACCAAGATGAATGGGCGGCAAAAGTTGGGGGGCGGTAAAGGGGCTGCGAATGTCCGGGATTGGGTCGTAGCGAAACAAAGCGCTGTTCGTCTAGGGTTTGGCAATCGTCATGGTCTCTGTCGAAGGGTTACAGCGGATCGGCATGATCCTACATCAGTAGCATGCAGCCTGACACGAACGTCCGTACGATCCTGAGAACCGCGACGGCACGTCATCATCAGCGCGTCGATGATAGCTTTTCCGCTTTTACGCTGAGCGATCGCGTGTCCTACTGCCGGTTTCTACGTGCACAGGCGGCAGCGCATCTGCCGGTCGAGGAAGCGCTCGAAACCGGCGGTATCGGGTCGATCGTTGCTGACTGGGCGGCACGAAGGCGAAACGAGTATCTGCTGCTTGATCTGTCAGAGCTCGAACTGGATGTACCCGCGGCGGTGGGAACGCCCGTGCTGAATAAGCCAGCGGCCTTACTCGGGGCGCTTTACGTGCTTGAGGGCTCCCGGCTGGGTGGTACGTTACTCAGACGACAGGTCGCGCATGGCCTGCCGACACGTTTTCTTGACCGGAGTGATTCAGCAGCGTGGCGGGAACTGCTCGCTCAGCTTGATATCGAGCTGAATACGGCATTGAAACGCGAGACCGCTATCAAGGCGGCAGGCGATGTCTTTGATCTGTTCCATCTCAGCGCGCAGCTTGCCTCAGCGCCAGGATCCGCTTCGTAAGAGGAGGGCGATGGCCAGAAGTCCCAGCGTTCCGTCGCCCAAAACAAAGGCTTGACGGTATGACAGACTGACTTGGCCGTTCCACGCTACCTCCGTATAGCGATGATAATGCAGATGCCGCTTAAGACCGCCGCTGTTGGGCTGGACGTATCCGAGTGCGATCGCGAGCCGATCCATATACCGGGCAGCATACAGCCGCACGGCCTGTTGCTGATCGCCACGCGCGACGCATTGCGTGTCGTTGGCGGGGCGGGGCAACTTGAACAGATGTTTGGCCAGAACTGGCTGGGACGAGACATTGCATCACTTTTGGGTGAAGCCGCGCGCGAGGCATTGAAGGCCGCCACGAGGCCTTCCTGTCCACTTGGCGCTATTGGCGAAACGGGCTTGGAGGCAATCGGGCGCCAAGCCGGGGATCGCTGGCTGATCGAGCTCGAACCGGCAGACGAGCGGGCCGCCGAAGATGTTCTCGCCTGGATCGAGGATGTCGGACTGAGCTTCGAGCGTGCTGGGAGCCTGATCGAGCTTTGCGAGCGTGCCGCGGGATGGTTCAGAAACCTGACCGGTTATGATCGGGTGATGATCTACCGGTTTCTCGACGACGATTCCGGCGTGGTCATTGCCGAAGACGTGGCGGCGGGCCTGGCGACCTTTCACAACCATCACTTCCCGGCGTCGGACATCCCGCAACAGGCGCGCGCGCTTTACCTTCGCAACCGGGTGCGCGTCATTCCCGATATTTCCTATCAGCCGGCGCCGATCCGCCCGGCCGAATATGCCGGTGTCGATCTAAGCGATGTCGAGCTTCGCAGCGTATCACCGATCCACCTCCAGTATCTCCACAACATGGGCGTCGCAGCTTCGGCCTCGATCTCCATCGTCAAGGATGGAGTCCTATGGGGGCTTGTTGCGTGTCATCACATGTCACCCCGGAACCTGGGTGCTACTACGCGGCGGGCGGCATCGCTGGTTGCTGCGGGTCTGGCGCGACAGATCAACGCCAAGGAGCAGGCGGAGGACTACCGGGAGCAGTTGCGGGTCCGTGCCGATGAAGATGCCATCGCTGCGCGTCTGGCGACCGAAATAGATCCAGAGCAGCTCTTCAAGACCGCATCGGGCGACTTGCGCCGGATGTTCGAAGCGGATGCCTTTGCCATTCTGCACGGTGGCGTGGTCCATGAGGATGGATCCTGTCCGGACCGCGATGATATCCGCGAGGTCGCCGCATGGGTACGCCAGCAGGGGGCGGGGCCAGTCCACAGCAACACCCTCTCGGAAGATTTCCTTCCTGCTGCCGCCTACCGCGAGCGGGCAAGCGGTCTTCTCGCCATTACCCTGTCGACGACGGTGCCCACGATCCTGCTCTGGTTTCGCGCGGAAGAGCGGGAAGTCGTCGAATGGGCCGGAAACCCACACAAGGCGGTCAATCTGCAGTCAGGCGAGCGGCTGACGCCGCGTGCTTCGTTCGACGCGTGGAGTGAGGTGGTACGAGGACGGGCGCGGCCTTGGTCGCATGCCGAGATCGAGGCCGCCCGGCGTTTGATGGCCAGGCTCTACGAGGCAAGGCAGAACCGGCGCATCCGCGATCTGGCTGAAGACCTCAGCGTTGCCGTGGCGGACAAGGACCGGCTTATTGCGCAGCAGGAAACGCTGCTCAAGGAGGTAAACCATAGGGTTCAGAACAGCTTGCAGCTCGTCATGGCGTTTCTGTCTCTTCAGGCACGGTCGAGCGATGACCCGACGCTCGGTGCCCATCTTGGTGAAGCACAACGCCGCCTGTCCGCCGTCGCCCTGGTTCATCGCCGGCTATACAGCGACGACAATGTCCAATCCGTCGATCTGTCGCGCTATTTGAGCGAGTTGGTTGCTGACCTCAAATCATCGATGGGTCCCGACTGGGCCGACAGGCTAACGCTGGACCTCGCCCCGATCACGATCGCGGCCGACGATGCGGTTCAGGTCGGACTGGTGCTGGTGGAGCTGGTCATCAACGCGCAGAAATACGCCTATGGCGGTGAACCTGGTCCAATATTCATCAGTTTAGAGCGGCATCGCGCCCGGTTCCGCCTGATTGTGGCGGATCAGGGAGGTGGCAAGACCGGTACACGAAAAGGCTTTGGCACGCGGATGCTCGACTCGATGGTCAAACGACTGGATGGCGTTCTTGAGGATCTCGATAACGCGCCTGGCGTCCGGATGGTGCTGACGGCGCCGATTACACTGCCTGGTGCAATCGGGCGTGAGCCAGTCGCGCCGGACGCTCTTCGATGAGCCATGACGATGACGCCCACGGCGCGCCGTCGCAGGGTGCGTTCGACGAGCCCCATGACGGATTGCTCGGTCGCCCGGGTGAGCGTCACTGGAAGCAGAGCACGATCACGGACCCGTCACTCGATCATCGTGGCGGGGTATTCTTCGCCGCAATCGAGATGACCCGGATGCCGATGATCCTCACCGATCCCCGGCAAAGCGATAATCCGATCGTGTTCGCGAACAACGCCTTCCTCGATCTGACCGGATACGATCTGGAAGAGGTTCTCGGCCGCAACTGCCGGCTGTTGCAAGGTGCCCTGACCGACCGGGCCGTGGTGGCGCAGATGCGTACCGCCGTCACCGAACGACGCGCGGTCAGCGTGGAAGTCCTGAACTACCGGCGTGATGGTTCACCGTTCTGGAATGGCGTCTTCATCGGGCCGGTCTACGACGAGGCAGGAGAGCTCCTCTTCTTCTTTGCCAGTCAGCTCGATGTAAGCCCTCGGAAGGAGGCTGAGGGCAATGCCCTGCAAAGCCAGAAAATGGAGGCGATTGGACAGCTGACGGCGGGTCTCGCTCACGACTTCAATAATCTGCTCCAGGTGGTTAACGGCAGCCTGGAGCTGATGGCAGCAAGGCGCGAGGATGAACGTGCATTCAAGCGATACCATGAGGCCGCTGCAAACGCCGCCCAGCGGGGAGCAAAGCTGACAGCCCAGCTTTTGTCATTTGCACGCCGGAGCAGGCTCGAACCTCGTCGGATCGAGATTTCCAGCTTGATCTCATCCATCGTCGAGCTATTGGAATCGACGGTCGGCTCGCGGGCGGACCTGCAACTGAACCTTCGTCGGCGACTCCCTGACATCGAGGTCGATCCGGTTCACCTGGAAACAGCCCTGATCAACGTCGTGACAAACGCGCGTGATGCGATCGAAGCGGGTGGGACGATCACGATCGCGGCGTCCCTCCGTTCTGTAACCGCAGACGAGATAGCGGGGCTCGATCAGGGCGACCATGTTCTCCTCGAGGTTTCCGACGATGGTCACGGAATGCCGCAGGAGGTCCTCGCCCGAGCCCTGGAGCCATTCTTCACGACCAAGCCGAAAGGCGCCGGCACGGGGCTCGGGCTGGCCATGGCGCAGGGGTTCGCCCGGCAGTCACACGGGGTCATGACGCTCCAGAGCGGCGAGGGGGAGGGCACATCCGTGCGGTTCTACTTCCCGGTCGCATCGGATGAGGACCGCGTACATGCGCTCCTACCCGACGCCACTGCGTTCCAACCGGAGACGGTCGATACTACGAGGCCTCCCTTGATCCTGGTGGTCGAAGACGAAGAGGCGATTGCATTTCTGGCCGAGGAGACCCTGGCGGAGGCCGGTTACAAGGTAGCGGTGGCCCGTGACGCCGACGAGGGGCTGCGACGCTTCGACGAGCTGGAACAGAATGGCGGCGTCGACCTGGTGTTTTCCGATGTTGTCATGCCTGGGGTTCGCAACGGCTTGGCCCTTGCGCAGGAGATAAGGGCGCGCAATCCCGACGTACCCATTCTCCTGACCACGGGATACAATGACGAGATGTCGATACAGGGCCCCCAGCCTGAAGCCCTCGATGTGCTTGGCAAGCCTTACCGGAGCAGGGATTTGATCGCACGGGTGCAAGCAGCCCTTCGACGCCGGGAAAACGCTGGTACACCGCATCAGCCGTCTGACTTCGGCCATGCCCGCAGCTGACGCGTCAGCAGGTGGGGCAACCACTCTTTGGTTAGCATCTCCAGGCATATCGGGTTGTCGACAGCTGTATGGTGCTGTGGCTCCGGTAGGTTCGGCGCGAGCACGGTGAGGCAGGGCGGCGGGTTGGGGACCTGTCCAAGCCTACCTGATACAGCAGCATACGAGTTCGTAGGCATTGGCCAAGCTCGGTCGAGCCGCGCCGTGTGAAGGCGTGATGAGCTGTTATCGGTTCGGTGAAAATAAGGCTAAGCCAGCAGCCGGTGCTGCTCTAAACGAACCGTCAGCTTGTCATCACCTTACGCCGCCAGATCACCAATTTTGATAGTAGGCAGTCGTCGAACATCGACATGAACGAATGGCGGAAGTTGGGAAGGCCATAAGGCGCCACGAATGTCGGCTTGTGGGTCGTCGCTGACGCGGATCGGTCGACGGTCTTCTATGACGGTGGTCTCAACTAGCCTAGTCGCGCCGAACCTGTATGCCAGTAAGTAGGTCGCTGACGGGAGTTGATAATGGATTTGGTGTCCAGGCGGACGATGCTCGCGGCCTCGTGCTTCGGGACGCTCGCCATAGCCGTGGCGGCAGGTGCAACAACCGCGACAACGCCCGGCATTCTCGCCAACTTGTCGACCTGGATGGACCTGGCGTCAGTACCGGGCGCGAGCTGGGCAATGCCGGATGGGTCCGGCGCAATCTCGTCTGGTGCGGTCGGCTATGCAAAGGCTAATGCGGTGCCCGCGACACCCGAAACACTATTCGAAGCAGCATCGCTGTCCAAGGTGGTTCTGGCGGTTGCGGTTCATGACATGGTGCGGGAGGGCTTGATCGACCTCGACCGGCCGGTGGCGGAGCATGTCGCGTTCACGGATGATGCTGCGACGCGATCGATTACGCCTCGCCACCTGCTCTCCCACTCTAGTGGCCTGCCTAACTGGCGCGATGAAGCGGGCGAGCCGTTAACAGCCGCGTTCCCTCCCGGCACGCGATTCCGCTACTCTGGCGAGGGCTTCGTACTGCTCGGCCGGTTGGTCGAGGCAGTTACTGGGCAGACCGCCGCGCAGGTGGTGGAAACGCGGGTCCTGCGACCGGCGGGAATGAACCGAAGCACCTATGGATGGGCAAGGGGCACCGAGCCAGCAGTCGCGTGGGCGCACGACGGAGGCGGAGGTGTACTCATCGACAAAGGCCCGGCCGGCTATGCAATGCGTCGCGATGCTGGCCCGCCGAAACCAGTCGACCGGTGGACGCTAGGCGAACGGGAGAAAGCGGCCGTCGCACTTGGCAAACCGGCGATGCCAATATTTATGACGCCTAACATGGCGGCCGGATTGTGGACCACCGCCAGCGACTACGCGCGGTTCCTAGCTTTCGCACAGCGCTATCCGGGGCTCTCGACGAAGACCACTCGGGTGAAGGGAACACTCGACTGGGGGCTAGGCTGGGGAATGGAGAGTAACGGTGGGCGGCGTTTCGCTTGGCACTGGGGCACCAACGACGGCGTCGCGAACCTGTTCGTTGTGGACCTCGTGTCGGGCCTGGCGATCGTGGTCCTTACCAATGGCGACGCTGGGCGTAAGGTATACGAGCGTGCTGCGCGCACTGTCTTCGCACGCGAGTTCGATGCGTTCGCCTGGCTGAAGTGACCTCTGCCGGCCCATCCGGCTCTGCTTGCGATATGGAGAGGTGATCTTCCCTCGGTTTGGCGGACACCGATGATAGGCTTTGCGGAGTCAGGAGGTGTATGATGGCGAGTACGACGAAGCGTCGGTTCACGGACGAGTTCAAGCGG